>NZ_CP114771.1:4800000-6085864 GCF_027366395.1 Endozoicomonas sp. GU-1
CGAATTCACCAGCTGCCAATGCCCGAAGGTATTTCAAATCAACAGGCGGTGGAACTGGAGGAGTTATTACATTGGATCGTGAGCCGGATTGTGGCTAATTATGAAATTGCCCAGCTTATCGGTTCCCCTTTAGCCAAAGCGATGATCAGGGATTTCAAGCGGGTGCAGCAGTGTCTGCAAGAAAAAGGCAGTTGCCACTCCTGCCAGCGATGGACGCTTTACTCAGCCAGTGACAGTAACTTATTGGCGATCATGACCATGCTGGGTGCGCCATCTGACAAAATGGTGGATTATGCAACACACTTTGGCGTCCAGCTTAACTGGAATGATGGTCGCCCGGAAGTTGCCCTGTCGTTGAATCACCAACCATTTGCGGTACCCGGGTGTGCGGGACGCTGCTCGCTGGATCAGTGGCTGGTTTTGCTTGAGCAATCATTGCCTGATGACTGGGATTATTTGTGTGCCAGGGAGCGGGGTGGAATGAACTTTGAACCTTATATCCCCACGGGGAGTGTTGCTGTTCGTTAATTACCGACCTCCTGTTGTGGGTGAAACATTAATGTATTCAGGCTGTTACTGTTATCAATCGCGGTGCTCCGGAAACAGTAAAGCAACTCATGTCATTGACCTTCAAAGGATAAGGGCTTTATCAGGAAGTTGATAAAATCAAGTGCCTTCAGGGAAATCAGAAAAAAAACTGAACTATATTTAATCAGTTCCGTCAAAACTGTATTGAATAACAAGTTCATTAGTTTCTTTGAAGGAGTAATTAAATGCAGAAACATTTTCTGGCGGCAGTATTGCCAGTGGTGGCAATACTGATTGGTCTGCAAGGCTGTAATAAAGCCCATGAGTGTCCAGAGGTCACGACGGTAGTGTATGAAGACATGGCCAGTGTCGATCAGGGGGCTGAGTCCTATACCTGTAATAATCCAGACAAAACCAGCTTGCTTGAGCAGACATGGTGTGAAGCCAAAGACCAGTTCGAACAGCGTGGTCAATCCACCAGTTCGGATGATTTTCTGGTTTATATCAACGGATTTCGTGAGGGATATGCATTGGCCAGCCAGGCGGCTGACAGTCGATTGGGCCTTGGTGGTGATATCGATAGCCCATCTGATACTCCCTATGACATGGGCTATCGTGATGGTTATTTTGCCGTTATGGAGGCAATGGGCATTGTCGAGTATAACTGTGCTTCAGCAGACTTGATGAGTGAGTATAAAGATCGCTGGTGCGAAGCTGCCGATGCTTATCGGAACACAGGTGCTGGCAGTGATAACAATCCGTTTGTCAGGGGGCGGTTTATTGATGGTTATATGACCGGAGGGCGTGTTGCCTTAACGGTTCCTACCTCAATGGAGGCATTTTTTGGTGGCGAGAATCCTGAGGGTAAACAGCCTGCCGTTGTTCAGCCATCCGGTGAGTTGAGGAGCACAGAGCTGGCTTTCTACCGGGGCTTTGATGTTGGCTACAAGGCAATGATTGATAGTATTCGGGATTCCATCAATCAGGTCATGCAACAGATGCAAATTCCCAACAATATGGATTTTCCTGAAGGATTGATGCCTCCGCCTCCCGGGCAATAACTGTCTGGTTTTCCGGCAGTTATGGATGTCAGCCGGGTACCTGGTACCCGGCTTATTAGGAAATGGTTCTCGAACAAGCGATTTTGTGTCTGAAAACGATCAAATTGCTGATTCCAGTGACATAGGTGAAGAATCTGGATAGCCCACTTCTTAGAAATCTCACCGTAATTTAGCCTTGTTCTATAACCTTTGTGAGAGAAGGTTGCTAAACTGAGAGATGCCTTCTTTTAACGATTAGTCTTAATAAGAAACACAAAGGTTTGAGCAATGCATAAGGCTGTGTTCTCCGTAAAACTCAATTCTGAGCAGGTTCTTCAGTTCTATAAAGGGCAGAAGCAATCCGTAAGGGTTCGCACTGAATCGGGTCAGAGTATGAGTATTCCCTATGACATCATGCTGAAATTTGTCACCAGAGAGGGAATTTATGGTCGTTTTGAAATTTCCTATGGTGATGATGGCAAGTTTCTGGATCTTATCCGTCTCACTTGATACTGAGAAACTCTGTTAAGCGGCTTCATGACAGCAATCCCTTAAGATGGCTGCCAGCTTTTGTGCAGCAGGGCCAATATAGCTGGGGTCAGGAAATACCAGGTACAGCTGTACATTCCGATTATTACTGAGCCGGGTATCTAATTGTCTGATCACGCCTGCTTCAAGCTCCTGCTGAATATGGTGGGTTGGTAGCCATGCAAACCCAAGCCCCTGTTTCACCAGTCTTATTGATGAGCTGATGGTGGACTGGCTTTTGAAGATCGCCTCGGAAGCCTGGGCAAAGCCGCCATGTTCTACCACTGCCTGAAGCATACGCCACTGATCGAGTGTTGCCTTTGACATTTTGCAGGTCTCTATATATCCAAAAAATCGATATATTCATGCAGTATTTTGAACTTTTCTTTCGTTAATTTCGACGATAAATTTAAACCATGCATACAACAATCAAGTAAATAACAATAGTGATCTGAAAAGGTGGGAAGCATGGCTAAATTACTCCAAATCAACAGCAGCCTGTTTGGTGAACATGGGCAGTCGACCCAACTGTCACAGAAATTTGTTGAGCGATTTCTGACAGCGAACCCTGACACTCAGCATCAGGTAAGAGACCTGGCTAACCAGCAGATTCCCCATCTGGATGCGGAAATCGTGATGGGTTTTGGTATCCCTGAGGACCAGAAAAACCATCGACAGGCTGAAATGACAGCGCTTTCTGATCAGTTGATTGAGGAAGTAAAGACCGCTGATATTCTGGTAATAGGCCTGCCTATGTATAACTTCAGTTTGCCTTCAACCCTGAAATCCTGGTTCGACTTTATTGCCAGGGCAGGGATCACATTTAAATATACCGAGCAGGGACCGGTCGGTCTGGTGGAAGGTAAGAAGGCTTACATTATGGCCGCGCGAGGTGGTCAGTATCAGGGGACTGATCTCGATACGCAAACGGCGCTTGTTCGCCAGTTTCTTGGCTTTATCGGTATCCGGGATGTTGAGTTTGTTTATGCGGAAGGGCTTAACATGGGGGATGATATCAAGGGGCAGTCAATCCATGATGCAGAGGAAGCAATGAACCATCTTGTTGTTGCACTTTAATGGATAAAGTCTGAAGCTGGATGCCGCAAACGTAACGATACATTTGCGGCGTATTGTCAGGCAGCAGTGATGATAAGATACTTTTCCATCAGCTCATCCTGGGTTTCTTCGCAGTCCGGGTTCTTCGGAATACAGTCTACCGGGCACACCTGTTGGCACTGAGGTTCATCATAATGGCCAACGCACTCCGTGCACAGCAGTGGGTCAATCTCGTAAATTTCTTCCCCGGGTGAAATAGCACTATTCGGGCATTCCGGTTCGCAGACGTCGCAGTTAATGCAATCGTCAGTAATCATTAAAGCCATGGGTGACCTTTGGGATTCCGCTCCGCCTGTAAGTAGCTAACCTGGCTACCTTTCAGCTGGTAAAAACAAATGAATAACGGACAGTATCTCAGTTTCCGTTGAACTTATCTGTCAGTGCTTTCTGAACACATGGTGATACAAACTTGGAAATATCCCCCATTCAGAGAGGCTATTTCCCGAACCAGTGTAGAGGAAATATAGGAGTATTGCTCTGCTGGTGTCAGAAAAAGGCTTTCCACTTTGGGTGCCAGCACCCGGTTCATATTGGCCATTTGAAATTCATATTCAAAGTCAGAAACGGCTCTTAACCCCCTGAGAATAACCTGGGCCTGCTGCTCTGCCACAAAACTGGCAAGCAGAGAGCTGAAGCCGGTTACCTGAACATTTGGCAGATGAGCGATGGATTCTTTGGCCAGATTGACCCGGGTTTCCAGATCGAACAGTGGCTTTTTCTTGGGGCTTTCAGCAACGGCAATAACAATGGTATCAAACAGCTTGGCCGCTCTTTCAACAAGATCCATATGACCCTTGGTAATAGGATCAAACGTACCAGGATAGATTACCTTGATCATTAAAAATGACTCTCCGGCCACAAATCCAACAACAGATCAGAGATACAAAACATTTCAGGAGTTCCGTTGTTTACCAGAAAACTGTCTTGTAATTTGCTGGACAGACTCCCATTGACGTCATTCACTGATCTGCGAATATGTCGACCTTTTTTTAGTAAAAGGGCATGTTAACGAAATAGTCAAAAGGGTTCAAATGATCAGCGTTCTGGGGCACTTAATGTTGAGGATATGAGAATGTTCAAGAGTCATGGCACTGGAATGGTCGTTAAGTGTACAGATTCATGTTAAAAGTCTGAGAATGTTAAACTGCAATGCGGACTTAAACAGTGGGTAGCGAAGACGACTGGACTGCCCTGACTGACATTGTATCTCTTTATCCAGCTTGACAAGCCCAGGCTGGGGTCTTGGCACGATGAACGCGCTCTTGTTGGTCAAACATAGCCTGTCTGTGAAACCGGACAGAAGGCAGGGCACATCCCCGTGCTTGATTTCTTCCCGGCGATGCCAGGTTGTAAAAATACTGGAGGGTCACACTTAATGGTGCCGCCTGATAACAGGAATGGGTACATAAGTTCCGGTTGGGACTGGACAGGCGTTTTGCATTTAGCATCTATACTTTCAGCTTCCAATAAGGGTGGTGCCGAGGGTAGCTTCAGGCTCTGTTGCTGCCCATTGGGAAGGGAGTTCTGTTTGGTACAGGTGGCGATCTGTCGTTTCCGAAGCTGTACGCACTCGCAGCCATGGCAGGCAATAAGTGCACAGCTGGTGAGGACTGCACCAACACCAGCGCCAGCAGGTGCACCGACCACAATTCCACTGATTTTGCCAGCACAGCCGCAACCTATGAAACCACCCAGAGCGGCAGAAGGAACGCTGCCCGCGACAATCAGTCCGGCCCAGACGCCAGAAAATTCATCTGGACAAGTACAAGTGCAATCCGATGCCCGTTGTGCAAATTGTTTAATGGTTGCCATTGATAAAGTTAGGGCATTCCATGGATTCATGTTGCGTATTTCCTCTAAATGGTAGTTGCTTCCACGCCGTGCTCTGTTGGCACTAAGCTGACAGCAAGTTGGTACTGACCATTTGGACTAAATTATTCAGCAAAAGTTCCTGTGTCCTCAGTTGCACAAGGAATCATTCATGGAAGTTGCGTGATAACTCGATGGATTTCAGTGCTGACGAAATTGAAAATCTTCGTAAGTTTCTGACGTTCAGTGAAGAAGAGTACCTGAACGTCTGAACCAGTTTTTGCAGGGCCACTGGCAAACGGCCCCGAAGTCTGAAAGAGACAGGGCCTATTGCCGACCGGAAAGGAACTTCAGCATTTTTTTCTGCAGCCAGCCACCATAGGGGGGGTAGATCATTTTAGTGCTGTTCAGCTTGCCTTTGGTTAACACCGACTTGGCCTTGGAGAATGTCAGGAAGCCCTCATGGCCGTGGTAGTGTCCCATGCCTGATGGGCCAATGCCGCCAAAGGGCATATCTTCCACAGCGACGTGTAACAAACACTCATTAATACAGACACCGCCAGAGTGGGTCTGTGCCAATACGGCTTCCTGATTGTTTGTATCAGAACCGAAGTAGTAGAGTGCCAGTGGCCTGGGTCGTTGCTGGACAAACTGAATGGCTTCATCAAGGCTGTCGATGCCGATGACAGGAAGCAGCGGGCCAAAAATTTCTTCCTGCATAACGCCCATATTATCAGTTGGATACTCAATTAAGTGGATGGGGATTCGACGGCTTCCGTCGTTAATTTCCTCATTGCCCGGAGTGTGGATGGTTGCGCCCTGCGCTTTGGCATCAGCCAGTAATTGCAATAATCGCTGGTGGTGGCGGTCATTGATGATTGAGGTGTAATCATTATTTCCGTTGACCGTTGGGTACATTTTTCGAAAGGCGTTGAGATAGTGCTCGATAAAGGCGGCCTTCTGGTCATTTTTCACCAGAATATAGTCCGGCGCTACGCAGGTTTGACCGGCGTTCAGGGCTTTTGCGTAGCAGACTCTTTCTGCCGCTTCCTGAATCGGGAAGTCGTTATCGACAATAACCGGTGACTTACCACCCAGCTCCAGGGTTACCGGGGTCAGGTTTTTTGCAGCGGCTTGCATAACATGGTGACCGACCGCTGTCGAACCGGTGAAAATAATGTGGTCAAAGTGCAGGCTGGTAAACTCGGTTGCCACTTGTGCATCACCGCAAACGACGGTGACCAGATCAGCAGGAAATGTTTGCTCAATGATTCGGGCAACCAGCTCCGAGGTTTTTGGTGTGAATTCCGACATCTTGATCATGGCCCGGTTGCCGGCGGCAAGAATCGTCAGCAATGGACTTAGCGACAGGAACAGTGGGTAGTTAAAGGGCACCACAATACCGACCACGCCCAAGGGCTGGTACACGACTTTTGCCGAGGCAGGCAATAACTGAGGGTTCAGCTTTCGCTTGCTGGGTTGCATCCATTTTTTAAGCTGCTTGATCGTGTAGTGAATATTGCCCAGATTCGGTATGATTTCAGTCAGTGATGACTCACTTCTGGATCGGCCGCCAAAATCTTCATCCAAAGCGGACAGTAATGCGTCTTTATTGCTCAGCAATGCTTTCTTGAGTGCCTTCAGGCGATCAACCCGTTCCTGATAGCTGGGGTTAGGGTCTTGCAGAAAGGCTTTCTTCTGGGCAGCAAGCAGATCTTCCAGGGGCGGTGGGATTTGCCGGGTCACTTTCCTGTGCTCGGACATAATGGGTTCGGCAGCGGTCATTGTTGTTTCCCTCTTGGGCGCTAATGGTTTATTTAATAATTTTTATTGTCTGTTTTCTTGTGTTGATAACGTGGACAAAAAGAAAGGCTCACATAGAGCCTTTCCTGTATTTTTGTATCACTGTCCAGGCAAACTGCTCAGCAGATACGGTCAGCCTTATAGTATGACTCGCCGGTTTCGATACCTGCATCAAACTCAGTCTGGCCGCTGCGGCTGGAGGTCCTCAACGCTTCGCGGGAGGCAGCCGTTCCTTCAGGCAGCAGGTGATCTACCGCTGCCTTTTCTTCTAACAGCTCCTGTTCAGTTTTCTTCATCATTGACTGACCGTAGTCGTTAATATGAAGGTTCTGGACAATCTGGTAGCTGCCAAATTCACAAACGACAGGGAAAGAGTAGTAGATGCCTTTGGCAACACCGTAGCTGCCATCGGAAATAATGCCCATGGATACAATACGACCATCGCTGCCCAGGGCCCAGTCACGCATGTGATCAAGAGCGGCCTGTGCGGCGGAGGCAGCACTGGAGAGGCCACGCCACTCGATGATTTCGGCACCACGTTTCTGGATACGAGGTGTATATTCTTCCTTGTACCATTGCTCATCGATCATATCGATGGCCGCTTCATCACCCAGTACCTGGGCGTGGTGCAGATCAGGGTACATGGTTGGCGAGTGGTTGCCCCACACGCAGACACCTTCGATATCCGCAGGATTAACCCCCAGTTTGTTACCCAGGATGCCCTGTGCACGGTTGTGGTCCAGTCGGGTCATGGCGCAGAACTGGGATGGTGCCAGATCGGGCGCATTGCGGGACAATATCAGACAGTTGGTGTTTGCCGGGTTACCCACCACCAGGGCTTTAACATCACGGTTAGCCACTTCGTTCAGCGCCTTGCCCTGTTCGGCAAAGATAACGGCGTTGGCTTCCAGCAGGTCGGCGCGCTCCATACCCTTGGAACGGGGACGGGCACCGACCAGCATGGCGTAATGAATGCCACGGAAACCATCAAACGGATTGTCGTGCAGACTGATACCGTGAACCAGTGGGAAGGCGCAGTCTTCCAGCTCCATGGCAACGCCACGAAGTTTGTCCATAGCCTGTGGGATCTCAACCAGTTGCAGAATCACAGGCTGATCAGGTCCCAGCATTTCACCGGCAGCGATTTTGAACAGCAGAGAGTAGCTGATGTTGCCAGCTGCACCTGTGACCGCAATTCGTACGGGTTGTTTCATGGGGAACTGCTCCTTAGAGTTTTCAGGTTCGTTCTTAGATTAGCAATGCGTCCAAATCGCCATGAGCCGTTCTTTAAAGCAGCTTTTCGTGCTTTCTTGCACTTAAAAGTCATAAAAGAGACATCCGGCCACGGCCTGCTGAATGGTAAGCCTGTGGATGATACAGCGTTCAGACGTACTGTTTATTTGATAAAGATCAGCCGCGCACAGATTACTGATATCATTTCGGTAAGTCCATATGTGAGACGTTGGTTATTGTTGTTTTTTCATGCGCGACCAGAGGCTGAAGCTTACTTGTCCTGCGGTTTTGCACTTTTCCAGCTGCCAGTTCTCCGGGGTTGGCAAAGGGCTCAGCTCTTTCTCTACCTCAATGTAAATATGGCTGTTGTCATTCAGGTAACCATTGCTTTCCAGCAGCTGGCAAGCAGGCTCCAGCAGGTTCATCCGAAACGGTGGGTCCAGGAAAATCAGGTCAAAACCGGTTTCAGCCGGTTGGTTTAACCAGATAAGGCTATCGCACTCAATCACCCTGGCACGCTCAGCTTTTAACAGTGCAAGGTTGCTCTTCAACGTTCTTGCGGCAACCGGACTTTTTTCCAGCAGCACTGCTGACGATGCGCCCCGGGAAAGGGCTTCCATGGACAGTGCGCCGGTACCACTGAATACATCCAGCACTCTGGCTCCCGGTGTCATCATGGTCAGCCAGTTAAATACTGTCTCTCTTACCCGGTCTGAGGTGGGGCGCAAGCCGGGTACATTGGCTACGGGTAACTTACGACTGCGCCATTCACCCGCAATAATCCGCAGCTGGCCACCACCGGTATGAGCAGGGCCGGTGTTAGCGCGTGATTCAGGATGCTTGGGATTTCGAGACTTGCGAGGCATTAACAGGCTCCAGCCGGGCAGGGGGTCAACAGGGAGCGTAAGCATACTCGTTTCATCGCTTCAGGTCATGGAGTTACCAGTCATCCTGGTGTGTATAGACAGCAGAGTCTGGTGAAATACAACAAACCCGGAGAAAGGTGTCAGACTTCCAGTAGCCCGAAGTCGCCGTTTTTTATTGTGGATGGTTCCATTCGGGTTCATGAAAGATGGACTATTTTCCCTGAGAAAGTTCGTTTCGTGACAGTCTGAATTAAGATAGGATTAGCGATTATCCATAGCCTGCATGATGGATTGTCATTGCGTTTCATCGCCTGTTACGGGGACTTCTCCGGCTTGGCTTCAGTTCGATGGCAATCCTGATAGTCATCAGGCGTTCCCATCAAGGTTATAGAAGTAGTCTATGTTCGGTTCGCGCAAAGACGATGAGAAAAAAGCCAAACGCAGTTTTTGGCCCTGGGGTCGACGTTCCCGGGATGAAGTTTCTGAAGAACAGGTAGAGGCAAAGGCTGAGCCTGAAGTAGAAGACGTTGTATCCACTGTAGAAACACCAGAAGCGGTTGCTGAGTCGGCTTCTGAATCTTCAGCCGTTGTTGATGCTGCACCTGAGACTGTGCCTGAGGCCGTTCAGGGTACTGAAGATAAGCCTGTTCATCCTGAATCCCGGGAGGAATCCGCTTATAAAGCACCTGAGGCTTCTGACAAAGAAGTACCGGTTGTTGCTGCCCCTGAAATTCCCCGGGTTGCTGAGCCAGAATCACCGCCCGAAAAAACGCCGGTTGAGCCAGAGGACAAGCCTGAAGCTAAGGGTGGCTTCTTTGCCAGGATGCGTCAGGGGTTGAGCAAAACCCGTAACGTTCTGGTGGAAGGCGTTGCAGAACTGTTTATCGGTAAAAAGGAGATCGATGATGATCTTCTGGATGAACTGGAAACTCAGCTGCTGGTCGCCGATGTGGGCGTTGAAGCCACCACTGACATTATTGAAAAGCTGACCAGGAAAGTTAAGTACAAAGAGCTGGATGATGCGGATGCCCTGATGGCTGCACTGCAATCTGAGCTTGCTGATATTCTTGTACCGGCTGACCAGCCACTGGTTATCCCGCAACAGGACACCCCTTTTGTTATCCTGGTGGTGGGCGTTAATGGTGTGGGCAAGACCACCACGATTGGCAAACTGGCTCGTAAACTTCAGTCCGAAGGCCGCAAGGTTATGCTCGCGGCTGGCGATACATTCCGTGCGGCTGCGGTTGAACAGTTGCAGGTGTGGGGTGAGCGCAATGAGATTCCGGTGGTGGCCCAGCATACCGGCGCTGACAGCGCTTCCGTTATCTTTGATGCCTTTGAAGCAGCAAGAGCCCGTAATATCGACGTCCTGATTGCCGATACCGCTGGTCGCCTCCACAACAAGGATCATTTGATGGAGGAGTTGAAAAAGGTGAAGCGGGTGCTTGGGAAGCTGGACCCTGATGCACCCCATGAAGTGTTACTGGTACTGGATGCGGGCACCGGGCAGAATGCCCTGAGCCAGGCTCGCCTGTTCCATGAAACGGTGCAGTTAACCGGCATGGCCCTGACCAAACTGGATGGAACCGCCAAGGGCGGGGTGATCTTCGCGCTGTCCAAACAGATGAAACTGCCAATCCGTTTCCTGGGCGTGGGTGAGCAGATAGATGACCTGAGACCCTTCTCGGCTAAGGAGTTTGTTAAAGCGCTATTTTCCCGGGAAGGTTGATATGACCTGCAATGAGCGGCAAATGTCGCTCATTAGAGTGTTGGTGACTTGAATAGCATCCAATAGATAGATTAAGGACAGCTGGATGATTCGCTTTGACGGTGTCAGCAAGCGTTACCCGGGAGGTCATGTTGGCCTTGAGCACGTCAGTTTTCACCTGGAGCGGGGAGAGATTGCGTTTCTGACAGGCCATTCTGGTGCAGGAAAAAGTACCCTGATGAAGCTGATTATGCTTCTTGAGAGGGCCAGTGCAGGTCAGGTCTGGGTGGGAGGTCATAACCTGCGGGCTCTGAAGAACAGCCGGATTCCCTATCTTCGCCGCAACATTGGTGTGGTTTTTCAGGATCACCAGTTGCTGTTTGATCGTACTGTTTTTGAAAATGTTGCTTTACCGCTGCTGATCGCAGGCTATTCTCCCAGTGATTGCGCTGGCCGGGTTCGCGCTGCTCTGGATATGGTCGGGTTATTAAGCAAGGAAAAGTTGTTGCCAGTGGCTTTGTCCGGTGGTGAACAGCAGCGGGTTGGCCTGGCGCGGGCAGTCGTGAATCGCCCGGCTTTGATTCTTGCGGATGAGCCCACTGGAAACCTTGATCCGCAGTTGTCCACGGAAATCATGAAGCTGTTTGAGAACTTTAATCAGGTGGGGGTTACCGTGTTGATTGCCAGTCATGACCTGGCGCTGGTGGCCCGGATGCGACACCGTATTTTGACCCTGGAGCATGGCAGGCTGGTTGCAGACCAGGAGGTTCAGTGAGTCTGTTTAGTAAGAACAACAGGCGACAGCAAAATGGTCGTCGGCACACAGTGGATGAACAGGCGGGGATGGGCAAAACCGCTGGAAAGAGTGCGGGAAGTTTTGTTCCTAAAGAAGCCAATAAAGATGCCCATAAAAGAGGTGCCAATCGCCAGACCGTAGCAACCCTGACACTGCATTCTTTCCTGAGCCTGCATCGGCAGGTGGGCAGGGATGCGCTGACCCGTCTGCTGAACAACCCTGTGGCCAGTCTGTTGAACAGCTTGCTGATCGCGGTTGCCTTTTCCCTGCCGGTTTTGCTGTTTGTTCTGGTGAGCAATGTGCAGGTGCTGGGGGCAGCCTGGGATGGGCAGCCCAAAATCTCCATTTACCTCAATCATGGGGTTAGCCAGAAAATTATCGATCAACGTATTGCGGATTATCGTCAAGACCCTCTGATTAAAGAAGTTGTCTATCTGTCGCCGGAACAGGGGGTGAACGACTTTCAGCAAAAGGCCGGACTGCAGGATGTGATTAGCCAGCTTGGGTTTAATCCATTGCCGGGGGTGATAGAGCTGCTGCCTGCCATCGAGGCATCTTTTGAACAACTGGATGATGCCGTGGTCCATTATCAGCAAATGGAAGGGGTTGACCAGGTTCGCCTGGACCGGCAGTGGGTACAGAGGCTGCAGGCAATTTTGACGATGCTTGAACGCTTTGCCATCATGCTGGGCGGGATTCTCGGGCTTACCGTGGTTCTGGTGATCAGCAACACCGTGCGCCTCAGTATTGAAAGCCGCCGTGATGAAATCAAAATTATCAGTATGGTGGGTGGAACCCGGGGCTTTATTGCCATGCCCTTCATCTATATGGGGATCTGGTATGGCGTGATTGGTGCCATTCTGGCTCAAGTGATTGTTTTTTCATTATTAGCTGTCCTGAGTCATGAAATGATGAATATTGCCGGACTGTATAATAGCGAGATGGTATTATCTGGCCCCGGTTTTGGCGTGTTGGGCGTATTGTTGCTGGCCGGAATAGCGTTTGGTGTTCTGGGGGCAATAAGCAGCTGCTATCGACATTTTCAGGCTTTAGTACCTGACTAGGAGCCTGTCCGAGAATAGACTGTGTAAAGTAAGAAAATGTCCTGTAAAGTCGATAGCGATTGTGAACCGAATTGTTGTTATTATTAGTATTCGTTTGAACTTCAGCTATTTTAACAGAGTCAAATCAGAGGGTATCTTGACGGAGTCAGTTATGGGCACCAGTCTTCAACCAGTCGATATGTTAGTTCCTGGCCGCAATATTGATGCCTATGTTGCGTCAGTCAGCAGTATTGCTGTGTTGTCTGCTGAACAGGAAAAGACCCTTGCTGAGCGCCTCTTCTTTCATAATGATCTGGAAGCGGCTCGTCAGCTGGTCATGTCTCACCTTCGCTTTGTTGTTCACATTGCCAAAAGCTATTCCGGCTATGGTCTGCCACTGGCAGATCTGATTCAGGAAGGCAATGTGGGTCTTATGAAAGCGGTTAAGCGTTTTAACCCTGAAGTTGGGGTAAGGCTCGTCTCCTTTGCTGTGCATTGGGTCAAAGCGGAAATACACGAATTTATTCTGCGTAACTGGCGCATTGTGAAAGTCGCGACCACGAAAGCGCAACGCAAACTTTTCTTTAACCTGCGCAGCGCTAAAAAGCGGCTGTCCTGGTTAACCAACGATGAAGCGGATGCCGTAGCCAAAGATCTGGGCGTTGAAGCTAAAGTGGTTCGCGAAATGGAAAGCCGAATGGCTGGCCAGGATACCGCTTTTGATGGCTATGGGGACGATGATAGCGATACCGCTTATCAGGCACCTGCTTACTATCTGGAAGACCATAACTCAGACCCTTCTTCTCTGCTTGAAGATGCCGACTGGTCCGACAGTTCTATTTCCCAGCTGAGAAGTGCCTTGGCACAGCTGGACGAACGCAGTCGGGATATTCTGCAGAAGCGTTGGCTGGCAGAAGAAAAGGCAACGCTGCATGAGCTGGCGGACACCTATGGAGTATCTGCTGAGCGTATCCGCCAGTTGGAAAAGAATGCGATGAAAAAGCTGAAAGGCTCTATGGAAGCCTGACGCCGATTAAACGTTCTGGAAAAAGCCGCTAAATAGCGGCTTTTTTTATGAGGTTAAAAAATTCAGGGTGTTGACTTTTATCAACACCAGCGTAGAATGCGCCGCTCTTCCACGGGCTAACTTGAAACGGTCACCCACGGATCGTCAGAATGAATCATCATTGCTGAACGGGAAGTGCGGTTTGAAAATGGGTTGTTTGGATTGAATGAAAAACAACCGGTTGACAAATCAAATTGGCGCGGTAATATGCGCCTCCGCTGACAGGGCTTGAGAGCAACGTTAGCGAGTTGGAAAGCTTCTTTCTTCTTCTGAAAAATGATCGCTTGACAACGAAAGCCGCTACGGTAAGATAGGCGGCCTTGCTGATCAGCACTGACTGCTGAATCAGCGATTAAATCACTACGGTTTAATCAGTTCTTTAACAAGATATCAGACAATTCGTGTGGGCGCTTGTGCGATTGCATCGGTTAATCAGCTTCGGCTGAAAACACTTTAAGATGCTTAATTGATCAAGCGAACATACCTGTAAATTCATGTACGTTTAATTGTGACATTGAGCCGTTGTTTTGTTCTTCGGAATAAAATGACAAAACGATTTAAACTGAAGAGTTTGATCATGGCTCAGATTGAACGCTGGCGGCAGGCCTAACACATGCAAGTCGAGCGGTAGCAGGAAGTGCTTGCACTTCGCTGACGAGCGGCGGACGGGTGCGTAACACGTAGGAATCTGCCTGGTAGTGGGGGATAGCCCGGAGAAATCCGGATTAATACCGCATACGCCCTACGGGGGAAAGGAGGGGATCTTCGGACCTTTCGCTATCAGATGAGCCTGCGTCGGATTAGCTTGTTGGTGGGGTAAAGGCCTACCAAGGCAACGATCCGTAGCTGGTCTGAGAGGATGATCAGCCACACTGGGACTGAGACACGGCCCAGACTCCTACGGGAGGCAGCAGTGGGGAATATTGCACAATGGGCGAAAGCCTGATGCAGCCATGCCGCGTGTGTGAAGAAGGCCCTAGGGTTGTAAAGCACTTTCAGTGGGGAGGAAAGGTTGAAGGTTAATACCCTTCAGCTGTGACGTTACCCACAGAAGAAGCACCGGCTAACTCCGTGCCAGCAGCCGCGGTAATACGGAGGGTGCGAGCGTTAATCGGAATTACTGGGCGTAAAGCGTGCGTAGGCGGCCACCTAAGTTGGATGTGAAAGCCCCGGGCTCAACCTGGGAACTGCATCCAAAACTGGGTGGCTAGAGTACGGGAGAGGAGTGTGGAATTTCCTGTGTAGCGGTGAAATGCGTAGATATAGGAAGGAACACCAGTGGCGAAGGCGACACTCTGGCCTGATACTGACGCTGAGGTACGAAAGCGTGGGGAGCAAACAGGATTAGATACCCTGGTAGTCCACGCCGTAAACGATGTCTACTAGTTGTCGGTTGTCTTGTACGACGGGTAACGCAGCTAACGCGATAAGTAGACCGCCTGGGGAGTACGGCCGCAAGGTTAAAACTCAAATGAATTGACGGGGGCCCGCACAAGCGGTGGAGCATGTGGTTTAATTCGAAGCAACGCGAAGAACCTTACCTGGCCTTGACATCCTGCGAACTTTCTAGAGATAGAAGGGTGCCTTCGGGAACGCAGAGACAGGTGCTGCATGGCTGTCGTCAGCTCGTGTCGTGAGATGTTGGGTTAAGTCCCGCAACGAGCGCAACCCTTGTCCTCAGTTACCAGCACGTGATGGTGGGCACTCTGGGGAGACTGCCGGTGACAAACCGGAGGAAGGTGGGGACGACGTCAAGTCATCATGGCCCTTACGGCCAGGGCTACACACGTGCTACAATGGTGCATACAGACGGTTGCCAAGCCGCGAGGTGGAGCTAATCTGAGAAAGTGCATCGTAGTCCGGATTGGAGTCTGCAACTCGACTCCATGAAGTCGGAATCGCTAGTAATCGTGAATCAGAATGTCACGGTGAATACGTTCCCGGGCCTTGTACACACCGCCCGTCACACCATGGGAGTGGGTTGCTCCAGAAGTAGCTAGCTTAACCTTCGGGAGAGCGGTTACCACGGAGTGATTCATGACTGGGGTGAAGTCGTAACAAGGTAGCCCTAGGGGAACCTGGGGCTGGATCACCTCCTTAAACGAAAACCGACGTCCATAAGCGTTCACACGAATTGTTTGATGATAAAACTGCATGCGCAGTTTTATTAGTCATTGTTCTTTAAAAATGTGGAATCCAAATTTAAGCTGAATTGATTTAAATAATTTAACTTCGGTTAAATCGTTTAAAGAAAATTCTTGCTGAGACACTCTCAAGTTAATTACCGAAAGGTAATAGCTAATGTGTATGGCGATGAATTTCGAAAGAAATTCATTTGATCGTTAAAGGTAGTTGTATTGACTGACCTCTAATGATTTACGAAAGTAAATCGTTTCGGGTTATATGGTCAAGTGACTAAGCGTACACGGTGGATGCCTTGGCAGTCAGAGGCGATGAAGGACGTGGTAATCTGCGATAAGTCTTGGGGAGCTGATAAACAAGCTGTGATCCAGGAATTTCCGAATGGGGAAACCCAACGGCGTAAGCCGTTATTCCTTACCTGAATACATAGGGTCTGGAAGGCGAACCCGGGGAACTGAAACATCTAAGTACCCGGAGGAAAAGAAATCAATTGAGATTCCCCCAGTAGCGGCGAGCGAACGGGGACCAGCCCTTAAGTAATTTTTGGTTTAGTGGAAGACTCTGGAAAGTGTCGCCATAGTGGGTGATAGCCCCGTACACGAAAGGCCAATCATTGTGAAATCGAGTAGGACGGGACACGTGAAATCCTGTCTGAACATGGGGGGACCATCCTCCAAGGCTAAATACTCCTGACTGACCGATAGTGAACCAGTACCGTGAGGGAAAGGCGAAAAGAACCCCGTTGAGGGGAGTGAAATAGAACCTGAATCCGTGTACGTACAAGCAGTGGGAGCACCTTCGTGGTGTGACTGCGTACCTTTTGTATAATGGGTCAGCGACTTACTTTCAGTGGCAAGGTTAACCGTTTAGGGGAGCCGTAGGGAAACCGAGTCTTAATAGGGCGTGTTCTTAGGAACAACAGTCGCTGGGAGTAGACCCGAAACCGGGCGATCTATCCATGGGCAGGTTGAAGGTTGAGTAACATCAACTGGAGGACCGAACCGACTACCGTTGAAAAGCTAGCGGATGACCTGTGGATAGGAGTGAAAGGCTAATCAAGCCCGGAGATAGCTGGTTCTCCTCGAAAGCTATTTAGGTAGCGCCTCGTGTCTCACCATCGGGGGTAGAGCACTGTTTGGGCTAGGGGGTCATCCCGACTTACCAACCCCATGCAAACTCCGAATACCGATGAGTGCAATCACGGGAGACACACGGCGGGTGCTAACGTCCGTCGTGGAAAGGGAAACAACCCAGACCGTCAGCTAAGGTCCCAAAGTTCTAGTTAAGTGGGAAACGATGTGAGAAGGCCCAGACAGCCAGGAGGTTGGCTTAGAAGCAGCCACCCTTTAAAGAAAGCGTAATAGCTCACTGGTCGAGTCGGCTCGCGCGGAAGATTTAACGGGGCTCAAACTAGACACCGAAGCTACGGATCTAGAGACTAGTTTCTAGAAACAAGTGACAAGAAAAAGAAGTACAGAGTTAATACTCAGCTTCTGTCTTTTAACTTGATACTTGTATCTAGAAACTAGTCTCTAGGTGGTAGAGGAGCGTTCTGTAAGCCGTTGAAGGTGCATCGGGAGGTGTGCTGGAGGTATCAGAAGTGCGAATGCTGACATGAGTAACGACAAGGGGAGTGAGAAGCTCCCCCGCCGGAAGACCAAGGGTTCCTGCGCAACGCTAATCGGCGCAGGGTGAGTCGGCCCCTAAGGTGAGGTCGAAAGACGTAATCGATGGGAAACAGGTCAATATTCCTGTACCCCTTTTGACTGCGATGGAGTGACGGAGAAGGCTAGGTCAGCGCAGCGTTGGTTGTCTGCGTTTAAGATCGTAGGCCGGGGATCCAGGCAAATCCGGATCCTCAAGGCCGAGAATTGATGACGAGGTTCTACGGAACCGAAGTGATTGATGCCATGCTTCCAGGAAAAACTTCTAAGCTTCAGGTCATAAGGGACCGTACCCCAAACCGACACAGGTGGTCAGGTAGAGAATACCAAGGCGCTTGAGAGAACTCGGGTGAAGGAACTAGGCAAAATGGCACCGTAACTTCGGGAGAAGGTGCGCCGGCTTTGGTGATCGGACTTGCTCCGTAAGCTGAGGCTGGTCGAAGATACCAGGTGGCTGCGACTGTTTATTAAAAACACAGCACTGTGCAAACACGAAAGTGGACGTATACGGTGTGACGCCTGCCCGGTGCCGGAAGGTTAATTGATGGGGTTATCTCACCTCCAGATTGCTTTTGCTGCAAGGCAAATGATGGAGCGAGCGAAGGAGTTTACAAAAGAGTAAATGACTGAGCGAGCGGAATCATTTAACGCAGTCAGCAAGAGCAATGTGGTGGTGAGAGAAGCTCTTGATCGAAGCCCCGGTAAACGGCGGCCGTAACTATAACGGTCCTAAGGTAGCGAAATTCCTTGTCGGGTAAGTTCCGACCTGCACGAATGGCGTAACGATGGCCACGCTGTCTCCACCCGAGACTCAGTGAAATTGAAATCGCTGTTAAGATGCAGCGTATCCGCGGCTAGACGGAAAGACCCCGTGAACCTTTACTACAGCTTCACAGTGGATCTTGATGTTGCTTGTGTAGGATAGGTGGGAGGCTTTGAAGCGGTGACGCCAGTCATCGTGGAGCCATCCTTGAAATACCACCCTGGCAATATTGAGGTTCTAACCCAGGTCCTGAAACGGGATCGGGGACATTGTGTGGTGGGTAGTTTGACTGGGGCGGTCTCCTCCCAAAGAGTAACGGAGGAGCACGAAGGTGTGCTAAGTACGGTCGGACATCGTACGGTTAGTGTAAAGGCACAAGCACGCTTGACTGCGAGAGGTACATCTCGAGCAGGTACGAAAGTAGGTCTTAGTGATCCGGTGGTTCTGCATGGAAGGGCCATCGCTCAACGGATAAAAGGTACTCCGGGGATAACAGGCTGATACCGCCCAAGAGTTCACATCGACGGCGGTGTTTGGCACCTCGATGTCGGCTCATCACATCCTGGGGCTGAAGCCGGTCCCAAGGGTATGGCTGTTCGCCATTTAAAGTGGTACGCGAGCTGGGTTTAGAACGTCGTGAGACAGTTCGGTCCCTATCTGCCGTGGACGTTGGAAGTTTGAGAAGAGCTGCTCCTAGTACGAGAGGACCGGAGTGGACGGACCACTGGTGTTCGGGTTGTGTCGCCAGACGCATTGCCCGGTAGCTATGTTCGGACGGGATAACCGCTGAAAGCATCTAAGCGGGAAGCCCCCTTCAAGATGAGACTTCCCTTGCCCCTGAGGGCACTAAAGAGCCGTTAAAGACTATGACGTTGATAGGTTGGGTGTGTAAGTGCTGTGAGGCATTGAGCTAACCAATACTAATGACTCGTGCGGCTTGACCATATAACGCCAAAGCGATTTAAAAGACAGTGGGCAGTCGACAGTAACCAGTCGGCAGTCAACCGCCATACGCAAAGAGTGTACAGCAAGAAAGCTTAATGAAGGATTCCAGAGTGAGTAGAAGTCAACTGGCGACTGCCAACTGCAAACTGCCCACTCAAAAAAGTTTAGCCTGGCGACCATAGAAGGTTAGAACCACCTGATCCCATCCCGAACTCAGCAGTGAAATGACCGATCGCCGATGGTAGTGTGGGGTCTCCCCATGTGAGAGTAGGTCATCGCCAGGCACCAAATTCTATAATCTTTGCGCGTAAAGCTTGAAGATACCAGTTTAGTCTGAAGACCATAGAGCATTAGAACCACCTGATCCCATCCCGAACTCAGCAGTGAAATGATGCATCGCCGATGGTAGTGTGGGGTCTCCCCATGTGAGAGTAGGTCATCTTCAGGCACAAAATATAAACCCCCGATAGCTTGGCTGTCGGGGTTTTATTTTATCATGGTTAAAAAGTGCAACAGAAAAATTCTATCTTCGCTTAAGTAGCGCTGCGCTTGAATCAAATGCACCTGATTCTGACCATGGGGCATGACCATCTCTGTGAATTTTCTTCTCCACAGTAAATTGATTGTTTGCAAAAGCAATTATCTTTATCTATATGATCTGATTAATGGTATTTAACTTTATCTTATGAAAAATTTTTCATTAATAAGTCTGTGTTCTGGCTCAAGGTATTGATGGGCACAATTTTGCACTGAACAATTTAACTGTCTTAACCGTTAACTATTTAAAAATGATGATGCCTGCTTTCTGTTGATTAGCTTCAGCGTTCCAGCCTTTAGAGTACGCTGATCCATTTTAACTATGTACGGTATGTTGTAAATGACTCCGCTTAAAAAGGTTATGCTAATAGCAATCATCTTCCTGGGGCTGTTCGGCTTTCCGGAAATGGTGTTTCCCGAAGGTGTCTTGTCAATTTTGCAGCAGCGGGTGTTGGCCATTTTTATTCTGGCAACCCTGATGTGGGTCAGTGATGCCGTGCCAGCCTTTGCAACATCTCTTCTGATTATCATGCTGCTGGTATTGACCGCTTCAAACAGCGCACCTTTTCCGCTCAGGGATGGTCTTGGTGAAGACATGCTGAACTATGTGACTATTTTCAATAGTCTGGCATCCCCCATCATTGTCCTTTTTCTGGGTGGGTTCTTTATTGCTCTGGCCTGTGCCAAGTACAAGGTAGATATCAATCTGGCCCGTGTTCTGTTAAAGCCTTTTGGCCAGAAGTATGAAATTGTGATGCTTGGCGTGATGATCATCACGGCCATCTTCTCCATGTTCATGAGCAATACAGCGACCAGTGTGTTGATGCTGACTATTATGACGCCATTGTTGGCTCGAATGGACAGCGAAGATCCCGGATGTCGGGCAATGGTATTGAGTATTCCTATTGCCGCCAACCTGGGTGGTATGGGGACTCCGATTGGAACTCCGCCCAATGCCATCGCTTTCCGTTATTTTGTCGGTGAGCATGCGTTGTCGTTTGGTGGCTGGATGCTGTTTGCCGTACCGATTACTGTCGTTATGATTGCTTTCAGTTGGTGGTTACTGCAAAAGATGTACCCCTCCAATGGAGGCGATCTCGATGTCCGGATTGATGGCCGTTTTGAAAGAGGGCTTAAGCCGTACATTGTTTATATCACTATTGTGTTGACCATCCTGCTGTGGGTGTTCTCCGATGTCCACGGCATTAATGCCTGTGCCGTCGCTATTATTCCGGTGGCTGTATTCAGCCTGTGTGGCATTGTTGATAAGCATGATCTGAAGCATATCAGCTGGGATGTGCTCTGGCTGCTTGCCGGTGGTATTGCCATTGGTACTGCGCTTGCCTCGTCTGGTCTTGCCGGGTTGCTGGTCAGTATGGTGCCATTTGAACAGTTCGATGCGGTGACCATCATTCTGGGCATCAGCGTCCTCTGTATGATTATGGCGACATTTATGTCCCATACGGCCACTGCAAACCTGTTAATGCCCATTGCCATCTCCATGTCCAATTCTGTGGTCAGTATTGAAGAGCAGGGAGGACTGGTTGTGATTGGTACGGCGGTTGCCCTGGCGTCTTCCCTGGGGATGGGCCTGCCAATCAGCACACCGCCCAATGCCCTGGCGCACGCTACAGGGTTGGTCGATACCAGGGACTTTATCAAAACCGCTCAGATTTTAAGTCCGCTGGGGGTTTTATTGATCTTTTCGGTATTGATGCTGATGACCTGGATGGGTTTCTTTTAAGGGGTAATGTCAGCGATGCGTTCTATTTTTGACTTTGAAAGCGATGGCAACTCCCGAGATCGGAGTTGCCAAATAGCGGGAGTCTGATCAGAAGTAACCCAACACACCCAGCAGGGTAATCACTGCAAAGATAATCACGACACCGATGGTGCTGATGAACTTACCGGCCTTGATAAAGTCTCTGCTGGCAACCATACCGGTGGCGTGGGCTAACGCGTTGGGCGGAGTGCTGATAGGCAGTGACATTCCCATGGATGCCGAGAGTGCAACCGAGATAACCATAAGGCTGATACCGCCGTAATTTTCCAGCCCGCTCAGAACCGTAGCGACTGAAACTGCAATTGGCATCAGCAGGTTCGCTGTGGCGGTATTGGACATAAATGTTGCCATCACCATGGAGGCTACAGCCATCAGAAATAACACCACAAAGGTTCCCATGGTGTCGAAGGGAATGGTGTGAACAATCGAGTGTGCCAGGCCGCTTTTTTCCAGGGCATAGCCCAGGGCAATACCACCGGCAATCAGCCAGAGTACATCCCAGTTAATATTTTTGATGTCGTCGGTATCGATAATGCCGGAAAGGGAGAAAACGATGACTGGCAGTAAGGCGACAGTGTACGAGTTTACGCCATGAATGCTGGAGGTGGTCCACAGCAGTACCGTCGCGGCGGTTGTGGCATAAACAAGGTAGGCTTTTGGCGATTGTTCAAAGGTGCATTCGATTTTAACGGCAAGCTCTTTGATGTTTCCCGGGTACAACTTACGCAACAATACCCAGGCAATCATAATTAATACCACGGCCATGGGGATGGCAAACAGCATCCACTCGCCAAAGGTGATGGCATGCTCGCCGGTTAAATAACGAAAAGCAATGGCGTTCGGTGGCGTGCCGATGGGGGTTCCAATGCCGCCGATATTGGCGGCAATGGGTACGGCAAGAATAACACCCTTGACGCCATTATCGGTGGTATCAACGTTTGCCAGTAATGGCGTCAGCAAGGTAAGCATCATCGCTGTTGTAGCGGTATTACTCATAAACATGGAGAAGAAGGCGGTAATGCCCATCAGACCGAGCATCACTTTCTGGTAATCACTGCCAATGGGTTTTAACAATACTCGGGCCAGGTTGATGTCCAGTTTATACTTCGTGGCGGCAATGGCAATGAAGAAACCGCCAAGAAACAGGACAATAACCGGGGCTGCCAGACTGCTGAGAATTTCTTTGTAGCTGAGCATGGCCTCCGGATGCAATGCTTCCCGGAGAAAGTACGGGCTGGTATTGGACACCATGCTGGCCAGCAGGCCCAGAATAAGTAGTGACGTTGCATAGGCAGGCACGGCCTCAGAGACCCAGAGCACTGTCGCCATCAGGAAAATGGCCAGCACCCGTTGTTGTTCAATGGTGATGTTGGCAATCGGAATAAATTCAGCGGGAATGAAACACAGAAAAAAGAAAGAGGCGGCAACCAGCGACAGCTTGAGAATACGCGACATAGACGTCATTCAACCCTTGAGATGCAAACAACAGTTTAAAATTCTTGGTGGTGTTTATCATGCATCAACGGTGCAGCAAACGTACTGAATCAGGTCAATGAAACATCATTTTCGAAAAGTGAATATAATTCAGGCAGGAAAATATTGGCAGACAGCATGACTACCGGTGTCAATGCATTTTCAGATACAGGGCTTGGGTAGTGTAATCGGTTGTCTTGCCAGCCACTCCCGCTCCCACTGGGGGATTTCATCGGCAGGCATGGGTCTGGCAATGAAGTAGCCTTGTGCCTGGTCACAATTTAACTCATTCAGCAATTGCCAGCCTTCAAGTGTTTCTACTCCCTCGGCAACGGTTTGCATATTCAATTTGTGGGCGAGGCTGATGTTGGCTTCAACAATCGCTTTATGGCTTTTGTCACTACAGGCATTAGAGACAAATGAACGATCAATTTTCAGCTCACTGAAAGGGATTCGGTTTAACTGCTGCATGCTGGAATAGCCAGTACCGAAGTCGTCAATAGAGAGTGAGAAACCATGGAGTTTGAATCTGGCCAGTGTTTCGAGGGAAAGCGCCGCATTTTCAATCAGACTGCTTTCGGTAATCTCAAGAGTCAGGAGCTCTGGTGGAATACTCAAACCCCGCATCTTGCCAATCAGCATATCGGGCAGGTCGGTATTAGTAAGAGTGGTTGCCGAAAGGTTGATGCCAACGGCAATGTTTCTGCCCTGTTCACGCCAGACTCGAATCTGCTCCAGTGCCAGGTCGATCATTTTTGTGGTCATCGGGGTTATCAGGCCAGAGCTCTCCATCATGGGGATAAAGTGGACTGGGCTGATAACGCCAGCTTCCGGGTGATGCCAGCGGGTGAGTGCTTCAACAGAGATCATTCGGCCACTTTTCAGCAAGACCTTTGGCTGGTAGTAAAGCACGAACTGATTGGCTGCAATGGCTTTCTCAAGGGCTTCTTCATCAAAGATCAGCTCTCTGGAGGTGACGGGGCAGGCATTATTCTCAGTCTGTTCTGAACAGTAAAATTCCAGTAATTCTCTCAGACGGGGGCGGGACATGGGTTTGGGGATATGGCCCAGCACCATCAGGCCATGAGCTTGAGCCATATCACTGACCATTCGCACTAAAGCGGCCTCCATGGCGCTGAGCACAATTACGCCCCGGGCAAGCTTTTGCTCTGCCAGGTGGCGAATAAACCGGATACCGTCCATACCCGGCATATCGAGGTCACAGATGACGATATCAACGGCACCCCGGTTTTGCAGAAACTTCAGAGCCTCTTTGCTGCTGTTTGCTGTATGCAGTTTGTCAATATTAAGGCCTGAGACTGTTTGCTCTGCCACCACTCGCTGAAAGGGGTGGTCTTCCAAAATCAGGATACTGAGAGAGGTGATGTTACTGTCCATGTAATGGCCGGGTGACAATGATTCAATCTATAAATTATGGCGTATTGGGCAGTGTTGGAGGTTTTTTTTAGCGGTTATTGGATAAATGGAGCCAGAGTGACAGTTATCAGAAGGATCAAACTTCTGATAACTGTTGGCAAAAGATCAGTTGCCAGATTTTATTCTGGACCACTCACGGGTGATGTAACGCTTCAGTTTGGATGGCAGTTCTTTGAAAACAAAGAGCTTCTCCATGGTCTCATCGCCTGGGAAGACACCGGGATCTTTAGCAATGTCTGCATCCACATACTGTTTAGAAGCAGGGTTAGGGTTGCTATAGGTCACGTAGTTGGTCACATCAGCAATCACCTTTGGTTCCATCAGATAGTTCAGCATCTGGTGAGCGGCGTCTTTGTGAGGCGCATCATTAGGAATGGCCAGCATATCAAACCACATGGCTGCACCTTCCTTGGGAACAACATAGCGGATATCCAGACCGTTACCCGCTTCTTTAGCCCGATCTCTGGCAATCATCGCGTCACCAGACCACATCAGGGCCACACAGATATCACCATTGGCCAGATCAGACAGAGAACGGGAAGAGTGATAGTAAGCAATGTAAGGAGAAATCTCTTTCATCTTGGCCACTGCCTGCCTGTAATCCGCCATATCCAGACTATCGCCGGGAATACCAAGGTAGGCCATCACAGAAGGCAGCACCTCACTTGCGGCGTCAAGAAACGCAACACCACAGCTTTGCAGCTTCTTCATATTCTCCGGCTCAAGGATCAGAGACCAGCTATCCACCGGGGCGTCCTTGCCGAGCGCTTTTTCGACAGCCGCCTTGTTATAGCCAATACCGGTGGTTCCCCCAGAGGTAAGGGATACCGTAGGTATTGTTTTCATCAAAGTTGTCTGAGATCGCCTTCATAATGACGGGATCAAGATGTTTCAGATTAGGCAGTTTGGACTTATCCAGCGGCTCATAGACGCCAGCGCGAATCTGGGTCTTGTAGAAATCGTGGGAAGGCGAGACCAGGTCGAAACCGCTGCGTCCGGAGAGCAGTTTACCTTCAAGTACCTCATTACTGTCATAAACGTCATAAACCACGTCGATGCCAGTTTTGTCGGAAAAGTTCTTGACGGTGTCTTCCGCGATGTAATCGGTCCAGTTATAGAAATACAGTTTTTCAGCCTTGTCATCTGAGGCCTGGAGTTGGGCAGCACAGAGCAGTGCGGCGACGATGAACGTTCTCTTAATCAGTTTCATAAACGTGCCGTGAACCTTAATACAAGGAAAATAATAGGGAGCGAGATTATATAGCAGTAACATTGTTCTACAAGTCCGTTCCTATTGGTTACCGGTGAGAATTCCGGAGTTATCAACAGAATATCTGGCAGGGCGACCAATTCCTGCGATAATGGGTAGGGTTGTGATCGGTTTGAGACTAAATTGATGCATGCTTTTCGTTCGATTCTTCTGGCCGTTACCCGGCAACACACCTCGGATATGGAGCTACAGCAGGCCTTTCGGCTGGCTCTGGATAACCGGGCCACCTTGTTGATCGCCCTGTTTGACCAGAGCCTGGAAACTCTGAATCATCTGCAATTTGTCCCGTTGGAAAAAAAACTGGAAGACCACCTCAGGCAGCAACTTGAGGATGAGCTTGAGCGCCTCAAGGCCATGGCCTGGGAGCAGGGGATCGAAGCAGAGACATTGATTGTTCCCGGCCGACCCCGGCAAGCCATTTATCAGGTGATACAAGAACATCATATTGACCTGGTCATCAAACTGGCGGATGCCAGTGGCGCACTGACTCGTAAACAGTTAACCGGCAATGACCTGGCTTTGCTCAGAAAATGCCCGGTGCCCATTTTGATGATGGCCGACCGGGATCAGCTCCCACAATTCAATGGCAAAATCCTGGTGGCCGTGGATGCTGGTGACCCGGACTCGGATGCCCATGATCTGAATCGTACGCTTTTACAATATGGTCTCTATCTGGCCAGTCAGGAAAAGGCTGCGTTGCATCTGGTCAGTGTCTGGAATGTACCCTTAGGGCGGCGCTCCCTGAAAACACTCTCTGATGAAGAGCTCTATGAATTGCAGGAAATAACCCAGCGGCGCTACCACAACAAATTACAGGAGGTCATGCAGGAAGTTGGCGTGACTGAGAATGACGACCAGCAGCCCGTATCCATTCATCTGCTCAGGGGCAACCCGGCGACCGAGATCCAGCAACTGGCCAATGAGCTGAATGTTGATGTCATTGTGATGGGCACGCTTGGTCGCCATAAGGAAGGCATTCTGGTGGGGAATACGGCTGAAAACATCATGAACAATATCTACTGCTCAATACTGGCGGTGAAACCGGAAGGATTTATCAGCCCACTGGCAAAAGCGGCCAGCGGCTGATCATCAAACCTGAAGGAAGAGGTCAGGGCTTAAGGCCGCTCATGTATTCAATCGCAATACTGATCTCTTCATCAGAACAATCCATACAGGTACCTTTGGCAGGCATACTGCGAATACCGTTAATGGCGTTGGATAGCAGACTGCTGAACCCGCCAGCGGTCTTCTCAGCGGCTTGCCATGCTGCGGCATCGTCCTTTTTGGGAGCACCTAACAGGCCAGAGCCATGACAGGCCACACAAAACTGATTGTAAACTGCATCGCCACTTCTCGGGCCACTGCTGGAGCTGGCTACTACCCCGGCGGCACTGGCACACTCCTCACCGGCGAGACAGACGAAACCCACAGGAGCAAGACGCTCGCTTATCTCACCACGAGTAATTGAATCAAGGTCTGCAGTCGGCTTGGCAAACACCAGCGACGCGAATAGTCCCCCGACTAACAGAATCAAAGCACGCATATGAGTTCCCCTTGACACTCGCTTGTCCTCTTAAGGCGATTAATGGCTATCTTATTTTAGGCGTTGCCAGAGCTGATACTGCCAGAGCTGGTAAAAAGTAGCTTAAGACTCACTGGAAAGCTTTCGCCTGTGTAGCCGAATTATTCCGGGCAATGGGATTATAGAACAATTGGTATCCCTGAAACAGGGGTTTATACATTGTGGGTTATTGAATAGAAGACAATAGTACTAAGTTAAGAAACCGTATCCCATCCCCAGTGCGGGAAAAATGGCATTAGCCTTGCCTAAGCATTTGGGATAATGGTAAGTATTGATACGTATCAATGTTTGCAGAATGCCTATGGTTAATAATCGCGCACAGTCAGCAATCAGGATGTCCTGACAATATTGATGGATAAAGGCTATTTTTCAGAAAGTATTTTTACGCCACCGCCGTCTGTGGATTAAAAGCACCAAAATCCAACCCATACTTCCCGGGGTCAGCAAAAGCCTCCTGCGCCTTCTCAAGCGCATCCTGAAGCGTAGAAAGCCCATTCTCAGGAATAATCTCAAAATCCAGCAGCCCAATTTTAACCCGGCCAAGGGGTATGGGATCTTTCAGATCATCACTCCAGGTTTTCACCTCCCAGTCCAGGGCAAACTCACCTTTACCGTCCGCAGCATGAGCACCCACATAAGGCCACTTGCTGATCTGTTTCAGCGCATACAAGACAAAGCCAAGGTCAAGATCATTAAGCCCGGGTGATATCAATGCTGCTTTTCATCACCGTGCCAGGGCAGATGGCTTCATAGCCCAATGGCACTGACTTAAGCTCACTTCCCTTGGTATTTCTTGAGTCTGCGTGCCTGCGACCTGGAATGCTGGAGCCTTTTATGCGGTTTTGGCCGTTTCTTAACGGCCCTTGGCTCCGACCGACCGGGTCGATTTCCAACAATATGCTGTCCTATTATGTCCAACATATTAATGATTTTCTGTTCCAGCCAGTCACCCGATGCTCCCAGCAACGTCTGAAGGAATGACACCAGCGTTTCCTGAGCCGTTTTAAAACTCAATTCCCGTGGAGTCTTGTCAATGTGCTTTGCTGTTTTCCCCATCAGTGCCCGTATCAGGTTGTATACCAGAAAGTTGATGCTTATTTCTTTTCTCACCATTTCCGGACTTTTACAACGCAGCATATCCATTTTCATGGTCGTTTTGATGACATCAAAATCAATCTCGACGTGCCAGCGTTTCAGATACAGCGCAATGATCTCTGTCCGGGGATACTCCTCAGCATCCAATAAAGTGGTGATGATGGTGCGACGTTTGTTCTTGACAGCACGGATTACCAGCTCTGCAGGCATCTGATCATAAAGCTCCTGACTCATCCACTCAGGTCGGACTGGTCTTGTTAATTTGAAATCCATCCTTGCTACCCAGCTTTTGATCCAATGGCACTGACTTAAGGCCTCAGCCCTTGATAATTCAAGGCTTACTCGGAAAGAAGCGACTATAAAAAGTCACAAACCACTGTACACGACAAAAATTAAATTAGGAGTAAGCCAGCAGGATTCACTATCTTGAGTTTTTTAGCTCAAAAGACCCACGACAATGGAACCCGCCGACTTACTCATCACGCAGTTTAGAACCTATTTGAAATGGAACAAGTGTCGCCTGAACGTCCTTGCTTTCCTCGTACTTGGGCTGCTGGAAAAACAGACCGTAAACTTCACAAGTCTTGCAACCACCTTCCCCGGAAGGTCGCAGACCCTTTCCTGTTACCGAAGGATTCAGCGTTTTTTTCTCGAGGTGGTTTTTGATGAAAGCATCATGGCCACATTAATTGCCAGTCTGTTCGCCCCGGAAGGCAGGTGGCAGCTCAGCATGGATCGGACTAACTGGATGTTTGGAATATTCAAAATCAACATCCTGTTTCTGGCAATAAACTACAAGGGAATGTCTATCCCGATTTTATGGACACTCCTGCCCAAAAAAGGTTGCTCGAATACGACTGAACGCGTTGAGCTGCTGAAGAGGTTCCGAAAAATTTTCCCTGAGCAAGCCATACAGCGCCTGTTAATGGATAGAGAGTTTAAGGCTCTTCAGGGATAACTGTGGGTAGAAATCAACAAATTTGAAAAAAAAAGCACCAGCGGCTGATTTCAGGTATGTTTTTATTTGCAGACAAAAACAAGAAGAAACGCCGCTGATGCTGATAAAAACTATCCTCAATAAAGTTCATAAACTCAAGTCATTTGTTTATCAGGATGTAAAACTCGGTCTCTATCAAGGCTCTGAAGTATTCAATGTCATCGTGGTCCCACGCAAGAACGGCCATGCTATTTGCTCAGGATGTCAGCAACCAGCTCCGGGCTATGACCGTCTTGCTGAACGTCGTTTCGAGTTTGTCCCTCTCTGGGGAATCAGGGTTTTTCTGCTCTACAAAATGCGTAGGGTTGAATGCAAGACATGTGGCGTAAAGGTTGAGCAGGTTCCATGGGCTGAAGGCAAGAAGGAACTCACCAAAGTTTACATGCAGTTTCTGGCAAACTGGGCTAGAAAGCTCTCCTGGAAGGAGGTCGCCCGTACTTTCAATACCTCGTGGGAGAAGGTCTTCCATGCTGTTGAGTATGTGGTTGAGTGGGGCAAGAAGCATCGTTCACTTGATAATATCAAGGCCATTGGTGTTGATGAGGTGGCGTATCAGATCGGCCATAAATACTTGACTGTTGTCTACCAGATTGATCGCGACTGTACACGGCTACTATGGGTTGGTCAGGAGCGTACCGAAGCTACGATTCGCAGCTTCTTCGCTTTCCTGGGTACACAGCGTAGCCAGCGGTTGGAGTATGTCTGTTCTGATATGTGGCAACCCTACGTAAAAGCGATTGCGGTGTTTGCCAGCCAAGCATTACATATTCTGGATCGCTTTCATATCGTTGCCATGCTGAATAAGGCCATTGATGAAGTCAGGGCCACGGAACACAAACAGCTTCAGGCAGATGGTTATGAACCGGTGCTGAAAAAAACACGCTGGTGTCTGCTCAAGCGAAAAGAGAACCTGACCGAGAAAGAAGAGATCAAGCTGAACACAGTGCTTCAGTACAACCTCAAAAGTGTCAGAGCCTATCTTCTCAGAGAAGAGTTCCAAGTGTTCTGGGACTACATTTCACCACACTGGGCAGGAAAATACCTGGACCGGTGGTGTACAAGAGTGATGCGATCAAAGATAGAACCGATGAAGAAAGTTGCTAAAACTGTTCGACGACACAAGCCACTTATCCTGAACTGGTTCAAGGCGAAAAAGGCGTATTCCAGCGGTATCGTTGAGGGTCTGAACACCAAGATAAAACTCACTACGAGAAAATCATACGGTTTCAGAACCTACAGATGTGCGGAAATTGCGTTATATCATGCGCTTGGCAAGTTACCTGAACCGGAAATGACCCACAGATTTTACTGACGAGGCGAGTTTAAAGGAAAACAATGGCTGAAATATCTGGTTCATGGTAACTGGCCCTTCTGCATCAGAGTTCCCAACAATACGCTTGTTCCCAATAAGCATCAAAACAGGTTACTGCCAGTAACCAGAATATTTTCACTGTCAACAGGCGAAACTATGGCAATCCGGCAGCCACGAAAAGTCTGGGGGCAAATGGTATACCTTGCCGCCTCCAAAAAAGGGAGCGATCCGATGGTGGTGATCTGTAACGCCGAACCCTGGCGTGCCATTAGTGACTATCTCCAGAGATGGCAGATAGAAACCATGTTCCAGGCTATGAAAGGACGGGGCTTTAACCTTGAGGACACGCATCTGAAGGATCGAGATAAAATATCGAAATTGCTATGCACTCTGGCATTAGCCTTTTGCTGGGCATATAAGACAGGTGAGTGGATAAATGAAACAACGCCCATCAAGGTAAAAAGCCATGGGCGAAAAGCACAATCTATCTTCCGAGCAGGGCTGGATTATCTTGCCCGGATTTTGAATCATGTTGATACGTGGCTGGAAGAGCTATTTGGGGCTGTAGCACTGCTCTTTGAGACCAGGTGGGAGAGAGCCTCATGAAAATTGTCGTGTACAGTGGTCACAAACCTAAATATTTCCCTTCCGAGCAAACCATGAACAAGTGTAGCCAAGAGTTTCTGTCCCTCGCAGATGAATGCCTTCACCAATTTGCACAGACTGAAAGTGATGAATTTTCATCAATCCTTACCTCTGATGACCTTAACTCTTTTCAGAATTGTTACCCCGGCTACAGGGTAAGGGACTTTCCACCCATCAAAACATTAACCTTGTTCATGCGACAGGTGGCCAGTGACACCAAGTCATGTCGCCACGCCCTCATTGATGAAGCGAGAGACCAGGTCGTCAGGGGCAACAAGAAGAAAGTGCCCAACACTGACACCAGCGCATATTGCAAAGCGAGGCAACGGTTGAGTGAAGCATCCGTAAGAGGTTTGCTGCGCATATCTGGCAATAGCCTTGATCACGCCTCACCAGAATCATGGCTATGGCATCAACGTCGTGTACTGCTTACTGATGGTTCAACATTGTTGATGCCTGACACCGAGAAAAATCAGAAAGAATATCCTCAACCTGGCACTCAAAAAAAGGGCTTGGTTTCCCGATTCTCAGAATTCTTGTTTTGATATGTCTTGGCAGTGGCGCATTGCTTGATTTTGCTGTGGCTGCCTACGAAGGGAAAGAAACCGGAGAACAAGCTTTGCTCAGGAAATTGTTCTCCCATCTGCAGGATGGCGACATCCTGTTAGGTGATGCGAATTTTGAGAACTACTTTCTGTTGGCTTTGCTGTTACAAGCCAAGGCTGACGTGGTTTTCGAGAAAAATGGTGCCCGCCATATTGATTTCCGGAAATGCGATCAAAAGCCAATGGCACTGACTTAAGCTTAAAAGCCCCGCAAACATGGGGATTGATACAGGTTTAGAGATTTGAATTGGAACCACAAAGCACACAGAAAGCACTAAGAAGAGCTTTTCTTTTCCTTTGTGCTCTTTGTGTGCTTTGTGGTTCAAATCGCAGGGTGTCTTAAAGCCTACGTATGGCAAGGCTTCACTCTTAAGTCAGTGCCATTGGGCCTTGCAGGCCCCCTTCAGCAATGCTTCACGAATCCGAAATTGATTGCTGCCCGCCTCCCGCTGCCCGTTTCCCGAAAAAGATAAGACGCATGCTTTTACGGGAAGCGGGCAGCGGGAAGCGCTCCTATACAATTTTCATCAACTGAAGCTTTTCATGGGGATCAGCAGGCAAACGTTTGGCAATCGCCAACGCTTCTGGATTGTCCGAGAGAAACGCAGGGAGCCCTTCATCACTGGGCGCTATACGACCATGGCAACTGTTAACGATAAAGCGCTCCAGCTTTTTCCAGCCACTTTTATCGGCCTGCTGCATTTCTCGTATGGCATCTAACAGCTCCGTATTAATCCGAAACACCAACTCACCGGAACAGACCTGAATCTGCGCCTTGCTCAGGGTCAGTTTCAGGTTCATCACCAACTCTGCTTTCTTGCGGCCAATATCCGAAATATACAAAAGTGGAAACGCCTCCTCACTGAGTCCACCCATCAAGTGGCAGGCATACTCCATGGTCCCTTTACCACTGACCTGGTGCAAATCAAACAGCGGCTGAGTCGCCACCCTGAGTCGTTTATCCCAGCCGGGATTGGTTAACAAAAGGCTCTGCTGTTGCCCCACAATCAAACCACAACCAACCAGCATACCCAATTTACCGGGAACCAGCGGCTTTTCAGCCGCACCCTTCTCAATACCCATATACCGGTAGGAGCCATGAAACAGGGCATTACACTCGACTCTCAAGTTTCTAATGCACGAGTGTTTGATATTCAGGCAAACGATTATGGCCTAACTGGCTCCGGTGGTGGTTCGTTCTATACGACATTACCCTTTTATCACGATGGCAGCTGTTGGGGTTTTTACGACCTGGCCCATATTGATTTTCTGCAATTCCCCTGGAGTTTGGTATACCCGCCTATATCATTCTGGCGTTGATGGTGCTGGCGTCAGCTTGGCATGCTATTGCCACCATGCGGCAGCGCCGTAACCGGATGATGATTGGCATGGGCTTTACCGCCTTTATGGGCATTTTGACCATTATGATTCACTCATCGATGGATTTTAATCTGCAGATTCCTTCCAATGCGGCTTATTTTGTGGTGATGATGGCGCTGGCTTTGTTGGCGAGGTATATGCCTGCCCCTTCGGGCGCTGTCCGCCGCCCGCCTCCCGCTGCCCGAAAAAGATAAGATCGGGCTTTTACGGGAAGCAGGCAGCGTGATGCGGCACACCGATATGGCTAAATAGCCATATTCCGACTATGATTGTTTGATGTCTGAAAGCAATTTTGAATGGGATCAGGTTAAAAACCTGTCCAATCAGAAAAAGCATGGAGTTTCATTCTATGAAGCTCAGTATGCTTTTTTCGATCAGAACCGGATTATTGCCGAAGATGTCAGCCATAGTAAGGAAGAAAAGCGTTACTATTGTTTTGGTTTGGATAAAGATCAAACGGGTATTCTCACTGTGCGCTTTACCTACAGGGACAATCGAATCAGGATAATAGGTGCGGGCTATTGGAGAAAAGGGAAAAAGCTTTATGAGCAAGCAAATTCAGTACACTGATGAACCGATTGGCGAAGTCAAACTGGTCGCTGATTTCCTGCCATCCCCAAGTGAACTTAAAGTAAAAAACGATAGTACAAAAATTACGATTACTTTGAGTTCTGACAGTATCGAATATTTCAAGTCGGTTGCTGAAGAGCATGGTATGCAATATCAGAAAATGATCCGACAGTTACTTGATGAATATGTTGCTCATCAACGTAAAAATTCTTGATCCACTCCCCTGACGGGTGCTGCCAGCCCTACGGTTAGCAGGTAGCGGTGTTAATGAAAAAACGTGGATTTTCAATATCGCCATCCTGTTCTGGATGATCGCTGCGGAAGTATTGGTGATTAATGCGTCGTCCAAAGCGCAGAATCAGCCATTGAGCTTCGATGTTGTTGAGGCGGTAAGCTCTCAGTAGTTTTTGTCTTTAACTATTTTCATGTACCTTTGCCGCTGGCCATATTTCTGGCTGTAGTTTTGCTGCTCCTGCCCGCCTGGCTGGTGATGGTGTTGGTGCGGCGATTTTTTTGAACCACAAAGACACAAAGGAAAACTCTCTTTGTTTGCAGCGGGGGCGTAGCGGTAACGACCCCCAAACAAAAAAACTTTGTGCCTTTGTGTCTTTGTGGTGAATAGCTTTTAAACATGATTGATATTCATAACCATATTATTCCCGCCATTGATGATGGCCCGGACACCCTGGAGCAATCCCTGGAACTGCTGCGTATAGCCGAAGCCAATGATATCCAGCGGATGGTCTGTACGCCCCATATGCACCCCGGTCGTTACGATAACGATATCAACACCATTGCACCTGCCTTTGATGTGCTGGTTGGGCATGTTCGGCAAGCCGGTATTGGTGTGCAGCTGGCCATGGGGGCAGAGGTTCGCTTTAGCGATGAATTGATGTTTCAGCTGCGGCAGAAGCGTATCCCGATGATCGGCAAGTGGGATGGTTACGACTGCCTGCTGTTGGAAATGCCCCATGCCAATATTCCGGTGGGGATTGAACATATGCTGCTGTGGCTGGATCGACAGCAGGTGCGGGTAGTGATTGCTCACCCGGAACGGAATAAAGAGTTGATGGCTTACCCGGAACGGATCTTTCCGCTGGTAGAACGGGGTGCATTGTTTCAGGTGAACCCCTGATCGGCGAACAGCCCTTTGGCGTGGTACTGGCGGATGACCTGTGCATCAATCCGGATGGCCCCGGCGTGCTGGCGCAAATGGCTCAACTCTACAAACAGTTCCGTTGCTCCATTGTAGCGGTAATGGAAGTGCCGGAAGATCAAGTGCACAAGTACGGCGTGATTGCCGGGCAAACCATTTCCGATGACCTGATCCGTGTGGAAACTATGGTGGAAAAACCCGCCAGGGAAGATGCCCCCAGTAACCTGGCCATTATAGGCCGCTATATCCTGACCCCGGATATTTTTGACCTGATCAGAGACACCCAACCGGGCAAGGGTGGTGAGATCCAGATCACCGATGCCCTTGATGGCACAGGCCCAGCGTGGTTGTGTGCTGGCTTATAAATTCGAGGGCCGACGTTTTGACTGTGGTAGTATTAAAGGTTTTATCGAAGCGACGAACTATTGCTACGATAAACTTTATGCCCGTTGACTCACGAACGGGACTGTTCAATCAGTAATCAATCCGAATTAGCAGGACTTTATGCGCCATATCCACCCTGATTACGACCAGCTTCGAACTGTCGGCAAAAACCTGAACTCTGCACTCTTCAAGGAGTTGACCCGGGACGAATATAAAATAGCCGCCCGACGCCTTGATGCGATCAAAAAAGGTAAAATGAATTTTGAATCTTATGATCAGTTTGATAAATACACCGACTTTTGCATCAACGATTATGTAGACATCAATGGCGAGAACATCGTAAAGCGTTATCAACGCAAGCACCATGGAACCATAAACACCACCGATGCACGGATCCTTGATGCTCTGCTGAGTTCTCAAACCTCACTTTTCCAGATTCTCAGCAGTGATACGGAGTCAGCAACCGTTAAGCTTGAGGATCTGCTCAACGGTGGCGAGTTGACCATCACTGACCGGGGTTTAAGCTCATCGCCTGGCATAAACAGCTTTGTCATATTTTCCCGAATCCTTACCTATGGGGAGGATCTGCACATCACCTCGGGCGCTGCCATGCTTTTTCCCAACCGTTTCCGGGATATGATTCTGCAAGACTATTAGCGATTACTGAAAAAAAGCCCTGTAGGCACCGTGCAGTCCAAACGGTATGCTGCTTTTTATAAGCTGCACAGCAACTATGGTTTCAAGAATAGGATTCGTGGCGATGAAACGACGGTAGCCTGAAAGACCGGGGCCACCAATCGCTTGCAAAAGATAAAGGCATACCAGGCAAATTTATGACCACAACCTATACAACCCCTGAAGCTCCAGCCATCACCAATGAACGGCAGTACATTGAGTGGTTTGTGCAATACAGTGACAAACACCCTGCTGATAGCTATTTTTTCCGCATTGATGTTTATTCTTGCGAATACCACAGAAAATTTAAAACGCTATCGAGACTATCTTCAAGAGACCCTGTACAGTTAACCGTGAAAAGTTGGGCAGGCCGAAGAGACCAATAATTCGGTTATTCCTCTTCACTTGTGTCATTACTCACTGATTGAAAAAAATTGAATGTTTAAACTTAACCGCAACGAACCCTGCGCCTGCGGCAGTGGCAAGAAATACAAGAAGTGCTGTTTTCTGGAGCCTGAAAAGGACTATGAAATTCAGCGGGCGGCCAAAATGGCGAGCAGCCTGGATGAACTGCAGAGCATCATCAGCCAGCCACCACTTCGGTATAAAGTGCAAGTGGAACTGATTGGCCATCCTTACTTCGAATTTGAACACGACGTTATCCGGACTTTCGAGCTGTCCGGCAAAGAGACCCTGTACGATCTGCATCTGAAAATTCAGTATGCCTTCGACTGGGACAATGACCATATGTTCTCGTTCTACACTTCAAACGAATATAGGGACCGGGACAATGAATACTCAGGTTCACCGGATGGTGAGCACCTGGTGTCCAGTTTCGGTTTCAGCCAGCCCACCAAATCCGCATCGGCCACTGAGATTCGGGATCTGGGCTTTGCCGAACAGCAAGAGTTTCTCTATCTCTTCGATTATGGCGATGAGCTGGTGCACCGTATCACGGTGGTTGGTATCAGCGAAGCCGACAGCAACGAGCGGGTGCCTTTTCGGGTTATTTCATCGGTAGGTGAGAATGTGGGGCAGTACTGTGCCTATGAAGAGAAGAGTGATGATGGGTAAGAAATATTCTTAAGGTAGACATTAAGCCCCACCCACAGCGCAAAGGCCTAATCTTGTCCGCCTTGAACAACCATCTCGTGCAGGGTGTTCACGTTTCGCATTATCTCCCCAGAAGCTGAGCAGCTTTTTAATACATGAGACCAGTGACTTTCCTGCATTCATCAAAGATAGAATCAGACTGCCAAACAGCCTCGTCCCGCTTTTCATCACCTTGTGCGTCGAGATTTCCTCAGTGACACCACTGTTGTAGAGGTTCGCCTGCGCAGCGTGAGCAAGATACCTTGTCAACGTCACAACGACGAAAGACATCAGAATCAGGCTAAACACCAACGTGGCAGAGTTAGTGTTAAAACGATGCCACCCTGAATAGGACTTGATCTCTTTGAAGATAAGCTCTATTTGCCACCGCAGACGATAAGCCCGAAGCACTTCACTCAAGGTGAACTCCACCCGGTTCAGGTTGGTCACAATGAAAACCCATTTCTGCCTTTTGTCATTCCAGCGGACATCCAAACGGAATGGCCAGACTTTGAACCCCGGCCATTCTACATCCAGGTCGAGGCATTGATCTTTGGGGAAGCCAGACAGAACTTCCTTCAGTTTCTTGAGCTTCTCTTGAGGATTTTCTGACTCCACAACTATGAAGTTTCCAGTCCTCAAAGAACACCTCGATCAACCACCTCAGCGTGTGAAGCCGGGCCATATCATCATGACGCCAGGAAACATCCGTGGCGGCCAGATAGCGATAGTCGTCCTCTCCCTCATATTTCAAGGCAACAATAAATCGTTTCTGCCCATGGGCTTTGACCTTGAGCCGGGCAGATAGCACCGTCACCTTTTGCTCTTTTCCACCTCGTATAACCAGGTTTTTTTTGACGCCAGGCCCAAGGTAACTGTCAAAATAGGCCTTCAACCAGAAAGACCAGCTCCTGACCGTTGATATACCCATTGGTCTTTTTCTCCTTGATCTTGTGGGTTTTGCCAATCTTTTTGGTCCGCTTGGATCGTGAGCGCCCAGTGTCGTCAATAAGAAGATTTCCCTTTGATAAGCCGTAACGATCAATGATGACCAGAACACTGATGCGTAGCAGTAGATGCCAGACAATTTCGGATCGATAGAACATCCACCATAAGGCGGCTGATGTGTATTGCCCAAGACTTCGACGTTCCATGGTTGCCCAGCAGAGCTTCTGAGTCAGAATCATTGCTGAAATGACAAATGCTAAAAGATAGCGTTGCTTCATAGTCAGTCGCTGAGCATGCGGAGCCTGACGTAAAGCCTGGTCAAGATGATCAATAAATTGGGTAGCGCAGGGAAGAACACGTATAAGCATGGTCATATAAAAGTTGCCAATACATTACTTTGCAACCAAGCTTGGTACAGTAGGCCTCCTGTTGCCAGGATGAAGGCTTTGCGCAGCCGTGAAGCCCGAGTAGCAGCAGTGAGACCTGCTCAAATTTAACTTAATGGTCAGGCAAAAACTTTAGAGTCGAGGAAACGACTGCTTACGATCAAACAGGTAGCTGATGAGCTGGGTATGACCCATCAGGGAATCCGCAATGCGATTTCCAAAGGCATTTTCCAGATACCGACAGTGAAAATAAGCCGAAACAGGATGGTCGAAATTGAGCGGTTGGCAGCGTATATGGATGGGATATCACGAAAGGGGGAGGACGAGTTCAAAAAGTGCCAGCGTAGCAGCAGGGCAAGCTAAATGGCGCACCCGGCAGGATTTGAACCTGCGACCTTTTGCTCCGGAGGCAAACGCGCTATCCAGCTGCGCCACGGGTGCTTAACGGAAGGGGATACTAGCCTATCCCCTTGAGCCTTTCAACTACATCTTTGGTTTTTAGTTCAATGTAACGCTGAAGCGACTCCTAGTGCTGAGTCTCACTTCTTAGATAGCAAAGCCCTTCTCAAAATACCGTGTGGTTCCTTCGTGCCAGTTCATCCGTAACCGGTTTTTTCTGAAGTACTTCAACTCTGTCTTTAATTTCGATCGCCGGGGATGCTTGCTATGCTGGTAAGCCAGTGCCTTAATGATTTATTCAACCCCATCTGGCTCTTCCTTCAGGATATGTCGGTAAGTGCTGAACTTCTCTTTGGACTTCACGCTATTTTCACCGTAAGCCAGGTCAAATGCCTTCTTCAGGTGTTCTGCCGCATGGTAATAATCGACAATTTCTTCTCCCTCAGGCAGGTCTTTGGTGAAGTATGTCCAATCGTCCCGGGCTCCGTCTGCCACTTTGACCAGAGTCAGATCCGGCTTTTGCTGAAGCGCCTTGTCCAGAAGGTTTGAAAGGGATTTTTTCAATGTCGCTTTCTTGCTTTGAGGCATTCTTCCCACCCTGATCGTAGAGAGGCGATCTCCCTGGTCATCATAAAACGACAGTATTTCACAACTTGCCTCCTGACAACCTGCTGGCCCTCGGGTACGTTTACCATCAGCAACACTCTTTTCACGTTTCTCCTGACGCTTGCCGTCTTTCATTGGTAGCATCACACCGTCAAGGGAGGCCGCTACCGTTACCGCGTTAGGTGGTACTGTGAGATTCTCCGCGAGAAGGGTCTCGAAAGGTTCAAGGTGCTGTTCCCATTGTTCGCTGAGTTTTTTTGGAAGACGTGCCAGAGAGCTGGTTGAGGGCATCATATTCCCCATCAGGTCGAGTAAGCTTTTTACGTCTGCGGGTTGTAGCTGGGCAACCAACCATGCTGCTTGCTTCGCAGCCTTTGGTAACCATTTGCATATTCTGGTAAACGTGAACGCTAATTCTGGTAAGCGTGAACACCTCCGCTTACCCAAGCACTGCCCTCCTTTATTTGTAGCCTGAGTGTTCACGACCCTCCAGTTTTGGCTTGATTTTTTCTCATGGACTTTCCCTTGAGTTCCAGCCGGTGAGCGTTATGGATCAACCGGTCCAGAATGGCATCAGCCAGCGTCGCGTCACCGATGCTGTCATGCCACTTCGATACCGGTAGCTGGCTGGTGACGATGGTAGAACTCTGGTTATGTCTGTCATCCATAATCTCCAGCAGGTCATTGCGCTGGCTCTGGGTCAGGGGCTCAAGCCCCCAGTCGTCCAGTATCAGCAGATTAACTTTCGCCAGTTGCTGCAGGAGCTTACTGTAGCTGCCATCACCGTGGGCAATGGTCATAGCTTCCAACAATCGGGAGGTGCGGTAGTAACGCACACTGTAGCCGCGCAGGCAGGCACTATGGCCAAAGGCACAACTCAGCCAGCTTTTGCCGGTACCACAGGGGCCGGTGATCAGCAGGTTCTGGTTTTTGCTTAGCCACTCACCCGGTATCAGTGAGGCCATCTGGGAACGGGTAATCCCCCGGGGCTGCTCATAATCAATGTCCTCCAGGGTGGCGGCCAGTTTGAAGCGGGCTGCTTTCAGTAACCGGGCCAGTCGTTTGTTGTTGCGGTCCGCGTCCTCCTGGTCAATAAGCAGGGCCAGCCGCTCTTCGAAGCTGAGCCCTTCATAGGTGCCGGGTTGTTCGCTCTGCAGGTTCAGGGCATCCGCCATGCCGCCCAGACGCAGGCTGCGAAGGCGAGTCAGGTTTTGATTAATCATGGTCTCGCTCCTCACTGGTAAAAGCTGGCGCCGCGAATGTTTTCATGGCTTCGGGTCACGCGAGCATCGTCGTTGGTTTCTGCCTTGTTCAGCGGGATTTTGTCTAATCCGGACTGGAGGATCGAACGGACATTAGCAACTCGCCGACCACCGGTGTTTCTGGCACGGTGGCAGGCCGCATTCAATCGGTCAGCGCCGTATGCCCGCTCCATGTTGAGCAGCCCGAGACAGGCACGGTAAGCCTGCTCCGGGTGCTCTTTGCTATCGAGCAGTTGCTGAGTAAACCACAGGACGTCGGGGCCCAGCTTTTTCGCCCAGTTCAGGAGTCGTCCCGGTGTCCACTGCTGCTGTTTCTGGTGGCGCTCTGGCATATGCTCTGTGCGGGTGGTAAAGCCGGTTCCCCATTTGCGGGGATGGCTGGCTACCGGCTTCCCCTTGTAGAAGATCTGCACCAGTTGCTGGCCTGCCCGGATTTCCACCTGCTCACGCACCAGCTGATGGGGTACTGAGTAGGAGTGGTTTCCATACTGCACGTGGTAGTCAATATTGACCCGGGCATACTTGAATTCGATGTATTCACATGCCTCCCGGGGTAAGGGCCTGAGCGCTGGTTGATCCAGCTGCTCATACAGCGTACGACGGCAACCGGGTTGCTGCTTGAAAGGTCGGTTGTTGAGGTCTTCCAGCAGGCGTCGTATTTCCTGGTTCAGCTCCGCCAGCGAGAAGAACCTGGTATGACGCAGGCGCATTAATATCCAGCGCTCAACCACCTGAACGCCGACCTCTACCTTCGCCTTGTCTTTTGGCTTGTAAGGCCGTGCAGGCATGATGGAGGTGCAAAAGTGTTCAGCCAGGTGCTGGTAACTCCGGTTGATCTGTGGCTCGTAGCGGCAGGCTTTGGATACTGCACTTCGCAGGTTATCCGGAACCAGCAACTGGGTCACGCCGCCAAAGAACTGAAATGCCCGGGCCTGGGAACAGAGAAAGTCTTGCAGGCCCTGAGTCCAGCTGGCTTCAGCATAGGTGTAACTGGATGCCCCCAGCACGGCAACAAAGATCTGTGCTGGCGCGGTTTCGCCGGTCTCACGGCTGACGATGGGAACAGTCAGGCCCGCATAGTCAATAAACAGTTTTTCGCCGCCCCGGTGCTCCTGGCGCATGGAGCGTTTCTGCTTTTTGCGCCATTCATTGTAGCGGTGGCAGAACTGGGCATAGCTGTAATGGCTGTGGGGGTAGACGTCACAGTATTCCTCCCAGAGCCTCTGCTTGGTCATCCCCTTTTGCTTGAGGGAGCGGTGAATATCAATCCAGTCAGGATCAGTCAGCCCCTGATAGCGACGGTTAATGGCTTCAGGAGTGAGCTGGTTGATCAGTGACGTGTCGTCCATCTCATCTGGCAGTGGCCAGCTCAGGCCGGATTCACTGAACAGGTTCAGGTATTTGGTGATAACACCAGTGCTGATCCTGAGGCTGATTGAGATCTGTCGGATGGTTAACCGGCACTCGAACCGGAGCCGTAAAATGTCCCTGATTTTACGCATTGGTAACCTCGTTTTCATTGCCATGACCGCTGTTCCCTGTGGTTGTGAGTTAAGGGAAGCGGCACAAGTTGAACGAAATCAATGCTTAAGAAAGGGAAATCGTTTTGTTACCGATACGATTCTGGTGTCGTGAACGCGGTTCTGGAAATCAGCTAAAAATGTTCACGATCAGCCAGAATCCATGTTCACGCTTGGCCAGAATTCGTGTTCACGCTTTGCCAGAATGAGTGTTCACGGTTAGCCAGAATATGCACCATTCGCTTTTTTCGCCGAGGCCGGTCTAAATAGCGTTGGCCTTCTTCCTCTGCCTTGCTTTTCTAACTGGTACTGCTCAACCTTGGGCGGCATGGATTCAGTTAGAGATTTGAGTGCCGGGGTTAAATCCTCCGATCTCTTTTCCCGCTAAACAGCACTCTGCTAATGTCTGTTGCAGTGCAACCCTTACCCTTGTTATGGCTTAACAGGAACTCATAGATTTCTTCTGCCAGTCCAGAAACCTGCTCCTGCTCTGCTTCCTGCCTGGCTGTGTTCAACAGATAGCGAATGCTGCCTATTGAGTAATCGAGCCACAGGTAAGCCTGCTGAACGTGTTCAGCCTGCACTGTGTCTGATCTGTCCATCAATGCGAGAATGGCCGACAGCCGCCAGACAAATACACGGTGACGGGAAACCATATTAGTCAACAGTTCAGGCATCGCGTCCTGTGCTGCTTCCCTGCGGTTGGTACTCCCGGGCAATCACGGCCTTGGCTTCTGCCGACATCACCATTTCACGGCGACGATAAGCCTGACAGCCTGCGGGGTGGCGTGTAGCCGTGTTTCTCCTGTAGGTGTGCTGTTGCCAGTCGTTCAATAAAACCGGCTTGTGCTTCCGCAGTCCCCTTAACCTTGCCAGTCCTGCCCACCAATATCCCGTAGAAGTCCAGGCTATGCTTATCGTTGCCGATCCTGATATACCGCTGCTGTCCGATATGGGCGGCGAAATACACGACATAATGTAAAGCTACCGCCATGGGGCGCGCCTCTGTTCCGAGACAGGCAGCATGAATCGCTGATTCAAGGTCAGGGGGGAATGCATTGGCTGGAACCTTGGGCGGTGTGTAAAAGGTAAGCGCCAATTTAACCTGCGTATGTTGCCATTTTAACCGTAAAATGCTTGTGTCAGGGCAACTGGTTTATCCTTGTAGGAGGCTATGTTTCCCTTAAGGGTTGATGAGTCTAAACTGTCGTAAAGCCCTGAAATGGGAGATCCTGTTATGCAGTCCCAACAGTTTCAAGACCTTCTTAATGCATATCACAGCCCTTGCAGGAACTCTTCCATCCAGTCATCGTTGTTGACCAGTTCTGACTCTGTCGCCAATGAATCCAATGTCGCCAACGAATCAAAATCCCATTCCACTATTTCATCAAGCCCAAGCGGGTCTCTTCTCCTTTTCTCGCTGGCTTCATGCCATTCTTTCCGTGTTTCTGAATCCACTGCGTAGCTCATTTTGCAGATAGCCGTGCTTAATTCAACAGAAGTCATTCGGCTTCGGTGGGGTTCCAGCAGTTCAAGTTCTGCATGTCCCAATTCGCGAAAACGATCCAGAGCTTCCATTGCCGCGCCAAAGTTAGATAGCGGCCCTTGAATGCGACGGTTGGCAACCTGGTTCCTTTGAGTTGGTATGCTTGCCCTTGCTGGAAGTCCTTGCTGAGGGATTGACGTTACTACTGGCGTGTTTGCTGCCTCAATCTGTTCCAACTTTGCAACCACCGCTTTCTTAACGAGGTCTGGAACAATGCCGTCTTTATCATCTTTGATAACCGGGCTGAGTGCCGTGCATAAACGGGCGTTTAGCTGGCCGCTGCTGGCATAGTGTTCAAGAGATGACCAGACCGCAGGCTTTAATGGTTTATGGCAATTGATTAGTCTAATAATCAGAGAGGGTGCCACCAGGTGTGGTATTTTTTTCGGCTTGGCTTTCTCGGGCTCTTTGGTTCTCGCTTGCATTTGGGCTAATTTTGCCTCAAGCCTGATCGCATAGGGATCGCGCTTGTCCTGAGGCTTTTTATACCATTGTTCTGTGAACTCGGTTGCCTTGAAAAAGGCGGTTAACTGTTGCAATGTCCAGTTCTTTATAACAAAGCCGGTATCTCTCGGGGTAAACTCTGGATTTTGGAGTACAACCGGATCGCCATCGTCTGGCAAAACGGTTAGTCTTTGATTCTTGAATTGATATTCTGTTTGTTCAAGCTCAATTAACATGGCCGTGATAAAGCGCCACAGGCGTTCCTGGCCCGACATGGCGGGATCACCACCGACCATCACCCCTCTTTTATCATCTGTTGACACTCGGTTTGAAAAGCAGAGATCCGGTATTTTCTCTTGTTCAGGTAGAGCGTGGTTGGTGAGCAGCATTCCTGCCAGCAACCGTTGCTGAATCGTGACATCAGGAGCGGTTTCAGGGGTAGCCTGATAGTCAAGACAGGCATCCATGAATTGCTGCATTTTGTGTGGTCCAAGCACCCGATGTAGCCCGCGCCACTGTGAGATGGTGGGCAAGGTTTTGAATAGCTCATCCATCTTATCCGCGTATTTTGAGCGGTTATCTTCTGATTGTTGCCAGAGAATCTCCAGCATCGTGCGTTTGGATTGCGTGAAGTCAAATCGCTGGCCAAGCTGTTGGCAAAGTGGTTTTAATGCATACCACTGTTCCTGAGTTGGGGCTGGTTTCAGGTTTCTGCACAGTTCAAGGTATTCCTGCATCTCAGATTCAGGGAGTTGCGTTAGTGCAAATTTTGTTAAAGCCAGTGGTGCAGGAATGGCTAATGCCTGAGTGAGTACTCCTTTGCAGCGTGGATTTTCACGATATTTTTCCATCCAGAACTGGATACCAGTTCCTCCATGGATAGCCAATATCGGTAGCAATGATTTCAGCGCAGCACGAACAGCCACTCTGTCATGTCGAGGACTCTTGTGGGCAGCCAGATATTGTTGGAATTCGGCAATTTTCATGCGCCATTTTGCGGGCCCAGAGAAGAACAGAGCCAGTGCTTTCATTTGACTCGATTCTAAAAGATCTTCATCACTATTGTCGTCTCCATGTTCAATGGTACAACCATGCTGTTTAAGACATTGGCGAAGTGTTTTCTCATTTTCAGTCAGTTTTTCTGCTGAGGGCAAACCAAAACTTGCAAATATTCGGCAAGAAAGTTTCAGAATATTCTTATTTTCGTCCGAGGGTAGCCATTGAACGAACGCTTCCACCTTCGCTTTGTCGGGCAAGCCTTTGTCATGACACATGGAGGAAAAGGCCCGCAGCAGTTCCAGGCTGAATTCGCCGTTCACCTTCCAGCACTCCCACGCTTTGAGCGCTTCCACCTTCGCTTTGTCGGGCAAGCCTTTGCCATGACACATAGAGGAAAAGGCCCGCAGCAGTTCCAGGCTGAATTCGCTGTTCACCTTCCAGCACTCCCACGCTTTGAGCGCTTCCACCTTCGCTTTGTCGGGCAAGCCTTTGCCATTACACATGGAGGAAAAGGCCCGCAGCAGTTCCAGGCTGAATTCGCCGTTCACCTTCCAGCACTCCCACGCCAAGAACGCTTCCACCTTCGCTTTGTCGGGCAAGCCTTTGCAATTACACATGGAGGAAAAGGCCCGCAGCAGTTCCAGGCTGAATTCGCCGTTCACCTTCCAGCACTCCCACGCCACGAACGCTTCCACCTTTGCTTTGTCGGGCAAGCCTTTGCCATTACACATGGAGGAAAAGGCCCGCAGCAGTTCCAGGCTGAATTCGCCGTTCACCTTCCAGCACTCCCACGCCACGAACGCTTCCACCTTCGCTTTGTCGGGCAAGCCTTTGCCATGACACATGGAGGAAAAGGCCCGCAGCAGTTCCAGGCTGAATTCGCCGTTCACCTTCCAGCACTCCCACGCTTTGAGCGCTTCCACCTTCGCTTTGTCGGGCAAGCCCCTACTGCTCATCATGGAGGAAAAGGCCCGCAGCAGTTCCAGGCTGAATTCGCCGTTCACCTTCCAGCACTCCCACGCCACGAACGCTTCCACCTTCGCTTTGTCGGGCAAGCCCCTACTGCTCATCATGGAGGAAAAGGCCCGCAGCAGTTCCAGGCTGAATTCGCCGTTCACCTTCCAGCACTCCCACGCCAAGAAAGCTTCCACCTTCGCTTTGTCGGGCAAGCCGTTGCCATTACACATGGAGGAAAAGGCCCGCAGCAGTTCCAGGCTGAATTCGCCGTTCACCTTCCAGCACTCCCACGCTTTGAGCGCTTCCACCTTCGCTTTGTCGGGCAAGCCTTTGCCATTACACATGGAGGCAATCTGTTTCAAGCATGGGTTAGCAGCAACCGCCTGAATGTTTTCCTCGCTTTCTTCTGTAAACTTTTTTATCTGAGTCTTCGACTTGAGCATGCTGGTAAGGCAGCTGGTATTGGTAATCTGCTGGGGATTTACAGCTAAAAAGAACGTGCTGGCCCTGGCAAAATAGCCTTTGAAAGTCTGAGAATCTTTAACAATGCTGAAGTTTTTTAACTTGGAAAAGAGGGAGTGTGCGGGCGGCTTTCCCCTGTCTCGCGCTAACTGGATTTTCCTGTCTTTGAGGTTTTTCAGAAGAGTCCCGGCATTCGTTAATATTGCTTGAATTTCTTGATTATTTAAATGTGTTCGCAGTTCATTTTGCTGGCTTACAGAAAATTCTGAAATTGATGTTCCACTGTTAATTTCTGCAGTGAGCGGTACATCCTTCATTGGTTCAGGCATGACCTGCACCATCGCTGAGGTATGTTCATTGCCAGTTAATAGCCTGTTGTCGCTGACTGTTGGTAGATTTCTTGATATGGAACTGATCACTCCCGGAAGCCTGGAAGCTGGGGCAGCAGGCATGGCCGGTTCGGTCTCCATTGGCTCCGGATTAGTAGGTAGCGAAGTTGCAGAACAGACAATACGCCTGCTGTTGTCAGTAACACGCCTGCGCTTTATGGATGGGATGGGCCCGGATTCAGATTGCAGTTGATGCGGTGGAAATGTTCCAGTGCCCGTTGTTGTCTGTTCCACTTGGTAACCTGACATGGATCGTTTTCTTTCTTGTTTTCGGCTGTTTGCTGGCTGGTGCCTTCCGGCTTCAGTGGATGTTAACGGGGATGCCGTGTCTGCGGTTACTGAGGAGGAAGGTGACTGCATGGTTTCTTTGGGGATTACCTGTTTCCAGTTGGAGAATCGTCTGGGGATGACAACAATAGAACTGACCTGGTCAGCCCGGTAAAGTTCCAGGCAGCCGGTATCAAACAAGGCTGACCTGTTTTGTCAGGCACTCTGGCTGTGAGATGTGTTTATACCAACTCCACCTTCTAAATATGAACTGCGCAGCCATTTTGAACCGCTGGATCTTCGTTGGAATTCCTCGCAATAGCCCTGCTATTACTCGTCATTCCGCCTTGCCCAGCGGTCCAAAATGACTTGCTCGTTATCATATTTAGAAGGTGGAATTGGTATTACACATGAGAAGCTTGCGAGAACCTTGGGGGTCACCTTTAAAGAACGGGTGTCATCCTCTGGAATACGGGTTATAGAAGGTGTTTTTCACCGGCAACGTGTGAATGCATATCACAGCCCTTGCAGGAACTCTTCCATCCAGTCATCGTTGTTGACCAGTTCTGACTCTGTCGCCAATGAATCCAATGTCGCCAATGAATCAAGGCAGCTATGTTGCGTTTAAGGGTTGAAGTGAAGAAATTCTAAAAGGCTCTTTTCGGGTTACAGACTGCTCTGCAATGAAAATTGGCCAAAGGCCTTGATATACAATGCCTTCAGGAAACTGCTGGCTAAATATTGCCAAGCCATGCCACAGGAGGATTGCAGCCTGATTTATGAAATCAGCAGTCTGCAATACGAAAAGAGCCTTTTTGAATTGGATTCGATGCCTTAAATCTTCGATAATCTTTTGATCAATAGAATTGTTGGCATTATGGCAGGTCTGCTTGAGCCGGAGTGCATCGGGCAGCGTCAGTTTATTTGCGATATGTTGAATAACCTCAACTGGCAAGCAGTTGAAATAGCCAGGTTGTAGCTGTTGGTCAGGTGTTGATGCTGCTAATTGCGGGGGAACACTGGGTGATAACCCTGTTTCATTACATGGAGCATCGAATGGCATAAGATAGTTCTTATATTTCCTTCTCTTCCAAGCCTTAATAGAACCTGAGTTTGCGAAAAAGTTCCATCTGCGGGCGAGTGTGTGATGCAATGCAAAACCGGGAAATCCGCACCGGCAACACGCTCTCAGGCTGCCTGATCTTTGAAAAAACGGCGGTATCCAAATGCTGTGAGCCGTCTTGCACTGATAGTCAGAGGTTTCCTTTCGATACATTTGACGCTCTACTAAATGAACTTTTCATCCCCCCTACTGTCAAAAAGAATATAAATTATATTTTTTATTTCTGTTTTTTGTTATCCGGGGGTGCAATACGCACTGAATCAGAAAAAGAGCAACCACCATCATTGCCTATGTTACCAACGACAATTGCAACGAATGTTCCGGCCGCCAACAGTAGCAGACCTCTTGAGGCTGACCATGCCGTTCAGCGTCGGTATTTCAATCGGGATGTCAGCCAAATACTGGGCCTTCCTCCGGTAGTCAACAATACCAGACTGATTGGCATGGAGTATGAGTCCAACAACGTCAGAGTCACAGCTCCTGGCATCGCCCTCAGAAAAGGCACAGTACTTGCGGAAACCCAGGGATGTCACTTTGGCTACCCATTAATGAGTCTGACCATTGATCAAACGGGTGAGGAGCAAATACTGGCAATACTGGAGACGGTGCTGGCACCGCTGTCATCGGAGACGTTGGTCGAATTGCGTTTATGTGAGCTGGTAGAGAAACTGTTTGAGATGCTGGCAACCATCCCCTCAGAGACCGGCATGGCGCTGGAAGAACTGATCCAACAATACAATCGATGGCTGGAAAGCCTTGATGGGTTTGACGAGCGTACCTGTGCCCTTTTGCAATTAGCAGCAGTCCATGAGCCGACCACCCTCAGACACGACCAGGGTATTAACTGTGGGCTGCTGAATCAAGCGGAGGTCAGCACCTCGACCGGCAAAGGACCTCTGACATTAGTCAAGATACCGGATCGGGAGGCCGGCTGGAACTATTACAAACAGACCAGCTTTTTTGTAGAGTTCAAAAATATCAGACAACTTGCGAATATCCCCCAGCAAACGGAACTCTATTCACTGCTTGATGCAGCCGGTTGGTGTGAAGCACAAGAGATCGCTACCGCTCTGTTGAGGGAGTTTGGAATAAAAACTGAACATGAAAATACACTGCCTGTCTTAATGCACTGGTCGTACAACTGTATGAAAATAATTAACTATGGTTTTACGGCCAGAACGCCTGGTGGTCAAAGAGTTACCCGTCATGTGTCTTTGTGCATCAGAGCTGGCCAGCTTCAGGAGGTGTTGCAACTGCTATCAGATGAGACCGTTAACGAGCTGGTCACAAGCATTAATAGAGATCGGGACAACGACCTGTACAAGGTCATAATACTGATATTTCTGGACTATGGTGGCTGGAAAGAATTTCCTGAAAAACGCACCGCCTATGAAAAGTTGGAGCAATGGCTGTTTCACGAAGTCCGGGAACTGTTTAAAATCCTCAAAATAAGGCATCAGCACGGTAAACACCATGTGTATAGCCCTTTTTCATCAACTCCTTATATTGTCACTAGAGATAATGAAAAACTGATATTGCCTGATCCGGGCAAGGCAGCTGGTTACTTGCGAGATTTTGTTCTGTCCAAGCGCAATGACAAATATTATTTCCTCTATGAATTAACAACAATTAAGGAAGCAAGTTATTGCGTTATCGAGTTCAGATTGCATCAGGGCAACTGTGGGGAGTTAAGTGTTTTTGATCTCCCATTCAATAACCCGGAAAGACCCTTTGATCCATTAGACCTCACCGAAAATGAGCAACAGATGATGGATATTCTGTTTGAAAGCACAGTGGTGCAAACCTTGGACGATATTATGTGGCTCCAGAACCTTCGGTCTTTGCTTGAATCTCTACCCGATCTGGGTACTGGACAGATATAAAATTCAAGCTAGCCTCAGGGGCGTTAATTAAAACTCAAATAAAGCTGCAAAATGACAGAAGCCTGTTTGAGTGATCAAAAATCACATCCAGGAGATTGCTGTTCAACCAGCGGAAAAGTCTACTCAATAACTGTTCAACTAAGGAACAGGCCTCACCGACAGGTAAACAAACATAAGTGTATATCTGGCAAGGTAACAAATGATGCAACCAAACCCAATGCACTACCAACAATATCAGACAACTCAGGATCTATACCCGGTATTTCGGGGCGTTGTTGTTGAGCCACAAATTCAACCATATGGACAGGGCAGAATGAAAAGCATGTATGTTTATGCAATAACAGGCCAGTTATTTCTTGAGACAGCGCCACTTGAAAAACCGTGGGCGGACCACTATGCAATATATTGTCAAGCCAGAGGTGAGGCTAACTGTGCAGAACATGCCACCATTCGCCAGGTGGAACTGTCAGCAGAAAAGCTTCCCTACCAGTGTAGTTTGTGTGAACGTAAATCAGCCAGTCTCAAAAGGCCTCAAACTTCATTTACATCGCTACCACAATGAACTGTCTTTTATAGAGCGCAGAAGCATAGTACACAGGGCATTGTGGGGGGCAATGGTATAAAAATCCCTGTGTGGGTTAACGCTTAAGAAAGTTAATGCTAACAATGAGAGTATCGACCCATTCCGGCCTCACTGATCTAATGTATGATTTCTGACTGTTCAGCCGCACAAAATCAAAGCAGAAATATAACCGCACCTTCAGGGGATAGGCTTGAGGAGCAGAACATGGATATTCTTGCCAATATTAACCAGGCAGAATGTAAAGCCAATTGTGGGTTTGTTGCTATGAGGGTCTTTCATTACCTGGAGAATAAAACATTTCAGCCCATTCTTTGTGATGAATTTACTGCACCAGCACCCCTATCAACACTCACTGTCTATGGCAAACTTGATGACATCTACTTTGGAAAAAAAACACTGAAACTGGAGTTATTTGAAGGAGAGCACGATGATCTGATATTTTCATGTGAGCAGAAATTACTTGAGATGAAGCAAAGTGAACACGCCATTGTCAGTTTTTCCTATCAAGTGTCTGGTGAGGAAAAAGGGCATTTTTTCAATATTTACCGGAACAAGTCCACCTACAAAATCATTGACGCTATTAGCGCCATGGCCTTTGATAGATATGCCATTTGCAAGAATTTAAGTGAATACTTTCATATTAAACTACTTCGGGTTGGTGCTGATACATTGACAAAAATACAGCTTATACACTGACCGCATGAATTATATAGTATTACCTAAGCTCATTCTGAAAATGGCTGTATTTTACAGGATTAAGATAGCATTTTGGAGTCACTGTTGAGTGTGCCAGATCTTATGCCGAATGCATCATCACAAGCAGTGATTTGATAAAATCCTTCTTTTTGATTTCATAATCACTCACATACTGATTGGTCGACAGCCAGTTGTTAATTCTGTGCTCGAAACCACTACGGCAAACATGGCCAGCCAATTTTTTTTGAAGAAGTGCCGTAAGCGTGTGCAGGCGTTGTTGTACTTGACGATATTCAGGCAGACAGTCAGGTGTTCCGGGTTTGCCTTCAGAGTGCAGATCGATAAACTGCCTGGCTTTATTCAGGGTAAGCAGAGAGCGAATAAGCAAGCCATAAATACGCTCCTCGATATTTTGGGGGTCGTTAAAAAGAATGGTTCGTTGCAGGTCAAATACCGCCCCTCTTTGTAGTTGCCTGGTCAGCGGATCCAGGTTTTCAGCGAGGTATTCCAGCGTATCGTTCATTAACTTTGTTTCATCAGCAAACGACAAACACAGTACCGGCCTCGCAACACCAGGAACGTGGACGGTCAATGGTGCGGTATTTTCATGGGTTAATCGGGCGTCCACACTGACCTGAAGCCCCATGGTTTTCATACACAGATCCGCGTCCCTGAGATGAATATTGTAGGTTTTTGGTAGTTTAATCTCCGGACACCCCGGGAGTTGCCAGATGGTGATGCTTTTGGGAATGTCTGAGTCTGTGGTGTTCAGTGCCTCTAGCTTTGCAAAGAGTATTCTGGCGGGCTCCTCTGTTGTGCAGATAATGTCAATATCATTAAATAATGAGCAGTGGTCCTGTAAAAATCGCGCATAAGAACCGGTAATCAGAATGGGGGTATTGCTATAAGAAACATTAATTTCCTGAATAATCTCCAGTGTTTTCAATGTTAGCGCATTTAACCGCAGAGCCGGATTTTCCGGTAAATCCGGTCTGCCCGTTGTTGACCATTGCTTAAGAGTTTGCACCCCATTGGTGGTAATGCCCTGAGTGGCGAATGTATGGCCTGTTTCACCCCGGTATTTCTTTGCTCGGCCAGCGTTCTCTATATTAGGAATCAGGTCGGGGAGGTTATCTCTATGCCGGTGTCCGTTGATATTTACACAATGGGCTTCGTAGCTGTATTGTTCAAACCAGAAGCCTAGATCATGGCGCAGTTTGCTTCCTTCCGGAAAACTATGCAGACAGCCAAGCACCTGATCCTTATGGACTTTCAGTCCAGCAATAGACTGCCTCGTGATATAGCAGTGTGCCAGGAAGAAGAAATGTACGCGTGAATTATGAAATGAGTTCCTCAGTTTTTTGATGGATTGCAACACCTGTTCTGCTGACACTTCCTGATGAGCGATAGTCAATTCATTCTGCATAGCCATGAATTTCAGGATACATTGCAGCCGATGTTGCTCATCTTTGAGCGATACGTTGTTTAATAGTTGCCAGGCTGTTTGAATGATATCCTGAGCTTCGCTGGTTTCATCATATCCCTGAGATTGGTTCAGCCTTTGAATCAGATACATCACTTGTCGTGAAGAATGATCGCCAGGTACTTCATTAAATGCTTCTAACACTTTCTGGTTATCCAGATAGTTGCCATTCAACTCTCTGGCATGCAGTGCCAGTAGAGAATAGAAAATAGCTCTTTCAAGCAACCAGCCACCGCGTTCATAATCCTTGACCACTGCTTCCGGTGTGACCTGCTGGCCATTCAATGGCAGCCCCTTCAGGCAACATTCTTCTTTGAAACGTGCGATCTCAAGTGTCGCTTTGACCGTCTGAAAATTCTGATACACCTCATCCGGGGTAACCAGCTGGCCATTCAGTACCAGTTTCCTCAGGCAGCATTCCTGCTTAAAGCGCGCTATTCCCAGCCTGCCTTCTGAACTATTCGGGAAAGCCTTAACCACAGCATCCGCTGTCACCTGCTGGCCATTCAGTACCAGTCTCTTCAGGCAGCATTCCTGCATAAAGCGCGCTATTCCGAGCCTGCCTTCTGTCGTATCCGGGAAAGCCTTAATCACTGCTTCCGGTGTCGCCTTCTGGCCATTTAACGCCAGGCCTCTCAAGCAACACTCTTCCTGAAAGCGTGCTATTCCCAGTTTGCCTTCCGGGCTATCCGGGAAATCCTTAACCACCGAATCGGGTCTGACCTGCTGGCCATTCACCAGCAGTCCTCTCAGACAACATTGTGCCCTGAAGATTGCTCTGCCCAATGAGCCTTCGAGACTGTCCGGGAAAACCGTGATCACCGCATCCGGTGCAACCTGCTGGCCGTTTAACTCCAGGCCCCTCAGGCAGCATTCCGCTTTGAACCGGGCGAGCTCCAGAGTTGCGCCGATTGCCTGATAATCCCTGACCACCTCTTCCGGTGTTATCTGCTGGCCGTTCAAGAACAGGCCCCTCAGGCAACATTCCGCTTTGAAACGGGACTGCTCCAGTGTGGTTCCGGCTTTCTGAAAATCTTCAACCACCTCCTCCGGTGTGACCTTCTGGCCATTCAACGCCAGGCCTCTCAGGCAACATTCTTCCTTAAAACGTACCAGCACCAATGTTGCATTGGCTACCTGACAATCCTTAACCACCGTATCCGGTGAGACCTGCTGGCCACTCAACGACAAGCCCTTCAGGCAACAATCCGCTTTGAAGCGTGCCAGCTCCAGGTAGGCTCCGGCTGACTGATATTCCCTGACTACCGTAGCTGGTGTGACTCGCTGGCCATTGAGTGGCAGCCCTCTGATGCAGCATTGTTCAATAAAGCGACCCAGCTCAAGTGTTGCCTTGGTGGCCTGATAACCCTTAACTACCGTATCCGGTGTGACCTGTTGGTCATTCAATAACTTGCCCATCAGGCAGCATTGTTCCTTAAACCGGGCCAACCCCAACCTACCTTCTGGACTATCCGGGAAGTGCTCAACCACAGCGTCCGTTGTGACCAGCTGGTCATTCAACAGCAATCCCCTGAGACAACATTCTGCCTTAAAGCGCGCCAGCTCCAGAGCTGCCTTGACTGCCTTAAAATCATTAATCACCGTATCCGGTGAGACCTGTCGTCCATTTAACAACAGGCCCCTCAGGCAACATTCTGCTTTGAAACGAATTATCGCTAATTTGCATTTCTTGTCTCCATCTGGTTTCCGGTTGAATTCCTGAATGACCTGGTCCGGGGACACTTTTCTATTGCCGTGTAGAATGTTCTGTAGGCAGAGCTTTTGCAGAAAGAAGCCACCTCTGAGAGACGTTCTATCATTTCTATAGGTGCCAAGCACAGCGGCCGAGGAGATTTGACGTCCCTTTAATGGGTTTTTATCCCAAAAGGCGTCCTCAACACGTTTGCCTACATCCAGGATGGGGGTTCTGCCTCTATAAGACGGATGGTTTGAGACTCTTTTACCGTTAAATGTACTTCTTGAGTGACCAGGAGTCCCCCTTGAACCCGCTTGCTGGGCAACATGGCCAGCAGGCTTTGGGCGGGAGTAGGTTGATGCGTTTGCTTTCAGAATAAAACCCTGTCTGGACAGTTCATGTTTAGAAGGTGAATTCGGTACAAATATTCCTTCAGCCAGTCGAATTAACAGTGGCAAGAGGCAGCACTGATGATAATTCTGCTCTTTTGGCCTTAGCTGCCAACTCTCCTTTCTCCCTGGCCAATGTTTCGCTGAAGCCTTTTCTTATGGCAGAGGTATAGGCGTTTGATCTGGCATTTCTGATGGCTCTGTATGCCTTGGCTTTATCGGATGTTTCGTATTTGGCCAGGTACGCTTTGCGTTTAGTGTTAAAAATTCATCTGGAAAACCCTGTAAATTGGCATAAAAAAGATCGTGGTCCAGGTTCAGATTAAATGTTTCCATAAGAATTATTGAACTATTGAATTACAGCCACAGACCACTGATTCGTATAAAAGTTCCTCCTTTCAGCATTAGTCGTTGACTCGATGAAACTGACACCGATGCAGCTGGTGTAAAAAACATGCCTTGAAACGCCCTGTTTGCCACTCTCCAAAGTGGCCATTAAGTAGTTGGCCAATGGAATCGTATATTTCTGGTTTAGCGGGCAGTTACTATGCAAGGTAGTACCGGTTCTATCACTCGCTGCCCGGAGCAGCGACTGCTGATGTGCTGTAGAGTTCCATTCTGTACCTGAAATTCCCTAGGAGTACGCTACGACTACTCACTGCTGTCAGGGTCATGGAGGCATGAATTATTTCAAGATAAGGTAATCACTGATGAGTTTTCTGACGAGAGTCTGTATGATAGGGACCGTTAAAAGTGATATTAGTTTTTTTATGAAAAGATTTGATGTTCCGAGCGTAGTCTCTCTGCATATCCTTCATAAACAAAAATAAAACTTCTAGCTAAACGGCTTTGCCCGCAAAGTCACCCTATAGTGTTTGAATATCAGGATATGAGTATGTCTACCTCTACAGGAACCGTTAAGTGGTTTAATGACGAGAAAGGTTTCGGTTTTATCAGCCAGGAAAACGGTGGACCTGACGTGTTTGCCCACTTCCGTCAGATTGCTACCGAAGGCTTCAAAACCCTGACTGAAGGCCAGCGCGTTGAGTTTCGTGTTACTCAGGGCCAGAAAGGTCTGCAGGCTGAAGATATCCGTCCTCTGTAAAACTCAGTTTTCATTTGGGCGATCCATAAAAAAGGCAGTGCTTTACGGCACTGCCTTTTTATTGCTCGCCATAACGGAGGCGGGAAGAGCCGGTTATGCCCCTTCTGATTCAGTTACTTGCTCAACATTCGTCTGGCGTCGCTCAAAATGACCTGTTCTTCAGTACTCGCCTTATGATTGGTACGGTTTGTTGATAAATTACGCTTTTATGGCGGGGCTGAATCCGTCATTATAGTGCTCCCGCTGGCTCAGGCTGGTTTGGTGTTGGTTTTCAAGGGCGTCTCAGGGGAGTGGTGGCACAGCTTATTACTTTCCCGGGATGCTGAGTGTTATTTGGGCAAGGCAGTCGATGACAGCAGAAGACAGTAATATTTCTGACCAGGGTATCCAGAAGCAGGAACAGCAGTTGGCCTCTGAACAGGATGTTTCCGGTTCCCCTATGAATCAAGCGCTTCCGGAAGAGGCCAGGAAAATTCTTGAGAGGCTGCATAACCGGCCTGAAAGTGATGTTATGAACTCTGAGGCGCTGCGTCTGGTTCGAGTTATCTGGCCCGGTGCTTTCAATGTTTCGGATCCAAGGCCCCTTAAGATTGGTATTCACAAGGAGATGGCTGAGGCAAACCTGCTGCCTGCACACATTATTCCGGTTGCATTGCGGTTTTTTACGTCCATGGAACGCTATCTTGAGAAGATAAAGCCCGGTGCTACCCGGATTAACCTTCAGGGGCAGGCGGCAGGTCGGGTGAAACTTCGCGAAGCAGTGGATGCAGAAATCAAGCTGTATACCCAGAGCAGTGATTTTGTCATAACACGGGATCGGGTCATTATTAAGAAGATTCGTTTATTGTCCGTGAATAAACAGACTTGAACGGATGCCAGCAGGCCGGTCTGGTTATTTTTTAATCAATCTGTCCGGATGGCCTGAATTGACAGGTGTTTGTGAACTATCCCGAATGTTGACACAAGTTTATCCACAACAGCTGTGGATAAACTATATGAGCCAGTCAGCGGGCAATAATCATCAGATAGCGCAGTTGCTCCCGGTGAAGCATCCAGCGAATAAACCAGACTTGCAATCGCAGTCTGATCCACATCTTCGAGCGTGTGAACGCAGAAAGGCTCTGGTAGTGTTGGCCAAACCAGAAACAGAAACCGGAAAGGACATCATCGGTAATATCCACAATCTCAACCTGCGCAAACCCATGCTGGTTAAGCAGGTTTTCGTAGGTCTCTTTGACGGGCATATCTTCAACCAGGAGTCCTGATATGCGACCAAGCTTGTTTACCAGGCGCTGTTCCCGGCGGTCCTGAAATGGCCGGGCCAGCACCATATCGGTAAACGCCAGAGTGCCTCCCGGCCTTAGCGCTTTCCTGGCATGGCTGAAAAAATGAGAGCGGGACTCCAGATGGTAAACGCAGTCCAGGCCGATTAACTTGTTGCAGCTCTTCTCTGGCCGTTCTGCCAGCGACTTGTCCCCCCCCCCCGCACCAGTTTAAGCGTATTGAAATGCCCGCAATGCTCCAGCGCCTGGGCCATCTGTTGCTCATCACTGGCGATTGCCGTCAGGTGCTGAACCTGGTAATAATCCAGCCAGACCAGCAACTGATCATGGCTGGTGAAAGCGACATCAAGGACTTCATCCTGACTGGACAGACAGGCTTTGTCGGCCAGTAACCCCGCCATTTCCGAGCAGGCCTGCCGGTATTGGGACGTGTCTCTCCAGTAACCCAGCAAGCGCCAGCCGGAGGAGGGCTGTAACGGGTTATTCAATAGCCACTGATCAACCTTCAACTCGCGCTCGCGGCTTGACGATGGCCACCAGATACGTATCAACAGTGCCAGACCCTGAGCCATCAGGCCTGACATAAACAGCCACGTCAGGAGCACTCCGAGAAGAAATGAAAGAATTGGCATAAGCTGACTTTTAGTTTTATCCATGCTTTTTAATTGAGTACGGATAATAGAGAGATCATTGTGCTTTTGCCAGAGTTGCAGTTTTGCCAGAAGCCCAGGCTGTTTTTTGGGTATTCGATGACAAATTTTATGGTACTGAAAAATCGGGTTTTCAGACAAAATCTGAAAACCCGAGACGTTGCAAAACAGTTATCGTATTAACTTCAAACCTGCGTGATCTTAATCAGCAGTGCACTTTCCGGCTGCATCACTGGCATCATCAGACCCACCTGTTCAAGCAGGGCAGCACTCATAATGGCAGGCTCTGTCATCCAGGGCGGACACTGTTTCATGTAAATATCGGAAGAGCTTTTTTCCAATACCTGAACCTTATAGTCTTTTTCCGGGTCCAGGCCGGGAATTTGCACAGTGGCGGACATGGCATACTCAGGCATATCCAGCTGGGCGAACATCACCACGGCTTCCTGCTTATCGGTGCTAACAACGCCCCAGCCCTGTGACGCTTTATGGGCGGTGTCGCAGCGGAAATGATCACCGGTATGCAACAGGTGTCTTAAGGACTTGTGCAGGGCAATGTATTTGGCAAAGGAGCGCTTCTCTTCTTCTGAAGCACTGGCCGGGTCCAGCTCTACCCCCATGTGACCAAACAGGGCGGTAATACCCCGGAAGTCATGGTTATGCTGTCGGCCCGTGGTGTGGCAAAGCGTTGCCCCGATATGGGCACCGGTAATTTCCAGCGGGAAGAAGTAGCTGGCTCCCTTCTGAATGGTCTGTCTTTCGAGGGCATCATTACAGTCCGATGCCCAGAAACGGTGGGTGCGCTTCAGTACTTCGAAATCAACCCGGCCGCCGCCACCGGAACAGGTTTCAATTTCCACCAGCGGGTGTCGTCTGCGAACTTCATCCACCAGTCGGTAATAAGCCTGAACGTGGCCGTGGAAGGCAGCACGATTGTGGTGTGTCGGTTGGACCAGTTCCCGGTTCATATCCCATTTGATGTAGCGGATATCATAGTCACTGAGCATGCTGTCGAGACGTTCCAGAACGTAGTCGAAGGCTTCCGGAATTTGCAGATTCAGTACGTACTGGTTACGGATGGTGACCTGATCGTAGCCTTCAGTACAGAGCATCCAATCCGGATGGGCCCGATAGAGGTCAGAGTTCGGGCTGATCATTTCCGGTTCAAACCAGAGGCCAAACTCCATATTGTGCTCTTTCACACAATCGATAATGGGCTGCAGACCCAGTGGGTACTTTTGTTGGTCAAGGTACCAGTCCCCCAGCGCGGCTTTGTCATCATTACGACCGCGGAACCAGCCGTCATCAATAATAAAACGCTCCACGCCGATTTCTGCCGCTGAGCGCACCATTTTCAGAATGTAGTCCGGGTTGTGGTCGAAGTAGATGCCTTCCCAGGTGTTCAGATGGACAGGACGCACTTTTTCCGGTTCGGGGAAGCGGATGATTTCAGCGCGCACGTGGCAGTGGAAATTCTGGCTGATGCCGTTCAGACCTTTGTTGCTGTACGTGCTGTATAAAGTTGGTGTCGTATAGCTTGCACCGGGTGCCAGTTCGACTTCTCCTGGCATCAACAGTTCACCGGCCTGCAGGTAGCGGCGTCCATCACTCATCGCTTCGGCATGGAAGCGGTGGTTACCACTCCATCCGAGGTGGAAGCCATAGACTTTACCGGCGGTTTCGCTGAAGTTCGGCTGGCCAATCATCATGCCCGGAAAGTGCTCGTGAGAAGTTCTGCCCCGGCGGTTTTCCAGGATAAAACCGCTGCGATCCAGCAGTTTACGTTCAGTTTGGAACTCGTGGGTCCAGCGACCATGAAAGTACATGATTTCCCTGGCGTGGGTGGGTAGTAGCAGGGTATTGGACAGTTTATTCAGCTGGTAGGGTGTGTCCCCTTCATTGGTGAGTTCCAGCGATGTTTCCAGCACATGTGAGGTGGTATTCAGGCCCATGCGGATCACCAGTTTTAAGCCGGCACGGGTATCCCTGCTGGAAAACAACACCTGATTATTGACCAGTGTCGTCTCTTCCAGGGTGAATTCCGGTGACCAGCTGTCACCCTGACGGCTGCCTTCAAGACCTGGTGATGTGAACAGCCCCCGGGCGTGTTCCGGGCAGAGAGAGACCAGGGTATCGGTATCAATTCGGGCCTGGGGAACCGGGTGGTGGTTAGCCGTAAAGAAGCCTTCCAGATCAATGCCATCGGGCAGGCGCTTGCCCCAGTAAAGCATCACCGGAAGCGATGTACCTGCCTTGATCACCAGGCTGGTGGTGTCTGTGAAAAGGTGTATTAAAGGTTTGCTCATCACAATGCGCTCTTGAGAATGTAAGAAAAGGTTCTGAGTATTCAACAAAAATACCCCCACATAAGGGGGGCAAAAAACAGGTTATTTGTGAACTACCGGTCTTCAGACAATAGCAGCTACAGCACTGTCATCCCTGTTAAGGCGGGCATCCAGACGATAAGTCTTTTTGTAGATGATGGCGCTCAGGGCAATCAGTACTGCGGGAATCAGGATCATCAGCACTTTCAGTCCGACAATGGTTTCCGGTGTCTGAACAACGTTGGGCACATAGCCGATAAACGTCAGACCAAAACCAATCAGGAAACCTGCCATGGCACCGGCACATTTCACCAGCATGGTTTGCACTGAAAAGATAATACTCTCGCTGCGCAAGCCGGTTTTGGCTTCGCCGTAGTCCACCACATCAGCCAGCATAACCGTAGAGAGACCATTGAACAGACCGTTGCCAAATTTCAGGGCAGCACCGGCCAGACCTACCAGAATGGCACTTTCCGGGGCAATCACGCTGGAAAAGTAGAGTACGGAGCTGCACAGAATCGGAAAGCCGCAGGCCAGTGGCCACATCAAACGACGATTGACGACTTTAGCAATCCAGGGGAACAGGAAGATACCTGAGAATTCAGCAACCCCGGCCACCAGGGAGAACATCGGGAACAGTTCCGGTTTACCAATGGCGTAGGTGAAGTAATAGATGGCAAAGCCACCCACTAACTGAATGGCAATATTAAACGACAGTACAAAACCGATCAGTGACTTCAGCTGATCATTATCACCAATGATCTTTTTGACATCAGAAATATTGAATTTTTCACCGGACACTTTTTGATTGACGACTTTTTCCTTAACCTGGAAAAAGGTGATCAGCGCACTGGCGATAAATGAAATAACAATGGCGATGCTCAGGTAGAAAAAGCCCTGACCTTTATTCTCGCCACCAAAAACACCAACAGCATAAAGGCCATAAGTTCCCATTACGGTCCAGGCGATGCTGGCAAAAATACGTGGCCAGACCACCAGGTGCTCACGTTCTTCCCGTTTGCTGGAAAGCGATGGAATCATCGACCAGTAAGGAATATCCATAATGGTGTAGGTGACGCCCCAGAGGATGTAGGTTACCGCTGCATAAAAATAAACAAAGGTGCCTTCAAACTGATGGGTGTTGAATACCATCAATAACACCACGGAGTTAATCAGTGTACCGATGAGAATCCATGGGCGAAATTTACCGAACCGGGAGCGGGTATTATCAACGATCATACCCATCAAAGGATCAGTAAATGCATCAATAAAACGGGCGACGAAGAACAGGGAACCGACGAAGGCGGCCGAGAGGCCAACGACATCGGTGTAATAGAACATTAAAAAGATATAGATAATAGAACAGGCAAAATCTTTTCCCAGGGCACCCAGGCCATAAGATGCTTTGGTTTTCAGCGTTATATGCTGACTATCTGCATGAGCATTCATTGTCATTTTCGCCAATTGAGAATTGCATCTGAAAACCCTGTATCACTGTGGATTCAGGGTTATGAACGTGTGATCACGACAGTTCGAACGACCACTGGTACATCGGTTGAGTCAACAGGTACTCAGGGCGAACGCTCGGCGTCCAGGAATCATCGCCACCGATGCCCATGTGGAACCCATCCAGATAGACAAAAATGCCTTCTTCTTCATGAAGTTCGTGGGTATGTGTTGCCCTGGCCAATTGTGCCTGACCGTATGGGCTGACACTGAAATGGAACTGTCCTGTTACCCGGATATCGCCCAGCATCAGCGCCTGGGTATCGCACCGCAGACCATTGTCGCTTGGGAAAATGTAAGGTGTGTGCATAGCCTTGAGGGACTGCTCCCAGTGTCCGATATCCGCGCTTAACTTGCGGTCCGGATAGTTTTCGTGGGGCCCACGGCCAAACCAGTTCACTTGTGCCGGTTGTTCCTTCAGTCTCAGGCAGGCACCGATGCGGGGCATAGGCGGCATATCACCATCAACAGTGACCTCAATATCAATACGGGCACTGCCGTTGGCGGTAAACTGATAGGTCCATACGCTGCGCAGAATCTCTTTTTCCGGTTGGTCCGGGTGGAAATAGCCATGGTGAGACAGAACCAGCCCTTTCTTGGCATCACATTCAACCAGCAGGCAGCGGTGTTGCAGGTTGTTTAATCCAGCCCGCTCCCAACGTGGCATCCAGGCATTAGGGTCCGGACGGTCAACTTCACTGACACCAATATCGTTGTCCAATGGCGCACGGTAGAAATTGTCAGCCACGGGGCTAAGCAGTTGCTCTTTGCCGTCTTTTACCCAGCTCACCAGCTGGCCATTGTTACGATCAATGGTCCAGGTGTTTTCTGCCGCATTGACGGTAAAGCTGCTGCCGGCCTCATTGATGATCGCAGAGGTTGGCAAGCGAGGAGTAACCGCTTGATTGGTCAGCGATCCGGTCAACATAAACTGTTGGCGTGCGACTTCGTGGCCGGCTTCGGACCAGTTGGTTGCTTCAGGCTGGATAATAGAGAGATCCAGTCGTGGCAGTTTGCCGTTGATGGTCAGTGACTGCTCAGACAGTACCAGCAGTTCTGAGGAGTGGGGCGCAATATTCAGCGTGACTTCGCCAGCAACCAGGGCCTCTTCGCCCGCCATCAGCTGCCACACCAGTTGATGGTTGTCGGTGGCGCAGAAGCAGGCTTCACTGGTGACTTTCACGGTGAGTGGTTGGGTTGCCACTAATTCGAAAGTAAACGGCTGCTGCGCTCTTTTGGCTTCAAACAGTGCCGGGTGCGGTGTTTTATCCGGGAATACCAGGCCATTGATGCAAAACTGGCGATCGTTGATCTGGTCACCAAAATCACCGCCGTATGCCCAGAAGTGCTGACCATTGTCGTCGAACTTGTCCAGTCCCTGGTCCACCCAGTCCCAGATGAAACCACCTTGCAGGCGGGGGTGCTTTCTGAACGCATCCCAATACTCGGCAAAACCGCCCAGACTGTTGCCCATGGCATGGGCATATTCACACAGAATGATTGGCCGGGTTTCGTTGGGCATGCCGACCCATTTGGTCAGCGCCCATTTGTTTTTGCCCAGAAACTGCTGTGGCTGATCCTCATCAGTACGGCCATACATTGGGCAGATGATGTCTGTTGCGGGGGTATCGGAACAACCACCTTCATACTGTATCGGGCGAGACGGGTCGGTCCGTTTGGTCCATTGGTACATGGCATCATGGGCGGCACCGTAGCCTGATTCATTACCCAGTGACCAGATGATGATGGATGGGTGGTTAAAGTCCCGCGCCACCATGCGCATCATCCGCTCCAGGAACGCATTGGCCCACATCGGGTCGTCGGCCAGTTTGCGCATGGGGGTCATGCCGTGGGTTTCAATATTGGCTTCGTCAACCACATAGAGACCCAGGCGGTCACACAGCTGATAGAATGCCGGTTGGTGCGGGTAGTGAGAACAGCGCACCGCATTGAAATTATGCTGTTTCATCAGTATCAGGTGTTCACGAACATCGTCTACCGTTTCAAAATGACCGGTCGCCGGGTTGTGCTCGTGCTTGTTCACACCACGAATCATTAATGGCTGACCATTTAATTGCAGCAGGCCATCCTTGATTTCTACCTTACGGAATCCAACGTCATAGGCTTCGCTTTCAATATCGCTGTTTGATTGCGGATCCGTCAGCGTGACCACAACGCGATAAAGGTTGGGTGCCTCTGCGCTCCACTTTTGCGGATGATTGATATCCAGCTGCAGGCAGGTGCGATCGTTATAACCCCCTTTTTCGTCCATCGGTGCGGTACCAATGGCGGATGTGGTGGTGGCAATGACGTCTTTGGCCAAATACAGCGTCGCCCGAATGGCCAGGTCATCGGCATTCCTGGTGTCGACAACAATGGTGAGTTTGCCGTGTTCGTAGCGGTCATCAAGATCAGGTGTGACGCGAATATCCACCAGACGCTGGTGTGGCTTGTTGAGCAAGCGGACTGAACGATAAATGCCGCTTAGCCACCACATATCCTGATCTTCCAGGTAGCTGCCATCGGACCAGCGGATAACCATCGCGCATAACCGGTTCTCTCCGGCCTGAAGGTATGGTGTCAAATCGAACTCGGCGGCCAGCCGGCTATCCTGCGAATAGCCCACGGACTTGCCGTTACACCAGAGATAGAAGGCACTGTTTACGCCATCAAAGATCACCCGGGTCTGGCTATCTTCCTGCCACTGCGCAGGCAGGGTGAATGTGGTGGAGTAACAGCCAGTCGGGTTCGTCACAGGCACCCGGGGGGGGGTTGCAGGGAATCGGATACTTGACGTTGGTATAGATGGGCTTATCGAAGCCCTGTAGCTGCCAGTTACCGGGAACGGTAATGGTCTGTGTCGGGTCAGATCCCTCCCTTGAAAATGTTTCAGGGACCTGTTCCGGAGAGTCATACAGTGCAAAAGCCCACTGGCCATCCAGACTTAATACCGAATCACTTGCATGGTCTGCCAGAGCTTGTGGCTCACTGCGCCAGCTGCTCATAGAGGTATGGCTGGCCAGTCGGTTGCGTGCGGTGATTTGTGGGCTTTCCCAGTCGCGCTGCATGAATTTACTCATAGGTTGGCTACATCATTTTCCTGTCTCTGGAGTCACAGATCATTTCACCTGGTGGTGGCATTATTGACGACAGTTATCCAGAATTTTCATACTTCAACAGGATGTATCTTATCTGTGAAGGCGGGAAAAAGTGTTGATCCAGCTCAAACTTATGTAACTGTTACATTTTCTGGTGTCAGCCTGCTTGTTGATACCGGTTTGGTGCTTGCACACTGCTGCGTTCAACAAAAGTCGGCATCATTATCTGGCCTGTTACCTTTGTCCTGTTCTTATCGCTCAGGCTGATGGCCAGACGTGCCGCCTGTTCAGCCATAACGGCAATGGGGTAACGGACAGTGGACAGTTTCGGGTGCAGATAACGGGCAATGACCAGATCATCATAGCCAACGACAGAGATATCCTGTGGACAGTGCAGGCCGTTTTCCTGCAGGCCAAACAGCGCGCCAGCGGCCATGATATCGTTGTAGGTGATGATGGCTGTCAGTGGTAAGTCTTTTGCCAGTAAGTCATAAACCCCCAGTCGTCCGCCATCTTCGGTGGGTGGGCAGGCGGCAATATAACGTTCATCAACAGGAATGCCCGCTTCTGCCATGGCTTTGTGGTGGCCTTTAAGACGATCTTGTGCGTCATCAATAAATTGGTCTGAACATAAATAGCCAATCTGTTGATGACCTTTATTCAGCAGGTGTCGGGTAGCAATGTAGCCTCCCTGAACATTGTCCAGGGCGATGCAGCGCTCAGCAATGGGTTCAATGTAACGATTAATCAGCACTAAACCGGGGATTTGGCTGGCAAAGTCTATCAGTGTTTCATCGGACAACCATTTGCTGTGCACAATGGCCGACTCGCAGTGACCGATCAGTCGCTCAATGGCCTGATGCTCGGTTGGTTCGCTGTAGTGGCCATTGTGGATCAGCAGCTGTTTGTTGTGTTTTCTGGCAACCTGATCAATGCCTTTCAACATCTGGCCAAAAAAGGGTTCTGAAACATCAGACACCACCGCACCGATAGTGGTTGCCGACTGTCGTCCAATCACCGGACGATAACCCAGCTTCCGAATGGTTTGCCAGACCCGTTGCACCACTTCGTTACTGGTGTTGGGGGAGCGATTGACTACCCGTGAAACGGTTGCCGTAGAAACATTAGCTTCCCTGGCGACATCTTTTATTGAAACCATAAATAATTCATGTGTTTATGACCTTGGCGGGTGATATCGTAGCGGCAGAGGCCGGGGGGTGGGAAGTGGAAATTAAGGTCACGTATATCCGGGTTCGGTTATGGGAGGGACAAGCGCAGTTTCCGGGAGTTATTGCCAGGCAGATCGAGTGTGTCTCGTTCCATGCGTAGGATAATTACCATTTTATGCAGTCGGGTACTTATTGCCAGCATCGTATATCCGCCTGATAATCCACGCCGCTTATGGTGATCAAGCCATACTGCCATAATCAGAGACTGACGATGAGTGTGTAATGGTTGGTTTGCATCGCTCAGGGCTCTGCGTTAAGTAGTTGGCCAAATGGAATCGTATATTTCTGGCTAAGTGGGCAGTTACTATGCAAGGCGCAACGTAGGGAGCATAGCAGTAGCTATGTGACCGGAGTTGCAACGCCGCAGAGTGATTGACAACTTAGTCAGAAATATATGATTTCATTTGGTTAACTACTTATTGACGTTCAGTTTTTTGACAATGAGTGGGCAACTGGAATGAGCCAAGCTGGCGAATATATCGATTCCTATTATCAGGTCACCGGGCATTCACTGGAACTTCAGCCGGTGCTGAGTGGCGATATCACTGCGGATGTGTGCATCATCGGTGGTGGCATGACCGGATTTAATGCGGCCATTGAACTGCGCAAGCGGGGCTTTGATGTGGTGCTGCTGGAATCTGGTCGTATTTCCTGGGCCGCTTCCGGGCGCAATGGCGGACAGTGTCTGGCGGGCTACTGTCTGGGGCTGCGTGAGGTGGATGAAACCTTTGGTCCGCAGTGGGGAAAGCAGTTGTGGGATCTCTCCTGTGAGTCGCTGGATATCGTTCGTGATCGTATCAGTGAGTTCAATATCGACTGTGATTTCCAGCAGAACTATATCGAATTGGCCATCAAACCAGGTCAGGTAAAAGAGCTGAAGTCCTGGCTGGAGCTGAAGCAGACCCGTTATAACTACCCCAGCGTTACCTGGTGGGATCGGGACAAAATCCGGGAAGTGACCTCAACCGAGAAGTACCTCGGTGGACTGTTCGATACCAACAGTGGTCATATGCACCCCCTCAACTACACCCTGGGCCTGGCCCGCGCAGCGATCGAGCTGGGCACTCGCGTATTCGAGCAGAGCAAGGCGATCAAACTGGTCAAAGGCAGTCCAAACCGGATACTGACGGAGCAGGGCAGTGTCAAGGCGAAGCAGGTTCTGCTGGCCTGTAACGCTTACATTGACGGTCTTAACCGGAAAGCGGAAAGCAAAGTATTGCCGGTGGCCTCGTATATTGCCGTTACCGAACCCTTAGGTAAACGACAGCCTATTAGCAACAAAATGGCTATGTCTGACTTAAACAACAGTCTTGACTATTTCCGTCCTACTGCCGATGGCCGAATTCTGTTTGGTGGCGTTAATCATCCGTTTAATGGCGAATACAGTGACTCCAAAGAGCGTCTGCGTCAGCGGATGCTGAAGGTCTTTCCACAGCTTGATGATGTGAAAATGGAGTACCACTGGGGTGGTTTGTTTGCGGTTACCCGGGAATATATGCCGCATATTGAGCATTTGGGACATGATATTTACACGGCACACGGCTATACGGGGCATGGTGTAGCACTGACCAATATTGCCGGGCGTGTGGTTGCGGAAGCAATGGCGGGGATGTCTGAGCGGTTTGATGTGTTTTCCCGTATTCGCCACAAGTGGATACCAACGCCAAAAGTCCTTCGTGTACCGGCATTGGCCATGGCCATCTGGAAAGCAGAGCTTGAAGATTCCCTGAGTGCCTGATGGATTTTACGTCAGTCAGCGTTTTTTTGTTGGCTGATGTGAAATAATTTTGATGATGAAGTGAACAAAATGGATGTTCCTTTGTCTACTAGCGGGCGACACCATGTTTTCATGTTTTTGTTTTCATAAACAGGAGGTCTTCCGTGACTGCAATTATTAACTGGGGCTTTGGCTTCTTTCTAACGGACTATGCTGGTCTCTCCGGGTCCGTGTTCCGATCCATCATATCGATGCTGTGATATGTCAAGGGCAAGGAAGAGTACACTCCTTCTTGCCCTTGCCGCTTTTATTGACCGGCTGTCAGTTTGGTAAACAGGCGGTTAACCTGACGGTTAATTCTGGAAGGCAGGACCTTAAAGACAAATAACCGTTTTTTTGCCTCAGCGGTTGGATAGATGCCAGGGTTCTCACGAATATCGTCGTCCACTAATGCTGTGGCGGATTTATTCGGGTTGGCATAAGCCACATAGTCAGTGATGTTGGCAATCACATCGGGACGCAGCAGGTAGTTCAGAAAGATATGGGCCTCTTCAGGGTTTCTGGCATCCTTGGGAATGGCTACGGTGTCAAACCACAGGCCAGCACCTTCGTCAGGGATCATATACTTTACGGTTACACCATTGTCCGCTTCATCAGCACGGTCTGCTGCCTGCAGAATATCCCCGGACCAGCCCATGGCCACACAGATATCACCATTGGCCAGGTCGGAAATTGAGCGGGAAGAGTGAAAGTAAGTGACGTAGGGACGAACTTTCATCAGCAGTGCTTCGGCTTTGGCATAATCCGCTCTGTTGGTCGAGTTCGGGTCAAGACCCAGATAACTCAGTGCTGCTGGAATCACATCGGTTGGTGCATTCAGGAACGCAACACCACACTGACTGAGCTTGCTGATATGCTGTTCATCAAAGATCAGGCTCCAGCTGTTGACCGGGGCATCTTTCCCCAACTGCGCTTTCACCCGCTCCGGGTTATAGCCGATGCCCGTGGTGCCCCACAGATAGGGAAAAGAATACCGGTTATCCGGGTCGTAGGTTTCCATCAAGGCCATCAACTCAGCGTCCAGGTGCTTCCAGTTGGGCAGCTTCTCCTTATCCAGTGGCTGGTATACCCCGGCTTTGATCTGGTGAAGCAGGAAGTCTGCTGTTGGTGCGACAATGTCATAGCCGGTTTTTCCTGAAAGCAATTTGGCTTCCAGGACTTCATTGCTGTCAAAGACATCATAATGAACCTTAATGCCAGTCTCTTTCTCAAAGTTGGCTATGGTGTCTTCGGCGATATAATCCGACCAGTTGTAGATATTAAGCGTTCTCTGCCCTTCATTGGCCGTTGTGGCAAATGCAGGCGCTACGGTGAGAGAAGCAGCGATTACAAGAGTGGATACAGATTTCCCCAGACGTCTGATCATGGTGAATCCTTACAGCAAGCCATGGGTGAGCAGCCTGGTACTCCGGTCAGTTGGAGCCAGTTACTCTTCGATGGCATTTTTTCAATAATCAGTAGTGACTCAACGGAGTCGCTACACCCCCAGTCATCAGGTTGATGAAAATGAAGCTGCGGACGATAACAACAAGGTTTTGGGAAATCCATCGTTGCTGTATGAAATAGCGGTAAAAACCTATGGCTGAGTGACCCTGCACAGGCTCCCGGAATTTATCGCTGATGTGCATAGATTGCAACGGCTGCTCTGGAGGTGTTAGATTCTGCCACCCCATAGCTTATTTCTTTTGCACAGATGTCTACCCCGCTATTTCTTCTTGCTTCTGATCACCCTGCCATTCAGGCTTTGCTTGAAGGCCTTGCTGCACAGCTGAATACCGGCTTTAGTCGCAGTCTTCAAGACGTTGATGAAGGCGCTCTGGTGGCTTTTGATGCATCCGGAGCGCTGGCGGTTCAGCGTGCGGGATCGAAAGAGAATCCGATTGTCGTTGATTTTGTCGGTGGCAAGGCAGGGCATCGACGCAAGTTTGGTGGTGGCAAAGGGCAGGATATCGCCAAGGCCGTGGGTCTGAATAAAGGCGTCAAACCATCGGTGCTCGATGCAACCGGGGGATTGGGTCGGGATGCGTTTGTGCTGGCCAGCCTGGGGTGCAATGTCACCCTGATAGAACGGTCACCGGTGGTGGCAGCCCTTTTGGCAGATGGTTTGCGCCGGGCACTCGGCGATAGTGATGTTGCGCCCATTGCACAACAGATGTCGCTTTTGCCCGGTAATGCCATTGAGCTGATGCAGACATCGGACAATAAGTACGATGTTGTTTATCTGGATCCGATGTTTCCTCACCGGGAAAAGTCGGCTTTGGTCAAAAAAGAGATGCGGCTGTTTCAGGATCTGCTGGGGGATGATCCGGATGCGGATCAGTTGCTGCAACCGGCACTTGATCTTGCTCAGTATCGGGTTGTTGTGAAAAGGCCAAGGTTGGCACCGGATCTTAATGGTCAGGCTCCCACCTACCGGTTGGAAGGGAAAGCCTGTCGCTATGATATCTATGCCCTGAAGGCATTTTCCGGGTAATCAGATCTAATGATAATCGTGGTCATGGTGTGACCACGATTATCGTGCGTTTTACCCGCTGTTCAGGGTGTGGATTTTTCCCCCGGACCGTTACTGACTCCGTAGCGACTGGTCTGGTTGATACTGTGTCGTATTTCAGTGGTTAACAGGGTGTGCGCCTGATCAGCCACTTTCTGAATATCATCGCCAAACACCAGTTTATTGGTTTGCGTGATCTCCAATACACCGTGATAGCGCATCTGGGCAATAAAGCCACGGAACAGTGATTTATCAAAAAACTCCGGCGCATTAAGACCATGAATGATCGACAGGCGCTGTGCCAGCACCCCACTCTGATGTTCCAGGGCTTCTGCTTCAATATTGCCACTGCCATTGCGCAGGAGCAGGCTGATCACCATATAGAAGCGTTCCAGTGTCTGGACAATGGAGCGTGAGAAAACATTCAACATGATGTATTCGGCGGTGGCAGGGTCCGGCTGGAAATAATACGCTTCGCCATCATCATCCTGACCGTGGGTAATCAGACCTTCTGCAACCAGACAATCCAGCCATGTTTGCACCACGGCCAGCGCTTCGTGTTGCGTCCATTGCAGGAACAGTTCTGCCTGCAGGTAAGGGTAGAGAACCGCACTGATGCGCAGAATCTCTTTTCTGGTGATGCTGGCGCAGTTCACAAAGAAACAGCTGATCAGGGACGGGATGGCAAAAATATGCAGCACATTGTTGCGATAATAGGTCATGGCAATGGCTGTTTTCTCATCCATGCTGATGATATCGCCCAGTGCATCGGTCTTTCTCTGGATCAGCTGCAGGTTTTCCACATAGTGAATCATGCTGCGGGCATCCAGATCGGTCATTGCCGTCCGGTCGCTGTAGGGAGCCATGGACAGTAGACGTGTATAGCCATCCAGCTGGCGAATCAGCTCCTCTTCACCCAGTGCATGCCTTGGTGAGGAGAGCAGGGCAATGGCGACCAGGTTGACCGGATTGATGACCGCTGCCGCATTGATTCTGCCAGCCAGCGTATCGCCCAGGTTCGACGTGGTTTTTTCCAGCCATGCCGGTTTGTCATTGGCACCTGAGCTGTCTTTCCAGTTGGGTGCCTGTGAATTCAGGAACGAGCCCAGGTCCAGTGGCTCCCCGAAAGTGATCCACGCCTTGCCAAACTCATTTCTCAGGGCCGCCAGTGTGCGAACTATATCCAGGGGTGACTCACTTTTCTTGGCTTCACCCCGGAGTTCGCCCAGATAGCTGGCCATTTCCAACAGTTTTTCATAACCGATATAGACCGGAACAAACGCCAGCGGCTTGCGATGGTCACGCAGGAAACTGCGGACTGTGATGGAGAGCATGCCGGTTTTTGGTGTCAGGGTGCGGCCGGTTCTTGAGCGACCGCCTTCAATGAAATACTCGGTAGCAAAGCCTTTACTGGTCAGTGTGTACATGTATTCATGGAAGACCATGCTGTAAAGCGGGTTGCCACGGAACGTTCTGCGCATGAAGAAGGCACCGCCCTTACGCAGAATGGTGCCAACCAATGGCATATTCAGGTTAATGCCCGCAGCAATATGGGGCGGTGGCAGACCTTCATAGTACAGAACGTACGACAGTAGCAGGTAATCGATATGGCTTCGATGGCAGGGCACATAAACAATCGTATGGCTCTGTGCCAGCGCCTTCAATGGCTCGACATGATTGATTTTTACGCCGCTGTATAGCTTGTTCCAGAACCAGGTCAGGATAATATCCAGGAAGCGGATCACGGGCATGGAGAAGTCAGAAGCGATTTCATTGGCATACTTCCGGGCTTTTGCTTCGGCTTCTACCAGGGTGATTTCCTGAGCCGCAGCTTCTGCTGCAATGGCTTTCTGGATCCTGGGCGTATGAATCAGGCTGTTGACCAGCATACGACGGTGGGAGAGATCCGGCCCCAGAACCGATGCTTTTTTCTGGCGAAAATGCACCCGGAGAATCCGGTTGACCTTGCGCACACTGCGGGCATGGTTGTGACTGTCACCCATGATTTCCTGCAGTGATAAGGCAGGGCTGAAAGACACCATGGTCTGTCGACCGTGCAGCAGGGTTGCCAGAAACTTCCGAAAACGTCCGCCAAGGCTGAAGTTCCAGTCAAACAGCAGTTTAAAGGCGGACTGCTCTTTTTCCGGTGAGCGTCCCCAGATAATGGTAACGGGAACGAGCTGGACATCCTGATGCTTTGCTTCAACCTGCCTGACCAGCGCTTCCAGCAGTTCCGGTGGCTCTGGCCGTTCTCTCTGGAGAATCAGGCCTTCGTGCTGGCTAAGAAAAAAATGCGCTTTGCTCTGTGGCTGGTCAGCGACAATGGGTTTGTAAGGGCGGGGCAGACCTGCTTTTATGCACTCACCTTCCAGCACCATCAGGTCCGTCAGGGAGCGCTGGTGCATAACATAGACCACCGGTTTTCCGGTCTGCAGGTGCAAAGCTTCAGGGTTGTTGTTTTCAACCGTGGTACGCACCCACGTGGAGAGGAGTTTTCTCAGGCTATGAAAAACATAGCGATTCAGGGTAATGGGCTTCAGCATGGAACTGGCTCTTGGCCTGCATCCGTCAGTAAAGGAGATAAGAAACGTCAGAAGACTGGTACCGAAAACCGGTACAGGCCTCATGGCTTGAGATTCAATGGTAGCTCTCAAGTCGCTGATGAGTTAATCGGCCATTCTAGCCTGATTACGTGGTGTTGCGCAAAAATTACGGAGCTTCGGTATCAGGAAGAAACCACTCCCCGTTCGATAGTATGGCTCAGTAGACGGTTATCCTGTTTTCTCCCCTGAAAAAGCAGCTATTCTCGGACAGGCTCCTAGGCTGCTTTTCGGTTATGAAGCGTTAGGCCACTTGATCAGTTTTTCCTGGCCGTGTTCATCCAGTTGCCACCATTCATCCATATCAACTCCTTCCTGCCAGGGGCCGGAGTTACAGCGAACCCGGCATTGACCATAGGCCTGAAGGCTTCTTGCGCATTGGGTGTCATCCTGCCAGGGGGTGCCCGTAGTTTTAAACCAGATGCTGGTCCAGGCCTTGCCAACAGCGTTTTCAACAATCATCACCGGAATGGTGTTGCCAAGGCGGGTGACTTCCATATCATGCACCACTTTGCCGCTGTTCACTGACACAACGGTATCAAAGGTATCGTTCAGCCAGTCGGTAATAGCCTCCAGGGAGAGACCGCTGGCATACACTTCAATATCGTCAACTTCGGTTGCGTCAGCTTTTGATGGATCAAGACTGCTCATTTGGAGAAACGTCACTTTTCAGCTAGCAAATACTTAAGTATAACCGTATAGATTTCCTGCAGGGTATCAAGATCTTCCGCGTTAACGCACTCATTCACTTTATGGATGGTGGCATTAACCGGGCCAAGCTCTACCACCTGGGCACCAGTAGGCGCGATGAAACGACCATCGGAGGTACCGCCGGAGGTTGATAACCCCACCTCCATGCCGGTAACGTCCCGTATCGCTTGCTGAGCGGCATTGACCAGGGCCCCGGGGCGGGTTAAAAACGGCTGACCGCTCAGAAGCCAGTCAATATGGTACTCCAGCTGATGATGGTCCAGAATCGCGGCGACTCTTTCCTGAAGCTGCTCAGCCGTCACCTCTGAAGAAAAGCGGAAGTTGAAATTCACCTGGCACTCGCCGGGGATGATATTGCTGGCACCGGCACCGGCCTGGATCTGCCAGATCTGGAGGCTGGTGGGCGGAAAGAATTCATTGCCTTCATCCCAGACTTCGTCGGTCAGATCCGCAATGGCCGGGGCTACTTGATGTACCGGGTTTCTGGCCAGGTGCGGATAGGCGACATGTCCCTGAATACCTTTGACCGTAAGGTGACCATGGAGTGAACCACGGCGGCCATTTTTCACCACATCTCCCACCCGGTTGGTGCTGGATGGCTCGCCAATCAGGCACCAGTCGATTTTCTCGTTTCGAGCCTCAAGGTGCTCAACCACTTTTACCGTACCGTTTTTGGCGGGGCCTTCTTCATCACTGGTAATCAGAAAGGCAATGGACCCTTTATGGTCAGCGTGTTCTGCCAGAAAGTCTTCGCAGGCGGTGACCATGGCGGCAAGGCTGCCTTTCATATCGGCGGCTCCACGGCCGTGCAGCATGCCGTCGATGATGGCTGGCTGAAACGGTGGGTTGTCCCACTTCCCTTTCGGGCCGGTGGGCACCACATCGGTATGTCCGGCAAAGGCAAGCACCGGGCTCTGGTCACCTCTGCGCAGCCAGATATTATCGACCTCACCGAAGCGGAGTCGCTCAACCTTGAAGCCCAGTGGCTCAAGTCGGCTGATCATCAGTTCCTGACAGCCCGCATCTTCCGGCGTGACGGAAGCGCGGCTGATCAGGTCCATGGCCAGTTGCAGGGTTTTGGAGGTCATAGTCAGGGAATCGGTCATTTATTGTTCTGGAAAGAAATCGGATAGTTGGAATCAATTGCAGTGCAGTCTAGCATTTTTCGCCGGACTGCAACCATGTGAGAATTTCTCGGACGTACGGTTGGGCTGTTTCGGACTGAAACACCGAAAAGGTGTTTTCCAGGCGTTTGCGGGTGAAACCGGAAAAGTTCAACGTGCCTTCTTCGGTAAAATAGAGCAGGTTGTCTTCGATGGCCGATGCCAGCGATTGACCGCAAAGATCAACCACTGCCTTCCTGAAGCTGGCATGGCCATCAAACCGGTCTTGCTGCTGGTAAAGGTCAGCCAGAGTGGCCAGCGGTATCATGGATAGCCGGGGCTGGATCATCGGGTTAACGGCATGGCCACGGCACCAGTCGCTGATTTGCCACGGGCGGCCGGTGAAGGTATAGAGTCTGAGCCGGTGTTTCAGCCATTCGGTATCATTGACTGGGTAGTTGTCCCAGAGGAAGGGTTTGCGTTGGAACTGGTCCGTCATTTCCTGCAAGCCTGGCTGGTCATAGCCAAGGGAAATAACGTGGTCGCCTGTCCAGAAAATATCAAACTGTGGGTCCAGGTATTGGCCCAGATCAGACCAGTAGCCTTTGGGCATGGTGCCGTAGACTCTCTGCAATAACGGGTCTTTTGAGTAGTAGGTGCCTGCGACAATAAATTGGGTCGCGGTGCTTTCTGCGGCAATAAATTTGGCAATGTCAGCCTGGGTTTTTGCCAGGTCATCAATGTCGTTACTGAAATCATCAAAGAGAATAGAGAGAATCTGTGGATTCAGTTGATTGATGCTGGCGATTTTCTGTTGCAGCTGTTGGCGACTTTTATGGTTCAGTTCCCGTACATTAAACGGCGTTAGTCCGATACCAAAACGCACATTGTTCTGTTTAAGCGACAAACCCAGTGTGTTCAGGTGGTGGAAATCCTGTTCTGGCCAGGGTTGATTCCATTGTTCGCGCAGATAAGGATCATTCTTTGGTGCGTAGATATAGAAATTGAAACCTTTCTTTGCACAGAAGCTGGCATAGGCATTCCTGGACTCCCAGGACCACTGGTTTTCCTGGTCATACAGCCCTTCTATTACGCCATAATGGAATGCCATGAGCGGATATTTCCCTGTTTAAAGTGAGTCAGTCTAAGATGTTTTCTGCTTGAACTCACAAAGGTCTTCAATCATGCAGCTACCACATTGTGGCTTTCTTGCTTTACACACATAACGGCCATGGAGGATCAGCCAGTGGTGGGCATCCATCAGAAACTCTTTGGGAACCAGTCTCGCCAGCCGTTTTTCCACTTCCAGCACATCCTTGCCGGGGGCAATGCCCGTTCGGTTTGATACCCGGAAAATATGGGTGTCCACCGCCATGGTGGGCTGCTGAAAGGCGGTATTTAAAACGACGTTAGCCGTTTTTCGTCCAACGCCGGGAAGCGCTTCAAGATCTTTCCGGTTATCGGGTACCACGCTATTGTGCTTATCAATCAGCATCTGACAGGTTTTGATAACGTTTTCTGCCTTGGCATTAAATAACCCGATGGTTTTGATGTACTCCTTCAGGCCATCAACACCCAGAGCAAGTATTGCCTCAGGGGTACTGGCAACAGGATAAAGTTTATCGGTGGCTTTGTTGACCCCTACATCGGTGGCTTGGGCAGACAGTATCACCGCGACAAGCAGTTCAAAAGGTGTACTGTAGTTTAGCTCGGTCGTTGGGTTGGGGTTAGCGTCCCGAAGCCGGGTAAAAATCTGTGTGCGCTTTTCCTTGTTCATCCTTTGACCAGTAAAAAGTATAAAAATCAGTTTGTGCTTATTTTAATGCAAAACAGGGCTGGAATGCCCTGTTTCTCATCACTAGGAGGCTTACATCCGGAATGTCATGACCAGGCCGAAATAGTTTCGGTTTTCATCCTGATTCTCTACCTGATAAAAGGTTGGAGCAAATGTCAGACGGATATCAAAGTCTTCCATAACGGGCTGTTCACGGTCACCATTGATCCACTGGTCAATACTGTCGACGGGATCCAGGAAAAACAGCGCCGTGGAGCCCAGGCCGGCAGAGCCCCATACCAGGCCATCATTGTCGACAATCGAGCGCTTCTTCTGGTAAGCCCATTCACCGTATAACCAGCCGCCAATGGGCGTTACGATAATATCCTGAATGGAAGGCACTTCAGCGATGGCTTCGATACCGTACTCCCAGTAGAAGGTGGACATCAGGAAGGAGTAGACAAAGGAGTTCCACTGGTTGTAACCAGACTCCCGTGCAACGATGTAGTAAACACCACCGAAGTAAGGGTGTGTGACGTAGTTCAGGAAAAAGTCATCTTCATCCATCACCGGGCCTGAACTGACATTATCCCACCACTTTTTGTGGAACTGTTTCATGTCAGACTTATCCCAGTTGGTAAAGGACTCCGGCATAACGGCCAGGGCACCAATCACACCAACGCCCAGACCGAACATGAGTTTTGTCTGGGACCAGAGACGTGCCTGATTCTCCTGAGGATTGTCATCGAACAGGGTTATTGCCCATGGAGAGCGCTCTTCAGAGAGGGTGAACTCAGCGTCTGGTTCCGCCACTGACGGGACAGCAGAAGCTGTGGCGTTGGCCTGGACAAAGCCGGAAAGCATGATCAGGCCAGATAAAAAAACTGGCAATATCTGGTTAAGCATCGTCTTTTATTCATGAGATGGCTGGGGGGGAGGCGCAGACACCACCCAAAAACGGGTTATCCATTCAGGTCATTACCCCTGTTCTGGACAAAAGAGGGCGATTCTATAGCGAATTCGGTCAATAATCGATTGAGGTTTATCATTATTTCCAGTTTTATCGGGCTGATAAATCAGGCTCTTATTTTGTTATGCCGGATTTCTGACTTTGTTCAGAGTAGTGGTTCAGGTAGCCTGAACACGAATAAGGTTGCACATGCTACATTGAAATAAAAAAGCAGTATAGGGATGTATCGTGTTTAATAAGCAGTTATACCTGTCAGTCGTTACAGGTTTATTAATGATCGGTGGACTATTTCCTTCAACCAGGTTGCTGGCAGTATCCTCACCGGAATATGAGCCTGTTCCATTTACTCAATATTGGAATGTCATTGCCAACCAGCTTGCCAAGAGCCTTATCGCCAGAGGACGCCTTGGATCAGATTCCGTTTATGTTGATCAAAAATATGCCGCTTCAGATGTTGCCCGATATCTGGAAAAACAGCTGTCAGTTTCATTGAAAAAATCCGGTGCAAACGTGAGGGCGCCAACCAATGCCTTCAACATGATTGAGCTTGATGTTGATGTTCGAACCCGGTCGAATGGCAGGGGAACCATGTACGCTGAGGGAGGGGATATCGACCAGTTGTTGGAGATAAAGGAATTGGGTTCTGTCTATTCAGATCAACTTACTCATTTAAAAATGGAACCCCTGGCAATGAATCGACCAATAACCATAAGCCCGATTCCAGATACCGATACAGAAGTTGTTATCACCGCTCGGGTTATGGATAGAGGCTCGATTCTGGTATCGCAAACCTATGCGTTCTATTTTTCTGCTGAACGGGCAAGTCGTGAATATAATCCTCTGTATAACGGATTAACCAGGGCAGAAGCCTTTTATGCTGATAGTGATGGCCTGTTAACAGAGCATCAGAATAGGCAGGGTGCCTTTATAAATCATCAGAAAAAACTGGATAATCAAATTCAGCAATTGATCGACAGCTATCATCTTGATGTGGATTTTTAGGGATGTTCGCAGGTTGGCATAAAGCCACCCTGCGAAGAAAGCCTAAACCAATAGTTCCAGTGGCGGTTGCTCAGGCTTATAGAGCTGCCATTCACCGGCTTTCCTGGATTCAAACAGCTTCCATTCCGGGGCTTTAACCCAATTAGTTGTCACATGATAATCCGGATTTAACAACTGGATTGCCTTTCTGGCTGAGTCGATGGCAAGGAACAAATCTTTAGAGCTTGTCAGCGAACACTCGTCACCACAGGCACGGATGGTTATTGGAGAGTAGTCATTGTTGTACCCTCTATTGGCAACCACGCGTTCTGTGGCAATTTGCTGGGCTCGTATATGGGGCTGGTTGCTGACCAGAACGATGTCTCCGGGAGTGGGTCCAGGCAGTAGTTCCAGGGCATTTAAGGCAGACACCATCGTTGCTTCGGTGTTTGGTCTGCCAGTGATTATATTTTTCTCATTGAGGTTGAGGGTGTATTTGCCATCTTCCTGAAGAGATTGCTGAAAGAATTGAACTTCTCCGGTATAAGTTACATAGATGGTTTGTTTGTTCAGGAAGCATGTCTGCTGACTTTTCTGGTCGCTTATTTCCTCGCTTATCTCCTCGCTTATCTCCTCGCTTATCTCCTCACTTTTCTGATCGCTTTTCTGATCGCTTTTCTGATCGCTTTTCTGGTCAGCCATACGGAGCATGTCCATAAGAGCCATTTGGGCGTGAGTTTCTGTGGCAGTGGATCCCAGGGTAGTTTTAAACTCTTTAACCAGCTCACCCATGCGCTTATACAGACGATCATTGCTAGTAGCATCCTGAAGCTTGTCGACGTCGCCCATAGTCCTTGATGAACCGTTACAGAGCAGCAGTCCGGGCAGTTTATTGTCACTGTTTTGTGCAATAGCGAACTTAGGGCGAAGGTGCATTCGAGGGATAGCCGCTCCCGGAAAAAGAAGAGCTGATTGTTCATTAAAATCAAGGGGCTCTGAATCAGCAGTCCTTAAGGGCTCAAGTGCTGACCGTAGCTCATTTTTGGCAGCGTCACTCAGGTTTTCAATGACTTCAGTTTGCTCTATGGCATTCCAGCGCTCCACTATTTTTCCCTGTTCTTCCCTGAGAATGGGGCTTTGGTGGAAATAGACGTCAAGTCGCCTGACAAGCTGAGACAGACTTTCGTACTTTTCTGGCTCCGGCAGTGCATCGAAATTGTCTGGCTTTCGTAGCGAGGCGTCTGGTTCCTTTTTACCAAAGACTTTGTTCATAACTTTAACCAGATTTACTGTATCGAGGATAAAGCGCTGGTTGTCCAGGATGCATTTCTGGAGTTGTGTCAGTTCAACAGGCTGAGTTGATCTGCTCACCTCCACGTCTTCAACCGCTTTTTCATTGCCTGTTGATGTTGATTGCAAGGGTGGGGGATTCGATTGAACAGATAACATTACAGAATTTCCTCTGGTTTAATGGGGGCCTGTCTGGCAAATCAAAAAAGGTTTACCAATTCTGATTCAGTAGACAGGAAATCAGAGAATAAGTTCCTTAAGAATATTCAAACATTACCGGTAACCCTGACCCGTTTGCTTACTTTTGCAGTTACCGGTTGCAGGCTTTTCCTTCTTTCTTCCAGGCGACGATCAATAATATTTTTAATGGCAATCAAAAAGCCCATAAAGACAAAGGCGCCCGGGGGAAGAATGGCAAACAGGAACTGCTTGTAGTTGGCAATCACCGTAATGGTCCAGTCAGCGGCAATGGGACCCAGCAGCAGGTCCATGCCGGAGAACAGCGTGCCCTGGCCAATCAGCTCCCGCAGTGCCCCCAGCAATACCAGAATCACGGCAAAGCCCGTACCCATCATCAAACCGTCAAAAGCGGCAGGCAGCACCGGGTTTCGGGAGGCAAAGGCATCGGCCCGGCCCAGGATGATGCAGTTGGTGACAATCAACGGAATAAAAATACCCAGTATTCGATAGAGTTCGTAGGTATAAGCCTGCATCAGCAGTTCGATACAGGTGGTGAAAGAAGCAATAATCATCACAAATACTGGCAGGCGAATGGCATCGGTTACCTGGTGCCGTATCAGAGAGACGGCAACGTTGGAGCCCATCACCACCAATATGGTGGCTATGCCCAGACCAAGCGCATTGACGACACTGCTGGAAACCCCCAGCAGAGGGCACAGGCCCAGCAGCTGGACCAGTGCCGGATTGTTTTTCCAGAGACCATCCAGAGCGATCTTTGCGGCCTGGCTGCCAGCAGTGCTCTGGTTCGCCACAGTGTCATTTGTCATATTGAATCTCCTCGCGGACACCGGCGAGTGGGTCCAGCAATCGCTTGCGGTTTGCCTCAAAGTATTGCAGTGCGCGGTACACCGCAGCGACAACCGCTCTTGGCGTTATTGTGGCACCGGTAAACTGGTCAAACTCACCACCGTCTTTTTTACTCCCCAGCCTTCGCTAACGGGGTTGCCCAGGGATTTGCCGGCAAACCCGAGAATCCAGTCAGTGACATTACTGTTGATCTTGTCGCCAAGCCCGGGTGTCTCTTTGTGGGTGATGGCCCTGACACCTGCCAGCGTACCATTGCGGTTGATGCCCACCAAAAGCTCAATTCGCCCGCTATACCCGTCAGGTGCGGTGACCGGCAAAATAACGGCAGAGACCGCCCCATCACTCAGGGCAATATAGGCGTCACGTTGATCCTGGCTGGAAAGCAGGGGGGATGGTTCCAGAACAATTTTCGAATCTACCAGCACATTGTCGTGAGTATCAGCCGGTAGAATCTCCATCAACGCTTTGGCTTCATAGGCTCGAACCTGTGCCTCTATTTGTTCCTGAGTCATGATCCAGGTCACGGAAATCAGGCCTACGGTAAATACGGCAAACAGGCCAAGGCCCAGGCTATTGCGAAAAATGCTTTGCAGCAGACTGTTCCCGCCGGGAGCCTTGCTGCCGGTGGTGTCTTTTAAAGGAATCTGGCCGTCACTCATGATTCAGTCCTTCTTTGGGAGGCCTTTATTGGCCTTGTGGTGGCCATAAGTGCGTGGCTGAGTGTAATAGTCGATGGTGGGGGCAGCCATATTCATCAGCAGCGTGGCAAAGGCGACACCATCCGGGTATCCACCCCAGGCACGGATGACGTAGACCATAACGCCAACACCCGCACCAAAAATCAGACGTCCACGGTTGCTGGTTGCACCACTGACCGGATCCGTAATGATAAAAAAAGCACCCAGCATGGTGGCACCACTGAACAGGTGAAACAGCGGGGAACCATGACTGTCTGACCCGTTACCACTCCAGAACAGGGTCGCCATAATGGCAATGGCAGCGAGCATCCCCACAGGGCCGTGCCAGGTAAATACTTTGCGCCAGATCAGAAAGACGCCGCTGGCCAGATAAGCCAGGTTAACCCACATCCAGCCACGACCAGCCATGCCATCAAATACCGGGTTGGCTTCCCAGAGTTCATTGATGGTCAGGCTTTTGTTTTCGCGCAACACATCCAGTGGGGTGGCCATACTGATGGCATCAACACCCTGACCCAGGGGGGAAATGGTGAACAGGGCATCGGTCAGGCTGTTGTTATGACCTTCCAGCCCCAGTGGTGGCAGCCAGGTGGTCATTTCCTGGGGAAACGAAATCAGTACCACAACATAGCCCAGCATGGCCGGGTTAAAGGGGTTCTGACCCAGGCCACCATAGAGATGTTTGCCAATGACCATACCGAAGGACACAGCGACCAGTGATAGCCACCAGGGGGCAAAGGGCGGCAATGCCAGCCCCAGCAGTACACCGGTCAAGAGGGCGCTGCAATCACTCAGGTAGAAGCTCACGGACCGTTGGCGCAGTGATACCACGGCCGCTTCGCAGCCCATCGCAACCAGGGAACACCAGATAACATTGATCAGTGTGCCCCAGCCAAAAAAGACCGTTTGTGCCATCAGACCGGGGATGGTGGCCATGATCACCAGACTCATGACCCGCTGAGTGCTGTTTTGTCCCAGCGCATGGGGTGAGGTCTCTCTGCCCCGCTGGCTGATGGACGATCTGCTATTAATCAAAGCCATTCAACGATTCCGCTCTGTTGTGTCTTTATCATGCTTCCCGGGTTTCTTCCCACGCAGAGCATGGGAACAAGGTGGCTGTAGCTGCAAGTCACGAGAGACTCTCCAGCGCCTGTTTCAGCTCAGCCGCCTTTTGTTCCGCTGCCACCAGCTGGTGTTTCAGCGTATCCTGCTCATCTTCACCGGCACTGGCGATCGCGCGCTGAAGTTTTTTCACCGCAGCGTTGGCCATGGCTGACTCGATTTTCAGCTTTTTCGCTTCATCACTTAATGGCGCTTTGGCCTTTTTTGCTGATGGTTTGGCATCCGCAGAAGGGGTTGTCACCGTTTCTGTCGGAAGCTCTGAAGCCTCAGCTTCGAGGCGCTTGATGTTGGCCTGGCACGCTTCGACGGCCTGCTTGAACGACTCGGTGTTCTCCTGCTCATCAGGAGAGCCGCTCTCAACCGCTGCTGCCAGTGCGCGCTCTGCTTTTTTCAACGAAGCTTTGGCCATGGCCAGTTCAACCTTGCGTTTCTTCTCATTGTCTGAGAGTGCCGGTTTGGCTGCTTTAGCGGGCTTCTCTGGACTGTCTTTGCTGGCAGAATCCTGACTGTTTTCATCAAACGCCTGCTGAAGTTGACTTACCTGCTCATTCAGCATCGCCAGATTAGACTTCAGTTGTTCAATATCTTTCCTGTCACCTTTAAGCTCAGCAGAAGCTTCGGCGGCAGCCAGCGCTCTCTCTGTCTTTTTGGCCTGAGCTTTGGCCATGGACAGCTGAACTTTCAGCTCTTTCTGTTTGGCAGAAAGTGGTCGATCAGACGCTTGTCTGGCTGACGCGGGCTCCAAGTTCCCGGCAGCCGCCGCTGCTTTTCGTGCCTTGGCCCGGGCGATAGCAGCCTGGATCGGGTCTTCTTCGGCTTTGGCGTCGCTTTCGGTTTGTTCCGCTGTTTTGGCCGCCTTCAGTTTTGCTGCCCGTTCGGCATTGGCTTTTCGTTTGGCCTCTTTCTCGGCTTTTTCCTGCTCCAGTCTGGCCAGGCGATCTTCGTAGCGCTGCTTGGAGCGCTCGGACTTGGTGTGTTTGGCTTCCTGGGTACGAATAGCGCCTTTGGATGCCCGGTAATACTGAACCAGCGGAATAGACGACGGGCAGACAAAGGAGCAGGCACCGCACTCGATACAGTCAAAGAGATTGTGGTGCATAAGCTGCTCATGGTTCTCAGCCCTGGCGTGCCAGTAAAGCTGCTGGGGCAGCAATGAAGACGGGCACGCTTCGGCACAGTGCCCGCAACGGATACAGGCCTGGGCATCCGGTGCTGCCGGAAATTCATCCTCCGTCGCGGCAATCAGGCAGTTTGAGGTTTTGATCACCGGGATATCCATGCGATCAACAGTGAAGCCCATCATGGGACCGCCAAACACCAGCGTTGATAATTCGGACGTTTTGAGCGCCGCATATTGCAGCAGGTCCTGAGCCAGTGTACCGATCAATACGTCGACATTTTGTGGCGCTGCCAGGGCATCACCGGTGAGGGTGGTGATACGTGAGATCAGCGGCTTGCCGTCCACAATGGCGTCTTTGACGGCAACGGCTGTTCCCACGTTCTGAACCACCATGCCCAGATCCGCAGGCAGTTTTCCGGAAGGCACCTCCTGACCGGTAAGAATCTGGATCAGCTGTTTTTCACCACCGGAAGGGTAGATGGTGGGAAAAACGATAATGTCTATATTTTTGCCAGCCGCGGCCCTGCGCATCTCGGCGATGGCTTCCGGCTTGTTGTCTTCAATACCGATCAGGCACTCTCGGGCACCGAGCATGTATTGGAGGATTTCTGCGCCCTGAATCACCGCTTCAGCCTTTTCCCGCATCAGCATATCGTCGGCGGTAATATAGGGCTCACACTCCGTACCATTGATAATCAGGGTATTGATTGCTGTGCCGGGTGCCAGTTTGATGGCTGTAGGGAAGCCGGCACCACCCATACCGCTGATGCCGGCATCACGTACTTTTTCTACCAGCTCAGCAGGCGACAGTTGACGATAATCCGCTACGGGTGCCAGTTGACACCATTGCTCCTGGCTATCGGTTTCGAGAATGATGCACAGATCATAAAAGCCGGAGGCATGGGGAATCGGACGGTTCTCAATGGCGGTAACAGTGCCCGAGGTGGGCGCATGCAACGCGGCGCTGACAAAGCCGGACGCTTTGGCAATCATCTGGCCTTTGAGTACTTTGTCCCCCACGCGAATCAGCGGATCTGCAGGCAAACCGGCGTGTTGCGACAATGGCAGCACCAGTGTTTCAGGCAGAGGCGGAACACTGACAGGGCGGCTGGTGGACTGATGCTTGTTTTCTTCCGGGTGAACCCCACCGGTCAGTGGCCAGATTTTGCGTTCAGAACTGGCTATCACCTGGCTCCCGGCCACAGGGCTCTGTATGTCCTGGTGTGGACTTTTGACAATTGCGTTCATACGGTCTGCCCCCTGAGGTCAGTGGCAATCAAGCCAGCCTTGCCATGATTCGGCTGGGGCAGCGCCCAGCTCCAGGTCCTGACCGTGATATCCACAGGACGCATTTCAATACAGTCAACAGGGCAGGGCTCAACACAGAGATCGCAGCCGGTACACTCATCGGAAATCACCGTATGCATCTGTTTGGCGGCACCCAGGATGGCATCCACCGGGCAGGCCTGAATGCACTTGGTACAACCGATGCACTCCGCTTCCCGGATAAAGGCAACTTTGGTGACCGACTCCTGCCCATGTTCCGCATCCAGCGGCTCAGGCTCTACATCCAGCAGGTCCGCCAGTGTGTTGATGGTTGCCTGACCACCGGGCGGACACTTATTGATGGCATCGCCATTGGCAATGGCTTCCGCATAGGGGCGACACCCCGGATAACCGCACTGGCCACACTGGGTCTGGGGCAGAATTTCATTAATCTGGTCAACAATCGGGTTGCCTTCCACCTTAAAGCGGATAGCAGCAAAACCGAGAATCGCCCCGAAAATCAGGGCAAGAGCCAGCAGGGCTCCAATGGCGTAAAGAACAATGTCCATGGACTAACGCAACCGCTCCTTCAGCTTTTTATCACGTCTGGCATTTCTCATCATGGTTTGAAATCCTGCACTCACAGTTTGATCAGTCCGGTAAACCCCATAAATGCCAACGACATCAGACCGGCGCTGATCATACCGATGGCGGCCCCTCTGAATGGCGTTGGCACGTCCGCCGCGGCGATGCGCTCACGCATGGCGGAAAACAGCACCAGTACCAGGGAAAAACCGGCCGCAGCACCAAAGCCGTAGGTGGCTGAATCCACCAGTGAGCTGTCCATCCGGTTGGTGTTCAGCAGGGCAACCCCGAGTACCGCACAGTTTGTGGTGATCAGTGGCAGGAACACGCCCAGCACCTTATGCAGCAGCGGGCTGGTTTTGCGCACCACCATCTCGGTGAATTGCACCACCACGGCAATCACCAGAATGAATGAGATGGTTTTCAGAAACTCCAGGTTCAGTGGCAATAGGACGTACTTATACGTTAAATAGCTGCAGATAGAGGCCAGTGTCAGCACAAAGGTCGTGGCCATCGACATACCCATGGCCGATTCCAGCTTGTTGGACACGCCCATAAAAGGACACAACCCAAGGAATTGGACCAGTACAAAGTTGTTAACCAGTATGGCGCTGACCAGAATCAGTATCAGTTCGCTCATTGGGGTTTCCTGCCGCAATGCCCGGCTCTTCGAGCCGGTTGATCAAAAATGCTATTGAATGCCTGATGGAGGGCGTCAAGTATATATTTCCGAAATAAGCAAATAAATCATGTTTAAAGACGCAAATCGAATCACGATAAGCCGGTAACCGGTTTGGGTGCTTTTTTCGGAAGACTCATTTGAACAGCCTCCTGGCTCAGGAGGCGGGGATTATAACGCCACAACCGGCCGGATGCATGTAGTGATGCCTCTAATGGGGCTGAAGAATGCCGAATAACAGTCAACGAATGCTGTTTTCTCATCAATAAGCCTTTTCAGATCAGCTATCATAATTATCTGCATGTAAATACATCCGCACCCGGTTCACCACATGCCGGTGGACTGAAATCCCTACATATACTCCAGCAGGAGTCCTGCCATGAATAAACCATTGGTCGTTATTACCGGAGCCAGCTCTGGTATTGGTGAAGCCGTTGCCAGGGCCATGAGTCAGCTTGGACATCCATTGTTATTACTGGCCAGAAGGGCCGAGCGCCTGGAGGCCCTGGATCTGACTGACGCACTTTGCCGACGAGTGGATGTGACGGATCGTGATGCCCTGAAACTGGTTATCGAAGAAGCCGAGTCCCACTATGGACCTACAGACTGTCTTATCAACAATGCCGGGCTAATGCAGCTGGGGCGTGTCGATGAACAGGATCCTGCCGAGTGGGATACCATGGTTGATGTGAATATCAAAGGTGTTTTGAATGGCATCCATGCCGTTGCCCGTCAGATGAAAGCCAGAAAAGGTGGAACCATCTTCAATATCAGCTCAGTGGCTGGTATCAAGGGCTTTCCAAATCACATGGCCTACTGTGGTACCAAGTTTGCTGTGCATGGTTTGTCTGAAACCCTGAGAGAAGAACTGGCTGACGACAGTGTACGGGTGGTAACCATCGCACCGGGAGCGGTAGAAACTGAGCTGCTGAGCCATACCACATCCAGTGACATCAAGGAGGGCTATGAGCAGTGGAAGCACGGCATGGGCGGCGTTATCACGGCAGAGGATATTGCTCGTTGTATTACCTTTGTGTATCAGCAGCCACAAAATGTCTGTATCCGTGAGCTGGTAGTTACGGCTACCCGACAAACGGCGTAGAGAATTTCCGCTCTGACAGGCACCTGATTCCGACGCCCCCGGGGTTGTCGCGAACATGTTGCAAATGGTATGAAAGTCGGCTTGCATGTGCATTCATAATGCATGCAAGCCAACTCGAGATGCATGCAAGCCAACTCGAGTCCTCAAATGAGGTTACGTAGTTAACCCAAATGAAATCATATTTTCTGACTTAGTGGGCAGGTAATCGAAACTGTTCATTGTTGTACTGTTCTTGAAGTCTGCGGGCGATCTTAGCATCTTCACTCTCTTGTTCAGCCTTGATTCTTATTTGCCTTTGCTGATTTACTTGTTCAAAGAGTGCAATGCGCTCATTTTTCAACTGAACAATTAGCTTTTGCACTTCTTTTAATTCTTTTAATTCTTTTAATTGATCCTGGTATTCATTGTATTCCTGCTCGTACCTTCTACAGGATTCAGCTATGGCCGCCTTGTTATGGTTCCGGGGATCAAGCAGGCTTAGAATACAGGAAGCGTGCAAAGTGCTATTTCCAGAGAGGTTTTCAGTATAATGCCAATGAATAAAGGCTTGTTCGACCTTGCGCATTTGTTCTGGAAGATCTTTAAGGTTTCTATTGTAAATCTGTTCAAGTTGTTGGTAAGGCCAGCTTAGTCTGAATTTTACAAGCGTATTGTAAGGATTCTCTTTTACAGGAGTGTGTTGATCGCAGTGCTGTTTTAATTGTTTTTCCACATCAAATGACTCTTTAATCGTTTTGATAAATGATTGACCCATTTCCCACTTCACGATCGCGCAGTCTGGCGACAGGCGAGTATGTTCAATCCATGGGAGATCATCAGGTTTCCAGTTGCCAACATGCATATCACATTTATCACAATAAACTGAGTCACTGTGTTTACTGCAGGAAAATCCCGCATCAGCCAATTCCTTCGGAGTATGATAGGGGAAGTTCTTCTCAAAGCCCTTGAAAGTGGCTGCTTTGGCCATCAGCATATCAATTGGTTGAGAAGGGCTTGGCGTGTTCTCGTGGGGAAGCCGGGTATAAACATGCCCGGAAGGTGCATGATGTGATTTACGGGTATGCAGATATCTTGGCTCAAACGGCGTGCCGGGAGGCGCGTGAATTACCAGTAATCCCGGGACCGGTGCATAACATCGAAGACCACTAAATGAATTGCCCGCCAGGGGGTTGCGAGAGTGAACCGGTGTATGGCTCTCTTCCCCGGGCTCTGGCAGAAGAAGGTATGCACGCTGTGGGGCTCGAGAAACATTCGGGTTAAGCCGATGACATTCCATATTTTCAGATCCGTCCAGAGGTATATTTGTTTATAACTCTCTGACCAGTTTCTTACAGGAAAGTTCCCTCAGCTCATTCAATTGCTCCCGGCGTTGGGGGCACCGGCGCAGACCTGCGTTCATCAATAAGGTGTTGAATGGTCAGAATGGGATGTTTAAGTAGCAGGCGAGGGCCAGCCCATTTCATCACTTCACGAATTTGTCGACGTTGTTCCGGTTTGTAGCAATGGACCTGGCAGTTAGCGCAGGTGGGTTTTTCGACACCATAAATACAGCGTTCAAGCCGTCGCTTGCTGAAAGCCAGCAGAGAGAGGCATTCATTGCACAGGGAAGGGTGCTGGTGGTGGTGGTGGTGGCAGTAAAGCTCAATCATGCGGGTAACGGTAAAATATTCACGGGTCAGCCTGGGGTGATCTTTCAGACGGCCTTTGAGAGCGAGGGGCATAAACGACGTAACCTTCTCTGTTTTGAGGAAGCCATCCTCCCATAATCCGCCTGGATTGCCAAATCAGGCCATTCGAAAATGGCACTGACGAAGTCTGATGGCCATTGAGAACCAGCCTATTCGTGTCGTTTATACCCGTTGACCAGTGACAAAACTGAACTTTTCTCACAAAGTTATTTCTACTACTCAAGTACTGAACAAATTTGCTCAGCCCATTAAAATAATCACTTGAGTAAGTAATTATGCAAACCACTATCAGCAGCTGTCACAGTACCCCTTCTACACCAGAGCCTCAGGCTGCTGGTCAGTCATTACCAGAGAACAGTTCTGTTAACCCCGGTGCTGTAAAGGAGACTGTTGCACGATATATCATTGAACATCAAAAAATACCCTTGTCCTTAAGAACTGTATTAAAACTGACAAACGAAGCCTGCCTCTCGCTGCTCAAAAAAATTCCTTCAGGTGGAACAGAGTCAGAAAAAAAAGAAGCAATTCATCGTATGGTTGAAGAAATGATCTATCCCGACCTGCCCGGTGTTAAGCTTCAGGAAATTGATGATTTATTTCAGCGCCCCCCCCCTGGTAGCAAAGAAGCTTGAATGTAAAGATATCCATACCAGTGAGTTTATCCATCGACGGGAAGTATCGGAGGAAAGCAATGAATCACTAACCTGTGTTAAATTGGGGTACCTGAGTTTTAATGTTTATGACGAAATTGACAGCATAAAATCCCGTATAAAGGTGATCAACAAGGTTACTCAATGGGTGTGCGACTATCTGCAAAAACTGCCGGACAGTCGGGTAACTTTTATATCCATGGGGTCTGGAGCATTGTTGATGGAGCAGCTGATTCACCAGCAAATCACCAAGAGCGGGGTATCAGATAAAAAAATTGCCTGGCGTTGTATAGATATTGATTATGTCGAGGATTCCTCTCGTTCCTCGGGGTCTTCACCGAGCCTTAAAGATGTCAGAAAGCAGTTTATAGAGGGAAAAAATGTCCGGTTTTTTACTACAGCAACTACCTACCTGAACAAAAAGTTAAATGGTCAGCAACTCCGGACCACAGATAGAGAAAATAGTGCGATTGTCATTTTAGAATTTAACCCGCCCACACCCACTCATGGCAACAGTCAAGAAACACTTGGTAATATTGGTGGATATATTGTGTCAGGCGCACCCTGTGAGATTACCAGGGCAAATTCTGTTTTCTTATTAATTGGAGTAGAAGGTCAACAATCAGATCTTGAAGAGTTCGTTGGTGAACTTGATTCTTCAATATCATGGATGAGTTCATCAACGCAGTTTATTAAAGTTTCAATAAATGTCTCAGGTGAGCCGGAGGTTTACCTTTCAGAATTCTATAAAAAGAATTGTGAAGCACTCGGACTAGAGTTCAAAAGCATTGTGTTATCTCATTTGAATCAACAAAAGGCTATCGGTTCCCCTATCATCAGGGCTGAAAAGGCACTCAGTGAAGTAAAAAAATTCATTCTCCAGGCTGGCTGGTCTGCACAGGTGTTTGCATATTCAGAATACAGTGACAGCATTGATCAACTCACCAGGCACTTTTACAGCGGGCAACAAGACAGTATTGATCGGTCTCCCGGGGCGTTGTTCAAACTGCAACACAAACAGATAACCATCACCGATAGTGCAGATTTTGCCGCTTTGAGCAGCAGTCAAAGTGCCGTATAGAAGAGAACCGGGGCTTCTCTCCATTAAAGACAAAGTCAGCTCAACTCTTACAGGGCTTGTTGACGTGTTGCGAGTACGCAATGAAACGTCAACAGGCCCTTTTGAGCGTTTTCACTTTAGTGTTATGTGCTGTTATGCTCCCGCCCACCGTTATAAAAAAATTGTCGGTTTGTAAAATCTCTGTGCAATTAAATGAGAATACAAAAGATGTCTGAGACGGTTAGCCGTGAATTGCTTGAAAAGGCCAAATTAAATCAGGAAACCTCGTTAATAGCCTGGTCTGAACTGCTGCGTTACTTTGCCCGGGGGGTTGTGCTGCAGGTGGATGATTCGCTGGACCTGATTGATGTAGGCTATCAGATCTCGGTAGACAATAAATCAGCGGTAGAAGCCTGGGTTGAACAGGGTGTCCTGGGGGCGGTCAGCGATGAGCAGGCCCAGTCCTGGCTTACCGATAATCGTGATCTGTGGGCGGTTGTGGTTCGCCCCTGGGTACTGGTGCAGGAAAGGGAGCAGGAAGGACGGTAGGTGCTGTGTTGGAAAAAGGGATCAGCAACCTTTCACTGAAAGCTGTCTTGTTGATACCTTTTTCATTTCTTTTTTTGCTGACAGCTTTTGCTGGTCTCTACTGAACTTAATTGCTGATTGATGGTCTTAACGAGAATATTGCCTCGAAAGGAATGTCAAAATGCACGCTACCTTTGGATCGTCATCCAGCTTGCCTCATGCGCAAATGGTTGCTATCAAAAATGACGCAGCTTCCCAAACCGAATGTTCTCCTCAGGTGTCAATGACTAATGGCAGGGTTGTCAACTGCGCACACCCCAGCCAGTCGGTATGCCCGGATAAGATCATTAGTAATACAGATAAATCCCTTTCTGGTTACGGAGTACAGCTTGTCAATGAGACCTTACAGGCCGGTCTGCAGGGCGGCAATAAGCTGATACGCAATGTCGCCGGTTTCGCCTTTCGGCAAATGATGGAATCACTGCAATTCTCCCCGGACATAAAAAAACAGTGTCTGCTGTTGCTGGGGGCAATGCCTGCTCTGGCGGGTACCCAGCCGATTGATACCTCACTATCCTTCACCGATCCAACAAACCTGACCACAACTTCTGAACCCATCCCTTTTGACAAGAGCGAGGGGCCAGCTCTGTTGTTCTTGATCGTTGGCATCCCCGCCCTTGTAGGCCTTTGTGCCGCTTACGCATACTGTTCCGACTTCCATAATGAGTATCAGCGATTCAAGGATCAAAACCCTCATGCATCACGCCGTCAACTCATTAAAGCAGCTTTCGATAACCCAAATGATCCCGAAAGAAATCGGTATTTAACCTATGAGGAAAAGTATCGTCTGCCAGTTCCTCCTGCTCAAAGAGCCCCGGCGTCGACAGCGCCAACAACTTGTGAGCAGGCAACACAAACAGCCTGCGAGCAGGGAATACAAACAGATCCAGTGATTAATGACTCACCACTGCAAGAGATACAACCACCAACCTATGCAGAAGCAACAGCTAACCTTGAAAATCCCAAGGAACCAGTTACATGACTGTTTTGCTTTTGAGGCAACCCTCAAGTACTTGAAATAATCCTTCTGAGGCATCTTCCAGGAACATTCTTATTGATGTCCCCGCTGTTGAAGACGGTATCAATCATCTTGATTGAACTTAATTGCCGACTGATGGTCTGCAATAACAGATTTCTTGGAAAGGAAAATACTAAAATGCATGCTTCTCTTGAATCGTCATCAGCCCTGCCCTATGCGCAAATGGTTGGTAAAAAAGATGCAGTTTCTCAAACCGACTGTTGTCGCCAAGTGACAACGACAAACGGCAGGGCTGTCAGCTGCCCACAGCCCAGCCCGTCGGACTGCCACCTGGATTCGGATAACAGTATCAGGCCAGATAAATCCCTGTCTGATTACGGTGTACATCTTGCCAGAGAGGCCTTACAGGCTGGTTTGCATGGCAGCAATAAGTTGCTAGGCAGTGTTGCCGGTTTCGCCCTTCAGCATTTGATGAAATCAGGGCAGTTCCCTGGCGTATTTCCGGACATAAAACAGAGCCTGATGTTTTTGGCGGCAATGCCTGCTCTTGCGGGCGCATACCCTTTGAGTGGCAGACCGGCATACCCTGATGGATCGCCAGGCGGCAGCACGACCTACAGTAGAGGGCCAAACGCAGGTGCCTCATATACTCCATCCTTCACATCTTCAACGACACACCTGAACACGACTTCTGAACCTGCCTCTTCGATCAACTATCTTGATATGCCGCTTGCCCTGGGTTCATTTGTCGTTCTGGGGGGAGGGTTGTACGGTTTTGTTTATTGCGCTCACCTCCGTGAAATCTATAAGCGAATCAAGTATGACTACCCTGAAGCATCATGCTGCCAGGTTATTAAAGCAGTGTTTAAATACCCAAATTATAATCACACAGATAACTATCCCTTACCGAGTCATGTTATTCGACGGCCAGCTCCCCCCGCTCAAGCAGCCCCTGTGCCAGCAGAGCCAACTACTCGTGAACAGGGGACACAAACAGCCCGCGATCAGGGAACACAAACGGAACCCGTGATTGATGAACCAGCACCACAAGGGCAACCACCAACCTATGCAGAAGCAATAACTTTTTCGGTTAGATAAGATGGGCAACTGACCAGGTGATCGTTCACCAGACCCATTGCCTGCATATAGGCATAGCAGATCGTACTGCCAACAAAACTGAAACCGCGTTTTTTCAGATCGTCACTCATCCGGTCTGAAATATCGGTGGTGGCTGGCACGTCATTCATGGATTGTCGCCGGTTGATGATGGGCTGATGGTTTACAAACGACCACAGATACTGGCTGAAGCTGCCAAATTCCTCCTGCACCCGAATGAACGCCCTGGCATTGTTAATGGCGCTCCGGATTTTCAGCCGGTTGCGGATAATGCCTTCATCCTGCATCAGCTTTTCAACATCCTGGTCTGTCATTCTGGCCACTTGTTGAACGTCAAATTGATGAAATGCTGTCCGATAGCCTTCTCGGCGCTTCAGGATGGTGATCCAGCTCAGACCTGCCTGGGCACCTTCAAGAATCAGGAATTCAAAGAGTTTCTGGTCGTTATGACAGGGAACCCCCCACTCTTTGTCATGGTATTGGGTATAGAGTTCATCGCCATGGCACCAGCTGCATCGAGCATCGTTCAAGATAAAAAAACTCCTTTTGTCAGGTGCTTGCCAACAGGGTTAGTTTGCTAATTAAATCAGATAGCGCATTTATTTGCAGTTTTCTGGCTACCAGTAACAATGGCAGTTAAGATAGTTGTTTACTTTATTAAGGGCATAAACAGATGAAGATAGCCAAAGAAAAAGTGGCTCTGTTCCATTACACTCTGAAAAATGATGCGGGAGAAGTTCTCGACAGTTCGGAAGGCGAGTCGCCCATGGCTTATCTTCACGGTGAGCAAAATATTGTCGAAGGGCTGGAAAATGCCCTGGAAGGCAAGCAGGCGGGGGACAAGTTTGATGTGGTGGTTGAGCCTGCTGAAGGCTACGGCGAGTACGACGAAAGTCTGGTGCAGCCGGTACCGAAAGAGCAGTTTGGTGACCATCCTGTAGAGGTGGGTAACCAGTTCCATGCCGATACCGCCATTGGCCCACGTATTGTCACCGTGGTAGCTATTGATGATGAAGAGAACCAGGTGGTGATCGACGCTAACCATTCCCTGGCGGGTGAGAATCTGCACTTTAGCGTTGAAGTGGTTGAAGTTCGAGAAGCCACCAAGGAAGAGCTGGACCACGGTCATGTGCATGGGCCTGGCGGACATGTTCACTGAGACCATCCAAACCCACAGTGTGAAGCGTTGAGCAGAACGTTGATCCTATAAAGAAGCCGGATACCTCCGGCTTCTTTATGGCAATTATATCGTGATATATACCGCATGGCGGGTTTTATGGTGAGTGAGAAGCTGAATATTGCTAAGCACGCCACTTTCCACCATGGAGCGAAATGCCAGGGCTGTTCTCATTTTCTGCAGATCATCCTGATGTTCCCACAGGCCAAGTTCCTCCATCAGCACCCGGATCTTGAAGGTTTTTCCCTTATGCATGGTATCGATTACCTGTTGTAACGGTGCTAAAAGAAGGTTCAGGCGCATACATCTCTCCTTACCAATTCAGTATTCCGGGCTGCTCAGCCCAGTTTCTTAAAAGCTGTGGATCTTATAAACTTTCTGTTTATATCTGTAGAGTCTTAAATATGGCTCCGGAAATGATTTTTGACCGTTAGACCTTGGTTTGAGTCACTTGATCACGATTTGGAGGGGGATGTTATTGCGGATACTGTTTTTGCCAGTCCCAGGCGAAAAAACAAATAATCAACTCATCCGATGAGTTGATTATTTGTCGGCTGTTAGCCAATAAAAGGACTGAGCAGCAGGTAAAGATAACGGGCAGCGATACCGGCACAGATACCACCAATCGTATGAGCCAGAATGGCTTTTGAGGTGAGCTGTCGAAAGCCAAGAGAATCGAGCATGGCCGTATGGGTACTCAGGTAACCACTCCAGCACATCCCCATCGCTGTAAACACGGCAATATCACTGCCACCAATAATGCCCTGGCTGATAAAGTTTGGTACCAGCGACATGGCGGCACCAACCGCACCCAGCGAGGTAATGGGGAAGGCAACCAGTTCGGCATGATCAAAGCCAAACAGCAGCTCAAACAGCCAGGTAACATGGCTGGCCAGTTTGGGCAGCAGGGCCACTCCCTCAAACGCTCCACCGGTGTAGCCGGTTACTGGTGCGCCAAAGGTCAGCACCATAACAAACGTACTGATGATTAATACTCCGGGAATAATCGCTACCCCCATTTTGACGCCACCTTTACCGCCATCTAGCAGAGCGTTGAGGAATCTCAACCAGACCGGATCTGTGGAGCTGTGGTCATCCAGAAGTTCACTGTGAGTATCTTTAATGCTTAGCTCATGCAGCCGGGAATCATTTCGGATAAGGCGCTGCATCAGCCGTGTGGATATGATGGCTCCAACAAGGGCACCGCCCAGGCCAATCATGGCCGGCAGGAAATAGGTAGCGCCGGTCTCATTATTCTGCAGGGTTGCCATAAAGGTGATGACAATAAGTCCCATACCAAAAGAGGTACCGAAATTGGTCAGTGAGATGATTTCGGGAACCTTAAAGGAGTGGTTGAAACGCCTGTCTTTTGCCAGGCCAATGATGGCGGGGTTATCTGAGAAAAAGGTCATCATGGCCGCCATGGCAGCACGGCCTGGGAGATTGAACACAGGTCTCATTAATGGCACCAGCAGCCGTTCGATCAGGGAAATGACATGGAACTCCATCAGCAGACGACCTGCGGCACCGGTTAATACAGTGATTCCCATCAGGAACAGTACGGTATTTAACAACAGCTGGTGCGCGGTGTTGAAGAGGGTGTTGAACATGTGGGTAACACCCATGGTCTGGCCAAGGTAGCCAAACAAAAGCCCTGCCAGAAGGAGAAGGACTAGCGGCTCTACGATTTGACGTACACCCGTTGAGGTTTCCGATTTGGTCGAGACTGCATCACTCATAGAAATACCAGAAAGAAAGGAACCTTCAGATTAGACAATATTTTTTGGTCCCGCAGTATCGGTATTAGTCAGAAAAGGAATAAATGCAGGCGAGATAAATTATTGATTTGAACGATGGAACTAATCACAGTGACAGGCAGTCCAACCTGTTTGCCTGTCACTTTATATCCGGGGTTATCGGTTGCGATCAATGTTCCCGGGTCGTGCGGAAAGTCACATCCGGGTAGCGCTCTTCCGCCAGGGAAAGGTTGACCCGGGTGGGTGCCAGATAGGTCAGATGGCCACCGCCATCCATGGCCAGGTTATCAGCGCACTTGCGCTTGAACTCTTCCAGCTTTTTCTGGTCACTGCAGTCAATCCAGCGCGCGGTGTTGACGTTAACCGGCTCATAGATCGCTTCAACTTTGTATTCATCTTTCAGTCGGCGCATGACCACATCAAACTGCAGTACACCTACTGCCCCCAGGATCAGGTCATTATTGTTCACTGGCATGAATAGCTGGGTAGCACCTTCTTCCGAGAGCTGTTGCAGCCCTTTTTGCAATTGCTTGAGCTTTAATGGGTCTTTCAGGCGGACACGGCGGAACAGCTCGGGCGCAAAGTGAGGGATGCCCATAAACTTCAGCATTTCACCCTGGGTAAAGGTGTCACCAATCTGGATAGTCCCGTGGTTGTGCAGACCGATGATATCACCGGAGGTCGCTTCATCCACATGGGAACGGTCGCCCGCCAGGAACGTCACGGCATCGGCAATTTTTACATCCTTGCCGATACGAACATGTTTCATTTTCATATTCCGCGTGTATTTGCCGGAACAGATTCTCAGAAAGGCAATGCGGTCACGGTGTTTGGGGTCCATATTGGCCTGGATTTTAAAGACGAACCCTGAGAAGTTCTCTTCATTGGCGACCACCGTGCGTTCATTGGTTTCCCGGGGCATGGGGGAGGGAGCCCACTTGACAAAATCATCCAGCATTTCCCGAACGCCGAAGTTGGCCAGTGCGGTACCAAAGAAGACCGGAGTCATCCGACCGGCAAGATACTCTTCCAGATCAAACTCATGGCTGGCACCTTTCACCAGCTCAATTTCCTCCATCAACTCTTCATGGAGATCACCCAGCAGGGTTCTGGCTTCTGCTGACTCCAGACCTTTGATCCGGATATCTTCCGGAACCACACTGGCCTGACCGGGTTTGAACACATGAATGGTATCGGTATAGAGGTTATAAACCCCTTTGAACTGTTTACCCATGCCGATAGGCCAGGTGATAGGTGCACACTGGATTTTCAGGATATCTTCAATTTCATCCAGTACTTCAATCTGGTCACGGACTTCACGGTCCATTTTATTAACGAAGGTAAATATTGGTGTGTCCCGCAGGCGGCAGACTTCCATCAGTTTGATGGTGCGATCTTCGACACCTTTGGCACCATCGATGACCATTAGGCAGCTGTCAACAGCGGTCAGTGTCCGGTAGGTGTCCTCGGAGAAATCTTCGTGTCCGGGCGTATCCAGAAGGTTTACGGTACGGCCGTCATAGGGAAACTGCATCACCGAGGTGGTGATGGAGATACCACGCTCCTGTTCCATCTTCATCCAGTCAGAGGTGGCCATTCGCCCGCTCTTGCGGCCTTTTACCGTACCGGCAAGCTGAATGGCACCGCCGAGCAGCAGGAGCTTTTCGGTAATCGTGGTTTTACCGGCATCGGGGTGGGAGATGATAGCAAAAGTGCGTCTGGCTTCAACTTCCCGGAGAAGTGGTGACGTTGATGGAGGCATGAGCGGGTTCCAAATTGTGTACGTATCTCTGTACACAGGTGCCTACCGTAAAGAAGGGATGTGTACAAAATAAGAAAATAAGCAAAATTTGGGTGAATTATCCAAATCGGGGGGATGACTGCAAGTAGGCTGATGTTCAGTCCGGTGATTCTGTGGTTTAAAAAACGAAGACCGGACTTTCAACTCGCTGAATTGGCAAGAGATGGTAATTAATCGTGAGGTGTCACCGGGCCGGAGGGCTTGAAATCAATCATTATCCGGGCTGGCTGATGATACCAGTTGGAAAAATTGAACCATGCCGGATAATCGGTTCTGGTGGCCAGTTGATACTTCTGCTGGTTTTGAGTCCTGTGGACAACCCGTGGCAAAATGGTTCCAGCTTTCATGCCGTTGGTGACTTCACGTTGCACATTCACCGTTACCTGTTCAGTGGCTTCGCCTGAAACGTCATCAAAGTGGGTGAAGGTTACGTCAACGTCTACAGGGTAATCGACAATACCCCACCAGTTCTCCTGGTCAACGAGAAGAAAGCGGCCTTGATTCATTTCCTGCCGGTCGAACATTTTCTGTTCTCTGGCGTTGATCATGGCGTCTTCGTTGAAGGCTAAATCTGAGTACCGTATTGCTCCACCATGTGCGACTTTATAATCCGTAATTTTCCAGGGTGAGTCTTCCGGGAGTTCAATCGATGTCAGGCCGGCAGCGCCCAGATAGGGCGAGGTTGCATGGACCACTGAGTAGACGGTTGCTGCGGCAACAGCAACGACTGTCAGCACCACCGCGACCCCAACCAGCCCGTCTGACACCCGATCACTGAAGGAAGAATCGTTGTCAATGGTATAGCCTCCCCAGAAAAACGGGCCATCCCACCATCCCAGGTGTGAATGATGATGGGTGTGTTCAATATGTATATAGTCGGGGTTCCCTGAACGGGTAGGGTAGTAATAACGATTGAGCTTAAGCTGAAACAACGCCATATGCCGGTAGTCAACCGGCAGAGAGTAGCTGCTATAGCTTTGCCCGGGAAATCCGTTATGGCTACTGGCATAATCAAGCTGCGGATAAATGATAAAAATGGTCAGAACCAGAAGTAAGGCTATGTTGGGTAGCCTGTTGACAACTTGCGCGGGCATTCTTGCACTCCGGGTGGAAGTTTCTCCGCTGATCAATTCGGAATGAAATCTTCCAACGTGTTTGGTAACTACTGTGATTAACTCCATTAGATCCGGGTTGTATGGAAAAGTTCCCTTTATTGCCTTCCCAGCTTAGCGTTATTAACCGGGTTATGAGCTTGATTTGTTGTTTTGCCCGGCAATTTTTCGTGTTCAATCCGGGTTAATAACCAAGAATCAAAAAAATACGTTTTTAAATCACCTTAATTCATTAACCATGTTATCAGGAAAAAATCGGCGGTAGGGGCTGACAGCATTTCACTGGCTATGAAACCCAGGGCAAGAGCACCGGAGATAATTAACAGAGGCTCAAGCAGGGCCATGACACTGATGCAGGTCTGGCTCATTCCCAGTGTCTGATAAAGCTGAATTTCCTGTCTTCGTTCCTGAAGGTTGCGGGTCAATGCATAAAAAAGGGTCAGCAGGCACAACCCGAGCGTGACAAACGAGATGAATATCATGCTGACCGCTGCCCTGTTCAGATAACTATAAAGTAGCTCCAGTTCTCTGGCTGGTATCGCGGCGGTTATCGCCAGGCCTTGTTCTGTGGCCGATTGAGTCAGGCTTTTTTCCAGCGCCAGAAGGGCCATACGGTCCCGCAGTTTGATATCGATAAAAGAGATATCATCAGGGCTTGACCAGCTCGGCGTATTGCCTTTTGCGTAGGATTTTCTTGCGGTTATCAAACCTTCAATCGGGATATAAATACTGTCATCCTGATGGGTATTCTGCCGTGACAAAACACCGGCGATGGTAAATAGCTCGTTGTATTCTTGTTCTGGCCCTGGTTCGCTGCCATCGGCAATGGTGATCTGATCGTTGATTTGGTAACCAAGGGTATTGGCGATGTTTATCCCGATATAAGCGGCCATCGGGTGAGTTGCTGGCGGTAATGTTTCTGGGCTGATCGGCCGTTGCTGTTTTCTCTGCGGGTGTTTTGCAGGGTTGGTTGAATGTCGAGTCAATCGTGCTATCCCTTCGGCGCTGGTACCAATAACGGTGATTCCCCGATGGGTTTCGCCATAGGCATAAGGAATGGCGTATTCAATCTCCGGGTGGCTTATCAGTTTATTCAGCAGGCTCAGGCGCATTTGTGGTGGTGCTGAGCCCACATGGAATAGCGAGAACAGAACCAGGGGCATGGCCGGTGTTTCTTTACTGATGATCAGGTCGCTTTCCAGTGAATAGCGATCAATACTTTCAATCATTTGTTGCTTGATACCTTGAAACAGAAACACAAGGTAAAAACCAAAGGCCAGAACCAGCAGCATGGCCAGCGTGTTTTTTTTCCGATAGTTCATGCTCTTCATGGCATGCTGAAAGGTCAGTAATGCAGTACTGAGCCAGTGGATGTTTACCATAGCCTGGCCACCTGTTGTGAATGGTTGATGTCTGACATATCAATACAGCGGTCAAATCCCGGGTAAGGGGTATGGTCAACACAGATCAATGTCTGTGCATGTTCTCTGGTGCTTTTCAGCAGCATGTCATACAGGGTTGTTCGCGCCTGCGGGTCCAGTGCTGATGCGGCTTCATCGGCCAGAATCAGCGGGGGGGAACCGATCAGTGCCCGGGCAATAGCCACCCGTTGTTGCTGACCAATGCTCAGCATGCCGGTGCTTTGGCGCAGGAGCTCGGGGTTCTCCATGTTGAGTGCGGCCATCAGCTGGTAGGCCTCATAATTCGCCGTGGTTTTCCGGTCTGCCAGCCGCTGCTGGCGCCACCTGGATAAACGACAGGGTAGTAAAATATTTTCCAGTGGATTCAGATAGGGAACCAATGTTGGCTGCTGAAAGATGTAGCCTATCTGTCCGGCTCGAAATATCTCCCGCCCGGATCTGGACAGGCTGTCAATCTGCTGCCCAAGTATGTCAATTCGGCCACTGTCCGGCAGGATTAACCCGGTCAGCAGTTGCAGCAGCGTGGTCTTGCCAGAGCCGTTCAACCCGGTAATCTGCAGGCGTTCGCCGTTCTCTACCGTAAACAGTGGTATCGACAGGCAGTTTTGCTTTCCTCTGCTTAATTCAAGCTTTTCTACGGTAACTGCCTGACTCATACATGGCCCTCTTGCAAAGCACAGCTTTTTTTAATCGTTAAAAAAGTCCGGAAGGAAATCACTCTTTGCTGGTTGCAACTGCACCTCCTGCTGTTTCTGACTCAGCCGCTGTTTACTTTGCCAGTTGTCACTGACCAGCCAGACGCTGGTGTGCTTTAAGTCAGGTATTGCTGCAAAAGCCAGGAGTGTGAAATGAGACAGGTTTTCCGGGTGCTGACATTCGTATTCGAGGTAGCCGTTGACTTCACTGAGCTGTGCTGCCAGCGATTCCGCCCTGAGATCAGGGTTGTCTACCGGCTCAACAAGAAACTGCTTTTGCGTTTGCCGACACTGTGCATCGTCTGGAAGGGTAACCAGAGGGGTGAACTCTTGCAGAGACCGGGCCAGGGCACCGGGCGGAAGTGTTGTGATCGTGTTCGCCGCCTCCGGGGAGATAGAGAGGAACAGGTTAAGGGTATCCTGTTGCAGGTTAACATCCAGCAGCATGGATGCCGGTTCATAAGCCCGATGGATATTTTGCCCAATGGAGCGGTCTTTCCCATGGCTTGACGTTATCACGACGGTCAGGCCCAGTATAAGCCAGGCAGTTACTGCTTTGTGGTGAATGTTCATGGGCAGTGTTCCTGAAGGTATCGCTTTCCAGCATCAATCAGTCCGGTATCGTTGAGAAAGTTGCGACCAATCAATAACTGTTGGGGAAAATTGCTGCGACTGATTAAGGACATTTCTACAATCCGCGTAATCCGGCCCACTTTTACGGTGTTTCGGACAACCGCTCGCTCACTGGGTGCACCTTTATGGGTGATTATTCTGGCTACCCGGCTGACCGGTTGATGCATGGGGGTTTTCTGGCGGCTTTCCCGGTGAACGAAATCGTAGTAAACCCAGCGATAGCCATTTCTCTTAATATGCATGCGGATATTACGGGCATCCAGGGCCGTGGTTGTCGCACCACTGTCAACCAGTGATGCGACCTTATGTTGATTTATATTGACCAGGGTGGCGTTTTCCAGATAGCCAAACAGCGGTCGCCCGTTAGCGGTGCAGGGTTGGCTGGCTACCGGGGTGGACAGCGACAAACCTGAAAAGAAGATCACGGTAATGAACCATAACAGCCGTCCTGATGGCTGCGTGGATGGGGATTTGATGGTCCTGTTCATAGCTCTGATACCGCTTTACTCTGTTCAGCATTTATCTGAAAGCTATCGGCTATTCAGGTGACGATTTGATGGGTGGCTTTCTCCACAAAGGCTTTGTGATTGATGTATTGCCTTGTCGTTTAACATGCCGGTATTTTTTTATCCGACACAGTTTGTCTATTTGAGGGAATTCATAGTTAAATACAGACTTTTAATTTCCGTTGCGACTGAGAAATGACCAAGCTTCCCTGCTTCAAGGCATACGATATCCGTGGCCGCCTGCCGGATGAACTCAATGAAGATATTGCTTACCGCATAGGGCGGGCCTATGGCGAGCACCTTAAACCGAAGGATGTCGTTGTTGGTGGTGATAGCCGCCTGACCAGTGAAGCCCTGAAACACTCATTGTCTGAAGGCCTGCGTGATGCCGGGGTCAATGTGCTGGATATTGGCCTGTCCGGTACCGAAGAGATCTATTTTGCCACATTCCATCTGGGGGTTGATGGCGGTGTTCAGGTGACGGCCAGTCACAACCCCATTGACTACAACGGTATGAAACTGGTGCAGGCCGGTGCGCAACCCATCAGTGGCGATAACGGCTTGCGGGAGATTCAGCAACTGACAGAGGAGAACCGGTTTGGGGAGCCTGCGGCACAACGGGGCGGCTACCAGAAGATCTCTGTTCTGGATGATTATATCAGCCACGTTCTGGGGTATATCCAGGCTGACAGTCTTAAGCCGATGAAGCTGGTGGTCAATGCCGGTAACGGTGCAGCAGGGCATGTGGTGGATGCTATCGAGGAGCGATTCCGGGCGGCCGGTGTGCCGGTAGAGTTTATCAAAGTCCTGCACGAGCCGGATGGTCACTTTCCCCAGGGTATTCCTAATCCATTACTGCCAGAGTGTCGTCAGACGACGGTAGACGCCGTTCTGGAACATCAGGCCGATATGGGCATCGCCTGGGATGGTGACTTCGATCGCTGCTTCCTGTTTGATGAGCAGGGACAGTTTATCGAGGGGTATTATATTGTCGGGTTATTGGGGGAGGCATTCCTGGCCCACAACCCTGCGGCAAAAATCATCCATGACCCTAGGCTGACCTGGAACACCATCGATCAGGTAAAAGCGGCGGGTGGTGAGCCGGTGCTGTGTAAAACCGGTCACGCCTTTATCAAGCAGCGGATGCGCCGGGAAGACGCGGTTTATGGCGGCGAGATGAGTGCCCATCATTATTTTCGCGACTTTGCCTATTGTGACTCCGGCATGATTCCCTGGCTGCTGGTCGCTGAGCTGATTTCCAGAAAGGGGCAGCCCTTGTCAGCGCTGGTCAGTGAACGGATCGCCATGTTCCCGTCGTCTGGCGAAATTAACAGCCAATTAACGGACCCTCAGGCCGCTATAGAGCGTGTGCTGGCACACTATCAGCAAGATGCGCTGGAAATTGATAACACCGATGGCATCTCCCTGGATATGGGGCAATGGCGCTTTAACCTGCGACTGTCCAATACCGAGCCGGTGATTCGTCTGAATGTAGAAAGTCGTGGCGATGAGGTGTTGATGCAGGAAAAAACTGCTGAGCTGCTGAAGCTGATTCGTGACTGATATTTTCAAGAGGTTGCTCATTAAGGAGCAGTCTCTTCTTTTGTGTTGGATAAATAAAGAGCCTTAAATGATCAAGAAATGCCTTTTTCCTGCAGCAGGCTATGGTACCCGGTTCCTGCCAGCCACCAAGTCCATGCCCAAAGAGATGATGCCCATCGTCAGCAAACCGCTGATTGAGTATGGTGTTGAAGAGGCACTGCAGGCCGGTATGTCGGATATCTGCATTGTCACCGGCCGGGGCAAACGCTCGCTGGAAGATCACTTTGATGTGAACTACGAGCTGGAACATCAGATTTCCGGTACGGACAAGGAAAGCCTGCTGTCCGATATTCGCAGTGTGATTGATCAGTGTACCTTCTCTTACACCCGTCAGCGTGAGATGAAGGGGCTTGGCCATGCGGTATTAACCGGACAGACGCTGATTGGTGACCAGCCATTCGGCATGGTGCTGGCGGATGATCTCTGCATCAATCTCGGAGGGCCCGGCGTTCTGGCCCAGATGGCGCAACTCTATAAGCAGTTTCGTTGCAGTATCGTTGCGGTGCAGGAAGTGCCGGAAGATGAAGTGCATAAATATGGGGTGATCGCTGGCCAGCACATTTCAGAAGATCTGATCCGGGTTGAGAATATGGTGGAAAAGCCCGCCCGAGAAGATGCGCCCAGTAATCTTGCTATCATTGGCCGCTATATTCTGACACCGGACATCTTTGACCTGATTCATGATACCCAGCCGGGTAAGGGTGGCGAGATTCAGATTACCGATGCTTTGATGGCTCAGGCGCAGCGAGGCTGTGTCATGGCTTATAAGTTCAAGGGTGAGCGTTTTGACTGTGGCAGTATTGAGGGCTTTATTGAGGCTACCAACTACTGTTATGACCATTTGTACCGTTAAAAAAAGGTTCGCTCCATCTGGTCAGCTGAATCTCGTCGCACTGGCAATTCCTGCCAGTGGGTGGATAGTGTGCCTGCCAGAATGGGGCGTCTACCGGTTTTTAATAGACCATAATGGCAAGGTTTAATAAAGTGAAATCAGCAGGCTTTCACACTCTGCATGGCCATTTTGGCGAGCGGCGTCCAGGGGCGTTAAGCCATCGCTACTTTTTATATTGATGTCAATGCCGGGCGCTTTAAGTAACGCTTTGATGGACTCTGCCTGGCCAAATTGGGCTGCACTGTGCAGGGGCGTGATACCCTTGAGTGTTTGCACATTGACGTCAATGCCTTTGGCGTTCAATAACAGTACGACACACTCTACATTGCCGGTTATGGCGGCCCAGTGCAGGGGCGTAAAGCCTGAAGACGGTGTCGCATTGACGTTAATGCTGCCGCAGGACAGTAATACTCTGATGCACTCTGTGAGTTCTTCTAGGACAGCAGAGTACAGGGGCGTAAAGCCATCGTAAGTCTCCATATTGACGTCAATCCCGTCGGCGGACAGTAATGCCTTGATGCACTCTGTGTCGCCTGCTCCGACAGCACAGTAAAGGGGCGTCGAACCATCTTCATCCTGCACATTGACGTCAATGCCATCGGCGGCCAATAACGCCCTGACACACAGCACGTAGCCTTCTGAGGCAGCACAGTGCAGGGGCGTCGAGCCATTTTCATCCTGTGCATTGACGTCAATGCCATCGGCGGTCAATAACGCCCTGACACACACTACGTGGCCTTCTAAGGCAGCACAGTGCAGGGGCGTCGAGCCATCTGCATCCTGTACATTGACGTCAATGCCATCGATGGCCAGTAACGCCCTGACGAACGCTGCGTGCCCGTTTTCGGCAGCGATGTGCAGGGGCGTCGAGCCATGGATATTTTTCTGGTGAACCTGAGGGTTGCCCGGTTGCAACAGGTATTCCAATCCAGGCAAATTACCGGAACTTGCAAAGCACGCCAGGGGGGTGTCCAGATCATCGTTCACGATACTGGTCAATTGATCACAATGACCGGTTAACAGAAGATTGGACAGGGTTTCGGTCTGCTTCAGAATAAGAGCCTGTTTGAACAGTCGCTGGCAATCATGGGGTGTCAGTAACTTTTTCATATCCTCGTGGGAAAAATCAGAGACCTGCCAGCTGGCCAGGCATGATGTGATTGACAACACATCTATTCCCTGTTGTTGAAGTCTCAATAAGACCGGCTTCAGCAGCGGTGTATCGATCAGCCAGTCCAGTACGCGTGGAGCAATGCTCGGAGTAATGCCGGGAGTAATGAACGTTGTAATAGGGGCAAAATGATCAACTACACATTGGTATAACGTTTCTTTAAAAGTGTTATCGTGTTTAATCAGCTTGTCACTGAGTTGGTTGGCAAGTGCCCTGGTCACCATTGCTGGTATTTTACCAAGCTGTTCGATGGTGGTTTGTTGCAGGAAAAACGAGGCAATATGCCGGGCCTTATCGGTTTGCTCCATTGCCTGGGTGAGCAGGGCATAAATGGTGGTTTCAGGCCAGGTTGAGAAGTCAATTGAGATTAAATGCGGCAATGTCAGCGATGTGTGATTATTCGCATTAAAAGTACACGCCAGCCCCGTCGGCAAGTACTGGTCATGATTAAACACCCAGAAGAAAAGCTGGTTGATGGTGCCGATATGCCAGGCCGAATCGACACCGGCAGGAATAGTGGCGAACACCTGGGCCGATGATTTACAGAAATGGCTGGCCACCCAGGCCAGTAACTTTTCCCGATACCGGCCAAGGTAAAAGTTGCCATCGCCAGTTTCTTCGATGACGGCCCTGAGATCAAGGGACTGTTCTCCGCTTGCTTGCAGTAAATGATTGACCGGTTTAAAGAGTGCGCTTTCAAGCGTCCCCGTTCTCTCTGAAGTCAGTTCAAAGGGGGCAATAACGTCGGTTTCCCATGTCTGTACGCCCAGTTTTTGCAGGGTTGCACTGAGCTGGTCAGACCACCCGGACGAGAGTTTACGCAGGATGGTACAGGCATTGACTGACAGTGGTGCAGCCGCAAGAAATCGCCGGGTAAGGTCATCACCCAGATGGGTCGGTGCCAGTGGGTCAACGAAATGGGGAAGCCCCAGAGGCTCGCAGAAAAGATTGTGCAAGCTGCGCTTCCAGTGAACCTCCACGCCTGATGGTATATCAACCAACCTCTCCCGTTGCAGCTCAAGCAGGAAAGACTGGACAAATTGATCAAACAGCTCACTCCTGACATTGAAGAGCTTCCCACCCAGCCCTCCCCGGGAGGCTTCCAAATTAAGAAAACTCTGGGTAAAGCGGCCATGAATACCGGGAGCGCACTCCTGAATGTCGCTCAGGCAGTCATGAAGTATCCCTGCGATGTAATTCTGGTTGTCAACATTTGGATCGTGTTGTTGATCCCTGAGCTGCATGACTAACTGTCGAATCTGGAAGCGTGTCTCACGATACAGGGCGAGCAGGCTGTTTTTAAGATGTTGATGCGGTGATGCCAGTTTCTCGTGAAAAATATCTATTGATGAATCGTATTGATGATTAACGTAGGGCTGTACCAGTTGTTTCATCTCCTTAATATCATTCAGGAAACGGGTTTTTATCTCAGGAAAGGCGGCATGGGTTTCCAGTTCCTCGTAACAATGAACCCCGGGTAATTCAATATATTCTGGCTGCTGGGCAACCGTTGCTATTGGTGGCTTTTCAGAAGCGATATCTGGTTGCCAGGGTTGGAAAAGTACTGAGTTAATTTCTGTATTTAACGAAAGCATGAATTTATCCAATGTCAGAATTTATTTTGGATAGCTATTAAGTCCTGGATCTGGAAAAGGGTTAATCAGCAGTCTTTCGCACTCTGCATGGCCTTCTTTGCGGGCGGCGTCCCGGGGCGTCCAGCCACGGTTGCTTTTTATACTGATATTAATGCCGGGAGCTTTAAGTAGCGCTTTGATGGACTCTGCATGGCCAAATTGGGCAGCGCAGTACAGGGGCGTGAAAAAACCCTTGCGTGTTTTCACATTGACGTCAATGCCTGTGGCGTTCAATAAAAGCGCGATGCACTCTACGTTGTCTTCTATGGCGGCCCAGTGCAGGGCCGTAAAGCCCCCAGGTAGTGCCATATTGACGTCAATGCCTTTGGCGTTCAATAACAGCATGACGCAGTCTGTATGGCCAGATCGGGCAGCGGAGCTCAGGGGCGTGAAGCCTTCGTCAGACATCACATTGACGTCAGTGCGGTCATCGGTCAATAACGCCGAGATGCACTCTGCCTTACCTGCCGCGGCAGCCGAGTTCAGGGGTATGCCTGCGTCAGACCTCTCATTGACGTCAATGTCGGCGGCGGTCAGTAATGCCATGATGCACTCTGGGAAGTCTTTTATAACAGCCAAGAACAGGGGCGTATTGCCACCGGCAGACTTAACACTGACGTCAATGCCGTCGGCGGACAGTAATTCCCTGATGCACTCTGCATGCCCTTCTGCGACAGCGCAGTGCAGGGGCGTAAAGCCATCGTCATTCTGCACATTGACGTCAATGCCGTCGGCGGTCAATAACGCCCTGACACACACTACGTAGCCTGAGGCAGCATAGTGCAGGGGTGTCAAGCCATCGTTATTTTTGACATTGATGTCAATGCCTGTGGTGTTCAACAACTCCGTGACACACACTACGTGGCCTTCTGAGGTAGCACAGTTCAGGGGTGTATAGCCATCTTCATTCTGCACATTGACGTCAATGCCGTCGATGGCCAGCAACGTCCTGACGAACGTTGCGTGCCCGTTTTCGGCAGCGATGTGCAGGGGCGTCGAGCCATGGATATTTTTCCGGTTAACCTGCGGCTTGCCTGATTTCAACAGGTATTCCAATGCAGGCAAATTACCGGAACTTGCAAAGCACGCCAGGGGGGTGTCCAGATCATCGTTCAAGAAGCTGGTCAATGGATCACAATGACCGGTTAACAGAAGATTGGACAGGGCTTCGGTCTGGCTCAGAATAAGGGCCTGTTTAAACAGTCGCTGGCAATCATGGGGTGTCAGTAACTTTTTCATATCCTCGTGGGAAAAATCAGAGACCTGCCAGCTGGCCAGGCGTGATGTGATTGACAACACATTTATTCCCTGTTGTTGAAGTCTCAATAAGACCGGCTTCAGCAGTGGTGTATCGATCAGCCAGTCCAGTACGCGTGGAGCAATGCCTGGAGTAATGCCGGGAGTAATGAACGTTGTCACAGAGGCAAAGTGACCAACTACACATTGGTATAACGTTTCTTTAAAAGTGTCATCGTGTTTAATCAGCTTCTCACTGAGTTGGTTGGCAAGTGCCCTGGTCACCATCGCTGGTATTTTACCAAGCTGTTCGATGGTGGTGTGTTGCAGGAAAAACGAGGCAATATGCCGGGCCTTATCGGTTTGCTCCATTGCCTGGGTGAGCAGGGCATAAATGGTGGTTTCAGGCCAGGTTGAGAAGTCAATGGACATTAAATGCAGCAATGTCAGCGAGGTGTGATTATTCGTATTAAAAGTACACGCCAGCCCCGTCGGCAAGTACTGGTCATGATTAAATACCCAGAAGAAAAGCTGGTTGATGGTGCCGATATGCCAGGCCGAATCGACACCTGCAGGAATAGTGGCGAACACCTGGGCCGATGATTCACAGAAATGGCTGGCCACCCAGGCCAGCAACTTTTCCCGATACCGGCCAAGGTAATAGTTCCCATCGCCAGTTTCTTCGATGACGGTCCTGAGATCAAGGGACTGTTCTCCGCCTGTTTGCAGTAAATGATTGACCGGTTTAAAGAGTGCGCTTTCAAGCGTCCCCATTCTCTCTGAAGTCAGTTCAAAGGGGGCAATAACGTCGGTTTCCCATGCCTGTACACCCAGTTTTTGCAGGGTTGCACTGAGCTGGTCAGACCACCCGGACGAGAGTTGACGCAGGATGGTACAGGCATTGACTGACAGTGATGCAGCCGCAAGAAATCGCTGGGTAAGGTCATCACCCAGATGGGTCGGTGCCGAAGTGTCAACGATATGGGGAAGCCCCAGAGGCCCACAGAAAAGATTGTGCAAGCTGTGCTTCCAGTGAACCTCCATGCCTGGTGGTATATCAACCAACCTCTCCCGTTGCAGCTCAAGCAGGAAAGACTGGATCAATTGATCAAACAGCTCACTCCTGACATTGAAGATCTTCCCGCCCAGCCCTCCCCGCAAGGCTTCCAAATTAAGAAAACTCAGGGTAAAGCGGTCGTGAATAACGGGAGCGCACTCCTGAATGTCGCTCAGGCAGTCATGAACTATCCCGGCGATGTAATTCTCGCTGTCAACATTTGGATCGTGTTGTTGATCCCTGAGTTGCATGACTAACTGTCGAATCTGGAAGCGTGTCTCACGATACTGGGTGAGCAGGATGTTTTTAAGATGTTCAGGTGGTGATTCCAGTTTCTCGTGAAAAATATCTATTGATGTATCGTATTCATCATTAACGTAGGGTTGTACCAGTTGTTTCATCTCCTCAATATCATTCAGGAAACGGGTTTTTATCTCAGGAAAGGCGGCATGGGTTTCCAGTTCCTCGTAACAATGAACCCCGGGCAATTCAATATATTCTGGCTGCTGGGCAACTGTTGGCTTTTCAGAAGCAGTATCTGGTTGCCAGGGTTGGAAAAGTATTGAGTTGATTTCTGTATTTAACGAAAGCATGAATTTGTCTATGTCCTATTTGTTTTGGACATATTTGATTGCAAAATAGTGGAAAAGTTGCATATTAATGGCTTACATTAATTATTGAATTTTTAGCTATTAAAATGAATATGGTGATATTGGCGTGGAAAAAACAGGTAACGAATAAACCGGGAACTGCCGACCCTGACCCGAATATTTCATAAATGTGCTCCCTCACACCCCTTTGAATTTGTCCCGGAATAACTTCATCATTTTACTCGGTCCGGGCTAATCAATTACCAGAGCCAAGTCCCGGATCCGGAAAAAGTGGCATCAGCAGTCTTTCGCACTCTGCATGGCCATTTTTGCGGGCGGCGTCCAGGGGCGTCAAGCCACAGTTACTTTTTATACTGATGTTAATGTCGGGAGCTTTAAGTAACGCTTTGATGCACCCAGGCTGGCCAAATTGGGCAGCGCAGTGCAGGGGCGTGAAACCCTTGGTTGTTTTTACATTGACGTCAATACCTTTGGCATTCAATAACACCTCGACGCACTCTGCGTTGCCGCTTAAGGCGGCCCAGTGCAGGGCCGTAAAGCCCTCAAATAGTGCCATATTGACGTCAATGCCTTTGGCGTTCAATAACACCATGATGCAGTCTATATGGCCAAATTGGGCAGCGAGGCCCAGGGGGGTCCAGCCTTCGTCAGTCGCTACATTGACGTCAATGCGGTCGTCGGTCAATAACGCCAGAATGGACTCTACCTGACCGTTCGAGACAGCCCAGTGCAGGAGCGCAAAGCCTGAGGACGATTTCGCATTGACGTCAATGTCGTCGGAGGACAGTAATGCCTTTATGCACTCTGGTAAGCCTTCTACAACAGCGCAGCGCAGGGGCGTAAAACCTGAAGACGATTTCATATTGACGTCAATGCCGTCGGCGGACAGTAATTCCTTAATGCACTCTGTTTGGCCTCTTGTGACAGCACAGTAAAGGGGCGTATAGCCACCGACAATCTGCACATTGACGTCAATGCCGCCGACAGTCAATAACGCCCTGACACACACTGCATGGCCTTCTAAGGCAGCATAGTGCAGGGGCGTATAGCCAACGTTATTTTTCACATTGATGTCAATGCCTGTGGTGTTTAACAACTCCGTGACGCACTCTTCGTCGCCTTTCAAGGCAGCACAGTGCAGGGGCGTAAAGCCATTGTTATTCTTCGCATTGACGTCAATGCCGTCGATGGCCAGTAACGCCCTGACGAACGCTGCGTGGCCGTTTTTGGCAGCGATGAGCAGGGGCGTCGAGCCATGGATATTTTTCTGGCTAACCTGGGGGTTGCCCGGTTTCAACAGGTATTCCAATCCAGCCAAATTACCGGAACTTGCAAAGCACGCCAGGGGGGTGTTCAGATCATCGCTCAAGAAACTGGTCAATGGATCACAATGACCGGTTAACAGAAGATTGGACAGGGTTTCTGACTGCCTCAGAATAAGGGCCTGTTTAAACAGTCGCTGGCAATCATGGGGTGTCAGTAACTTTTTCATATCCCCGTGGGAAAAATCAGAGACCTGCCAGCTGGCCAGGCGTGATGTGATTGACAACACATCTATTCCCTGTTGTTGAAGTCTCAATAAGACCGGCTTCAGCAGCGGTGTATCGATCAGCCAGTCCAGTACGCGTGGAGCAATGCCTGGAGTAATGCCGGGAGTCATGAACGTTGTCACAGAGGCAAAGTGACCAACTACACATTGGTATAACGTTTCTTTAAAAGTGTCATCATGTTTAATCAGCTTGTCACTGAGTTGGTTGGCAAGTGCCCTGGTCACCATCGCTGGTATTTTATCAAGCTGTTCGATGGTGGTGTGTTGCAGGAAAAACGAGGCAATATGCCGGGCCTTATCGGTTTGCTCCATGGCCTGGGTGAGCAGGGCATAAATGGTGGTTTCAGGCCAGGTTGAGAAGTCAATGGACATTAAATGAGGCAATGTCAGCGTGGTGTGATTATTTCCATCAAAAGTACACGACAGCCCCGTCGGCAAGTACTGGTCATTGTTAAATACCCAGAAGAAAAGCTGGTTGATGGTGCCGATATGCCAGGCCGAATCGACACCGGCAGGAATAGTGGCGAACACCTGGGCCGATGATTTACAGAAATGGCTGGCCACCCAGGCCAGTAATTTTTCCCGATACCGGCCAAGGTAATAGTTACCATCGCCAGTTTCTTCGATGACGGTCCTGAGATCAAGGGCCTGTTCTCCGCTTGTTTGCAGTAGATGATTGACCGGTTTAAAGAGCGTGCTTTCAAGCGTCCCCGTTCTCTCTGAAGTCAGTTCAAAGGGGGCAATAACGTCAGTTTCCCATGTCTGTACGCCCAGTTTTTGCAGGGTTGCACTGAGCTGGTCAGACCACCCGGACGAGAGTTTACGCAGGATGGTACAGGCATTGACTGACAGTGGCGCAGCCGCAAGAAATCGCCGGGTAAGGTCATCACCCAGATGGGTCGGTGCCAGTGGGTCAACGAAATGGGGAAGCCCCAGAGGCTCACAGAAAAGATTGTGTAAGCTGCGCTTCCAGCGAGCCTCCACGTCTGGTGGTATATCAACCAACCTCTCCCGTTGCAGCTCAAGCAGGAAAGACTGGATAAATTGATCAAACAGCTCACTTCTGACCGTGAAGAGCTTCCCGCCCAAGCCTCCCCGGTAGGCGTCCAAATTAAGAAAACTCTGGGTAAAGCGGCCATGAATACCGGGAGCGCACTCCTGAATGTCGCTCAGGCAGTCATGAAGTATCCCGGCGATGTAATTCTGGTTGTCAACATTTGGATCGTGTTGTTGATCCCTGAGTTGCATCACTAGCTGTCGAATCTGGAAGCGTGTCTCACGATACAGGGCGAGCAGGCTGTTTTTAAGATGTTCAGGCGGTGATTCCAGTTTCTCGTGAAAAATATCTATTGATGTATCGTATTGATGATTAACGTAGGGCTGTACCAGTTGTTTCATCTCCTCAATATCATTCAGGAAACGGGTTTTTATCTCAGGAAAGGCGGCATGGGTTTCCAGTTCCTCGTAACAATGAACCCCGGGCAATTCAATATATTCTGGCTGCTGGGCAACTGTTGGTATTGGTGGCTGTTCAGAAGCAGTGTCTGGTTGCCAGGGTTGGAAAAGTACTGAGTTGATTTCTGTATTTAACGAAAGCATGAATTTGTCCATTGTCATATATGCTTTGGACATATTCGATTGCAAAATAGTGGAAAAGTTGCATGTTAATGACTTGCATTGACCTGACTTCAGCAGTTGATCACCACTGAGCCATGGCTGCTGGGATTGCTTTCGTTGGAATACGACACCAATCCTGAAGACCGCGGTCAGATATTTCTGGAGGCTGCGGTGAGCTTGCTTTTTGTCCAGCTATAAAAAAAGGGCCGGTATTCACAAAATACCGGCCACTTCGCTTGCAAGGGTTCGCCTTAAAATAAATGCTGCTTAACAGCTTCTGACAACCGCGAAGTCCGCAAGGTCCGCCATAGCACTGCGATACTCGCCTTCAGGTAGCAGGTTCAGGCAGCGTTTTGCCTTGGCTGTGTATTCCCGGGCTTTAGCGGCAGTGTACTGAAGTGCTCCACAGCTGCGAACAGCTTCCACAACGGCTGCAATATTGTCCCGGCCGCCTTGCTCAATCGCTTCCCTTACTAGGGCTTTTTGTTCACTGGTGCCGTGTTTCAGGGTGTAAATCAGCGGCAATGTCGGTTTGCCTTCTGCCAGATCATCCCCGAGGTTTTTACCCATGGTTTCAGAATCGCCCTCATAGTCCAGCAGATCATCCACCAACTGGAAGGCAATGCCGAGGTGATTGCCGTAGTCAGCCATATCTTTTTCCAGTTCCGGGCTGGCTTTGCTCAGCACGGCGGCCGTCTGGCTGGAAGCCTGGAACAGCATGGCGGTTTTGCAGCGGATAACTTCCATGTAGTCATCTTCGGTAACATCAGCATCATTGATGTTCATCAGCTGCATAACCTCACCCTCGGCAATGACATTGGTGGCATCCGCCAGAATATGCAGCAGCCTGAAGCTCTCCAGCCCTACCATCATCTGGAATGCGCGGGAATAGAGAAAATCACCGACCAGAACGCTGGGCGCGTTGCCCCACAGGGCATTCGCCGTGTCTCTGCCGCGGCGCAGGTCTGACTGATCCACCACGTCGTCATGCAGCAGGGTGGCAGTGTGCAGGAATTCAATAATGGCGGCCAGTGGTACGTGGTTGTAGTCATTGTAACCACAGGCCCGGGCAGTCAGCAGTACCAGCAATGGGCGTAGCCGCTTGCCACCGGACTTAATGATGTATTCACTGATTTTGCTGACCAGGGCGACGTCAGAGTGCAATTGATCGTGAATGCACTCGTTCACCCTGCGGAAATCGTCGTGGACTGCGATCTGAAAAGAGGCTTGTTGTTTGTCCGGCATCTGGCTTATTTGGTGGGGCGAAATTGGGCATCGTATTTAGTGCTACTGCAACTGTCAATAGCAGCCGGTGTTGAAGGCATTAATACAGGGTCTTTGCGGGGTGCCTACTTATTTCAGTGAAACAGGCAGCAGACCTGCTGACCCCTGTCACCGGGCAGGGCAGGATAAAATGCCAACAGGTCTTGCCAGTGAGGCTTGACTCCCTTAAAATTTGCGCCCCTATCTGAGAATCCGGTGCGGTGTGCCGCTTTGTCATGGATTGCTGATCAATAGCTGGTTTCAGCTGCCGTTCAGCTCATGAGGTGCCGCCCATCCCTGATGGTAACTGAAAGGCCGTACTGGTCTTGTTGGAGCCGTCAGCTTCTTTCAATAGCCGTCAGCTTCTTTAATAGCCGTCAGCTGCAAAAGAAGTGGTTTTTAGATAGCTAAAAATTCCACCATGCCTTTCCAGGGCCGGTGGATGCCTTTGACAAAGAGGCTCTTAAGGATTTTCGGAGATCAAATCATGTACGCAGTTATCAGAACTGGTGGTAAGCAGTACCGCGTTACCGAAGGAGAAATCCTGAAGGTAGAAAAACTGAGCAACGCCGCTGGTGAAAGTCTGGAAATCAACGACGTTCTGCTGATCGCCAATGGCGAAGAACTGAAAGTTGGTGCTCCAGTGGTTGAAGGTGCCAAGGTTACTGCTGAAGTTATCAGCCACGGCCGTGGTCCAAAAATCAAGATCATCAAGTTCAAGCGTCGTAAGCATCACCGCAAGCAGATGGGCCATCGTCAGTGGTTCACTGAGCTGAAGATCACCGGAATTGCCGGTTAATTATTGCTGACAGGTTTTTTCAAACCTGTTGATTACTTCTAAGGACGGTCCCTGGTGTGGTAGCCGGTGACAGGTCCGGGATAAAGGAGAGCAAGATGGCTCACAAAAAAGCTGGCGGTAGTACCCGCAACGGTCGCGATTCAGAAAGTAAACGCCTTGGTGTCAAAATCTTTGGTGGTCAGGCTATCCAGGCGGGTGCCATCATCGTTCGTCAGCGTGGAACCAAATTCCACGCTGGTGCTAACGTAGGCATCGGTAAGGACCACACCCTGTTCGCCAAGGCCGACGGTAAAGTCGTGTTTGAAGTGAAGGGTCCTAAAAAGCGCAAGTATGTCAGCGTAGCTGCTGCATAATGGCGTTCGGGCTGCCAGTGATTATCTGATGATTGCTGACGGCTCACCCTGAAAGCCCCGCTATCGCGGGGCTTTTGTTTATCTATTGACCGGACAGTGCCTACAGGTAAGCCTTGAAATCTATTAAGGGTTTATCTGCAGGCATTGGCAGATGACTGGTTACGCTGCAATTATGGTTGCAGGAGAGTGGCGCAATGAAGTTTGTAGATGAAGCGACAATCACGGTTCAGGCGGGTAAAGGTGGTAATGGCTGCCTGAGCTTTCGCCGTGAAAAATTTATTGAAAAAGGCGGCCCCGATGGTGGCGACGGTGGTGATGGTGGCAGCATCTATGTGATTGCTGACAACGACCTGAATACCCTGGTGGATTATCGCTATCAGAAGCACTACCAGGCACAGAACGGTGAGCCGGGTCGTGGCCGTAACTGTACCGGTGCCAAAGGTACGGATATCGAGCTGAAAGTGCCGGTGGGCACCACGGTTGTGGATAACGAGACGGAAGAAGTTATCTGTGATCTGACCCATGTTGGTGAGCGCGTCAAGGTCGCTCAGGGTGGCTTCCATGGGTTGGGGAATACCCGTTACAAATCCAGTGTTAACCGTGCGCCGAGACAGACTAGCCCGGGTTCTGAAGGCGAGCGCCGGGATCTGCGCCTTGAGCTTAAGGTGATTGCCGATGTGGGCCTGCTCGGTATGCCTAATGCGGGCAAGTCTACGTTTATTCGTGCCGTATCCCAGGCTCGGCCAAAGGTGGCTGATTATCCATTTACTACCTTGGTTCCAAATTTGGGCGTGGTGGCGGTGGATCGCCATCGTGGTTTTGTAATTGCCGATATTCCCGGTCTGATTGAGGGCGCTGCTGAGGGGGCTGGCCTCGGTATTCGTTTCCTCAAGCATTTGGCCCGATGCCGTATTCTGCTGCACCTTGTTGATGTGGCACCTTATGATGACACCGATCCAGCGGAGTCCGCCAAGGCGATCATTCATGAGTTAGAACAGTTCAGTGAAACCCTGGCGAACCGGGATCGCTGGCTGGTGTTGAATAAAGTCGATTTGCTGCCCGACGATCAGCGTGAAGCTGTCTGCCAGCATATTATCAAGGAGTTGAACTGGACCGGCCCTGTTTACCAGACATCCGCTATTGCTGGTCTGGGTACCGGGATTCTTTGTCAGAACATCATGAGCTTTATCGAAGAGCGCGCCCTGGAACAAAGTGAAGATGAAGAGCTGGCCAGACAGGAAGAAGAGCAGCTGAGCAAGATGGAATCTGAAGCGCGCATGCGTATGCGGGAGCTGGCCGAAGAGCGTCGTGCTCGTCGGGCGGCCAAAAAAGCGGCAGATAACGATGACGACGATGATGATGACGATCACGATGTCGAGGTCTTCTACGTATGAGTGAACGCAACCGCTTGCAGGCAGCCCGGCGCTGGGTGATCAAAATTGGCAGTGCGCTGTTAACCAATGAAGGTCAGGGCCTGGATCTTGATCGCATGGACGCCTGGGTGACGCAGATGTGCCAGTTGCGTGATCAGGGCGTGGAGGTCGTGCTGGTCTCTTCCGGGGCGGTTGCTGCTGGCATGGAAAAGCTGGGCTGGATGGAACGGCCAACAGCGCTGCATCAGCTGCAGGCCGCGGCGGCGGTGGGTCAGGCCCGTTTGGTGCAGGCCTGGGAGGTTGGTTTTCAGAAGTATGGCGTGCAGCCGGCACAGGTACTTTTGACCCACGATGATCACAGTAATCGCCGACGTTACCTGAATGCTCGGAGTACCCTGAAAACCCTGTTGGAAATGGGGGTGGTACCGGTCATCAATGAAAATGACACGGTTGTGACTGACGAACTTCGCTTTGGCGATAACGATACGCTGGCAGCGCTGGTGGCCAACCAGGTGGAAGCGGATGTTCTGGTGATTCTGACGGATCAGGATGGCCTGTTTACCGCCGACCCAAGAACCAACCCTGATGCCAGGCTGATGCATGAAGTGCGTGCCGGGGATGAGTCCCTGGACGCCATGGCGGGTGGTGGCAGTGGCCGCCTGGGGCGTGGAGGCATGCAGACCAAGTTGCGGGCATCACGCCAGGCAGCTGCATCCGGCTGTGCGACGGTGATTGTTGGTGGTCGTGCAGACAGTGTGATTACCCGGGTGTTTGCCGGTGAAGAGCTGGGTACCTTGCTGCTTCCGGATCAGGAGCCAATGGCGGCTCGCAAGCAGTGGCTCCAGGGGCATCTGAAAACCGCTGGGGAACTGGTGCTGGATGCCGGTGCTGTCCGGGTACTGAAGGAGCAGGGTAAGAGCCTGTTGCCGGTCGGGGTAAAGGCGCTGAGAGGCCGCTTCCAGCGTGGTGAGATGGTTACCTGCCTCGATGAAAACGGCAATGAAGTGGCTCGTGGGTTGATCAATTACGGTGCCATTGAGGCGGAACGCATTATTGGCAAGCCCAGTCATCAGATTGAGGCGTTGTTAGGCTATCAGCGAGAGCCTGAGTTGCTGCACCGGGATAATATGGTGCTTGTGTCTTGATCGTATAGATACAAAAAAACCGGCAAAGGCCGGTTTTTTGTATCCTGACAACGCAGATTGGTTGTCTGTCTCAGCGAGGCTTAGGCAGTTGCCAGGGCCTTGATCTGAGCGTTCAGACGGCTCTTGTGACGAGCAGCCTTGTTCTTGTGGATGATGCCCTTGTCGGCCATACGGTCGATCACAGGTACCGCAGCAGTGAAGGCAGCTTTAGCGGCTTCAACGTCTCTGGTGTCGATCGCCTTGATCACCTTCTTGATAGAAGTGCGAACCATGGAACGCAGGCTGGCGTTGTGCTGACGACGGTTTTCAGCCTGACGGGCGCGCTTGCGTGCAGAAGGAGAGTTTGCCATTTCGGTGCTCCTGGAAATTCAATTTCGTTCGGGTTGTCTCAGGGCGGCTTTGGGGCACCCTGCATGGAATAGGTTGTTTGCCGCAGTTACTGGCAATGGCCCGGGTAAGACATTGTCAGCCCATATCCCACTTTCATTTAGCTCAGGGCTTTATCCAGCTCAGGGCTATACCTGGCGCTGTATCTGGCTCAAGGCTATTTAGCCGCCGAACTATGCCGACTCAGGCCGGTCTTGTCAATACGGCATACTGCCTGCAGGGCTTTAAATCTGCCGGACTGTGGCATTTTTTGACGGTCCGGGAGGTGGCACTGTTTTTGGGCAAAACCAGCGATTTTCACAATATATGTGGCAATCGCAATTACCTTGGATATGATTGGCTGTTTATTCTTATGCTTTTACATTCAATTGCACCATGAGTGATTCCGATAACAGCCTGCCAGCCAATCAGCCTGAACCGAAAAAATCCGGATTGCTGAGATCCAGCCTGGTGGTGGGGATAATGACCATGCTCTCCCGGGTACTGGGTCTGGCCAGGGATGTGGTGGTTGCTGGCTACTTTGGTTCGACAGCCTCAGCGGATGCCTTTTTTGTGGCGTTCAAAATCCCGAATTTTCTTCGTCGCCTGTTTGCTGAAGGGGCGTTTTCTCAGGCCTTTGTGCCGGTGCTGTCGGAATATCGTTCTAAACGAAGCTTTGACGATGTGCGCGAATTGGTCAGTCGCGTAAGTGGAACCCTGGCGGGGATATTGCTGCTGGTGACGGTTGTGGGTGTTTTGGCGGCTCCGATATTGATCCGGCTGTTTGCGCCGGGCTTTATCAATGAACCGGCAAAACTGGCGCTTGCCGGTGACATGCTGCGGATCACCTTTCCCTACCTGCTGTTGGTTTCACTAACAGCACTGGCGGGCTCAATCCTGAATACCTATGGACGGTTTGCGGTACCGGCATTTACTCCCGTGTTGCTGAATCTGAGTTTGATTGGCTCAACGCTTCTGCTTACGCCCTATTTTGATCAGCCGGTGATGGCACTGGCCTGGGGCGTAGCGATTGCGGGCATTTCCCAGCTGTTACTGCAGATGCCCTTTCTTTTGCAGATTCGCCTTCTGCCCATGCCCAAATGGGGCGTTCAGCATGAGGGCAGCCGGAGAATCATGACACTCATGGTGCCGGCGCTGTTCGGGGTTTCTGTCAGTCAGATCAACCTGCTGCTGGATACGGTGCTGGCCTCTTTCCTGCAAACCGGCAGTGTCTCCTGGCTGTATTACTCTGACCGCTTATCCGAGCTGCCACTGGGCGTGTTTGGCATTGCCATTGCCACGGTGATTCTGCCCAGCCTCTCAACCAGGCATGCGGAAGCAGACGGTGGGCATTTCTCCCGAACACTGGATTGGGCTATTCGTCTGGTATTGCTGATTGGTGTACCGGCGGCCGTTGCGCTGTTTATTCTGGCCGGGCCATTAATCGCAACCCTGTTTGACTATGGCGAGATGACGGACCGTGATGTGTTGATGTCCGCCATGAGTTTGCAGGCCTACTCCCTTGGCTTGATTGCTTTTATGTTGATCAAAGTGCTGGCACCCGGTTATTTTGCCCGCCAGGACACCAAAACGCCGGTAAAAATTGCCATTATCGCGATGGTTGCGAATATGGTGTTTAACCTGATTCTGGTATTCCCCCTGCAACATGCTGGGCTGGCACTGGCCACAACTCTGTCGGCTTTTCTGAATGCGGGCTTGCTGTACCGTGGTTTGCAACGGTCCGGGGTTTATCAGCCAGCCAGCGGCTGGCTGGTTTATTTCGCCCGGCTGTTGGTTGCTAACCTGGCGATGGCGGCAACGCTGATCTGGCTGGCCGAAGATATTGAACAGTGGCTGGCCTGGTCACTATGGGAGCGAGTATCCCAGACTGGCCTGCTGGTCCTGTCCGGATTGGCGGTTTACATCGTTGTGCTTTTACTCAGTGGTATCAGGCCCGGGCAGTTCAGGCATTAGAGACTGTTTTGCCATAATTTTCCCGGCTGCTTTCCCAACGCAGTGACCCGTGGAACCGGCTGGGGTATACTGCCCGGCTTCATCGTCAACATTTTTTCAACAATGGTTGAATACAGGAAGTAAGGGAGTCCGAGCCCCTCCATGCAGTTGATCCGCGGGTTGCACAATATCAGGCCAGAACATCAGAGATGCGTGGCCACCATCGGTAATTTTGATGGTGTGCATGTGGGCCACAGAACCATTCTTGAGGCCCTGAAACAACAGGCGTTTGAGCTGGACGCCAGGGTATGCGTTATCACCTTTGAGCCCCAGCCCAGAGAGTATTTTCAGGTGGATGCTGCACCCGTGAGGCTGTCCAGCCTGCGGGAAAAGCTGGCGCTGCTGGCGGAAAATCATGTGGATCAGGTGCTCTGTCTGCCGTTCAATGACCGGCTGCGCAGCCTCAGTGCTGATGATTTTGTCTTCCGGGCACTGGTTGAAGGTCTGGATATTCGCTACCTGATTGTGGGTGATGACTTTCGCTACGGCTGTGACCGCAAAGGCGATTTTACCCATCTGGAACGGATGGGTGAGCGCTACGGGTTTGAAGTCTGTGATACCCAGACCGTATTGATGCAGCAGGGGCGTATCAGCAGTACCCGCATTCGTGATGCGCTGGCGGAAAATAAGTTTGCCGCAGCGGAACATATGCTGGGCAGACCATTTACCATGATTGGTCGGGTAGTAAAGGGGCAGCAGTTGGGCAGAACCCTGGGCTTCCCCACGGCGAACATCAGGGTATGTCGTCGACGTCTGCCTTTGCGGGGCGTGTTTGCTGTTCGTACACTGGTGGATGGTCATCGTTTTAATGCGGTTGCCAACCTGGGCGTCAGGCCATCGGTATCCGGCGTTAAACCGCTGCTTGAAGTCCATATGCTCGACTTCAAGGGAGATCTGTATGATCAGACCCTGCGGGTAGAGTTTGTGGAAAAGATCAGGGATGAACAGAAATTTGAATCGCTTGAAGCCTTGCGGGCAGCGATTGCCAATGATATTGAAACAGCCCGCAAGCTTTTTTAAATAACCCGCAAGCTTTTTAAATAAATAGCTGTGATGAATAGTCCGTAGAGGTTCCGGTAAACAACTATGTCCGACTACAAGCATACATTGAATTTGCCGCAGACCGATTTTCCGATGCGCGGCAATTTGGCCCAGCGTGAGCCACAAATGCTCAAGCGCTGGTATGACATGGATCTCTACGAAGAAATTCGCAAGATCAGCCAGGGACGGGAAAAGTTTATTCTCCATGATGGCCCTCCCTATGCCAATGGTGATATCCACATCGGCCATGCCGTTAACAAGATCCTGAAGGATATTATCGTTAAAGCCAAAACACTCGATGGCTACGATGCCCCTTACGTTCCGGGCTGGGACTGCCATGGTCTGCCGATTGAGCATAAGGTCGAAGGTATGCTCGGCAAGGCCGGCGATAAAGTGGATTTCAAAACCTTCCGCAAAAAGTGCCGTGAATACGCCGCCAAACAGGTGGATGGCCAGCGTGAAGACTTCAAGCGCATGGGGGTGTTTGGCGACTGGGACAAGCCATACCTGACCATGGATTTCCAGACCGAAGCTGACATCATCCGTTCTCTGGGCAAAATTGCTGCCAATGGCCATCTGGTCAAAGGCTATAAGCCGGTTTACTGGAGTGTTGTCGGTGGCTCTGCCCTGGCGGAAGCAGAAGTTGAGTATCAGGATAAAACCTCTACCCAGATTGATGTGCGTTATGCAGCGCTTGATGAAGCTGATCTGTTAAGTGCGTTTACTTTTGATTCCCCAAAAGGGCAGGGTGAAGGTGAGGTAGCCGTCGTTATCTGGACGACAACACCATGGACCCTGCCATCCTCCCAGGCGGTCAGCATGGGCGGCGATCTGGATTACGCCCTGGTGCAGTGCCAGGTGAATGGTGAACCTGCCCGTCTGGTTCTGGCTGAGGCATTGGTGGCCAGTGCCATGCAGCGTTATGGCATTGAAGACTATACGATCATTGCCCGGGCAAAGGGCGCAGCGTTTGAACGCAAGAAAGTTGCCCATCCATTCTATGACCGGGACCTGCCGCTGATACTGGGTGACCACGTCACCATTGACGCGGGTACCGGTAATGTTCATACGGCACCTGACCACGGTGTTGATGACTTTAATGTGGGGCGTCACTACGGCATCGGTACCCTGAACTATCTGGACGACAGTGGTTATTACCGTGCCAACGTAGAACTGTTTGCCGGTGAGCACGTTTACAAGGTTGACCCGAAAGTGGTTGAGGTTCTGGTTGAGAAAGGTCGACTGCTGGCTCAGGAAAAACTGACGCACAGCTACCCTCACTGCTGGCGTACCAAAACACCACTGATTTTCCGTGCCACGCCCCAGTGGTTTATCAGCATGACCAAAGAACACCTGCTGGATACCGCTATGGATTCCCTGAAAGGTGTCGTGTTTACCCCTGAGTGGGGCCGTAACCGGATGGAAGCCATGCTGGGCCAGAGTCCGGACTGGTGTATCTCCCGTCAGCGTACCTGGGGTGTGCCGATTGCGCTGTTTATCCATAAAGAGACCGAAGAGCTGCATCCGGAAACTCAGGCACTGATTGAACAAGTCGCACTGAAAGTTGAACAGGAGGGGATGGACGCCTGGTTTGATCTGGAACCTGCGGATATGCTCGGTGCTGAAGATGCTGAACACTATGTGCAAGTGACCGATACGCTGGATGTCTGGTTTGATTCCGGTGTTACTCACTATTCGGTGATCGAGCGACGTGATGGGCTGCAATTCCCCGCAGACCTCTATCTGGAAGGTTCTGACCAGCACCGTGGCTGGTTCCAGTCGTCCCTGAAAACCAGTATTGCCATGCATGGCGTGCCGCCCTACAAAGGCCTGCTGACCCATGGCTTTACCGTGGATGCCAATGGTCGGAAGATGTCCAAGTCGCTGGGTAATGTGATTGCTCCCCAGAAGGTCTTCAAGTCTCTGGGTGCGGATATTCTGCGTCTCTGGGTCTCTGCTACAGATTACACCTCAGAAATGACCGTTTCTGATGATATCCTCAAGCGCACGGCAGACAGCTATCGTCGTATTCGTAATACCGCACGCTTCCTGTTGTCCAACCTGACCGGTTTCAACCCAGAAACTGATGCGGTTGCCTGGGAGGATATGCTGTCACTGGATAAGTGGGCTGTGGATCGTACCCTGAGACTGCAAAATGAAGTGGTGGATGCGTACAACAGCTACAACTTCCTTTCGGTCTATCAGAAAGTTCACAATTTCTGCTCACTGGATCTGGGTGGTTTCTATCTGGATATCATCAAGGACCGTCAGTACACCACTGCGCAGGACAGTCTGGCCCGTCGCAGCTGTCAAACGGCGATGTACCATATCATCGAGGCCTTTGTCCGCTGGATGGCTCCCATCACCAGTTTTACTGCCGACGAAATCTGGGAAGCGATGCCCGGGCAGCGTGGTGCATCGGTTTTCCTGGAAACCTGGTACGAAGGGCTGAACAGTCTGGAAGGTGATGAACTTGGCCGTGAGTTCTGGAATACGATTCTGGACGTGAAGACGGCAGTGAACAAAGCCCTCGAAGATGCCCGTGTGGCTGGAACTATCGGTGGCTCTCTGGAAGCGGAAGTGACTCTGTTTGCCGATGAGATGCTGACAGAAAAACTGAACCGTCTGGGTAATGAGTTGCGGTTTGTGCTGATTACCTCTGCGGCTACCGTTAAGTCACTGGCTGATGCGGGTGATGTTGCGGCAACTGAACTGGCAGGACTCAAAGTGCTGGTTGAGAAGGCCGGACACAAGAAGTGTGAGCGTTGCTGGCATCGCCGAGAAGATGTCGGCACCATTGCCGAACATCCGGAGCTTTGTGGCCGCTGTGTTGCAAACGTAGAAGGCAGTGGCGAACAGCGGCAATTTGCCTGATATTAGCTTTTGTCATAAAAAATACCCGGTCAGCACCGGGTATTTTTTTGGACAATAGTCTACTTTAAGACCAGTTGTTCAACGCTGGGGTGTTGTAACTTGTTAAATTCTTATGGATTTCGGTAATTCGCACTATCCTCCGGCGGTTCAAGACACTTAGTATTGACAGGACTCACTGAATAATATGGATTTTTTAGCAGGAACCGGCCATGCAGAGTAATACTTCAGGAAAGCTTCACTGGCTCTGGCTCAGTGCCATCGTGTTCGGCTTTGACCAACTGGTAAAATGGTGGGTTATTGAGGCGTTTTCCCTTTATCAGCAATTACCGGTATTGCCCTTCTTTTCCCTGACCCTTGCCTACAATACCGGGGCTGCTTTCAGTTTTCTCAGTGATGCGTCCGGTTGGCAGCGCTGGTTTCTCAGTGGTGTCGCTATTATTGTCAGCATCATGCTGGTGGGGTGGTTGAAGCAGCTTCGCTCAGGGGAAAACTGGCAGGCCTGCTCTCTGTCATTAATACTGGGCGGTGCGTTGGGGAATTTGATTGATCGGTTGTTGCATGGGCATGTCACCGACTTCCTGTTGTTTTACTACAAAAACTGGTATTTTCCGGCATTCAATCTGGCGGATACAGCCATTACGGTGGGTGCCGCCATGTTGATTCTGGATATGTTCCGGAGTAATCCTTCGGTGGAAAGTAGCAGCAACGATAAATAGAAGAGCAGGAGCGAGTCACGGTGTCAGCAGTAATTGAGAAAGGCAGCAAGGTCACTCTGCATTTTTCCCTGAAGCTGGATGATGGGAGTGTGGTGGACAGCACACCAGCGGAGAAACCGGCATCCCTGATCATCGGTGATGGTAATCTCCCGGAAGGATTTGAAGAAACGCTGTATGGCCTGGCGTCAGGTGAAGACCGGGTGTCCCGGATTCCTCCGGAAAAAGCGTTTGGTATGCCGAATCCCAATAATCTCCAGCGCATCGCCAGGGGCAGTTTTGCCAGCGGGGTTGAACTGGAGGAAGGGCTGGTGATGTCCTTTTCTGACGCGGCCAACAGTGAGCTTCCCGGCGTGGTCAGAAATTTTGATGATGAAATGGTTGAAGTTGACTTCAATCACCCTCTGGCAGGTCGGCATCTGACCTTTGAGGTACAGATTCTGGATGTAGAGACGCCTTGAGCGATAACCAGAGCCATAAAGCAGTGACAGAAAAGGTTGGTGATTCCCCTATGAAAATCAAACTGGCTAATCCCCGTGGCTTTTGTGCAGGTGTGGACCGTGCCATTGAGATCGTCAACCGGGCACTTGATGTTTTCGGTCCTCCTATTTATGTCCGTCATGAGGTGGTCCACAACAAGTTTGTGGTGGAAAACCTGAAAGAGCGTGGGGCAATCTTTGTCGATGAGCTGAATCAGGTACCGGATGACGTCATCGTTATTTTCAGTGCCCACGGTGTTTCCCGGGCTGTAGAGGATGAAGCACAACGTCGGGGCCTGAAAGTGTTTGATGCCTCCTGCCCGCTGGTTAAAAAAGTTCATATGGAAGTGGTGCGCTATTCCCGGGATGGCATGGAGTGTGTACTGATTGGTCACCATGGGCACCCTGAAGTGGAAGGCACCATGGGGCAGTACGACTCGCGAAACGGCGGTGCTATGTATCTGGTTGAAAACGAAGACGATGTTCGTGCTCTTGAGGTAGCAGACCCTTCCAGGCTGGCCTATGTCACCCAGACAACCCTTTCCATGGATGACACTGCCAAAGTGATTGAAGCCCTGCGTCTCAAGTTCCCTGAGATACAGGGACCACGGAAAGACGATATTTGCTATGCCACGCAGAACCGGCAGGATGCGGTAAAAATTCTGGCGGGACAGTGTGACCTGGTGTTGGTGGTCGGCTCAGTGAACAGCTCAAACTCCAACCGACTGCGGGAACTGGCCGAGCGCTCCGGGGGCTGAAGCTTATCTGGTGGATAATGCCGACGATGTCAAACCGGGATGGCTGGTGGACAAGGCATCCATTGGTATCACAGCAGGCGCTTCGGCACCGGATATTCTGGTTCAGGGCGTTATCACGCGGTTAAAAGAACTGGGTGCAGAATTACCGGAAGAGCTGGCTGGTAAAGAAGAGAATATTGTCTTTACCATGCCTAGAGAGCTGCGTTTGAAAGCGGTTTCTGATTAATTCATTTTTTTAATTTTTGCAAACAATCGGTCAAAGTAAACGTTATTCGTTGAATAAAATCTGATCAATGGCCATGAATAACGATAAGCTGTAAAGGTTGGTTAACACGCCTCTTGGCATTTTTAACCGGGTTTTGGGCTTTCTGCTGATTGCTGACCCATTGATCAAAGGAAAGGAACCTTTAATAGATTAAATCCTGGTACTTCAGTTTTCGGGTTTAAAATTGGGTAAAAGATGCAATGTCTTCTCACCAGAAAGCCTGACGCAGATTCAGTTGGCATGACAGCTTCTGGCAATTGGATACCGCACATCATCAAAAAAACTGAGTGCCAGGGATTGGGCAATGAAGTACAAGGTTGGGCATCGTTTCTCAGCAATTCATGTTGCCAGCTCTCATACAGCCTGTGAGAGCAATCGCCATTTCCCGTCTGAATATTTCCCCCAAACTCCGTTAAAAACAATGGGTGTTTCTCTGGTTGAGTTACTGGTCTCCCTGTCCGTTGCGGCTATTTTGATCGCAGTGTCGGCACCCGGCATGAAAACCCTTATCGTCAATAACCGGATCGATAATGTGGCAGATGAACTGTATGGCAGTTTGATGCTGGCCAGATCTGAGGCTGTCAAACGACAACGAACCGTTTCATTATGTAGCACTGTGGATGATCTGACCTGCGATGAAAGTAACGCTGGCTGGCATCACGGCTGGCTTATTTTTACGGATGAACGTGATGATGGTCTATTGAACGACAGTGACCAGGTGATTCGTCGTGTTGCAGGGCAGTCAGAGCTTATCTCAATCCTGTGGAATCGTGGTTACAGCCTTCGCTTCAATAGCCGTGGCCAGACCAGTCAGGCAGGCACTTTTCAGGTTTGTGACCAGGACAGTAACAGTGATGCCAAAGCAATTATTATCAGCATGACAGGCCGTCTCCGGACGGAGGAGTGGGGCGCATGCGGCTGAAGGATGTTCATAGTGATGGCAAAAGCCCTGAGAAAAAGAACCGGGGTGCAGGGTTGATAGAAGTATTGATCAGCCTGCTGGTGATCATCATCGGCATTCTTGGTATGGCAGGAGTACATAGCAGCAGTTTGCAGTATAACCAGTCAGCCTATGTGCAATCACAGGCTACCTTTTTAGCGACGGATATGCTGGATCGTATTCAGGCCAACAACAGCCTGGCCAGAAGCGGTATCAGTTATCAGGCAGGTTTGAATGATCTTGAATACAGCCAATGCATTGACAGCGGCTACCCCGACAGCTGCGAAGCTGGAAGCTGTAGTCCTCAGGAAATGGCGGCCTACGATATTCTGCAATGGAAGTTTCAGCTGACCTGCCAGATTCCGGGCAGCACGGGTTCAATTACCTACCAGGACAGTGAGGGTGTTCGAACGTATATCATTCGTCTCAGTTTCCCGGATATGGGCAACAGGGCCCCCCTGAGTGATGTGGTATTAAAGGGGATACTATGAAGCGGAGTGAGAAAGGATTCTCTTTGGTTGAAATGATGATTGCCCTGGTCCTTGGTCTGGTTCTTTTTACCGGGGTTGGCCACCTGGTACTGGCATCCAGCCGATCGTGGGTATTGCAGGATGAGCTGGCACGGGTTCAGGAAAATGGTCGGCTGGCCCTGGATATTCTGGGGCAAAGTATCAGTACTGCGGGATATACCGGCTGTCCTGCCCAGGCAAAGCTGGCCAATTTAGTCTATTCCGATAACGATAATCGTCAGTGGATGATGCATTTTGATAAAGGCGTTCTGGGCATTCCTGCCGGTAACAGTGTTGAGCAGCAGCTGGACAGCAATGCTATCTCTGAAGCCATTATTATCCACAGTGTTGATAGCAATCAGTCCACCCTGGTCAGTGGCCATAATACTGGCACTGCTTCGGCAACACTGGCACAAAGCCGTAGCCATGATGAAGGTGATCTTCTGGCGCTGATTTCATCAGACTGTGGGCAGGTTTCCATTTTCCGGGCAGGGGCGGCAACAACCAATAGTGTGGTGACGCATCCGGCAGCAGGCAGTAGCAGCCTTTACAACTGTATCAGTCAGTTACAGGGTAACTTCAGTTGTCATGGCAGTACTGTTGGTTCCGGCAATATCAGTCACCGGGGATCACGACTGGCACCTTTGCAGTCTTATGCCTTCTATCTGAGGGAAAGCAATAACGTACCGACACTGTACCGGAAACTGGCGGGTGAATACGCCAGTGGCAATAGCATCAATACAGAAGCGCTGGTCGAAGGCATTGAAGACCTGAGTATTCGTTATGGGCTGGACAGTGATAATGACGGGGTTGCCAACCGGTATATGACCGTCGGTGAAATAACACCTTACAGCGATGAGTGGCGGCAGATTATTACGGTCAAGCTTGAACTGCTGGTTCGGAGTTTTACTGAAGTGGCTCCGGAAGCTCAGGCCTATTTCTTTGCTGGCCAGCGAGTGCTGCCTGATGATCTCTATGTTCGTCGAAGCTTTATGAAAACCATTAAGCTGAGGAACCGGGGGCTGTGATGGGAATCATTTTAACTGCCGCAGGCCAACATACTGAGTCTTTCTGGAAAAGCCGTTTATTGCATCCGGAAACAGGTGAGAGAGGAAGTATATTGCTGGTCAGCCTGGTGATGTTGCTGGTTATGACGGTTGCTGGTTTGACCGCTGTAAAAATGGCAACGCTTGAAGAGAAGATGAGTGGTAATTATCAGGATCAGCAGATGGCATTTTATGCGGCAGAGGCGGCGTTAAAAGAGGCGGAAAATTTTATTGCCGATAATGAACTGGCCTTATCAGGCTTTGGCGTGAATTGTGACAATGGGTACTGTTTTGCCGGAAGCGATATTGACGATATTGGCAGCTGTGACCCGGGTGTTTCCGAGCCCTGGTTAACGGGTACCTTGTGGAGTGCGAGCGATCGGCACAGAGTGACGACAGTTACCATCAGCGGTATATCAGCCCGGGCCAAATACATTATTGAGTTTCGCTGCTATATCGCCAAAGAGGCATCAGGGCCTTTACCAGACCCGGCCAACCGTGGGGACTGGGCTCAATTCTATCGGATTACCGCTCTGGCTACTGGCGGTTCGGGTGATTCGCGGGTAATGCTTCAAACGTCGTATAAAAAAAGCAGCTGATTTTGAGTTAACGTTGGAATATTAACAGGGAAGCGGAGGTGATCATGGATCGATATACCTCACATGGTTTTACTCTCAGGCAGGTCATGTTGTTCGGATTGCTGTTGCTGTTTTCTTTAAGGGCCAATGCTGAAGCGGTTTCCAGTGATTATGCAGCAACGCCCCCCTTGATCAGTAATACATCGGAGCCACTGGTGATGCTGGTGATGTCCGTTGATCATGAACTTTTTAAAAAAGCGTACAGCGATTATACGGACCTGGATTCGGATGGACGACTGGATACCAGCTATGTGGACAGTTTTGACTATCTCGGGTATTTCGACAGTGGCTGGTGCTATCAATACGCTTCCGGACGCTATTCTCCGGTAGCCCAAGCCACCGGTGATCACGGGCACTATTGCACCACCTCTGAGGCTCCCTGGAGTGGTAACTTTCTGAACTGGGCCACCATGACACGGATGGACATCCTCAGAACGGTGCTTTTTGGTGGCAAGCGATCAACGGATACCGATAATCAAACGATACTGGAACGGGCTTATATCCCCAGGGATGTACATGCATTTGTTAAGGTGTACAGAAGCAGTGTTTCTGGTATTCCAACAGAAAATTTTACGCCCTTTAGCGACAGTGAGATCAGCCTTTGCAATGTTGCCGGTTCCGAAAATGGCACGCCTGAAGTCAGGGTTGCCAGGGAAGCTTGGCCGCGATGGGCTTCAACTGAAGAAAGACAGTGTCAGTGGGGTAGAGTAAACAGTCCTTCTACCTGGTACAGATTAACAACGAATGACGTTTATATTGAGGCTTGTGTCACAGATAAAGACGCTGTTAATACCGATCGCTGTAAGCTGTACAGCACCGGCAATAGCAAACCCACAGGCTTGCTTCAGCAGTATGGTGAGTCAGGGGATATTCGCTTTGGCTTAATTAGTGGTTCTTATGATAAAAATATTTCCGGTGGCGTATTGCGGAAAAATATCAGCAAAATTGCCGGTAATACGCAGAGTGTTGATGATGAGATAGACCTGGCTACCGGCCGTTTCAACAGTGTTGAAGGCATTATTCATAACATCAATAAGTTCAGACTGGCGAAGTACAGTTTTTCCCAGAACAAATATACGGATTGCGGTACTTACGGAATTTCTGTTTCGGACTTTAAAGGCAGCAGAGGCACATACTCCTCTAAGCATTGCAGTATGTGGGGCAATCCGCTGGCTGAACTTTATTTAGAGGCACTTCGCTATTTTTCCGGAAATTCAGCGGCTACCAGTAGTTTTGATACCACGAATGACCGTGCTTTTGTCAGTGACTTATCCAGGGAAAGCTGGGCCAATCCCATGTCATCGGAAAGTGCCTGTGCCAACTGCTCCATTATTGTGTTATCCACAGGCCTGAATTCTTTCGATACCGATCAGCTATCCAGCAGTTCGGACCTGCCTGGAATGACAGGAACCAGCTCCGTAAATAGCAAAACAGATGAAGTGGGCAACCATGAGTATGGCGGTAATTTTGCCGGTAACTACCTGGTTGGCGGAACCGGAAGTAAACGTCAATGCACTTCAAAGTATTTGTCAGGACTTTCTAAAGCCGTTGGCCTGTGCCCGGAAATTCCTCAGCTGGAAGGGGGGTATCAGGCAGCAGGACTTGCTTATTATGGAAATACCAGCGACCTGCGTACCGATTTTGACGGTTCTCAGAAAGTGAAAACTTATGCCATTGAAATGGCCGAATCCTTGCCGGGTTTTACCTTGGATGTGAATGGTAAATCATTTACTTTTCAGCCGTTTTGTCAGAGTAGCTCTAACTTCAATGGTAACAATATCAGTGACTGCTCTTTAACCGATGTGGTGATTGAAGAGCAGATACTGAATGCCACAGGACAGGTTGTTCAGGGCTCTCTTCTGTTTACCTGGGAGGATTCGCTCTGGGGAAATGACTACGACTATGACGCTTCTTCCAGAATCAAGTTCTGTGTTGGCAATCAATGCAACCAAACCACAGACAGCACGCTGACGACAACCGGGTTTAATGCCAATGAAGTCAGGGTGGCTGTGCAGGTGGATGGCGTATTTGCCGGTCTGAATATGCGCTTCTCTTACACCGTCACCGGGAGTTCGGGGCGTGATGGACTGCAAACTGATTATGCCTACAAGGGAACAACCGCATTTAAGGTTACTGATTTTACCGCCTCCGGAGCGGCTGCTGGCGTGTTGCCCAAACCGCTGTTTCTTGCGGCAAAATACGGTGGCTTTATCGATCTTGATGGCGATGGCAGTCCCAATCATGATGCTGATGGGGATGGCAGCCCTGATAGCGACGATCACCGTGAGTGGGACAATAGAAATAATGTGACGGGAGCCCTGGGCTCGGATGGCTTGCCGGATAACTATTTTTTCGCCAGAAATCCAGCCTTGCTTGCCAGTCAGTTGGGGCAGGTACTTGAAGATATTTCCAGTCGGGTCTCTTCGGCAACGAATGCGGCGCTGTTTGCCAATAGCTCTACAGGCACTGGCGCGATCTATCAGGCACTGTTTCAGCCAAGCCTGGATATCAATGGCAAGTCGGTGACCTGGGGCGGTATTCTCCATTCACTGTTTATCGATAGCAAAGGCTATATCCGTGAAGATGGCAACGGGAATGCCCAACTGGATGACTACCGCTCAGATAAAATTGTTGAACTGTTTTTTGATCCGAATGCCGGGCAGACCATGGTCCAGCGCTACAACTCTGACGACTTTGGTGTCACCAGGGTAGCCGATGGCCCGCTGAAATCACTCGCTTCGCTGGAAACAATTTGGGATGCCAGAGAGCAGCTGGCCTTATTGAGTGACCTGACCAACCAGCGAACCTATAACGCACTCGCCTCCGGTGGCCGACATATGCTGACCTGGCTGGATATCAATAATAATCAGCAGGTGGACGATGATGAACAGCTGCCGTTTATGCCTTCAACCTTTACTGGACATGAAGGGTATCTGGGCATCTCTGCCAGTGAAGTCGCTACTGTCGTTAACTATGTTCGGGGAGAAGAGCAGGCTGGCACCCGTTCCCGTACCATCGACTTTGATGAAGATGGTATTGATGAAGTCTGGCGCCTTGGGGACATCGTTCACTCAACACCCAGACTGGTGGCAGCACCCGATAGTCGTTACGACGCCTATTACAACGACAGCAGCTATCGAACCTTCCGCAATCAATACCTGAATCGGCGGCATATGCTCTACGTCGGAGCCAACGATGGTTTGATTCATGCCTTTAATGGCGGGTTCTGGGAAGAGAGTTCCTACCGCTATGAGCGCACAGCCAGTCATGGTGAGGTACAGCATCCGCTGGGTTCAGAGCTTTGGAGTTACGCACCAATGAATCTGTTACCTCACCTTCGCTGGCTCACTGAGACCGATTACCCCCATGTTTATTACATGGATTCGGAACCGATGGTCTTCGATGCCAATATCTTCGCTGATGACAGCACTCATCCTGGTGGCTGGGGAACGGTTCTGGTGGTGGGTATGAGACTGGGAGGGGGCAATATTGATGTCACCATCGACAGTGAAAGTCGTACCATGCGCTCTGCCTGGGTGGTGTTGGATATCACTGATCCCGAGCAACCACCGGAGTTGCTGGCTGAAATTACCCATGCTGATCTGGGTTTTACCACCTCACAGCCTGCGCTGGTTAAACGGCGGAAAGCTGGTGCGGATGTTAATGGCGAGACCGATTGGAGTAATCCGGTACAAAACGAATGGTACCTGGTGTTTGGCTCCGGGCCAGCAGGCAGCGGGTCTACTGCCCTGAGATCAGCCCTGGAGCAGGGAACGTCGGATCAGAATCTTCGGGTATTTGCTTATGATCTGAATAACAAGAATTTTGTTACCGGTTTTGATCCCCTTGTGACCTCCTATTCCACGGCTTATGCAGGCGATATGGTGGCTGAAGACTGGGACCGGGATTACCAGGATAATGCCGTTTACTTTGGCACGGTTGAGACCGGAGGTGCCGGTTTGAGCGGAAAGCTGATGAGGCTAAGGCTGACATCAGCACTGGAAAACTCCAGCCTGAATGTGTTTATGGATGCCGGACAGCCGATTATGGCCCCCCCCATGACCGTGACTGATGACAACAGCTTCTGGGTATACTCCGGAACAGGTCGGCTGCTGACCAATGGTGACAATCGCAGTACGGAGGCCAACTATTTCTACGGTGTTCAGGAGCCGTTGAACAGCTCCAGGCAGTTTACCTATGCATCTGTCAGCCAGAGCAATCTGGTCAATGTGGGGGATGTGGTTGTATTTACCAATGGTGATGTCGTGCAGAAGTCAGACTCCTCCTATACGCCATTTACGGTAGGCTCCCGAACCATCAACAGTTTCGGTACCTTACAGGCGGTGGTCGCTGAGCAGGGGGGGTGGACGCTGCCTCTCAGTGTTGATGGCTCTGGCCCAGCCGGACGAAGTGTGAACCGCGCTGCCAGGCTGTTCTCCCAAATCCTGTTTACTGAATACCGTCCACCTGCGGACAGTTGTTCCATTGATGGTACAAGCTCACTTTATGCCGTTCATTACCTGACCGGTACCGCATCGCCTGATGCCGTCCTGGGCAGTGTGCCTGTGGAAAGTCTGGAGCTGGAGCGTTCCCTGAATAAGGTGAGTCTGGGGATCGGTTATGCTTCTTCACCGGTGGTCCATCAGGGGGAAGGAGGGAAACTGACTGCGGTGACCCAGGGGGCCGGGGGCAGTATTACGGCAACAAACCTTGATTACAGTTTCAGCTCAGAAGGACGGCAGAGCTGGTGGCAGATTTTCAGCATTCCATGGATTGATTGATATGAATACAGATAAACCAGTGAAAAATAGTCATGAAAAGGGGTTTTCATTACCCGAGCTGATTATTGTTGTCGCCATAATTGGTCTTCTGGCAGGTATCGTCTATCCCTCCTACAGCCAGTATATGTATGAAGTTCGACGCAGCGATGCCTGGGCCGCCCTGACCGCCGCTATGGCTGCCCAGGAGCGCTGGTACTCTGTTAACCATACCTATACAGACTCTATGGATATGCTCGGTGGAAGCAGTTCTCCCGAGGGTTATTACAACCTGAGCGTTGAAGCCGACAACTCCTCATTTACCCTGACAGCCACTGCGCTGGGCAATGGTGTCCAGGCTACGGACTCAGGTTGTACACAGTTTACTGTGGATCATTTAGGGGTTCTGGCCCCGGAAGCGTGCTGGAAATAAACGGACGACTTCCAGTTTTTATCCTTGTTTTTGTACCGTCTATCGACTTCTGAACGTCGGTTTAACTCACACACCTAGATTTAAAGAAAGGCGTCCTCGACAGGGAAGTAGGTGGGTTTGTTATTTCTTCAAACAACGTTAAACCATAAATACAACCGTGGCTTCACGCTTGTAGAGATGATGATCACGATTGTCCTGATCGCCATCATGGTCAATCTGGTGATTCCCATCGGGCAGGTTGCTGAAGGGTTCAAGCTTGATTATGTGAATCAGCGGCTCTATGCCAGTGCGGTTCTGGCCAGAAGTGAAGCGATCAAGCGGGCTGAAACCGTCAGCGTCTGTCGCTCTACAACTGGCAGTGGCTGTCAGCCCGGGGTGAACTGGGCAGATGGCTGGATTGTTTTCGTTAACCGTAATGGCAACAACTATGTTGACTGGGGTGAAGAGGTTATTCGGGTTTATAACCCGGTCAGCAGCCCGGTTGAAATTCTGTGGCACAGCAATGCTGAGGTACTCAGTTTCAGACCCAGGGGGAGCGCAGTTCATCAGGGTGGGTTCACGTTATGTTCGGTGCCAAAAAGACCAGTGTTTCAGCGACTGGTGAATATTTCAGGATCAGGGTTGATTCGCAAGCGTGAGGGTGTGAATTGTTTATGACCAACCATATCAATCCTGCCAATGCCAGCCCCGTAAATGCTGAACCAGGTTCCCTTTCGGTTGCGGCTTTTCACAAGACAGGAAGACAGCCCGGGCCTTTGCGGCAAAAAGGGATCGGTATTGTTGAAGTCATGGTCGGTGTGCTGATTTTTGCCGGTGGCGTAATCGCGGTTACTGGTATGCAAAGTCAGGCCATTCGAGCGAATCATGACGCTATCCAGCGATCCCAGGCCGTATGGATGGTGAATGCCGCTGCTGAGGTAATGAGGCTAAACCCGGCCGGGCTGGCAAACTCTGCTTATCAGAGAGAATCATCAAACGCCTCCGCCAATTTGGGTTCCTACTGCCAGGCACCTCCTCCCCGTTGTATTGGTACCACATGTAATGCTGATCAAATGGCGGCGTTTGATATTCATGGTTTGATGTGCGGCAGTGCCAATATCGTGATCGAACCGAGAATCGACATCAGCTGTGATGGCTCCTGTTTGCCGACGGATAAAGTCAGGGTCCTGATTTCCTGGGCCGCAAGGGGAACGGAAAAAGGTGTTCTTGGGGATCGTCAGCAGGTTGAATTCAGGTACGTCAGGAATTGAACAATGCCCAATATAATTCATCATCAAAAGGGGTTCAGCATTGTAGAAATGATGCTGGCCTTTCTTATGGGGCTGATAGTCGCAGGCAGTGCTTTACAGTTAATGGTGAACAATAGTCGCTCCGCCAGTGTGAATGAGTTTATTGCCACAGCCCAGGAAAACGGACGTCATAGTCTCTATATCATGAGTACTGAGTTTCGTAGAGCCGGCTTCAGATCCGAGATTGGAGCAGGCTCAATACAACCTTTCTACCTGGGAAGATGCGAAGGGGGGGCGACCTGTACGATTGAAGGTGGTGGTACCAACAGTGACAGAGTGGCGATTCAATATGAGCCCGTGCCAAATCGTGATAATGGTCAACTTCAGGACTGTACCGGAGCAACCGTTGTCCCGGGGGCATTGACAGCAGACGTCTATTTTGTAGCACCGGACCATGCAAACGATCACATCAGCACCCTGTTTTGCCGTGGTTATGATCCATTAACGGGAACTCCACGGGGGAATGCCCAGGCACTGGTTCAGGGTGTGGAGCGATTGCAGGCACTTTATGGGATTGCACCGGCGGGGGAGTCAAGTATTAACCAGTATGTGACAGCCTCTGGGGTGGCAGACTGGCGACAGGTTTTAGGCATTCGTGTTGGCGTGCTGGTCAGTGCTGGAAAGGAGTCACGTATTTTTGATAGAAGGTCCAGAACCTATAACCTGCTCGATAGTGGCAGTTTGACAATGGATGATCAGACGCCCAGGTACATGTACAGCACAGCCATCCGTTTGAATAATGCTGGATTTTAGGAGGCTGTCCGAGAGCTCCGGAGAGAGAACCGATGAATAAGGTTAATAAAGGTTTCACCTTGATTGAACTGATGATTGTTGTGGCCATTATTGGTATTTTGGCAAGCATTATGCTGCCCAGCTATCGGCAATATGTCACCGAATCAAAAAGAGGTGAGGGTGCTGCCATGCTGTTGAACGTCATGCAGCAGCAGGAACGGTATTACACTGAGATGTTGAGATACACTGCCAATCTGGCCGATTTAGGGTTTGACACCACAAGCCCTGTAGAGTCTGAAACTGGTACTTACCAGATACAGGCCGCTCAGTGTGGTTCAGACTCCCTGGAGCGCTGCGTGCAGTTAACTGCTGTTGCCCAGGGTTTGCAGGCAGAAGATGGCAATATGACTTTGGACAGCCGCGGAGCACGAACACCTCAAAGCCACTGGCGATGATGTTAGCAAGATGTCGGCAGGTAGATGATTTGCAATAACCCGTTTGGAATTTCACTGATGAAAAAGCTCGATGGATATTATGTGGCAGAATGATCAGTCGATAGCACCATTTGAAGACCTCATTAATACGGGCTGTCATTATGGAAAGCGGTTCAGAGCAACGCAAGCAGACGGGTTCTTTTTTATTAATCGTTATGATTGTCATGCTTGTTATGACGTTTTCCGGTCTTATGGTTATGGAAACAGCATTGCTGGAAGAAGTAACTGTAGGCAATGAACAGCGAACCATTGAGGTATATCAGGTTGCCTTCAATGAGTTGGAAAGCCAATTTTCCTACCTGGATGCCAATCCCGTACATTTCCGTAACGCCTTCACCGCGAAGCAGGAAACTCTGTCTCCTATTGTTAATCCGGGTGGGTGTAACAATGCAGTTGGAATATGTCAGAGGGTTACACTCAGGTATGTTTCCAATACCCTTCCTCCCCCCGGATTTGACATTGCTAAATTCATTGGCCGTGTTTATGAGTTAGACAGCATAGCTACGCTCAATGGTAACGGAGCCAGTTCAAGCCAGACTATGGGGATTATCTTCGTTGATACATTACCAGGAAGCTAACCCGGATATTTCATAAACTGCCCCGAATCTCGCGTAGGAATTTGTCGCTCTAAGGGATTTTGTGAGGGAGCGCCGTACCGGGGAGTACGGTCGACTGAACACAACTCCCTTAGAGCGGCAAAGGACAAGCGAGAGCGGAAGCACGTTTATGAAATATCCGGGTTAAGGGCTTCTGCGTTTGGAAGCTTAGGCCAACAGATCCTGAATCAGACGCTCTTCATTTTTCCACCGTATTGGTTCCGGTGATGTAACTGGCCGCATCGGAAAGCAAAAATGCGGCAGCATTGGCAAACTCTTCAGGCTTGCCGTAACGCCCCATGGGAATAGCTGACTCGGCCGCTTTTCGAACTTTGCCCGGGCTGGTATCAGACCGTTGCGCCAGGAACATGTTCAGGGCTTTGATTCGATCCGTATTGATGGAGCCCGGAATCAGATTGTTGATGCGGATATTGTATTGCGCCAAGTCGGTTGCGAGTGTTTTTACCAGACTGTTGACGCCTGAACGCATGACATTACTCATCACCAGAATATCGATGGGTTCCTTTACGGCGGAGGAGGTCAGGGTAAGAATGCTGCCGCCGTTTACTTTAAGCGCCGGCAGCGTTGCCCTGATCAGTCGTATGGCGCTCATCAGCGTCAATTCAAAAGCAGCCTGCCAGGCTTGATCATCAAACTCTTCAAAGAAACCCGGTGCCGGGCCTCCGGCATTGATGACCAGTCCATCGATATGAAAACTTTGTTTTGAATACCAAGATCCATACGATGAAACTCCTGTATTTATTTTCGACGCGCTTATGGCTTGTGAGGCCGGGCAAGATACTCTGTAGACTGCATCTCCTGCAGACGACTGCGCGTTCTCTTGAACTCAAACGACAGAGCACCACTGGCATAGAGTGCTTCAAGATGAACTTCACTGGATAAAATAAGTTTTACGCCACGGTCATAGAACTCGTCAATCAGATTGATGAAGCGGCGGGCCTGATCATTCCGGTTGGCATCAAACTGAGGGACATCCTGAACAATGACTGAATGGTACAGGCAGGCAAGCTCGATATAGTCATTCTGGCTGCGGGGGCCATCGCACAGATCCGTAAAGGTAAACCAGGCCACATCTCTGCCTGACTTTACGGTGTTGATCGGGCGTCCTGATATTTCGATGCTCTGGCCCGACTCAATATGTTCCGGGTCAGCAGCCAGCTCTGAAAATATCCGCTCCAGCTTTTCATGGTTGGCCTTATTGAGGGGCCAATAGTAGGTTTCAGCTTTTTCCAGAAGACGCAGGCGATAGTCAATATTGCCATCAACATTCACCACCAGGGTGTGCTTTTTTATCAGGTCGATGGCCGGAAGGAAACGGGCCCTTTGCAGTCCATCCCTGTAGAGAAGGTCGGGGTCCACATTCGATGTGGCGACCAGGGTGACGCCCCGCTGAAACAGTTGATCCATTAAACCGGCCAGGATCATGGCGTCCGTGATGTCGGAAACAAAGAACTCATCAAAGCAGATGATCCTTGCTTCTTTGGAAAGACGTTCAGCGACGCTTGATAGCGGGTTTTTCTGTCCCTCCAGTGTCTTAAGCTCGGCATGCACCCGGCGCATAAAGTGGTGGAAGTGCATGCGCAGCTTATCCTGAAAGGGCAGGCAGTGATAAAAGGTGTCCATCAGCCAGGTTTTACCCCGGCCAACGCCCCCCCAGAAATAGAGGCCACGTAACGGCTCACGAGGCTTGCCGAGGGCACCTTTGATCTTCTTGAGGAGTGATCCCCCGGGTGGCTGGATCAGCTGTTCATAGAGGTTTTGCAAGTGTTTTACCGCCTCAGCCTGGGCGGGGTCCCTGCTAAAACCTTTTTGGGTGATATCCCTGTGATAACAAGCTTGCGGGGTCATAATCAAATACTGGATAAAGGAGCGCTGCTTATTGTTTTCATATTTGCCAACGGGGCAAAAGCTGTCAATGTAACTGGACTACGGTCAGGTGGCAAGGCTTGCTGAACTGAACCTTTTCAGGCCGGGTTCGGTCATCATAGGCTTTGATGTTCTTTTATCACTCTTTGACGAAAGCAACTATACAAAGTAAGCGGTGGACAAAGTCTGTGGGTTTTGCTCGAATCTGGCTTTTGTCGGTATGGGCTAGGCCAACTTCAATGGAATCTATACAATCTGTTTATAGGCAGGTGCTAAAGCACATGGCGTTGTGATTTAATGACAAGGGCGCGGGCCCCACTGAGTGAGGCGATACTGTGGAAAACATGAACGTACTTTGGTTTATCGGTAGTCTGGCGTTTCTGACGGGGATTCTGTGTGGTGCGCTCGTTTACCATTTACTGTCCGGTGCAAAATCCCGTAACGGCAGGCTGGAGAGCCAGCTGGATGAACTTCAGCAGGAATTCAAAGAGTACCAGGAGCGTGTGGGAGATCACTTCACCACATCAGCCCACCTGATCAATAAACTGACCGATACCTACCGGGATGTCCATGAGCATCTGGCCAATGGTGCAGAAGCGCTCTGTAAGGATGAAGAAGTCCGCAACCGGCTTGGCGACTCCCTGTTAAGCAGTAACGCACTGCTGTCCGGGAAGATTCATAAGCGTCGTAATGAACGCACGCCACCCCTGGAGCAGCCCAAGGACTATGCGCCTAAATCCTGCCCTGATGAACAGGGAGCGTTGGCTGAAGAGTATGGTTACGGTGAGTCTGCGAAAGAAGGAACCACCACCGATAAATAAACGGTGACATACAGGCTTCCTGTCGAGGAAGCCTGTAGCAACTCTATTTAAGCTTCCAGGGCATCCAGATACTTCTCGGCATCCAATGCTGCCATGCAGCCAGTACCGGCAGAGGTAATCGCCTGGCGATAGACATGATCCATAACATCCCCGGCGGCAAACACTCCCTCTTTTGACGTCAGTGTGGCATTGCCTGCCAGACCGCTATTCACCCGGATATAGCCATCTTTCATGTCCAGCTGACCGGCAAAAATACCGGTATTCGGGGTATGGCCGATGGCGATAAAGCAGCCCATTGCGGATATTTCTTCGGATTCACCACTCAGCACATTTTTAACCCGGACGCCGGTGACCCCCATATCGTCGCCCAGCACTTCATCCAGAACAGAGTCAAGAACCAGTTTGATATTGCCGTTCTGCACGCGATCCATCAGTTTGTCCTGAAGGATCTTTTCTGAGCGAAATTGCTGGCGTCGATGAATCACGGTAACGGTTCTGGCAATGTTAGAGAGATAGAGCGCTTCTTCAACCGCCGTGTTGCCGCCACCGACCACGACCACATCTTTATTTTTGTAAAAGAATCCATCACAGGTTGCGCAGGCGGACACCCCTTTACCCTTGAAGGCTTCTTCACTGTCCAGGCCGAGATAGCGTGCGCTGGCTCCGGTGGCGATAATCAGGGCATCGCAGGTATACGTGTGGCTGCCTTTCAGGGTGTAGGGCTTTTGGCTGAAATCCACTTCTTCGATATGATCAAAAATAATTTCAGTACCAAAGCGTTTGGCGTGGGCTTCCATCTCCATCATCAGGCCGGGGCCCTGAAGCCCTTCCTGTCCACCTGGCCAGTTATCAACATCCGTTGTGGTGGTCAGCTGGCCCCCCTGTTGCATGCCGGTAATCATGACCGGATTGAGATTGGCCCTGGCGGCATAGACAGCGGCGGTATAGCCCGCAGGCCCGGAACCAAGAATTAACAGGCGGGAGTGTCTGGTTATGCTCATTATGTACTCCATTAATAAGGGGTAATGATTAAATGGCCTTATAATAGCTATAGCCTTTGAGCCATGGCAATTGGCAAAAATTATGAGTCTTATTGTCTGTCCCTATTGCAGAAGAGCCCAAGAGAAGAAAACAAGAGAAATAGCTGTTGCTGGTGTAATATTTCGGTTTCTGGCAAGCATTAACAATAAAGTGATGATACATAACACCCCTGTATCAGGCCCCGGTTACTTTATCCGGGGACTGAAAATGATTTTACTGCCACAATTGCGATGGTTTGTTTTGATTCCGCTGGTCATTAATATCCTGGTGTTTTCCGGGATTATTTATTGGGCATCGGGCCATTTCTCTCTGTGGATGGAGCAACTCACCGGCTGGATGCCAGAGTGGCTGGCGTTTCTGGAGTATCTGCTATGGCCGCTGTTTTTCTGGCCCTGGCGGCCGTGATGTTTTTTACCTTCACCATTATCGGGAATTTTATTGCGGCCCCGTTTAATGCACTGCTGGCGGAAAAAGTGCAGCGAATGGAAGGCGCAGAGCTGCCTGATCTTAAATTGTCTGACTGGCTGACAATTGTGCCGAGAAGTATTGGCCGGGAGTTGCGCAAACTGTTGTATTTCCTGCCCCGGGCAATTGTGCTGCTGATACTGTCTTTTGTTCCGGTGCTGGGACTAGTGTTGTGGTTTTTATTCAATGGCTGGATGATGGCTATCCAGTACTGTGACTATGCAGCGGATAACCGGGGTGTCTCATTTTCCGACATGTTATCACGATTGAAACCGAAGCTATCAACGTCGTGGCCTTTTGGTGCGGTTGTTAACCTGGCCATGTTGATACCGTTGATCAATTTGCTGATTATTCCCGCTGCGGTCGTTGGTGCAACGCTGTTGTGGGAACGGGAAATAGAGCAGCCTGTGACCGCAGGCTGATGGGATCTTTTATATAGGCAAGGAGTGGGTTTAATGAGTTGTCTTTTCTGTAAAATTGCTGAGGGCGATATTCCCGCAGATAAAGTATTTGAAGATGATCAGGTGGTGGCCTTCAGGGATATTAACCCGGCGGCTCCAACCCATATTCTGGTCATTCCCAAAAAGCACATTGCGACCATGAATGATGCCGTAGCAGAAGACCAGTCACTGCTGGGCAAGATGATGCTGGTGGCAAAAGACATCGCGGCCAGCGAAGGGGTAAGTGAGGATGGTTTTCGCTTGGCCGTGAATACCAACAGCCATGGTGGGCAGTCGGTGTACCATATACACCTGCATTTGCTGGCGGGACGTCAAATGCAGTGGCCGCCGGGCTGATTGTGAGCCATAGAGGTTTTGCGTAGGGCCTTAAAAAGAAGGGAACCACAAAGGCACAAAGACACAAAGCTTTTTCTGGGCTTGCCTGGTTCAGGCTCAGCAAACAAAAAAGGCTTCCTTTGTGTCTTCGTGCCTTTGTGGTTTGAATCCTCTATTCGGTTTCGATAATCTCGTAGCTGTGGGTGATTTCAACACCACCTTTGCCCAGCATATGGGCAACCGAGCAGTATTTTTCGGCGGATAAGTTTACGGCACGTTCCACCTGGGATGCTTTGATCTTGCTGCCTTTCACCACAAAAGACAGATGTATTCTGGTAAATACAGCGGGAATGGCATCAGCGCGTTCGGATTCAATGTCCACATGGCAGCTGGTCACTTTCTGACGCGCTTTTTCCAGGATATTGACCACGTCCACCGAAGAGCACCCACCTAAACCCATCAACACCATCTCCATGGGGCTCGGTGCGCTCTTCTGGTGTTTATCGGCATCCATAACGATGGAGTTGCCACTGTCGGTCAGTCCCAGAAAACGCTGGTTATCAACCCACTTGACTTGTGCCTTCATTTGAAATTCCTGTTCTCGTTTGACTGTTTCTATTTGCGGGCAATTCTAAAGCCTTTGCATCAAAACAGCTATTCAATCAGAATTCTGTATTCTTCGTAACAGCATCCATTCATCGAATAGTGCCAAGACATTCAAGAAAAGTTTGCGGTATGATGTGACCAAAACAAGGCAGTTGTGGTGAAAAGATGTTGGCAAAGAATTTACCTGTCAGACCAGCCTCCGGTGTAAAACACTTTTTGTCTGTTTTTTTGGACATGTGCTCCCGGAAAAACTATCCGGCCAGAAGTACCATACTCTGTGCCGGTGATACTTCAGAGACCCTTTATTACATCGTCAAGGGTGCTGTATCCGTGGTTATCGAAGACGATGATGGTCGTGAGATGATCGTTGCCTATCTGAATCAGGGGGACTTTTTTGGAGAAATGGGTCTTTTCGACGAGGGTCAGCAGGAACGCAGTGCCTGGGTTAAGGCCAAGACCGCCTGTGAGGTAGCGGAAATCAGTTACCAACAGTTCAGGGATCTGGTGCAGAAAGAACCCGAGATTCTGATGATGCTGTCTGGTCAGATGGCTGCCCGTTTGAAGGATACCACCCGGAAGATGGGGGATCTGGCATTTCTCGATGTGACCGGCCGGGTGGCCAGAACGTTGCTGGATTTATGCCGTCAACCCGATGCCATGACGCATCCTGATGGGATGCAGATCAAAATAACCCGTCAGGAAATTGGTCGTATTGTCGGTTGCTCCCGTGAAATGGTTGGGCGGGTTCTGAAAAGCCTTGAAGCCCAGGGGCTTGTTTCGGTAAAAGGAAAAACCATGGTGGTGTTTGGCACCCGTTAGAAGAGCCGTAACAATCAACCCTTGCTGAGTGTCATTGGAACCTATACTGAGGCTTATATGTTTTCTCAGGGGTTTCATAACATGGTTAATAAAGGTATCAGGTTCCTGGCTCTGCCGATCGCACTATCTGCCTTGCTGTCGGGGTGTTCAAATAATACGGGTCAGGTTGAAGGCAAGGTAGAGGAAAAGCTGGAAGTTGTCATGTTTCGGGTGACTCCGGCAGGTAATGGGCCAACCATAGGCAGCGTGATTATCCATCATGCCGATGATGTTACAAAAGGGGTCAGATTACAGCCGACTCTGCATGATCTGTCGCCCGGTAAACATGGCTTTCATGTTCATGAAAATCCCTCCTGTGAGCCCGGAGAAAGGGGGGCAGAGCGTTGCTGCCCTGGCCGCAGGTGATCACTATGACCCCAATGGCACCGGCCACCACGAGGGGCCTGACGGTCACGGGCATTTGGGGGATTTGCCGGTATTAATGGTGGATGAATATGGGAAGGCGATGAGCCCGGTTGTAGCACCTCGACTGTCACTCTCTGAACTGAAGGGGCGTTCACTGGTGATTCATGCTGGTTCCGATAACTATTCTGACAACCCTCCCCTGGGTGGCGGTGGTGCCAGAATAGCCTGTGGGGTTATTCAATAGTTGGCCAAGATTGGCCGACCCTCTCAGGGCGGCCTTTGATCATAAATAACTGCCAAATAATCTGCTGAGCGCTTCTCCCGGATCTTCCTGACGCATAAAAGCCTCTCCCACCAGAAAGCTGTTCACATTGTGCCGGACCATGGATTCCACATCCTGCTTTGTGTGTATACCACTTTCCGTAACCACCAGCCGACCATCGGGAATCCGGTTCAGCAACTCAAAGGTATTATCCAGACTCACTTCAAATGTATGCAGATTGCGATTGTTGATACCAAGAATAGCGCCCGGCAATGGCAGCGCTCTTTCCAGCTCATCGGCCCCGTGCACCTCGACCAGAACGTCCATTCCAAGGGATTGTGCCAGCGCATTAAATTCACTGAGCTGTTGGTCAGACAGTGCGGAGACGATCAACAGGATACAGTCAGCACCGATCATCCGGGCTTCGTATATCTGATACGGGTCGACCATAAAGTCTTTACGTAGCACAGGCAGAGAGCAGGCATCTCGAGCAGCCTGTAAAAAGCGATCACTCCCCTGAAAAAAATCCTGGTCCGTCAACACGGACAGGCAGCTGGCTCCGGAGCGTTCGTAGCTTCTGGCGATGTCAGCGGGCTCGAAGTGTTCCCGAATAACCCCTTTGCTGGGAGAGGCTTTTTTGATTTCCGCAATGATAGCGGCCTGTTGCTTTTCCACCCGTAACAGCAGGTTTCGGGCGAACCCCCGTGTTGGGGTGTTTTCTTCGGCCAGCGTTTTCACTTTATCAAGCGGCCTGGTATTGCGGCGCTCAGAAACTTCTTCATGCTTCCGGGCAATGATTTTATTCAGAATCGTCGGTAGCAACATGAATGGGATCCTCACACTGACCAGGTGGCTGCTTCAGCAGAAAAAACGCGGGTGAAGCTGGCCAGCTCTTTCATTTTCTCCAGCGCCAGGCCGCTATCGATAGCGTCCCGGGCCATCAGAATACCTTCCTCAAGGCCACCGGCAACTCCCGAAAGATAGATGGCAGCACCAGCATTCAGGGTGATCATGCTGGCGGCTTTTTCAGCGTATTTTCCTTCCTGCTTACCGAGGGCGTCTTTGATCAGCGCCAGTGATTCATCACTGTCTTTTACATCCAGCCCGATCAGGCTTTGGGAGTTGATATTGAAATCTTCCGGTGTCAGGGTGTATTCGCGGATGTTGCCATCCTTCAGCTCAGCAACGTGAGTGGCACTGGCAATACTGATTTCATCCAGTCCATCGACGGAGTGCACCACCATAACATGCTCATTGCCCAGTTCACGCAGTACTTCCGCCAGAGGACGGCATAGCTCCCGGTTAAAGACACCAATCAGCAGATTTTTTACGTTAGCCGGGTTGGACATCGGCCCAAGAATATTAAACAGAGTACGAATGCCCAGCGCCCGGCGCACTCCGACCACATTTTTCATGGCTGAGTGGTGGGCTGGTGCAAACATAAAGCCGACCCCCACCTCAGTAATGCAGCGGGCCACCTGATCAGGGCTGATATCCAGGTTGACGCCAGCCTGCTCCAGAAGATCGGCGCTGCCACTTGCGCTGGAAACCCCTCGGTTACCGTGTTTTGCCACTTTGGCACCGGCAGCCGCACAGACAAATGCCGACGCTGTCGAGACGTTGAACAGGTGGGCTCCATCCCCGCCGGTACCGACAATATCCACCAGGTGCTCAGTGTTAACCTCAACCCGGGTAGCCAGCTGTCGCATAACCATGGCCGCCCCGGTGATCTCTTCAATGCTCTCGCTTTTCATCCGCATGCCCGTCAGAAAAGCCGCAATCTGGCTGTCACTGCACTGGCCTGTCATGATCTGTTGCATGACCTCGACCATTTCATCCCGGCTCAGGTCAAGATGTTGTACGACCCGGTTGATGGCTTCTTTTATCTGCATGTCTTCATTCCCTTAGCTCAATGGTTATATGGACTGTTTGAGAAAATTGGCCAGAAGGTCGTGTCCCTGTTCGGTCATAATGGACTCCGGATGAAACTGCACGCCCTCAACGGGCAGTTCTCTGTGGCGAACGCCCATGATCTCGTCATTGCTGCCGTCGGCAAACTGCGTCCATGCGGTGACCTCAAGACAATCAGGAAGACTCTCTTTATCAATCACCAGTGAGTGGTAACGGGTTGTGGTGACCGGGTTGGCCAGTCCCTGAAACACCCCGAAATCCTGATGGAAGACCGGGGAAACTTTCCCGTGCATCACCTGTCGGGCACGAACAATCCTGCCGCCATACACCTGGCCAATGCTCTGATGGCCAAGACAGACTCCCAGGATCGGAACCTTACCCTGAAAATGTCGTATAACATCCATGGATATGCCAGCTTCGTTTGGCGTGCACGGGCCAGGAGAAATAACGATATGGTCTGGCTTTAACTTTTCGATGTCATCAATGGTGATGTGATCGTTCCTGTGGACATCGACAGTAGCCCCCAGTTCCGAGAAGTATTGAACCAGGTTAAAGGTGAATGAGTCGTAGTTGTCGATCATTAACAGCATCAGTGTTTCATCCCTTTAATGAATCCGGTTTGGGCCATGGCTACCGCACGAAACATTGCACGCCCTTTATTCATGGTTTCTTGCCATTCCAGGTCCGGGCTGGAGTCAGCAACAATACCGGCACCGGCCTGAATATGGAGCTGCCGGTCTTTGATAACCGCGGTTCTGATGGCAATAGCGGTGTCCATATTGCCGTTCCAGGCCAGGTAGCCCACTGCGCCGCCATAGACTCCCCGTTTGACCGGCTCCATTTCATCGATGATTTCCATGGCCCGTACTTTGGGTGCCCCACTTAACGTCCCTGCGGGTAGCGTAGCTTTTAGTACATCCAGGGCATCCAGTCCACTTTTCAGTTCGCCCGTCACATGGGAGACAATGTGCATAACGTGGGAGTAGCGCTCGATGACCATCTTGTCCGTCAGCTTTACTGAGCCTGTGGTTGCTACACGTCCAACGTCGTTTCTTCCCAGGTCGATCAGCATCAGGTGTTCTGCCAGCTCTTTGGGGTCATTGAGCAGCTCCTGTTCGAGCGCTTTATCCTTCTCTTCGGTATCACCGCGTTTTCGGGTGCCGGCAATGGGCCTTACGGTCACCTCGCCATCTTCCAGCCGGGCCAGAATTTCAGGAGAAGAGCCCACTACATGAAAATCCCCCAGATCCATGTAGTACATGTAGGGGGAAGGGTTGGTGCTTCGCAGAGCCCGGTAAAGATTCAGCGGTGAACTGTCATAGGGAATGGACATTCTCTGGGAGAGAACCACCTGCATTGCGTCGCCTGCCAGAATGTAATCCCGAATAGCGCCAACGGAATCTTTGAAGGCTTCTTCGCCAAACCCTGATTGAAAATCATCTTCACAGGCGGGGTTCAGAGAGGCCTGGACCGGAGGTTGAATGTGGCTGGTTTGCAGCTGGCGCACAAGGTTGTCCAGGCGGAATTGTGCTTTTTCCAGTGCGGCTGGCTGGTCAGGGTTGGCATGGGTGATCAGGATCAGTTTGCCACTGAGGTTGTCGAATACTACTAGTTCATCAGACACCATTAACAGGATGTCCGGTGTATGCAGTTCGTCCTTCGGGGCGCTCTGTGCCAGTTTGGGCTCAATGTAGCGAATCGTATCGTAACCAAAATAACCCACCAGGCCGCCGGTGAATCTGGGCAGTTCCGGCAACTCCGGCACTTGATAACGTTGCTGGAATGCCTTGATAAACGCCAGTGGGTCGCTGGTGGTGTGTTCTTCGACAATCTGGCCATCGGTTTCGATCTGAATACGATCGCCGTTGACCCGTAGCAAGGTGCGGCAGGGCAGGCCAATCATCGAGTAGCGGCCCCACTTTTCACCGCCCTCCACGGACTCCAGCAGGTAGGAGTAGCGGCCATTGGCAAGCTTGAGATAGGTGGTTAACGGTGTGTCCAGGTCTGCCAGAATCTCTCGTACAACGGGAATGCGGTTGTATCCTTCTCTGGTCAGACGCGCAAACGCTTCAGGCATCATAGCAGCTCTCTCGAATAAGCTAACAGGATTATTGATTGAAATTATCTATGTTTGGCAACAACCATGTTGCCGTTGGGCTAAGTGAAATTGGCAGGCCTATGGCCAGCACCAGGAGGTGAAAAGGAGGGGCATTGAAGTCAGGAAAGCGCCGAAACAGGTGTTTTGGTAGCTGCATCTGATGTGAAAACGCTTTTGGTGAAGACTGTCTCGGTTTCGACAGTCTCGGTTTCGACAGAGTTTCACTGCAAACTCCCTGCGCACTGCTAAGTTATTTCGGTGCTTCTCACTATATTGTGATTGAAAATGGTATATGAATGCTCTGACTATTACAAACCGAAGAATTGCCCTGCTTGTTGTCCCGGGTTGTGATGCTCTCCGCTCTCCCGTATCCGAGGGAATAAAGGACAGGGTTTATGGCAATTATGTTTAATGATGCAGTGTGCTGCAGTTGTCTGTTATTGATTCTGATCAGTTTATTAGTACATCCACTTAATGAATGGGGTACCTTCTTGAAGTGGTTGAGACTATGCAGGGAAATTCACATGATAGAAAATTCCAGTTACACCCGGGGGCTGAATCAGGCTCAAGGCTTGATGCAAAGCGATCTCCATAATCCAAGAGCAATACCGGGTCAACGTACACATGAAGGTTGCTGGTCGTCAACGACCAGGAAAAAAATCACTGGTTACCTTGTTAGCCGACCTTTGGTTTATATCTGCAATAAAACATTGTCAATTTATTTGAAAATCGCACTATGCAGGCAAGGGGGAATTGATAGTTCAGAAAAATTATTGAGTTCGGAGGAGACAGAAAAGGTAAATATGTTTCTGAGTGAGTTGCATGCTCGTGCCAGCGAGCTGATCCAGAAACTCGATCTTAACGACGTGAGACAAGAGGTTAAACAGTCTTTCATAGATCTTGATCTGATGGATTTGAGAGGTGAGTGGACTCAGGAAATATTCGAGATAATCAGTAACAACTTATCGGATGATATTTCGCAGGAAACGATAGAAAGGGAAATCAGTGAGGTTTTCAAGAATATCAAATCAAATGATTATTTGATGCATGCGATTCATAACATCATTAATGTCAGTGAAACGACCGAAGGCATGCTCGAAAAGGGCAAAAATGAAATTATTCATGAACTGGAATCGGTACTGCCATTTGCTCTGGCGCTCAATTTACTGACCAAAGCACAAATTCAAAATACCGAAGTATTGGAAGTGTGTGTTCATTTGTGGAAAAAAAAGCGAAATGAAATGAGGAGGGCTAACAGAGGGCTGGGTTTCAAAAAAGTGATTAAGCTCATCTCCGTTGAGCAGCCTATTGTGAAGATGTTGAAAAGTCGAACGAAACGAGATTATCCTCATTCGCAGGGGCGTTGTGTTTTGCCCTTTAATATCATTGAAGCGACCGCCTTTGAGACAGTCAGAGGCCGTCACGAAAATGCCTGTGCAGGCTTGACCCTGGCCCAGCATTATCCGGGAAAATACACCCAACGTGCTTCTGAGTTGGATGAGCAGGGGCAGCAACCCCTGTTCAATTATCCGATGCCAAAGCAGTGGAGTGATCTCTACACAACCTGGAATATGAATTTTTGCGTCAACAGCAAAGAGCGACCCGAAATGCTGAGTAAGTTGTTGATGCCTGCGGTGAGTAGTTATCAGGATAAGCCCAGGACCTATATATCGTGTAGATCATATGCGTTATATACCGCGCTTAACTATCTGTTTTTCAGAGCTGAGAAGTCGAATCCGGTACCCAGGCTGTCAACGGTTGCGAAGCAGGCGTGGGGGCACAGCAATCGGGTTTGTTCACGTCTTTACCAGCGTGAGGTAACTTCGGAGGCCGCTGTTTGGGAAAATGGAATGGCACCGACTGCATGACACCATTCCCGAACCTGGTTAAGCCTTCGTTGGGAGAAGTGTGGTTAATGACGCAATCCCCAGGTCAGGCTTGGCCCACTCAATAGGTTCACCATGATTATATCCATAAGGTAAGCCAATCACCCGGACACCCGCTACTCTGGCTGCACGAATATCATTAACAGAGTCACCAATCATCAGCGACTTTCCGGTGGGACAATTAAACCTCTGCATGGCATGCAGCAGAGGCATGGGGTGAGGTTTTTCTTCAGGGAGGCTTTCTACCAGCGTGCCATCCAGGTCGTACATGACCTGGCCAGGTTGTTCAGAAATGGATGGCCGCTGGATGTTGTCATGGTTTATAAAGCCACGACTTCAGCCAGCTCGGAGCGCATTTGTGTCACGACATCCTGATAGTTGTCAGCACCAAAAATGGCGGAGCCGGCAACAAAGGTATCCGCACCGGCCTCGGCAATCTGGCGGATATTACTGGCCGACACACCACCATCTACCTGAAGACGGATATTCAGCCCACTATCATCAATCAGCTTGCGAACCCTGCACAGTTTTTTCAGGGTTGAGGGAATAAACTTCTGACCGCCAAAGCCGGGATTGACCGACATCAACAGGATCATATCCAGCTTGTCCATCACATACTCAAGCCCATCGGGGGATGTTGCCGGATTGAGTACCAGCCCAGCCTGGCAGCCACCTTCGCGAATCAGTTGTAAGCTGCGATCAATATGTTCAGAGGCTTCCGGATGGAAAGTGATCATGCTGGCACCGGCTTCAATAAAATCACCGATGATACGATCGACAGGGCTCACCATCAGGTGAACATCGATGGGCGCAGTGACGTCATGCTTTCTCAGTGCCTTGCAGACCATCGGACCCAGGGTGAGGTTCGGGACGTAGTGGTTGTCCATAACATCAAAGTGAATCCAGTCCGCTCCGGCGGCCAGAACATGATCGACCTCTTCACCCAGGCGGGCAAAATCTGCGGAAAGAATGCTTGGGGCAATAATATAGTCGCGCATGGTTATCCTGATCTGCTTGTGTATGATTTTTGGCGATTGTAGCGGGTTGTCAGGGCTCTGTCAGGTGCAACCGGCTCTGACACATCGCAGGGATAGACCGGCCATTTCAGGCTGAGACCGTAGCGTAATGCCTGCACAATTATTCACAATGGTTGACATCGTCTATGCTTTTACGCCACGCACTGTGCTGACTGAGCACCCCGTTATCTTCTGGTCAACGGTCAATCGACTGGAGGAGGGACCGCCTCGAAAAAGGTTAAGGTTCATTTGATTGGCAGCATTGTTGGTGAGGCTTGTGGTAAAAATAAAGACGATTTTTTCAAGCGCTTTGGTGTGGGGAATGAGGCGATATGGTTGTATCGCACTGATTATCACCGGCCAGGCAATGGCAACTTATCAGGGCCAGTCTGACGACGTTGTGGCTTCAGACTATGTGGGCTCTGTGGAATTGAGGGATATCTTCGGTGTTAAGGGGAATTTGAAATATACCGTGGGGTGCCAGCAGGGGGTTGCCGAGTCCTGTCGAATAATGATTTCAGTCCCGTCAGAGGCGGAAGAGATTGATCAAATGGAGGAAGTGGAGGATAGAGCTTTTGGTTATGTCAATTACCTCTCTTACCTTAAACGAACCGGGCAACCGTTGTTGGTGGACTATGAGGAAATATTGACTGAATCCGCATCAGAGGTTTCGGGTTACAAGGTGCGATTTACCACGGAAAGTAAGGTCAGGCGGTTGGTAAAAAAAATTGATTCAAGGACAATGCCCGCCCCTTTGCAGAAAAACCCGTTGTTACTTTTTTTAATTCTGGCAACCCATCAGTCAGCCCTTGATTTGATGCTGTCCCCGGAAAGAACGCTTTATATTATGAGCCTGGAGTGGATGGATCTTAAGTCACTGTACATCAGTAGCGCAGGGCGAGGGGGGATTTATGGTTATCGATATTACAAATTTCCCAAGGATAATGAGCTTTTTCTCGATCTTGGCGGGCCTTTCAGTATAAACGGCCTCTCAGAAGGTGTCGGGTTCAGTTTTGCTGATAATGACAGAACTCAGCCTCCTGTGAGAATGGTGACCGGGTATCATGGGGATCAGAAAAACGGTTTTGTTAACAGGGTATCTTTTATCGTCACTTACGCTGCCCTCGCCGGTGGTTTTGGTGTGAGTTTATGGAGTCGAAGCATTATTGGCTTCCTGCTGAACTCCCTGTTACTGGCTGTTGAAGTCCGAACCAGTGGCGCTTCCTCAGAGCTTGAGAGGCTCGGCAGAAGGTTGCTTCCGCAAGGTCTTCAGTTTAACCCGGACTTTCAGGGGCGGCATATTTTAAAAGTCCTCAGGGCTTCTGAAGGCGATTTGCAGGTTGCTCGTTAGTCATGTGGCCGCGTTATGCAAATTAATAATGCAAAACCATGGGCTGGCAAAAATATCCGGTCAGCTGTTCCCTGGATGTGCTGTCACAGAAGGCAAGTATGGTGGTTCCGGGTTTTTAACAGAGATCCGGTTCGCAGGGGGCTTTATTTCCTCTTGCCAAACGGTATAATACCGCTCCCGTTTCCCGATTGAGCGCCCAATGTTTTGAACAGGCCGGTATTGCTGATCTGGGGCTATTAGCCTGGCTCTTGCCCAGCAGGGAACGGCCATGTAGGAACAGGTATCGCGTCAGCGATATCATAGAGGCGAATTTAATGAAAACTTTTAGTGCTAAGCCAGAAACCGTAAAACGTGACTGGTTCGTAGTTGATGCCGAAGGCAAAACGCTGGGTCGTCTGGCAACAGAAATCGCTCTGCGTCTGCGCGGCAAGCATAAGCCAGAGTACACTCCTCATGTGGACACTGGCGACTACATCGTGGTAGTAAACGCCGAGAAAGTACGTGTTACCGGACGTAAGTCTACTGACAAGATGTACCACCGCCACACCGGTTACATCGGCGGCCTGAAGTCCATCAGCTTTGACAAGCTGATCGACCACAAGCCTGAGCTGGTAATCGAAACGGCTGTTAAGGGGATGCTGCCCAAGAATTCTCTGGGTCGTGCCATGTACAGCAAGCTGAAGGTTTATGCCGGAAGCGAGCATCCACATGCTGCTCAGCAGCCTCAGCAACTGGAAATTTAATCAGGGGTGGTTATGTCTGTAACTCAATACTACGGAACTGGACGTCGTAAGTCCTCAACCGCACGTGTTTTCCTGAGAGCTGGTTCTGGCAGTATCACTGTCAATGGCCGTTCCCTGGACGAATACTTCGGCCGTGAAACTGCTCGAATGGTAGTTCGTCAGCCTCTGGAACTGACTGAGCTGACTGAAAAGTTCGACATCAAGATCACTGTATCTGGTGGCGGCGGTTCTGGTCAGGCTGGTGCTATCCGTCATGGTATCACCCGCGCGCTGATGCAGTACGATGAGACTCTGCGCTCTCCTCTGCGTAAAGCTGGCTACGTTACCCGTGACGCTCGTGAAGTTGAGCGTAAGAAAGTGGGTCTGCGTAAAGCCCGTAAGCGTCCACAGTTCTCCAAGCGCTGATATTGTGCTCAGACAACCTGCCGGTTTTTCCGGCTGGTTGCCTGGATTACTGGAAAACTTCCCTTTGTGCCTCTTTCGGGAGAGCGTATCGGGAGGTTTTTTTATGCCTGAAACTTTTATTAAAAAAACCTGTGCCCTGTTTTGGGCATTTTTTTTATGCGTTAAAACCAGTATCATTACGCACTGCCGCTTATGTGGGTAAGTATAATGCGAGGCGGCTTTATTGTTGGGGGTTGATTTCAGCTGTCAGGTTGTTATTTGAGGTGCGGGGGTTCTGCGAGAGAGCTTTTGAGTCTTTGTCCTTTCCGGGTTAACAAAAGCCCTGTTTCAGAAGCAAATCTGTTATCATGTCTGGTGTCCTTTGTTTGAACTTGTGACGAATGGACTGTGATGGGTGTTATCCTGCCAATAATAAAGTTCGGGGTTCAAAAACGGAAAGCCGGTTTACTGATCGATTGTACGTTTTACAGAGTTCCTCGCTGGAGGTTTGCGGAGACTCTCGGACAGGCTTCCTAGTTATCACACCCATGAACAAAAAGAAGTCATTGGGCATTCAGCCCGGATGGGGAGAGTAGGTTAATGAGTGACAACGGCATAAACAAAGGCCGGCGCCGCTTTCTCGTGGCAGCGACTTCGGTGGTGGGGGCTGCCGGTGCTGTAGGGGTCGCTACGCCTTTTCTGAAGTCGTGGAACCCGAGTGCAAAAGCTAAGGCTGCCGGTGCACCGGTAAAAGTCAATTTAAGCAAGCTGGAACCCGGGCAACAGGTTGTCTATGAATGGCGGGGTAAACCAGTCTTTGTGCTGCGACGTACCAAAGATATGCTTAATGAACTGCCATCACAGGATGGGCGTTTGCGCGACCCGAAATCAGAAAGCTCAGAGCAGCCTGAGTATGCCACCAATCCGTACCGTTCACGGACGGAAGATGTTCTTGTTCTGGTCGGTTTGTGTACCCACCTTGGGTGTTCTCCAAAATATCTGCCGGAAGTCAAACCCATGGAGTTTGATGCCAACTGGAAGGGGGGGTATTTCTGCCCCTGTCATGGTTCGCGGTTCGATCTGGCCGGTCGGGTGTATAAAGGAGTTCCTGCCCCAACGAATCTGGTCGTGCCACCTTACTCCTTTGAAGGCGATGATATTCTGATTATCGGTAAAGATGAGGAGAATGCGTGATGGGAAATAAAATAATGGCCTGGGTTGATGCCCGACTTCCCGTCACCCAGGCGTGGGAGAAGCATCTCAGCAAATATTATGCGCCCAAAAACTTCAACTTCTGGTATTTCTTTGGTTCTCTGGCCCTGCTGGTTCTGGTTAACCAGCTCCTGACGGGCATCTGGCTGACCATGAGTTATGTGCCCAGCGCTGAAGCCGCTTTTGCTTCTGTTGAGTACATCATGCGGGATGTGGAATATGGCTGGTTAATCCGCTATATGCACTCTACCGGCGCATCCATGTTCTTTGTGGTTATTTATTGCCACATGTTTCGTGGTCTTCTCTACGGGTCCTACAAGGCACCACGGGAGTTGATCTGGATCTTTGGTATGGCCATCTACCTGGCGCTGATGGGTGAGGCCTTTATGGGGTACCTGTTGCCCTGGGGGCAGATGTCCTATTGGGGGGCGCAGGTAATTATTTCCCTGTTTGGCGCTATTCCGGTGATTGGTCCGGATCTTCAGCAGTGGATTCGTGGTGACTTCCTGATTTCCGGTATTACCCTGAACCGCTTCTTTGCGCTGCATGTCATTGCGCTGCCGATCGTTATTCTTGGTCTGGTGGTTTTGCACATTCTGGCATTGCATGAAGTGGGCTCAAACAATCCGGACGGTATAGATATCAAGAAGAACAAAGGACCCGATGGTGTGCCCCTGGATGGTATCGCTTTCCACCCCTACTACACCGTTAAGGATATTGTCGGGGTTGTGGTCTTCCTGTTTGTGTTCTGTGGCATTATTTTCTTCTTCCCGGAGATGGGCGGGTTCTTCCTTGAGCATGCCAACTTTGAACCGGCCAACGGCCTGAAGACGCCCGAGCATATTGCACCAGTCTGGTACTTTGGCGCGTTCTACTCCATCCTCAGGGCGATTACCTTTGATATCGGGCCAATCGACTCCAAGCTGGGTGGGGTTATCGCCATGGGGGGCGCGATTGCCATTCTCTTTGTTCTGCCCTGGCTGGATCGCAGCCCGGTCAGATCGTGGCGTTACAAGGGCATGATCAGCAGAACCAGCATTGTGGTTTTTGCCTTTGTCTTTATTTTGCTGACCTGGCTCGGAACGCAACCGGCAACTGAGACTTATACACTCATTGCCCAGATCTGTACGCTGATTTACTTTGCGTTCTTCCTGTTGATGCCTTTCTACACACGATGGGAGAAGACCAAACCTGTACCTGAGAGGGTGACCGGCTAATGAAAAGAATAATACTGACCATTAAGTTGTTTCTGGTTTCGGTGCTGTTTTCATCGTTGGCGGCAGCAGCCGGTGGGGGATACCCTCTTGATGAAGCCAATCTGGACCCTTCTGACAAAGCTTCGCTGCAGCGGGGGGCGAAGTATTACCAGAACTACTGTGCAGGTTGTCATGCGACCCAGTATCAGCGCTATGAGCGGGTAGCGGATGACCTTGGCATTCCCCATGACCTGATGATGGAGCACCTGGTATTCGATAAGTCTGCCAAGATCGGTGATCTGATGCATAACAGCATGGACCCGGACGAAGCGAAGGTCTGGTTTGGTGCTACACCTCCGGACCTGACACTGGTGTCCCGCGTTAAAGGTGGGCCTGACTGGCTTTATACCTACCTCCGGACCTTCTACGAAGACCCAAGCCGCCCTTATGGGGTAAATAACAAGGTCTTCCCGGATGTTGGTATGCCCCATGTGCTTCTGGGGCTTCAGGGAGTACAGATCGACAATTGCGGTGATACAGACCCAACGGCCCGTGACCCGCTGACCGGAGACAAGATCTGTGGCCTGACGGTTGATCCGGAGCGTAAGGGGAGTATGACGCCCAGCGAATACGATCAAATGGCCTATGATTTGACCAACTTCCTGGCTTACTCTGCGGAGCCAATGCAAGAACAGCGTAAGCAGCTGGGTATTTATGTATACCTGTTCCTGGCGCTGTTCTTCGTGTTTGCCTATCTGCTCAAACGGGAATTCTGGAAGGATGTCCACTAAGCAATAGTCGCCGTTATCGGCTCTCTGAACCAACAAGCCCACAAAGGAATGTTCTTCTTTGTGGGCTTTGTGCTTTTTATGGTTATCAAAAAGCCGACAATGACAGGCTTCATCTCTGGCTGTCAGTAGAAGGGCTTGCTAAGATTCCAGTTTTTTGAATCCCCCTCTGGTATTTAAGACGATGAGTAAATCACTTCGTGACCAGCTGATGAAAGCTGGCCTTGCGACAAAACAACAGGCATTACAGGCCAAAACCAGTAATAAGAAAAAGAAACAGCAGGCTGCCCGCTCTGGTGATATGACCGATCAGGAAAAGCGCCGTATTGAGCTGGAGAAAGAGAGGCAGGCTCAGGCTGAGAAAGATCGTGAGCTGAATCGACAGCTTGAAGATGAACGTCAGCGTAAGGCCTTGGACGCACAGGTTCGTCAACTGATTGAGACTAATGCATTGTCCCGTAATGGGGGCGAAGCAGAATATAAGTTTGTTTATGAAAACAAAATCAAGAAAATTTATGTGACTGATGAACAGTTAACCAGGTTGGAAAGGGGCTTGCTGGCCCTGGCGATACTGGGCGACGATTTTCTGGTCATCCCTGCGCCGGTGGCCAGTAAGATTGCAGAGCGAAAGCCAGAAGCGATTGTCATGCAGAATAATAAGTCTGGCGATCTGACCGAGGAAGAAGAAGACTGGTATGCGGATTATCAGATTCCGGATGACCTGATGTGGTAACGGGGGCCACCCCCCCGTTCAATGAATGTGTTCTCAAGATGTTACTTAATGAATGAGAACCATTGTTGGCTGCTCTGGCAACGGTTAGTCAACCGTTGCCAGGGCTTCAATTTCTACCTTCACATCTTTTGGCAGACGGGCAACTTCAACTAGGCTGCGGGCAGGGAAAGGTACTTTGAAATACTGTTTGTAGACTTCGTTAATATTGCTGAACTCATCCATATCGCGAACGAATACGGTGACTTTTTTCACCCGGTTCATGCCGCTGCCGGCCGCTTCTAATACTGCTTTCAGGTTTTTCAGGCACTGATGAGCCTGCTGTTTGGTGTCTTCAGACACTTCTCCGGTTTCCGGATCGATTGGCAGTTGGCCAGATGTGAAAACCAGGTTACCAAAGCGCATACCCTGAGAGTATGGGCCGATAGCCGGAGGAGCGTCAGGGGTTTCGATCACTTTGTCCATGATGATTAAGCCGCTTTGTTTAAGGGAAAGGGACGAGATTTTAGAGATGTCGCGTGTGTTTGTCATCGGTTCAAAGTGAATTTAGGGGTTTATTTTTGACCGGTTTCCCAAAGATCATGACCGCCATGTTTACTCTTCAGGTGTCGTTTTTTGGCAGGTATGCTTTGTGTAGAACTTGATGGCAAGGGGGAAACTCAGCCGAAAAGCCTCGTCTTCAAAACTTCTCTCCATATAGTGTTTTTTAAATTCTGAAAGCTTAATCTGGACTTATATAAACAGCCATGGGTAGGTAGCCCGGTTTCCGGATTATGAACATCGCGACAAATTGCAAAACTGTCACATTTTTATCGTAAAGTGACATCATGGATACGGATCCTTTGATGACTGACGGATTGTTATCGGCACCTTTGAGCGAGGGTTAAATCATGTGGTTTCAGAAACAGGTTCAGCTGCGTCCCTACCGGAGGGGGTTTCATGTGGTTACGGCCGAAATTATTGGTCAGTTACCGGAGCTGGAGAATTATAAGACAGGGCTTTGTCATATCTTTTTACAGCATACTTCTGCTTCACTGACACTCAATGAGCATGCCGACCCCAATGTCCGTCATGATATGGAAGCCTTCAGCAATCATTATATCCCTGAAAATGAAGAGTATTTTCTCCATGTGATAGAAGGCAGTGATGATATGCCGGCCCACATTAAATCCAGCCTGTTTGGTGCCGATGTAATCATTCCAATCACGGATGGTTCGCTGGCTTTGGGTCATTGGCAGGGGATATGGCTGGGGGAACACAGAGACAGTGGCGGAAGTCGTAAGTTAATCATCACTTTACACGGTGAAAGTTATACGTAATGATAAAAAACAAGCATTAACAATGTATTTTTTATACAGGAGGGTGAGACCAAACTGGCATTTTAACAATGCTGGACTATAACTATAAAAATTGGACAAGAAGTCAATCTCAATATTTCGGAATGGACATTCCGAAAACCAGTACCTAGAGGACATAGCTATGGCACGGAAAAAGCCGACTAAAGCTGCTGCTGGTTTTGATGGCGCTGATATAGGGTTTCTGGGGAGCCGCGACGAACCTGCTGAAGAGAGGACCGTCGAGTCTCGTAAAAAACTCAGGGCAAGTCTGGATGCCCAGGTAGAAGAGTTTTTGAAGAAAGGAGGCCAGATTGAGGAGATTCCATCGAACATTACCGCAGACCCACCGAAAAAGCCCTCCGGTGAATATGGTAACAGACCAATATAGTTTAACCGTTAAAGCCCGGCATTCGCCGGGTTTTTTTTGCATATATATTTTATACCAGAAGCGCACGACAGCATGGATGCAAGACTGCCCATGAAAAATGATCAGTGAGCGCTTCCAGAAGATTCAAACGACTTCTACCCAATTACCACCGTCGTAAGGCGATAGTTCTCCAATTGGCTCCAGAGACAATCCAAATCTTGCCGCGACGTTATGGAAAGCTTCTTCCGCTGCCGGATCTACCGCGACCAACAGTCCACCGCTGGTTTGGGGATCACAGAGAATGTGTTTCTGTTGCTCGGAAATATTGGCGGCTTTGTGGCCATAGCTGGCATAGTTTCTTTCCGTTCCGCCGGGAATGCAGCCTTGCTGACGATAGGTTTCCACATGAGGAAGAAGTGGCAGCTTGTCGGTATACAGCGTGGCTTTTACCTTGCTGCCTTCACAAACCTCCAGAAGATGGCCAAGAAGACCAAAGCCAGTAACATCGGTGATGGCACTGATGCCATTCAGCAGAGACAGATCGGCACCCATGGTGTTCATTACGCACATGGAGTCACGGGCAATATGCTGGTGCTCCTCCTGCAACAGCTTTTTCTTTTGCGCGGTTGTGAGAATACCAACGCCAAGCGGCTTGGTCAGATAAAGCTTGTGACCCGCCTGAGCCTGATCATTTCTTTTCAGGTGCTCAAGGGATACACGACCGGTGACGGCAAGTCCGAAGATGGGTTCAGGGGCGTCAATACTGTGACCTCCAGCCAGAGGTATACCAGCGTCAGCACATGCCTGACGACCGCCGTCTACTACCTGGGCTGCGACTTCCGGCGGTAGCTTGTTAACGGGCCAGCCAAGAATGGCAATGGCCATCAAGGGCGTGCCGCCCATGGCGTAAATATCGCTGATGGCATTGGTGGCAGCGATGCGACCAAAGTCAAATGGATCATCAACAATAGGCATAAAGAAATCAGTCGTGCTGATAATCCCTTCACCATTGCCCAGGTCAACAACAGCTGCATCATCTTTGCTGGCATTACCTACGACCAGGTTAGGAAACTCTGGAAGAGTAAGGTTGGTTTGCAAAATACCGTCAAGAATCTGTGGTGAAATTTTACATCCACATCCCGCACCATGACTGTATTCTGTGAGCTTCAGATCCTTCATTAATACTGCCTCTGAGCTAACGCTTGAAATGCGCGTACTTTAGCACTGCGAACCCTTTCATTAAATGCCTCAAGTGTGAGAAGGTTGCACACATTTGCGGGGTGTCCATAGAAAACAGTGGTTTCTAATGTCATTTCTCTATGATAAAAGATAATTTTAGACGTCAGTGTAAGTAGCTAGCCGTATAAAACCATATATTTTGGATTACATATTGCTACTCCCCCGGATCAGGTTGATCCAAAGCGAAAGAAGAATAGCGATAATTGATGAATCAGGAGAATCGGATGGGAGCACTAACTTTGCCTTGTTCTTCTATCGATGATTTGCTGCAGCAACAGTCGGCAGCGTTGCAGCAATGGCTTGCCAGCGGTGGTCGCAAGATCGAAGGTCTGGTTGTTCGTAAATTTCCCGCCTGGCTGGAGTCTGATCAATTTATTAAAGCAGGTTCAGGTGTCCAGTTTGATACTGCGCGTTTTCGCCTGATGATGTGTAATAAATATGATATCTGGCGAGTTAATATAGATATGATCTTTCATCCCGGGGCGCGGCTGCTGGATGACGGCTCTACCGCCGGTCCCGGAATATTATTTAATGTGCTGGATGATGAAGGTCAGAGTGTTCTGGTTGATTATTTTGAGGCAGGTGTTCCTGCCCCGGCGGATTCAATAACGCCGGAGCATTGGTGTACGTACTGGTTTAAGAAGCTGACCAGGAGTCATCACATCAATCGGATTTTCGCTTATAAAGAGTACGAGGCAGAAATTGATTGACTGTTTACCGGTGGTTTTATAGCTGACAGCAGCTTTTTAAACTGAAAAAGCTGCTGAGTAGCATAAGGCGTTATCCACTTTTTGCTTTATCCAGCCATGCCTGGGAAAAGGACTGAAGCATTGGGATAACAACTGCCCAGATAATGGCCAGGATCAACAGCGTCTGCCATAAAGGCTGGGCAAGGGTTACATCACTTATTTTTGACCCAGCCAAATAGCTTAATGGTCCCCCAAAGAAGCCCAGTATGGCACCGTAGAGTTTGTGGGTTCGGGACCAGTCAAGGCTGTGCCTTAGAGTGGTGGCGAAGATCAGCCACAGACAGGCCAGCCAGAGTGGTAAAATACGTCCAGCGTCATCCAGTTGAGAGTTAAACTTCAGGATTTCCAGATTTCCAAGAAAGCTATCGATAGCGCACCCCAGTAGCAAGGTAAGAGCCAGTATTTGTTTTTCCTTATGCCAGTTACCTATCCATAGCAAGTGGATAAAAAGGACTATTACGGCTGCAGTCAGGGCAATTTGATCCCCCCCCAAGAACACAGGCAAACCAGCCAAGCTGGAAAAGCAGGTAATTAGCAATCAGTTTTATTTTGTCGTTTGTCATCATTATTAGAACACCAGTGGGCGATAGATGGGGTCCAGTTCTACGGTCAGGATGTCCCGAATGGTTGCCAAAGCGAACTGAACTTTATTGTCACTATCAGGGCTGCTGATACAAAGGCGTACGGCCTGGGGAACTGGGTAGCTGCCAACGGCAAACAGTTCTGACTGGAGTACTTTTACTCCTTTATTATTCAGATGTCGTACAAAAGTCTCGGCCCGCCAGGGTTCGGGTAGCTTGAGCCAGCCATGAAAACTATAAGTTTGTGCCTGTATATCCATACCTTTGAGGTGGTGGGTCATGAGTTTCTGACGCCTGGCAATGGCTTCGGTCTGCCAGTGAATCAGTTGTTCTGCAATACCGGATTCAATCCATTCACTGGCAACTTCAGCCATCAATGGTGGTGGCACCCAGCAGTCGCTCCTCATGGCCATAACCAGCCGTTCTCTCAGGTGAGCAGGGTAGCAGAGGTAGCCGGTCCTTAATCCACCCGACAGCGTTTTTGAAAAGCTGCCGCTGTAAATTACCAGATCAGGAGCAAGGCTGTAGAGCGATGTCAGTCGTTTATCGGAAGCGACGAATTGCACATCATCTTCCAGGATCAGCAGTTTGTGCCTGCGTGCTATCTCAATGATTTGCTCTCGCCGTTGTATTGGCATAATAAACGCTGTCGGATTTTGCAGGGATGGCATTAGATACAGTAGTTTCGGGCGGTGTTGCAGGCAGCACTGTTCCAGTGCTTCTGGAATCAGGCCATGCTCATCCATCGGCAAACCTATATGGTGAGTTTGCCATTGCCTTGCCGCATTGATGAACCCCGGATAGGTAAGGGACTCGGAAACGATGGTGTCCCCTGGCCGGGTGGCTGCCTGAAGAGCCATCATATTGCCATGCTGGCCCCCATTGGTGATAAGAATATTGTCTGGATTTACATGGATCGACAGCGTTGCAAGCCATCCGGCAATGATACTGCGATGCCTTTCAAGTCCGGTTTCAGGTAGATAGTCCAGCAGAGAAGTCATGCGCAGAGGGTCTGATGCAATCATTTGCAGCGTCTCGGCCAGTATCTCTTCTCTCGGTGCCGGAACCTGAAGGGTCAGGCTCATATCAATAACCGTAGACTCTGGTTTTTGAGGTACATTGAATTGGGCCTGCTGCCAGACCTTACCGGTAACAAAAGTTCCACTCCCCACTCTGGCGGTAATCAACCGTCGTCTTTCTGCTTCAGCATAGCCCCGGGTAATAGTACCAATGGTTACGTTAAGAACATCGGCAAGCCAGCGATGAGTAGGCAGTTTATCGCCTGAGTGTAATGATCCGTTTTTAACGGCCTGCTCGATGGCATCAGCGAGAGCCATATATTTGGGGCCGGAATTGAAGGAAAGGCTTTTCAGCCAGCCCGGGAAGCTTATTTTTTTATCCATTGTCTTTTTATTATGTATGAAATGATATCTTTGTCATGGTGACAATTTATTAATTGCACGCTTTTTGTCCATGCATCATACTGCATTGGAACCTTTATATCGTCGTTTGTTTGATTGTATGGGGGCAATTTTCAAGGGCATTGTTAAAATTTACAGAGAGAAAAATGAATGAGATAGAGATACTCTGGTTACCATTGGTAACCTTCGCCTTGAGCTCCAGTATTACACCAGGGCCCAATAATATTATGCTAGCAGCCAGCGGGGTAAATTATGGCTTTGCCAGAAGTATTCCCCATATGCTGGGTGTGTCTATTGGGTTCTTTATTTTATTTCTTGGGGTTGCATTTGGGCTGGGGAGTGTCTTTGAGCGGTATCCACAGCTGCAAACGGGTTTGAAATATATTGGGTCCATGTATCTATTGTGGCTGGCATGGAAGATTGCCACGGCTGCCAGTGTTTCAGAACAGGCGGGCAGTAAAAGACCAATGACTTTTCTTCAGGCCATCAGTTTTCAGTTTGTGAATGTGAAAGCCCTGATGATGGCCGTCAGTAGCGCTGTTGTATTTACATTGCCTGGTGATAACTACACGCTTTCTGTTTTACTGGTCGGGGCGATATTTACTCTAATCAATCTGCCTTGTTGTTCAGTCTGGGTGGTTTTTGGCTCAGGACTGAGGCGATTTCTGAAAAATGAGCAAAGTTTAAGGGCTTTTAACTGGTCTCTGGCTTCACTGACAGCCGCATCGGTCGCGTTATTTTATGTCTGAGAAACGGTATCTTTTTTATCAGCCGGGACCGCTAATCCCGGTTTATAAAAAATGTCAGGTAAGTTGTGGGGTGATCTGTCAACCATTACGTCTACCTCTGAATAAGGGATGATGTTCATGCCCTGCTTCTGAGTCACATCGCAAGCCGTCAGGTGAGCCACCAAAGCACTGTACATCACACTCATTAGCAGATGTCTTCCTGTCATCAATATTAACTAGTGATCCATCAAAGATGTTACGGTATCTGGCTTGTAGATCTTTGTCAGTAATGTGTGCAGCCAAACCTGGTTCCGAGAGTAGGAATGTTTTGTGCATAATTGTTTCGTTAGGGTCATAAAAAATAACCTTCATGCATCCATCCTGCTTCTTTAATCTCAGAGCCATTACGTGGCCAAATCTTGAATCACCTTGTGTATTAAACAAAAAATTCTTTTCATCGCCAGCAGGTATATTCCAATATTTTTCTACCAGCCCCGAAAGAGTCTCAGAAAATGCTCCCTCGTGGAAATAATATCCATCAGCATAAAAGGATTTGGGAGTAGTTCGGATGTTTTTCAAACCATCTGGAATATAGTGTGCGTCTACTGATGGAAAAGAAGATGTATTTGCAAAAGTTGATTGTATTTTTTTTGGGGTATCTATTGTTTTTTCCCCGACCAAACACTTTTGTGACATAAGCCCAGGCGATGTGTCGGCAGTTTATTTTTTGTCTAGGTGCGACGGTGTCAGTATCAGAGCGACGCGCTGAGCCATTAAGGCACTTGGAGTACCAGGGTTTAATGGAGTAATACATGGGAATTGGAGCAATACTGCCATCCTGTTTGAAAGCAAGTTTAACCTTAAGTATGCGCCCTTCATCATGCAGTTTGTCTATCTTATTGGAAACATAGCTGGTTGAGTTCTTGCAGGCTGACGGGATGCTGATGTTGTAAGCACTTAATGGCTTATGGAGTCTTTTGGTAAACCATGCATTTGGGTGTTCTTTCATCAGCTTTTGGGTGTTACCGTCTAAAACGCGGACAGAATAACGACCAAACAGTGCCTTGATGCCATTAACAAGGGATTTTATGACCCTGATTGGCAGTAAGGATTCTGAATGTATGTACCATGAATGTGATAGTGCTGACAAAACACTAAGCTTGATATGGTCCATTACATGATAACCCTTGCTTGATTCTTATGATTCATTTGCTCGAAACTTTTAGAGTATAAAAGTTCTAAAAAGTTCCACGGCTATCCATCAGCTCAGGAAAGAGTGATGTTTTATGTTTGAGAGGTTGTATATTTTTTTATCAGCCGGGAGCGCTAATCCCAGTTTATAAAAAATGTCAGGTAAGTTGTGGGGTGATCTGTCAACCATTACGTCTACCTCTGAATAAGGGATGAAGATTATGCCCTGCTGTTAAACATCGCAAGTCGTCAGGTGACCCACCAAAGCACTGGACATCACATTCATCAGCAGATTTCTTCCTGTCATCAATATTAATTAGTGCTCCATCAAAGATGTTACGGTAACTGTCTTGTAGATCTTTGCCGGTAATGTGTGCAGCCAAACCTGGTTCCGAGAGCAGGAAGGTTTTGTGCATAAGTGTTTCGTTAGGGTCATAAAAAATAACCTTCATGCATCCATCCTGCTTCTTTAATCTAAGGGCCATTGCGTGGCCCAAGCCTTTATCAACTTTTGACCGAAAATAGAAATTCTTTTCATCGCCAGCAGGCATATTCCAATACTTTTCTACCAGTCCCGAAAGAGCCTCAGAAAACGCTCCCTCGTGGAAATAATATCCATCGGCATAAAAGGATCTGTTAGTAATTGGGCCTTTTTTTAATCCATCTGGATTACGGAGCGCATGCTTTAAAGGAATATCAGGTGTATTTGCAAAGATTGACTGTATCTTTTTCGGGGTGTTTATTCTTTTAAAAGTCTCCTTTCCCCGACCAAACACTTTTGTGGCATAAGCCCAGGCGATGTGTCGGCAGTTTATTTTTTCTCCAGGTGCGACGGTGTCAGTATCAGAGCGACGCGCTGAGCCATTAAGGCACTTGGAGTGCCAGGGTTTAATGGAGTAATACATGGGAATTGGAGCAATACTGCCATCCTGTTTGAAAGCAAGTTTAACCTTAAGTATGCGCCCTTCATCATGCAGTTTGTCTATCTTATTGGAAACATAGCTAGTTGAGCTCTTGCAGGCTGACGGAATGCTGATGTTATAAGCACTTAATGGCTTATGGAGTCTTTTGGTAAACCATGCATTTGGGTGTTCTTTCATCAGCTTTTGGGTGTTACCGTCTAAAACGCTGACAGAATAACGACCAAACAGAGCCTTGATGCCATTAACAAGGGATTTTATGACCCTTATTGGCAGTAAGGATTCTGAATGTATGCACCATGAATGTGATAGTGCTGACAAAACACTAAGCTTGATATGATCCATTAAATGATATCCCTTGCTTGATTCTCATGATTCATTTGCTTGAAACCTTTAGAGTACGAACGCTCTAAAAAGTTCCACGGCTATCCCTCAGCTCAGAAAAGAGTGAAGCTTGTTGTTGCAGGCAGGATCGTTAGGTGGGTATCTATTGATTGGATTTTTGGGCTCGAGGCCCCACCGGCATCCGCCATAAAACTTAGAGATCATGGTGCATGACGGTAGGTTCGGGTGTCGGCTTCTTCAGGTGCCGACCTGCATGGTCAGCCTCCTGGTACACGGTTTCAAGGTAATTGATGGTTTCCTTTTATATGGCGTCCAAACTCCGTTCGTCCTTCGACCCTGCTCAGGGTGCACGGTCGAAGGGCTAAGCTCCATACCCTGAATAAAGACTGTGCCAATCACCCTTCGACTCCGCTCAGGGTGAACGGAAGTTATACACCTCAAACTCATTGAAATGGTGTGCTAGTCTCCCAGGAACGCCTTATAAGCCTCATTCTCATTTTCAGACCAGTAACGGTAGCCAATGGCATCAAGATATTCCGGGATATGCTGGTGCTCCTCTTCCGGGACATCCAGGCCTATCGCAACCCGTCCATAGGCCGCTCCGTGGTTGCGATAGTGGAACATGGTGATATTCCAGCGCTGGCCCAGTTTGCTCAGGAAGTTTAATAAGGCTCCCGGGCGCTCCGGGAATTCAAACCGGTAAACCTGTTCATTGGTGACCGCTTCGCTATGCCCGCCCACCATGTGCCGAACATGGAGTTTGGCCATTTCATTGTCGGTCAGGTCAACCACGGGGTAGCCGTGCTGCTGGAGTTCATTAACCAGCCGGTCGATGGGCATCTGATCCGGGTGGACCTGAACACCGACAAAGATTCTGGCTTTGTCCGGGTTATGGTAGCGATAGTTAAACTCGGTGATATTTCTGCGACCCAGCAGTTCACAGAACTGTTTAAAGCTTCCGGGTTGTTCCGGAATGGTAACAGCGATGATCGCTTCCCGCTTTTCACCCAGCTCTGTGCGTTCCGAGACATAGCGCAAACGGTCAAAGTTGATGTTGGCACCGCTGTCAACGGCCAGCAGGGTTTGGCCCCGGACCTTGTCCCGGCTGACATACTTCTTCATACCGGCAATGCCCAGGGCACCGGCAGGCTCACAGACAGAGCGGGTATCATCAAAGATATCCTTGATCGCGGCACAGATTTCGTCGGCGGTGACGGTGATGACCTCGTCGATACACTCCCGGCAGATCCTGAATGTCTCTTCACCGATCTGCGCCACCGCTACACCATCGGCAAAGATGCCCACATGGGGCAGGACAACCCGTTCACCCGCATCAAGCGCCGCCTTCAGGCAGGCCGACTCTTCAAATTCAACACCGATGACTTTGACGTCGGGCCGCAGGTACTTGATATAGGCGCTGATACCTGCCGCCAGACCACCGCCGCCCACCGGGATGAACACCGCATCCAGGGCACCGGTCTGTTGACGCAGGATCTCCATGCCAATAGTGCCCTGACCTGCGATGGTATCTATATCATCATAAGGGTGAATAAAGGTGTAGCCGTGCTTTTCAACCAGGGTAAAAGAGTGAGCCAGAGCCTGGTCAAAAGCGTCGCCATGCAGTACGACCTTGGCTCCGTAAGCCCGTACCGACTTCACTTTGATCTCGGGGGTGGTGACCGGCATGACGATGGTGGCCTTGATCCCCATTTCCCGGGAGGCCAGGGCTACTCCCTGGGCATGATTCCCGGCCGAAGCGGCAATAACGCCACGTTCTTTTTCTGCCGTCGTGAGCTGGGCCAGCTTGTTATAAGCGCCCCGAATTTTGAAGGAGAATACTGGCTGTAAGTCTTCCCGCTTCAGGAGAACCCGGTTATCCAGGCGCTGACTGAGGAAGCGGGCCTCATCAATCGGGGTTTCGATGGCGACATCATAGACCCTGGCTTCCAGTATTTTTCGAATATAACGGTGTGGCATGCTGTCCTGCTGGTGTTTTCTGTTAGCTTTATTGAGTTCAGGCAGTGCTGCGAAGCTCTCATTCTATAGGAATAAGCTTCAGGATGGCACTCGTCCAATTTGCCGGAAAATGGTGTAATATACGGCGCGTTTTCAGCCCTATTAACCGCTCAGTATTATCAGGAAACCCCATGAATCAGGATCAGCTCAAAAAGGCCACCGCCGAAGCCGCATTGCAATATATCCTGCCCCATCTGGAAAAGATATGGTAATCGGTATTGGTACCGGTTCTACTGCGCGCTTTTTTATTGATGCGCTGGCTGAGTACAAGGATGATTTTGATGGCTGTGTCTCCAGCTCTGAGGCATCTACCGAGCAGCTGAAATTCCATGGTATTCCTGTTTATGACCTGAATACGGTGTCTGACCTGCGCTTTTATATTGATGGGGCAGATGAAGCCAATGAACATCTTCACCTGATTAAAGGAGGTGGTGCGGCACTGACCCGGGAAAAGATCATTGCAGCGGTAGCCAGAGAGTTCATTTGCATTGCCGATGAGAGCAAGGCGGTGGGTGTGCTGGGTGAATTCCCATTGCCGGTGGAAGTCATTCCCATGGCTCGCAGTTATGTTGGCCGGGAGCTGGTAAAGCTGGGAGGCGATCCTGCCTACCGCGAAGGGGTTGTGACTGATAATGGTAATGTGATTCTGGATGTCTGGAATATGAAGATTCTGGATCCGGTTGCACTGGAGCAAAAGATCAATGGCATTGTTGGTGTGGTGACTAATGGTCTGTTCGCCTGTCGTCCTGCTGATGTGCTGCTGTTGGGTACAAACGACGGTGTTAGAACAATTACCGGCAAATGATTACAACGGGTTCTCTGGAACAGTTGTGATCTTTAGTTGTTGATAGGTGGATCCCGCTGTTTCCATAAAAAAAACCGCAATATTAGGCTGGATCGAATAGAAAAAATCCTTAATATAGCCATTGCTAATAATAGAAATGCTTGGCGACCTGCGTTGAGCGTAATCTGTGGTTTAGTCCTGAGTTTCGGGGGAGGGCGGCCACTTTCTGGTGAATGCTCTGTAAACTCAGGCATGAAAAACAACAATAAAGAGTGACTGACATGCTGAAATCATTCAATAAAAAAATGGCAGTCTTGACTGCCGCAGTGGCACTGGGCAGTGCATCCATCGCATCCGCAGAAGATACCATCAAAATCGCCCTGGCAGGCCCGGTCACCGGACCGGTTGCCCAGTACGGTGATATGCAGTTTATTGGTGCCAAAATGGCCATTGAGCAGATTAACCAGGCAGGTGGCGTCAATGGCAAGGAGCTGGAAGGGGTTGTCTTCGATGATGCCTGTGACCCCAAGCAAGCCGTAGCGGTTGCCAACAGGATTGTAAACGACGATATTCGATTTGTTGTCGGTCATCTCTGTTCCTCTTCAACTCAGCCTGCTTCTGATATTTATGAAGATGAAGGTGTCTTGATGATCACCGCTGCCTCAACCAGCCCGGACATCACCACCCGTGGCTATGAGCTGATTTTCAGAACCATTGGTCTGGACAGCATGCAGGGGCCAACGGCTGCGAAATACATCATTGATGCGGTAAAACCACAGAAAATGGCGGTAATTCACGACAAGCAGCAGTACGGTGAAGGTTTGGCCGCCAGTGTTCGTGACGAAGTTCAGAAGGCCGGCGTTAAAGTCGCCCTTTATGAAGGTGTCACGGCTGGCGACAAAGACTTCTCTGCCCTGATTGCCAAGCTCAAGAAAGAGGATGTCGATTTCGTTTATTACGGTGGTTATCACCCTGAGCTGGGCCTGATTTTGCGCCAGAGTGCAGAGAAGGGGCTGGATGTTAAGTTCATGGGGCCTGAAGGTGTCGGCAACAAGGATATCTCTGCCATTGCCGGTGAGGCCTCAGAAGGCTTGCTGGTCACTCTGCCCAAGAGTTTTGACCAGGATCCGGCCAATGCCCGGTTGGTGGAGGCATTCAAGGCCAGGAGTGAAGACCCTTCCGGCCCGTTTGTCTTTCCCGCTTACTCTGCGGTGCAGGTCATGGCAGATGGCATGAAGCTGACCGCCAGTGAAGACCCTGAGAAAGTTGCCAGCAGCCTGCGGGCCAATAACTTCAAAACACCCACCGGTGAGCTTGGCTTTGATGGCAAGGGTGACCTGAAGGACTTCAACTTTGTCGTTTATCAGTGGCATTCTGACGGCAGCAAAACGGCCCTGACCAAGTGATCGGAACAATGCCTTGCCTGCATGGGCAGGGTATCAATAAAGGAAATAGTGCAGTCGACTAACCAGACGGCACCAGTCTAACAATGAGAAAGCAGTAAAAGGCCTGCAGGGAGTGCAGAACGCCATAAGCGTTATTGCAACATGCGGGCCTTTTTTATGGATTCGACCATGCCTGAGTCAGCCTATTATTTTATCCAGCAATTGCTGAACGGCCTTACTGTCGGGAGCACCTATGCCCTGATAGCCATCGGTTACACGATGGTCTATGGCATCATTGGAATGATCAACTTTGCCCACGGCGAGATATATATGATCGGCAGCTATGTTGCCTTTGCCGTGCTGGCCGGTCTTGCCTTGATGGGGGTTGACAGTATTGCTCTGATGCTGGCCGCCGCCTTTATCATCAGTATTATTATTACCAGTACTTATGGCTTTGCCGTTGAGCGGGTGGCCTATCGACCATTAAGAAACAGTAACCGACTGATTGCCCTGATCTCGGCAATCGGTATGTCGATTTTTCTGCAGAACTATGTGCGTATCGCCCAGGGCTCGAGAGATATCGCAATGCCCAGCATGATTACCGGTGGCTGGACGTTTGGGCCCGCTGATGCGTTTAATGTCACTCTGTCGTACATGCAGGTGGTGATTTTCATTATTACGTTTATCACCATGACACTTCTGACGCTGTTTATTTCCAAATCAAGGATGGGGCGTGCATGCCGGGCATGTGCAGAAGACCTGGGCATGACCCGGCTGCTTGGCATCAATACCAACCAGGTTATCTCCCTGACCTTTATTATCGGTGCGGCACTGGCGGCAGTGGCCGGTGTGTTACTGGGTCTCTACTACGGCGTTATTAACCCCTATATTGGTTTTCTGGCGGGTTTGAAAGCGTTTACAGCGGCGGTTCTTGGTGGCATCGGCAGTATTCCGGGAGCTGTGCTTGGCGGCCTGATTCTTGGTGTTACCGAAGCGTTTACCGCAGGGTATTTCAGTAGCGAATATAAAGACGTCGTCGCCTTTAGTCTGCTGGTGCTGATTCTGTTATTCCGACCTTCAGGGATTCTCGGCAAGCCGGAGGTAGAAAAGGTATGAATCGTCAGTCATCTACCACACTGCGCTGGTTTCCCGCTTTTATGGCAACCGGAGCGCTGTTGCTGCTTGCTGTGTTAATGCTCGGGGTTCAGCTATCCACTGAAAACACAGAGTTGGTCGTTTACTTTGCGGCCAGTGAACGGTGGCAGCTGATTCTTGCCGGTGCTGTTCTGGTTTTCCTGGTTCAGTTATTCCGCAACCCCATCTCTGCTTTCTGGCAGGGGGCCAAAAACACAACCCACTACCGCAAGTTCAGCTGCCATCACTGGATGACAATAAACCTCTGAAGCGGCTGCTGATCAGTTTTGCCGTGGCCGGGCTGATGGTCTGGCCTTTCTTGGTTTCCCGTGGTGCGGTGGACCTGGCAACACTGGCGCTTATTTATGTCATGCTTGGTCTGGGCCTTAACGTGGTTGTTGGTCTGGCAGGTCTTCTGGATCTTGGTTATGTGGGCTTCTACGCCGTTGGAGCCTACAGCTATGCGCTGTTGAGCCAATACTTTGGTCTCGATTTCTGGAGCTGCCTGCTGATTGGCGGTGTTATGGCGGCATTCTTCGGCTTTATCCTGGGGTTTCCGGTATTAAGGCTCCGTGGAGACTACCTGGCCATTGTTACCCTTGGCTTTGGCGAGATTATTCGTATTTTGCTGAATAACTGGACCTCAATTACCGGCGGGCCAAACGGGATCAGTCAGATTCCAAAACCAACGTTGTTTGGTCTGGAATTTTCCCGGCGAGCCAAAGAAGACGGCAATGTACCATTTCACGAGTTCTTCGGGATTGACTACAGCAGCGGCTATAAAGTGATTTTCCTTTATATCCTGGCGCTGCTTCTGGTGCTGTTAACGCTCTACATTATTAACCGGCTGTTGAGAATGCCCATTGGCCGGGCCTGGGAAGCGCTTCGGGAAGACGATATTGCCTGTCGCTCACTGGGTTTGAATCCAACAGCCATCAAACTGTCGGCCTTTACCATCGGTGCGGCGTTTGCCGGGTTTGCCGGTACTTTCTTTGCGGCCCGGCAGGGTTTTATCAGTCCGGAGTCTTTTACCTTTATTGAGTCAGCGATCATCCTGGCGATTGTGGTCCTGGGAGGCATGGGGTCACAGATGGGCGTTATTCTTGCCGCCATTATCATGACCGTACTGCCCGAGTTTGCCCGGGAGTTTCAGGAGTACCGGATGCTGATGTTTGGTCTGATGATGGTGTTGATGATGATGTGGCGTCCGGAAGGGTTGATGCCCATGAAACGTCCACATCTGACGTTGAAAGATCATCCGTCGGATAAAAAAGATGATGCTTCTGTTAATCGTCAGCCCATTGCTGAAAGCGTTTAATCTGCAGGGAGTTATAAGATGAGTCAGTGTTTGCTGGAAGCATCGGATCTCAGTATGCGCTTTGGCGGTCTGCTGGCCGTGGATCAGATGGCGCTCAAAGTTCGTAAAGGCGAAATTGTCTCCATGATTGGCCCGAACGGTGCCGGGAAAACGACAGTGTTTAATTGTCTGACCGGCTTCTATAAGCCAACCGGAGGGGAAGATTATTTTTCAGGGCCAGGCGGTAGAAAAGCTGCCTGGCTTTAAAATTGCCCGTTTAGGTGTAGTGCGAACTTTTCAGAATGTGCGGTTGTTTAAAGCCATGACGGTTCTGGAAAATCTGCTGGTGGCCCAGCACCGTCATTTAAACACAGGGTTGTTGGCCGGGCTGTTTAAAACACCTTCGTTTCGCAAGAGTGAGGCCGAAGCGATGGAGCGGGCCGCTTACTGGCTGGATAAAGTGGGCCTGACTGAGTTTGCCAATCGTGAAGCCGGCAACCTGGCCTACGGTCAGCAGCGACGACTGGAAATTGCCCGCTGTATGGTGACCGACCCACAACTGTTGATGCTGGATGAGCCCGCTGCTGGACTGAACCCTAATGAAACCCGGGAGCTGGATAAGTTGATTTCCGATCTCAGGAAAAATCATGGTGTGTCAGTGCTGCTTATTGAACACGACATGAAACTGGTAATGGAAATCTCGGACCGGATCTATGTTATTAATCAGGGGAGGCCCCTGGCATCCGGAACACCGGAAGCGGTGCGCAATCATCCTGAAGTGATCAAGGCTTACCTGGGGGAGTCCTGATATGAAGTACAGGGTTCCACTGGCGTTAGAAACCGAAAGGCTATACCTCAGGCAGTTTAAGGAAGAAGACTGGCGTTGTTTGCATAAGTATTACTCTGATGAAGAGGCGACCCGCTATACCGTGGGAAGGGCTTTCACAGAGGGGGAAACCTGGCGAACCCTGTGCAGCATGATTGGCCATTGGCAGGTGCGTGGTTATGGACCGTATGCTCTGATCGAAAAAAGCTCTGCCTGCCTTATGGGGACAGTAGGTTTCTGGTATCCGAATGACTGGCCTGAACCGGAAATCAAGTGGGCACTGGCCTCTGACTATTGGGGTAAGGGGTTTGCTTCTGAAGCTGCCAGAGAGGTGCAGTCTATCGGACGGGAATATCTGCCAGAGATACCTCTAATCAGTTTTATTCACCCGAATAACCAACCATCTATTAAGCTGGCAGAGCGTTTGGGAGCTGTTCTGGAAAACGAAATCCCATTTCGCGGCAATATCTGGAAAGTTTATCGGCACCCAAACGAATGAACAGGAATGCAGTTTTATGAATAGCGATAAACCACTGCTAAGCCTTGAGCATGTTTCTACCTTTTATGGCCAGATTCAGGCACTGGAAGACGTGAATGTAGAGATCCGGGCCGGTGAAATTGTGACGTTAATTGGTGCCAATGGTGCGGGAAAAACCTCTCTGCTGATGACACTCTGTGGTGATCCACGGGCGAGCAGTGGACAGATCTTTTATGGTGGGCGGGACATTACCCGGAACGATACGGCGAATATCATGCGTTCCGGTATCGCCCTGGTGCCGGAAGGTCGGCGTGTCTTCTCCCGGCTCACCGTGGAAGAAAATCTCAGCATGGGTGGCTTTTTCACTGATGAGCAGGATTATCGTCAGCTGTATCGCCATGTTCTTGAGCTGTTTCCACGTCTTGAGGAGCGGCTCACCCAGCGGGCAGGCACCATGTCCGGAGGTGAACAACAGATGCTGGCCATAGCAAGAGCACTGATGAGTAAGCCCAGGCTATTACTGCTGGATGAACCTTCACTGGGCCTGGCTCCTATCGTGATTCAACAGATTTTTGACATTATTGCCAGGCTGAGGGATGAAGGGATGACGATCTTTCTGGTTGAGCAAAATGCCAACCAGGCGCTGAAGCTGGCAGATCGCGGCTATGTGCTTGAAAATGGGAAGATTGTTCTGCATGACTCCGGACAGGCTCTGCTAGTGAATAAATCTGTCCAGGAGGCCTATCTGGGAGGGTGATTGCGGTATTTTCCTTTGATGTCTGAAGGGGTTGCCATACGCGGCTTTGAGAGAACTTCTATCAATGGCTCCCAGGCTCTGTTCGTCCTGAGCGTCCTTCTACTCCGCTCAGGGTGAACGGAGATTGTACACATCAAACTTATCGAAATGATGAGGTACCACAGTAGGAGCCGCTTTGGTTTCAATAGGTTAACTGGGTAAAACTCTAGTGTCAGCCATATTTTGGAATCAAAATAACAATTTAAATTTTTAATAGTAATTAAAATTATCATTATTTTTTATTTATTCATTTGAAATCAATCTGTTAATGGCGTGGTAGTTCTGGTTAAAAGGCCATGTTCCCAGTACTATACTTTCCCTATAACTGAACCAGCAGTACAAGGAAGTGCACCATGAAACCTGAATACGATAAGCTGACCACGCCGGAAGTATTGATGTTAGCCAGCTCACTGAGCGTTTTGGCGGGTTCACTGGTTACCCTTGGAATGCTGATTCAGTAGTCATCCGGCAATATCAGGGTTAAGTCTACGGTTACAAAGACCTGGCGGGGGACCGCCAGGCAAAACAACACTCCCCTCCAAATCATCAGCATACCGATTTATAACCACCTGTAGCAGCCATCTCTGCATTGGTTTTTTCTTGGGTTCTTATGGCACCAAACCCTAAGTTTTTTGTGCAATTTAACGATGATTAAGAGATGGAAAAGTTCCAGATTCCATCCTTTGCTAAAGCACAGAGATCAGGCCATGAGTTCAGAGTCACCCAGTGAAAACAGTCAGCGAAAGACGGGTGGTCTGGCACTCACGCTTTTTCTCTGGTTTATTGTTTTATCCATTGGGCCTGTTGTGATTGTTGGGCTGAATGAGTACAAGACCGGAAAAGAAGCCATTATCAAAGATCGTTATGATCAGCTTTCATCAATAAATTTTCAGTTAACTCAACGCATTAATGAATACTTTGATACGGTGTTAACCAATTTATTCATTATGGCGTCATCTTCCGAAACATTTATTAGCGAACTGATGCTGGCTCCCGGCTTTAAAAGCCAGCCGGTTTCTGAGTTTATTAATTCCAGGGAATACGGGGATATCTATGAAAAGTACTCCATGGAGTATGTGGATTTCCTGCGATTCTATGACTACTCCGATGTGATTCTGGGTGATGCGGCAGGCAATATTCTCTTCACAGTGAATGAATACAGTGATTTAGGCAAAAACCTGTTCTCTTCAGAACTGGAAAATACGTTGTTTTCCCGGGCTGTTAAAGCCAGCCTGAATGATCAGCAGCCAAAGTATGCCGACCTTGCTGCCTACCCGCCCATAGGCAATGAGAAAGTCATCTTTTTGATATTACCGTTGGCGGATTCCTTCCAGAAAGCGGTGGGTTTTATTGCGGTGCAGATTCACCCGAAGAATATTCAGGTGATGTTTGATAAAGGTGAGTCCAGTGACGTCGGTCTCTCGTCGTTTCTTGTCGGTAAGGATCGTAAAATTCGCTTTGGTACCCGGTTTGAAAATCAGGAACAGCTTAAATTTGGCGATGATAATCCGCTGATTAACTTGTGGTTAAGCCATCTTGAGGATGATGGGAGCTACAGAGAGGAAGAAGACCATTTCGGAGGATTCTCTGCAGATAATGGTCATGCTTTTGAGTCTATTGGCCAGCATGAGCATGATCTGGAATCCATTTCAGAAAGTCTTGATACTTTAAATCTGGACGAGCAGGACGTGTTCGGTCGGGCGGCTAAAGCGAGCTTGAACCATATTCGAAGCTACATTCATGGTGAAGAAGTTCTGGGGATTTATCTGCCAATCAATATTGCCGGAACCCCTATGGTCATCCTTTCAGAAGTAACGCACCGGCATGCTTTTGCCTCAGTTCAGGACTTTCAAAAACGCCTTTTTGTGCTCATCGCCATCACTTTTGCCCTGGTGGTGGTTATTGCTCTGTTTGTTACCCGACAACTGGTGAAGCCCATCCGCCGGATTACCCGGTGGGTCAATCGAGTCGCCGCAGGTGACTATGCCGAAGGGACTGTCCTGAACGGTAATAATGAGATCAGCGAACTCAGTCGCAGTTTTGCCCAGATGACCGAAAGGTTGCGTACCGTCAGTGCGGAAAATACCCGGAAAAACTGGCTTCAGGAAGGTATGGCCGGGCTGTATAACAGTGTGCGTGGCGAGCAGGCAATGGCTGAGCTGTGCCGTAACATTGTGACTTATACTGCCCGTTATCTGGATATGCATTCCGGTGCCATGTTTGTCAAAGATGATAACAACCGGCTGCAGTTGATGGGCACCTATGCCTGGAGTAAACGCAATCAGCAGGCAAAGTCTTTTGCCATGGGTGAGGGGCTGATTGGTCAGGCAGCATTGGCAAGGGAAACGATGGAGATAGCCGATGTACCCGATGGCTATCTTGAAATTGAGTCCGGACTGGGCTCTGCCAGGCCGACTCATCTGATCATTGTCCCGTTGTGCTATGAAAATGATCTGAAAGGGGGCGTTGAGTTTGCACGGCTTGGTCCAATGACGGATGAACAGCGCCTGTTTCTGCAACACTCTGTTGAAAGTATTGCCATTGCCATTAACTCTGCCCAGTATCGAACCCGGGTGAATCAGCTGCTTGATACCACCACCCAGCAATCAGAAGCACTTAAGGAACAAAAAGAAGAGCTGCGTTCGGTTAATGAAGAGCTGGAAAAGCGAGCCGGTATTCTGGAAGAGTCTGAAGAAGAGCTGAAAGCCCAGAGTGAGGAGCTGCAGAAATCCAATGCCGAACTGGAAGAACTCAGCGAACAGCTGATGCTCCAGAAAGAAGAGATTGAGAGAAAGAATAAAGATATTGAGCTGTCCAGTAAAAAGATAACGGAAAAGGCTGAGGAGCTTGCCCGGGCCAGTCAATATAAATCTGAATTTCTTGCCAATATGTCCCATGAGCTGCGCACGCCCCTGAATTCTTTATTGCTCCTTTCCCAGATGCTGGCAGAAAACGACGAAGGTAACCTGACAGAGGACCAGGTAGAGTCTGCACAGGTGATCTACAACGGTGGTAAAGAGTTACTGGAGCTGATCAACGACATTCTTGATCTGTCCAAGGTTGAAGCGGGAAAAATGTCGGTCAACCTTGATGATACGCCCCTGAACGAGATCACAGGCAGTATTGAAGCCATGTTTAACCCGCTGGCAGAAAGCCGTGGCCTGCAATTTCAGATCAGTATAGAGAGCGGGACCAGCCGGTCTGTTTTCACTGATAGCCAGCGGTTAATGCAAATTATCAAGAACTTCCTTTCTAACGCGTTCAAATTTACCGAGAAAGGCAGTGTTCAGGTAAGGATGTTTAATGAAACCCGCCCTGGCCATTTTTCAGACGACACCTGGACTGGTTTTGCTGTTAAAGATAGCGGGATCGGGATTCCTAAAGAGAAGCAGGAATCGATTTTTGGCTCATTCCAGCAGGCCGATGGGTCTACCAGCCGAAAATATGGCGGCACCGGGCTTGGTCTGGCGATCTCCAGAGAGATGGCAGAACTTCTGGGGGGCTTTATTGAGCTGGACAGCAAGGAAGGTGAAGGAACCACCTTTACCCTGTTCCTGCCGACTAATCCCGTGTGTGCTCTTGGTCCTGAGAAAGTACTGGCAGAAAACTATGTGTCCGATGTGTTTGACCAGTCAATGGGAGCTTCAGAGGCTCCTGCTCAAAAGCCAGAAATAAATAATGCGCCCCAGGAGGCGGAGTTATCTGTGCCTGCGGCATCGTTTGATTACCAGCTGCTGGTTATTGAAGATGATCCTCATTTTGTCACCATTCTTGGTCAACTGGCGGGTAAACATCGCTTTGGCTGTTTGCATGCAGAAACAGGAGAGCAGGGAATTGCCCTGGCCCAACAACATCAACCATCGGCCATTATTCTGGATTTAGGCTTGCCGGATATGGATGGGCAGGAGGTACTTGCTCAGTTAAAAGGCGATGAGTCAACCAGACATATTCCGGTGCATATTGTTTCGGGACGGGATCCGGAGTTGGTTTCCAGTCTTGGCGCTATTGGTTATTTGAGAAAGCCCGTGACGGTTACCGATATTGATCAAGCGTTTTTGACCCTTGGGCAGGCCATTAGCCGGGATATTCACGATGTACTGATTCTCGATCTGGATGAAGAGCAAAGATCCCAGGTAGGCAGCATGCTGGAACAAAAAGGACTCCATGTAGGGTATGCCAGCACTGCAGAAGAAGCTGAGAAGAGGCTTGTTGATCAACAGTGGCATTGTCTGATTATGGACCTGGAGCTGGGAGAGGTACGAGGGTTGGAGTTCCTGGAAAAAATGACAGGCAAATTGGGATCAGATATGCCGTCAGTGGTGATTCACACCGCACAACCTGTCGATAAGACTGAGCACTCCCGGCTGCAGGAATTCACCAATGCCATGGTGATGAAAGGTGATAGAGCCCTGGAAAGAATTACGGATGAAGTCAGCCTGTTCTTGCATACCGTTAATAAGGATCAGGAGGATGATACGTCCGATGAGCCGGTGGCCGGGTCAGAGAAGCGTCTTGATGGACACAAGATCCTGCTGGTTGATGATGATTTGAGAAATACCTTTGCCCTTTCCAAAGCCCTTCAGGGCATGGGGCTGGAAGTTGTACTGGCAGACAATGGCAAAAATGCGATCAGCAAGCTTGAGGAAGAAGACGGCATTGAACTGGTATTAATGGATATTATGATGCCCATTATGGATGGCTATGAAGCCACCGCCACTATTCGGCAAATGAATGAATTCAAAGAGCTTCCGGTGATTGCCCTGACCGCCAAGGCCATGGCGGGTGACAAGGCCAAATGCCTTGAGGCAGGCGCCAATGATTACATGACCAAACCGCTGGATATGGACAAGCTGACAGCAATGCTGAAGGTGTGGCTGCTGCGATGATGGAGACTTGCCCGGTAGCGGATCTGGAACTCAACTTACTGCTGGACGCGGTCAAGAAGCACTATGGCTATGACTTCCATGACTATGCCAAAGCATCTATGATCCGTCGGGTAAGAAAATACATGGAGCAGACCGGCATCAATCATATCAGTGAGTTGATCCCCCTGTTCCTGCACGATCAACGGGCATTTTATCGCTTTGTGAAAAGTATTTCCGTTGTGGTGACGGAAATGTTCCGGGACCCGGATGTGTTTAAAGTCTTGCGGGAAGAGGTCATTCCTGTGCTCAAGACTTACCCGTTTATCAAGATATGGCATGCAGGGTGTGCATCCGGTCAGGAAGTGTACTCTATGGCGATCCTGTTGGCAGAGGAAGGGATACTGGATCGTTGTCAGATTTACGCCACGGACTTCAATGATGATGCTCTGAATCTGGCCAAAAAAGGGATTTATCCGGCAGAAGATATTGAGCTTTATGAAAACAATTACCGCCTTGCCGGTGGGAAACATAAGCTCAGTGATTATTGGGTCAGCCTTTATGATTCAATAAAGGTCAAAAGTCGTTTATCGGAACGGCTGACCTTTGCCAATCACAACCTGGTGACGGATGGGGTTTTTGGCGAAATGCATTTGGTGATGTGCCGCAATGTACTGATTTATTTCAATGAGCAGTTGCAGGACAGGGCGTTAACTCTGATTAACGACAGTTTATGCCCGAGGGGATTTCTCTGTATCGGCCGAAGAGAGAACCTGAAGTTCAGCCAGATCAGTGAGCATCTTGAAGATGTCAGTAATAAGCTGCGAATTTACAGGAAGCTGGGCTCGTGAATTCAGTCGGCTGACAGAATCAATGGAACCTTTTGGGAATAAGACAGGGATTGTCTGGTATGGAGACAAAGAGCAAAGTCAAAATTCTGGTTGTGGATGATCGCCCGGAAAACCTGCTGGCGATGGATAAGTTACTTAAGCCGCTGGGGGCTGAGATTCACAAGGTAGATTCTGGCGAGAAGGCGCTGTCTGAGGTTCTGGCCCATCACTTTGCGGTTATTCTTCTGGACGTGCAGATGCCCGGCATGGATGGCTTTGAGACGGCGACATTGCTGCACAGTAACAAGCAAACGGCCAATATACCCATCATTTTTGTGACAGCGATTAATAAAGATCAAAGCTACGTAGCCAAGGGTTATCAGTCAGGTGCTGTTGACTATTTGCCTAAACCGATTGTGCCGGAAATTCTTCTGGGTAAAGTGAAAGTATTTTTACAACTTGAGGAACAGCGGCTGGAGCTTGAACAGGTAACCAGGGAGTTGCAATGGATCAGTCAGAAGAACAAGCTGCTGCTGGACTGTGCAGGAGAAGGTATTGTCGGGGTCGATAAAGAGGGCAGGATAACCTTTATCAATCCGACAGCCTGTGAGTTATTGGGCGGTGTTGAAGCAGCTTTTCTGGATCAGCATATCAGCCAGTTTCTTTTGGACGACACCACGGGTGAAACAGCTCAGGAGCAATGGCAGAAGTCAGCTATTTATCGTGAGTGCCTGGAACAGGGCAGTACACTTAAACAGTCCACCGAATTAATCAACGTGAGCCGGGGACGGTTTCCGGCGGAATTCAATATTGCGGCCATCGTTAATAACAGGAACGCGGTTCAGGGAGCCGTGTTTGTCTTTCAGGATATAACTGAGCGCAAACAGCTGGAAGATCAGCTAGTGAAAATGGCCAAGTACGATAGCCTGACGGGTCTGGCTAACCGGACGTTATTCCGGGAGTTTCTTCAGTCCTCAATGGATCGCAGTGACCGCTACCAGAATAAGACAGTGGTTATGTTTCTGGATCTGGATCATTTTAAACAGATCAATGATCAGCTGGGCCATGATGCAGGGGATCAGTTACTGACCAGTGTTGCCAATCGTCTGGAGGGTTGTATCCGGAAGGTTGACCTGATTGCCAGGCTCGGTGGTGATGAGTTCGCCGTGGTTCTGGACGATGTCAGGAACCCGGAAGATGCCAGAACGGTTGCCAATAAAATTCTTGCGGCACTGAAGGAACCCCATGAACTGGGCGATGTTGCAAGAAAAGTAGGTACTAGCATTGGTATTGCACTTTACCCTGAGAATGGCAGTGATGCTGACGGTTTGATCAAGGCGGCAGATGAAGCCATGTATGTGGCGAAGAATGAAGGTCGGAATGACTTTCGGTTTTATTCCGACCTTAACCCGGATATTTCATAAACGTGCTCCCTGTCTGTCCTTGTATAATATATAAATGCCAGTTAATGTCGCCCTTACCAGTGACTGGATTCTTTCTTCCTGGTATTACTGGGTTTCCGCCTTGCTCAATTACCTGATCGCGCAGTTTGAAACGTCAACAGCCTCTGACGATGATCTTTGCGCTATATAATTCAGCAGGTAACCGCCGATAGCTTTCTAAGATCAACAGGGAAAGCATAACCATGGCATTGGGCGACAAAGACTTAATTCGCTTTTTAATCATTGACTCATCAACCAGGGAAGCAGAATCGCTCCTGAATATTTTCCGTGAGTCTGGTTATTCCACTCGGGCAAAACAGATCAACTCTTTGGATGATCTCACTGAAGCCACGTCCGGACAGCAGCACTGGGATCTACTGCTGATGGCAGAGCCTCCCGAGCCATTAACTTATTCCCGAATCTTTGATGATATTAATCAGAAAGGCATTGATTTGCCGGGTATCGTCCTGATAAACCCGGATGATGAAACCGATGAGCTGTCGCTTATACAAATGGGTGCCCGTGCAGTGATTCCACCGGGGCATGACGAATATCTTTTGACGGTTGCCCGGAAGGAGTTCGAAGACCTGAAGATCCGGCGACACCATCGACGCATGAGCGTCGCCTTGCATGAATCAGAAAAGCAGCGTCAATTATTGCTCGATGACCAGGTTGATCCGGTTGTATACATTAATTATGGACACATCCGGTTTGCTAACACGGCATTTATCAACCTGCTGGGGCTGGCGGAAGAGGAGTCTCTGGATGGAAAGCTGTTCAGGGATTTGATCATTACCAAAGATCAGCAGGACGTTGAAGCGTTTCTCATGGGCATTGAAGAAAGTGGTCAGGCACTGGCGGCTATTCAATGTCCTTTAGTCGCTCACAATGGCTCAGAAGTGCCTGTGTCCATAGTGATCTCACCAACGTCATTTAATGGTGAGTTCACTCTCAGTCTGCAGATTAAGCACTGCGAGAAAGAAGGTGAGCAGGACGAAGTAGATAAAACTCTCGAAAAGTCAGCGCCGGACGCCGAAACGGGGCTATTTGACCGGAAACTGTTCGATCAGGCATTGGATATTGCTATCCAGAGAGCGGTAGAAGGCAAAGGAAAGTCAACATTATGTTATCTCCATCTGGAAACTCTGAAAGCCGCCCATGAACAGCATGGGAAAGAGGTTAGCCAGAAGCTGTTTAAATCGGTTGCGCATAAGATAACGTCACATCTTGACGCCACGCATCATGTATCCAGTCGGGGAGGGGCAAACTTTGCAGCCCTGCTTCGGGAAGGGGAAGAACAGGGCGTTACCGAACTGATGGAAAGTTTACTGGCAGCGGTTACCGGTGAGGATATTGTCATTGATCAACATCCGTTGCCGGTCAAGCTGTCAATAGGTGCTGTTATTCTCAGTGATACCGCCAGCGATGCTGAAACATTGACTGGTCAAAGTCGTCAGGCCACCGTGTTGGCACAAAAGCAGGGTGGCAACCAACTGTGCTTTTACCAGAAGCGTAAAGTCAGCTCGGTTCATTCCGTTGAAAAGCAGCTGGCTGGCATGGTCAGCCAGGCGATAAAGAACAAAACATTCAGGTTGAGTTATCAACCCGTTATCTCCCTTGCAGGATCGCCATCTGAGTATTACGAAGTCTCTTTTGTCCTGACCGACCCGGAAGGAAAGGAACATGAGGCTTCGGAATTCAGGCCCAAACTGGAAAAAATCAGTTTGTGGAACAAGCTGGATCGGTGGCAACTGATTGAAGCCAGTAAAGCATTAATGGCCAAAAGAAAAGAAGGGAGTGATACCCGGCTGTTGCTGCATGTCGGTGGTTGTTCTGCAACAGATGATACATTTATCCCATGGATGAAGGCTGCTCTGAAAACGGCGGGCATTCCTGCGGATGCTGTTGCCATTGAATTGAGTGAACAGAACCTGGCCCGTTATTCAGAAGAGATACCGGATTTTTTCAGCACTCTGAAAGCGATGGGATGCCAGACAGTGATCAGTGAATTCGGTTGCAGCCTTAACCCACTGGAGGGGATTGCTCATCTTGATATTGACCTGGTAAAGCTTGACCAATCCTTCACAGAAGACCTTAGCAGTGGTGGAAATGCCCAGGAGTTACAAAAGATGATCCAGGATCTCAGTCAAAGTGGCCGTAAAGTGATTGTGCCCGGGATTGAAACAGCGGAAGAAATGACCCCTGTCTGGCAGTATGGCGCCGATTTTATTCAGGGCAGCTATATGCAACCCCCTTCAGAGCGCATGGATTTTGATTTCGGGGCGGATGGGTAACACCGCCCTGCCATCCTGCATCTTCTAATGGCTGTTCCCCACCCTCCCATGATTCGAGGCTGTTTCTCAGCACCTGGATTTATGGGTTTATCCCCTTCATTGGGTATTTCAATTTACAGACACCATTACTTACCAGACAATACCGCCCCTGATTGATGTGTTTAAACAAGGGATAGACAGGTATTTCCATGTCAGCAAAGCTCAATATGGTCATGGCCCAGCTGAATCTGGTGGTGGGCGACATTGACGGGAACACGTCCCGTGTCATTGAGGCTGCCGAGCAGGCGCGGGATCAGCTGGATGCGGATGTTGTTGTCTTTCCGGAGCTGACCCTCTGTGGTTATCCCCCAGAAGACCTGCTGTTGCGGCCGAGTCTCATTGTGCGGGTAGAACAGGCGCTGAACCGACTCAGGGTGGTTAAGGGTATTGACTTGATTATCGGTGTCCCGCTGATGGGGCCACATGGTCTGGAAAACCAGGCGCTGGTGCTGCGTGATGGCGAGATTGTCGCCCGCTACGGAAAACAGCATCTGCCCAATTACCAGGTTTTTGATGAAAAACGCTATTTTGTGAAAGGTCAGAACACGGTTATTTATGCCTGCAAAGGTGTCAATATTGCCCTGTTGATTTGTGAAGATCTCTGGTACCAAGGGCCGGTTCGCCGGGCTAAAGAAGCCGGAGCAGACCTGATTATCAGTCTCAATGCGTCACCCTTCCACATGAACAAGCAGTCACTGCGTCAGCAGGTGGTTCGTGAGCGCTGTCTGGAGTCGGGCCTTCCTGTCCTTTATACCAACCTGGTGGGTGGTCAGGATGAGCTGGTGTTTGACGGGGGCTCCTTTGCCATGAACGGTAATGGTGAAGTGGCTGTGGGGGCAACCTGGTTTACCGAAGAGTTGTTCTGCGTTGCCTTTGATAAAGGCTCTATGACATTTGAACCGGGAGAGGTTGCTGAAATCCCCGACGTTTGCTCAAGGGTTTATGATGCCCTGGTGACTGGTGTCAGGGATTATGTCAATAAGAATGGTTTTAAGGGCATCGTTCTGGGGTTGTCCGGAGGCATTGACTCTGCACTGACTCTGGCAGTAGCTACCGATGCCCTGGGTAAAGATCGGGTTCAGGCGGTGATGATGCCCTACCGTTACACCTCCGATATGAGCCTTGAGGATGCGGCAGAAGAGGCGAAAATTCTGGGTATTGACTATAAAGTGCTGCCGATTGAACCGATGTTTGATGCCTTTATGGACACCCTGAATACCGAGTTTGCCGGTTATGGTCGGGATACCACCGAAGAAAACCTGCAGTCCCGGTGCCGGGGTGTCATGCTGATGGCGATCTCCAATAAGAAGGGTTACCTGGTACTGACTACCGGTAATAAAAGTGAAATGGCAGTGGGCTACTGCACGCTCTACGGCGATATGGCCGGTGGTTTTGATGTTCTGAAAGATGTACCGAAAACACTGGTGTTTAAACTGTCCGAATATCGCAATACCCGGGGCTATGTGATTCCCCAGCGAGTGATAGACCGTCCGCCCTCCGCTGAACTTGCCCCGGATCAGGTGGATGAAGACAGCCTGCCGCCCTATGATGAGCTGGATCGCATTCTTGAACTCTATATTGAACAGGATCAAAGTGCCGAATCCATCGTGAAAGAAGGGTTTGACCGGGATACGGTTTATCGCGTTCTGAGGCTGGTGGACATCAATGAGTACAAACGTCGCCAGTCAGCTATTGGGGTCAGAATTACGCCAAGAGGGTTTGGCCGGGATCGTCGCTATCCGATTACGAATGGCTGGAGACCGGGTGTTTAACTAACTTCAAAGCACCTGAGTTTCAAGCGAGGCTCAGGTAATAGTGATGCAGCTTATCCAATGACCGGTGCAACTGGCTTATAGAGCCACTGTTATCAACGATATCATCGGCTCTGCCAACTCTCTGTTGCCGTTCCATCTGGCTACTGAGGATCTGCCGGGTCTGATCCTCTGTCATCTGGTCACGGGCCATGGTGCGGGATAGCTGAACACTCTCTGGCACATCCACGACCAGCACACGATCCACCAATTCATGCTGACTGGTTTCCAGCATCAACGGCGAAACCAGTACGGCATAACGTGATTCAGCGTGGCTCAGCTCAAGGATTATCTGATCCCGTATCAGCGGGTGTAACAGACCTTCCAGCCACTTTCGCTCATCAGCATCAGCAAAGATGATGGTTCTCAGCTTTCTACGGTCAAGACTGCCATCGAGCAAAATCTCCGGGCCATAGCGCCGTTCAATGTCAGCCAAAGCCGGTTTTCCCGGCTCTACCACCACGCGGGAAGCGATATCCGCATCAACAATGCAAATTCCCTTGTTGGCAAAAAAGTCGGTCACTGCCGTTTTGCCACTGCCAATACCGCCGGTGACTCCAACCGTAAATGGGCGCTTTTGTTGAGCTCGGGGCTGCTGTGATTTTACAGTGGTCATCCGTTCAAACCCGAAAAGCTCAGATAAACCGCAATCAGTTGATCGCCCCAGACCAGGGCAACAAAGCCGGCAATGGCCAGATAAGGACCAAAGGGAATCGGGTTGGATCGTTCCTGGCGTTTACTGACGATCAACAGTATCGCTGCAACAGTGCCAACCAGTGATGAGAGCAGGATGATCAGGGGCAGCTTCATCCAGCCCAGCCAGGCTCCCAGCGCCGCCAGCAGTTTAAAGTCACCGTAGCCCATGCCTTCCTTGCCGGTCACCAGTTTGAATACCCAGTAAACACTCCACAGGGAAAGGTAACCGGCAATGGCTCCCCACAGCGCCTGTTCAAGGCTTACCACCAGTCCAAAGCTGTTGACGATCAGGCCTGTCCAGAGCAGTGGCAGAGTAATATCGTCAGGCAGTAGCTGGGTATCGTAGTCGATCATGGTCAGTGCCAGCAGTGACCAGCCGAACAGACAGAAGACCAGTGTCTGTAATGTCACGCCGTAGGTCAGGCCAATCATTATCGTCATCAGGGCGCTGAGTATCTCGATGGCCGGATAGCGCAATGAAATCGGGGTCCGGCAGGCTGAGCATTTACCTCTCAGGAACAGATAGCTGATCACCGGAATATTCTCCCAGGCACGGATTTTATGCTGACAGGAAGGACAGGTAGATGCAGGCACCACAAGGTTAAAAGCAGGCAGAGGATCCGGTATCTTTTCCGGGTGTAAAATAGCTTCACTCTGCTGCTGCCACTGCCTTTCCATCATTATCGGTAACCGGTGGATCACCACATTGAGAAAACTACCGACAATCAAGCCAAAGATGGTCAGCACAAAGGTCAGGTAAGGGGTTGAGGTCTCTATAAGTTCTATAATCGGTGACATTCACACAGTTCCCTGATGGTGATCAGTATGGCTGGCCAGTCCTCCCCGCCAGTACCTGATCGTTTGATAGTCCAATATTGGCATGCCTGTTGCCGTAATCAAACCTCTGAAGCGTAAGGAAAACAACGGCTGAACCGTAAATCGGGATTTGAGCAGGTTCTCAATTCAACTGTTGAATTCTGGCTAAGTTTGCCAGCTATGCCTTGATAGGGGAACTTTCCAATGATCGATCAGTCATAAAAAAAAACAAATTTGAATATAAATTGTTGTGAAAATGTACGGTCAGACTCTACCCGGTCCGTTTTTGCACTTTGCCCGACAGGGTGTGACTGCCATTTTTATCCAGTGGAGAGTCCAAAAATGTATTTGACAAATGACTGAGGTCCAACAACAATGAACTGCAATTATTCATTAGTCCCTTCCGCACAACCCAGAGCTATCCCGGAAAAACCGTCGGATAATAAGACTGCAGCGGGCATTCCTCAGATTCTCTGCGAACATCGCAATCCTCCTGCACCTGAGACCGTACCGTTAGCAGATTTCACCATAACCAGGGTTGATGTTGACTATGAGCCCGCTGCTAAAAAAGCACGGCTTGAAATGCCCAATGTGCTTTCACAACCTGACGCAATAGCTCAGATAACACCGGAGGCTTTAACCTCTTGCTTTCAAGAGTCGTGCAACTCGGATGATGGCGAGAAGCTTGCTCGTCTATTATCGGGTACGGATGAAAAAACACGGAAGGAATGGTTCAGTTGCCCACTGTCGTTCAGCGATAAAAAAGACACTCCGATTATATATGCTGCCCGGCGTGGTCATGCAGCAGTTGTTGAGACATTAATCGACCATCAGGCAAATCCCTGTGAAAACAATCCATTTTCTTCCCTTCAGAGTAGTGCTCTAACTATTGCTGCGCAGGAAAATCAAACGAAGGTCATTCAGGTAATGACCAAATCCAAACAGTTTGATCCTGACAACCCCAGGAAAGATGGCATCACCGGATTGATCATGGCCATAAAAAAGGGTTACGCCGAGACCACGAAAATCCTTTTGGAGCACAAGGCTGACCCCAACTACAAAATTCGTTGCGCTGGGGATGATAAGATTGGATTCAGATCCATTGGCAACTTTGGAGAGAATGAATCAATACCACCAGGGCTGCTTTGGTATACTCCTGTTATGTCTGCAATTGAATATGGCAACCACATTATTCTGGAGCAACTGCTCGCAAATGGTGGAGATCCAAATAATATTGATCCGGCTAATCCCATTCAACAATCACCATTATTTATGGCAAGTTTTTCCAGAAATCCTGCAGCAGCAAAGATGATCAAACTATTATTAAACTGCGGAGCTAATATGCACGAACGGATAGCTCCTCGTGATGAGGGTATCAGGAATTTAACTAAAGAAAAAACTCAACTCCATCATACGCTGCTTGAAATGGCATGTTTTTACTCTGAAACAGTATCTGATCCTGAATCTGAATTACATCACAATGCTCAAATTTTATGTGATCATTTTCGAACACCTGAAGATCAATCAATTGAAAGGTCAACTCTGAAGTGGTTTTATACTGGTCAAGGTTTCTTGAAAAATGTAGTTTTGATCAGTGACTGTTGTAAGAAAGCCCTGACCAGACCACCTCTGAGAGAGTATCTCATACGCTATTTAAGTTTATTAACTTCATTGTTAGATGTGTTTGGTGATGAAGAACCCTCCGAATCCCGGGGGGACAAGTATCAAAGAGCAGTCAGTTGTGCCAAAGAAACAAGACTACGTTTGCACGAAGATTTAAAGAGTGCTAATTCAGCTCAACTTCGGCAAATGGTAGAAGAAGTGCTGGATAAATTTAATGACTACAACATGGATTTTAATGATGAAATGATAAAAAAATTTCTCAAAGCAAATGAGAAAATTGAAGTGGAAAACCCCGCCTTGAAAAAAACAGAGTATCTAATTGAAATTTTTTCTGTGCTATTAGTTAATCCCATGGAAGTTATTAACTACATTTTTCGTCTATTATTTTAATGAGGTGATCATTACGAAGGAGTATTACAGCAAGGTTTGGGCTTATCTCTAATCCATTATTTTATTTTGTCAGTGGCACCATCTTTTATCAGAGAGTATTCTCCATCAGCGCTTCCTGTAGTAAGCTCTGCTCAAATAAAAAAATAGAGCGGAAGATCCCGTTCAAAAAAACAACAAAATGACCTGTAATAGGGGGATGATCCTCATGAAACGTATAGCGGGTATTGCCATGGGCAATGTCGTGATGGACGCCTATCAGGGAGAGGGTAAATTTCCCGCAAAAATGCCCGTCAAAGTGTTGTTCGCGCTTTATCCAAACCTTGTTCATCCCATGACACTGCAAAATTCTGATATTCAGACCCTGGATGACCTGAAAGGCAAGCGTGTTTCCCTGGGAGCGCCGGGTTCAGGCACTGCCGTCACTTCGGCAGCCTTACTGAAAACCCTGGGGATTAACCCTGAAAAGGACATCAACGCCGTCTATCTCAATTACTCTGAAACCACCAATGCGCTCGCCAATGGTCAGATTGATGCTGGCTTTATTGTTGGTGGCCAGGGGGTTGGGGCGGTGACCCAGATTGCACTGACCCACAAGCTGCGTGTCATTCCCATTACCCAGGAAGAACGTCAGACATTTATTGCCGAGTATCCAGCCTACAGCGAGTACACCATTCCCGAAGGTGTCTATAACAATGTGCCAGCCACTGACACGCTGAGTATCTGGAACGTGCTGGTGGTACGGGCAGATATGTCAGATGACATGGCGTTTGAACTGACCCGGGCTGCCTATGAAAACATGGATGAAGTACGCAAGGTGGTAAATGTTGCTGAGGCGACCATTCCGGCTAATGCGAAACAGTTGGCTGGTGTGCCTCTTCATCCGGGTGCTGAAAAGTATCTGAACAGCATTCAATAAATTCAGTACTGAGTCAGCACTGAACAGTAGCGATAGCCGATTGGGCATCGCGACTTCCTCTCTTGTAATCTGTTGGGCGTATTATATGAGCAGGTTTAATCAGGGACTGGGCTATTTGTTGTTAGCCCTTGCTGTGCTGCTGTCAGTGTTCCAGATCTGGCAGGGTGTGACCTCAACCATTTCTGCAACGTACTTCAGGCCAGCTCACCTGACCTGGGTGATGGTACTGATTTTTCTGCATTATCCACTCATTAAAAACGCCGGGAATAAACAGGAAGGCAGCCCGATAATGGTGGCTGGCCGATTGCTAGACCTTGGGTTCTGTGCTCTGGCCCTGTTTGCCGGATTTCAGATCATCCAGTTTGACTATAACGATATTAACTATCTTCTGTTTGGCCTGGCCAATACGGATTTGCTGGCGGGTGTCGTTTTTACGCTGTTATTGTTAGAAGCCTGTCGACGTACTGTAGGCTGGGTCATGGTGATTATTGCCGGTATATTTCTGGCTTACAGTGCTTTTGGGGATCTGCTTCCGGGAACACTGGCAACCAAGGCATACAGTCTGCAGGAATTGGTACAGTTCCAGATTTTTTCCAGTAACGGTATTTTTGGTTCAGCACTGGGTATTGCTGCTACCACCGTATTTATCTTTGTCTTGTTTGGTGCTTTTCTGGAGGTGACCGGGGCAGGTAAATTCTTTATTGATCTGGCTTTTGCCATTGCTGGCAAATATCGAGGCGGACCAGTAAAAGCTGCGGTCATTGCTTCTGCCGGACTGGGCTCAATCTCCGGCTCTGCCATTGCCAACACGGTAACCACCGGTTCAATCACCATCCCCATGATGAAGAGACTGGGTTACAAACCCGAACAGGCAGCAGGTATTGAAGCTGCCGCTTCAACCGGTGGACAGATTATGCCACCGATCATGGGGGCGGGCGCTTTTGTAATGGCACAGTTTACCGGTGTGCCCTACAGCGACATTATGATTGCTTCCATAGTGCCGGCATTGCTGGCACTTCCTATCTCTGTAGCCTGTGGTGGTGCCGGTATTATTGTCGGTGTTGTTGGGCAGACCGGCATTGGCCTGCAGTTTACCCAGTTTGTTATGGCACTGTCCGGTGGTTACCTGTTCACGGCTTTGTTGTTGATCAGCCTTGTTGCCCTGATTCTGGGCATGGGATTACCGGTTACCGCTGCGTATATTGTGCTTGCTGTTATTGCCGTGCCTTTATTAGGTGATTTCGGGTTACCATTATTAACCTCCCATCTGATTATTTTCTGGCTGTCACAAACCTCTAATGTCACGCCCCCCATTGCCCTGGCCGCATTTGCCGGTGCGGGTGTGGCTAATGCCAAACCAATGAAGGCTTCGGTTGAGGCATTTAAGCTTGCTGCAGGCTTGTTTGTCATTCCAATGATGATGGCTTATACCGGACTGATTAATACTTCCGCAGATCTATTGGGGCTGGTTATAGCAACCCTGCAAACGGTCGCGATTATTGTGGCAATGGCAATGACTATCGAAGGCTATCTGCTAAGAAAGTTAAATGCCCGGGAGCGATTGATGGCCCTGATTAGTTTGCCTCTGCTGCTATTTAATCCATATGGCGGGGCATTGCCGGGCTTAATGGTCGTGACGGTACTGGTCGCCCTGCAATGGCGAATGGAGGTAAAGCAAAGCCCACGAACCAAAAGCTAGTGAACCTAATAACCGTTTTGAGGTCAAACTGCGGTGTTTATAGTTCAACTGCGCAGGGTTTTATTCTGAAAACAATGGCATCAACCTATACCCGTCCAAAGCCTGATGGCCGGGTTGAACAGCAAGCCGGTTCAAGTGGGACGTCTAACCACTACATAAGTCTATTTAATGGTAAAAGAGTCTCTTGCCATCAGTCCTCTGGTGGTACAGCCAAGAATCTGGACGATAGCAGACGTATTGAAGATGCCTTTTGGCAACAAAAAATGTTGCAAGGGCGTCAAATCACCACGGCTTGTGTGATTACAGCTTACGGCAATGATAGAACGTCTCTTAGAAGCGGTTTCTTCCTGCAAAAACTCTGCTTAAGGAACATTCTCCATAACAATAGAAACATCACCCCGGATCAGGTTGTCCGGGCGTTTAACCTGAAACCAGATCGGAGTAAGAGCGAATTAGCGATAGCGTGCTTCAAAGCGGAATGTTGCCTGAAGGGGCTGTCAATGAACGACCAACGGCTCACACCGGCGGCAGTGGTTAAAGATTTCCCGGATAGCCCGGAGGGCAGAATGGCACTGGCGCACTTCAAGGAAAAATGTTGCCTGAGTGGCCTGGCGTTGAATGACCGGCAGTTCACACCGGATGTCGTGGTTAAGGATTTCCCGAATAGCCCGAAGGGCAGACTGGCCCTGGCGCACTTTAAGGAGCACTGTTACCTGAAGAAGTTGATGCTGAATGGCCAGCAAGTCACAACGGAGGCGGTGGTTAAGGGTTTTCAGGCAGCCGGGGCAACAAGGGCGCTGGGGCGTTTTAAGGAACATTGTTGCCTGAAGGGAGTGAAATTGAATGGCCAACTGGTCTCAGCGGAGGCGGTGGTTAAAGAATTTCAGGCAGCCAACGCAAAACTGGAGCTGGCACGCTTTAAGCAACAATGTTGCCTGATGGGGCTGGCGTTGAATGACCGGCAGGTGACACCGGAGGCCGTTGTTAAGGATTTTCAGGCAGCCAAATCAACACTGGGGCTGGCGCGCTTTAAAGCGGAATGTTGCCTGAGAGGTGTGCCACTGAACGGTCAGCAGGTGACACCGGATGAAGTGGTCAGGGATTTTCAGGCAGCCAACGCGACACTGGCGCTGGCGCGCTTTAAAGAGCAATGTTGTATGAATGGGCTGATGTTGAATGGCCAGCAGGTAACACCGGATATGGTGGTCAGGGATTATCAGGCAGCCAACGCAACACTGGAGCAGGCACGCTTAAAGGCGGAATGTTGTCTGAGAGGGTTCCCATTGAATGACCGACAGGTGACACCAGAGGCAGTGGTCAGGGACTTTCAGGCACTCAGGGCAACACGGGAGCTGGCTCGCTTTCAAGCAGAATGTTGCCTGAGGGGCCTGACGTTGAATGGCCGGCAGGTGGCACCGGATGTGGTGGTTAAGGATTATGCGCGGGGTCGATGGCTGCTCGAAAGTGCAATTTTTTATGCTCAGCTGGCATTGAGTGGCAGGGCATTGAATGGCCGCTATCTGGATAACAAGGAAGTATTGGCCGCGTTTCATCAAGCTCCGGGGGATCATTCTTCAAAGCAGGTCAGGTATCTGATTCAAAGGCTGAGACAATCCTGGCGGTACGATGAAACCAAAGAAGTTCAGGATTTGCTGCAAGCGGCCTGGCGAATCCTGGACAACGTATTGGTCAAAGGTGATGAACAACACCGGCTGCAATGCATATTAAAATTCATGGCTATGCATCATGAGTTGCGAATTGATCGTAAGCGGGTGTTCGCAGAGCAGGTATTGCATTCCATCAAAATACTGAGGCGTTCATTTCAGAATTCACGCCTGCATTTCTTTTTCCTCGCATACTGCTATATCAACAGCCAGTCTGTTAATAAACGACAGATCCATAAAGATCAGGTTATGGCGTGTCTTCAGAGTTTTCCTGAAGCCAGCAAGCTCCGCCACGCTTTAAGCTGCTGGTTTGAACAATGCAGCCCGGCATCCAATATCATGGATGAGTTGCTGTTCAAATCGGATTTCCTCTCCGAAGTGATACCCGATACAGAGAGTTCTGGCCGAAGAGCAACATCGGTAGAGGTATCCGTTGCCAATCCTGACAGGGAGAAACTATTCCCTTATCAGGCCAGGGAATCCCGGGATGAAACAAAACCTGTGTCTGCTACCTGGGCAATGATCGTCAGTGGGTATCAACCCCTGAAACAATGGCCAGAAACAGGCGCAACGAGTGTCCGGAGGGGGCCGCAGTTAAATGCGCTAACGCTGAAAACACTGGAGGTTATTCAGGAAATCAATGATGCCAATACCGCTCCAACCATTCTGATTACTGGTTCATACTCACGTTTTTTACAGAACCTCTGCCCGGTATTTAATGATATTGATATTATCTGCACGACAGAAGAGGTCGCCAGAGCGCTTTTTGACAAGCTGCAGGCACTGAACACCGACAGGGATTCAGAAATTCCAACAGACATCACCATCTCATCAATCCCGGGATGTCAGGCGATTAAACTGCCAAAAGCCTACAATATTCATCTTATAGACGGTGATTTGGGTACGAAAGCAATGGAGTTTCAGGTCAGTGTTGATGACAGAGTCATCCATGAGAATGCAGAGCAATCTGCCGTTCGCGTTCCCGGCGTTGAGAGGCCGGTATGGTATTTGTCGTTTGCTGAAGAAACCAGGCTTATGAACGATACGCTGGAACACCTCGCTGAGAACCTCGACCCGTTGACAGTGCAATTGCAACAAGGGGAGGTATTTGACTTACCCCGAACGCTTCTTTTTAACAACCCTATGAACACCGGGGAACGAATTTATGGCTTGCTGATGCGCTCCTTGCTTACTCTGAATAAAGCCAGGCAATTTATCGCTCTGTACTCTGAGCAACAAACCGGAAGATCAGACTTTCGGACTGACCAGCTGCAAGAACAACAACAACGCCTGCATACACTGACTGCGAAGCTTCAAACGAAATTGAATGGCCATGTTTGCCGTCATGATTTTGAGCACCGGGTAAATGGCTGTCTATCGACCATGCAAAATGATTACCAGATTAAGAGGAAGGGCTTTATCAAAGCGCTGCTGGCGATGATGCATCCTGAAAAAGGGCAAGTGTGCGCTAGTCCTTTTTCACCGCGTTCACTTTATTCAGACATCAGCAGCGTCTCCTTAACCACTGCCGAATGAAATCGATGTCTGTCGCTCGACACCTTTTGGTTCATAATCGGCAACGTTAATGGGTGAGTTTTTTTCGATGTACTCGCGAATCACTTCTGCGTCCAGAAAGCCAGTATCTACAAAGCCCGGATAGGAACTCACATCAGGATACCTATCACCTCCCCTTGCAGAGAAACTCAGAGTTGCCATCTTATAAGTTTTATTCCTATCCAGTGGTTTCCCGCCAATACGGACATGTTCAATTCCCGATGCGGTGATCACCATCTCAACACCAGAGAAGTGAGCAAATGCACCGCTATTAGCGGGCATTTGACCAACAACCTCAAGATAATCGAGAACCTGCTGAGCAGACATCTCAACAGTAGTCAGTGTGTAGCCGAATGGAAATACGATCAGAGCATCTTTATAAGTAATCTCCCCGGCATTGATACTGGCACGAATCCCGCCTCCATTGGTTACCGAAAAGTCAGCACCGGTTTTGTCCATAAAAGCCCGGGTCAATAACGTGCCCAGATTGGTTGGCTGGAACCGCACTTCATTACGTTCGCCCATTAAGCGTTGGTCGACACTGCCAATTTTAACGTCAACCAGCTTTGCGCCCGCCTCCTGATAAGGAGAAAGAAGCCTCATCATTGCTTCATGATAAGGAATTCTGGTTTCACTTCCCTTGTGGTTAACAGGGATCAGCTGGTAATTAATAAGTTCGAGATCACCCTGTTGATAAACGAAGTCTGCGCGCCCAACGTATTTGCCCCACTCATGGGCCTGTACGATCCAGGTGTCATTTTGCAGATCAGGCTCAAACAATGGATCCTGGGAGTGACCGCCAACAATCAGGTCGATGCCGTTTACGGTACGAGCAAGCGTTACATCACCGGGAGCCTTAACACCATGATTGCCATTGGGGTAGTGACCCATGTGCGTTGAAGCAATGATCACGTCGGCCTGCTCTTCCAGTTTGGGCATTATTTCACGCGCTACCTCAATCGGGCTGGCAAATGTCAGACCTTGCACATTCTCAGGATTAGACGTTTTAGGGGTATCGTCTGTGGTTAAACCCATAACCGCGACTCGAAGGCCATCAAGATTGAACATGGTGTAAGGCGCAAACAATGGCTCCCCACTTTCCTGATCGATAATATTGGCTGACAGGAATGGAAATTTTGCCAGTTCTTCCTGCATCATCAATATATCTCGCGGGTTATCAAATTCATGGTTGCCAACAGCCATTGCATCGTACCCAAGCATATTCATGCCTTTGAAGTCAGGGATAGCGTCCTGCAGGTCTGACTCGGGTACCCCTGTATTAATGTCGCCCCCGGACAGTAGCAGCACATGTCCACCTTCTTCAGATACTTCTTTGCGAATCTCCTCAATCAAAGTCATGCGGGCTGCCATCCCGAACTGATCTTTGCTGTCATGCCAGAACCGACCATGATGGTCATTAGTGTGCAGTACCGTTAACTGGTAAGTTGTATCCGGGTCGAAGGTGGTGCCCGTTTGTTTTTCCGGGATAAGGGAGTATGCGCTAACCATAACCGCAATAGCAGCGACGGTCAGGGGAGCTGGTTTTGATAATTTAAATGCCATTTAAATGATGTCCTAAGAGATTGTTGTAAAAGTTACTGACCATTAACTCAGGATAAAAACTCAAAGTCGTCTATAACTACAGTACCTGATTAGTTTAAGAAGGAGGATAATTATGTATCCATCCGACCTGACCGATGACGAGTGGGCAACCCTCAAGCCTCTATTCACTGGCCCTGGCTGTGATACTCCAAAAATGAGCGACCACGTGACTGGAGTATCCTCTGAGTATTATGAAACACCTTAAAGGCGATCAGGAGGTTTCTGGTGGGTTTGTCTTGTGAATAAAGGGCTATAATTAGCCCTTTAGATTTTTTGAAACGATATTAAATCGACAGGAGGTTCGTTAAACAACAGACCCCAACTGGAAGATTGGCAGATACATTGCCACAATCAGGCCACCGACCAGTACACCCAGCACCGACATGATGATGGGTTCCATAAGGCTGGTCATGCCATCAACCATATTATCCACTTCTTCTTCATAGAACGTGGCGACTTTATCAAGCATCTCATCCAGAGAGCCTGATTCCTCACCGATAGAGACCATTTGTATCGCCATAGGCGGGAATATCCCGGTGCTTTTCATGGCAAACTGTAGCTGCTGACCGGTGGATACATCTTCTTTAATTTTTCTAGCGGCATTGGCATAAACGACATTGCCAGCAGCACCGGCGACCGAGTCGAGCGCATCGACCAGGGGAACCCCGGCGGCAAAGGTGGTTGACAGGGTTCGGCCAAAACGGGCAACGGCGGATTTATCCAGAATTTCACCAATAATCGGCAGCTTCAGCATCAGGCGATCCAGACCATCTCTGGCTGCCTTGGATGACTTCAGTGTCCGTGATATCAGGAAGCCGCCAGCGACCAAAGCGCCTAGGACGATATGCCAATATTCCTGGACAACCTCTGATATGTTGATGACAACCTGGGTAAAGGCGGGTAGCTCAGCACCGAAGCCCTGAAAAACCTCTTCAAATTGAGGGACCACCTTCACCAGCAGGATGACGGTAACGATCATCGCAATAAGCACTACGGCAATTGGATAGTTCATCGCTTTCTTGATTTTTGCCTTGAGTGCTTCGGTTTTTTCTTTATAGGTAGCGATTCGATCCAGCAATGTCTCCAGTGCTCCGGACTGTTCACCAGAGGCGACGAGATTGCAGTACAGGTCGTCAAAATAATCCGGGTGTTGTCTGAGGGAGTCGGCAAAAGTGCTGCCTGAGGCTACTTCATTCTTGATCTTGCCAACCAGATTTCTCATGGCCTCTTTCTCGATACCGCCGGAGGTAATGTCAAAGGCCTGAAGCAGTGGTACCCCTGCCTTCATCATGGTTGCCATCTGGCGGGTGAACAGGGCTATGTCCATGGGCTTGACTTTGCCCCCACCGCCAAGGCTCAGGGAGAGGCTTTTTTTAGAGACTTTGGTCGCCAGGATGCCCTGTTTTCTAAGCTCAGCCTTGACCAGCGCAGCACTGGCACTTTGCATTTCCCCTTTGATCTTTTTGCCGGCTTTATCTTTGCCCTGCCAGACAAAGGTGGCTGTTTTGGTTGGTTTTGCGGCCATTGTATGCGCGATCCATAGCTGTTCTTCTTGATGAGCAGATTATAAGTTTACTTTCGCCCAGTTTATATCAGGGCGTTCATAAAAACAGATAATCCTCTGAAATTGAGAACTGATTACTGTTTGTTTCGGTCAAATACAGTGGGTCATTAGGGCCTGCTGAGGTTTCACTGCACGTTCAGCGGGATGTGCAGTCTGGCTTTTATAGCCGCCTTCAGGCTGCGTTGAACCGGTTTGATTAGATCTCCCCGGTCCGTCCTGCGGAAGTAGGCGAAGGAGCCAACAGGTCTGTTACCTTTGGTCAACAGAGCCTGGTCTGTCGTGTGTTTTTAATTGAAAACTTCGGTTCGTTGGAAACCGTCCACATTGATCGCTGTCAAGCTTTTACCCCAGACGCAGCCAGTGTCCAGGGCGTGGATATTATCATGACCAGTGACCCCTTCCAGCGCTGCCCAGTGACCAAAAATGATCTGCTCTCGAAAGCAGGGGCTCCCGGAAAAGCTGAACCAGGGCGCATAACCGTTTTTCGGGACAGACCCTTTGCTTTCCAGGTCCAGCACGCCATGGTCATTACAGAAACGCATCTGGGTAAAGTAGGCTGCGCTAAGCCGTAGCCTTTTCTTCAGCTTAAGCTCGTCATCCCATGGCTGGGGTTTGGTGTTTTTGAAGATCTTTTTAAGCCATTTGACATGGTCTTCAGAGCGTAGAGCCTGCTCCAGTTCCCGGGCTTGTTCGATCGCCTGGTCAATAGTCCAGATGGGGGGGATACCAGCATGCACCATGGTGATCTTTCTCTGGTCGTCGTGGTGCAGCATTGGGCGAAAGCGTAGCCACTGGAGCAGCTCATCCGCATCAGGGGCTTCCAGCACTTCAGTCAGGGTGTCTTTGCTTTTCTGCTTGCGAATGCCACAGGCCACGGCCAGAAGGTGCAGATCGTGATTCCCGAGAACGGCGATACAGCTATTGCCAAGACTTTTCAGGTAGCGCAGTGTTGCCAGAGATTCCGGGCCACGATTGACCATATCACCAGCAACCCAGAGGATATCGTGGTCAGGGTCAAACTTGAGTTTATCCAACAGTTGTCGCAGAGGGTCATAGCAACCCTGGATGTCCCCGACTGCATAAGTGGTCATTGGCTGTTCCCGGGCTGTTAATGTTGTCTATCAGTCAAGTAGTCGGCTATTCGAACAAAATCGGCAAGGGTCAGTACTTCTGGCCGGGCGGCAGGATCAATGGCCAGTGTTTCAAGCTCTTCTGCCTTGAGATGCTGCTTGAGTGTATTACGGATGGTTTTACGCCGCTGGCTGAAAGCATCCCGAACAACCTGTTCCAGTTTCAGAATATCTTTACAGGGATGAGGTAGCTCATGATACGGGGTCATTCGCACGATGGCTGAGTCGACTTTGGGCGCAGGCTTGAATGCTCCTGGCCCTACCGTAAACAGATAATCAACCTTGCAGTAATACTGCGCCATGATACCCAGGCGGCCATAGTGTTTTTCCCCCGGTGCGGCGGCCAGGCGCTGAACCACTTCTTTTTGCAGCATGAAGTGCATATCCTGAATCATGCTTGCAAAGCTTAACAGTTGAAAGATTAGCGGGGTTGAAATGTTATAGGGCAGGTTGCCAATGATGCGCAGTGGTCGGTCATCGGTTTTCAGACTGGCAAAATCAAACTTCAGCGCATCGGCTTCGTGAATATGAAAGTTCGGGTTCAGGCCAAAGCGCAGGAGCAGGGTGGGAATCAGGTCCCTGTCCAGCTCTACCACGTCCAGTCCACCGGCACGCTCAAGCACGTCGGCGGTCAGGGCTCCCTGGCCAGGACCAATCTCAACCAGATGCTCGCCCTGTTTCGGGTTGATTGACGCAACGATCTCACCGATAACGCCATGATCGTGAAGAAAGTTTTGGCCGAAACGTTTGCGGGCCTTATGGTAAGGAACGTCTGTCTGGGGCATGAGGAGTATTGCTCATCTGGGAAGAAACAGTCGATGACCATCAGCCATGAAAAATAGATTGCATGGATGTCGGTCAAACTGGCAATAATAACGCCCGACTGCTGTTTTCGCGAGACTTTCCGACAATAGTCTCACCGGCAGCCAGCAGTTCCCCGAAGAATGCCTCATCCCAACGGCGAAATTCGAGATGGTTGCCATGCTCACTTCAGATCATCAAGTAATCCTCAGGGAACTCGCATCATACAGAACCTTTACTTGCCGAAGCACTATCACCAAATGTAGTACCCTTATGGAAGAAGGCGGCAGGTTATCGCTGCCGCCTGATTATCAGCTGGGAAGGAACTCCTTGCCCCAGCCAGTACCCGCAATTCCACGCTCAATCATTGATTCAATAGACTCACTGTCATAACCCATTTCAGCTAACACTTCCCTGGTTGAATGACCAAACCTTTCAGTAGGCGTGGCGGCTACGATAGTTGACTCTGTGGGTCGAATGGAATAATGGTCGATCTGTGTGATCTGGTGGCCGCTGGGATGCTCAGGATAGATCGAGAAGGCAAAGCTGCCCAGGTCGGTACCTGCTTTACCATCGGCAACACGGCTGTATTGCTCTCTGAGATGTTCAATAGCCTGTGGCATGGCCGAAGCGACATCTACCTTGTCCAACGCGGACTTCCAGTAAACGGCTGGAGCCCTTTTAAAGGCTTCTGTCAGATAGTCTGAGAGATTGTCAGCAGTCACTATACCTCCGAGACCTTCTACCTGACCCAGTCTGCTCAGCTCGGAGTCATTGCTGTCCAGATAAATCCATCCTTCCTGTGTTTCATAGAAGTGAGAAAGCGCGTTATAACCCAGAGCCTGTCGACCTGAAGGCTCATTAAACGGAACTCTTCCCTGGTAGTCAAAGGCATAGGGAATCTGTGCCAGATTGGTTACCGCAGACAACGACGTTCTTGCCCGGGTAGGCTGACCTGTTTTCTGGCGGTGGTAGAGAGCAACCGCCATAGCCAGTCCGGCGGAGAAACCGCAGTTGACGTCCAGTGTGCCGAGGTGGGCGTGTTCTTCCGGTGTCTGTGAGCCACCAAAGCGACTCATGATGCCACTGTTGGCCTGAATGATGTCGTCATAACCAATGTAATTGGTTTTTGGACCGGGCAAAGGACCGCCCAGGCAATCCAGGCGGCAGAAGAGAACGCCCGGGTTAATGGCTTGCAGTGATTCGTGGTCCAGACCCAGAGGCTTCATCTGCCGTTCAGGCGCATTGATAACCACTATATCCACTGACTTGACCAGTTTGTTGAATACCTCTCGTCCTTCTTCAGACAGGATGTTGACCAGCGCGCTGCGTTTACCAACGCCGGTCTGGAAGGTAAACAGGGTACCAATCAGAGGATCATAAAGCGGGGTGACCGGATCCAGCTTAATCACTTCGGCACCAAAGCGTGCCATAAAGGCGGTAGAGTGTGGGCCGGCAATAACATTGGTCAGATCAAGAATTCGCAGTCCGTCCAGCCAGTGAGCAGTGGCTTTCTGCTGGCGGCGAGCGGAAAATCGGCTCTGGTCATCTTCGTCCGTGACTGTATTCAGCGCAAAGAGGGCCTCTTCATAGCTGACATTCTTGCGCGGAGCGGGAGTAACCATTTGTCCGGCAAACTCTTCCAGCCAGGCAATGGGGCCAGGTTGTTTCATCAGACCATAAACGGGGTCATTAACCTCAACGATCAGGCCTGACTGGTTGGTGTGCTCATCATTCACCCACTCCCGGGTTGTTCTGTGAGGAGCGCCTGGAATCTGTCCTTCACCGAAAATCTCTCCCCACTCCTGTGAGGTTTTGGTCATGAATACTTTCTTCATTTTGGCTGCAATGATGTCAGCCCATTTTTTCGGTAATGGATAGACGCCTATGGACGTTTCACCATCCCACTCCTTAATGGGCTGGTGCAGATCTTTAACGTCTGGCAGTCCCTCAGCCAGCAGCTCGTCATAAATACCCAGAGCCTCCAGGCAGCGACGGGCATGATTACGGTGGGATGGGCATACGCAGTAGAACATACGGCCATCGGCGCATTGATAGGTTCGGTAGAAGGGGTCCAGGTACTCCTGAAGCGCATCATAGCTGAGATCCATGGGAATGTTGTTGCTCTTGCGATGCTCGATCTCATGCTCACGCATGGTTTTGTAGCGCTCTGGCAATCCTTCGACAACGTAAGAATTATAGGAGAGGCCTTCCATCATTGCGGCAACGATAGGGACTTCAATGTGATCACCTCTACCGGTTTTCTCACGTGCGGTGAGCGCCAGAACCACTGAGCTGGCTGCCAGGGATGTGGCGTAGGAAGAGGCCAGAGGCAGAGGAGAAAAGCTTGGGTTCAAGCCCATCAGGATACGGTTGAATCCCATGTCCGTGAAGGCACCAGCAGTAGCTGCAACAACGGCTTCAGTGGCTTTCCATTCCCTTCTCAACTGGTCATTACTGGCAAAGCCGGGAATCGACAATGAGATAAGGTCGGGGCGTGATTCTCTCAATTGCTGAAAATCAATGCCCAGACGTTTCATTACGTCGGGTCTGAAGCTCTCGATGACGATATCGGCTTTTTCAATCAATGACAGTGCCTGGAGCAAGCCAGACTTAGTTTTAAGATCAAGCTTCAGGCAGAGTTTGTTTCTATTCAGAACGGCATTGGCGGGATGGTCCCATTGAGGACCTTCGGGTGGATCAATATGGACAACGGTTGCGCCCAGATCGGCCAGCGCCATGGCAACAGCCGGACCGGCAATCTGCTGGCCAAAATCAACAACCCTGACACCATTCAATGGCAATTTATTCTTATTGTGCATCTGGTAATCCTGCTAATAAAGAGGCAGCGCTTTATTAAAATACGGTGCGTTCATTGCACGCGCTTATGCAAGGAAAATGTTATGAATGGATGGCCCGATCGACCAGCAAAAAAAAATACCCCTGAGACCTGATTTTTTTTATTGCTGGAAAAGGGTTTGTTATAAAAATAATTTGGTCTCAGGTGTCTATTTTATTGTTTCTCATTTTTTTTTCAGCCACAGATAATGGTGGCGTGCTCTGATATATAGATTACATTTGATGATGTCCCTGAGGATCAATACCTCAAAAAGAAGAGTTAAAAATGAATAATAAAAATAATAATACAACGCCGTATGCTGGCTTGCTTGAGGGAGCCAATCCAGTGATGGCCGTTGGTTCCGCTTTACTGGTTCTGGCATTTATTGTTTTTACCGTTGCCGATCCTGAATACGCCGATGGCATTTATACGGCGGCAAAAAACTTTATTGCTACGGATCTGGGCTGGTATTACATAGGGATAATGTCGTTTTTCCTGTTTTTTTCTGTCTGGCTGGTGTTCAGCCGCTACGGTGATATTCGCCTGGGCAGTGATGATGACAAACCGGAGTTCAGTAATTTCGCCTGGTTTTCCATGTTGTTTGGTGCTGGCATCGGAATTGGAATCCTGTTCTGGAGTATTGCCGAACCGATTTACCACTTTCAAAGCAACCCGTTCATCAGTGATGACGAGGCCATGACGGCAGAAGCGGCCCAGGTTGCCATGAGAATCTCGATTTTTCACTGGGGTTTGCATGGTTGGGGGTTGTTTTCTGTTACTGGTCTGATTCTGGCCTATTTCGCCTATCGTAAAGGGCTTCCCATCACTATCCGCTCAAGCCTCTACCCCATCTTCGGTGACAGGATTTATGGGCCTATCGGTCATGCAGCTGACTTGTTGGCCGTATTCGGAACCGTATTCGGTATAGCTACTTCGCTGGGACTGGGTGCACAACAGATGAATGCCGGGCTGGGCTATCTATTGGGCATAGAAGTGTCGACCACCAATCAAGTGATCCTGATCGCAGTGATTTCGGTTGTGGCAACTCTTCGGTACTGACCGGTTTGAACAAAGGCATTCGTATCCTTAGTGTTTTCAATATGCAGCTGACCATAGTCATTCTGGGTCTGTTCGTCATCTTTGGCCCTACTGCCTATCTGCTGGGTGCATTCTTTACCAATACCGGTGACTATCTGTTGAATGCCGTTTCCCTGGGGTTATGGGTTGATCCAGAGCCAGGCGCTCAATGGCAGGGATGGTGGACTATCTTCTACTGGGGCTGGTGGATTGCCTGGGCTCCTTTTGTCAGCATGTTCATTGCCCGTATCTCCAAGGGCCGGACCATTCGTGAGTTTGTCCTTGGTGTTCTCGTTGCACCCACGACACTGGCAGCTTTCTGGATCACTATATTTGGTAACAGTGCCTTCTATCTGGAACTTTACGGTGACGGCGGTGTTACAGAGGCTGTGAACAAGGATATCACTACTGCTCTGTTTACCACAGTGAAGCTGCTGATTGAGAGTGAGTTGATGTCCGTGCTGATGGCGGGCATCTGCACCATTCTGCTGGTGACTTATTTTGTTACCTCCGGGGACTCGGCGACCCTGGTGATCTGTACCCTGGTGTCCATGGGGAGTGATAATCCGCCTGCCCGGTACAGAGTGTTCTGGGGACTGGTGATTGGTGCCTCGGCAGCCGTTTTGCTGTATGCCGGTGGTCTTAAGGCTCTGCAAACAGCTTCTATTGTTGCGGCCCTGCCATTCTCGATCATTCTGTTTCTTGCCACCTATGGCCTTATCAAGGCCCTGCGCGAGGAGGCTTTACCAGGTGAAGAGGCTTACAAGGTGTCCATGGCAAGAGATGGACGTTCCTGATAGATATTGGCTGTGCGCAAGAGGTACACAGCCATTTCAGTAGATTGCACGAGGTTTGTTATGTCTACGCGAGTGATTTTGCCCCGCATCATGCAGGTGGGGGCGGGGGCCAGCCTGGCTCTTCCTGATGTTCTGACTAGTCTGAGCTGTGCGAAGCCTCTCATTATTACTGATGCCATGATGGTTCAGCTAGGTTATGTCCAGGCACTGCAGGACTGTCTGACAAAAAACGACATTGATTCCAGTGTTTTTGCAGATACCGTTCCGGAACCCACCGTCGGCTCCATTCAGGCGGGTGTTGAAATGGCCAGGCAGGGAAGCTACGACTGTGTTGTTGCTCTCGGTGGAGGCAGCCCTATCGACAGTGCAAAGGCAATAGCTGTTCTCTCATGCCATGGTGGTGAAATGCGGGATTATAAGTTCCCAAGGATTATGGATCAGCCCGGACTGCCGGTGATTGCTATACCCACTACGGCCGGTACGGGTTCTGAGGCCACTCGAGTCACCATTATCACAGATGAGTCCTGTGACGAAAAAATGCTCTGTGTCGGGGCTGCTTATATGCCGTCAGCAGCACTGGTGGACTATAACCTGACATTGAGTGTGCCTCCCCGTACGACAGCAGACACAGGTATTGATGCACTGACCCATGCCATGGAGGCATATGTCAGTAAAAAAGCCAGCTTGTACAGTGACAGCCAGGCTCTGGAAGCCATGCGCCTGATTGCACCGAATCTGCGTACCGCCTATCACAATGGCAAGGATGAAAAAGCCCGTGAAGCCATGATGCTGGGCTCAACCCTCGCGGGTGTCGCCTTTTCCAATGCCTCGGTAGCTCTGGTCCATGGTATGAGCAGACCTATTGGAGCTTTTTTCCATGTTCCCCATGGCTTGTCTAATGCCATGCTGTTGCCGGCTGTTACTGAGTATTCAATTCCCGCTGCGCCTGATCGTTATGCCGACTGTGCGCGGGCTATGGGTGTTGCCGAACAGGGAGACAGTGATGAAGTGGCAAACCATAAGCTGCTGACCGAACTGAAAGCTCTGAATGATGAGCTTTCAGTTCCGGGTCCACAGGAATTTGGCATTGATAAAGTTGCATTTTTTGAAGTGCTGGACACCATGGCATTGCAGGCTCTGGCATCCGGGTCACCTGCTAATAATCCCAGGGTGCCTGATGCAGAAGAGATTAAAGCCATTTACCAGCAGCTCTGGGACTAATTCAACACAAGTCAGTCAAAGAGTTAAGAAAAACATTTCTAACAAAACCATAGAGTGAATCATGAACACAATTGGCCATCTGATCAATGGTAGAGCAGTCAATGATGATATACGTCATCAGGCGGTTTATAACCCGGCAACCGGTCAGGCTGAAAAGCAGGTTGCTTTGGCTTCCAAAGCTACAGTAGAGGAAGCTGTTGCTGCTGCAGAAGCAGCTTTTCCTTCCTGGAGAAACACGCCTGCCATCAAGCGTGCCCGGATCATGTTCCGGTTCAAGGAGCTGCTTGAGCAGAATGCTGAGCGTATCTGCGAATTGATTGGCCAGGAGCATGGCAAGATTTCCCACGATGCCATGGGGGAGCTGCAGCGTGGTATTGAAAACGTTGAATATGCCTGCGGTGCGCCAGAGCTGTTAAAGGGAGAACACAGCAGTAATGCCGGACCAGGCATTGATTCCTGGAGCGAGTTCCAGCCTCTGGGGGTTGTTGCCGGGATCACTCCCTTTAACTTCCCGGTCATGGTGCCACTGTGGATGTACCCGATGGCCATTGTCTGTGGCAATACCTTTGTTCTGAAGCCTTCCGAGCGGGTGCCAGGTTCAACGCTGTTCGTGGCTCAACTGCTGCACGAAGCCGGTCTGCCAGCAGGTGTCATGAATGTTGTCAATGGTGACAAGGAAGCTGTGGATGCTCTACTCCATGATAAAAGAGTCGAGGCTATCAGCTTTGTTGGATCTACCCCCATCGCTGAGTATATCTACACGACAGCGACAGCTAATGGCAAAAGATGCCAGGCATTGGGTGGTGCCAAGAACCACGCGATCGTAATGCCTGATGCCGATATGGATAATGCTGTTAATCAGCTGTTGGGCGCAGCTTTTGGTTCCTCCGGCGAGCGTTGTATGGCATTGTCTGTAGCCGTTGCCGTGGGTGATGCAGCGGCCGACCAGTTGGTAGACAAGCTGAAAGAAGCCATGCAGTCCCTGAAAGTGGGTGCTTACAGCGACAGCTCCAATAATTTTGGACCGGTCATTACCCGACAGCACCAGGAAAAAGTGATCGGTTTTATTGACAGTGCCGAAGAGCAGGGAGCCGAGATCGTGGTTGATGGTCGCCAGCCCGAGGTCGCCGGTTATCAGGAAGGTTACTTTGTCGGTGGTACCCTTATTGACAGGGTAACGCCAGAAATGACCAGCTATCAGAACGAAATCTTTGGCCCCGTTCTGCAGGTGGTCCGAGTCAACAGTATGCAGGAAGCCATGGACCTGATTGATCGTCATGAATACGGTAATGGTACCTGCATCTTTACCCGGGATGGGGAAGCCGCTCGCTATTTCTCCGCACACATCAGGGTAGGAATGGTTGGCATCAATGTGCCTTTGCCAGTGCCTGTGGCTTATCATAGCTTTGGTGGCTGGAAGCGCTCACTGTTTGGTGATCTCCATGCTTATGGTCCGGATGCGGTTCGTTTTTATACACGTCGCAAGACCATTACTCAGCGCTGGCCTTCTGCGGGCGTCCGGGAAAATGTCCAGTTTTCCATGCCCACCATGAAGTAAGCGGAGCCCAGGTAATAGCCCTGGAAACAGTTTGATTGTCGTTTTGTTACAAAAAATGAACAGTCTTTCGGTTGTCTGGGGTTAATACTGCATGGTCTGGCCATGTAGTGATTATTATAATGAAAAAGCGACTACCTCCTCTGAACTGGCTGCGCTCCTTTGAGGCATCTGCCCGCCTGCTCAGCTTTACCCATGCAGCCAATGAATTGAATCTTACCCAGGCTGCGGTCAGCCAACAGGTTAAAGGTCTTGAGTCTCAGCTTGGAGTAGCCCTGTTCAAGAGGCTTCCCCGTGGGCTGGAAATGACGGAAGCCGGCATGGCTTATCTTCCTGCTGTTCATGAAGCAGTCAGCTCGCTGGCTGTGGCGACGGAAGAGCTGTTTGGTCAGGGCAGGGACAGATTGTTAACTGTCAGGGTGAATCTGGTATTCTTCACGACCTGGCTGACTCCCAGAATGGGCCGTTTCAGGGAAGAGTTTCCTGAGATCGGCATACGTTTTACCAGTAATATCTGGGCAGAGGACAAGGACAGGGAAGCAGACCTTGAAATACGTTATGGCCGGGGTGACTGGCCAGATCTGAAGGCTGATTGTCTCACTGAGGACGAGCTCTTCCCCGTCTGCAGTCCAGAGCTGGCCAATGGTCTGCCACTGCCCGAGTGTCCCGAACAGCTATCAGAACATACCCTGTTGCATGTTATTGGCTATGAAGAAGGCTGGGGGTACTGGTTCAATCAGCTGGATTGTGAATTCCGCGAAAACTCTCCAGGCCTGCAGTTTGATACCCTGATTACAGCACTGGAAATGGCGAAGTATGGTCAGGGTTTTGCGCTGGGCCGGACATCCCTTGTCGCAGGAATGTTGACCAGTGGTGAGCTGGTGGCACCATTGCCGCAAAGAGTCAGGGCTTCTGAGGGATTCTATCTTACTTCTCCTGCCCGTCAGTACTTGCATCCCAAGGCGAAAGTATTCAGAAGCTGGATTCTGGAAGAGAGCCGGAAAAGCAAAGCCTCGTCATCAAAAAGTCAGCTTAGTGAAGATATAAAAGTAGCGGATATTGCATACTGATTGATACAGGAAACTTATTTTATTAAAGGACTAATCCTTCGGCGTATAAGTAGTTAACCAAAATGAAATCATATATTTCTGACTAAGTTGTCAGTCACTCTGCGGCGTTGCAACTCCGGTCACATAGCTACGGCTATGCTCCCTGCGTTGCGCCTTGCATAGCAACTGCCCACTTAGCCAGAAATATACGATTCCATTTGGCCAACTACTTAGACCCCACACTGATTTCTCAGAATCAATGGGGAGGATGTCAATCAGGGAAGGAAAGCATCTCCAGTGCCGTTTCGATGGCGGTGTATAAACTGCCTGAGTCAATGTTCCCGGTGGCCGCAAGATCCAGGGCGGTGCCATGATCCACCGAGGTGCGGACAATCGGCAGCCCCAGGGTGATATTGACGGCCTGCCCAAAGCCTTTGTATTTGAGCACCGGTAACCCCTGGTCATGGTACATGGCCAGTACGGCATCAGCCTGTTGCAGCAGTTTTGGGTTAAACAGGGTGTCTGCGGGTAAGGGGCCGGTCAGGTTCATTCCCTGAGCCCGGCAATGGTTCAGAACGGGTATAATGGTTTCAATCTCTTCCATTCCCAGGTGGCCACCCTCGCCGGCATGGGGGTTCATTCCACAGACAAGAATATGAGGCGTGCGGATCGCAAACTTATCCTGTAACTCCCGATGAAGAATGTGAATAACCTGAGTCAGGGAGTCACGGGTAATCGCTGCAGAAACCTCGGAAAGGGGGAGGTGGGTGGTGGCCAGGGCGACTCTTAAGCCCTCTGTTGCCAGCATCATCACAACTTTTCCGGTGTGGGTCTGTTCAGCAAGAAACTCTGTGTGGCCACTGAAGGGAATGCCGGCGTTATTGATCACTTCTTTATGAACAGGGCCGGTCACCATTCCATCAAAAAGGCCGTTCACGCATCCATCCAGGGCTAACTTCAGGGTATCGAGAACATATTGACCGTTAGCGGGGTTAACGGCACCCGCTGTTGCCGGGGTAGCCATGGAGACCGGGGCAACCACCAGGGTGTTTGCCCGGGAAGGTTCTCTGATATCCGGGCTAAAGAGTTGCAGGTCAACGGATAGGCCCAGCTGTATTGCCCGTTGTGCCAATAACTCCGGATCGGCTGCAATCACCAGTTGCACCGGTTTGGAAAACTCGTGGCCCTGGGTTGCCAGCATCAGGCAAAGGTCGGGACCGATGCCTGCAGGCTCCCCGGCGGTAACTACCAGCCGGGGAATGGGTTGGGGGGTGTAACCGGTCATATCAGAGCTGGATCTCAACGTAGGCCTGATCACGGATTTCCCGCAGCCAGACTTGCAGTTCTTCTTCAAACTTGCGATTACTGAGCAGTTCTCTTACCTGGTTGCGGCGAACCTGGGTGCTGATGTCAGACTGCCGTTTGCCCAGCACTTCGAGAATATGCCAGCCGTAGGTGGTGCGAAATGGCTCGCTGACTACTTTTTCCGGAATGATGTTCATCACGGTCTGGAATTCCGGAACCAGTGTTTCTGGAGAGATCCATCCCATATCACCGCCATTGAGCGCGGAAGCGGTATCGTCAGAATACGCTTTGGCAAGCTCGCTGAACGCTTCCCCCGCCTGAACCCGCTGATACAGTTTCTTCGCCTGCATCTGGGACTCAAGGTTACTGCGAATTTCATTGGGCTTGATCAGGATATGGCGCACATGAACCTGACTCTGGACCACTTTTGCATTCCCCCTGGTATCCATAAGTTTGATGATATGGAAACCGGCAGGGCTGCGAATAGCGTCGGAGGTCTGCCCCGGGGTCATGTTAATGGCCTGTTCCGCAAAAAGCGTGGGGAGCTGGTCGGCTTTTCGCCAGCCGAGGTCGCCTCCTTCCAGGGCATTCTGCCCACTGGAGTTGGCAATGGCCAGGGCCTGAAAGTCTGCTCCCTGGCGCAGTTGTCCGGACAGGTCATCAGCAAGGCGCTCTGCACTCTGGACCTGGTCGGGTGTGGCATTGTCGGGAGTGGCAATCAGAATATGACCCAGACGATATTCCGTCTGCACTTGTGCCAGCCCTTCAGGAGAGCTCAGGAAGTTATCAATTTCCTGTTCGCTGACCTGGACCCGCTGGGCAACCTGGCGCTGACGAACACGGTTAAGAATCATTTCCCGGCGAATTTCTTCACGGGCCTGGCTGAACGACAGGCCATCCGCTTCCAGGTTTTGCCGGAACGCTTCCAGGGTCATCTGGTTGCGCTGGGCGATTCGGGCAATGGCGTCATTAAGAGCCCAGTCATCAATGCGGATGCCGCCGCGCTTGCCCATCTGGATCTGAATGTTTTCCAGTATCAGCTGTTCCAGTACCTGGTTTTTCAGCACATCTTCCGGTGGCAGGTTGATATTTCTGGATGCCAGCTGGCGATGCACCGCCTCAATACGGGCATCCAGCTCACTTTGCATGATCACGTCCTGATCAATTTTGGCAACGATTCGATCCAGTGGCAGCTGGTTTCGGATGGTGCCTTTCTGCGGGGTTTGCGCTGCATCATTTGACTGTGCGTAAACGCCACCGCTGCTGAAAGACAGCAGGCACAGGGTAGCCAGTGCCATGCTTTTTAATCCCTTCATCATTTACTTCTCATCCCCTGCGTAACCTTTAATACCTTTGATGTACTGTTTTGTGGTGCCACCGGTCAGATCCCCAAGTCCTCTCAGGACAAACTGGAGAAATATGCCGTTTTTGCTGTCAGGGTGATCAATGTTGTCATCATCCTCGACCCACTTGCGCCACAGTACACGTACCTGATAACAGCAACTGTTATATTCGACTCCGGATAATATCTCAAGGTTCCGCTTGTTGGTTAAATCGTACTGCCAGCGGCCCATGGCTGACCAGTTGTTGGTCACAGGCCATGCGATAGAGAGGTCGGTCTGGCTCAGGTTGTTGTCGGTGGTCAGACCGGTATTTTGATCCAGCTCGTTTTTAACAAAACGATCAGCCTGACGCAGGAAACGATAGCCAGCGTTCATGACACGGCGATCACCCGGCTGGTACTGGTAGTAAAGACCGTAGCTATCCAGTTTGTTGTTACTGGTATCCCACATCAGATCCTGACGGATGTTCATGCTGCGATTAATGTTATAGACCAGTTCCGATGCCAGTGGTGACACTGAATCCTGCATTTCTTCCAGCAGACGCCTTGTCTCATCGCCCGGGTCGGTATCCAGGTCCTGGTCAATAACACCCTGGTCAATACCGGCAATAGGGCTGATCCACAGTTGACGATCTTCAAAATAGATGATCTGGCCAATGCCAAAGCGCACCCGCTCAAAGCCATCACCTTCTATCAGCCGGGTTGTCAGGCCCAGGGAGAGCTGGTTGGCATCACCTAACCGGTCGTGGCCTGAGAAGCGGCTGTCGCGCCAGAGTGAGTTGTAGTTGAAGTTCATCAGTGCGGTATCAAACACCGGGTTCATCTCCTGCCCCTCTTTATAAGGGGAGTAGAGATACTTCATCCTGGGCTCAAGAGTGTGGGTGAATTCGGTACCACCGATATTGGTGAATCGGTCAAAGTAAAAGCCGCTGTCAATGCTGAATGTGGGCACTGTTGTCTTGGGTGACTCGGTGTAGTCAGCAGCGGTGAAGTTGCCGTAGGCCCTATTCAGGTCAGTCTCTACCTCAGTTGCACTCAGGTCCGTCAGCCGGTATTCAACATGTTGCACTTTCACCGCCGGGCGGATAAATGCATAGCTCCAGTCAAAAGAGTAACCTGCCCCGGTTTCCAGGTAGAGCCGTTCACCATTGGCGCTTTTAATACCGTAACCTTCGTCGTATACGCTCTCGAAGTATTCGTTATCCGATGTTGTTTTCGATTCTTCCTTAACATAATGCCAATTATCATCACGGGAGAACTTCGTGTAGTCGGCCACATAATTCAGGTTAAGGCGGCTACTGGCCAGCCAGTTACCAGACAGTTTGATCTGTGGCAGTTTGTTATAAGGGTCATCTGCCGTCTGGTTCATATTCTGGTATTGGTGAGCATCCACACTAAACTGCCAGCTGTGGTTGGTATCCCCTCCCAGGTAGCGGGTACCTATCCGCTGGTTCAGCGGTGCATTGGCAGACAGGTTAAGGCTGGTGCTGAAATCATCCAGATAGTTTTTATCACTGGCTTTGGCGTAGTCGACTTCTGCCGTCCAGCGGCTGGTCAGGTTGGTCTGCTGACGATAGTTGAGCAACCAGCGTTGGTCATTGTAATAAGGGTTCTCTTTTTTCAGCTGATCTTTGTCCAGCAATCCGGAAAGCCCCAGTTCACCCCGGGTGTTACCCACTAGATAGCGGAATTCGTTCTCCAGCATTAATCCCCGTTTGCTCATATATCTGGGCGTCAGGGTGGCATCATAGTTGGGTGCAATATTCAGGTAATAAGGGATGGCAAAGTCCAAACCGTTATCACTGCTTTGGGATAACGTAGGGTAAAGGAAACCGGACTTTCTGCGGTCATCAATTGGGAAAGACAAATATGGCGTGTAGAGGATTGGCAGCCCTTGCACACGAACGACGGCATTTTTGGCCAGACCCTGACCACTACCCATATCAAGGGTTACCTGTTGACCGGACAGCTGCCAGCCTTTGTCACCCGGAGGGCAGGTGGTGTAGGTGGCGTCAGACAACTCAAGTGTAGTGTCTTCATTGCGGACGATGCGTTTAGCGCTGCCTCGGGCTTTCTGCTCATGCATCACATAAGCGGTGTTCTCAAGGGTTGCACGGCCACTGTCGAGTTGTAGATCACCTTTGTCACCGACCAGCAGGACGCCACTGTCCCGAAAGCGAACGTTGCCTTCGAACTGGCCATGGTTCCGGCTTTTGTCCAGCGTGGCGTGGTCACTTTCAAACTGCCGGCTGCCCTGACGGACCGTAACATCACCCTTGAAGGTTGCAACTGAGTCTTTGTCATAACTGGATTCATTGGACTCGGCGACAATGGGTGCATTATTGCTATCCCCGCTATAGTCCTTGCCAGGTCTGGGCGGCTCGATATAAGCGCCGCAGCTATAGAAAGGCTCAGTTGATCTTCTCTGTGCCGAGAGGTCCCGGATAGGTTGCCAGTCCAGTTGTTGTTTGAGGGCGGCGTTTTGACCGTTGGTGGCAGGCTTTATTGGCGTCGTCGATTTTTTCGGGTTTCTGACCTGCTGTTTGGCCCCGGGCTTCGGTTGCGCCGGTTTGGATTTGCCGGTGGCAGGATGACAACTCCAATGACCATTAGCCAGTGTCTGGCAGTGCCATTCGCTCTGTTGAGCACCCGAGGGTTCAGCGGCAATGACTCTGGCTGCTGGTTGGCTGGCAATAATGCTGGTTGCAATGACCAGTGTCAGTGCTTTTGGGGTAAAGGGTAATAGGTGCATATCCATAAGCTCAGCAATCCTGGGGCAACATTCTTACTGCATTTGAGTCGCAATATTCTATATGCATTTGCACAGGAAATGCAGTGTTAAATCCATTGGGAACTTTGGACACGAGAGCCTGAAATGTCAAATAGCCACAGGCTTTTCATTTTCTCCCGGGCTGGGAACCTTATGTCAATAGAGCCTAAGCGCCAATAGGCCAGAATAGCTCTCTGTGATAGTCTTGGGTATTGATCTGACATTGCTAATGGGAAGCAAAAGCGTTGGCCACAACAATTTCAGAGCTTCAGAACGTTTCTGAAGCATCTTGCCGTCGGGAACAACTGGCCCAATGGGTTGTCTCAGTGTTATCTGGCGGACAAAGCCCTGCCTTTGATCATGGGAATCTTGATGCAGGTGCTTCAATGCCTTTACAGGCCATTGGCAGTGACGCCGGTTTTCGAAAATATTATCGGGTTAAAACCCCTCGGCGGATGCTGGTTGCCGTAGATGCTCCTCCGGCAACGGAAGATACCCGCACCTTTGTTGACATAGCCACTCACTGGCGGGCAGGCGGGGTTCACGTTCCTGAGGTGTTTGCGGTTGATTATGAGCATGGCTTTATGCTTCAGGAGGACCTGGGGGATACGCCAATGCAGGTTTTACTGCAAGGCTCTGCCGCCGACCAGCATTATCCGCAGCTTCTGGACACCTTACTCACCGTGCAGCAACAGTCACCTGATAACCTGCCTCCCTACGATGAAAAGCTGATTCGCCTTGAGCTGTCTCTTTATCCCCAGTGGTTTCTTGGGGCACTTATGGGATTTGATGCTGAAGATCCTCACATTGTGCAGCCGCTGACGGGGCTGTTCTCCTCGTTGGTAACAACGTTTCTTGAGCAGCCAAAGGGGACGGTTCATCGTGATTACCATTCCCGAAACCTGATGCTGGCACCGGATGGCACTGTCGGGGTTATTGATTTTCAGGGAGCGCTGCATGGGCCATTGCTTTATGACGTCGTCTCTTTATTGAGGGACTGCTACATAGCCTGGCCGGAAGAAAAGATAGATCGCTGGTTTTCCTCCTTTATTGCCCATCATCCGGTGCTGGCAGATTATGACCGGGAACAGCTGAAAATCTGGTTTGACCTCACGGGTTTACAGCGTCATCTGAAATGTCTGGGGATCTTTTCCAGGTTATGGCTGCGTGATGGCAAACCCGGCTACCTTAACGATATTCCAAGAACTCTGGGGTATGTGATGTCCATCTGCCAGCGATACCCTCAATTCAAAGCCCATGCCGAGTGGCTGCAAAAGGGCGTTGAACCTTTGGTTAAAGGGCGGCTCAAACAGGTAATGGAGGAAGCTGGTGTATGAAGGCCATGATACTTGCTGCTGGTTATGGCAAAAGACTCAGACCCATTACCCTGTCCATTCCCAAACCGCTGGTACCAGTGGCAGGAAAACCCCTGATTACCTATCATATCGAGCGGCTGGCGCAGGCTGGTTTCAGAGAACTGGTCATTAATCATGGTTGGTTGGGTGAAAAGATTGAGGAGGCACTTGGCTCAGGTTCCGGCTGGGGGGTAACTATTCAGTATTCCCCGGAAGGCGAGCCTCTGGAAACCGGCGGTGGGATTTGTCGAGCCCTGCCGCTGCTGGCTCAAGGTCAGGCGGGTGAAAGTGATGCTCCGTTTGTGGTGATGAATGGGGATGTTTATACAGATATCTGTCTGAAAAATCTGCACCTCCCGCAAGGCATGCTGGCGCATCTGGTGATGGTCGATAATCCGGACTTCCATCCGGCAGGGGATTTTTGTCTCGACGATGGGATGCTTTTTGAGAAAGCAGCAATGCCGGAAAAAGCCGGACTGACATTCAGTGGCGTCAGCATACTATCCCCGCGATTGTTTGACGGCTGTCAGCGTGGCACAGCCTTTGCCCTGGCTCCGTTATTGATTGAGGCCATGCAACAGGGCCGGGTCAGTGGCCAGTACCACCATGGTTTCTGGACGGATGTGGGTTCTGTTGAACGGCTTCAGGGACTGGAAGGCTATCTTCAAAAACAGCAGCAGGACCGGCCGCAAAGCCAAAACAATCTTCAAGATCAGAGCAGGACTTCATGACCGCAATAGTAATTGGCGCGTTGGTTGGATTCATGACCGGTGGACCCTTTGGCGCTATTTTGGGCGCATTTGTGGGTTCCTGGATTAACCGGACCTATTTAGGTGGGCAGGGAGCTGCTGGCTTCGGGGCTTCTGCCGCTTATCGTCAAAAAGCCCAGACCGCCTTTTTCAGGGCAACGTTTCTGGTGATGGGCCGTGTGGCAAAAGCGGACGGCCGGGTAAGTGAGTACGAAATAGAAACAGCACGAGCCATTATGGATAACATGCGCCTCTCAGAAGAGCAGCGCAGGATGGCAATAGAGCTGTTTAATGAGGGCAAGAAGCCGTCTTCCGATATTGAGGGTGCGCTTCGGTCATTTCGTGAGGTGGCCGGTGCCAGCACACTGATTCCCATGTTTCTGGAGATTCAGCTGTCGGCAGCCTATGCCGACGGTGGGCTGAGCCCTTCAGAAAAAGCGGTATTCAAGCAGGTTTGCAGTATTCTGGGTGTGGGCAACTTTGCTTTTGAGCAGATTCACAAACGGTTTACTGCCCAGAGAGAGTATTATCAACAAGGTGGCTATCATTCCGGAGCCGGTGGCAACCGATCATCTTCAGGAATGGATCTGAAACGGGCCTATGATGTTCTGGGCGTGTCAGACAGTGCCTCAGATGCTGAAGTCAAGAAGGCTTACCGTAAGCTGATGAGCGAACACCATCCGGATAAACTGGTGGCCAAGGGGTTGCCTGAGGAAATGATGGCGGTTGCCAAAGAAAAAACCCAGGAAATTCAGGGCGCTTATGATCAGGTTCGGGCAGCCAGGAAGGCCGCAGGATAGTTAGAATAAGCAACTGTCTTTATGAAGATTTTGGATAGTTGCACTTTTATGCAGCCTTCAGGGGAACTTTTTCAGGATTAAGTTGACTAATTGATCAACAGGCTAATTCTTTAACTTAATCATCTGGAGGCCGGGGCTGTGATTTATTCAAAACGTAAGCAGTTTATGTACTGGTATGTTCCAGCCACTACAAGGATTGACCTTGATTCCAATCGTTCTGTGATCTATTGCTTTTCAGAGTTGCCGCGAAAAGTGAGATCAGCACTGAAACGAAAAAAGAAGTATCTTATTTTCAAAGAAATCAATGAATTCTCCACCTCCATCGTTGAGAGGGAAGTTCAACCTTCTGTTTAATTCTTTCTATAGATTCTTTGGGTGTTCTGTCATTCTGTGGAAATAATCATAATTTCTGAAATGGCTCAATAGAACTAAATCGGTTAATGAAGGTCTGATCTTTCATTGTCAGCAAGTCATCTCAAATGGGTGAAATCACGGGGTGGTGAAAGGTCGATGAATGTTGCACTTAACGTCAAATATTATTGGGGCCTAAGAGATTTTTATCGTGAAGACAAACCCTACGATGGGTTTGGGGATGTAACAAAGCTAAATATATATTCAGATGAAAAAAAGGACGATAACAGGAAAGTCCGCCGTGTCGACACTGGCCGGATTGTAAGGGCGGTATCCTGTGATCATCCTATCCTGGTTGATCCGTGCAGGGTAGCCAGTTGTCTTGTAGAAATGGATTTATCCAGTCGTTATATGGTGGTTGGCGATGCGTGGTGTGGCACTGATTTTCAGGGGATTGTCTGGAGCTTAAGTGAGAAAAGGATTTACGCCTTGACTGAAGTTCAACGACATGATGTTAATGCCGTAAAACCAATGATTGAAAAAAGTTATTACACCGATGACGGTGCGTTAGAGGACACTACCTTTACAGATAATCTGTCTCCGGCAAACATGGCTGAAGCGGGTATCCGGTTTCTCAGGGATGGGGTCGTAGGTTGCCACTATGCCTATATTGGCTGTCATAAACACTATATGAATATTTCCTCAGAGTGGCATGGCTGTCAGACTACACCAACGCTCAGGCATCAAGAGTTGTTTAAGAGTCCGCCTTGTATTGAGCTTAAAAAATACCAATTCCCGATTTTGACCACTGAGTCTGGTGAAGATGCCACTGGAGCAACTTACCGGATGCTTATTCCTGGTGGTGTTGGCGGGCACCCACAATCCGGTTGTAACGCAGCAATGCTGGTGACTAACAAAAATCATGAGTTACCTGTAATGGACAGAGAAACCGCACAGCACGAAGTGTTGCTGGTAATCATTGACACACTAAAGAAAAAGATCAGAAACAGGGTTAAGAAAAGTAATATCGGTATTCTGGACTTCACCCAACAGGCTCAGCAGTTGATATACCTTGAGCATTTCACCCCCTTAATTGGCAAACTTCAGCTGGCAACAGAGCGATTGATCATGCTGATGAATCGGGTTCAATTGCAGTTGGTAGATAAAGATGACAAGGATGCGATCAGAAAAAAAACAGATGAGATTGCTGAAGCTCTGAAAGTGGATGACATTAAAAAAGAAATGGGCAAAATTATTGATGCAATCACCGATTATGAAAAGGCAAACTTTTTGTCAGTAATGACTAAATGCCCGGAATATCTTAAGCGTGCGGGTGATATTGATGGTATGCCTGTTCTCGATGTTGTCGAGCAGGAGCTGGTTAAGTTGAGCGAAACTTATTCCAAACATTTTTTTCAGAATGATTTTTTTAACAGGGTCATCAATACTTCGGATTTTGACGATTTATTTGCTAAATTTCAGCACCTTTTCTGGAACAGATCAGACGACAATAAATTAATTGTTGATATAACGGCTTCCCGAAGTGAACTTTTGAAAAGCATAAATGCGGTTCACGAAAAGGTCGAAGAGCTGTTAACAATCTACTTGGAGGCCTGTAAAAGCAACGTTTCTGTTAATTCAGGCAATCCTGCTCAAACTTTGCAAAGCCCCCTGTTAGGTGAGATTGTACCCGATTGGCTCAAACCGGCATCCCTTGCTAGTGGTCAAACGTCTATTGCCCGGGGAAAAACAAAAAATGCTTTTCGACTGCCTAACTGCTGCGTAACTGGCTGGTTGACTGATGCTAACCACGTCCTTCACTGTCATTTACCACTAATTGCTGGTCACTCTGCACAGTGAAAGTACCGGGCTATTCCGGCGGTCAGTTCTCAAGAAATGGGGTTGGCAATCCAGCCCGAATTCATGAACAATACCCGTGTTCGCTTTTTTTCAACAAAAATAGTCAGCAGTTTGCGATACGAAAAGAGCCATAAGGAGCAGGAAATGACAACCCTGGAAAAAAAGCCAGACTTTTCGCTCTATTCCAATGCTTTTGGTTTTTTACGGCAGCCACTGGATTTTGACCCAGTCAATAGTGATGCCGAATGGATAGTAACCGGTGTACCTTTTGATCTTGCCACCACCGGCAGGAGCGGTAGTCGTTTTGGCCCTGAAGCCATACGTAAGGCATCGGTTAATCTCGCCTCTTAGGGTAGACATTAAGCGAAGCCCTTTATTGGTAAAGGCTGTAGGGGTGTTTCTGACCTCCCGTATAAGAATTCAGAAACGAGCTCTCTGGGCTGTATGGGTATGTGCAATGAAGTAGAATCGCAATACTTGATTACATACCTGCTCTACAGCCCTTGTTTCACAACAACTTGGCCTTAATGTCTACCCTAAGAATCTCGCCTGGGAATCCCCGCGCTGGCCCTGGGGGTTCCGGTTAACTGACTACCTGTCTATAGCCGACTGTGGTGATCTGGTGTTTGAGCCAGGTAACGCCAGCGATCTGTGCGAGTCGCTGCAGTTACATGCTGAGGCAATACTGGCTGAAGGTAAAAAGATGCTTACCTTTGGCGGAGATCATTTCATCACCCTGCCACTGCTTCGCGCCCATGCCCGGCAATTTGGACCACTGTCGCTTATCCACTTTGATGCTCATACGGATGATTATGACCAGGGAGGACCATTTGACTATGGCACGATGTTTTATCATGCGGTACAGGAAGGGTTGATCAATCCTGAATCGTCTGTACAGATTGGTATACGCACCCATCACGATCAGGAGAATACGCCCTTTCAGGTATTTGATGCGGGCTACGTCAATGAGGTGCCAGTCACTGAGGTTATTGACCGGGTTCATATGACAGTAGCGCATCGCCCTGCCTACCTGACGTTTGATATCGACTGTCTGGACCCCGCTTATGCACCGGGAACCGGTACGCCGGTTTGTGGTGGTCTGACATCAGACCGTGCTTTGCAGCTGGTGCGTGGTTTGCAAGGGCTTGATATTGTCGGAATGGATGTGGTTGAGGTGGCTCCCGCTTATGACAGCGCCGACATTACCGCCCTGGCTGCAGCAACAGTGGCACTGGATATGCTCTATATCCAGGCTGCCAGTAAAATTGATCGGTGAATTTTAACCCGGATATTTCATAAACTGCCCCGAATCTCGCGTACGACCACATGGATGTGGGAGGTAGGACGACGCAGGATGCCAAAGCCGAGGGCTTTGTTGCTCTAAGGGGTTTTGTGAGGGTGCGCCGTACCGGGGAGTACGGTCGACTGAGCAAAACTCCCTCAGAGCGACAAAGGACAAGCGAGAACGGGAGCACGTTTATGAAATATCCGGGTTAATCAATGAATGCTTAAGTTAACATTACACGTCGAATGCTGTATCCAGCTGTTTCTCGACAAACACTTTTTTCAACCTGGCAAAACGAGGTAAGCCGTTCAGGTAAGCAGGGTACTCCTCGCCTTCAATCAATGGTTCAAGGTAGCCCCGACAGGTTTGGGTAATGTTGAAGCCATCTTCATTGATAAAGTCCAATGGCATGGTGCGTTCAAAGTTGGCGACTTTTTCCAGTGCTACCTCTTTGATCGCCCAACGATAGGGCATGTCAGACTCTCGAACGATGGCAGGCATTACGGCATTGTGACCGGTTACGGCCAGTTCAACCGCTGCTTTACCCACAGCGTAGGCCTGCTCTACGTCAACACGTGAAGCGATATGGCGGGCAGAGCGCTGAAGGTAATCGGCGACAGCATAGTGGTATTTGTAACCCAGCTCCTGCTTGATCATATTACACAGGGCCGGAGCTACACCGCCAAGTTGCTGGTGGCCAAAGGAGTCAATTACGGTTGTGGACGCAGAGATAAAGCTGCCATCTTCGTATTTGGCTCCCTCTGAGGCAACGATCACGCAATAACCTTCGTTATTGACGGTTTCATGGACTTTTTTGAGAAACTTTTCTTTGTCCAGCGGCAACTCAGGGAACAGGATAATGTGCGGTGGATCACCATCCTGGCGGGCAGCAAGGCCGGTAGCGGCTGCCAGCCAGCCGGCATGTCGTCCCATGACTTCCATGACAAACACCTTGGTTGAGGTATCGCACATGGAAGCAATATCGTGGCTGGCCTCTTTGGTGGATACGGCAAGGTATTTGGCCGCCGAACCAAAGCCCGGGCAGTTATCGGTAACCGCCAGGTCGTTATCGATGGTTTTGGGGACTCCGATACAGGTGATCGGGTATCCCATTTTTTCACTGAGCTGGGACACTTTCCAGGCAGTATCCATGGAGTCATTGCCACCGTTGTAGAAAAAGTAGCCAATGTTATGGGCCTGAAAGACTTGAATTAACCGACGATATTCCGCTTCACTCTCTTCAAATGACTTCAGCTTGTAACGACAGGAACCAAAGGCACCGCCGGGTGTCCTGAGTAATGCGCCGATGGTTTCATCGGACTCGTAGGAGGTGTCGATAAGCTCCTCACGCAAAGCGCCCAGTATGCCATTATGCCCTGCGTAGACTTTACCGATTTTATCCGGGTAACGACGAGCTGTTTCAATAACCGCGCAGGCGCTGGCATTGATAACAGCGGTAACACCGCCAGACTGTGCGTAAAAAGCGTGCTTCAATGTCATCGGTTAAATTCCGGGTGTTGCTGTGTGTTGTTTTGTGTTCTTGACTGGTTGCAGATGATACCCGATCAAGAGTTTATTGGTAGCGCTGTTATGTATCAACTTTATGGGCTGATGGTCTTTCAATGTCAACGTCCTTTTGCGCACAAGGCAAAAACAATGTCAAAATTCTGGTATCAGGGACTTTAGGGTCTGTTTAGTGCTGCCAGCTGATTGTCAACAGAACCTGAGAGCATTTTTTTTGGAGAGATCGGGAATGCACATACATATTCTGGGTATTTGTGGAACTTTTATGGGCAGTCTGGCCATGCTGGCCAGAGAGCTTGGGTTTGACGTGTCAGGCTCTGATGAGAACGTTTATCCCCCGATGAGTACACAACTGGAAGAACAGGGTATTTCATTATTTCAGGGATATGGTGCTGAAGCGCTCAACCCGTCACCGGATCTTGTGGTGGTTGGCAATGCCATGAAACGGGGGATTCCGGCTGTAGAGTACGTGTTGGAGAAGGGGCTTCCCTACGTTTCAGGACCCGAATTTTTTGCCAGGTACATAGCCCCTGACCGCTGGGTATTGGCGGCTGCCGGTACCCACGGTAAAACCAGCACCAGCAGTATGCTGGCCTGGATCCTGGAGTATGCCGGTATGTCTCCGGGCTTTCTGATCGGGGGCATACCGAAAGATTTCGGGATTTCCGCAAGACTTGGCAGTACCCCCTTTTTTGTGATCGAAGCGGATGAGTACGACACCGCTTTCTTTGATAAGCGCTCAAAATTTATTCACTACCAGCCACGCACTCTGATTGTCAATAATCTTGAGTTTGACCATGCGGATATTTTTGATGATCTTGCGGCTATCCAGCGGCAGTTCCACCATCTGGTCAGGACCATTCCGGGTACGGGTCGAATTATTTATCCTGCCGGTACTCCCGAGATAGAAGCCGTTATGGCTATGGGCTGCTGGTCTGAACAGGAAGAGTTGGGTGGCAGTCACAGCCCTTGGCAAGTTGCACCGGTCAGTAGCGATGGCAGCCACTTTAAGGTTTTCTATAAAGGCACTGAGGTCGGAACCGTGAACTGGCAGCAGGAAGGTGATCATAATGTTGCCAATGCCCTGGCCGCCATTGCTGCAGCTCACCATGTCGGAGTCTTGCCAGATACAGCCTGTGAGGCGCTTTCTGTCTTTCAGGGGGTAAAGCGGCGGATGGAAATGGTTGACGAGGTTGAGGGAATACGGATTTATGATGATTTTGCCCATCACCCAACGGCGATTGCTACCACTCTGGCCGGGCAGAGGGCCAAACTGGGGGAAAATGCAAATATTCGTGTGATTATTGAACCCCGGTCAAACACCATGAAAATGGGCGTGCACCAGGAGACATTGATCGCGTCTACCGCAGAGGCTTCCGAAGTTATCTGGTTTAAGCCACAGGGGCTTGACTGGCCACTGGCCGAGTTAGTGCAGGATAGCGCGATAAAGTCATCGGTTATGGATTCCACAGAAGCCATTGTGCGTTATCTGGTTGATACCGCCTCGGCTGGTGACCATTTGCTGGTGATGAGTAATGGTGGGTTTGAAGGGATTCATGGCCGTATAGCCAGTGGGTTGAAAGCAAAACTCAAGAAAAATTAAGGTTAAGTGATGAGTCGGTCAAATCCTGAAAGAGTGACATTAGCCATCACGGGGGCTTCCGGAGCCCAGTACGGGCTTCGGCTACTGGAAAGCCTCGTTGCGGCAGAGCGGCAGGTGTTTGTTCTGGTTTCCAGGGCGGCCAAAGTGGTTCTGGCCACAGAAATGGACCTTGAGATCGGTGATACGCCGGACGCTATTGAGCAATTTTTTACCCACCGATACCGTGCTGCTCCCAGACAGATTCGTGTGTTTGGTGAGGATGACTGGATGTCGCCTGTTGCTTCAGGCAGTGGTGCTCCCAGCTCAATGGTGATTTGCCCCTGCAGTACCGGAACCTTGTCGGCCATTGCCTGTGGTTTAAGTAATAATCTGACACAGCGGGCAGCAACAGTGGTATTAAAGGAGCGACGTAAGCTGATCATCGTGCCCCGGGAGGCCCCCTATTCTGAAATACATCTGGAAAATATGTTGAAATTGAGCCGGATGGGGAGTGTTATTCTTCCTGCGTCTCCGGGCTTTTACCATCGGCCGGAAACCGTGGATGACATGGTCGATTTTATTGTTGCCCGGATATTGGATCAGCTGGGAATTTCCCAGAAGTTAATGCCGTCCTGGGGGGATCATTGTCTTTGAAGGGGCTGGTTGTTCTGCCCCCGGAATAAAAGGCTTCAGGTTGTAAAGCCATAACGCCAGGGCATCCAGGTAGATGGGCAGATTGGTTGCCGGGTCTGCCGGACCTGCCGCCAGATCAATGTCAAAACCCGGCAACTCCTGTCTTACGACTTCTTTCTGGTAAATCCCATGGGGCTGTTCTGAGATAACCAGGGCAGTTCCCGGTAGTGGGCCTGATTTTACCCAGTGCTTGAGTGTGTCGCGGGTATTGGGCCTGTGCCAGAATCCGCTCCTCCAGTTTCTTGGCGTATCAATAAACTCAACCGGCAGGGCTTTCATTGCCTCTGGCATGGGCACCAGTTGATGCAGCATGATTGCCGCCTCTGTTTCGGTAAAAGGAAGTGGGTCCGGGGTCTTCTGGTCAGACTTTTTGGTGAGAATGTCCAGGTAGTCAGCCCCCGGGGTGAGAGGGCGTTGGCCCACCAGAAAAATCAAACGCTTGAATCGGACACCCTGACGCCACCACTCAGTTAACAAGTCCAGCCTGCGTTTCATGCCAGGGGCAGTGGCTCCCAATAGCAATGCATAATCATATTGCCTGGTTAATGGCCCGATGGGGGATATGAGTCCAAGCTTTTCAAGCAGATCAAGGACTTTGTCCCTTTTGTCTGTTGATATATCCAGCCCTGGTAATTCCCACCGTTCCTGTCCCGGTTTTCTGCGCCAGACCTGGGTGGTATCGATCATGGATTCCAGGGTAGGGGCATGGGAAATGCACAGCTCTGTTAACAATTCATCCAGTGTTAACGTGAGCATTTTATAGTGTTGACCAGGATCGACGGTATCCGCCTGGGAAAGCATGGAAAGATACATGAGTGTCCCTACCAGAAACCGCTGGTAATTGAATCGGTAATGGAATCGACTCTTCCAGCCGGGCATTGTTTTTGTCCCTGAAGATGGCGCAGGGACAAGCATAGCTGGTCCTCTTAACAGGTTATTAATGCTGAGTTGACGCAGAAGTAGCGGTCTGGGCCTGTTGCTGGAGAATAAGCTGGCTCAGCTCAGGCTGTTCCCAGTTCTCCGGGTAGTGTTTGGCCATTGCTTCCATCATGACGGTATATTCATCAGCCGGTTTTTTCAGCAGATAAGTCAGGAAGGTAAAGATTCGATCAGACATTTCTTTATTGATCTGATTCAATTGTTGATCGTTTATTTGTCCCTTTTTCTGACACTCTTCGATGGTGGATTGACGAATGCAGTTGGCGGATATGATCAGCGCCAGTTTCTCGATGTTTTGATCTTCCATGATGGGCTCCATGCCTGTAGAGATAAAATACGTTTACCTATATAAAACTAGTTGCTGTGGGAGGGGTTTCAAGCCTGATAAATAAAAAGGGGAAGAGATTTCCCCAATCAAGGTTGAGACGACTTAAGATTGGTTAAATCGGGTTTATCCCGATCAGTATTATACTCAACGCCCAGTTGCCAGCCTGTAGCAATCAGCAATCCGCCAACAGTCCCCCAAAGCGGCCCGACAGGGGTTAAGACACCTATAACGAACCCTGCCACACTGCCAATTCCGGTTTTGGTAAAAAAGGGCGGTAACATTTCACCCAAGTGTCTGGACACATAATTGACAAGCTTTACCGCCCGACTGTGGAGACCTTTGAAAAAGCTTGAGATATTACTCCATGCGGAATGCTCTTCACTGGAGCTGGCGGACATGCGGGTTTTGGTAAAAATGCTGACGATTTTTCTGCCAAAGCTGTTGCCACCTTCATCACTGTGGCTCAGTGAGGCATCAGTAGAAGGGGGTGATGCGTTGGGGGAAATGCCAGCAGGGGGGTATAATACGGTCATTTCAAGCACACTTAATATGTCGGTTTGATAGTTAGACCAACAAAAGCAATTAAGGTTCCCACCTTTACTTGAAAATTTAATAGATCCTGGCGTGATGGGGAGAAAAACAGATCTTAAAGGGGGCATCCGGGTTTTGTTAATTTACCGGGACATCCCAATTTGGAAGAAACTTATAAGCATCCGGTTATTGAGTACCACTCGCTGATACTCTCGACTTCTTCTTCAGATATCAGCCTGGCAATATTACTCATTGGCTGGTGAGTGGTTCTGGCACCGTTTCGGTAGTATTGCAGTTGTTTAACCATGTATTCTTTTTTCTGACAGGCCAGATTAGGGTTTAGTGGCGTTGTACCAATACCGGTTGGGCCATGGCACCCCGCGCAGAGCTGCATCGCTTTTGCCTGTGCTGCTTCAAGGTGTTGGGGGGGCGGCTGAATTTGAGTAGCAGACTGCTGGTCAGTGCACCCAGCCAGAAGAAAAACGGCGACTGGTACTATTTTTTTGATTTTTAAGACTATTTTCATCAAACCATCGACTTCACTTAAATTGATAGAGCGGTTAATAAGCCACTTTACGTGTGCCACTACATGTTAGAGCCTATCGACGTTTCGTTGCAGGCACGCAGCGAAACGTCAATCCTGGTCATTCAACCTTGTCAATCCAGCGCTTTACCTTCATCTGTCAATCTGAGCCATGCATGGGAGTACCAGTAGTAGTGTCGGCCACTGTTGGATGGTGCAGTACAGTTGTAGCGAGTTCGGCCTACTGGTAATGGTTTATTGGCTTGAGTCCTGAACAGAGTCATCTCTTTATTTAACCAGGTGACCTTCAGCTCACCCTGGCCGGAGGCGTAACACTTAAGCTGTTTTTTCTGGTAATCCCCTTCAGTCAGGGCCAGCTCCAGTTCGGGCTTAAGGTTATCCTGAATGATCAGTGATGAGTCGGGGGTCTGGCTGGTCACTGGCAGAGCCCTGCTGTTGACTTTAATGGCAAAGTCATTCAACCCATAAATGCCCGCCATGGGGAAACGGGGCAGGCGAGTGAAGTCAGAATATTCACCAGCGGCTCCGGACTGCTGACCAAATCCTGTATAACCCATTTCATCCAGTGTCACTCTGAGTTCCGGGGTGGTTTCGCCAAAAGTCCAGGCAAACATCTTAACACTTTGACCGGTTTGTTCCCGGATTCTGGCTTCTGTCATATCCAGGTCCTGTCGGAACCGGGAAAGCCACTGTGCCCTGGTTTCTCCGGGCAGTCTTTCTACACTGTGGGCGTGGTTCATGGTGTGGTTTGCCAGGGTAGCACCTGCTTCCGTCATTTCCCGCAGTTGCGCCCAGCTGAGAAACTTCTGATAGTTTTTATCCACCGGTGCGGGTGTGACAAAAATGGTAAATGGCAACCCCTGTTCCCTGAGTATTGGAAATGCCTCGGTGTAAATGCTCAGATAGGCATCGTCAAAAGTGATGGCGACTGTTTTTTCCGGTAATGCCTTTTTATTGCGAAGTGCCTCAACCACATCAACCAGTGGCATCACATTGAATTTATTCTCCGCAAGATAGTTGATATGTTTCCTGAATGTCTCGGGGGTGACGCTGGTGATTTTCGGGGTTTCATTACTGACATGGTGATATTGCAATATGACTGCAGAACCGGATCCCTGACTCAAGGCCGGGATTATCGAGAGCAGTGTAAAAATGCAGGGCAGGTATTGCCTCAATTTACCCACAACGGGCTTCAACAGAAATGACAAGCTCACAGTATTCCCTTAATACGGTTTCCCCCAGCGGGATTCGGGGCAGTTGATGAAATATCCGGGCTGGGATTTTAACCTTCAACAAGGGGGATTTACTATCGTACTAATGACCACTTTTGGCTACTCAGGTATCCAGAGCCTGGTTCCATGTCCTACATCCGGACAAAAAAAACCACCGATCAGCAAAGGCAGGGGCTGATTGGTGGTCTAGGTTTCAATAGCGAACAATTAGAAGTTTATGAGCGGTCAGCTCATTCTTCCTTTAGACCTTGGTCTGAACCCTGATCGGCCTGACCAGCCCCTCCTGGATGGTAGACGCTACCATTACTCCAGCCTGATTGAATATCTGGCCTCTTACCAGCGCTCTGGCACCGCTGGCATGGGTGCTTTCAATAGAGTGCAGTAACCACTCATCCATCCTGAATGGGCGGTGGAACCACATGGCATGGTCCAGACTGGCTATTTGAACGGGTTTCTGGAAAGCGGCAGCCCCATGGGGATACATGCTGGTGGGTAAGAACTGAAAGTCTGAGGCATAGGCCAGAAGGTATTTATGCAGTCCGGGATTATCGGGCAGTTTTCCATTGGCTCTTATCCAGATTTTATGATGTGGTGCCCTGGTGTCATCTGCCATTGGATCAACCGGGTCAGCAAAGCGAATCTCAATGGGGGTATCGCTGAGCAGTCGTTTTTGCAGCGGCTTGGGGATCAGGTCGCTGTGCCTTTGAATCAGGGCTTTTTCGCTCAGGGCTTCGTCCGGGGGTATGACGTGTGGCATCGGGTCCTGATGTTCAAACCCACTTTCGTTTAAATGAAAGGATGCGGACAAATTGAAAATAGGGCGTCCATTTTGCACGGCGACTACCCGGCGGGTATTGAAGCTTCTGCCATCGCGAATGCAGTCCACCGTGTAAACAATCGGCTTGCTGCTGTCGCCCTCGCGAAGAAAATAGCTATGGAAGGAGTGAACATGACGTTCTGGATCCACCGTCTGCCTTGCCGCAGACAGTGCCTGGCCTAATACCTGGCCACCAAATACCCGCCCCCAACCAAGGTCCTGACTCTGGCCCCGGAATATATTGTTTTCAATCGGTTCCAGTTTCAGTTGGTTAATCAGTTCTTCCAGTACATCACTCATCCTGTAACTCCCTGGCTGCACACCCTTGTTGAGATTGGCGGCAGATATTGTGTTGATGCTTTAGGTTATCGGGTAACAACAGGCCCGCATTTACCCGGTAAAACTGGCGCAGTTTAAACGCTCAGGCCTGCTTTGCAAATCAGGCTGTACCAGCAGGAAGGATTATTAGCCCATTGCCCGTTATAGCTGATAAATTGTGGGTTTTATGATTCTGGCCGGTTACACCGGTAAGCTCGGGCTGTTTACGATCAAGCATCTGGCAATATTTCTGGTAAGGGTCCGATGTCATCCAGGTAGTCTATTAGAATGAAACTGTAGTCTAATTCTGATAACACATCAGTCCAGATCAATAGCAATGTATTTCCCACCAAGGCCACGGTAACTCATGGATAACGCTTATTTTGATGCCATTCATATATGGTTACAGCAGAACACTGGCCTGATTGGTCCTGCTGTAGCAATGGTGGCCTGTCTGGAATCACTGGTTGTGGTGGGTATTGTTCTGCCGGGTGTGGCCCTGCTGTTTGCATTAGCGGCTATTGCCGGGGCGGCTTCCATTTCTATCTATCCAATCCTCCTGTGGGCTTTTCTGGGGGCTGTTGTCGGCGATGGGGTCAGTTACCTGCTTGGCTATCATTACCACGAGCGAGTCAGGGGCTGGTGGCCATTTCATCGTCATCCCCAATGGTTGGAACGTGGTGAAGATTTCTTCAGGGAGTATGGTTTTTTAAGCATTGTGATCGGGCGCTTTGTTGGTCCTGTCCGCCCCATCATACCGGCAGTGGCGGGTATGATGGGTATGGTTCCCAGTTACTTTTTTACCGTTAATATTCTCTCAGCCTTGGCCTGGTCTCCGTTTTACCTGCTTCCGGGTTATCTGACGGGAGCCGCACTTCAGTGGCATGATAAGGTGCCCGATCAATTGTTGGTTGTGTTGTCAGCGATTACCGGTGTTGCCATCCTGCTTCCGCCATTGCTGATCAGTGCTCATCGTCACTTCAAGCCTCGGTTTATCGGGTATCTGGTGCTGGTATCAGGGCTGCTTACCTTACTGATTACTGCTCACCGGGCAGGGTTGCTGGAGAGCGTTAATCAAGGTGTTGACCAATGGCTGAAAGCGGTTCAATTGCCCTGGTTGCAAAAGGTGATGTACTGGGTGGCCCAGATTGGCAGTATTCCTGTTTTGGGTATTGTTTCCGCAGGTGGCTTATTCTGGCTTTACCGTTCTAATCGGGTTGCCACTCTGTTCAGTCTGCTTTTTGGTGGTGTATTAATGGTTTGTTCTGTCTGGCTTATCAACGGGCTGGCAGGCAGTGACAGGTCTGTGACATGGCTTGATCTTTATGCTTTCCCCTCTGTGCATACAACAGTCTTCGTCTATGTACTGTTTTCTTTTGTTGCCTCGGTAGCAGTAAACCGTCCGTTTAAAGTCCAATGGCTATCGGGGAGTGTTGCTTTGGGGCTGGTGATGATTGACGCTTTTGCCCGGCTGGTTTTGCAGGTTAACTGGTTTGGCGACGTTATGACGGGGTTGTGCCTTGGTTTATTCTGGGGACTGGTTGCTCTTGCGCTGAAAAGCGGAATCAATGCCCGGAGTAAACGTATTTTTCCCGTTTGATTTGCCGGGGGGATAACCCTCTGTCTCTGAGCAGGGTCACGCAATCATCAATCATGCCCGGATTTCCGCAGAGATAAACCACATCGTTTTCAGGGTTCAGGTTGAGGGCGTCAAACTGGTCTTGCACGTGGCCCGTGTACTCATGGTTTACCGTATTTACGGCGGACTCACGGCTTAAACAGGTGCGGTACTTTAAGTTCGGCAGTTGGGCAAAATCTTCAGAATAAATGCTTTCCTCTCGATACCTGAAACCCTTTACAACGGTGACAGCTGTTCCCTTATCACTAAGCGTTTTCAACTGCGGAATCATGCTTCGATAGGGGGCAATCCCTGTGCCAGTTCCCACCAGAAGAAGCTGTCCGGGAAAGGTGTCCGGCAGCGTGAGGGCCCCGAACGGGCCAGAAATATTCAGTTCGGTTCCGGCAGGGGCTTTCTGGAAAAGCCCGGAAGCAACCCCACCACTGACCAGGCTGAGCGCTATTTGCAGCAGGCCGGTTGCCTTAAAGTCCTCCGGTGCGTTGGCAATGCTGTAACTTCGTTTATGAAGTTTTCCATCCATCTCAAACTGCAGCTGCACAAACTGTCCGGCAATAAAATTGAAACTCGCTGCTTCGTCCTGTACCAACTCAAAGCTCAGCTGCAGTGTATTGGCACTGAGCTGTTCAGTCTTAAAGAGTGTTGCAGAGAAAAGAGAACCGGGCATTAATGGCTATCCTCATGACGTTATTTCAGTGTTACCGCTTTCATAATAGCTTCTGATCATCCGGGCGAGGGCTCCTCTCCAGGGTTTATTATGAACGCCAAAGGTACTTAAAATTTTTCGGCAGGAGAGGGTTGCATTGGCTGGTGCCTGAATACCATTACGATCATTCAATTTATCCATACGCAGTTTTCGGATTTTCAGGTCCTGAAATTGCGATGCCTCAGAAATCACCACCTCGGCAAAGCGGTTTTCAGAGATAGATTCTGCACCAGCGTAATGATAAGTACCCCAGGGTTCAGCCCCACAGCCCAGTTGCTGGATGATCGCGACAATAACTCTTGCCGCATCGTCGCTGGGGGTCGGGCACCCCTGTTGATCGGATACCACGGCAACCTCTTGCTCTTTGCTGATCTGGTCCAGTAGGTACTTTAAAAGGTTGGTGCGTCGGTGGCTGATGACCCAGGATAGACGAAGAATGATATGCCTTGGGCAGCGCTCACTGATTTGCTGTTCTGCCTGCCATCGGCTGGTGGCCAGAACACCGGCAGGATTAGGTATATCTTTTTCGGTATAAGCTTCCTTTTTGTTGCCATCAAAAATCCGGTAGGTCGAGATATAGACCAGAATGGCCTGCTGTCGGTGGCAACCATCCGCCAGTGTTGCCATGGCATCCCGGTTGATCCGGAAGCATTTGGAGGGCTCGTTTTCGGCCTTCACCGGATCGTTATAACCTGCACAGTTGAACACAATATCTGGCTGGTAATTTTTCAGGCAGGCATCAATGGACTCAGGATTTTCCAGATTTAATTCATCCCTTTTCGGAACGATACAATGGATCTGCTTGTCAAGGAGCAACCGTTGTACTTCCTGGCCGATCAGCCCGGTACCACCAATCAATAGTATTTTCATAAGCACTCGGTCGTTATGAGTTAATGATCACGGGCCATTCAACGCCATTGGATCAATACGGGAAATAGCTCTATTGAAACATGAATAAGAGGACTCAGGAAAAGAATTCTCAACGTTGAAAACATTGGCCAGAGTGATTGATGGCAGTAAGGTCTCTGATAAAAGCCGAAGTTATAGTAAGATAAGCCACTTATTTCCGTCTATTTTTACATTGATGAACCTTCTGAAATCAGGATCTGCTGACGATGTATCTGGCTGAAGCTCCTGTAGAGCAGCATGAAGAAGAGCGTATTCTTCTTGTGGATGACAATCCGACCAATTTGCAGGTATTACTGCAAACCCTCAGTGGCCGTGGCTATAAGCTTCTTATTGCCAAGAATGGAGAGAGTGCTCTCAGGATCGCTGTCAAGGCAAAACCCGCTTTAGTGTTGCTGGATATTATGATGCCCGGCATGGATGGCTATGAGGTCTGCCAACGGCTGAAGGAAAGCCCGGAAACCCGCAATATAACCGTGATTTTCCTGTCCGCCCTGGATGATACCAAAGACAAGGTCAGGGGCCTGGAAACCGGCGCAGTGGACTTTATCTCCAAGCCATTTCAAGCGGAAGAGGTCATTGCCCGGGTACAGACCCAGTTGAAAATCCATAAGCTTGAACAGGCACTTTCCGCGAGAAATCGACAGCTGGAGGCTGATAAGGCCCGCATTCTGGAAAGTATGAATGAAGGGATATTCGGCCTTGATCGACTGGGACTGATTACCTTTGCCAACCCGGCAGCCTCTGCCATGACCGGCTGGTCCATAGAACAACTGACGGGCCAGAACCTGATTCAGTTAATGAAAGGCAGTGAAGATGCCCCATCAGGGCCACTGGCACCGATTGAGGTATCCCTGGGCAAGGGTGTCAGTAAAACCGTTGAAAATGCCACGTTCCTGCACAGTGACGGTTCGCCGTTTCCGGTGGATTTTTCCTGTACGCCGATTATGGAAAACAGTGCCCCCAGTGGCGCAGTGGTTGTGTTCAGGGATATTTCCGAGAAAAAAAGGCAGCAGGAAGCCCTGCAGAAGGCCCTGGATGAACTGGAAAGCCAGAAAGAGCAGCTGACCCACGTCTCCCGGTTGAGCACCATGGGTGAGATGGCCGCTGGCTTTGCCCACGAGGTAAATCAGCCATTGACCGCGATTTCCAATTACGCCCAGGTGGCCAGAAGAATGCTGGCCCGGCTGGAATTGGCCGATGACCTTGGTCTTTCCGAGGCCATGGAAAAAGTCAATACCCAGGCCCGACGGGCCGGGGAAATCATTGCCCGTATTCGTTCTTTTGTGAAGAAGCCGGACCATGTTCTCGGCAGCGTCGATCCCAACCGGTTGATTCAGGATACCTACAAGCTTGCCGAAGTTGACGCCCGTAACAACCACATGGAAATTCATCTGGAGCAGGAAGAGGGGCTTCCGAATGTGAAGGTTGACCCTGTGCAGATCCAGCAGGTGGCATTGAACCTGATTCGTAATGGCATGGAAGCGATGAGAGATATGGAGACCCGCAGTATCGGTGTCTATGTTCGCACCGAAAAGCTGGATGATAACTTTGTCAAAGTGTCGGTCATTGACCGTGGCCATGGTCTGGCAGATGATGCCGAAGAAAAACTGTTTACGCCGTTTTACACCACCAAGGCGGATGGTATGGGTATTGGGCTGACAGTGTGTCACTCCATTATTCAGTCCCATGGTGGTCGGTTGACATTCCAGCGTCACCCGGAAGGCGGGACGATATTTGAATTTACCATGCCGATTGCGGACTGATAATATGGCTGTTTTGCAGCCTTTTATTGCAGAGAATAAACGATAGTGGTGATGCAAGTTGCCGGGAGAAAAGACATTGGCTGATCAAGTGACGGAGTACATGCATGGACTGGGCCAGAGAGCCCGGCAGGCCAGTAAGGAGATGGCCGTTGCTGATACTGCGATGAAAAACAGGGCACTTCTGGCGATAGCAGACGCACTGGAAGCGGATCGTTCTCAGCTGAAGTTTGTCAATACCCGGGATCTGGACGCTGGCCGGGAGCGTGGGCTTGATGCCGCCATGCTGGATCGCCTTGAACTGACCGATGCCCGAATTGATACCATGATTGAAGGTCTCCGTCAGGTGGCCGCCCTGCCAGACCCCATCGGCACTATTGATGATATGAAGTATGTGCCCAGCGGTATTCAGATAGGCAAAATGCGGGTGCCTCTGGGCGTCATTGGCATTATCTATGAGTCCCGTCCGAACGTCACCGTGGAAGCAGCAAGCCTGTGTCTGAAATCTGGCAATGCGGTTATTCTCCGTGGAGGCAGTGAGTCCATTCATTCCAATCAGGCTATTGCCCGGTGCATTCAGCAGGGGCTGGCCCAGGCAGGGCTGCCTGAAGATGCGGTGCAGGTGGTTGAAACTATTGACCGTGCCGCTGTCGGTGTGCTGATCACCATGTCTGAGTATGTCGATGTGATCGTACCTCGTGGTGGCAAGGGACTGATTGAGCGCATCAGTGCCGACGCCCGGGTACCGGTGATTAAACACCTGGACGGTGTCTGCCATGTCTATCTGGATGATCGGGCAGATCACAGCAAGGCCGTCCGGATTGCCATGAATGCAAAAACCCATCGCTATGGTGTGTGCAATGCCATGGAAACGTTGCTGGTGCATCAGGATGTGGCTCAGCCTTTGCTGCGGGAGCTTTCAGGACTTTATTCCCAGAAGGGTGTTGAGCTGCGGGGATGCCCCGTCACCTGTGAGATTCTGCCCGGTGCGATAGCAGCAACAGAAGAAGACTGGTCAGAAGAGTATCTTGGCCCTGTTCTGGCCATTAAAGTGGTTCTGGATATGGATGAAGCAATTGCTCATATCAATCGCTACGGTTCTCATCATACCGATGCCATCGTCACTGAAGATTTTACCCGTGCCCGCCGCTTTATGCGGGAGGTGGATTCAAGCTCTGTTATGGTGAATGCATCCACCCGTTTTGCCGACGGGTTTGAATATGGGCTGGGTGCTGAAATTGGTATCTCTACCGACAAAATCCATGCCCGTGGGCCAGTCGGCCTGGAAGGGCTGACTTCGCAAAAGTATGTGGTTTTTGGGGATGGCCATATTCGCCAGTGATAAGTAGTTGGCCAAATGGAATCGTATATTTCTGGCTAAGTGGGCAGTTGCTATGCAAGGCGCAACGTAGGGAGCATAGCCGTAGCTATGTGACCGGAGTTGCAACGCCGCAGAGTGACTGACAACTTAGTCAGAAATATATGATTTCATTTGGTTAACTACTTACTGCTCTGATAGTGGATTTCCGCCTCTGGAGGGTATCGGGCATTGACTTCTATGATTAATGCTGAGAGCCTGCCCTGTTTAAATGGCCTGATTCGGCACAGGGTAACAAACCATGCTCTGCCGGATCGTCAATACGAGGTTAATTTTGCAGTCTATGCATTCTGATGAGTTAAAACAGCTTGTTGTCGAAGCTATTGAAGAAGTAAAAGGTAATGAAATCACCTGTTTGAATGTTTCGGGTCAAACCAGTGTGACCGATTTTATGGTGATTGCCTGTGGTACCTCCAACCGCCATGTAAAGTCGCTGGCGGATAATGTCATTGAGCAGTGTAAGAAACAGGGTGTTCGACCGTTAGGGGTTGAAGGTCAGGACAAGTCCGAGTGGGTTCTGGTGGATCTTGGTGATGTCGTTGTCCACCTGATGCTGCCTGCTACCCGCCAGTTCTATGACCTGGAAAGACTTTGGGACAGTGCTGACCTGGTTGTCGCTGAGCCCTCCTGATGCGGATTCGGCTGATATCGGTTGGCTCAAAAATGCCGGGTTGGGTTGAAGAGGGCTACAGGGAATACAGTCGTCGGCTGGGTGCGGACGTGAAACTGGAGCTTGTTGAGATTCCTCTCGGTAAGCGCAGTAAAGGCTCTGATATTAATCGCCTTCAGGAGAAAGAGGCTGGCCAGATGCTCGCTGCTGTGGGTTCAGGCGACCTGGTGGTCACCATGGAAATTATGGGCAAGGCCTGGAGCACAGAGAAGCTGGCGGACAACATGGGAGCGTGGCTGCACAGTGGCCGCAACGTCAGTTTACTGGTCGGCGGGCCGGAAGGTTTACATGCATCATGCCTGGCAAAGGCGGATCTCCGCTGGTCATTGTCGCCATTAACATTGCCGCACCCGCTGGTCCGGGTTGTGGTGGCTGAGCAGGTTTACAGAGCCTGGAGCATTCTTCACAATCATCCCTACCACAAGTAAAACTGATGTAACCTTGATTGACGAAGTACTTTCACTCAAGTAAAAGTGAAGGCTAGCTTTCTGGTGAGAGTTTTTATTTGAAATGCAGTGTTTTTTCTTGAGAAACACTGCATTTTTTACGTTTAATATTTGTGTATTAACAGGCTAATGTATCAGTTGATGCATTTAAGAGCAGCCCTTTGACCATACGACTGATGACTGAGATATAACATGCCGCAGGATACCTTAAAGGACCATGGGGCAGAAAAAAGACTGGTAAATATCCGGATCTGGGTTGCCATTGGCTTTATGGTGCTCCTTGCTATGGGGCTGGTTTCCCGCCTCTTCTATCTTCAGGTTGTTCGCTACAATGAGTTGTCAACGCAATCGGATGAGAATCGTGTACTGGCTCAGCCAATCCCTCCTACCCGTGGCCTGATATACGACACCAATGGCAAGCTTCTTGCCGTTAACAAGCCCAGCCATATATTGTCGATTGTTCGGGAGCAGACCAAAGATCTTGCTGGTTTGCTGGATGATATTGGTCATATTTTGTCTCTGACCGACGGTGAGCTGCAGCGTTTTCATCAACGGGTGAAACGACGCCGACCTTATGAAGCGGTCCCTCTGAAGTTTGATCTTACCGCCAAGAGATTGCCCGCATTTCGGTGAATCTTTTCCGTTTGCCGGGGGTGGATATCAATGCTGAACTGATTCGGCAGTACCCCGAAGGAAAGCGTTTTGCCCACAGCATCGGCTATGTAGGCCGAATCAATGATCGGGACTTGAAACGTCTGGACCCGACTCTCTACTCCGGGACTCATACCACAGGCAAGATTGGTGTAGAGCGCGCCTACGAGTCGGTACTTCTGGGTAAACCCGGTCACCAGGAGGTAGAGACCAATGCACGTGGCCGGGTATTGCGCGTGTTGAAAAAAGTTAGCCCGCACGCCGGGCAGGATCTTAACCTTTATCTGGACAGTGAGCTGCAAAAGGTGGCGATTGATGCGATCAATGGCCGCCGAGGGGCTTTGGTGGCCATGGACCCGAAAACCGGTGGGGTGCTGGCAATGGCCAGCAATCCATCCTTTGACCCCAATCTGTTTGTGACGGGGATTGATAGTAAAACGTTCAATGCGCTCAACAGAGATATCGAGCGACCGTTGTACAATCGGGCATCATTAGGTGAGTACCCACCCGCCTCCACAGTAAAGCCGGTGATGGGGCTGGCACTGCTGGCGAATGATATCGTCAAACCGGAGGACCGAATTTTTGATAAAGGCTGGTTTCAGCTACCGGGCAGTGATCACCGTTTTCGTAACTGGAAACGTTCCGGTCATGGCTGGGTTGATTTATCCCGCGCGATATCAGCATCCAATGATACCTATTTCTATATTCAGGCCGGGAAGCTGGGTATCGATAATCTCCATGATTTTGCTGATCAGTTCGGCTTTGGCCACAAAACCGGTATTGATATAAGGGAAGAGCGGCCGGGCCTTTTGCCCTCCAGTGAGTGGAAACGAGGTGCCTATGGCCAGCCCTGGTATCCGGGTGAAACGGTGATTGCGATCATCGGGCAGGGGTATATGCTGGCAACCCCTTTGCAACTGGCAGAGTCAACGGCACTTATCGCCAACCGTGGCAAGTATGTTCAGCCCCGTCTGGTGAAAGAGGATATTCCTGAAATCCAGGGGGAATTCTGGGGGGATGACATTACCATTGGCCGGACTCCCGAGGCGGAAGCCAAGAACTGGGAACTCATTATCAAAGCCATGGAAGATGTTGTTCACTCTCCGGGGGGAACCGCACACTGGCGAATCGGTCGGGGACTCAAGTATCGTATGGCCGGTAAAACCGGAACAGCGCAGGTGGTCAGTATTCCCCAGGGAGAGGAGTACGATGCTGAGAAGCTGAAAGAGTTCGAGCGGGATCACAGTTTGTTTGTCGCATTTGCACCGGTAGAAGATCCCCTGATTGCCGTTGCTGTTATTCTGGAAAACAGCAATGGTGCTGCCAATGTCGCCAGAAAGGTTATGGATTCCTACCTGCTGCCAAGATTAACGGCCAACAGCCATCAAGTGAAGGGGGAGAAATAATGGCCAACCAGGATTTTGTTCGCCAGATCGATCTCCACGGGTTTGGCCGCGGCCCGGGACTGTCCATGCGCTGGCATATTGATTTTATGCTGCTTGGGTTTCTGCTTTTACTCTGTGGTGCGGGGCTCTTTATTCTTTACAGTGCCACCGGTCGGGATATGTCGGTTGTTATTCGACAGGCAACCTACCTGGGCATCAGTCTGACCGGCATGCTGATCGTGGCCCAGATTCCGCCAAGGGTGCTGATGCAGTGGGCCAAGTGGTTTTATGTGGCCGGGGTGCTGCTATTGCTGGCCGTTCTGTTTATGGGCGTACAGTCCAAAGGTGCGCAGCGCTGGATTCAGCTGCCGGGTTTCCGGTTTCAACCATCGGAAGTGATCAAGCTGATTATGCCGATCACCATGGCGGCTTTTCTGGCCAGGCGTCCACTGCCTCCCTCGTTTAAAGATGTGATTTTCTCACTGATTATTATTGCTGTACCGGTGGTACTTATTGCCAAACAACCTGACCTTGGCACGTCTATTTTGATTGGCTCTTCGGGCCTGTTTGTGCTGCTGCTGGCCGGTTTGCGCAAGCGCATGATATTTTCTGCCATCTGTCTTGCGGCACCAGCGATCTATGTGTTCTGGCAGTTCTTTATGTATGACTATCAGAAGCGGAGGGTGCTGACATTTCTGAACCCTGAAAGTGACCCGTGGGGAGCCGGTTGGAATATCATCCAATCCACCATCGCCATTGGTTCCGGTGGGCTTTATGGCAAGGGGTGGTTACAGGGCACGCAATCGCATCTTGATTTTCTGCCAGAGAGCCATACGGATTTTATCATTGCCGTTCTGGCGGAAGAGTTTGGCCTGATGGGATGTCTGGTGCTCTTTGCCCTGTATACCCTGATTCTGGGGCGGGACTATTCATCACCCTGAATGCCGAGACGCTCTTTGGCCGTTTATTGGCAGGTAGTATTACACTGACGTTTTTCGTGTATATCTTCGTGAATATCGGGATGGTCAGTGGACTCCTGCCAGTAGTGGGTGTTCCATTACCCATGGTTAGCCGGGGGGGGGACTTCTTTGGTGACCCTGCTGGCCGGCTTTGGTTTTCTGATGTCGATACATACCCATCGCTCTTTTCTGAGGGCTTCCCAATAGATCTTTACCTTTCTGGCATAGAATTCAAAACCACTGTCGATTAATGTAGAGGCAGGTTGGGTTATGTATTGTTGTCGTTGTTTTGGTGTTTGTGAGAACCCTGAGTTTGTTATTTTTGAATAGGTACGGATACATGAAAAATTTTCCCGGGGTATTCCGTCGAATGTTTCGTGGTGGCCTGCTGATGGCTGCTGTGGTTGCTACTCCTGTCACCTGGGCACTAGCCCAGGAAAATCACGACAGTGACTATCTGGGCAGGCAGGATGTTGATGCTTTTATTGATGAGCTGGTAACTGAACACCGTTTTTCCAGGACAGAGCTTGAGGATATTCTGGCCGGGGCGGAGCGTTCCGAGCGGGCATTGGAGTTGATCAGCCGCCCTGCCGAAGGGACTCTGGAGTGGAAAGACTACCGCAAGATATTTATCACGCCAGAAAGGATAGCGAAGGGTGTCAGCTTCTGGGAAGAAAATGCCGAAACCCTGGCCCGTGTTGAACAGGAGCTGGGGGTGCCAGCCAATATTATTGTGGCGATTATTGGCGTGGAAACCTATTACGGTCGGCAGACCGGTGGCTTTAAAGTGTTGGATGCGCTCACGACGCTGGGCTTTGACTTTCCCCGAAGAGGTGAGTTTTTCCGCAAAGAGCTGAAAAATTTTCTGCTGCTCGCCCGTGAACAGAATCTGGACGTTGATGAACTGACCGGGTCCTATGCCGGAGCCATGGGCATTCCACAATTCATGCCGTCCAGCTACCGTGCCTATGCGGTTGATTATACCGGCGATCAGCAGGCAAATATCTGGCTGAGCGATGAAGATGCCATCGCCAGTGTTGCCAACTATCTGCAAAAACACGGCTGGAAATACGGCAGTGGTGTGGCAGTGCAGGCAAAGGTGTCAGGCGTTAAGCATGAGCAGATCGTCTCTTCAGGATTGAAACCGGACAAAAAACTGAGTCTTGTACAGAAGGCCGGGTGGGCTGTGCCGAAAATGGTACCAAAATCTTCTAAAGTTCTGGCAATGAAACATGAAGGCAGTGCTGGCGCTGAGTATTGGGTAGGACTGCATAATTTTTATGTCATTACCCGCTACAACCGTAGCCAGATGTATGCCCTTGCCGTTTATCAGTTGTCCAGAGAAGTGAAGGACAGTTATAAACGGTCTCTGGCATTGCACAAGCAGGTTGCGAAAGGTAAACAGGGGTGATGGTTTTCCCGGGCTGGTCTTTGCTGAAGGCTCACTGTAAGGTGAGCCTTTGGCGGCTTCCCGGTTGATTGATAACGAACCCTCAGGAATATTATTTGTTAACGTTGAAAAGTATGTTTGATCAAATGGGACGATCTGGAGCCGGTCTCTCAGGCTTGCTATCAATGAAGAACATCGTGGGAATTAACACCCGGGGGTTCCGGCTGGTTCCGGTCGTCATGCTATCAGCCCTGGTTGGCTGTAGCAGTAGTCCACAGGTTCAGGATGGCCCACCGGCGGATTCCGTTGATATCAGTACCATTCCCGATGCAGTCCCATCGCCGATACAGGTCCCTGTTAAAAATACACCCTATACCCTGGGTGGGATTCACTATCAGCCGATGGCCTCTGCCAATGGTTATGCAGAGAAGGGCGAGGCTTCATGGTATGGCACCAAGTTTCACGGGAAGCAGACGGCCAACGGTGAAATCTATGATATGTTCAAGATGACGGCGGCCCATAAAACATTGCCACTGCCCTCCTATGTCAAGGTCACTAATCTGGAGAATGGTCAGTCGGTGGTGGTGCGGGTCAATGACCGTGGGCCATTTCATGGTGACCGACTGATCGATCTTTCTTATGTTGCGGCAAAAAAGCTGGGGTTCGCTGATTCAGGGCTGGCGAATGTGGCAATAGAAGGCATTGACCCGGAGACCTTTGCCCGTTCTCCCGCCCATGAACGGGATGGAGAGTTGCTTTACCTGCAACTGGCCGCCTTTAAAAACTACCATAATGCGCAGCTTTTACGTCGGGATCTCTTTTCCCGGGCGGGTGTCCAGGCGAAAGTGGTCAAGGGGGATGCACCAGAACCACTGTATCGGGTGAGGATTGGTCCGGTAGAAAGTCCTGATCATCTGGAGGAGTTGCTGGAGGGGTTAAGCTCGGCTGAGTTTGCGTCGCCCTATCTTGTGTATGAAAAGCCTGTCGATGAAAAGTCCATGGGTGATGCGGGAACTTCCGAAAAGATGGTGACTGAAGTAGAGGCAGAACAGTCTGAAAAGGTAGTCAAAGCCCCATAAGATTCGGGCTATGGATAGGATGGATGAACTCTGTCCTATTCTCTATCAACCAGTATTTTCAGCATGCCTTTGATTTCGGCCAGCTCATCTTCTACACGGGTCAGACGATCTTCAACGCCGGTTAACCTGCCTGAAACACCGATCAATTTCCCTTCTACCCCCGTCAGGCGACCTTCAAAATCCGTCAGATGTTCATCGGTTTGAGTTTGCCACTGCTCCATGCTGTTAATGCGCTGAATCAGAGCTTTCATCAGTTCTTCAACATTGATCAGGCGCTCATTCATCCCGCTGCTCTGGCGGGTGAGTTCAAAGACCGTTTGTCGTATGGTGACAATGTCTTCGCTCATCTCCGTCAGCTTGGCGTTCTCTTTTGCCGCCGCCCGGGCTTTGGGCTCATTGATACCGAGCTCAATCAGACACTCGTACAGGTCTTCATTTAACATTGTGTCACTCCCACTGTCCCATGTTTTATCAATCATAGAGTTATTGATTACTGTTACGGTTGAAAGGCATTGCTGGCTCATAGTCGTGTATTCACAGGTAAAAATAGAGGGCGTTTGGCAACCTTGCCCGAATAATTCATTATCATCGCAAGGCTTTGGGGTGTAAGGCTGGTAGCGTTTTTTTATCTACCGTGCTTTACGCAAGGTCAGGTTTTTCAGTGCTTTGGGGTACAATCATGGTTATAGATTTCTTTGCTATTAATCCTGATGAAAATTGTTAATTTGCAAGACCTGCCCTCATGCATCGAAACGGTTGCGCGTTGGCATTACAGGGAGTGGGGGGCTTTATACCCCGGGAGTGCTTTGAGTGACTTTCGGAAGGATATGGAAGCTTCTTTGCTGACCGACCTGATCCCGCAAACCTGGGTGCTTGCAGAGGGAGGGCGTGTCTGGGGATCAGTCAGCATTCTCAAAGAGGATCTGCCAAACTATCCAGAGTTTTCACCATGGCTGGCCAATGTCTATGTGGAACCGTCGAAGCGGGGGCATGGCTATGGTCAGCAGCTGGTAAAGGAGGCAATGGGATATGCACGGCAGCAGAACCTGGGTCCGCTATTCCTGTATACTCCGGATCAAGTGAACTTTTATGAGCAGTTGGGTTGGCGTACTTTTCATGAGGATATCTATCATGGGAAAACAATATTCCTTATGAGTAATAGGCCTGCTCGCGTCTGACTTGACGGAAGATCTGCTGTGCCAATCGATGAATTGTTATCAGTTGTTGCAAGTTGCAGTTAACCTCTAAAGACTTGAACATTATAATGATGAAAATCCATATATTCAGAGCATTTACCTGCATGGGCAAAAGAATTTTATCTTCCCTTCATAAGCTGGTGGCCCCCCACTGGCTGAGAACGTTGGCCATGACTGGTCTTGTTTTTGTCGGCCAGGCCAGTGCTTATGGACAGATTCCTTCACCACCGGAAGTGTCCCTGAAAAGTTACATTCTGATGGACGCCGCCAGCGGTGAAGTGCTGGCCTCACAGAATCCCGATGAGCCCATGCATCCGGCCAGCCTGACCAAGATGATGACCGCGTATCTGGCTGAAATGGAAATGGCTGCGGGCAACATCCACCGTGACGATCAGGTTCTGGTCAGTGAAAAAGCATGGAGCCTGGGCGGCTCCACTATGTTTATTGAAGTTGGGGAGCGGGTAACGGTTGAAGATTTGCTGAAAGGTATCATTATCGTTTCCGGTAATGATGCCAGCGTTGCGGTTGCTGAACACATCGCTGGCAGCGAGGGAGCCTTTGCCCAGTTGATGACCAGTACCGCCCAGCGGCTTGGCATGAACAATACGCTGTTCCAGAATGCTTCCGGCTGGCCAATAGATGACCATTACTCGACCGCCCGTGACCTGGCCATTCTTGGCAAGCATATCGTTCAGGACTATCCGGAATATTACGGCTGGTATGCGGAGAAGTATTTTCAGTACGGCGTCGATAAAAAAACCGGCAAACCCCTGCGTCGTCAGGCAAACCGTAACCGTCTGCTCTGGACCAACCCCTATGTGGATGGTCTGAAGACCGGACATATTGAAGACACCGGCTACCACCTGGCAGTAACCTCCAAGCGTGATGACCGCCGTCTGGTTGCGGTGCTGCTGGGCTCCGCCAGTGAGAAGCAGCGTGCGGATGATGCCCAGAAACTACTGACCTATGGCTTCCGCTTCTTTGAAAATGTGGACGTGAAAAAAGGTGGCGAGCCTCTGCAAACCGTTAAGGTCTGGAAAGGGGACATCAGTGAAATTACTGCGGGTATTACCGAAGACCTGATTGTCACTGTGCCCAGGGGGACGGGTAAGAACCTGACCGCCTCTCTGAAGATCGACCCAAAGCTGGAAGCACCCATCAAGAAAGGTCAGACCATCGGTTCAGTGAACGTTATGCTGGAAGATGAACTGGTTCGTGAGGTGCCGCTGATTGCTCAGCAGGCTGTTGAGCCGGGAGGTTTCTTCAAGCGTATCTGGGATAGTATTGTCTTGTTCTTTACCGGGCTGTTTGCATAACCCGGGTTAAAGATAAGCGTGAAAAGCGCTGTATTCCCGGCCAGGGTGCAGCGCTTTTACTGTTTATAGTCCGACGTTCAGTCCGACAATGATGTAGGTAGATGGTTATGAATGAGCCACAGGCCCCGAAAATTGAATTCCCCTGTGATTACCCTATTCGTATCGTAGGGCACTCCGCTCCCGATTATAAAGATTTTGTGCTGCGGGTGGTGGCCAAACACGCACCAGACTTCGATGGCCATGCCAAAATGAAAACCAGCCGAAATGGCAAGTACATGTCAGTGACCGTGGTTATTCATGCCACTGGCGAACCTCAACTGCAGGCGCTCTTTGAAGATTTGAAAGCCAGTGGCCGTATTCAGATGGTTTTGTAATGGACAGGGCTTTGATGGCTGAAAGCACCCGACAGTCTGACGGTATTGAAAATGACCTGATCGTCCGTTATCTCGGGCGGAGAAACTACGAGCCTGTCTGGCAGGCTATGAAAGCCTTTACTGCCAATAGGGATGATCAGACCCGGGATGAATTCTGGGTGGTGGAACATCCCCCGGTTTTCACCCAGGGGCAGGCTGGCAAGCCGGAACATGTTCTGTTCCCGGGAGATATCCCGGTTATTCAGGTGGATCGTGGTGGCCAGGTTACCTATCATGGCCCGGGGCAGCTGGTGTTTTACTTCCTGATGGATGTGCGCCGGAAGAAGAGTGGTCCAAGGGCTGTGGTTTCTGCATTGGAAAGTGCCGTCATTGCAATGCTGGCCAGTTATGGTTTAGAGGCACAGAACAGGCCGGATGCGCCGGGTGTTTATGTCAATGGTGCCAAGATTGCATCCCTTGGGCTTCGCTTCCGTAAGATGTGTTCTTACCACGGTTTAAGCCTGAACGTCGATATGGATCTGGAACCATTTAACCGAATTAATCCCTGTGGTTATCGCGGGCTTAATGTGGTGGATATGGCATCGCTGCTGGGAAATGTCGATAGGGAGGAAGTGAGTCGGCGTTTACTGGTATGCTTTCAGAAAGCACTCAGTTACATCAATATTGATGAAAGAACGGCGATTGATGAGCTGTTGACGGCAGATAGCGGAGATAAAGGTTAACCCGTTTACCAGTAATCCAAAAAAACAGGGGGAGGCATGTCTACTCATTCCGAAAACAGCGGTCTTGAATCGTTTGACAGCCATGAGCCATTAAAAGGTCATGAGCTGGTGAATAGCGGCCTCACCGGAGAAAGCCCACGGATGAAACCGGAAAACATTATTCCTATCGTGCAAATAGACGGTAGCGTCAAAGTAGAAAGTGGCACCAAATTTGTCAATGACAAAGGTATCACAGCCATTAAAAATGGCATTAAAGCCAGTGCCGGGGGGCAGCATGCCCCGATTCAGCGGAAACCATCCTGGCTCAGAATAAAAGCAAGTCACGGCACAAAATACAAAGAAGTCAAAAGTACCGTGCATGAGCATAAGCTCAGTACGGTCTGCGAAGAGGCCATGTGCCCGAATATCAACGAGTGCTGGAGCTCTGGTACTGCAACCATCATGTTGATGGGTGATACCTGCACCCGGGCCTGCCGGTTCTGCGCTGTGAATACCGGGAATCCCAAAGGGTGGCTGGATCACGATGAACCAGAGCACACCGCTAACTCGGTCAAGCTGATGAATCTGAAATATCTGGTGCTGACCTCGGTGAACCGGGATGACCTGCCGGATGGCGGAGCCGGACATTACGCTGCAGTGGTTCGCCGGGTTAAAGAAGAAAACCCGGAAACTGATGTAGAGGTTCTGACACCTGATTTTCTCGGTGTTATGTCCCACGTTGAAAAGGTTGTTGATAGCCCCATCGCGGTCTTTGCCCAGAATGTAGAAACCGTGCGCCGACTGACTCACCCCGTGCGTGATCCCAGGGCCAGTTACGAACAGACACTGGCGGTGCTGGAGCATGCCAAGAAATACCGTCCTGATGTCCTGACGAAAACCAGCCTGATGCTGGGGCTCGGTGAAACCGATGATGAGATTCTGGAAGCCATGGATGATCTGAGAGCCATTAATGTGGATATCGTTACCTTTGGCCAGTACCTGCAGCCAACGGTTAACCATCTTCCCATTGAGCGTTATGTGACGCCGGAAGAGTTTGAAAAATATCGGCAATGGGGATTAGCAAAAGGGTTTCTTGAAGTCGTTTCCGGTGCGCTGGTGCGATCCAGCTATCGTGCGGAGCAAGTCTTACAGAAGAACAACGTTGGTCTTTGATACGAATGGGGGGGAGGCAATCCCCCCATCTTTGAGTCTATCGCTCTTTGGCCAGTTTTTTCCTTACTCTTTGAATATCACCTAAAGGGGTTTTTTTTGCGATTCGATGACGTAACAAGGGTTCGTTTTTTAATCGAATTCTCCAACTATTAAACTCATTGGCCGTGCTATAAAATTCCCCCGATTTTTGTTTGAGCCTGTTTTTCTCTTTTTGGTCATCACAATCTGATGCCATATCACCATGTATGTGGCCAATAAGGGATAAAAAAGAACCGGTGACGAATGTCAGTGACAGGCTATGTTCAAATTCGGCTAAATGATGCCTGGCTATAGCGCAGGGCTGAATGATCCACTGAGCCTTATAGTCGACTAAAGTCTGGTCACGAGGGTGGAGGCAGCATAGCCAGCCCAGCGCTTTATCAATAATCAGTTTTCGAATGGCCAGTTGGGTTTTTGGAATGTCGTCAGATAATAAAACCGTGCCGCAAGCCTTCCGGTCCAGACCGTAATCGGTTAGTGCTTTGCCGGATTGAGCCAGTATGTTTAACTCACCGGACTTCTGTTCTTGTTTGGCTGACGCATTGAAGGCTTCCAGATGTTCAGATCCTTTTGCTATCACCCTGAGGCTCCATAAATCCATGTGAGCAAAGCTTGCCTGTTGTATTGTGAGCTGAGTTTCCTGACAGAAGTGTTCTAATACGGTTCGAGCCTGTTCAAAGTCGCTGTTGTGCAATAACTGTGTAACGGAGAGGCTGATGTAGGACAGCCGGATTCGAGGGATTGATTTAATGCTTTCCCTTTGAATGGGTGTTTCTTCGATGCTTGTAGAGCGCACAGGGCTGGCATTGATAGAACATTGATCTTCGCCAGGGCTTGGTTTTTGATCTTTCAGGTCTCTGGGTACACTTCTCTGAAATCTTTTTTTACCCGGTATTTTTGTGGTTTTCTCTTTTCTGGTTGAGCCTGGACGGCGTCGTTGTTTTCTGGATCCCTTTATTTCGTCAGATGTCATTTCGTCAGATGTCGCTTCCAGAGCGAGTGGTTTTGTTTCGGAGAGTTCCAGTTCATCGATAATTCCCTGAATATAGAATGATACGTCTTTGGCATCAATAAAATCATAGTGCTCTATAGCCCTCTGCAAAAGGGTAATAACTTCCTCTATTGAACCGAGATCATTCTTGCTGTTCTTGATCAGCAGCAAAGCCAGTTGCAGGTTGGCCGCACTGATACCTTGTTGTATGGCCAGTCTGGAGTGGTGAATGGCTTCTTCTAATCGGTTGCTTTGCTCATACACCTTACTGAGTAACCATCGGGCTTCAGGGACCCGGGATTTTAACAGCTCACTTGCTGCTTTTTCAGGTTCGTTTTTCAGGTAGTACAAAACCGCGGATAAATAGAGCCTGCTGTCTTTGTTGGGGATATCGATAAGGTGGAAGGTATCTTGATTGATCAGAAAATTACAAATAGTATTCAAAACTGGCAGGTCTATTTCTGTTGATGCAAATTTCTCTATTAAAGGTAATACTTTTTTCTTGAATTCGGGGATCTGGAGGAAACGGATGAGCTGTTCCAATGCTGACAGGCTAATGTCCGGTGAGTTATATGCCAGCTGACCGTTTTCACCAAACCGAAACACGTAGAATAATAACGAATTCGGATTTAAATCAGGAATGTCTGTTGAGCCGGGAATGATAGCAAGATTACTGCATTTCAATTTGTTAACCAAATTGAATGCTGATTCGCACAGTTCTGCGATAGTTAAACTTTTTGCAAGCAATTGTTGCGTGTCTTGCTTTCTTTTAAATAATTCAGAGTCGTAAACAAATTCAATGATATTAGCTTTTATAGTTTCAGTATCTCTAAAAAAAAGTATGTATTTTAATGAGTTGGTAATACTTGTGATGATAAATGTGGGCAGTAAGTCTTCATCAAAAGGCTCCATTTTCTGACTCTTTAGGTCGCAGCAAATGACTCTATGATTCATTTTTGCAAGTGGTATATTGGCCATTTTGTCATTTTCGAAAAATGATAAAATCCGTTTGCTGGTTAAAACATAGTTGGCCGATTCTACTTCACGTTTAGAGTTTTTTGTCCACTGTAACCAAATAGCCATTAAGAAAAGATCCTGAATTTGCTCCGGATCGGAAGGCATGCAGCTCAGTAAAAAATCAATAGTGTGATTTTCAAACTGTTCAAGATCATCCGCTATGTTTAATAAGCTCTTTGGCATACTCTCTGGTCTGGCTTCCACGACTTCCTGTAGCTCCCAGAATTTCGCATAAGTAACCTGAAACTGGTCCAGAAGATGAGAGAGTGTTTCTGCTGATGGTGTTTGAAAATATCGTTTTTCTCTTTCTAAAGTGGCATTGTTCCCTCGATGACACAGCTTTTTTTTCGTTTCCAGTTGTGCTTTCGTGTACTGAACAACCGGATGTTCAGTTGCTTTGACAGATCGGTTACGTAGATCCAGTGGTTCCTGTGTTTGCCCCTCTTTTGGCAGATGTGCCTTCAAAGTCGTTATCGCTTCAGTTAACGCTAATGCTTCCAGAAATGCCCCGTGATCGTTTGAGGTTTGAGGGACAAACGGTAGATGAGGTGAGAGGTTATAAGAGTTTGCCATCGGTTTGGGTCTAACGTCAGGGTTGAATTGCGGTTGAACTTTATACTTTTAGACCACGGCAATAACGTTAAGTTCGGTAATGATGCTTTAAACAAAAAGCTACGATTTACTGGTAGGCTTCAGAGGGCTACTCACTTAAGATGTGTTTCCTGAAACTACGGCCTTCGCAATGCTTGCTTGATATTCAAAAAAAGTGGTTGGTCAACCACTTATGGTAAGGTGCTGGCTATTGCTCTTATGCCTCTGAGTAATAGCCGCTTTCCCGTCCCTACTGTTCTGTGGACGAGAGCAGGGTAGAATATTCGCTGTTTTACATGGGTATTTGTCACTAATGACTGAACATCCGATAGCCAGCGGCATTGAGTGCCGTCTGACTGAAGGGATGACTGCGGCAGGAATTCAGCTTTAACACTATGTTTATTGATCAATACTGTACCTCTCTGGCAGACAACCGCTTTTCCTTTACGCGCGAACAGGCCAGCCAGTTTGCGAAGCGCATTGCCAATGATTTTAACCCTTTGCATGATGTGGATAACTCCCGCTTCTGCGTTCCGGGTGATCTGCTATTTGCCAAAATACTGCTGAGTGAAGGCCTGTATAGCGATATGCGTGTCACTTTCAATGGTATGGTCACCGACGGTGTTGAGCTGGAAATCTGTACCAACGATAAAGGACATAAGAGCATTTATGATCTTTCCGGCAAGCTGTATCTGGATATTGAGCGTCACGGAGCCAGCAGTCACGATACGTTGATGATTGAGCAGCTGGTGCGCAGTTATGTGGCTTTCTCCGGTGAGAACTTCCCTAATGTCTTTGTGCCGCTGATGAAATCCCATGGGGTTATGATTAATACCGTCAAACCGCTGGTCATCTACGACAGTATGACCCTGAAAATGGCACGTGTTGACCTGGTAAACCCGCATCTGGAAGCAGCAGGCGCGACTCTGGACGTTAATGGCAAGCGCGGTAAGGTAACGCTTAACTTTGTTTACCGTGAAAATGGCGATGTGGTGGGGATGGGGGAGAAAACCATGATTCTCTCCGGTTTGCGGCCCTATGACCAGGAAGCCATTGATATCATGATTGAAAAACACAGCGCCCGGCAGCACCAGTTTGCCGGCTGAGCGTTTTTTTAATGGCCACTTTTCAATGATTACGTCTTATTTTCTGTGATGACTTTGAAGCGTGGATTCGATTCCGGTTTTTCCAGTGGTATTGCCACATAGTCAGACAAATCGCCTGAATTTTGATATTCTAACTGGCCGCCATTGGATGGCGATGAAAACCCCGTCAGCAATGGAGTGCATTGGCTTTCTAAAAAGTTACCGTGTACAGACAGAAGCAAGAATAAAACCATTTGCCATTGACCGTTAGTAGAGGGACTGTTTCATGCCAGCCTATCGCTCCAGAACATCCACCCATGGCCGTAATATGGCCGGAGCCCGTGCGCTATGGCGGGCAACAGGTATGAACGATGGGGATTTCAACAAACCCATTATTGCTGTCGCTAACTCATTTACCCAGTTTGTGCCTGGCCATGTTCATTTGCAGGACATGGGGCAACTGGTTTGCCGTGAAATTGAGCAGCATGGTGGTGTGGCGAAAGAGTTCAACACCATTGCCGTGGATGATGGCATCGCCATGGGGCACGATGGCATGCTCTATTCCCTGCCCAGCCGGGACATCATCGCTGACTCCGTCGAATATATGGTCAATGCCCACACAGCCGATGCGCTGGTCTGTATTTCCAACTGTGACAAAATCACCCCGGGCATGTTGATGGCGGCCATGCGCCTGAACATTCCGGTGGTTTTTGTGTCAGGTGGGCCAATGGAAGCGGGTAAAACCAAACTGTCACAACATGGGCTTGACCTGGTTGATGCCATGGTGATCGCCGCTTCAGATGCCGATGATGAAACCGTTGCCGAGTATGAGCGTTCAGCCTGTCCAACCTGTGGTTCCTGCTCAGGGATGTTTACCGCCAACTCCATGAATTGTCTGACGGAAGCGCTGGGTCTTTCCCTGCCGGGCAATGGTTCCATGCTGGCTACTCACGCTGACCGTGAGCAGCTGTTTCTGGAAGCCGCTCGCCGTATTGTTGACATCACCCGGCGTTATTATGAACACGACGATGAGAGTGTACTGCCCAGATCCATCGCCAGTTTCAAGGCGTTTGAAAATGCCATGAGTCTGGACATCGCCATGGGTGGATCGACCAATACCATCCTGCATCTGCTGGCAGCTGCCCAGGAAGGTGGCATACCTTTCGATATGCGTAATATTGACGAGTTATCCCGTCGGATTCCCCAGTTATGCAAAGTGGCACCCAACACCCCGAAATACCATATGGAAGATGTTCACCGGGCGGGTGGGGTGATGGGTATCCTTGGTGAGCTGGATCGTGCTGGATTATTGCACAATGATATTCCCATGGTGCACAGCGCCACCGTCAGTCAAGCCCTGTCCCGTTGGGATATTATCCAAACCCGTGATGAGTCGGTAACAACGTTCTTCAAGGCTGGTCCTGCCGGTATTCGTACGACAAAAGCCTTCAGTCAGGATTATCGCTGGGAGACACTGGATGATGACCGGGCAGCAGGCTGTATTCGCTCACTGGAACATGCCTTCAGTACTGAGGGGGGGCTTGCAGTGCTTTATGGCAACATTGCCGCCGATGGCTGTGTCGTCAAAACCTCCGGTGTTGATGATGATAACCTGGTCTTCGAAGGTCCGGCCCATATCTGTGAAAGTCAGGAGGACGCGGTCAACGCTATTCTGGAAGACCGGGTGCAGCCGGGAGAGGTGGTGATTGTTCGCTACGAAGGACCAAAAGGTGGGCCGGGTATGCAGGAAATGCTCTACCCCACCAGTTATCTGAAATCGAAAGGGCTGGGTAAGGCCTGTGCGCTGCTGACGGATGGACGCTTTTCCGGGGGGGACTTCCGGACTCTCCATTGGTCATGCTTCTCCTGAGGCCGCATCCGGTGGTGCCATTGGTCTGGTGGAAAATGGGGATATCATTCGGATAGATATTCCCAACCGAAGCATTAATGTCCAGTTGACCGAAGACCAGCTGGCCGTAAGACGCGCAGCCATGGAGGCCCGGGGGAAAGCTGCCTGGCAGCCGGTTAAGCCCAGGCCAAGAAGGGTCTCCACGGCGCTTAAAGCTTATGCCCGTATGGTCACCAGTGCCGATAAGGGTGCTGTTCGGGATTTGAGCCTTTTTGACTGATCACTGAGTCAGAAAAATAGGATTCCATCTGGTTAACTACTTACATACACAGAATACGAAGAGCCACCAGAATCAGCAGGATGCCACACAGCCGGTTGATCAGCGTGGCTCTTTTTCGTAGCGCTGGCAGCACTTTGCCATGGCCTGCTACTACTTCTATGTGTCGTGATGTTGTATTGGCTGCGAAGTATAGTGCTTTGCCAGCAGTCTTTTAATTAACTTTGCTGGTTCTGTCCGGTTTGGCAAGGACATCCCTGGCTTTTTCCAGCGCGGCATACTCATCAATAAACCAGCCGACACAGCGTTCAGTGCTAATCGGCACACCTGATTCATTAATGGGCTGATAAACGATCCACCACCGCTCTTCTGGCCGGGGGTCGTTGTATACAAAGACATATTTCATATCGCCCCGGTCAGTAATGGAGACCATTACCTTATCGTAGGGGGTATGCGGACACACGTCTTCCATCAAAAACACATAAGTAGGCCTGCCCTGATTGAACTCAATGTACTGAAACTCCTTTATCCGGCGAAAGGTCGCAAGCGCCTTTTCGATGTCCGAATTCATCAGGTAGCCGGGAATATTGTTGTTATCCCACCAGAATTTGCCGTCCAGTGATGGCTTTTTAACAAGAAAAGATCTGTTCATACTGCATAGTCCCTTAAACATTGTTTTAACTTTTAGACCGTTCGTACCAGATTAGGTTCCATGTCATGTTCGCCGACAGGGTTCAGGGCAGGTTATTGATGAATGAGTCAGTTGATGACCGGAATGGGGGGTAAACCTGCCAGATTCAGGGTCAGGGTCAGCAGTTTATCCCAGGCGTTACCTTTCTCTAACCCTTTGATACAACGATCAATCTTTCCTGTATCCAGCAGCATCTGACGCAGGTTTCGCTCGCTGCTCCGGCGAATGGCCTTTTCCAGCAGTGATGACCTGCGCTTGAGCATAAATGGCACAAACCCCAGCGCTTTAGCGGATTGTTCAATGGCCAGATCCCTTGCCATGCCCCGGGATAGCTGTCGGCTCAGATGGCTAAGCAGGCGTATCTCCCTGGCCAGAGCCCAGAGAATGATCGGAGGCTCAATGCCCTCACCTTTCAGAATGCCCAGGATGCGCACACACTGTTTGATATTGCCTTCCAGGGCGCTGTCCAGCAGTTGGAACACATCATATCGGGCGCTGTCCGACACCGCTTCTCGCACGGTTGCTTCATCAATGGTTTTGTCCCTGGCCAGAAGCTTGAGCTTTTCCAGTTCCTGGGATGCCGCCAGAAGATTCCCTTCCACACGCTCGGCAATCAGGCTCAGGGCATCCGGGGTTGCCCGGTAGCCATCCACTTTAAGCTGTTGAGCGAGCCAGCCTGGTAGCTGTCCGGATTCGATTGGCCAGATGGGAATAAATACTCCGGCCTGTTCCAGCGCCTTGAACCATTTTGATTTTTGCAGGGTATTGTCCAGACGATCCGTGATCATCAGTAGCAGATTGTCCGGTGAGGGGTGGCTGAGGTATTCCAGCAGCGCCTTACTGCCTGCATCTCCGGGCTTGCCATTGGGTATTCGCAGTTCAAGAATCTGCTTCTGGGCAAACAGCGACAGGCTGTTGGCCGTGCTGAGAAAGTCCCCCCCAGTCAAAGCCGTTTTCAATATGATAAACATGGCGCTCGGAAAACCCTGCGTTCCTGGCATATTGGCGGATCTGATCACAGCACCGGGCAACCTGAAGCGGTTCATCACCACTGACGATGTAGACAGGTACCAGTTGTTTCTTAAGCTGTGCGCCCAGTTGGTCAATACGAAGCTTCAAGGCAGAGGGTTCCGGTTGGATTCAATGCTTTCCATCTGGGCTTGCGCCGCAGCCCTGGCTTGTTCAGCGGCCGCTGACAGCTCAGCCTCAGACAGGCTGTGAATCCGGCGCAGGGTTGTGGCAACCAGCTCCTGCTGTAGCTCAGAAAGGATAACTCCTTGTTCGGATTCCGCCGCATTCGGCGCATCCTGGCTCAGGGTGATGTAGCGTTCACGGGTTAACTGAACCGGAGCGCCCAGAGGCAGGCCAGAGGCGGTTTGTAACTGATAGACCACCTGCATGGTAATTCTCTGCTCAAAATAGCCGGCACTGGCAACGGTCTGCTGGTCGGTGTCACGTTCAACGCGGATGATGTTGATGCGCCATGGAGCCACCTCGCTGATATTGATGCCACTGCGTTCCATGGCTCTGGAGAGGGAGCGTATATAGACAGGATCATTGCCGGTGATGGACAGTTGGCTGACTTCACTGGCAGTACTCATTGCGCCTCTCAGATGGAAGCCACAGGCCGTTAACAGGCTGGTTAACAGCAGCAAAGTCAGCGTGCTCACTGAACGAAAGGGGTAGGTCATGATCGCTCCAGCAATGATGCTTCAAGTGTCCAAATTCGACCTGTAATTCTACCATGACGGCGGTAGGCAGAAAAAAGAAAATTATTGCGATTGTGGGCCGCTTACTGATGGAAGTCAGCATAAATTCAGTGGCAATCAGGACATTTATATTCAAGCCTGCTACTGATATGCCGCTTTTTTATACAAAGAAAAATAAGAATATTGTTCTTATTTATTGGATTCTGGAGCCAAAGAGACATGCCTCGAAAAATTGAAGGTGGCATGAGGCCTCCCTTGCAGCCTCATCCACCAAAAAATCCTAAGCCAAGGAAAGATGACTTTGCTGGGCAATCTGTGGCTAAGGTGGCAGGGCAATTTTACGTCAGCCCAAAAAAAGGTGAGACGCTAACAGGGAAAGCCCCAACACCTCTTGTGCAACGAAACGCGCTCTCCTTTGAGATTGATAACCTGCAACCAGCAGCACCGATTACTTTTACAGGTGCCACCATCGATCCAGAGTACAACTATCCGATCGTACCCCAAAAAGATTTGTATAAGAGCAGGAAGTTAGGCACGGGAGAATTTGGTGTTGTGATTCTTATGGTTCACAGGTATACCAGTCAGAACCTTGCCCTTAAAATAGTGGCTGATGATGATGAGCGCAGACTGGAATGTGCACAATTGATAAAAATTCAGCGTGCAGTCGCAAGAACAGGCGGGAACTCAGAGAATATTGTCAACCTCATTGCCCTGAGTCGAGGAAGATCAAATAAAAAATACGCCCTTTTAGAGTACGGAGGTAAGGATTTACGTGAGTCGTTAAAAGAGGGTGTTCGTTTCAAAGGTGTAGAGCTGAAAGAGGCTTTTTTTCAGGTGGTTAATGGGGTCAGTACGCTATTCCAGGCCGGTTATCAGCATCATGACATAAAGCCTGCAAATATTTTGATTAATGATGAAGGCAAGGTAAAAATCTGTGATTTCGTGTTAGCAGAACCACTTGGCGGAAGTGTTCAGGTCCTTAGTGGAACCTCCTGGTATAAGCCACCGGAAAAACTATATAGACTGGATGATCAGAAGAATGACAGGGCCGACTCTTGGTCCCTGGGTTGTACGTTCGCGGAAATGCGTCTGGGTTACTCGGTAATGCCAGTAGGTGATGACATGCCCTTTAATGAGGCTGTGAAAGCAATAAAATCATTGAGAAGACAGACATGGGAGGAGCTTTTGGAAAAAGAAGGTCAGGAAGCTGCTGACCTATTCTTGTCATTAACGGAACTGGACCCTGCGGACCGGTTATCCCCCACTGAAGCACTGTCTCACCCTTACTTTGCCACCTTGCGTTGATCTAGTGCTTTGTTGATATTTTTTTAAGAATCCCTTATCAATGAAGCAGAGCCATTGCCTGGTCAGTATTTGTATGGCCAGGAGAATGAATGGTTATTCATAATCCAGCTCTTCATTCTGTATATTTTTCAGTACGCTCATGGTCCAGGCATCCGGGTCAAACACGCCGCAATGAATGCGGCGTGTTTATCGGGTTTTAGCCGGTGTTGCGATTAAGCCAGGTCAAAGCGATCAGCATTCATCACCTTGGTCCAGGCGGCGACAAAGTCACGAACGAATTTTTCCTGATTATCATCCTGGGCGTACACTTCTGCGTAAGCTCGCAGAATTGAGTTGGAACCAAATACCAGGTCAACACGGGTAGCGGTCCACTTCACGGTATCGGTCTTGCGATCGCGGATCTCATAGAGACCATCAGCGGTCGGTTTCCATGTGTAGTTCATATCCACCAGGTTAACGAAGAAGTCTGTGGTCAGCTGACCTTCGCGATCGGTGAAGACCCCGTGTTTGCTGCCACCATGGTTAGTGCCCAGAACCCGCATACCGCCGATCAGTGCGGTCATTTCGTGGGCGGTGAGTCCCATTAATTGAGCACGGTCCAGCAGCATCTCTTCCGCTGCCACGGCGTAATCCCGCTTCAGCCAGTTGCGGAAGCCATCGTGCAGAGGCTCAAGCACTTCGAAGGACTTGACATCCGTCTGCTCCAGCGTGGCATCACCACGGCCCGCAGCGAAAGGCACCTTAACGTCAAAGCCAGCGGCCTTGATAGAGGCTTCCAGAGCGACATTCCCGGCCAGAACAATCACGTCTGCCAGGCTGGCACCGGTTTCAGCGGCAATCGGTTCCAGTACCGAGAGTACTTTGTCCAGGCGTTTGGGTTCGTTGCCTTCCCAATCCTTCTGGAAATCGAAACGGATACGGGCACCGTTGGCACCACCGCGCTTATCGGAGCCACGGAACGTACGGGCGCTGTCCCAGGCCGTAGTGATCATATCGCTGTTGCTCAGGCCGCTGGCGGCAATTCTGGCCTTGAGCGCAGCCACATCGTAATCGGTCTTGCCAGCAGGTACCGGGTCTTGCCAGATCAGTGCTTCCTGTGGTGCGTCCGGGCCGATGTAACGGGTTTGTGGTCCCATATCCCGGTGGGTCAGCTTGAACCAGGCACGGGCAACACATCGGAGAAGTAGGCGTGGTCATCACGGAAGCGTTCGGAGATCTTGCGATATTCCGGATCCACCTTCAGCGCCATATCCGCATCGGTCATGATGGGGTTGTAGCGGATGGATGTGTCTTCCACATCCACTGGCTTGTCTTCTTCGGCAATGTTAATGGGCTCATATTGCCAGGCACCGGCCGGGCTCTTCTTCAGTTCCCAGTCGTATTTGAACAGCAGGTGGAAGTAGCCGTTATCCCACTGGGTCGGGTTGGTGGTCCAGGCACCTTCAATACCGGAAGTCACGGTATTGCGGCCAATGCCACGGCTGGTTTTGTTGAGCCAGCCAAGGCCCTGATCTTCCAGTTCAGCACCTTCCGGAGCCTCACCCAGCAGTTCTGCCTTACCGTTACCGTGACACTTACCTACGGTATGGCCACCGGCGGCAAGGGCTACGGTTTCCTCAGCGTTCATCGCCATACGCCAAAAGGTGACGCGCATGTCGTGGGCGGTTTTCAGTGGATCAGGATTACCATCCACACCTTCCGGGTTGACGTAAATCAGACCCATCATCACCGCTGCCAATGGGTTTTCCAGGTCACGCATCCCGGAGTAGCGTCCACCTTCTTCAGTGCTTGGCTTCAGCCACTCTTTTTCAGAGCCCCAATAGATATCTTTTTCAGGGTGCCAGATATCTTCCCGGCCGAAAGCGAAGCCAAAGGTCTTCAGCCCCATGGATTCATAAGCGACAGTGCCTGCATAAGCCAGCAGGTCAGCCCAGCTCAGTTTGTTACCGTACTTTTTCTTGATCGGCCATAATAGACGACGGGCTTTGTCCAGGTTGGCGTTATCGGGCCAGGAATTCAGTGGTGCAAAACGCTGGTTACCGGTACCGCCACCGCCACGGCCATCGGCAATACGGTAAGTACCGGAAGCATGCCAGGACATACGTACCATCAGGCCGCCGTAGTGTCCCCAGTCGGCAGGCCACCACTGCTGGGAGTTGGTCATCAGATCTTTAAGGTCTTGCTTCAGGCCAGCAAAGTCGAGAGTTTTCACCGCATCCCGATAGTTAAACTCCGGCTCCATCGGGTCAGTTTTTTGATCATGCTGATGTAGAATGTCGAGGTTCAGGGTTTTTGGCCACCAGTCAACATTCGACTTGCCGCTCTCAGTTACCGCACCGTGCATAAAGGGGCATTTTCCAGAGTGGGGTTTATTCATTGTCCGGTTCTTCAAGTGGATTAAATCGGAGTCATTATTTGACTTGCGTGTTGTTGTTTTAATTTATGTCAATATTTCTTCTTTTCTATCAGTATTTTACGAAGTTTTTTGTGGACCATTGCGGTCAGATTTCCTTGTTCATTTCTGGGGTAAGGTACTTTTTCCCTGAACTTGAATACCATCACTTCATCAGGAAGTTTAGGTTCTTCGCGGGTTTTGCCAAGAGTCAGGAACTTAATGACTGCCTGACTACATTTTTTATCAATGAACAGCGCGTGCGTGGTGCGTTTAACCCACTCTTTACCCTTGGTTAAATGATAAGTAGTTAACCAAATGAAATCGTATTTTCTGACTAAGTGGGCAGTCACTCTGCGGCGTTACAACTACGGTCACATAGCTACGACTATGCTCCCTACGTTGTGCCTTGCATAGTAACTGCCCACTTAGCCAGAAATATACGATTCCATTTGGATAACTACTTACTTGCGGGGGGGGATTTCCTGCTGATTGTTGCCAGGTTCCGGGAGGCTGGCCGTCCCACCATGCCGGAACTTATCCGGATTTTCAGTGTCTTACTATTTATAGGGAAAAATAATAATTATCTCAATATGATGGCAGAGTGCATTCTCTGCTTCGGACTAAGCAGGTGGCCCCATGGCAGAAGCTGTATCCATGCAATTAGCGGTACCCACGCAACCGGCGGCATCCATGCCGCCGGATTTGCCCAATTCCGGCCAAACAGCCAATGTCAGCTGTACTGAACTGACCAAAGAAAAGAATCTGTATGTTACCGATGCTATGGGTAACTCCAGGCAGGTGCGGCTGGTGGAGCGTTGGGAGCTGCGGACTGTTCAAAACAGGCTTTTTGCCAAGCCATTAGGAAGTGAGTTAAGAGAGGTCATTGGGAGGAATATTACAAGCCAGTGCCCGCAGACACCATCTTCGCTTACAGCGCTGCCTTTAATGCCAGTAGCGGTTTCACCGCCAGCTTTTATCAGCAATGCGGCCTCAGGTAACAGGATATGGACGGCCTTACCTGATAGGTCGATTGCCTCTCTCTTTACCACACCACCTGCACTGCATGTTGTGGTCTGTGGACCTGACCTGACAGAAAGTCCGTCAGCGCAAAGTATCATTGAGGTGATAGCAAAAGTAGCACAACTGATTGCCCTGTTAACGGGTGGCAGTGCTCAGATCATTGATGCCGGACAGGGGGAGCCTGAGGATCACGCAGCGTCCCAGGGGGGCAGGGTGCCCTTGTCTCAACAACATTCAATCAGTGAACTGTTAGGTAACCTTATTAACAGTCTCATGTTGCAGGGGCGTCCGGAAGATATTCAAAAAGCGATGGAGTTATCCAGATTGGCGGAGAAGCTGTCGCAGGCTTTAAAAGATGCTAACTCACTGACAGACTCTGCTTTATTGCAAGAAGTTGACTCTCTTTTTAATCAGTACTCCACTAACGCTGAAATTGCCCCTGAAAAAGGACTTGCTCTTGTTAATCGGCAATACCATCCGGATGTATTTAAGCCAGGGGTAGTTAATGGGCTTGGCACTGGAGTGGAGCATGATGGATTATCTGCACCAGCAAAGTCCGGGGTGAATAATGGGCATGGCGAGAACAGGCTGAAAAACGGGGAAGGGCCTGTTTCCCCGGGGAACAAAAGTGCAAATGAAGCTGTTCGCCCTGAGTCAGGTAACAAGGTCGCTATTAATACCAGTGCCAATACCAGCGTCAATAATAGTGCAACGGCCATCAGTTCCGCTCAGGCAATGGGTTCGTTAAACCAGTTGCTTGCTTCAATGGGGTTGGCCAATATCGCAGCACAACCACCTCTGGCTGTGGAAAGTGGCCCAAAGCAGCTGCCTCCCATTATTTTGCCAAATACAAATCCTGGCAATCGGCTCGATAAAAGAAGGAAAAGCAGGAAAGAACTTAAAGAAGAGGAAGAAAAGAGAGGGAAGGTACGGGGGCGTCTTTTCTATTTGATGAGGAGCCTTTTGAGCCCTTTGATGATGATGAATAAAGGCAATTGTCTGTCCATTCAGGCCAAAAGTACACCGATCTTACCGCTGCTCAATAAGGCAAGAAAATAATGGATTAATTATCTCAAATTTCATGTAATCAAGAGCTAAATTTTTTTACCAGATCATGTTGAAGATTTAATCAGAAACTGAACTATCTCCTGATCGATGTGTCAAAAGGATGTATTTCCAAACAACGAACTGTATTTAGTATCAAATTATGGACTCTCTCGCATCGAATTTTAAGAATCGGGATCTGGTTTCCAACGCCGTGAAGTCTCAGGATCAAACTGAAGATAAGCAGGCAGAAGGAAAAAACTCGCAATGCACATTTCGTGGCCGACTCGTCAAATTATATGATGTCATTCCGGAATTTGAACTCAAGGCTGCCAATAAAGTTATTGATGATGAAACAAATCCTGATTTCAATAGCGTTATCAAAGGCTATCCAGAGTCAGAACTTCGATCTGTGAAGTATCAGATACGTACCATTTATGAATCGACGAAATCATTCTGCAAATCGGCACTGGTTATTCCTGAATACAGTCCTGCTTTTTTTCACATTCCTCTGACCGGTGATAGTGGGCCCGGCATTACCGGCCTCCTCCTGGATGACCGCTGCGAACTTATGAACAGAGAAGCTATTGAACCTGAACTCAGAAAATATGTTAACTCGGATGCAGTTATCAATTTGTTATTCAGTGCGATTAAAAGAATGGCTTTTGAGTTGCAATTGGGTGGCCACACCATAAATATTCCGACAGCCGAAATTCTACGTTACCCTGTAACTGCGCAAGTAACATCGGATAAAACGGAGCATGGCTGGTACCACTTTCACGATGAAAGCTCATCTTGCAAGCCCACCATCAATATGATGGTAACGATGAACAAAAAAATTACGGATGCTGGATGTGGATATAGTGGTGGAGACATCAACACCGCGTGTAAAAGTGAAACAGGCTCAGATCCAATTCCTGTAGAAGGAACCATTGAGTCTTATGATGTTAGTGTCGAAAATAGCGCCATCCTGTTCAAAGATGACCCTGATTTGATTTTTCGCACTAATAATGCGTTTCTGGTTGGTGATGTAGCCATTGCAGAAAAACGCGTGCTTGCCTTAAAAGTAACTGTCGATAAGTAGTTGGGCAAATGGAATCGTATATTTCTGGCTAAGTGGACAGATACTTTGTAAGGCCCAGAGTGTCTGTCAACTTAGTCAAAAAAACAGGATTTCATTTGGTTATCTGCTTAATAATCACAAAACCCCTTCCTGATACCCATCCCGTTTCTAACGGGGCGGGTATGGGATAGACCTTGAGATCAGTATTAGTAGCTTGGCACCGGTAGGGTAGTCATCAGCTTGCGATTAATTGGCAACAATATTCACCAGTTTACCGGGAACCACAATCACCTTGCGGACTGTCAGGCCATCGGTAAACTTGCTGACGTTTTCATGCTCCAGGGCCAGCTTCTCAATGGCGTCTTTATCGAGGCCTGCCGGTACTTCCAGTTTTGCCCGCACCTTACCATTGACCTGAACCACCAGGGTGATGGCCTCTTTCTTCAGCGCTTCCTCGTCAGCTACCGGCCATGAAGCATCCAGTACCGGCTCAGAGTGACCCAGAGCCTGCCAGATACTGTGCATGGCATGAGGTGCGATCGGTGCCAGCATCAGCGTGGTAGCCTCAATGGCTTCGCGCATGACGGCGCGGCCCTGACTTTGTGCATGGCTCACCTGGAACTTGGCGATGGCGTTATTCAACTCCATGATCGCGGCAATGGCGGTATTGAAGGTCAGGCGGCGCTCACAGTCATCAGAAACCTTATTGATGGTTTCATGCACTTTACGGCGCAGATCCTTTTGCTCTTTGGTCAGGGCGTTCAGATCAAGAGCGGCCACAGCACCACCGGCAATATGCTCTGCGGCCTGCTTCCAGAAGCGACGCAGGAAACGGTTGGCACCTTCTACAGCGCTTTCAGACCACTCCAGGGTTTGCTCCGGTGGCGCAGCGAACATGGTGTATAGACGGATCGTGTCGGCACCGTACTGATCAATCAGGTCCTGCGGGTCGATACCGTTGTTTTTCGATTTGGACATCTTGCTCATGCCCGCATGTTCAACCACTTCACCTGTCGCTTTCAGGGTAGCCTTAACCAGACGTCCTTTGTCGTCAAACTCGCTGTCGACATCGGTCGGGGCAAGCCACTGTTTGACGCCTTTTTCATCAAGCTTGTAGAAGGTGTCAGCCAGTACCATGCCCTGACAGAGCAGGCGCTTGAACGGCTCATCGCTGTCGACCAGGCCGGCATCACGCAGCAGCTTGTGATAGAAACGGGAGTAGAGCAGGTGCATCACTGCATGTTCAATACCACCAATGTACTGATCCACCGGCAGCCAGTAGTTGGCCTGCTCAGGGTTCAGCATCTGGTCATCAGACTGTGGCGAGCAGTAGCGGGCGTAGTACCAGCTGGACTCCATGAAGGTATCAAAGGTATCAGTCTCACGGGTGGCAGGCTGGCCGTTGTGGGTGGTTTTTGCCCACTCGGGATCGGCTTTGATGGGTGACTGAACCCCGTCCATTTCCACGTCTTCTGGCAGCAGCACCGGCAGATCTTCCAGAGGAACAGGAACCTCAGTACCGTCTTCCAGGTAGCGCATCGGAATTGGTGCCCCCCAGTAACGCTGACGGCTGACACCCCAGTCGCGCAGGCGATAGTTCACCTGACGCTCACCTTTGCCTTCTGCAATCAGGCGGTCGGCGATGGCATTGAACGCCTCTTCTGAGCTCAGGCCGTCAAACTCACCGGAGTTCACCAGCTTACCCTTGTCCGTAAAAGCCGCTGCGCCAAGGTCAATGGCTTCGCCATTGGCAGGCTCGATAACCTGTTCGATGGGCAGACCAAAACGGGTGGCAAACTCGTAGTCCCGCTGGTCATGGCCGGGAACGGCCATCACTGCACCGGTACCGTAATCCATCAGTACAAAGTTGGCCGCCCATACGGGTAATTCACGCCCCGTGACTGGGTGAATGGCCCGGATGCCGGTATCGACACCGACCTTTTCCATGGTGGCCATTTCGGCTTCAGTCACGGCATTGGATTTGCAGTCATGGATGAAGGTGGCAAGGGCAGGGTTATTGGCCGCTGCCGCTTTGGCCAATGGGTGCTCTGAGGCAATGCCCACGTAGGTCACGCCCATCAGGGTATCTGGTCGGGTGGTGTAAACCTTGAACTCCTCTGGGGCACCTTCAGGCCCATTGGCAACCTTGAAGGTCATCTGTACGCCTTCGGAGCGGCCAATCCAGTTGCGCTGCATGGCCTTGACCTGTTCTGGCCAGTGCTCGAGTTTATCGAGGTCGGCCAGCAGTTCATCGGCGTAGGCGGTGATTCTGACAAACCACTGAGGCAGTTCTTTACGTTCAACGACCGTATCACAACGCCAGCAGCGACCATCTTCAACCTGCTCGTTAGCCAGTACGGTGGCGTCGTTTGGACACCAGTTAACGGTGGCCATTTTTTTGTATACCAGGCCTTTTTCGTAGAGCTGGGTAAAGAACCACTGCTCCCATTTGTAGTAATCCGGCTTACAGGTTGCCAGCTCACGGTTCCAGTCATAGCCGAAGCCCAGGCGCTTGAGCTGGCCTTTCATGTAATCAATGTTTTCGTAGGTCCAGGGGGCTGGTGCCGTCTTGTTTTTGATGGCGGCATTTTCGGCAGGCAGGCCAAAGGCATCCCAGCCCATCGGTTGCAGGACATTCTTGCCGCGCATACGCTGGTAGCGTGAAATCACATCACCAATGGTGTAGTTACGAACGTGCCCCATGTGCAGTCGGCCACTGGGGTAGGGGAACATGGAGAGGCAGTAGTACTTTTCTTTGCCCTTCTCTTGTGAAGTGCCTTCGGTGACAGCAAAGCTGTCATTGTCTTCCCAGAATTTCTGGGCTTCGCTCTCAATCTGATGCGGTTGGTAATGCTCTTCCATCATCGCTCAACGGGCTTAATGTAAAGGATCGCTTTGATGCTTTCCTGAAAGCAGTCCGGTGAGGAAAGCTTTGTGGAAAACCAATCAAAGAGTCAGGGAAACTAATAACCCGCAAGGATACAACACTGCCTGCGCAACTGCACTTTTCCTGATGATTTATCCACACAGATTGTCTCGTATTGATCTATATCATCCGGCCTGACTGTCAGTGTTTGGTAAGGTGGCGATCCTTTTTTAATCTTCATCATTCATTCTCACTTTCTGGAAAACATAATGAGCGATATCGCGATATCCATATCGATCCTGTCGCTGGTGGCCGTGCTGGGCCTGTGGATAGGTAACTGGCGCATCCGTGGCGTCGGTATGGGCATAGGTGGCGTGCTGTTCGGGGGTATTCTGGTGGGGCACTTTGTCTATCAGATGGATATCCATCTGGACAGCCACACACTGGAGTACATCAAGGAGTTTGGCCTGATTCTGTTTGTTTACACCATCGGGATTCAGGTGGGGCCGGGTTTCTTTTCATCGCTGAAAAGCAGCGGTCTGAAACTGAATGCCTTTGCCGCAGGGCTGGTACTGCTGGGCGGGGTGGTGGCCACCGTGCTTCATCTGATGTTTGATGTTCCCCTGCCCGTTGTCCTGGGGGTTTATTCGGGCGCTGTGACGAATACGCCTTCTCTGGCGGCGGGTACCGGCATTCTGGCCGAGCTGGGGACGCCAGAGAACATGCTGGCACTGCCAGGTTCTGCTTATGCGGTGGCTTATCCGTTCGGTATTTGTGGCATTCTGCTGAGCATGTGGTTTATCCGGCGACTGTTCAAAATAGACGTTAACGAGGAAGCGGAAGCCTTTGAGAAAGTGTCCGGTACCGGAAAGGAAAGTCTGTATACCATCAATGTGGCCATTCGAAACCCGAATATTGATGGTCTGGCGCTTCAGGATGTTCCGGGGCTGAATGACGGTGAGCTGGTCTGTTCCCGACTGAAGCGTGGGGAAGAACTGATTGTCCCCAGGGGCAATACGACAGTGGCGTTGGGTGATATTCTCCATCTGGTTGGCAGTCGGCAGAAATTGCAGAATGCCCGCCTTATTCTCGGCGAAGAGGTGGACGCGTCCCTGACCACCAAGGGGACGGAGCTCAGAACTTCCCGGGTGGTGGTAACCAATGAGAAGGTGCTGGGTAAAAAGCTGATCGACCTGAAATTCAAGCAGCGTTATGACGTGGTGGTTTCTCGCCTGAACCGTTCTGGTGTGGAGCTGGTGCCCAACCGGGACGCGACGTTGCAGTTTGGTGATATTCTCAACCTGGTTGGTCGCCCTGAGTCGATTGATGCGGTGGCCAATCAGGTGGGCAATGCCCAGCAGAAGCTGCAACAGGTTCAGATGATGCCGGTGTTTATTGGTATTGGTCTGGGGATTCTGCTGGGCTCTGTGCCACTGACTATCCCGGGCCTGCCTGCGGCGCTCAAGCTGGGGCTGGCCGGTGGACCTCTGCTGGTGGCGTTGATTCTTGGTCGAATAGGCAGTATTGGTCGTTTATATTGGTTTATGCCGCCCAGTGCCAACCTGGCGTTGCGGGAGATTGGTATTGTTCTGTTTCTGGCCGTGGTTGGTTTAAAGTCCGGGGAAAACTTTGTGGATATCCTGGTGCATGGGGATGGTGTGCAATGGATGCTCTACGGCGCAGTGATCACCCTGGTGCCGTTGCTGGTGATCGGTATTACCAGCCGTATGTTTGGTGGGCTTAACTATTTGAGCCTCTGTGGCCTGCTGGCAGGTTCCATGACGGACCCACCTGCGCTGGCCTTTGCCAACAGTCTGCATGAAAAGTCTGGAGCAGCGGCACTGTCCTACGCAACGGTTTATCCGCTGGTGATGTGTTTGAGAATTTTGTCGCCGCAGATACTGGCAGTGTTGCTGTGGGGGCTCATGTAAGGAACTGTCCTGAGGGCTGGAACTAAACAGCGCTGGTAATGGTCAAAGCCGTCTTAGTACCAGAAAATATAACCGGTTGTTGTTTCAGAGGATCTAGAGGAACTCAGATTATGCCTGGCGTTTTACAGTCCTTTTCAGTGATCACACCCTCAGGTCGACAGGTAGATGTTGCCTTTAGCAATGATTCATCGCAGATATCCGCACTGAGTAGCCTGGAATGCATTCAATGCAGAAATATCACCTACAACGGCAGGAAAATTGATGGCTGTCATCATACGATCTGCCAACCTTGCATAGATAACAACGATTCATTAGCAACAGGAGAGCATAATTGCGATGGTATTATCGTTACCGGCAAAACATTAACCAGCTACAGTATAGAGACTAGGACGTTTCTGGATAATCTGATTGTTCTCTGCCCCTTTAGCAATTGTAACCAGAAAGCCCTGCTGTCAGAGGTTGATCAACATATCAGGGAGCATCCGGCTGTTGAGCAACACATCAGAGACCAGATAAACCCCGCTAATGGTTCGCTCAGTGAGATTCAAATAGCTAATCATCCAGATGAATTGCCTCCGAACTCCCAGTGGATTGAACATGAAGGCATAATCTATTATGTGGTTGAATCGAATCCTCAGTGACTCTGTGGCATTAATAACTCAGCAGAGTATCAATCACTTCTTAACTCATTGTTGGGTGATATCGGTGTTGGCAGTCTGAATACCACCAGGTACGTAGAAACTATAAAGGTTAGAATTGCCGCCCCTTCGATCAGTAATGCGGTCTCCTGCTGGATTCTTCCTGCCGTCATGGCACCATAGGCCAGGAGTAGTGAGAATTCACTGCTCTGCCCCAAGCGTAACCCCATTTCTGCCGCATTATCGTGTCGTTCGCCTGCCAGATGCTTCAGCAGATATTTAAACAGTATGGGCTTGGCCATTAATACGATCACTGACGTCAATACAATAGCCAACAGCAGATGGCTTTTCAGCATCGGTTCAAACTGGGCTCCAACCGAAAAGAAAAACAGAATCAGAAAGAACTCCCTCAACGGTTTCAAACCCTCGGCAATAATCAGTGAGATTGGCGATGTAGCAATACTGACTCCGGCAATAAAAGCCCCAATCTCATGGGACAGACCAAAAGACTCCGCCAGTTGCGCCGCTGTCAGGCACCAGCCCAGAGACACCAGAAAAATATACTCAGAGATAATGTCGAAACGCCCCATTAGCGGTAGCAGGACGTAGCGGACAAAACACCAGGCCCCCAGGGCAAATGCACAGGTTTTCAACGGCAGTAATAGCGCTTCGATATGGGCCCCACCATTGCTGCTGTAAAGAATCAGAATGGTCAGAATGGCCAGAATATCTTCAAACAGCAGGATACTGATCATCACTTCACCGGTTCTCTTATGGTGCAGTGTTGTGGTAGGGATCAGCTTTAAACTGAGTACAGTGCTGGAAAAGGCCAGAGACAGGCCAGCGATCAACGCTTCTGTTAATGGAAAACCAAAGAGCAGGGCAAGAGTGGCACAGATCATGGCACCAACAGCGCTCAGGCAGAGAAAGGTTACCAGCGCCGTTTGTTTTAACTGTTTCAGCAGGTTTCTGGGGTGCAGGTGTAACCCCAGCAGAAACATTAACAGAATAATCCCCATGGTGGAGATTGCTTCAATATGTCCATCATCCATGACCACATTCAGACCCTGGGGACCAATCAGCATGCCAAGGCCTATATAAGCGAGAATAATGGGTTGTTTCAGCCAGACAAACAGGGTGCCCAGTAACGATGCGCCACCAAAGATGACAGCCATTTCCAGAACAAGATGCTCAAACGGTCCTTGCACAGCGTAAACCTTATCGTTAAAACTATGGGACTGTTCAGGATAGTTGATCAAACAGGTTGGGATTGTCCGATTTTCAATGAGCGTGTCACAATACCGTGTCGTCACTAAAGTTTTCCCTTTCCGGATGGCATGTGGGGTCGTTTAGAAAAACAAGTGGACTCTTTTTTTTCATGTTGCTGATTTGGCTGATCATAATGGGACTGATTTTTAAGTCATGGATTGCCTGGCTGGTACTGGTCATTCTTTATCTGCTCTCAACCCAGCCGGTCGCATCGCTGCTTATTCGCAGCCTTGAGCGCTACCCGGTCTTTACGCCGGGGCAAACCCACCCTGTAGAACCTCAGGCAGTGGTGATTCTTGGTGGTGGTTTACCTCGTATTAGCCCCGAGATGTCAGGCTTTCGCCCTTCCATGTTTACCCTGGAGCGACTCCGTTATGGCGCATGGCTGAGCCGTCAGACTGAGCTGCCGGTGATGGTCAGTGGTGGCGGTTTCCGACCGGAAGCCGCCATCATGGCAGAAAGTCTTAAACAGGATTTTGCAGTGGAAACACGGTGGTTGGAGGATCAAAGTACTACAACCTGGGAAAATGCAGTGTATGCCCGTGCAATGCTGCCTGAGGATATTCAGTCGGTTTTACTGGTGACCCATGGCTGGCACATGCCAAGGGCCGTTCTCAGCTTTGCACGAGCGGGTTTTCAGGTGATTCCGGCACCGGGTATGCTGGCCAATGCCTCAAAAGATTTCCGTATCCGTCGATGGTTGCCCAGTGCCCGTCATTTGAGCGACAGTGAACGTGCTTTCAGAGAGTACGCCGGGTATTTATGGTACTGGCTGATCTATCGCAGCTGAGAATACCAAATAGTGTTTTCCAACAATCAGCCACCCCGCTCATAATCCACCGCATCCGGCGCGGTCAGGAATCCCATTTGAACCGGTTTGTTGTTGACACTAGGCAGGCTTCGGGGGGAATGAGTGGATGCTATTGCTTTCAAAAGACACCCTGCACACCAGGACTTTACATATCACCGTTTGAGCTTGCGGTGATTTTCCGGTTCCATTTTTGTATAAGGAATATTGGACGAAACTTTTTGCTGGATTGCTAATCAAAAGATCAAACTACTTAGTGTCGAGAGGATATTTTGATGGATGCCCCCGGAACTCAGCCTGTTGATCCGTACAGACATGTGTCTGGTGAGGCGATTGCCAGTGGTGGAACTGCTTCAACTATGGAGCAGAAGGTGCTTGATTTTTCCAGGTGCCGACACGTATCTGATTTTGCTGAAAAGGCAAAACCTCTGGCTTCTATGGCTGTTGAAGCATTACGTATTGGCAGGGAGGTTGATTGCCCTCTTGGTATGAACCCTCTTCACTGGGCATGTGCAGCGGCAGACTCTCAGGCATTTCAGGTGATTTGTCATTCAGTTTCCCGTGAGCGGATTGTATCACTGTTTAATGAACCCAATGGGGCCAGATCAGTCGATGAAATGGCCTATGAAGTTGCTGGTAAAGTGGGTCCGGCAATAAACAGGGATTGCCCGGATCAAATACTGGTTTTTCTGTTAAACAGTGCTCCCGAAGCGCTGCGGACGGAATATTACCAACTGTTTCGATCCATCAAGGCAATATTAACTCCGGGGGATTTAAAGGGGCAGGCTGCCAATAATACAGGTAATAACCGGTTTAATCTGGCAGCCGGTGGCAGGGAGGAGGTGGTGCGGTGGTACTGTGATATGTTCAGGGCTGACCCTGACTATCAAATCGCCATCAATCATCCGACCAATGCGGGTGTAAGGCCACTTCATCACGCAGGCAGAAGTGAACATCCCGAGAGGGTTAAAGTATTTGCATTATTGTTAGCAGAAGGAGCCTGGCCGAGTTTGGAAAATCTGGACAACCAGGGTAAATCGCCATTGGATCATCTCAAGCCTGATGAGCGGATGATTGATCAGATAATGGGTTATGTTGTGGAATATCTGGGGTTATCCGGGCTGGAAGAAGCTGAAAGACAGAGTAGGCTGGAAACGATAGTGTCTGGACTTATTGCTGCGTTTGAACGATTTGAGCAGGAGGTGGATTTAACCAGAGACGTCACCCTTGGGAAGACCATGGCTCCTTAGGTCAGGGTTTTACCATTATTTTTTTATCTTCAGAAATTAAAATAAACAGAAAAAACCAGTCAGTAGAACCGGCCATAGGACCGGTTTCAAAATTATTGTTAATGAAAAAGATTAAAATATTTCGAATCTGACTCGCCAGTATTGTGTTGTTGAACTTCAACCCTACCTTTGCTCGTTGCAACCACCTTGCAATATTTTTCATCAGACGTTACCCAGGTTAAATAATGGGATTCTTTGCTATGTCCCTTATCTACGGTCACTCTGACAAGTTCAGGCTGACCTGAAGAAGGGAATATTCTAAAACAAACTTCTGCTCCCGAACCATTTATGCGATACCAGTCGGTAATAAGGACTGAGGCCATAGAGGTATTGGCTGTGATTATACTGATTAGTAATAATAATGTTTTCATGTCTTCTCCTTAAGCTATCTTATGGAAAACCATTAGAGGCCAGTTTCCAGCTTGGCCTGATGTATACTCAAGGTTTTCCGTTCATTAATGCTGAGTTAATTGTAAACGGTGTTAAATTAGCAATTTGCGTCCATACAAATCACTAACCGTTTAGTCAGTTGAGATAACACCTTGTGCTTTTCAGGGGGGTATTAAGAGGCAGTTTTAAAAATCTTTCGGTTTACTGAAATACTGCTTCACTTTATTGACGTCTTGTCCGAATATTAAAATACAGCGGTAGTATAACCATCAGAAAGCCAAGTAATAACACTGGCCAGGAGCCGTAGACCATAAACGGCGTCTGCCCTGTCCGAACCTCTGCGGTTGCTGACAAAACACCATGGGTAAAGCGCGGAATCGTTTTTACCACACCTCCCTTTTCGTCAATCAGGGCGGTAATGCCATCATTAGTGGCCCGGATCATAAAGCGTCCGGTTTCCAGCGCTCGCATCCGGGCAATCTGGAAATGCTGGACAGGGCCAATGGATTTGCCAAACCAGGTATCGTTGCTGATGGTAATCAGCAGCCCACTCTCTTGCGCCATTTGTGCGACAAAGTCCGGGTAAACCACCTCATAACAGATATAAGGGGCAATGGTTGCCTCGCCCGCCTTGAGTAAGGTCTGTTCTGAGTCTCCACGGGAGAATTCCGACATGGGCAGGTTAAAGAAATCAATCAGCCCGCGCAGCAGGGACTCCATGGGAACGTACTCACCAAATGGTACCAGCTTCTGCTTGTCGTAGCGGCCGGGGCCGTCTGCGGCTAAATAGCCTTCTCCCAGAGACAGAATACTGTTGAAGTAACGGGTTTCGCTGCCAGCATTATCATCCACTGGCATACCAAGAATTAATGTACTGTTATTCTGACGGGCCAGTCTGTCCAGCTGGGCCATCAAGCCCCGGGCACGGTTATAAAACAGTGGAATGGCATTTTCCGGCCAGATAATCAATTCCTGCTGCCACTGGTCTTCACTCAGGCCAATGTAATTAATGATGGTGGTGTGAATAAAGTCAGGGTCCCACTTCAGGTTTTGGGGGATATTTCCCTGTACTGCGCTGAAGGAGATATCACCGTTTTTTTCTGTCCATGCCATGTTGTTGAGTGGCCACGAAAGCCCCCAACCTGCCAGGGCAATGAAGAAAGCAATAATATTGGGTGTTCTCTGCTGTTTAGCCGGAATAATCAGGGCAAACAACAGGCAGACTGTGGCTACCAGCAGCAGGCTTAAGCCATAGGTTCCGATAACGGGAGCCAGCGCAGCAAAGGGCGTGTCCAGAAGTGCATAGCCCGATAACAGCCACGGAAAGCCAGTCAGCAACCAGCTGCGCACCCACTCAAACAGCACCCAGAGCCCTGAAAACATCAGTGCCTGCTGCCAGGGCGGTAGTGGCCCGGCTTTTCGTTGATTAAGCCAGCTGTAAAGCAGGAAGACCGGCATGATCATCAGGGCGGAAATGCCCAGGACAAAAAGCCCGGTCAGCAGTCCGGCCAGTATCGGGGAAGCGGCCCCAAATTCATGGATACTGACGTATATCCACGATGTACCGGCCCCAAACATCCCGACGCCAAAAAGAAAACCGCACATTGTTGCGGTCTTGACGGGTAATGTTCGGGTCAAAAGAAAGATAATGCCAACAGCCAGCATGGGAACTGGCCAGAAGTCAAAAGGGCTGAAGCCCAGGGGCATGGCCGCACCTGCGGCCAGCGAGAGCAGGTAGCGCGCAACCTGAAGAGATGAACGGGACGTCGCAGCAGGCATCAGCAGGGGGTTACCCGCAACAGTCGAATCCGACGACCATCGGCGTTCAGTACATCAAAGCGGAAGCCGGAAATTTCCACCGATTCATTACGGGTTGGCATGTGGCCAAACTCCTGCATGACGATACCACCAATGGTATCAAACTCATCATCCGGGAACTTGGTGGCAAACTGCTCGTTAAAGTCTTCAATGGGCGTCAGCGCTTTGACAATAAACGCGTGTTCAAGGTCATCCGCCGGTTTGATAAAGGTATCTTCATCAACATCGGTTTCATCCTCGATATCGCCAACAATCTGCTCAAGCACATCCTCAATGGTGACCAGTCCGGCAACGCCACCAAATTCATCAATAACGATAGCCATGTGGTTACGGTTGGTGCGAAACTCCCTGAGCAAAACATTCAGGCGTTTGCTTTCCGGGATAAAAGTCGCTGGTCGTAAATGGTTCTTGATATTGAATTTGCCCCCGGTGTTAAGAATCAACGGCAGTAGATCCTTGGCCAGCAGAATACCGATCACTTCATCTTTGGTATCGCCGATAACTGGGAAGCGGGAGTGGGCTGACTCAATAACCTGGGGCAGGAACTCTTCCGGGTTCTGGTCTTCATCCACACAGACCATCTGGGAGCGGGGGATCATGATTTCACGAACCTGCATGTCCGCGACCTGAACAGCGCCTTCGATGATGCTCAGCGCTTCATCATCCAGCATGCCCCGGCTTCCGGCATCTCGCAGTATGCCCAGCAGTGCGTTGCGGTCTTTGGGGTCCTGGTGAAATATGCTGGTCAGTTTGTCCATCCATGATGGTGACGGATGATCTTCCGTCGAATGGTCGTCGCTCATTGCCCTCTGTCTTCACGGCTATGCCCACCTCCCGGTGGGCGGTTTACTGATGAATGTGTTAAACGTGATCCAAAGCCAGTCAGGATGACTCTCTGTCCTGATAGGGATCAGGATAGCCGAGCTGACCGAGAATTTCCGTCTCCAGAGTCTCCATTTCTTCGGCTTCCTGATCGTCAATGTGATCGTAGCCAAGCAAGTGCAGTGTGCCATGAACCATCATATGAGCCCAGTGGGAATTGAGACTTTTTTTCTGTTCAATAGCTTCCTGCTCAACAACAGGGACACAGATAATCAAATCCCCCAGTAATGGCAACTCCAGTTCGGCAGGCAGATCGGAAGGAAAGGACAGTACATTGGTTGGCCCTTCCTTGCCCCGCCATTGCCGGTTCAGCTCGGCACCTTCCTCTTCATCGACGATCAGGAGGCTGATTTCAGCTTCCTGACGGTGTTGGCCAACGGCAGCTGCGGCCCACTTTTCCAGCTTACTCTGTTCGGGAAGCTGTGTGCTGCGGCTGTTAATCATCACATCGATATGAACCGAGGCCATTATTGTGCGCCTCTGGGTGATGAAGAGCCCTCAGCGGGTAAAGAGCCCTCAGCTGGTAAAGGGCCCTCAGCGGGTAAAGAGCGTGCAGAGTGGTGAGCAGAAGGTTGCTTACCCGGTCGGGAATGCTTTCCTGTTGACTGCTCCTGGGTCAGTTTGTCGAAACGGTCATAGGCCTGCACGATCCGTTGTACCAGGGGATGGCGTACCACATCCTTGGCGTTAAACCAGGTAAAGCCGATACCGTCGACCCCTTTAAGGACTTCAATGGCACTGGCCAGACCGGAGCGTGTCCCCCGGGGCAGGTCAACCTGGGTGATATCACCGGTAATCACGGCGGTAGAGCCAAAGCCGATACGGGTCAGGAACATCTTCATCTGCTCCTGAGTGGTATTCTGGGACTCATCGAGAATAATAAAGGAATTATTGAGTGTCCGACCCCGCATGTAGGCCAGCGGGGCAACTTCAATCACATTTTTCTCTATCAGTCGGTCAACCCGCTCAAAACCGAGCATTTCATACAGGGCATCGTAGAGAGGCCTGAGATAAGGATCGATTTTCTGGGACAGGTCGCCAGGCAGAAAGCCCAGTTTTTCCCCCGCTTCCACCGCAGGACGCACCAGCAGAATGCGACGGATCTGTTCTTCTTCCAGGGCCTGTACCGCAGCGGCAACGGCCAGGTAGGTTTTCCCGGTACCCGCAGGGCCGATACCGAAATTGATGTCGTGCTGCAGAATCGACTTTACATAACTTTGCTGGTTAGGCCCCCGGGGCGTAATCAGGCCTTTGCGGGTACGCAGAGAGATCAGCTTGTCTGTGGGTTCTTCGTGTATCCACTCAATGGCCGATTCCTGCAGGAACAGGTGAACCGTGTTAGGGCTGAGGGGGTCGTCCTTACCGGTTTCTCTGAACAGTCGCTTGACGACTTCGCCTGCTACCTCCGCACGGCCATTGTCACCCTGGATAGCAAAGACATTACCACGATGACGGATGGTGACACCGAGACGTTCTTCGATCTGTTTCAGGTGCTGGTTGAATTGCCCACAGAGTTCGGCGAACCTCTGTGGCTCATCAGGCTCAAGAGAGAAGCGGCAGACGTTTTGATCAGTGGCATTATGGCCAGAGGCGTTGTTACTTCCGGAAGAGTCCTGTCCTTGTGTTTTGGTATTCAAAGTCAGTATTTAGCCTTTACTGCAAGTGGATTCAGGTAAGATATTACGATGGTCTCTGAATGTAAGCCAGTCAGAAAAGAGAGGCATTACGCCTCTTTTTCTCAGGCTACGCTGTCCAGCTCGGAACTGATCAGCGTACCACGCAGAGAGTGCGGCAACGCTTCAACAATCTCGACATCCGCAAAGTGGCCAATCAGGCGAGGGTCAGCACACTGGAAATTCACTACCCGGTTGCACTCGGTACGCCCTGATAATTGCCCCGGATCTTTCCTGGAGTAACCGGTCACCAGAATCTTCCGGGTGCTGCCAACCAGACGACGGCTGATCTGAATAACCTGCTGATTAATGCGGTTCTGCAAAATCTGCAGGCGCTGTTTCTTCACTTCCTCGGGAACATTGTCTTCCATATCGGCGGCGGGAGTACCGGGGCGCTTGCTGAAGATAAAACTGAACGAGGCATCAAAGCCCACTTCCGCAATCAGGTTCATGGTGTCTGCAAAGTCCTGATCGGTTTCACCCGGGAAGCCGACAATAAAGTCTGAGGAGAGCTTCAGGTCAGGGCGGATAGAAAGCAGCTGTCGTATTTTCTTCAGGTAGTCTGCAGCAGTGTGCTCCCGTTTCATCAGTTGCAGGACCCGGTCAGAGCCACTCTGTACCGGCAGGTGCAGATGGCTGACCAGCTCGGGCACTTCGGCGTAGACATTGACCAGGCTGTCGGAAAACTCCAGAGGGTGAGAGGTGGTAAAGCGGATACGGTCAATCCCGTCAATGGCAGCCACCACCGTGATCAATTCCGCCAGGTCACAGACGGTGCCATCGTGTTTCTCACCGCGATAGGCGTTGACGTTCTGCCCCAGCAGGTTGATTTCCCGAACGCCTTTTTCCGCCAGGCCATAACATTCAGCAATAACGTCATCCATGGGACGGCTGATTTCCGCACCACGGGTATAAGGAACGATGCAGTAAGTGCAGTACTTGTCACAGCCTTCCATAATGGAGACAAACGCCGTTGGACCATCCACACTGGGTTCCGGCAAACGGTCAAACTTTTCAATTTCCGGGAAGGTAACATCCACCACGGGAATATGGTTGGCCTTGCTGGCATCAATCATTTCCGGCAAACGGTGCAGGGTTTGCGGGCCAAACACCACATCAACCTGAGGTGCCCGTTTACGGATCTCATCACCTTCCTGGCTGGCAACGCAACCGCCAACGCCGATGATCAGGTCCGGGTTTTTCTCTTTCAGTTTTCGCCAGCGACCCAGCTGGTGGAACAGCTTTTCCTGGGCTTTTTCCCGCACGGAGCAGGTGTTTACCAGCAGGACATCCGCCTCTTCCGGATTGTCCGTCAGCTCCAGGGTATGAGTCTCGCCGAGCAGATCAGCCATACGGGCGGAATCGTACTCGTTCATCTGGCAACCATGGGTTTTGATATACAGTTTTTTGCTCATTTCACACTTTACTGGCTTGTGCCGGGAGGCTGTGTAGGGGTAGTCCACCCTGCGGGCGCTATTCCCAAACAGCCTCCTGGAGGGCTCAAACCTGCAGCGAGGCCAAGCCTGTTGTTCATAAACCGGGCATTATAGCTACCCTGCACCATGGAGGATAGTCAAGGATGAGCCCGGTTAAACCGTGATTACATAGATTGTATTGTGGTCATTGCAGAGTGCGGGCGTGGGATGACGAATAATCGATCCGGTCAGATTTGTACATTCCAGTGCATTTAAGCAAACCATTGCGGTCAGGCTTTGTGTTATGATCTGCACCCTGAAATCCTATGGTCAGCTCAAGCCGTAACACGCCTGGGCAGAATTAACGTGGTACTAGAACCTAATGGCGAAAACCCCCATTTTCCGTGTGATTTTTCAAAATCAGGGCGAAGTGTTTGAAATCTACGCCCGACAGATCTTCCAGAGTGAACTCTGGGGTTTCATTGAGGTTGAGGAGTTTGTCTTCGGTGAGCGCAGTCAGCTACTGGTTGACCCGGGCGAAGAGAAACTGAAGGCAGCGTTTGACGGTGTAAAGCGCAGTTACATTCCACTGAATACCATTATTCGTATTGATGAGGTGGAAAAGAGGGAACCGGCAAGGTATCCGAAGCACAGGGTGATAATGTCCGACCCTTCCCCGTGATGCCCCATATTCCCAGCAGGGACTGAACTTAACCGCTGGTTAGGCAGTCACAGCTCGTATCCATGGCATCAGCACTGTCATGCTTTGGCCTGTGCCGGTAGTGGGGGGATATTATGGATTCACTGTCAGATTCTCTTAAGTCACTGGAAGTTGGCAGTGCTGTCCCCGGGGACAGTGATGCGATGTCTGCTTCTGGTTCAGCCTCAGCCATCGCGTGGGGACGAGAGCTGGCAGTGGTTAATGTCTCATCACCGGCATGTTCAGAGTTCCCCGTTACTACGCTCCCTGACGTGGCTCCCCGCACGGCTGCAACCGTTATAGCTGATCATGGCCCCGGGCTGTTAATGGGAAATCCGGTTAACAGCGAAAAGAACAACCATTTATCGAGCCGGGAAAAAGTGGTCGCGGTGATGTCTGCCTTTGGTACATCGCACCCCTTCGATAGCCGGGCGATAATGCGCATTTTAGCTGCATGCATTTGTGATGAAGAAGAGCAATTGTCTCCCTTCGTCAGTAATGGTAAGAAATGCAATTTTCTGTTGTCAGGATTTCTGGCTTTGCAATATGCCGGGGAGCCTGAGGCCACTGAACCCATCCTGGCAAAGCTTAAGAATATTGATAAGGGTTTTCTCGACCTTTATCTCAGGGCAGTTGAGCTATATTTGCTGATTTCCGGGCAGTCACCCTCTTCTATGGATTATGAGCAGGTGCAGGAGCTTTCTCAGTTGGTCCGGGAGACTGAATTTTTTCCTGCCGCCTGGCTGCTGGTAAAGCTGAGTTGTAATACGGATAAGCTGTTGCTGGTTTCACCCTTTCTGATGCCGCGTTTGCTGGTCCCGTTCCTGAATCGGAGCGATGAAATAATTATGTTGCAACGGGCTTTTGTCCGGGAGCTGATGGATGCATTGACTACCCTCCTCAAGCTGACTAACAAACAATTCAATAGCTGTCTTGAAAAAATGACGCCACGGGACTTGTTTATGATGGATTTGGGAGGGGTGCTAATGGGTGCCAACATCAAGCCTGAGTTCAAACCATTTGCTGACTATCCGGAAGGGCTGAGACAGATCATTACCTTGGACTGGAGTGACATTATTCGTTCCCGGCAGGAAGGTGGCAGGCTCGAACTTCGCTCCAGGCGCAACCGCTATAACCATAAGGATATCAGGCAAGTGTTTGATGAATCGGGGGCGAAGTTGCGGGTATCGAAAGGGACAATAAATAATCTGATTGGCGGGGTATTCAAGGATGCAGGCAAGGGGGATACGAGAAGAAGACTGTATAAGTACTTCGAGCAACGTCTTGAGGCGAAGGAGTCACGCTTTGTCAGTGGGCTCATGAAGTTGACCAAAGGGCTGATGTACCTTTGTTCCACAGGGTTTGAAAAACATCCGCTGATCGCCCTTATACATCTGGCTAATGCGGCAGACAGTGGCTTGTCCCCGCTGCTGCTCAAAGATGCCGGTGATATTAACCTGGGCTTTGGCCGGTTTGAAAAGTCCCGGGAACTGTATCAACAGCTGCGCAGCTTACCCGGTTTGCCAGAGTCCCTCGGGCGAAGGCTGGATTCATTAATTGAAATCTGTGAATTAAATATTCCTGCCGTCACCAGCACTGCGGCGTCAGATGCTGTTAAAACGCCGGTTGCCGTTGAAGCTGGCAGCACGAAAAGCAGGAAAAAAGGAAAAACACGTCAGCGCAGCAGAACAGAGTCCAGAGGGGACGTGGTTGCCCCGAAGCAGCGCAGCCCGGATACGGAGCAAACACCTGCAGTTGCCCGGCTGGTTGAGCAGAGGCATTCGCCGTCGGTGTCTGATTTGCCTGAACGATCAGATTCTGCAAACAGCGAACATCCGGATAAGCCCCCGGAAGCGGTACAGATAGACCAGCTTTCACCGGTTACATCTTTGAGGCCAGTGCCTGAGAAGGTGGCCGGGACAACGGCCTCACGGCAGCTGTTTATGCCAAGGGGGGGGCGCTTCAGCGATAGTGATTTGATGGTTCAGGGGTTTGTTCGGGAGATTAATGCCCATCGGAACAAAAGTGATCTTGCCAGTGAGAAGTTGTGTATTGAACAGTGGCTGATGCATGACCAGGTCTATGGGCGTGTTTGCGAAGATGCAGCCTGGTTCTATTTGCGGCAGTGTATTTTTCCCGAGCAGATGAACGCGGTCATCCTGGCCGGTGACCAACTGAATGATGAGAAGGAGGCAAAATGGCAAATGCTGCACTTTGCTCTGGATTGGGTCTCCCGGGCCATGGCCTGTTACCTGGCACAGCCCATAGAGAAGCGTATCCTCAGTGGCCGGTTGCAGGAGATGTTGATTCAGCGGCACCATCAGAACCCGGAGCAAAAAAAGGACGCTGAGGCCTGCAAGCGCCTGCGATCCGGATGCTCCGGTTTTGGCCATGTTTTTTCTGAGTTGAGTGGCCTGGTCAGCAGCCACAAGCTAAGAAAAGTTTATGAAGACAAGGGGCATGAGTTTTTTGCGTTAAAACGCATTGCCGATCCTCTGTATTACCTAGGCGGCTGTCCGAGAATAGACTGCCCTACTGCGGTGTTAGCAAATTGGTCTAAAAAGTCGGAAATTTTTAGTAAATAGAACCACTATTCACTAAAAATTTCCGACTTTTTATCCTCAATTTTCTGCCATCCTCGCTACGGGCGCTATTCTCGGACAGCCTCCTAGGCGCGTGATTTGGTTTCCGGCTTGATAAGGCTCAAGCCGATAACTGTTTATCGTTTTGATACCGGTTTTTAAAGAGCAGATACAGTCCGCTGCTCAACAGCAGGTTGCCCAGTCCAATCAGGTACCGGAATAAATCCAGCCTCAGATAGCCAGCCAGTGTGCCTTCCGTACCGATGATCAGCGCGCCGGTAAAATAGCTGGTAACAGAGGCGATGATCAGCCACTTAGGACCGGACTCCACCGATGAACGCAATAGCAGAAATGACGCGAAAATCAGCAGCACAGCCATTTGCAGGTCACGGTAAATAATGTCTAAACCGTACCATCGACAGACTTCGTAAACCACGCACACACCCAATATCAGCCTGCCCCAGGCGGCCCGACTCCAACTGCTGACGCTAACGCCAAGACAGGTGGCAATGCCGGTCAGAGGCGGCGCAAGAAACATGGCAGCATCCACCAGCATCTCGTGGGGGCCTGACCAGGCACTGGAGATACCATAACGCAGGCTGCCAGTAATGGATGCCAGCGCCATTAGCAGGAATCCCAACAGGGCTGCAGTGGCAGAAAAGCGATGAACGTCAGCGAAACTCTTTTGCTGTGCCATAAGAAAAACAGCAAAAAGGCAGGCAAAGGCCAGCACGGCATCGGAAATAGCCAGAGAACTCATTGTTTGCAAAATTGCTTAACCAGTCATTTAATAAAATACTCCGAAGATCAGCCTCCCGGACTCAGGATAATCGGGCGAATGCTTTCTCTGCCGCACTCCATGTGGCGTCCAGCTCTGCCTGACCATGGGCTATGGATATAAATCCTGCCTCAAATGCTGAGGGTGCCAAGTATACGCCATTAGCCAGCATACCATGGAAGAATTTGGCATAGCGCCCGGTGTCACAGGCCATCACTTTGGTGAAGCTGTCGATGTTATTGTCGGTATGGTGCTGGTCGGTAAAAAATAGACCAAACATGCCGCCTACCTGGGATGTGGTAAAAGGAATACCGGCGGCTTCTGCTTTTTCTCTGAGACCTTGCAGAAGTACTGTGGTTTTCTCCGTCAGGGATTCATGAAAGCCGTGGGTAGACAGATTTTCCAGTGTGGCCAGACCGGCAGCCATGGCCAGCGGGTTACCAGAGAGTGTTCCGGCCTGGTAAACAGGACCCAGTGGTGCCAGGTGCTCCATAATCTCCCGGCGACCACCAAAAGCACCCACGGGCAGACCACCGCCAATAATTTTACCCAGTGTCGTCAGATCCGGCGTTACGCCGTAATAGGCCTGGGCACCACCCAGTGCAACCCGGAAACCGGTCATGACTTCATCAAATATAAGGACAGTGCCGTATTCATCACACAGCTTGCGCAAGCCTTCCAGAAAACCGGGAACGGGTGGAATACAATTCATGTTGCCAGCCACCGGTTCAATGATGATACAGGCAATGTCATCACCAACCTGCTGGAAGGTTTCTTCCACCTCAGCCAGGTTGTTGTAGGTCAGGGTAATGGTTTTTTCCGCCAGTGCAGCGGGCACTCCCGGTGAATTGGGCACACCCAGAGTCAGGGCACCGGAACCGGCTTTTACCAGCAGGGAGTCGGAGTGGCCATGGTAGCAGCCTTCAAACTTGACGATTCGGTCACGACCGGTAAAGCCCCGGGCCAGACGAATGGCACTCATGGTCGCTTCAGTACCGGAGTTGACCATGCGCAGCAGCTCCATGGAAGGCACCATCGCCCGTACCATCTTGGCGAGGCGGGTTTCCAGCTCCGTGGGTGCACCAAAGCTCATGCCAGCCAGGGCCTGATCACGCACGGCAGCGATCACATCCGGGTGGTTGTGGCCGAGGATCATGGGACCCCAGGAGCCGATGTAGTCAATGTATTCCCTGCCATCCACATCGTAAAGATGCGCGCCACGGGCTTTTTTAAAAAAGATGGGCTTGCCGCCAACTCCTTTAAATGCTCTGACCGGTGAGTTCACTCCCCCGGGGATGACCGTCTGGGCATCGTCAAAAAGTTGTTCAGAACGAGACATGGTGGCAATTCCTTAACATAGGCTGTGCGGCTTAACCCCGGGGTTTTGGCCGCTATTCTTTATTGTGCAACTGTGGAAGGTTAAACAGCTTTACGCTGTGTATCGTTAAACAGAGCTATAAAATTCCGGGCCCGTTCCCGGATATTCTGTGCCGCAAACAGGTTATTAACGACGGCAACCATATCAGCACCGGCAGAAATCACCTCAGAAGCATTGTCCGTGGTAATGCCGCCAATGGCGACGATGGGCAGGTCAAACATTTCCCGTGCCCGGGTCAGAATGGCAAGCTCGGCATTTTTAGCATCGGGTTTGGTTCGGGAGGGGAAAAACTTGCCAAAGGCAATATAGTTGGCTCCCTGTTCAGCAGCCGCTTTTGCCTTTTCCAGAGAGCCCTCACAGCTGATGCCGATAATGGCATAATCACCCAGCCGGGCTCTGGCATCGGCAATACTGTCATCCTGCTGGCCAAGGTGAACGCCGTCGGCTTCCACATCAAGGGCCAGCTCAATGTCATCGTTGATGATCAGCATGGCCTGGTATTGATGGCAGAGAACCTTCAATGCCCCGGCCTGTCGCAGTCTTTTACCGGAGTCGAGGCTTTTATCGCGGTATTGCAGGATTTTCATACCGCCCATCAGAGCCTGCTCTACCGTTTCGAACAGTATTCTGTCATCGGGTTGCAGTTGACTATCGGTAATACCGTACAGGCCGTGAAATCGATGCATGGTCCATACCCAATTATTAAATATCCGGCAGATTATACCAGTTTATCGTCCTTGTCTTTAATGGACGTTCATTATTAAACATAAGACCAGTATTCATCATATTCCGTGGAAAAAATGTGTTCTAACAAACATCAGGTTTGCCCGGTAATGCATCAGCATCGATGGCAGCTCTCTCACTTACTGTTGAGCTATCTTCGTCGGCTTCAGTGTGGGCTTCGCCCACTGAGCAGAGAATGCCGGCAACCGTGTTGCCAACAACATTGGTGACCGTGCAGCCAGCATCGGTAATCCGGTCAGTCGCCAGAATAATCGCCATGGCTTCAACGGGTAGCCCCATGGTGTGTAACAGTACTCCGGTGGAGACTGCTGCACCGCCGGGTATACCGCCAGTAGCAACGGCCAGAAGGAAGGTGGTGAAGCCCATGGTGCCCATTTCCAGAAGGCTCAGGTCAATATGCCAGGCATTGGCCACAAACAGGGCAGCAACGCTCATATAGATAGCAGAACCGGACATATTAATGGTGGCTCCCAGGGGAACCGTGAAGCCGGCGATATGTGCCGGGACCTGGAACTTTTCGATCAATGTCTGATAAGTAATGGGGATCGAAGCGTTAGAGCTGGCGGTAGAGAGGGCAAAAATGACCTGTTCACGGGTGTGACGGATAAACACCAGCGGGGAACGTTTAATCACCAGCCCGATCAGCACCGGATAAATAACAAACAGCCAGAGGCACATAATGAGCAGGCAGGTCAGCACATAGGACAGCACACTTAAAATGCTGCTGCCGTTTAATGTGGCAGCCAGTTTGGCGGTCAGAAAGAAAACCCCGATGGGAGCCATGCTCATGACCATGCCAATCAGTTTCATCATCACGCTGTTGGCCAGGGAAATAGCATTGCTGACACTGTGGGTTTCGTGGTTTTCCAGCTTCTTTATGGCAATCCCGGTAATGATTGCCATAAACAGGATTTGCAGAATATTGCCTTCTACCAACGCCTGAAAGGGGTTCACTGGTACCACGTTAATAATCATATTCAGCAGTGAAGGGAGTTCCGACTGGCCAGAGCGAACCAGTTGATCAACGTGCCCAAGATTGGCTCCGGTACCCGGTGCCACCATCAATGTGATAACAATGGCTGACAGGATGGCAAAAAATGTATTGCCCAGATAGATGCCAAAGGTTTCAACCCCCAGTCTGCCGACCTGGGTGATGTCGTTAATGCTGCATACAGCGTGGGCAATGGAGACAAAAATAAGGGGGACAACCAGCATTTTTATCATTGCCACGAACATCACACCAACGGCATGAAAGAGGCCACTGACCAGATATTTCTGGGTAATACCTTTGGGAGAGGCAGCCAGCTGGATAATGATACCAGTGGCCATTCCCAGTATCAGGGCAATCAGTATTTGAGGGGCTAAATTTTTCTGCATCATACATTCTCCTCTCAATATGAAAGTGAAACGGCTCTGCTGACTTATGCCCCCTTACTTATTTGGAACGCTTTATCAGTAACAAGTTCCCGACAAAGATGAAAAAATGCTATTTCCTTATGGTAAATCCTTATTTTAGTTGAAAATTATCGGATTTCCTGAAGCCGTGATCAGGGCCGGATTTGTGCAATTGAAGGCATAACCAGCCGCTTTCAGGCGGGTAGGGGGCTTGTGATGTCCCTTGGAAAAGTATTTCAGCCCTGAGGTTTCGCAAGCCCTGGCCTGAGAATGTTGCAACGGCTTATGCCGTGGAGAAAATCATCCGTGATGCTGCGCCTGCTACCATGGCTATTTTGCACGATCGTATGACATTATTCCTGTCAGCGGCAGACATTGACTTCCCTGTTGCGTGATTACCAGATATCCGGCTTATTCATCGCCTCGACACAGTGTGGTTTGCCAGCGATTGGCTCAATCTCCTTACTAACCAGCGACTGGCCTAACCAACCTTCCGAATGGGACAACGGCAGTGGTGCTTTGATCACGGCTTCACTGACAGGCGCAAAACCTGTTCGACAGTAGAAATCAGGATCACCGTAGGTGAATACCAACTCTGTGCCATTGTCTTTTAATGTACGCAGGCCAAAGTGGATCAATGCCTGACCGGTACCTTTACCCTGGTAATCAGTGCCGACAATGCCTCCAAATTAATGACAGTCTGTCTCTTGTGCTACTCTGAGACTTTCGCGATCCTGAGGAAAAAAATAATGGACATAAGCATTTCTTATACGCCTGCTACTCGTGGGCAGCAAGCTGAAACGCCTAACCTGGTAAAAGCACTTACAGGCTATGGGATGTTCGCAGGGTTTCTTATTTGCATTCAAAAAGTCCAGGATCCAGGATTGGTGACGTTGGCTGCTTCCAGTGCGGTTAGCGCAGGCCTGGGTTACTTATGTGGGTATTCAATCCACCATTCGTTATTGGCGGTTGTCGATGGTGTGCGAAATGTTACCAATGGTTTGAATGCGTTGTTCCCGGGTGCAGATAATCACACCGTTACTCCCATGGCAGCCTCAATCAATCAGTGGCTGGAAACCAACGATCAGGATAATAACGTCAGGTTATCTAATAATCCCGGTAACGACGTTGCCCGCCAGACATTGAGTAGACGGCACAGTGTTTAACGGTTGTGTCACATCCTGAAGGCACCGGTATGTCTTTCCCGGGCAAAGAGTGTGCATTGCAGGGGTGTCAGGCCTTTTTTGCGCTAATGTTCTACAGCGTTGCAACTATTTTTTCGCACAGCTTTTTTAAAGTGATTAATTCATCAAGGTCAAGCTGGATTTTACATTTCATTTGAGCAGGCACCTGCAACGCCTCTTTTTTTAATCCGGTTCCTTCCTCAGTCAGTTTTAACACGCGCACGCGTTCGTCCTGCTCACTGCGTCCACGTTCGACCAAGCCCTTGCCCTCCAGCCGCTTCAAAAGAGGGGTTAATGTGCCAGAATCCAGATGCAGTCTTGCGCCAATATCCTTGACACTGATGCCATCATTTTCCCATAACACCATCATCACCAGATATTGGGCATACGTCAGATCCAGCTTATCCAGTAATGGACGATAAGTCCGAACCACGGCATTTGATGCACTATAAAGCGGAAAACACACCTGATAATCCAGCAACATGTGCTCTTCCGCAGAGAGTTGAGTTTTCTGTTCACAGAGAGCCATCAGCCGCACCCATAAAATAAATTGCACACAATATACTTGTCTTTTGCTCTTTTTTAGATAAAATATTGCCAGCAATTAAATTGTTCGCAATATAAATAGTAAAGGATATTACCATGACTTCTATCTATAAAACTCAGGCAACTGCTCTGGCTGGTCGTAACGGACAGGTAAAAACAGACGATGGTATGTTAAATCTGGAGCTGTCCTACCCAAAAGAAATGGGTGGTACTGGTGCGGCGACGAATCCTGAGCAGCTGTTTGCCGCGGGTTACGCTGCCTGCTTCTCAAACGCCATTCTTCATGTTGCCCGAGAAAGCAAAGTAGCTTTGCAAGCTGCCCCGGTCACATCCGAAGTGGGCATTGGCCCGAATGGCAGCGGTGGCTTTGCTCTCACTGTCAGTCTGACAGTAAACCTGGATTTACCCCGGGAGCAGTCTTTGGAACTGGTTCGGGTGGCACATCAGGTGTGTCCCTACTCTAATGCCGTCCGTGGTAACATTGATGTTCAGATATCCGTCAATGGTCAGCTTATTTAATCCGAAAATGCATGCCTGAAAATTGTCTTGATGGGAAGTAATGATGCCTGCAAAAGCGGGCATCATTTCAATAAGAGTTCGTGAGTTTGGTAAGAGGTTTGCCATGGAGTCAAATCTAAAATAACACTAATGGATTTATAAGGATTGGTGATTGTTATCTCAAAGCCGGTTTGCCAACCTTGAATTGAAACTTATTCTTAAAATATGTGGGTATTGGTTACTAAAAACCAATTCGCAATCCAATCATACCCTTATGGTTCATAGAGATTGACGAATTATGTGGGAGGGGAGAACCATACCAGCAGAGATCTGTCGAAGTATGATTATCAATAATTAAAGATGATAGATATATGAATTCAAGGCATGTCAAAGCTTCCGGGTCAGGTCCAAAAATTGAAGCTATCGCTCAATTTTTATTGGCTAAGGCCAGTTACGGGCAAACAGCATCGGCCTCAGCATCTTTTAACCGACAGGTAACAGCTCAAGAAAAGCCTTATGACCCAGGCATAAAACGTAAGCAGAGTGAAGAAAAGCCTGTCACTCAGGATCTCAGCGAGAAAAGGTGCACAGTAATTACCCCCACAACCTGGTTGCTGGCGGGCAGAGTTATTACTCTTCAGGACCAGGCGAGGCAAGTCAACGCTGCAATTTTTATCCCTTATTTTATCCCTCAGGCAAATTTTCTGGTCAAAATTCACAGGCTAATGAACAAAAGTATCTGCCGTCCGCTAAAGCAGCACTCTCATTAGAAGAAAGAAAAGTTTATCAATGCACATTCGATGGTTGTGGTAAAAGATATGTTCGGCAGGAAGGGCTGAAAAGGCACCTGGTCTCTCATACGAGACAGCCGCAATTTAAATGCACGTTTGAGAGCTGTGAAAAAGTGTTTGCTCATAAGTCTAGCCTGAAAGCACATCAACGCATTCATATGGGGCCTAAGCAATTTGTATGTACGGTTACAGCTTGCGGTAAAAGATTTCGCAGGAGGGACACTTTGGAAATACACGAACGCACTCATTTAGTTCAAAAGCCATTTCCATGTGAGATTGAGGGGTGCAATAGGGAATATGTCACGAAGCAAAATCTGAGAAGACACAAACGCATTAGTCATCATAATTATCCTGGACTTCCAGGGTAAAGTCGTTCCAGTCGATTTTTGGTGTACGCCATTTATATTTTGTATCAGAGCTATGGTTCTCTGAAGCCCAGGTATCGTATTTCAGGGCACAATCATGCAAGTTAGTAATAGTGTCAGGAATCACCTTGCCCAAGAGGTTGTTAACCAGCCACGCCGGTATATAACCCTTTGGATCAGTGTGCGAGATAAATATCAGTTTAGTCCCGCCACAATGGGTCGGTATCATGTAATACCCAGTGATAATTGAGCGAGCCCTTACAAATCCTTCCCGCTCAGGACAGTCAGCATGGTCCACGCTGTGGTTCATAATGATATACTCACCGTTGGTAGACTCCATCCAGGAGCGCATGTTGCAGAAATCACGCTGCGAGATCGGCCAAGGGGGTCGCACTGCGTAGTATCCAATGTCATTTCGGTAATCCAGCTGACAGATGTCGCGCCCCTCAACCATCTTCTTGTCCCAGGTTTTGCGGTAGTCTGCATCATGCAGTGTGTTGAACAGCGTTTCGGGATTAATATCGTCCCACTGGACAGTTGCACGGACAATGTTGAATCCGGTGCCTTTCTCACCAGGCTTCAGATCCTCTGGCCTGGACTCCACGAGAAGAGCTTTCTGGCTATCCTCATATACGTTTGTCCACTTGCCATCCTGGCTCCCGGCGAAGTCACGCAGTTTAACGAAGTCGGGCAGTTGCATCAGCTTGTACCTCTGCCCCTTTGATTCAACAAAGACAGGGGTAACCGGACACCTTGCAGCGTTCCCCTCCGGGGAATGTGTCACCTGAAAACCTGGTGATATTTGCCTGTCTTCTAATGGCTTTTTTGCTGATGTTGTTGTTGCTGGTTCCTGCTTGCCACCCTCAGGTAAGGCTTGAATAGAGTGGGCTACATTCTCTTCTACAGAAACTGAATTAGTATGCCATGTACCAACATCATTCTGACGCTGAGACCCTGGCCTGCTAATTGATCTACTACTGTATTGATCAAATTGAGGATTACCTTGACATGCTCGCATTTTGTAACCAGATAGTCTTGATCAACTCGCACAATGTCACTATGAAAGCCCATGAAAAATAAATGTCAAGTCGAGTATTGTCGGTTTTATCTGCCCTGGTTGTCAGATCAATCGTTTTCAGCCTCTTGGCATTAATTACTTAAAACCAATTGATGTTTGCGATGTTGTGCCTCTTTTATGGTCAGTGCCTCAGGGTAGTTGCTGGTATCGCAGGGAATGTTAAACCGGTCTTCCAGGATCTGACACACTTGTTCTGCAATGGCATAATGGGCCTCTGCACTCGGATGCACACTGTCGCTGTAAAATGCTGTTTTGCCCGGAGCTATCTGAGACAAATGATTGCGGAACGGGGTGCCAGCTGTCATCAAATGCCGCATTGTTTAGCAGTTCCCGGGTAATAATGTTGCGCTGCTGTTCAGCCTCTTTTCGCTTTTGTGCAATAAGGGCCTGGCGATCTATTTCAACCTCTCCATCGTCATCTATACCCGGTATCGGAATATTCAGAATAGGGTGCACAAAATCCCATTGAGGATCTTGTCGCAGAACTTCAAACACTTCTTCACCATCAATTTTCATGACACGATAACCAGAGTGCTGAGGAAATGATTCCCTTAGCAGGTTGATTCTCATACTCAGGCTGGCATTGTATACCCGCCATTTTTCATGCAACTCCTGTCGTTCAGGGGCGTTAAGAAACCGGGGAGTGGAAGTGATATCGGGCAGTGAAAACACGATAACCCGCTGAGCACCGGCTTGCAGCACATTGTAAATATCCTGTGCCTGTTCCTGGGCAATATCGTCAGGTTCCTGCCAGTTATTCAGGAAATCATTACCGCCATTAAAAAGACTACCAGGGTGTCCGGCAGGATCAGTGGGCTGGAAGTGTCTTTACCGACCTTGCCATTGCGCTCACTCAGATAGGACTGCACAATCAGACCCTCGCAAGGGGGTATAAGGCTGCCCTGAAAGAGCGTGACAACAGCATCCATGACCCCCTCCACAGAACTCAGGAAGGCACCGGGTCTGCCCAGCTTACTTTCAGTACAGAGTATCCAGCTGCCTGCCATGGCCCGGTTATCAAGTTTCACTTTGTGCTGATTCGGGTATGACATCATTCTGACCAGCACCTCGGGCCACATCAAATCCATCTCTCTGCCGGTGGTCCACTTCCCTTTTTCGTAGTGCTGGCTGTCCGGCAGGAGAGGGATCTGGTCTGCAAACTGGCTGGTGGTTGACAGTAAGGTCTCTTCAGCCAGGGCAGGAATCATAGAGAACAGGTCTGCCCTGATAATTTCACCCAGGGCCTCGGTCTTATTGGCCAGAAGTCTGCTGATACTTTTGATGGAAGGCATCTGACGGGCAATATAGGAATGCTGAATAGTGCGGAGAAAGCGGGTGGTGCGTTGTACCGCCCCGAGCAGTGGACTGTCCAGCTTCTGTTCCATGTATTCAAGGCCTGCCAGTATGTTCGTCAGCAGTGATTCCAGCTGGTTCACCGCATGCTCTTCCAACCCGGTCATTAGCCGCCGGATAAAGCTTTGTTCACGTTTTTCTGCCTGAAGTTCTATCCGGTAAAGTGCAAATGTTTGTTTAATATTCCGGATGCTGCTGGCGCGGGAGAAGAACTGGCTCAGATCAATGGGTGGCTCTTCGACCATCGGGTTGAAATCCCCCCCTCAGGGTTTTCAGCAGATTGAAGGTAGAAAGCGCTGAATCAGGTGTATGAAAATCATCACCATGACTGTCTGAGAGGCTGTCCCCAAATACCAGTAAGGTATGGGGGCTCCATGGCTCAGGTTTGATTACTACAGGACGGCTTATATTCGTCTCATGGTGCGCACTGGTTTGCAGGGAAAACAAAACCAGGCAGCAGGTGATCAGTGTATACCAACAGTTTTTCATGGTCTGGCCCTGACTGAACTACTTACCCATGTTCCTCAATTTTAACCCAGTTATCATGATTTACAGGCTGAATCTGATGGCAGTTTTTTATATGAGTATATAAGTTAGAAGATTGAGAAAAAGATTTAACGCATATCAGGCAAAGATATGGTTTAACCCCAGAGTGGACAGAGGCATGCCTTTTTAAACCAGCCTTATGACTAAACCGTTTTTTACATACGTGGCATTTATAGTTTTTTGTAATCTGATGAACCGATCTCTCGTGTAGGCAACGTGCAATATCAAATCTGAATGTTTCACCACACCCTTTCCGGCTACATGTAAATTTTTTGCTCTTTGAGTCTTTTGCCGCTGGATTGCGGCTGGATAACCTTTCCGGCCGGTTAGTTAAATTGTTTGGCTGAGGGGAAGCTATAGAAACAGGCATTTGTTGATAAACGGCAGGGCGTGATTGATCATTGGCCTGAGTAAGGGCGACAGGAGCCAGGCCAAGGAGGCCGCAAAAACAGATTTGTCGTAAATTATGGTTATTGCTCAACATGGGATGACTGAATTATTCAATAATACTTTGAATCACTGATCACTTCTCTTTATAAAAGTTCCTTCGCGACAGGCCCTAAGCCCAAGGATGTGTGAGGCTCCATGAGTTGAAATCATTCGTTGAAAGCAGGTTCTACTCTTGCCTGGTAAAGACTCATCCCATGCCGTAAGCGAGTATTTCGTAGTCAGTGTAACGGTCTCTTCTACCTCTTTCAGGGCATAGAGGTAGGTTCAAGCCCATTATTTTTTGCTTTATTCCTTACCAAGGCGGCAGCTTGCTTACCAGCAATTTTTGCTTGTTCTTTATCACCGGTATTCCTGAGAACTTTGTTGTAAGCCTTAATATAAGCCTTCCGTTGCTCGGTCTGTCCGTAAGCCCTCCTGGTAGCCTTCCCTTTCTCGGACTGCAGGTAAGCCTTCGTGACAGCCTTCCCTTTCTCGGACTGCTGGTAAGTCCTCTTGACAGCCTTCCCTCTCTCGGACTGCCGGTAAGCCTTCTTAACAGCCTTCCCTCTCTCGGACTGCCGGTAAGCTCTCTGGTAATCCTTTCCTTTTTTGGATAATGCGTGAGCTTTCCTGGCAGCCTTCCCTTTCTCGGAATGCAGGTAAGCCTTCGTGACAGCCTTCCCTTTCTCGGACTGCTGGTAAGTCCTCTTGACAGCCTTCCCCCTCTCAGATTGCTGGTAAGCTTTCCTGACAGTCTTCCCTTTCTCGGACTGCTCGTAAGCCTTCCGGCAATCCTTCTCTTTCTCGGACTGTGCCCGGGCTTTGGCAGCCTTGATTTTCCCGGATTGCTCGTGAGGTACAGCGAGCGTGGGAGGCCGAGGTGCATCAGAATCGGACGATTCATGTGCTTTAGATTGACTGGTTTCAATTGTAACTTGCTCTTGAGGGTCTTTATGTAACGGATCAACTTTAGCAACTGGACGTGATGATGGCTGAGAAAAAACAGCTAATGAATTTTTCGGCGGTAACTTATGGGTTATTTGCTCAAAGTTTGTTGTGGATGGTAAATGAGAAATTGAAAAATCACTCAGTGAATGTGGAGCCGGTAGTGAGTCCAGATCTATTACATCCTGATTTAAATACCCATCATAGAATGAGTCAGGTGTATGTATAGAGTGGCCAGCCAAAGTTGGCTGTGTATCGACAGGATCACTGGGTATTGAGTGAGCATCCAGAAACGCCTGTAACCATGAGTAGTCAGAAGTGGAAATTGAGTCTGAATCGGGTGTGTACATTGAACTATTGAACTATTGAACTATTGAAATATTGAACTATTGAACTATTGAACTAAAGCTTAAGACATCTCATTCTCTATAAAAGTTCCCTTCAGATGAAAGCTGTTTGCTATTTATATAAAAAACGTATAAATAATGGATATAAATATCAGTAATAACGATGTAAAATGCTTTGAAGGCGGGTGTGGGAGAAATAGAAGTTGATTTAAACTCATTGTTTTTTTGTTTTATTCAATTCTTTTATAAAGTCGGAAGCTTGATTGGCAGCGATTCTTGCTTGTTCGTAATCACCGGTATTCCTGAGGACTTTGTAGTAAGCCCTGGCATAAGCCTTCCGATTCTCCAGTTGTGTATAAGCCTTATAGTAAGCCTTCCCTTTCTCGGACTGTGCCCAGGCTCGTTTGGAAGCCTTCCCTCGCTTGGACTGTGCCCAGGCTCGTTTGGTAGCCTTCCCTCTACTGGACTGACGGTAAGCCTTCAGTGTAGCCTTCCCTTTCTCGGACTGTGCCCAGGCTCGTTTGTAAGCTCTTTTCTTCTCGGACTGTGCCCGGTCTCGTGTGGAAACTGTCGATTTCCCCGACTGCCCTTGAGCTATTGCAAGCGAGAAGGGCACAGTTTCAGCAAAACGGGGTGATTCAAGAGTTTTAAACTCAATAGTTTCAGTGGTAACTTGCGCTTGTGTGTCTTTATTGAACAGATCAGCCATATTAACTGTACGTAATGATGGCTGAGAAAAACTGGCTGATGAATTTTCCCAGGGGAATTCCTGACCTGTTTGCTGAGAGTTTGTAAAGGTTGAATCTGTAAATAAAAAATCATCATCAAAAAGTCCACTGGCAAAATCACAAGATAAATTTCCATTAATGTATTCTGGTAAAAGCTCAGGAAGTAATAATTCATTTTCAGTGGGTGGTAAATGAGAAATTGAAAAATCATTGAGCAATCGTGGAGAAAATGGTGTGTCCTGATTCATTGCCTGCCTATTTAAATATCCGAAATTAACTGAATAATTTTCCTGTACAGTCAGGTTAGTTATTCTTGGCTGTAAATTGAAGTTGTTAGTTGGTGTTAAATGTGTTGTTAGAAAGTCCTGTAACTGGTAATAACCAGGAACGATATTTGAGCCTATGTTAAATTTGTTCATGGAATTGTCTAATTATCGAATTATTGAAATATATAATTATAGTTTATAACTGATAATCTTTATAAAAGTGTTGTTTTTGTTTTCCTTTATTAGGAAACAAAAGGATCCTGTGCAGATTATTTGCTTAAATGCTGTTTGGAATGTTTTTATTCTTATCTTATGAAAAAAATACTGATAATCAGGTAATAAAGTACTATGGGCATTACAGGCACAGCTTCAGGTAATGAAGTTCAGTATCAACAGGCTATTGATCCTGCTGATGGCACCCTGAAGCCATCATTTTCACAGGACGCCATTGAATCTAAAGGGTTTACCGGAACCAGGACCGTGGTAAAGGAGGATTCAGATGCCGTTGTTAACTGCAGAACGGAGCCGATCGAGGAACCCGGAGTCCAGAGTGACAGTAAAGCCATATCGCAAAGAGAAGTGACCCAACCCGGTTGTAAAGCAATCTTGCTGGGGAAAAAAACGGATGAAACCCTTGAGGCTATATGTGGAGGAACCTGTATGGCGCTTGTTGGGCTGGCACTTCTGCTCGCTGCCGGGAGTGGTATTTTGAGCTTGAATGAGAGTTCTTCATCAACTGGCAGCCATTACACTTCAACACCTCCCTCAAAATTACAAGATGCTGTCTCTACTTCCCCAGCACAGAATAATGAAGACTCTCCCGGTATTGGCGGATTATACGTCGCTGGATTATTTTTTATCACTATGGGGGTTGCAGGTATTTTATTGACACGCTTTTGTTCCGGCAGTGATACCAAAAAAACGGATAAAAGTCAGAGCAGTAAAATTCTGGATTCAGAATCTGGTACTAAAGATAAAATAAATAACAGCCAGTCCGTTGAAATCTCCATGGAAGATATTTCAACCCTTCGGCAAAGTGAATCAGTCAACCGCGATACCAGAACTGACTTGCTGCTAAAAGCGGATTATCAGCAAGTCGGGTCATGGGAGGTGGAAAGCGTTAATCAGGATGCCGGTTCTTCAGTTAATGTGGAATATCCACTTTCCTCTGACAGTGATGAGGAAGAATTTCAGCCATTTTTACCCTGTTTAGTTAATGTTGAAGCCGAGGTTCTGCCTGTGCCTGTTGCTTTTCAATCAGAAAGTCTCGATAGGGTGAATATGTCTTCCAGTCGTAGTGGGTCACCTGCCCTGCTGATAGCAGGTGAACCGCTTGATGAGACAGCATTCTACCCCTGTGCGGGGAATGATGCTGACAGACTGTATCAATTTATTGAAGACAGTGCCTTTGAGCCCCTTGAGCCTGAGGTAGCCAAGGCCTTTAAGCGGCACGTGTCCAAAATGAGTTATCTGGATTTCCAGGCATTTGCCAACAATGTTGGAGTCGGAGATGAAGTCAGAATCAGGGAATCCATCAATAATATGGTTACTGGCAGATTCCCTGATGATACTGCTGAAAAGAGAGAACAGCTGGTTCAGACACTGGTGGAGGTTATCAGTACATTTCCAGTCGACTCTTCGGGCACAGCGGTTTGTGGGGAAGCCGTCGTGTAATGCATTGCCGCTGTCACGGGTAATAACGTCCACCGAGCAAACGCAAACCCGATGCCCCGGTAACCGCAGGCAGGTTGCCGGGTAGCTGCAACATATTCTGTCTTGCCAGCCAGGCAAAGGCGATCGCTTCTACCCACTGAGGGTCAACACCAAGCTCCGAGGTTGATCCCAGCCTTGTGCCGGGCATTTCTTCTTTCAGCATTGCCATCAGAGTGTTGTTATTGGCACCGCCGCCGCAGGTAAACACTTCATCGGTATCGGGGGCATGCTGCTGTATGGCATCGGCAATGCAACGAGCGGTTAAGCGACAGAGGGTTGCCTGTATGGTGGACGGGGACAGCCCACGAAAGCCTTCGAGCATTGCGTTGAGCCAGGCCGGGTTGAACAGTTCCCGGCCGGTACTTTTGGGGGCGGGCAACCGGAAAAAGGGATCGCTTAACATGGTTTCCAGCAGGATTGGGTCATGGGGCTCCCGGGCAGCATGAAAGCCATCCTTATCATAAGGTTGCCCCCATTGCTGTTGGCACCAATAGTCCATTAAAAGGTTCCCGGGACCGGTATCAAAGCCGGTTACCGGTTTTTGCTCACCGTTTTCAGCGGGCAAGATCGATATATTGCTAATACCGCCAATGTTGACGATTACCCGGTGGCCGGTTTCGCTGGTAAAAACCGCACGGTGAAAGGCCGGTACCAGTGGGGCTCCCTGACCACCAGCGGCCATATCCCGGCGTCTGAGGTCGGCAATAACGGTAATGCCGGTCTGCTCTGCCAGGATATTAGGGTCACCGATCTGCAGGGTGTAGCCTGACTCGGGTAGGTGTCTGATGGTCTGGCCATGACTGCCAATGGCCTTGATTTGATCAGCAGTCAGTCCTGCTTTGTTCAGCAGTGCATTGACCGTTTCTGTGGCGACATAAGCAATGGCCGGGTCCACTTCCGCCAATAAACGGATTTCATCATGACCCGGCTGGCAAAGCTGTTGAATTTTTTGCTTCAGCTCATTGGGCCACTCAGTACTATGGTGGGCCAGGAGTGTTGGACTCTTTCCAGCAAAGTGAACAGCGGCAGCATCCATGGCGTCCAGGCTGGTACCTGACATAAGCCCTATATAGATATCAGACATGGTTCGCCTCTGGAAGGAAGGTTTATCGGGACATTATTGTTAACGACAAAGACAGTGAGGCACAAAGTAAACAACCAGATTGCTTTGTGCCTTGCGTGCCCACATTACGGTTTTTTCAATCATTTGCAGGGTTACTGCGTGGCCAGCAGCGTTTCTCTGTGCTTCTCAAGCCTGGCTATCATCAGTTCGGATTTTTTCCGGAAGTTAGCCATTTCGTTTTTGGCGATAGGGGCTGCATCCGGAAGCTTAACCGTCATCGGGTTTCTATGCACGCCATTCACACGAAACTCATAATGCAGGTGAGGCCCGGTGGCCCAGCCCGTTTTGCCCACATAGGCTATGGTCTGGCCCTGACGAACTCTCTGGCCTTTTTTCAGACCGGCCAGTTTATTGGCATGGGCATACACCGTCACCACATTATTCGGGTGCTGAATAAATACCACATTGCCGAAACCATTCTGCCAGCCGGAGAACTGCACACGGCCATCGCCTGCGGCTTTAATCGGGGTATTCATCGGGGCGGCATAATCAACCCCCCGGTGAGGGCGTTTGGTCTTGAACACCGGGTGCAGGCGGTTGGGGTTAAATCTTGAACTGATACGGGTAAAATCCACCGGAGTGCGGAGAAACGCCTTCTTCATGCTTTTTCCGTCCGGGGTGTAGTAGTTGGTATCGCCGTTGCTGTCGGTATAACGGATGGCGGTATAGGTTTCTCCCTGGTTGGTGAAGCTGGCTACCAGAATATTGCCATCGCCCAGTTTTTCTCCTTCCAGGTACTTCTCTTCATAGAGCAGATTAAAGCTGTCACCACTGCGGATATCCTGAACAAAATCGATATCCCAGCCAAAAATGCCGGCCAGCTCCATGGTCAGATTCTGGGAAAGCCCTGCTTTCTGGCTGGCAAGGAAGAGAGAACTTTCAATAATGCCGCTGGCATAGGTGGGGTGGATTTCCGGTGACAGGGTTACCTGTTCTGCCCGGTAGCCATCGTCCTCCCTGTTAAAGAAGATGCTTTCCAGCCTGGACTTGACGTAGCGCAGCTGGGTCAGGGTTCCTTCCTGATTAATCCGGAACTCCAGGGATTCCCCCGGACGTATGCTGGCCAGTGTGTCGCCATATTTGGGGGTGTTGGCAACCTGGTAAACAACACTGGCATTTAATCCCTGGCTATTAAACAACACCGATAAATTATCACCAGATTTAATGGTGACACTGTGCCATTTTCCCAGTTTTTGCTCCAGGTCGTAGGCGGCTTTTGCCAGAGCTTTGGCTTCTGCTTCCTGTTCTGCTTCTTTGGTGGCTGTTTCTGATTGATCAGCGTTCTGATTGCTGACAAATGGGGAAGATTCGGGAATTGTGGGGCTGCTGGTCAGCTCAGTGTTGGTTTCCTGAGGCTGGAATGCGTCAATGGACATCGGGATTTCATTGCGCCTGGCTTCTACGTCACCAGAAGGTAGAAGAGCCATCAATCCCATGACGCTGGCAGCGATGGTACTTGCCAGCAGCAAGTGTCGCCTGGGGAACTGTTTCAGGCGCTGGTTGATCCGTGTTGCGCCCCTCGGGATGGCTTTATTCATTAAGATTTTAACGCTGTCTTCAGTATGGTGATCAGTAAATTATAACGATAAAAAATACCGTAAGTCATATCCGTCAGAAATGGTACGTCAATACAAGGTTAATTATTCTGTTTTTTCATTATTGCCTTGTGGTTTGTCTTTCCAAGGGGGAATGAAAATGCAGGCTTGTTCATCGTTAGAGTTTATGCACTGAAACGGATGTTGGCATGCGACCGCCCGTGGGTGAGTTAATAGAAGAGTGGGGGGTAGTTTGTAATAAGGGTTGCTGGTCTGTCTGTGGGAAGGGTGCAGGGCAGGTGGCTGACTGCTGAGTAGTTTGAGCATTGGTCAGTGGCTCATGTAGTGAAGCGGTGTGCTGTTGGTTTTCGGGTTCAGGTTGCTGTTGGGAGACCTGGCTATTATGGCTTGTTTCTACTGCTGGCGATGATCGGGGGCTCTGGCTTGAGGTTACGGCGGTTGGCGGTAGTTTGACAGGGGGATGGCTGGCCGGGTTATCCAGAGGTCGGCTATCCGCTGCCGGATCAGGGGCCGGGGATTGCCTATCCGGATGGTCAGAAGGCAGAGTTGCAGCCGCCTGGAAGAGTGATTGAGGCGTTGGTGTATTGAGATTGATATAAGGTCCTGCCTTAAACAACCAGTGTGGTGTATGCAGAAGAATTGTACCCACTATACCCAGCACAGATATGGAAAGGGTTACGGATATGACCATACCGGCAAGGTCCATCCAGGTGTATTCAGAATCCGGTGAAGTACCGGACTCCATAAAGTGCTTCCACTTATTGGCACCTTGCCTGACGTACTCTTCCACCGGGGGATTCTGGAGATAAGCCGCTTGCTGTGCTTTATCTCCAGGCTGTTTATCACCAGTGAGTTGTTGTTCAATTCTGCTATTTTCTGCCACTGGTACCTTTTGAACCGTTCTGTCCCCCAGGTTCTCATGGGCATATTGCAGCAGCCCGGTAAAACCACCCAAACAAACACTGGACAGGACGGCCACTTTTCTGCAGGCAAAATTCAGACACTCGGCGGCTGTTGACAGGGACCGCATGACCACCCAGGCAGCATCACCTGCGGAAAAATTTGAACCCGTCTGGCCGGATTTGTACGAAGATTCTTTTTCCTGGGAGGCTGCGGATGTTGCCGGTAGCGCAGCAGAGTAGGTTGAAGCTGTTGGTGTCGACAGTGGTTGTGGCAAATCCAAAGACTTTTCCTCCCGCTATGGTGGTGCCGGTAGTGTGGAGACTTGGCCGAAATACCTAACAGTGCCCGATTGGACAGATTCGTTACGGGGCATGAATCAGCCAATGTATCAGACATTTCGCAGGCACTCTGGATTGATTCGACAGTTAGGAATTAACGTAAGTTCCAGTCTGATCAAGTAAAGGCCTGGTAAGAAAAATAGACTGAAATTTACCTTATTTAGAGGTCAGGCATTTGTTCCGGCACCGTTTTGTTGTATTTTGGGCGGCTTGATTTTTTATTGATTGTTTCCTGTCCACCGGAGCAGGGAGTTGTTGCTTGATTTGATGTCAGAGCCCCTGGCATCCACCGCAGTAATCCGGTTGAATCATCGAATCGTCGCAGGAAAAGGCAAATGTCCGATAGTCAAAACCCGTTGCTGAAAGATCTTCAGGCCCGCCAGCTGATCGCGCAGACTACCGCTGTTGAGGAACTGGACACTCATCTGAGCGAACAGCCCCGGGTGCTCTATTGTGGTTTCGATCCTACGGCTGACAGTCTCCATCTTGGTCATCTGGTACCATTGCTGGTGCTCAAGCGTTTCCAGCAGGCGGGTCATAAACCCATTGCCCTGGTAGGTGGGGCCACCGGCCTGATTGGTGACCCAAGCTTCAAGGCGGCTGAACGTCAACTGAATACCCCGGATGTGGTGGCGGGCTGGGTTGAGAAAATCAAGGGGCAGGTAAGTCAGTTTATCGACTTCGATTGCGGAGAAAACTCCGCCGTTGTGGCCAATAATCTGGATTGGACCGGTGACCTCAATGTTCTGGACTTCCTGAGAGATATCGGCAAACACTTTGCGGTGAATGCCATGATCAACAAGGAGTCGGTACAGCAACGGCTGAACCGGGAAGGCTCCGGTATCTCCTTTACCGAGTTTTCCTATGCCCTGTTGCAGGGCATGGACTTTGCCGAGCTGAACCGCCGTTATGACTGTACTCTGCAGATTGGTGGCAGTGACCAGTGGGGTAATATTGTTGGCGGTATTGACCTGGCCCGTCGTCAGAATAAGGCCCGTGCCTTTGGGTTAACCGTACCATTGATTACCAAGTCCGATGGCACCAAGTTTGGTAAAACAGAAGGCGGTGCGGTCTGGCTGGACTCCAGAAAGACCTCCCAATATGCCTTTTACCAGTTCTGGATGAACACCGCTGATGCCGATGTGTATCGTTTCCTGAAGTTCTTCACCTTCCTGAGCATGGAAGAGATTGAGGCCATTGAGCAAGCGGATGCTGAGCGTCAGGGCAGGCCGGAAGCCCAGAGAATTCTTGCCCGTGAAGCTACCCGCCTGGTGCATGGTGAGGAAGGTCTCAAGGCGGCGGAGCGCATCACCGAAGCACTGTTTTCCGGGGACATTACCCAGCTGTCAGAAACCGATATGGAGCAGCTGAAGCAGGATGGCCTGCCCAGTGCCACCATCGAGCACAGCGGGCTGGAAGGTCAGGCTATGACGCAGCTGTTTGCAGAAGTCGGCATGGTGAAATCAGGCAAGCAGGTTAAAGATGCGCTGGCTAATAACGCGGTGTTCTTTAATGGTGTCGCCCGTGGCTCGGCAGATAATATGAACCTGCCAGAATGCTTTGCAGCCCAGGGTGCCATGTATGATCGGTTCTTCCTGGTGAAACTGGGTAAGAAAAATCACTTTCTGTTTGAAGTGGTTTGATTGAATCGCGCTCTTTGCTCTTTATTAAGAGAAGAGCGTTTCATTAAAAGCGTGTTCTTAACAGCTCATGGTCATCGGGCCGCCTTATCCCGGTGACTGTTTTATAAAGCTGGCCATTTGGTTTAAGAGGGCCAGCTTCAGTGCCTCCTTTCTTTGAACTTGACACACCGATAACGAAAGCACTCCATATCATCAGGCCACAACCCCGGCGTCATACCGGCTTTGCTTTTCAAATGGGCCAGAAACTGCCAGGGGTCAGGCAGCTGTTGCCACACCTGCGGTAAGAAGGTTGCGCTGTATTGAGGGTTGCGAATCAATAATCCGTCGATACCGGGATTCAGCTGCTGCAAAAGGTCTTTCTCATCAGCAATGTCCATGCGTTCCTGAGGGGTCAGTACGGAAACTTCAATGTTGATATCGGTCAGCTCACTTTCCGTCACCGGGGGAAACCGTGGGTCCCGGAATGCGCTGGCGAAGGCGTTGTGGATCACATCATCCAACAGTGTCCGGTAAGCCTGGGTTGAACCAATACAGCCCCGCAGTTCCTCGCGCTTTTGCAGTGTTACAAAGCTGGCGGCCTGTTGCAGAAAGAAATCTGCCAGGTCTTCTTCCGGTAATGGTTTCGGTGGCAGGCTCCGGGTACAGCCATCACTGATGGTCTTGCGGGCAAGGCGCAATAATTCTCTTTTCTGGCTTTCTGTAGGGGCAATTTGCACAGTAAAAATTCCCGTTTTCCTTCATTAGAGGCATTGATAGCCTCCTTCTGATTTTTATCGCCACTCAACGGGACCACTGAATAACGGCTTCATGTTATCTGACAGCAGTTGAGCATCTGGTTTGTGGATGTGTGCAGGGCGGATTCTGCAGGATAATCGCTCTATTGAATAACAAAGGCTCCATAGCCCACTACCCTGCTTTTATCGCCAGCGGTATCTCCGGAGTTACGTACATCAAGCGTAATAACATCCATTCCCCGATGCTGGGCAACCTTCAACATGCCATTAAGAGGATAGCAGCCACAGGCCTGTCCACCGGTTAAATTACAACTGAGCTGTTCAATGGCCTTAACCGTCTGGTTATCCCGGTAACAGGCCTCTTCATAGGTGTGGTAATGACTGAGGTCGGAGCTGATAATCATCAGGGTCTCTTCTTCTCCCCAGAGGTGTTCGATCACCTCAGCGACCGCTATAGGGCTGGTGTCGCCAACAACGATTGGAATCAGTTTGAAGTCATCCAGACATTCCTGCAAAAACGGGCACTGGACCTCAAGACTGTGCTCGTGGGTATGGGCTTCATCAATGGTCTCTACCTGGCTGAACTGTTTCAGCTCCTCCATGGCTTCAATATCCAGCGGAATATTACCAAGCGGTGTAGCAAAGGCTTCACAGTCCGGCAGGGCCATACCCAGCAGCGGAACTCTGTGACTGGGGCCGAGCAGGGCAACCCGGCGAATATTCTGGCGCATTGAATTCAACAGGCGGTAGGCACTGGCCGCAACCGGGCCGGAATAGATAAAGCCGGCATGGGGAACAACCAACACTTTCGGAGAGAAATCCCTGGGGTGGGCATCGCTAAGCATCTCTTTGACCGTGTTGGCCAGGGCTTTGGGTGAGTCTGGGTAAAAGGTTCCGGCTACAGCGGGTTGGCGAATAATCATTATGGGTTCTCCCCCGGGAGTGGCTGAGCCTACCGGCACATTTCAAGCGAAATAAACCACTCTCTTTATCTGCATCGCTCAAATAATGTCGGCAGAGCCTATAATTATAGCCTTGGTTAAGGCCTGTTGACGTTTCGTTGCGTGCTCAGCGTATCAGGGCCCTACTATCATCAGGATGACAATCAGGCAGTGAACCTGGTCTGGAGATGGAACATGCTCAGGGAAAAAACAGCGTCCGGAAATGTGTCAACAAACTATTGGCATGCACTTGAGGATGGGCGAATCCAATGTGATCTTTGCCCGAGGGCCTGCAAACTTCGTGAAGGGCAGCAGGGGCTCTGTTTTGTCCGTGCCTGCGAACGTGGTCAGATTGTGCTTACCAGCTATGGCCGCTCCTCCGGTTTTTGTATTGACCCGATTGAGAAAAAACCGTTGAACCACTTCCTTCCGGGAACCCCAGTTCTGTCATTCGGTACAGCGGGCTGTAATCTTGCCTGCAAATTCTGTCAGAACTGGGATATGAGCAAATCCCGTGAGATGGACACCCTGGCCGACCAGGCATCGCCCGAGGAACTGGCGGATACGGCTGAACAACTGGGCTGTCGATCGCTGGCGTTTACTTATAATGATCCGGTGATTTTCCTGGAATATGCCATTGATGTTGCCCAGGCGGCTCATGAAAGAAATTTGCAGTCGGTGGCGGTGTCTGCCGGTTATATCTGTGATGCGCCCCGCGTTGAGTTTTTCCGCTATATGGACGCAGCCAATATTGACTTGAAAGCGTTCAGTGAAAATTTTTATCGAAAGATCTGTGGTGGCGCTTTGCAACCGGTCCTTGAAACACTGGAATATCTGAAACATGAAACCTCTGTCTGGTTTGAGATCACCACATTGCTGATTCCCGGTGAAAATGATTCCGAGCATGAACTGAACGACATGTGTCAATGGATTGTTGAACACCTGGGCGTGGACATTCCTATTCACTTCACCGCATTTCATCCCGACTGGAAAATGCGGGAGCATCCCCCATACACCTGCCACTACGCTGACCATGGCCCGACAAATAGCGCTGAATCATGGTATTCGCTACGCCTACACTGGCAATATCCATGATTCTGACGGTGGCAGTACCCGCTGTCATCAATGCCATAGTCTGCTTATTGAGCGTGACTGGTATGTGCTGGGGGAATGGGGAGTCGATGCGTCTGACGGCAAGGGGGTCTGCCAGCAGTGTGGGACACCGGTTGCCGGTGTGTTTGAACAGCAGCCTGGCGTCTGGGGCAGTCGTCGGGTGCCGGTGAAAATTGTGGCTTGAGTTCTGGTGCGTTGCCAAGTTACATTCACTGAATAATCCGTCATTTATCCGTACAACTTGCTTATAGGAGCGTTCAGGTCTAAGCTTTTCCTATGCGGAAGATATCCGTACAAATGGAGGGTGAAATATGGCTAATGCACGCCTGGACCTGAGACTTGATGAGGAAATCAAGGCTAAGGCAGAGAAGGCTTCAGCTCTACTGGGACTGAAAAGCTTGACCGAATACGTGGTCAGGCTTATGGATGAAGACGCTACACAGGTTATTTCTGAATATGAAAAGATGACAGTTGAAAACGATGTCTTTGATCGCTTTACAGAAGCCTGCGAAAAGGCAAAGGCACCAAATAAGGCTTTGCTGGCTGCCCTGACATTTACCGAAGAGAAAAGTGTCAAGTGAGCTGGTCAAAGGAGTTTGTGGAACTCGATAAAGGTATCCACGATAGGGCATCATTTGATTGTGGTGAAACGGAACTTAATTTGTTCATCCAGACTCAAGCCTCAAAACATATGCAGGCAGGTATCAGTCGTACAATGGTTCTGCCTGCATCAAACCCTTTTCCAAATCAAAAAATTCCAATTTGTGCATTTTACAGCATTACGCCAGGCTCAATCTGTCGAGACACTTTACCTGAAGCTCTGGTAAAGAAGCTGCCACGGTATCCTGTTCCTGTATTTTTGATCGCACAGCTTGCGGTTCATCGAGAATTTCAGGGCGAGGGGTTAGGAAAAATCTGCCTGGTAAATGCCTTGAAATACCTGTGGGAAATAAACGCTCATATGCGTGCATACGCCATTATTGTTGATTGTTTAACCGATGCCGCAGAGCAGTTTTATGCAAAATATGGATTTGAAGTTCTGTGTGAACATAATGGTAAAGTTCGCATGTTTCTGCCCATGAAAACAGTAGCCCGGCTTTTTAGTTCGTAGCCAATAACAGGACTTATTACTTATCGTGTCAGATATGGTTAACCGGATCGAAACCAGGGACATCACTGCCAGCAACAAGTGTGATCAGTGTACTGCCCTTTGTTGCTCTTACATTACCCAGGAACTGGACACTCCCCGCAGTATGCACGCGTTTGATGTGTTGCTCTGGCAGGTGGCCCATATGGGCGTGCATATTTTCAAGGATGGCAATGGCTGGTACCTGCTCTGTCAGACCCGGTGTGAATTCCTGTTGCCGGATAATCGCTGTGGCATCTATGAACGACGCCCCATTATCTGCCGGGAACACAGCAACGAAGCCTGTGAGAGGGACGCTCCCATTAATGATGGCTGCGAGCTCTATTTTCAGACCTACGACGAACTGGATGCCTATTGTCGTACACGTTTCAAAAACTGGGACAGGCGGCTGGAGAAGTTTGAAGTCGAGCGGGCAAAACGACAGAAGTAAACCATTTTGCCCTGGCTGAGTTTGCACAAGAGACGGATGAAAAATCGTTTTTTGGAACCACAGAGGGCACTACGTAATTGAATAAATTACTGGGCCAGTTCCATAACAACACGTCCGGCGATATCACCTTTCTCCATTTCGTCAAAAATCGCGTTGATCTCTTCAAGGGTTCGTTTCTGGATAATCGCCTTCACTTTACCCTGGGCAGCAAACTCCAGGCATTCCTGTAAATCCTTGCGGGTACCTACGATGGAGCCAACAACAGAAACGCCGTTGATTACCGTATCGAATATAGGAATGGGCATATCCTCCGGGGGGAGTCCAACCAGTACACAGGTTCCTCCCCTGCGCACTGAGCGATAAGCACTGTCAAAGCCCGCTTTGGAGACTGCCGTACAGACAGTCGCGTGAACACCATTACCCAGCAGCGACTGAATTTTTTCTTCCGGCTGCTCCCGGATAAAGTCGATAAAGTGAGTGGCTCCCAAGTCCAGGGATAACGCTTTCTTTTCCGCCCCGGTATCCACCGCAATCACATTAAGACCCATGGCCACGGCATACTGAACGGCCAGGTGACCAAGTCCGCCCACACCGACAACGGACACCCAGTCGCCAGGTTTGGTACGGCTAACTTTCAGGGCCTTATACGTGGTAACCCCGGCACAGAACAGGGGGGCGGCATCGACAAAACTGATATTGTCGGGAACTTTCACCACATAGTCGGCAGCCGCCAGGCAGTACTCGGCATAGCCGCCATCGATGGAATAACCGGCATTGTGCTGGGCAAGGCAGAGTGTTTCTTTGCCTTCCAGACAGTACTCGCAGTAGCCACAGGCGGAATAGAGCCAGGGAATACCCACACGATCGCCCGGTTTGATATGAGTGATCTGGTCACCAACTTCGGTGACCGTTCCTACACCTTCATGGCCGGGCACCAGCGGCAGTTTTGGTTTAACCGGCCAGTCTCCATGGCAGGCATGAAGATCGGTATGACAGACACCACAGGCATGGATTTTTACCAGTGCATCCCGTGGGCCTGGCTTGGGTAGCGGCAGATCTTCGATGGTAAGCTGATCTTTGAAATGATGAACGACAGCTGCCTTCATGATGGGTTACCTTGTTGTTCCGAATTGATGCCCGTTTGGTTTCGTTGTTGCGGGGAGTGTGGAGTTACGCGGTTTTGTGTTTACGGCTGGGATTGGTATGCGTTCCCAGGGAGGAGTGGGTGTTGCGGAAGGCCTTAAAAAGCAGGAAACCACAAAGGCACAAAGACACAAAGTTTTTTCTGGGCTTACCTGAGCTATGTCAGTCAAATTAAAGAGGCTTTCCTTTGTGCCTTCGTGTCTTTGTGGTTCAAGGCTTTTATATCTTTTGCAACACCCTTAGGACCGTGGGGGCGAGGGGGAACCAATCTAATGGATTAGAACCAGATTTCCATCTGGGCTCCGTAGGTCCAGCCGTCGGATTTGCTGCCATAGGCCTTCATAACTTGCTGGGCTGAAGTGAAGGTGTCGAAGTATTCAAGGCCGAGGGCGTTGCATTTGTCTGCATTTGCTGAAGTGCAAGCAGTTCCTTTGAGCGTATCAGGTGGCGTGCCGACAGCTGCAAGTTTAGGAGTATTCCAGTCAGCATAGGTGGCAAAAATACGAATCTGTGGTCTTACCCAGTTGCCAAACTGCGGATGGAATTGTTGCGCGATGGTAAACTTCAAAAGTTTGCTTTTGAAAAGATCGCTACTGTATAGCGTTGATCCATCTTGGAAAGAGGCGTGAGCATTTTTAACCTGATCATAACCCAGTTCAATGGTAGTACTGGTTAAATCATTCCAGTTCCAGGAAGGCCGAACCCCTGCAGTCATCCAGGTGGTCTTTTTTCCATAGTTTGGAAACATTGGATGCATAGTATCCTCATCGTATTTAACCTGTGTAACACCAAGAACATACATCATATCGAGCTTGGGCATTATTGAAACAGCACCATGATCCATTACGCGAAAGAGTTTATTCCCCTTAAACCAGTCGGTGGTTTGCATATACATTCCAGCGGTTCCTGTACCGGGACCTGTCATCCCATCGGTAGCGTACTGGACAATAACTTTATTGAATCCTCCTAAGACATTCCAGGTCAGTTCACCGGTTAACATCCAGCCGTTTTTATCAAAATAGCTTTTTCCGACCTTTTCACCATTTGTGAGGGTTACTTCTGGCAAGTTATCAGGTGGGCTACCAACACCATAGTCAAGACCAAGCTCCAGGCTCAGGTTATGCATTATTGGAATTTCATTCCAGCGAAAATCTAAAATGTTGGTAGTGACTTGTTCAGTTTTATAGGTGTTATTAGTCCAATTATCGTATTTTACCCCATTCTGGTTTCTCACCCAGGCAATATCCAGCTTACCCATCCCCACATCAATATTCTCAATACCAACACCGGGACCAGACAAATTCCAGTAGTAGTAATCAATCATATGGATATCATGACGATTATAAAAACGTTTGCCGACCCACAACATTGAACCGGGAAGCGCATCACCAAAGACACCTGTGGCTTTAATGTTCATCTCCCGAAGAGCAGGATCAGTGGTTTCATAGTCCCCTTGCTGGCCAACTTTATAGGCAAGATTAGTATCCAGGTAAAACTGCACACCATCCTGATCAAAGAGATCTGCACCAAACTTCAATTCCGCATAGGTTTCGCACTCATTACCCAGGCGGTATTTAGAGGGAGCACCTGCCGCCTTAAAACATAACTGCTCACCACCCTTATCAGTGCTGCCAATACCTGAACGGGCATAACCGTTGAAGTTAATATCGTCACCGGTGACCGCCAGCGCGCAGGTTGAGGCTGACGCGATAGCCACTGCGCCACAATACTGGCACGAACGACGGGATATTGATGAAACTGCTTCAGATAACGCTTCCAGCCCAGTGTTCAGGGTTGAAGGTGTTTGCTGCCTGGAAAGCATGCTTAGCCTACCTTGTGTGTGTTTTTCTGGCTCCGGCTTTTTTCATCCTGCCGCTGAATAAAGGCATGATGTTGTTGAAATAGCCCTGGTGAGGGGCATATATAAAAGCTGGTAGCCGTCAGTTAATGTGTGTTGAAAAAGCAAGGCCCGCTTTCCATGCAGGAAAAGAGTAATTGTTGCGTCGTATAAATTGGGCCGTATTGAATGACGTAACACAGCTTCGACGAAAGGTTGTAGGGTATCCCGATTTTTTATCTCCGGCTGAAAACCAGCCAGCCAGAGTCTTTTAAGAATTTAGTTCAGGGTTTGGAGATGGGCAAAAAAATGTTCACTTTAGTGCTGCTTCTCTGTGTTCACTGAGACATATAAGCGTTGCTGAACAGTCTTTTCAGGCGCTCAATCAAGATCAGTTTATCCTGCCGGTTCAGGAAAGATCCCAGCTCCAGTTCCTTGCCGTGAGAACGAATATGAATGGAGGGCGCTTTCCATGGATGAGTCGCTTCACGAATAATCAATTGACACCACAGGCGGTGATAATGGTGAGTGCTCAGTGGTTGATAAAAGCCTTTCTGAATCGTGACCTGATGCTCCTGAAAGGTGATCAGCTCTTTCCGCTGACGTTGCCATGCACAGTAGTAGATACCCACAGACAGGGCAGTCACTTCCAGTATGGAAAAAGGCAAGATCACTTTAGCGCCAGCCAGATAGAAGCCGACAGCGATAGCCAGGGACACTGAGGTTATCAGCCCCAGTAACAGCAGATTCTGCCGCCAGCTCATGGAGTTATTGGGCTCCAGTAGTATGGTTCCTTCCTGGCTGCTTCCTGAAAAATCGATCGTCACCATCACTTCTTAACCTTTTTATGGCCAGGCTCTGCGGGTCAAACCGGAGTTTTGAAAAAAACGCCGGTTTTCGTCGCCAGCAAAGTAAATCCTTCGTTGCAGTTCCATCAGGTCTTGAGGGTGGGAATGGGAGATGCAGGTCAGCGTTCGTGATTTATACGCAGGCGGTGTCATAAAGTGATCACCAGTTCTGGAAAAAACACCAGTTCATTGGAATCACAGTGTGCAGCAGGCATTACCGCTTCAACTTGTGGGGCGAATGCCCCCCAGTCTTCACCGAAGATCAGAAAGAGGACATTGCTTCCCGCTTCCCGCAAAAGCACAAACGGCCTGTCTTTTTCGGGCAGCGGGTGGCGGGCAGCAGGCAGCGCTTATTAAACTGTCAAAGTTATTAAATGACCGTTCCTAAGCCTCATCCTGGACAAAAACAACAATGGACAAAGGCGGTATCCGTAATTGACCATTGGAGGATGTACGGAAACGCTCTGGTATATCCTGCAGCAAAAAGGGGTGAAGTGAATAAGTACCACTTTCAGATTCCGGCAGATCGAAAGCCATTTCGTCACCGGATGGGTTCACAGCAACAATGATCATCTCATACTGGTCATCAATACTCTGAAATGGTGCCTTATCGCTGATGCGCTGAACAATCAAACCCGGAATCTGGTCCGGCCCGGTGTTCAGATAAGTAATCCGATCGATAACGTCCTGCTCTGTCTTGAGGCGAAATAGAGGAGAACTTTTACGAATTTTCAGCATCTTTTGAAAATAGGCATCTGCGGCTTTTATATTTTCCTTATCCGGTCGTGTGGTGCTATCTGAGATGATCTTTTTTATCAGGGCCCAGTTCGCTCCGTCCTTGTCTGCTCTTGGCAAGCCCTGATTCCAATAGTTATTGTCGTCGTCAGGCATCCGGTTATACCAGTCGCCGGAATCATAACTGTCTCTTTCCATGGATTTCGAGCGCAACCGTTCGGAGCCGGCATGAATAAAGGGAACACCCTGGCTTAACAGCGTGATGCCCAGCGCCAGATTATGCAGCTTGACACGGTTGGCCGTCGGCATACCTTCAGGAAGCTTGTACATCAGGATATCCCACAGGGTTTGGTTGTCATGCTTTGAGACGTAGTTGATCACCTCTTGTGGGTCGAGGCTATAACCGGCGGGAGCACCGTTGTAGTCAAAATCAAAACCGTAACGAAGGGTGCCGTGACAATCAACAAATCGGAAGTTTTTCAAATTGGCGGCCATACCCAGGCGGATGATATCCGTATGGGCGCACAAAGTCGCCTTTGCCTCTGCTGTTTTGTCGTTTGGGTGATAATGGAGTCCTGAGGCATAGCCCTGGGTTTGCCGCAGAGCATCGCCCTGATCAAAAGGGCTACCACCACGGATCCGGTCTCTCATCCGGTCAGTGAATGTGCCGACCCCTGTCCCGGCCATATTAAACTGATTGGCGTTAATGCCTCTGGCATTGCCAGCGACTTCACCAAACTCCCAGCCTTCACCATAAAAATAGATACCAGGGTTAATGGCTTTAACGGCCACCAGTGCTTTCTCAATATTGCGCTTGAGATGGTGCCCCATCAAATCGAAACGAAATGCATCCACTTTGTAGTCTTTAACCCAGACCTTGAGAGAGTCGATCATGAGTTTCTCCATCATGTGAAACTCAGAGGCGGTATTTGAACAGCAAGTTGAGTTTTCAACGATGCCGCTGTCGGGGTTTAAGCGTTGGTAATACCAGGGGACAATTCGATCCAGCACAGAATGGTTGCCAACACCGTGGGCATGAGTGTGGTTATAAACAACATCCATTACCACGCCCAGATTTGCAGCTTTCAAAGCTTTCACCATTTCCCGGAATTCAATGATTCGCGTGATCCCGTCTGGATCAGTGGCATAGCTGCCCTCAGGAACGGTGTAATGCAGCGGGTCATAGCCCCAGTTAAAGCTGTCGACAGGGCGGATGTGTTGGTAGAGGTATTGAGCCCGGTCTGTCTCAGAATCAAGGGATTGCAGATAAGCTTGAATGGTTTGGCCTGACTGCGGGTTGCTACAAAAAGTGCGGAAATAGTCGGTATCAGCCTTTACTTCCTTTCTGGCGCACAGTTGCTCCATAGTCTGGGAAATATCAATCCGATTCGCCGGGACTTCATCAACGGTGGCTATATCAAAAGCTGGCAGCAAGTGTATATGGGTCAGGCCTGCAGCTTGCAATTGTCGCAAATGGGTGTTGGCGTTAGCTTCCGTAAAGGCCTTGAATTTGCCAGGATTGGTCAAGCCGGAGGTATTAATGCTGTAATCCCGGATATGGGTTTCATAAAGCACCATATCTTCAGGGTCTTGCTGGGAATATTGGATACTATCCCAACCCTGAGGCTTAAGCGATGGGTCGTTGAGGTCAACGACCTGAGAGTATTGACTGTTAGTCGATAAACTCAGGGAATATGGGTCAGTCACTTCATAAGTTTTGATCTTGTCAGTCTGAGGATGGAAGACAGTAACCTCATAGCGATAAAAAGATCGGTCATAACCCTTATTGTCAGCTCTGTAGCTCCAGACGCCAGCAGTGCTTTCAATCATGTTATGAAACTTACGGTCGGTTGCTTTGTTTGCAGAAGTTTTGCTTGCAGACGTGGTCACCAGGCGCACATTCCGGGCAGTAGGTGCCCAGAGTTTAAAATCGATACCGGAGTCACCCACAATGGCTCCTAATTCACCGTTGTACTTATACAACTCATCAAGCAAGCCCTGAACCTGAACCTTTGTAGCGTATTTGGGCTGGTTTCCTTTATAGGCCACCGCCAGCAACTGACCTTTCAGGGCTTTTTTAATGACCGCAAGATCGGCAGAAACAGTCAGAGGGCTGCGATTCATCAGGTGGGGGAGTTTTCTCGCACACTGTTGTTATTGCCGCCTTTGGCAAGTGAAATAGTTTGATATTTTCCAGATATATTACCCTCCTTGAGTATGATGCTGGCGTCGTCTGAATACAGCAGCTCTGCTCTATCAACATCCGAACCGCCACCTTCATTCCAGAGCAGGGTGGCAGAGGAAACCCAGTGCGCCTTTGCACCATCAACAATCAGAGGCGGGCCGTCCAGTGGCGTCGATGAAATCAGGTTGTAACCACTGTAGGTATAGGCAAGTTGACTATCGGTATCAGAAAAATGCCAGGCCATGTCACCACCAAGGTCTTTTTCATCGCCTTTGTGCACAATAAAATTCAGGCAGTCATCTTGCACCTTGGAAAAAGTGTCCGAAAGTGGTATCCGATAGAGCGCACCATAAGTCCGGGTAATGCTTTCTGGCATCCAGGGCTGGTTCCAGTCGGTATCTGTTTTGCCAAAAGCCTTGCAGTTGTCGTTATTGAACAGATGCAGCCCCCAGCCCTGGTAAATACCGTCCGGACGTTGGTAATAAAGGATGGCTTCTTTGTCGGCAGGTTTACCCGGACTCTCTTCAAAAACATGCACCGATGCTACAGCGCTGGTGAATCGATAAGCCTGTTTTGCAGCGCTGGCTTCAAGCTTAACCGAAAAATCCCCGGTTTCATTGGCCGGGAATCGACCGCTCACCTGACAGATTTCTTTGGCAGAAAGCTGATCAGTACAAGTGCTTGCCGTGATTTCCACCCCCGCAGGCGTTACCTGAAAATCAGGGAGTGTGGTTTTTGACAATGACCTGACCAGCCAGGTCACGGTGGCTTCTTCACCTTTCAGCAGCTGTTCCGGCAAGGCCTGTGTTGCAATGATTTCCACCAACCCGGCGGCATGCAAATGATTGGTCAGAACCAGAGCCGGAAACAGAAGTTTTGTGGCAATATTCATAACAGAGATCCATCAGGGAAACCGGGAATTCAAAAACGCCATGTCAGGCGAGCCTCATACAAATGGAAGGCCAGCGTGTCGTCCACCAGCGGTGAGGAGTACTGACTGCTGTTTGCTGATTTAATCTTGCCCCCATGCAAATAGCGATAGCCTGCCTCCAGGCCCAACGATTCATGGACAGGAACAGCAATCGATACGCCCAGGCTCCATGCCAACTGACTTTCTTTATGATCAGAAATATTCAGGGAAGACATACTGCCCTCGGCAGGCGTTATCGAAAATCCTTGAAACTTATTCCAGCCGATGCCAAGACCAAGGCCCAGCTGTATAAAGGTCATTTTGTGGTCTGTTACAGGCAGCTGAATACCTGCTTCAGCCATTAGCTGCCGACTGCGGGTTTTGTAGCGATAATTGAGATCAGTGTTTTCCAGATCACCCGTGGGACCCCTGACGCCTTTGTGTTCGAGCTCGCCCATCTGGTTAAAACTAACGGCTAAACGAACTTGATAGTCCTGCCAGGGAATTTCATAGCCTCCGGATAGCAGCCCAAAAAAACCATGCTGGTCGCTTTGCCAGTTTTTAAATCGATCTTGCAGATCAAACCCGGCATGTTTTAACGTTCGATCACCTTCAAGGCTTCTGCTTAATGCAGTCCCCCCTCCCAATTGGGCAAACCACACACCATTATCCCAGGGATGCTCACTGGCAAAGGATGTTCCAAGGAAGAGAAAAGGCAAAATACCAATGGCAAACACCTTTATGCCTGCTGTTGCAAAATATGCAAAATAGCTGTTTTTGCCGCTTATCATAGGTGGTACCAGATCTGTTGTGTGAAGGAGTAGAGTTGGAGAAGATCTAATACCAATTCCACCTTCTAAATATGAACTGCGCAGCCATTTTGAACAGCTGGATCTTCGTTGGAATTCCTCGCAATAGCCCTGCTATTACTCGTCATTCCGCCTTGCCCAGCTGTCCAAAATGACTTGCTCGATCTCATATTTAGAAGGCGGAATTGGTATAAGATATATCTACGTTCCAAGTCGTACATAACTGGGACGATGTTGGGTAAGTGTAGTTTACATCTGAAGCGGTTTTAATTTTTTGGACACTCAAACACGGTTATGAATTTTTGATACGAATTCAGGGTTAATTAAAGACTGTTCCTCAGGGTTTTCAGGCCTTACGGGTCAGCCCAAGATTTTTGAACAATACCCGGTTTTCCTCACTGGCAAATATCTCGCTGATAGTGCGGGTCAGTTTGCGGCTCCAGTTACGGTACTCGCTGCTGGTGCCGGGAATATTGACCGGTGTATCCAGTTCAAGCACATCTTCCAGCTGGATAACAATGATTTTGGATGCAGTTTTGCCCAGGTAATAGTGGATCTTTTCCATCAGTTCCCGGCTATAGCCCATAGAATTTAAATCACTGGGGTCTACGCCATAAGGCGCTTCGCCAATATCCGCAAGGGTGTTGAGCAGAGCCAGTTTGTCTTCATGCCGTGCAACTTTTTCCTGCTCTGTTCTGGCCCAATCGTAGATACCCAGCTCCTGTCGTAAATCAAGATCATTACAGTTCCACCAGGCCCTGAGCGTGGGAATATCGTGATTGGAAATACAGGTCAGGGCTCGTGGTTTGTACTTTGCTGGTGCCAGAAAGTGATCTTCGACCCTGGAAAAGAGCACCACTTCATTGGAGTAGCAGTGGGCTGCTGGCAGCGCCGCTTCTATTTCCGGCGGTACGGTCCCCAGGTCTTCACCAAAAATCAGGCACTGTTGTCGCTGGCTTTCCAGTTTAATGATGCCTAACAGATCATCCAGTGGATAATTAACGTAGACGCCATAGTCTGCGGTTTTATCCGGCGGGCACCACCAGAGCCGGAGTATCCCCATCACATGATCAATGCGCAGTGCAGCGCAGTGCTGCATATTGGCATAAACCATATCGATAAATGGTGCATAGGCCTGCTCCCGCAGCCTGTTTGGGTTGAAGGGCGGGAGTCCCCAGTTCTGCCCCTGTGGCGCAACGGTATCGGGAGGGGCACCGACGCTGGCATTGAGAACATAGTCATCACGGTGGGCCCAGACATCGGCACCGCCTCTGTCTACGCCTACGGCAAGGTCCCGGTAAATACCGACACGCATGCCGGACTCAACGGCGGCCTGCTGGGCTTCAGCCAGTTGTTGCTCGGCCAGCCACTGCAGGTACATATAAAATCGGACTCGCTCTTTTGAGCGGGCAACAAAATCCTTCACATTCGGGCTGTCCGGGTCCTGATAGTCCGCAGGCCAGCAATTCCAGCCCCAGCTACTGATATCTCTGGATCTGAAGTGCTCAAAGAGGGCTTCATAGGTGGCCTGAAGCTCCAGGTCCTGACCTTTTTCTTCACAGTAATGGCTAAAGTCAGCTGACTTGCAGGATTGATTGGTGCTCTCTTGTTGACCAGAAGCTTTTTGACCAGAAACGTGTTTCTCAAAATAGCTGAAAGCCATTTCCAGTACTGAAAACTTCAGTGAAGCCACCCGGTCATACTCCACATGTGAGCTGTCCCTGGCTTTCTGTAACTGACGCAGAAAGTCGTCACTGTTCACATGTTGCTGTATTTCCGCCGAATCCTGATACTCCAGCAACGCCGTAACATCGATATACAGTGGATTAATAAAATTTCGGCTGGACGGGCTGTAAGGACTGCAATGCAGCGGGTTGGACGGGTAGAGCGAATGAATTGGATTCAGGCCGACAATATCCGCCCCTTGTGGTCCGAGTTTGTGCACCAGCTGCTTCAGGTCACTGAAATCCCCCATTCCCCAGTTGTTTTCTGAGCGCAGTGTATAGAGCTGGACACTGACTCCCCAGATTTTTTCAGTAGGCCCGGGCTGTTCAAAGCTGAGAATATCAGGCTCGTAGCAGGTCTGTGGCGCGACGATCAGGCGGCAGCTGTCGTGATGATCAGCTTCTTGATGAGCAGAAAGGGTAACGGACAGCTGATGGTAGCCTGCCGGCAGGTCTTCCGGCAGCGGGCAGAGCAGGCGTATTCGCTCCTGCTGGTCCACCGAGAGCCGGTCTTCTTCCGGCAGTTCTGACAGGTTGATGGCCAGTGGTATTGAACGGTTGTCTTCCAGAATGATTTCACCACGCAGCGATTCATTCCGATGGGCTTCATCAACCTGAACGGGAACCGTAAAAAGTGCTCCGCAGTGAACCACGTGAACCACAGGAATCAATGACGACCACTGCTTTCTGAGAATGCCGTCGATGGAGGCCTGGACTTCCAGCTCGTTACCCGCGGCAACCCCCATGGCTGTTAACGCATTGAGTTTATAGTCCGTCTCAATGGTGACTGGATTGCCAGCAGCATCAATATAATGGGCGGGAATACCACAAAGCCCGGCCAGGGCATCAATCTGTTTTATGTCGTGCATGGATGGACTCACTTAGCAAGTTTATTGATCAATTTCCGGTGCCCGGGTTCGGCGAAAGGCCGTGCCGTTGGCATCGAACAGATAACAATGCTCAGGTGACAGCTCGACACGTATTTTACTGCCTTCTTCCCGGCGCAGGGAGTCTTCTACCCGCACAATAAAATGCTCTCGAATGGTATCGTGGCTCATATAGATAAATGATTCAGCACCCAGGCGCTCCAGTGCTTCAATCCGTCCATCAACGGCATTGCCATTGTCGGTCTCCGCCAGGGTATGTTCCGGTCGAATCCCTAACACCACGCGGGAGCCCGGATCAGCTTTGCTGGTATCGACACAGGCTTGCAGGGTTTCGCCGGTGGTCAGACGAACATGCGTCTCCTGTTCTCCGCTTTTTTCAATGACGCCGTCAAAGAAGTTCATTTTGGGGGAGCCAATAAAGCCGGCAACAAACAGGTTGGCCGGGTGGTGATATAGTTCCAGCGGTTTGCCCACCTGCTCAAGGTTGCTGGCCGCGCCCTGTGCCAGGGGACTCAATACCACAATCTGATCCGCCAGAGTCATGGCTTCCACCTGATCATGGGTGACGTAGATGGAGGTGGTTTTCAGTCGGCGATGTAATCTGGCAATCTCCTGTCTCATCTGGACACGCAGGGCCACATCAAGGTTTGACAGGGGCTCATCAAACAGAAAGACCCTGGGCTGTTGCACAATGGAACGGCCAATAGCAACCCGCTGTCGTTGACCTCCGGACATGGCTTTGGGTTTACGCTCCAGCAGCGCCTGCAGTTGCAGGATGCGGGCGGCTTCACCCACCCGTTCATCAACCACGCTTTTTTGCGCCCTGGCCAGCTTCAGGCCAAAGGCCATGTTTTCTGCCACTGACATATGGGGATAGAGGGCATAAGACTGGAAGACCATGCCCACACGACGCTCATTGGGTGGCCAGTCATTCACCTTCTCGCCATCAATGCTCAGCTCACCACTGGTGATATCTTCCAGCCCACAGATCATCCTCAGCAGCGTTGACTTGCCACAACCGGATGGGCCGATGAACGCGATAAATTCACCATTACCAATGTTCAGGTTGATGTCTTTCAGAGTCCAGGTTTGTCCCTGGTCATAACTTTTCGCAATGTTGACGAGTTTAACTTCTGCCATAGGACACCTTTAAAAGATCGCTGCCCGCCGCCCGCTTCCCGCTTCCCGCAAAAGCCGGATTTGCTTACGCTTTTACGGGCAGCGGGAAGCGGGCGGCGTTTTTTTAACCTTTGACGCCACCCGATGTCAGTCCTCCGACAATCCAGCGCTGGCAGGCCAGGAAAATAATGCTAATGGGTAAACCGGAGAGCACGGCGGCGGCGGCAAAGTCGCCCCATAAATAGTTCTGAGGGTTCAGGTACTGTCTGGAGCCCACCGCAAGGGTGAGATTATCCATACTTTGCAGCAGCACCGATGCCACCGGGTATTCGGCAATACTGGCGATAAATGCCAGGATAAAAACCACCGCCAGAATGGGGACGGACAGCGGCAGCAGCACAAAACGGAAGGCCTGCCAGGGCGTTGCCCCATCAATAGCCGCTGCTTCTTCCAGGGAGTTATCGATGGTTTCAAAGTACCCTTTGATCAGCCAGATATGCAGTGCCATACCGCCCAGGTAGGCGAGTGTGACGGAACCCAGGCGATCCAGACCGAGCCAGGGGATGTAGTCGCCAATCTGGTCAAACAGCGAGTAGATGGCCACGAGGGCAAGAACGGCCGGGAACATTTGCAGGATCATCATGGCCGTCAGCATCTGTTGTTTAAACCGGAACCGCAGCCGGGCAAAGGCATAGGCACCGGTGGTCGCCAGAATCAATATCAGGGCAGAGCTGATGATGGCCACCTTGATGGAGTTCCACAACCAGGCCAGCACCGGAAACGGTGGCTGGGTAATAGAGCCATCAGCATTCTCCCAGGGGATACCCAGTGCCAGGTACCAGTGTTCAAGGCTGGGGTTTTCAGGGATCAGGGAGCCCGTGGCAAAGTTACCGGTGCGCAGGGAAACCGAGATAATCATGAAAAAAGGGAACAGGATCAGCAGCAGGAAAAGCCACATCACAATACGGGCAGTCCAGACCCGGTACTGCAGATTTCTTGGTTGCACCATTGCCATGATGACTTCTCCTGTATGACTTCTTTCATCTCGTGCCCACGCTCTGAGGGTGTTGCGAAAGGCGTTAAAAGAAGGGAACCACAAAGGCACAAAGACACAAAGTTTTTTATGGGCTTGGCTGAGCTACGCTCGGCAAACAAAAAAGGCTTCCTTTGTGTCTTGGTGTCTTTGTGGTTCAAAAAAAATGATTCCCGGCATTACTGCAATCGTCGTGTTGCTTTCAGGTTTACCCAGGCAATAAAGCCCACCATCAGAAAGATCACTGTGGCAATCGCAGAGGCCAGACCGTAATCCTGGCCATAGGAACCAAAGGCAATACGGAAGGTGTAACTCACCAGGATATCCGTAGTTCCGGCCGGGGTAGTGGCGTGGAGCATATCCGGAGCGCCACTGGTTAACAGGGCGATCAGAACCAGGTTATTAAAATTAAAGGCAAAGCTGGCAATCAATAATGGAATCAGCGGTTTGATGATCATCGGAATGGTAATGTAGAAAAGGTTCTGGACCGGTGAAGCACCATCAATGGCTGAAGCTTCATAGAGATCATCCGGAATACTTTTCAGTAGTCCGATACAGAGGATCATCATGTAGGGGTAGCCCAGCCAGGTGTTGACAATGATGACCATGGATTTGGCCAACAGCTCATTACTGAACCATTCCGGTTTAATCCCGAAGAGCATATCCAGTAGCAGGTTGATTTCACCAAAGTTCTGGTTAAAGAGTCCTCTGAAAATCAGGATGGAAATAAAAGCCGGTACCGCGTAAGGCAGGATCAACAGCAACCGGTAAACACCATTCCCTTTCAGCGGTTCCCATTGTACCAGGCAGGCCATTAACAGGCCGATGACCAGTGTGAAGGCAACAGAAAGCGCGGCAAAAATAACCGTCCAGGAAAAGATCTTCAGGAAAGGTCCCTGAATACCCGGATCAGTAAAGACCCGGACAAAGTTAGCCCAGCCCGTATAGATGGTAAAACCGGGACCCATCTGCTCTGTACCGGCTTCATTGGTGTAATACCCCGTCGCCATATCCGGGTAGATTATCTCTTCCGTGCGGTTATCGATCAGGGCAAGATTTTGTTGCGGGTATTGCCGGTCAGTGTGGTCATCAGGACGATAAACCCTGGCAATAGCGCCGAACTTTCTCAGACTGGTCATGGCCAGTTCAGTGCCATCAGGCAGAACAATATCCAGCTTCTGAAGAGTTGAACGTTTTTTGATGACTTCCCGGATTGGAAGGGCCGCTCCGGTTGGCACATGGATGGATTCAAAGGCTTTCAGTTCCTGAGGCTGATCACTTTCGGTAAATGGCCCGGTCAGATAGTGCGCCTCACCGCCTGCAGCGCTGGTCAGCATCAGCCGGAAGCTGGGGCCTTCCTGATACATCTTGAAAGAAAACGATTCGCCGCCCGTGCGGTAGGTTTTCGCCAGGTGTATAGCCCTGACCCGCTCAAGGGAGAGCAGGTGGTTGGAACTGTAATTGGTAAAGGCGACATTGACCGTGTAAATCAGTGGAAAGACGATAAAGGTGATTACCCCCAGCAGACTGGGGTAGACATAGCGATAGTTGTACCCTTTACTGCTGATAACAACCCATGAACCTACCGCGGCGAGAACCAGCACGAGCATGGCAAAAGCCAGCTCTCCCTGGGCATACATCAAGGTCACACCGTATAAAAGTACCAGATCAATAACGGCAACAATGGCGATCACCAGATAGGCACCGCTACTGCTGGTAGCTCTTGCTGTGCTCATGGCGTGCTGGCCTCTTTTTACCGACAGAAAACGGTTAACCGATGATGCGTTTGGCCGCGTCGTTCAGGGCTTCGCGGTAGTTTTGTCGGCCACTGGTAATATTGCGCAGAGCGGTCTCCATGGCAGACCAGAATTTACCCATTTCCGGAACATTCGGCATGATCAGGCCCTGTTTAACATTCTGGTAAGTGGCCGCGATACGAGGGTCTTTCATCAGTTTTTCCATCATCGCCTTATTAGCCACGGCACCAAGAGGAACGTCATTGTTCATAACGGTCAATCCCTGTTCGGTGAGCAGGTAATTCTCCAGAAACTCTTTGGCGATGGACTTGTTGGGGCTGGCATTATTAAGCGCTGCCCCCCATACGCCAACGAATGCTTTGGCCGGTTTGCCATGAAGTTTGGGCAGTGGTGCAACACCATAGTTGATTTTACTCTTATCCAGATTCGCCCAGGCCCAGGGGCCGGTAATCATCATGGCGACTTTCTGCTGGTTGAAATTGGCTTCCATCACGCCATAGTCAACGCCACGTGGCATCACGCCTTTATCGATCAGGTCGAGCAGCATCCTGGCACCTTCCATTGCGCCTTTGTCGTTTACACCGGTTTTCTTAACGTCATAGCCTTTGGCCGTTTTCTGAAAAACATAACCGCCTTCTGCTGCCAGTAATGGCATGGTGAAGTAGGGTTGAACCTGATCCCACATAATCGTAATGATGCCTTTTTCATCCTTTTTATTCGGGACTGGCTGCTGCTTCAGTTTCCTGGCCAGGGGAAACATTTCTTCAAAAGTGGCAGGCGGTGTTGGCAGGATCGCTTTGTTGTAAATAAGGCTGATGGCTTCCAGAGAGACAGGGTAGCCGTAGATTTTGCCATTACTGGTCATGGCTTCCCAGCCAATGTTGTTCACCCCTTTTTTGAACGCTGGAGATGGACTGACAGGAGCCAGCAAACCACTCCTTGCCCATTCACCGTATCGATCATGGGCCCAGAAAATAATGTCAGGCCCACTGCCGGAGGCTGCTGCCTGTTGAAAGCGGTCGGTAATATTTTCCGGGATTTCGACTTTAACTTTTATCTCCATGTCTTTAGTGAACTCGGCACCTACCTTGCGAATACCCTCATAGGCTTTGTCGCCGCCAACCCATATCAACAGCTCGTCGGAGCTGAAGGCCGATACGCTAGCGGCAAAGATCAGTGACAGTGCTGTCAGGATAACTGGGAAAGTCTTTTTAATCAGCGAAGGGATCATTTCTGATTTCTCCGGGTAAACCAGGCTGCTGGAAAGCGGCTGGTTATTCGGGTAAGGGAAGTCGTTAACAGGTTAAAAGAACCATGGTTGATTACTAAAAAACCAGTCAGGTCTTAGCCAGATGAATGAATCGAATACCGACTAATAATAATCGCTGTGTTTGAGTATGCCAGTAAGAATATCCAATACATTAACCAAGGTGATGTTTTGGTTATTAACAGTTTGTTTTTAATGCTGATTATTCGCTGTGTTGTTTTATTTAAGTGTCAGTTGTTGTTTAATTTATATGAATTAATTATTTATCGTCGTTTATATTGTTTAAATTGATATAACCCTAAAAAAAACGACATAAAGTATACTTAATCAGGGTCAGGCAACTATAACTTACTCATGGTTTTCCATTATTGGTCATGGCGCAAGGGTTAACTTTGCCTCCGTGTACCGGTTGGTAGTTTTTAGTGACTTTTCTCAAGCTGTTTTCTGTGACGACTCCTCTCAATAGATCAATCTGACAAGCTTGAGCTGCCACAAGAGAGTGTTTGATATGGATAGAATCAATGTAGATCTGAGTTCAGTTCGTAATATGGATACGGTTCAGATTGAACAGGGAATTCGCCGTCATGTTGAGCAGTCTCTCGGGGTTGAACCCGAGGAAGCGACCCCCGGAGATTACTGGGAAGCATTAAGCCTGCTGGCCAGGGAGATCAATCTGGATCGCACAAGGAATACCCGGAGGGACGAAAAAGACCAGGGAGCCCGAAGGGTTTACTACCTGTCACTTGAGTTTATGGTAGGGCGCTTGCTGGGCAACAACCTCCATAATCTGGGGATCTACCATCAGGCTGAGCAAGCCATGGCCAGTTTTGGCGTGAGCCTTGCGGATGTTCTGGAATACGAAACGGATCCGGCACTGGGTAATGGCGGGCTTGGACGACTGGCGGCCTGTTTTCTCGACTCACTGACCACTCTGAACGTTCCCGCTTTTGGTTATGGCATTAATTACCGCTTCGGTCTGTTCAAGCAGGGCTTTGTTAGCGGTAAACAGGTGGAAAGCCCGGATGCCTGGCGGGAAGACAATTTTCCCTGGGGCATTGAAAAACCGAAAAGAAAACAGGTTATCCGATTATACGGCAAGGTCAGGGAAGTTGATGGCAAAAAGCTGTGGGAGGATACCCAGGAAGTGCTCGGTGTTCCCTGGGACTTGCCAATAACCGGCTATAACACTGAGCGTGTTAACACCCTGCGCCTCTGGGAGGGGCGGGCGACAGAAGGGTTCGACCTGGACAGCTTTGATGCCGGTCGTTATCAGGATTCCAGGTTCCGGGAAATTCTTGCAGAAAATATCAGTCAGGTGCTCTATCCAAACGACAGTCATCCGGAAGGCAAAGAGCTGCGCTTTATTCAGCAGTATTTCTTCGTTGCCTGCTCGCTGGCAGATCTTATTGCCCGTTACAAGCGTGAGCATCAAGGCTGGGAAGAATTTACCCGTAAAGTCGTTATTCAGTTAAATGATACGCACCCGGCAATCGCTGTGCCTGAGCTGATGCGAATCCTTATGGATGAAGAGGATTTTGTGTTTACCAGGGCTTTGGAAGTATGCCGCAGCGTTTTCTGCTACACCAACCATACACTGCTGCCTGAAGCCCTGGAAACCTGGCCCCAGGGGTTGGTCGCAAGGGTTTTACCCAGACACATGCAGTTGATCTACAAACTGAATTACCACTTCCTGAATAAGGAGGTAGAAGTACAGTGGCCCGGTGACCATCAGATGAAACGTCGCCTGTCCATTATTGAAGAGCCGACAAACCCGGCAGAACCACAAATGGTACGCATGGCATACCTGTCGGTGATCGGCAGTCATAAAGTCAATGGTGTGGCCGCTCTGCACTCAATGCTGGTGAAGGCAAACCTCTTCCCGGAATTTGACCAGCTCTGGCCTGAGAAAATTGTTAATGTCACCAATGGCGTCACCCCAAGGCGCTGGCTTGCCAATTGTAACCCTGAACTTGCTGAGCTGATTGATCAAACACTCAGCGGCGACTGGCGCAGCGATCTTGCCCAATTAAGCGAGTTAAAGACCCGGGCTGATGATCCACAGTTTCAGGAAACATTTGCCCGGATCAAACTGGACAATAAGAAACACCTGGCTGGTGTTATTGATGAGCTGTGCGGTGTCAAAGTCAATCCTGAGGCGATCTTTGATGTGCAAATCAAGCGTCTGCATGAATACAAACGGCAGCAACTGAATCTTTTGCACATCATCGCGATTTACCGTCGTCTGCTCGAGGACCCGGACCTGGATGTACCACAACGGGTGTTTATTTTTGCAGCCAAGGCAGCACCGGGTTATCTGGTGGCGAAAAACATTATCTACGCCATTAACCGTGTGGCTGAGCGGGTCAATAATGACCGCCGCATTCGGGACAAGCTGAAAGCGGTGTTCCTGCCTAATTACCGGGTCAGTCTGGCTGAGAAAATCATTCCTGCGGCCAATGTTTCCGAGCAGATATCCACCGCCGGTTTTGAGGCTTCAGGTACCGGGAATATGAAATTTGCCCTGAATGGTGCGTTAACCATAGGAACCCTGGATGGTGCCAATGTGGAAATTGCTGAAGAGGTGGGTGAAGACAATATCTTTATTTTCGGCAAGACGGTGGATGATGTCAGTGATCTGCGTCAGCGGGGTTATAACCCCCGGGATGTCTATCAGCACAATGAAGAACTGAAAGCAGTTATAGACTGGCTGGCATCGGGAGACTTCAGCCCTGACGAGCCGGATGCCTTTCGTCCACTGCTGGAGTCTCTGCTGGATTCTGACTACTTCCTGACCCTGGCTGACTATCAGTCTTACAGTGACGCCCATGACCGGATCGTTCAAGCCTGGAAGAACCCATCCCACTGGTGGCGCATGGCGATCATTAATACCGCATCCATGGGCAAGTTTTCATCGGATCGATCCATTGTCGACTATTGTAAAACTATCTGGAATATTGAAGTCTAGGATTATGGCTGATGCTCTTGAAGGTATCCGGCTGGATTCTGACAGCCGGGATACTGTACTTGATGACCTTCTGAATACCTGCTGTGCCAGCCCCTTTGATTTGCTCGGTTGGCATCCCGCCAGAACCGGTAAAGGGCTGGTAGTCAGAGTATGGCGGCCAGATGCCATCAGTGTGGAGGTTATGGATGAGGTTACCGGAAAGAGCCTGGGTCCCGCGACTGATATTGCACCGGGGCTGTTTGAGCGGCACTTTCCGGATATCTCGCAGCCTCAGGCATATCATCTGCTGGTCACCAATGCCCAGCATCATCAGTTCAGGGCTAACGACCCTTATCAATTCTCCAGCCTCTGTCGTACAGAGCCGGTCATCCGCCACAACTGGCTGCACCATACACTGGGTGCGCACCTCCATTCGGTGACGCTGTCAGGCCATAGCTGGCAAGGCGTCCTATTTCGTGTTTATGCGCCCCATGCCCGCAGTGTCAGTGTGATTGGTTCATTTAACCACTGGGATGGTCGGCTGCACCAGATGGCCGGCAGCAACAGTGGAATATGGCAGTTGTTTATTCCTGAAGTAACAGCGGGGGATCTGTATAAATTTGAGCTGAAAGACCCGAATGGTCAGCTGCTGCCCCATAAGGCCAACCCCTTTGCCTGTTATGCGGAGCAGCCACCGGGGAATGCATCCATTGTTTATGATTCCGGCAAATATCAATGGCAGAATACGGTGTGGCATCAGCGCCAGGGGTTAGATCGACCGGTCTGTATTTATGAGGTGCACCTGGGTTCCTGGAAAAAAGGCAAGCGTGGTCAGCTACTGAATTACACTGAACTGGCTGAACAACTGGTGCCTTATGTGCAGGGAATGGGGTTTACCCACGTTGAATTTCTCCCGCTTCACGAGCACCCTTTTAATGGTTCCTGGGGTTATCAGCCGGTGGGTTTATTTGCGCCAACCAGCCGCTATGGTGATCCGGATGGGTTGAAAGCCTTAATAGACCGGTTTCATGATGCCGGTATCGGGGTCATTCTTGACTGGGTTCCGGCACACTTTCCCTCTGACAGTCATGGCCTGGCCCTCTTTGATGGCACCCATCTTTATGAATATGAAGATCCCCAGAGGGGATGGCATCCGGACTGGCAGACACATATTTATAACTACGGACGCCCGGAGGTCAGACACTTTCTGATCAGCAATGCGTTGTTCTGGTTTGAACAGTTCCATGTGGATGGTCTGCGGGTGGATGCGGTCGCTTCCATGCTCTATCTCGACTATTCAAGGGGGGAGGGAGAGTGGCAGCCCAATGTTTTGGGGGGCAATGAGCACCTTGAGGCCGTCCAGTTTATCAGGGAGCTGAATGAAGCCGTATATCAGCACTATCCTGATGCCATGATGATTGCTGAAGAGTCTACCAGCTGGCCCGGCGTCTCAATGCCTACTTACGACAACGGACTGGGGTTTGGTTACAAGTGGAATATGGGGTGGATGCATGACAGCCTGAATTACCTGGCCCGCTACCCGGAGCATCGTCGTTATCACCATGATCAGATCCTGTTCAGTATGGTGTACAACGACAGTGAACACTTTATTTTACCGCTTTCCCATGATGAGGTGGTCCATGGCAAAGGCACACTGCTCAGCCGAATGCCGGGAGATGAGTGGCAGCAGTTTGCCAACCTTCGCGCTTTGTACGGTTATATGTTTGGGCATCCCGGTAAAAAATTGTTGTTTATGGGCGCGGAGCTGGGCTCCCACCGTGAATGGAATCACGATGGTCAGCTGGACTGGTTATTACCGGAGGAAAAAGAATTTTCCCGTGGCCTGACGACTATGGTCAGGCATTTGAATGCCACTTACCAGGCCTCACCTGCGTTATGGCAGTCCGATTATGACCCAACGGGTTTTCAGTGGTTAATTACCGATGATGTGCTTCAGTCAGTCATCGCCTTCAGTCGGCATACCGTCAATGACTCACCAGTGGTGGTCATTTGTAATTTTACCCCGGTGGTCCGACCCCATTACCGGCTGGGAGTCCCCGGAGCCGGTGTCTGGAAAGAGGTGTTTAGTTCCGACAGTCGTGAGTTTGCCGGCAGTGGTGTGTTGAATGAACTGCCCCTGGTGGCAGAGCCTGTGCCAATGCATCATCAGCTGCATTCATTAGTGATGACGTTACCGCCATTAGCGACGGTTTTCTTACACCTGACCAAATAATCCATTTCTCTGGATTTGAGCAGACTGCTCATTAAGGATGCGCGAATATGAGTCATTTTTTCACGCCGGAAGATTATGCCATTGCGGTGGCTGAGTCCCCCGTTGGCAAATACGTTTACACCCCTTATGTAAAAAGTCTGTTTGTGACACACCCGGTAAACTCTGTGCTGGATCTGCGCTGCAGCGAAGGTTTCTTTTCCCGCCTTGCCCTGGCGGCCGGGGCTGAGTATGTGGTGGGGGTGGATCAGTGCCCGGCCATGCTGGATCGGGCTATACAGTTGAACGAGTCTGCTGAACCGGGTATTGAGTACAAGCAGGCGGATCCAACGACATTGCGACTGGAGCGTTCATTTTCTGCGGTGCTGGCCTTCTGGCTGACCTGTCGCCTGGGCAGCCTGAACCATCTGAAAGAGCTGGCCGAAACCCTCTGGCATCATACGTCATCGGGCGGCTATAGTTATCTGCTGGCGCTGGATTCTGAGCGTCATGCCCGGGTGCAGGGTAATCCTCAGGCACCGGATGACTGCTATGGAAAAAAAGTGGACGCTGTGGCAAACCTGCAGGACGGTGATCCGTTTGAGCTGGCCATTCACGTCGGGGATACTGAGGTTCATTTTACCGATTACTGCTGGTCTAGCGATACCATTGTTCAGTGTTTGCAAGAGGCTGGTTTGAGCAATGTGAATGTGCTTTATCCAGCCGTATCGGAAGAAGGGCTTAAGGCCAGGGGGAGCGAGTACTGGGCTGCGTATCAGGCCGATCCGTTTATTGTGGCAATTGAGGCGTTCAGGACGTGAGGGAAAGGTTTTCGGTATTAGTCCATATACTCAAGAAAATCGCCCGCTACTATAGTTAGTCGTCTGCGTACGTTTGATTTCAGGAAGTGCCGAGTTGTCTGCTATTGCTGTTCTTCCCAGAATGCTGGGAACCCTGTTTATTACTCTCCAACCTCCGAAGAAGCCGGTAGCGTTATTGCCGAACTGGCTGAGCTGCCTGCTCTGCTGGACTGGCAGAATCCTTCTGTTATTGAAGAAGCTGCTGCACAGCTGTGTTCTGTGGATATAGCGGAATTGACTTATCAATTTTCCCTGTTGTTTGAGGGGCAGGGCTCCATGCCAGCGCCGCCCTGGGGATCGGTTTATCTGGATCGGGAAAATTTGCTGTTGGGTGAAACGGCGCAGGCCTATCGCCAGTTTCTGCGGGCAAACCAGGTGGAACTGGATACCGATTTGAATGAGCCGGAAGATCAGTTTGGCCTGATGATTCTGGCCATGGCTTACTTTATGGAAACGGAGAATGACGATGCGGTGGTGGAATTGCTTGGCACCCATCTGCTGCCATGGTCTGGCCGTTATCTGGAGTTGCTGGCAGAGGCGGATGAGAGCGGCTTTTACCGTGCGCTGGCGGTGGTGGCTGATGAATTCCTGAAGGAAGTCTCTGCAGCCTATGATGTGACGGCGGCAACCCATCAGCTATATCGATAAGATTGTTTTACCGCAATACAAGAGGGCTGTCGCACAAGCACTGGAACCACAAAGGCACAAAGACACAAAGTTTTTTATGGGCTTGCCTGAGCTACGCTCGGCAAACAAAAAAGGCTTCCTTTGTGTCTTCGTGTCTTTGTGGTTCAAAAAGGCTAATTCAAAGCCTGTTGTTTCATCACCTGCAGCAGTGCCTGAACCGGGTGTGGAATCTTGCCATCCCCATAACGTTTCACCTGGCTGCGACAGGAATAACCGGTAGCTACCAGCCTGCCACTGTGTTCAGGGTTCTGCACAACCTCCTTCCAGCTCATGTCGTAGAGCTTTCTTGAGGTTTCCTGATTACGGGTCTCATGGCCGTAGATGCCCGCCATCCCACAACAGCCGGTGGCTTTATAGGTGAGTTTAAGACCCAGGTCACTGAATAGCTGTTGCCATTGAGCAGGAGCTGCGGGGACATTGGAGATTTCTGTACAGTGGCCCAGTAGCACAAAGTCTTCTGCCTCAGCGGAGGCAAGGCTTAATGGCAACTGACGTATTGTTTCTGACTGTTTGGCGAACCATTCGGACAGGAGCAGTACTTCCGGGGACCTGTCGCCCATCACTTCCCGGTACTCATCCCGATAGGTCAGGGTAACCGCCGCATCAATGCCCACCAGGCTGATGCCACTGTCGGCCAGTACTTTCAGCTCCTCACCATTGGTTCTGGCGATTTTTTCAAACCGACCCAGGAAGCCATAGACATGGAGTACTTTTCCATTGGGGCGATAAGGGGCAATCAATGGGCGGTAGCCAAGACGAATCAGCAGCTCAACCAGGTCGGTCAGCAGCGGTGTTTCAAAGAAGCTGGTAAAGGCGTCCTGAATAATAATGACGGTTTTATCCCGTTCACTATCGGGGATGGCATCCAGCAACGTGCGGTTGGCAATGGCCGCACCAGCACGACAGCAGTCGTTAACCGGCGATGAACTGGTAATCGCCGGAATATCCTGCAGACCAATGGTTTTGCTGGCAAGGGTATTGGCCACCGACCAGCCCATAACCAGATTGTAAGCCGGTTTGATCCTGGCGAGTACCGGCAGCATTGGCTCCAGTAAACCGGCCACATGGTGTTTGACCGGTCTCGGGTAGCGGCCGTGGTAAAGTTCGAAGTAACGGGAGCGCAGGTCGGGCACATTGACCTGAATCGGGCACTGTCCGGCACAGGACTTACAGCTCATGCAATTATCCAGAGCGCCATACACCTGATGACTGAAGTCCTCTTCACCTCGCCATTTGTTCACCAGGTTTATCAGTTTCTGACCACCGTTGTAGAGTGGGCCCGCCTGACGGATCTTATGGCTCTCGCCAGCTATGTCGGCACCAGCGGCGGTTTGTAACCGCAGCCACTCCCGCACCAGGCCAGAGCGGCCTTTCGGGGATTGCGTCCGGTCATAGGTGGCTTTCCAGGTGGGGCACATGGCGCTGTTGGGGTTGTAATTAAAGCAGGCACCATTGCCGTTGCAGTACAAACTGCTGGTAAACGCGGCAAAGGCATTGCGCTCAATTTCCCGGTCCTGCTGGCCACGGGTGGGCACTTCATCAATCTTCAGCAGCTGAACCGGTTCGGTGGCGGGGGTGGCAATCTTGCCGGGGTTTAACTGATTGTAGGGATCAAATACGCCTTTAATTTCCTGCAACACCGGGTAGAGCTCGGCAAAGAAGTCCGGTGCGTATTCCGAACGGATCCCTTTACCGTGCTCACCCCAGAGCACACCACCATAACTTCTGGCCAGGGCGGCCACGTCATCACTGATTAACCGGACCAGTTTCTCCTGTTCCGGGTCTTTCATATCAATGGCCGGGCGGACATGGAGAACACCGGCATCCACATGCCCGAACATGCCATAGGAAAGGTGGTGACTGTCCAGTAGTGCCCGGAACGCCTGAATAAAGTCAGCGAGATTTTCCGGAGGAACCGCCACATCTTCCACAAAGGGTATAGGTCGTGCGTCGCCTTTCATATTGCCCAGCAGCCCGACAGCCTGCTTGCGCATGTTCCATATTTTTTTAACATTGCCAGTGCCGTTGACTACGCTGTGACCGGCTCGCCAGGTACTGACCGGTTCTTCAAGTACGGCTTTCAGGCGATCGATACCCTGCTGAATCTCCGCTTCATTGTCGCCGGTAAACTCGACAAAGTTGATGCCGTCAATATCATCACTCTGCCCGGGAAAGAAGCCTTTGACGCTTTCCCAGACACTGTCAGCCTTGGCCAGCCCAAGCACACGGGAATCGATGGTTTCAATGGAATCTGGCACGGCGGACATCAGTGTCTGGGCATCCTGCAGCGAGTCCTGGAAACTTCTGTAGAAAACCAGCACCAGGGCAGAGTGTTTGGGAATAGGCAGCAGATTAACTTTGATTTCACTGATGATAGCCAGGGTTCCTTCGGAACCGCAGAGAATGGCATTCAGGTCATGCTGGTTATCTTTATTGACAATATTGGCCAGATCATAGCCGGTCAGGTTTCGATTCAGGTGCGGGAATACGTCAGACACCTGTTGTTGATGTTCGCGATGGGTCTTTTTCAGGGTGTTATAAATCTCACCAATACGATCCCGTCGTTGACACAGTTGCTCAAGTTGATCGTTATCGACTGGTGAGGAGTTCCATACCGTGCCATCGGCAAGCACTGAGGTCAGTTCAAGTACATGGTGGCGGGTTTTGCCATACACTACGGAACCCTGACCACTGGCATCGGTATTCACCATGCCGCCCACGGTTGCCCGGTTGCTGGTGGAGAGTTCCGGGGCAAAGAACAGGCCTTCTTTCGCCGCCAGCTCGTTCAGGTAGTCCTTGACCACGCCGGATTGAACCCTGGCCCAGCGCTCTTCGGTGTTGATCTCCAGCACCCGGTGCATATAACGACTGGTGTCCACCATAAAACCAGACGTCAGCGACTGACCATTGGTGCCGGTACCACCACCACGGGGAGACACGACGATCTGATGGAACGATGGCTTATTGGCCAGGGTGAGAATCTTGCTGATGTCTGCCGTTGAGCGAGGGTAGAGCACGCCCTCTGGCAGTACCTGGTAGATTGAATTGTCTGTTGCCAGAACAGTCCGGTCGGCATAGCCCAGTTCAATATCCCCGCTAAAGCCAGCCGAGGCCAGTTCACTGGCAAAGTGACTATATAAGGTATTTGTCGTTTTTTGATCCAGCCTGCTGATCACCGCTTTGCTCCCCATCAATCCCGTGGGGTATTGTACGTAAAGCAGGAAAAGTAGGGAACAAAAGATGGCGGGTTTGTGATTTACTCTGGTATGTTGTGGTTTCTAAAGTCGTTGCCCGATGCCCGAAAAAGCACAAGCACATGCGGTCTGTCTTTTTCGGGCGGCGGGAAGCGGGCAGCGTTTATTGAAATATGACCGTTCCTAAGCCAATGCCTCCTGAAGAACCTGCATGTCAGGTTCTGAAAACGGCAAACCCAATGCTTTCTGCTGAGCCTGCTCAGACATTTTCTTCCAGGTTTTCTGCACAATGACGACCACCTTGTCCCTGCGGTATAAGTAGTTAACCAAATGAAATCGTATTTTCTGACTAATTGGACAGTCACTCCCGGCAACTGCTCCTGCGTTGCTCTAGCTCCTGCATCCATGCAGTCGTGCGGCGTTACAACTACGGTCACATAGCTACGGCTATGCTCCCTACGTTGTGCCTTGCATAGTAACTGCCCACTTAGCCAGAAATATACGATTCCATTTGGTCAACTACTTAAGTGCAGCATGTACAGTTGCAGAATATTTATATATTCTGCACCATTGTGCAGTTATTTTAATGGCAGCTACTTAACAAAATGTGACTGTTAATAAAAAGTTACTTCTGAGCTGGCGAGGCAGGTGCTCCCCGCGCTCAATAAAAGACAGTGGTACAACTTACGGGCGGTAGCGTGTACGAGACAAAGGAAGCGTTGTCACCTACCTATATAAATGTCTGTCACACCATCATTAGTCATTTTTTTGAGTGAGAACTATATGGACAATAAAGAATTTGCAGGTTTTTGGATTCGCTTTGGTGCAATGATTATCGATATGATCGTCATGTTTATCGTTTTATATATCCCGCTGTCCTTTATCTATGGTGAAGAGTACTGGGTTGACGATAAATTGATATATGGGTTTTGGGATATATTGCTAGGATATGTCGTCCCATTTGCAGCAACCATTTGGTTCTGGTTGCGTTATATGGGAACCCCCGGAAAAATGGCGACCAGATTACGAGTGGTTGATGCCACAACCGGTAAAAAAATGAGCACAGGTCAGGCAATAGGCAGATACTTTGCCTACATTCCTGCCATGCTGCCTTTAGGGCTTGGCTTTATCTGGATCGGCATAGACAAGCGAAAACAGGGTTGGCACGACAAGCTCGCAGGAACTGTTATTATTCGCGATACATCAAAAGAGCCGGTTCAATTTAGATGAAGAAATAAAAGGTAAGTAGTTGGCCAAATGGAATTGTATTTTCTGGCTAAGTGGTCAGTTACTATGCAAGGCACAACGCAGGGAGCATAGCCGTAGCTATGTGACCGGAGTTGGAACGCCGCAGAGTGACTGATCACTTAGCCAGAAAATACGATTTCATTTGGTTAACTACTTACGTACCTCAGTATTAGTACCCATCTGATGAGGGCGAGCATTGAGTTCAAGCTCTTCCTGATTCTCAATTTCAATCTCATCATCAGTAGGATTTACCATAGTGGCAGTCTCATTGGGCGCAATTGAGTTCATCATATCATTTTGAATTTCCAACAGAGAAAATCAACGCTGTGTCAAATGGGCACAGCGTAGCATCAAGCCATTCAATCCAACAAAATCGCCTTCTGCATCAACATCTGATTATTCTGATAAAAAGGAACATCAGTGTTGCCCAAAACAGTGGCAGGGATATTAGCCAGCTCCACCAGGTTATCCATAGGCACCACCACCGACTTGGCCCCGTTCTCAGACAACATGGTCAGCTTATCCGCAAAGTTAATGGCCCGCTCAATAGCACCACCCACCGAGATATTCCCCAACACTGCAAGCCCAGCCTTGAGGTTTTTCTTGTAGAGCGCCGAGACAATCGCAATATACACCGCAGAACCAATACCAGATGAAACAGAAGAACCCAGCATATTAGTAACCTGAATGGTGATATCGTAATTCTTCAGCGAATGCTGCTCACTCAGAATCGTCTTCTCATTGGCCTTAATATACTGGTAGGTGTTCTTCACATTCTCCTTAACACTGTTGCTGCTAACACCGGTAATGTTCAGCTTGCCAGAGCCGGAAACCGCAACCGCTTCAATCCGCACCAGTGCCACATTATCACCATCACTGGTACTGGTATAACAGACACCCGGCGGCAGCGGCGTATTTTCAATCAGATGCGAGCCTTTCTCTTCCGGCAGGCCAACAAAATGCTCTTCCTGAGTTTCCTTGTCGATATAGGAGAAGTTGGTATCCCAGAACTCCATACCGCCAATGCGCTTTAACTGCTCCTTGACCCGGCGACGCATTTCCAGGGCTATTTCCAGGTACTCCCGAACATCGTCCTTGGTGTACTCACCATCCGGATGCAACAGCTTGATAAAACCGGAAACCGTCTTCTTAACCGGTTTGGTATCACGCTGCTTCAGGTGTGAACCAAGCGAGTAAAAGTTTTCCAGCGCATCGGTATACGTCACCCGCCGGAACGATTTCAATGCTTCCGAAAAGTAATCCGTACTGAAACCAAAGTTCGCCGTAAAGTGCTGCGGCGCAAACTTGATCATCTCCCAGCCTGGCAGATAAAAGTGCAGGCGATCCAGAAACGCCGTATCGTTACTCACCTCAGCCGACAGCGGACTGAATAGATGGGAAGTCTGCAGCACCGTCTCAACCGGCTGGTTAATGTTACCGTTCAGAATAATGGAAGCCACACCGGTAATCTCACCACCGGCACCGGCCCGGGAGAACGAGCCAGACTCCATATAGTCTTTCATCAGTGGCACGGCATCTTTGTCTTTAAAGATTTTATCCGTCGCCTCATCAAAACAGATGGCATCCCACTGGCCCACAGCCCCCACCTTGCCGGTAGAACCATGGACAAACAGCTTGGCCACCGTCCCCTGGCCACCGGAAATCAACACCGCATAAGGTGTCAGCTCTTTAAAGACAAACGACTTACCCGTTGAACGCGGCCCCAGCTCAATAAAGTTAAAATTACTTTCCACCATGGGCAGCAAGCGGGCCAGCAGCAGCATCTTGATCCGGTCATTGACCCCTTCAGCACTGGGTTCATAACCACAGCTGCGCAGCAAAATATCCAGCCATTCACTTTTGCTGAACGCCTTGCGCTTATTGATAATCTTGCTGTTATCAAAAGAAGAGAGCTGAATCGGTTTGATGCTGGTGACCACAAACGGATAGATATGCTGGCCAATCCGGATATCCGGATCATACTCCACATCGATAATGGCCCAGATACCGCCCATCAGCATCTTTTCGTGCTCTTTCACCAGCCCGTCACGAATATTGCCGTGGGTGATATTACTGTTCTGGAGTTTGGCCCAGTAGATATCCTTTTTGGAATCCAGCTCCACCGAAATTTTATCGATAATCTTGTAACGCCCTTTCTCCCGAATCTTGGAATGAATCAGGGCGCTCTCTTCCGGGTTCACATAGTGCTCACTGAGAATGCGCTTTACATTTTCCATGCCTTCCCGAATTTTCTCTTCATCATCGGTAGAGCAGGAGTTGGCGATCAGATACTCAAGCACGAAGACAGGCACGTTAGCACCTACCTTCACCAGCCGCACCAGGTCTTTTTTCACCACGTAGCCCCGGAAATGTTCCAGCAGCTTAAAGTCCAACTCATTCAGCACGGCCATTGCCCATTCCTCAATTCAAATCCTCCCGCTGGCGTCATAGTAACCCGCCTAAATCCCGGTCGTTATTTCGCTTAACGGTCGCCCGGTCAAGATGCTGTTTTGTGCTGGCATCTAATAACTGTACTTCGATCTCATCATAGCCAGAGAAACTGTATTCTTTCACCACGGCACTATCATCGTTCCTGATAGTAATAATATCGCTGGTATTGACTTGCTGTTTACCCGCAAAAAAGACCATCACTACCTTACGTTCACCGGTGAACAGATTATCTTCAGCCGCTTCAGGCTCAAGTTTAATCTGATAATAGTCTCCCGCCACGCCGCTCAGGTCACTCTTGTTAGCGATGGATACTGCCAGCTCCCCGATATCATCAGCTTCCTTCTCCCAGCAGAAGTAAGGGGTGATCAACTCCTGTGGTGCCAGCCCCCCATGAGAAAACCCATAAGTACCAGGCGTCTTGAACGGGTTCATGGTCTGGGCAAAGTACAAATAGCTGAACTCGTTATAATCTCTGGTCCTTTCAATAAACTGAGAGGTCAGGTCAGGCTGTTGCACAGCTGTTCTGACAAATCGTTCATCAATATAGTGTTCACCCGTGGGCTTAACGACAATCTTATCCGCTTCACTGAGCATACCCGTTAATACAAAGCCATGGTCACTGATCAGATAGACTTTGTTATAACCACTGTTCAGCAATTGCGATACTTTCTCGGCAACAAAAGCGATAGCACCTGGGAAAAATTTCAGTGCCTTATGGTCGATCTTATCTCCCAGGTCATCAATGTCCTTATAAGTGCAAATCAACACCTGACCTGCTCGGGCCTGATCATTCACTTCATCAAGCCTCAGGTAATCGATGGTGGTGTTCCCGGCATTCTGCTCTGTCAGATATTTTTCCCGCTGCCCCTGCACAGCGACAATACTGCCGTTGTCCATATAGATATGGCTCATATTGTTTTCAGTTTCAGAGGGGTAATCCGCCAGGATAGCATCCCGGGTCAGCTTAAACTGACCCTTAACCTGTAAAGCAATCTGCTCAGTAACTTCATAAGCCACTGCATCACCAACAATCACCGCTATCTTCTTGCCAGTATTCTGATCAATAATTCGCTGCAAGGTACCGGTCTGGTTTTCCTGATACTGATCAAAGTACCGGAACCACTTATCCATAAAAATGGTCACCAGCTCTTTATAACGGGTCTGAAACGGCTCCAGCAACTCAGGTTGATTCAGAAACTCGGTGTACAGGTTGCGGATGGCGGTATCCAGCGAACTGAAGTTTGCCTTGTAATAGTCAATACAATCACTTAAAGAACCCAGGCTATTCATCAGTCCTGAATCAACATTCAACAGCGTAAGAAGGTCCGCCCAAAAACGGATACCCAGGGCCTGAGCCTGCTTACTGTGATGTCGCTGCTTCAACTTATCCAGCAGACGTTTATCCAGAGTATTACTTGCCAGCTGTTCTCCGACGACTTTCAGCCATTGTTCATCCACTTGCCGAAATGGATGATCCGGATGCACATGCCAGATATCCACACCATTCAGTGCGCCACCTTGAGCTGAATAGCGGCGCAGATAGTCAGGAAACGATGAAGCGTAGGTGTTGGAATCCAGCCAGCCGGTATACACCGACCACAGGGTTTTATCGCAAGCATTGCTGGCCAGGCCATCCAGCATGGCATTCACCACCTCACTGGCCAGTGTTGTCGGCGGCTTGTCCATATACTCCTGCCCCAGCAGGGCATTCACCTGCCGATAGAAGGTTTCCCGTATCTGGGCATCGTAATGGCTACTGGCAAAGGTATCCGGGGCATGAACAAAGGGCAGCAGCTCCTTCTCCAGGTCAAAAATCTCCGATACGCCCTTATGGCTCAGGTCAAACCAGTAAGACTTATCTTTACCCACACTGACTTTCGCGGCAGCCACCAACTCGCTCTGGGGCAGGTTGATATTCAGATTCAGCGTCTGATGCACCTTATCCTTGATGTAATTCTGCAAATATCGGATTTCGATCACACCGTGGGTTTCGCAGTATTCCCGCACAAATTTCAAATCATCTTTGGTTCGCTGGGTATAGACCAGAAACTTCTGGCCGGAATCAGGCTCTGCCTGCAGCGCCTTTTCAATACGGTATTTGGCCTCAAGCTCTTCCAGATCACTGCCGGTCTTATGGATTATGCAATGGTCCGGCAGGGTGTTCAGCAGAAACTCCGCATCACCACTGGCATCAATAAATACCGCCACCGGGTGATGTGCCAGAATGCGCTGTACATCGTCGTTAAACCAGGAATCAATCATTGTCGGGCATCCTTACCAGTCGGCGTTCAGGTATTTTTTCAGCTGACTGGCATTGAGCACATCGTAAGCCAGCATCTTTTTCTGTTGCAGCGGTGCAATATTTTTACCCACACCATCGTCGAGAATGGGGTTGTAACCTTCCGCCAGCAACTCATCGATCTTTTTCTTAAAGGTGTCGATCTCTTTTAGCTGTTTGAAGATGCGGGCCTTCTCATTCTGGGCTTCGGCGCTTTCGTTATCAGACAGATCGCTCTGACGGTTTGCCAAAGCGCGTTCACGGTTTTCGATATAGACCGAGCGCAGGCGCATCAGCTTATCGCGGTTCCATTTGTAGATAATGATGTAGCAGTCAAAGCCTTGTTCTGGGCCGCTGGTTAGGTGCCAGATAAAGGGAGTTTTTGGCAAATATTGGAACAAATTGAGATGCTCAGTCAGTTCCTCGAAGAAATATTTATTTATGTAGTCATTTATTGGTCGGCCTAATACAGAATCAAAACTGGAATACTGTGCAGAGGTAAAACTTTTTTCCTGGAATGTTTCTTCGATACGGTCTAACAGCACTTTCTCCCCAGCGTTGGGAACCAATGGTATTATGCCATCCTCATCTTTCATCAGAATCTCACGAATCATATCGGCAAGAAATTCCATGGATAGAATGTTCATGCGCTGTTTTGGAATGGTGCTAATCTGTTTGAACCAGTACCAAATATTAATTGGATTGACTTGATAACGAATGCAGAACTCTTCAAAGTTGTTATTGCTCTGATAGAGTGTAGAAAAACGATTTTCTATACTTGCACGTTCTTCTTCCTCGAAATCTTTGACTGGCAACTTTTCTAAATAATCAGCAATTAAATGTAAAGAAAATATATTCGATGCATCTAATTCAGTCATGAATGCGTCGCGGGCTTCACTATTTATTGGTAATGAACCGACACAAGGGCCTTCTTTTTCAATCACCATCGTCTCATCATGTTCAGTCAAATTGTAAATTTTAAAGATTATTTCGTTAATTAAAGCCTCGTTAATCAGAATCTGAGTAGAAAAATAGTTTTCATGATTTAGAAACCCTTTGATTCTGGTTTTAAATTCAGATTGTTGAAAAGTTAAAAGTGGTGATTTCTCAAACAACTGCTCAAACAAAGAAAATTTACAAAGATGTTTCTTTATATCTATACACCTTCTTGAAATTAACTGGACTTTTGATTCTAACTTTTTAGGAGGGATGACAAATGGAATTCTTTCAACATCACCTACTTGAGTTGATACGGTGGGGTTTAAGCAGCTCAGGATATAGAATGCTAATTTTGAATTCAAAAAAGCAATTGCATAATTTAAGTTGTCATATATGTTTGAATAGATCCCAGGGCTGCCACTATCTATTATTGTGTTTTCTGGCATATATCTAAATGATGCACCTTTAGAGCCAGATTTTGCAAAGGTTATCCCTTCTTTAAAATAAAACTTTTCACTTCGCAATGTAGCTCGTGGTTTGCCATTAACATCAGTGAAAGTCCTTATCTCATATCCATTATCTTCCCAGTTTACGATCGTCCATATGTTGCCATACCAGCGATTAAATGGACCACCTTTCACATAGTTACGCCACTTTCGAGCATCATCAACCTTTTTAGATAAGCTGGATCGATCAACCTCCCACCAAAACCTAAGAAATCTATCATTGTTTGCAGATGTCAATCCACCACCAGCATTAAAATATTCACCAAATCCTTTTGTCCCAAATTTTTCTCGAAACTCATCAGAGATCCAGTAGATAAATGGCCAAGTTTTTATTTTCTTTAACCTGTTTTGATGCAAGGAATAGTTATTTTTATGCTCAATTCCGTTTATTAAGGCAGTATAAGAATCAACAAAGGCTTCATAGCGCTTTCCTTCGTAAACATTGTTTAATTTTATAAATGATGCATCATTATTAGAATTGCATCTGTCTAGTACATACATCGCTGAATCTACGCGAGCTGAAGAGTGAAACATACCTAAATAGCCCCACTCAATAAATATATCAATCCCTGTGTTTTCGATTATGTACTTTCGGACATCTATAAATGATTTTATATACATAAATGTTGGAGGGTGAACCATTGCGACTTTGCCATCTAAGCTTGTTAGTTCACAACATCGTTTGATAAAGGTAGCGTATAGGTTTGTGTGAAATTTGTACGGTTTTTTATAATTATTCTCAATAAATATCTTGAGCTCATGACCAAAATCTGCGCTATCGGTATAAGGAGGGTTAGCCGCAGCAATATCATACTCAGTAGTCAACAATTCAAGGAAAGTAATCGCATCCCGAGTTTTGCTAGTTAGAAATGTATTAGCCCCAGTTTTAGCAAACTTCTCCACGGCTTTGCTCAAATTGGTAAAGAAAGCCGATGCAAAGTCTTTGTGCTCTTCAACATCAGCCGCGCCAAACAAATCCCCTTCAGCCTTTTCTTCTAGTTCTTGCAGCTCCTGCTTCAATAGTTCATCAATATGAATCAGCGAACCAAACTTATAGGCATACCGCAAATCACTCCAGACTTTTTCAATCAGCTCTTTTTGCTTTGGTTGTAATGTGGAGCCATCTTCAAAAATAGTACGCACTTCATTGAAGTTAGGTAGGTAGAAGTCAGAAGAGACTACTTTAAAACTCAGCTCACCAATGGTACGACGCTTCTTCCGAGCCTTAATATAAAGCCCCAACTGCGCCAACTGCACAGCCCGATCATCCAAATCAATACCGTGCAAGTTGTTCTCAATAATCAGCCTGGGAATATCTTTCTCTTCGTAGTCTGCACCGTAGTTATCGATCTGATCCTGATAGAGCGCATAATAAAAATCGAAAGCATAAAGCAGGAAGTTACCCGAGCCACAGGCCGGATCAATGATTTTTACTTCATGAAGTGGCTTGCGCTCCCGAATTCGGGTTTCCGGCGCATTAGCAATTTTATACGCCTTCTTTATTTCAGAGTCGGGATACATTTCCAGATACAACTTACCCAGAGAGTTCTGCACCAGAAACTCAACCACCCACCGTGGGGTATAGACCTGGGACTGCAGGGAAACCTTGTCATACTCGGTTTTCGCCTTGCTGTCTTTATGGGCCTTTTTCTTCTGGTTGTTGTAGCTTTCGTACATCCAGCCCAGCACATCATCACTGAGCCAGATATCGCTGCCCACCTGGGCATCCTGCTGTATTGCATTAAACCGATCAATAATCTCATTCAGGCTGATCGGATCTGGCAATAAAGCATAGGGGTACTCTTTACTGTACAGGGGCAAGGTCTGCCCCAGTTCATTAAAGGCGTATATGATATAGTCCCGAATCCCTTCCAGCTCTTCGTCCCGCATATGGGGATAGTCTTCCAGCCAGGCTTTATGACCAAAGGAGCGATTACCGTGCTCCATCTGTTTGGTCAGGATCGGGCGGAACAGGCTGGCAGCCTCCATCACTTTAATGGCAGCCAGTCGGTTAAACAGGGTAAAGGTCAGTTCATCAATCAGCTTTTCCCGACCGGCCTGGCAACTGCCGGTTTCCGCCTCATGGCTGGCCAGCATCAGGTTAAACCGTTCCCGTTTTGCCCGCACTTCTTCGGGCAGCTTGTCTTCGGCGGTCTGTTTGGTTTTGCCAAAACCAAGACGGGCAAACTGCTTATCGAAGGCACCCTCAATCAGCTCCCGCAGGCTGTCAACGTGATCGGCTAATTTCATGGGATTAAAAACCTTCTACGGCAATTTCAATTTCGTCTTCGGGTTTGGCGGAGGCCAGGGCGGTCAACTGATTGGCCAGTAGCGCCCGGTATGCGCCCACGGTCATGACTCCGTTGGCAAGCGGCACAGCCACTTTTCTCGGTTTGGCCGGTGTGGCTGGAGTTGTACCGGTTTCGGTGGTGCCTTCTATTGCACTACCACCGGTGACAGGCGGTGCAGGCTCATCTTTGATAAAACTGTTCTCAAGCATAAACAGTTCATTCTCCTTCAGCGGAGCCTGAACGGTGTAGTTGAGCATCTCAGACAGAGAGAATTTACAGTTGGAACAGGCAATGTTGTAATCCAGCGCCGGTTCTTTAACGATCCGGTTGGTGGCATAACTTTGCAGGGTTTCCAGCTTTTGCAGATTATGTTTGTTTGGCTCTGTCGGATAGTTCGCCTTTAACTCCCGCAGGGCTTTATCAATTTTGCCATTGAGCTGCTGGTATTGCTGGCTCATGGTCGCAGCCGCACTTTTTACCAGTTTGAAGTAACCGTCTTTAACGGTTTGTACTTCGTCTTGCAGTTTGCCAAAGTTTTTGACCATATCCGCTTTGAATAACCGGTCAAACTCTTCATGGGCCTCTGCAATGGTGGTGTCTTTGCGGTCTGCCTTACGCAGCTCACTGCGCACATCCTCAATAAACCGTTTGAACGCTTCCACCTTGCGGAAGTTTTTCTTGATAAAGCCCTGGGCTTTCAAAATGGCCTGAATGGCATTGGAGAAGTTATCGCTGTTGTTGAGCAAGTACTCCACTTTTTCGATGTAATTGCTTTCGGTGGTTTTGCCGGTAAAGGGTTGCAGCACTAATTTCAGTTCGGCCACTTTCGGGAACAGGTTCTCGAATTGATCAACGCTATTATTGAGTGTGCCAATGGCATCAATAAAGTGTTGCGCCATTTGCTGGATGCTGTCGGCCAGATCAAAGTCGTTGGTATTCCAGTCAACTTTCCGACCGATATGGTCAGCGACTTCCAGGTTCATCAGCAGCTGAACGGCATTGTCCTTCTGGCTGGAAGTTAATGCCGCAGTAATGGATTTAAAGGAGGCCGACTTGAACTTGGTGGCATTGGTAAAGGCGTTATGTACCTCTTTCTGATCATGGGAGAAATAAGGATCATTGCCACCATGTTTCACTGCCAGACGGCCTGCCCGGAACAGTACCGCTAGTGTAACGACAATGGTGCCGTACTGATAACCCCAGGGCTTGCCGTTTAACGCCGACTCCAGGGATTTACCATCCACATAGCGGGATTTAATTTTTTCGTTGATCTCTTCGACGATGCGCAGATGATCGCCAATAAAGTTACCGTGGCCATCGAAAAATTTGAAATCAGCAGCACTGAACAGCTTGCTAAGGCTTTCCTTGTCGGCGCTGAAAATTTTCGGTACCAGAGCATCATTCAGCTGGCTGGATACCCGTTTGGTGTAGAGGTTTTTGACCATTTTGCGCTGATTGTCTGCGATGGTGCCTTTAAAGCTGTTTTCATCCAGCAGGTGGTCATCAAACAGGTAAACCAGAGTGGCGTTTTGATAGGCGCTCTGAATCAGGTCCTCCAGGGTGTTTTGCTTATCCTTCCGAATGGTTTCAAATTCCCGGATGATCTGACGTTTGGCCTGATCCTTTTCAGCAGCGTACTTTTCTTCCATGTAGCCGAAGCGCATGATGTCGCCGAGCAGTTTGTCGATATCGGCAAATCTGGTGGTGTCGGGAATCAGGGTGATTTGACCTTTTTCATACTGGGTATCCAGCTTGATCTGTTCAATAAAATCCTGACGGTCTTCATTGATATTAAACAGGCTGTAGGCAACCAGTTTCAGATGTTTACTGCCTGCGGAACCGGTTAATTCATCATCCTGATCGGAAGTGATACTGAACTTGAAGCTGTCACCGGCATCGCTGTAGGACGCAACGCTGTTGAATATTTTGTAATCCTTGATGTACTTGACCAGCTCACGCTTTTTAGTAAACAGCTCAACGTCAAAGTCTTTCATCTCCTCCAGCATTTTGCCTTCAAGATCGGACGTGATTTTGTAGTTGTGGTTGGAGAGCAGCAGTACTTTGGCCTCAACCAGCAGGGTTAAGGCGGCTTCGATATTGGGTTTTACCCCGTAGTAAATGGCAATATCGGTAATGTAGCTTTTGGTAATGTTTTCTACCGTGGGGGAGACCACCTCAGAATCCGCCAGCAGGTGGATGGTTTTCAGCAGCTTTTCACCATCGATGGAGCTGTCGCTCTCTTTGAGAACTTTGCGAGCGCTGTCGTATTTATTGACCAAATCAACCGGTGGTGCGGTCTGTGCCTCGGTGCAAATGGCAAAGCCTGGTGTAAAGTTGTACAGCGTCTGTTCACGCATCTGTTTACGCAGCACATCGAAGGTGGTAATGATCATCCCACGGGCGGCAATCTGGGTGGCGACCAGCGCATTGGAGCTGAACAGGAATTTCTGCAGAATATCAAACTGATATTTATGGAATGGGTAGTAGGTAGCAAATTCTTCCGCTGAAGTGGTTTTGGTCGGGAAACCAGACTTCAGGTTAGTGCTGTCAGTGATGGCCGCTTCGTTTTTGCTGTAATAATCCAGCAGATCATTGTGCGCCGACCCGGTTTTTTCCAATAGACGGGTACGGATAATCACATCGACATCGGTGGATTCCAGATGGATTTTGGTTTTAAAGCGGTCGGTAACTTTGGTTAACTGGCTGCGGTTGACGTTGGCGTTGTTAATAACATCATCCAGTTTTTCCTGGGCAATGGCGATGGTCCAGACTTTGCTGTTAATGCTGGATAAAGATTCACTGATGCCTTCCAGGTCCAGCAAGGTGAACTTCTGCTGTTTGATGGCTTCGCTGGCTTCGTCGAAGACAAATACCAGGGTTTCATCGGTGTTTTTCGCGAGGTATTTTTCCAGCTCCGCTTTTAATGTTGTGGCATCAAAATTTTCGATATTAGCGCTGTAAACGTTTCTGGTGTCTTCGTAGTCTTTTTCGCTATGGCCCATGTCAATAAAGGCCTTACGCATCGCTCTGGCAACCAGCCGGTTGTTCTTTTTCAGGTCATCCCACTCTGTGGATTCGATGCGTTCTACAACCGTTTTGAATTCGTCGTAGTTACCTTCAAGAAGAAGATCGAACTCCATATAACCGTATATATCATTACGCAGACCCAGATGCTTCAAGAAATTGGCAAACAAAGTAAAGGCCAGACCTTTCTCAGTGTTCTGCTTGGCAACATCCAGAGAGATAACGCGGCTGTTAATACTATCCAGTTTGCGGATGGTGCTTTCCAGCAGGGCTTCATTGTTAACACCCTGAATACGGGAAATAAATCGATCTCTGGCCGGTGTGCCTGCAATCATCGGGTTGCCGATGATATGGCAGAGCATTTTACCAAAATAAGACTTACCGGAACCGTAAAAACCCGATAGCCAGACACCGGTTTCTTTGATGTTCGAGGTGAACTGACCCAGAAACTCATCCAGATGTTCACTAATGCCTTCCGTAACGATGTACGATTCAATTTCCTGTTTGATTTCGATTTCAGAACGATCTTCAAGGTCAATTACGTTTTTAATGTCTTCTTGCAGGTCGATCTTCAGAATATCTTGAATGGCTGTCATAACTTATCCCTGATTAATTGGCCCTTAGTTCACTAATACACAGCGATATTGGGAGGCGGGTTTGAAGTTCAGAAACTGGAGGTTTTCACCGGTGATGGTGGAGGGGTAAAAAATAACCAGCGGTTGCTTAAGACCCATTACATCCCTGTGTTCCATGATATTGACGTTTTCTATACCGGTTCCGTACAGACAGCCACTGCGAATAAGAAACGGGATTTTGCCTCGGGAGCTGGTCTCTTTTATCGCGTCGATAATCAGATCAAACAGATCCGGGGTATCATTATCAGATTTGAATACCTGGTGCGGGGTGTTGGCAAAATCGTTGTAGTACTCAGCAAACGATGACCAGTCGTCTTCATCAATAAATTGAACCAGTAACCGGCTGATATCGATAAACTCTGCCGTTTCTCCATAAACTTCCCGAGCCTGCCGGATATACAGCATTTCATCCTCAGGAGGGTAAGAGAACAGAATACTGTTTCCACCATTGGCTTTTCGGCGGAGTTGATCCTGGTGGGCAAGATGATGGTTCAGATCAGTAAACTTCTGTTTATGATCAGCGGTATAGGACATCGCATACTTCCTTATAGCTGTGTGTTAACTCAACGTTTAATTCCACCCCGTTGAAACTCATATGAAAAAAGCCCTGTATGGAGAGCTTTTTTAACCGGCTTTGAATATCTTCAGCCGTGATAAAACAGGTGGGCAGCAAACGGCTTTTCAGAATGTTGGCCACTGCGGGTTGGTACAATCTGGCGAAATAGAGAAACAGGGTCAGCGCCTCGGATGAGGGGCGAATATGGTTAAAGGTTTTGGTTCGGCCTGAGGTGACAAAATCAAACTTGGTCATCAAGCTCAGGTACTTGGTGGCAACCCGGTAAAGGGTATCTTCAGACCAGCTGGGTTTTGAGGGATCGTTTTTATCGGAAATATCTTTAACGAAGGCAATGATGTCTTCCTGGGATATTTGCGCACGCCCTGAGAAATAGGTTTTTACAAATACCCGGGTGGTGATCTCTCTAAACAGTCGGTTGTTCAGGCAAAGATGCCAGAAAAAGGCGAACTTTCTGTCCTGATCGGGGATATGTTCCTGGAATACGCTGCTGGCTAATGCTTCGTGGTCTGCGTTGATGAAGTGTAAAACCGTTTTCTGGATGGCCCAGTTGACCTTTGACCGGGTTTTGATGGTGCGGATATCGAATTCATTGTCATCGGTGATCCGGGATTCTGTGGAGTCAGGCTGGGCAAAATGCACATTCACGATATTGAAGATTTGCCGGTAATCCTTCAGGCCTGCTATATCTTTGATCGTGGTGTTGTAGACATTACCTGGCAGCTCGTCTGGTTGGAGGGACTCAGTGTTTGCCAATCTTTATCCTCGCAGATTCGGTGAACGCTGTTCGATGTATTTGTCCAGGGGCTATCTCCTCTCGAGATTTCTGCATTTCAGAGACGCTACCGCCCGTGGTTGTTACCATTGTCTTTTATTGACGCCGGGGAGCATGGGACCAGATAGCTCAGAGGAGGATTTTGAGGTAACTGGTTATTGTACGCTTGTGAGGTGATTGGTGGTAGTCGTGTATTTTCGAAGAGGTAACCAAATAAATCACTTTTTGGTCTGCACGCAGGTAAAGCTTGGAAAAAGAGTCCAAAAATCCTGGATTTTTCCGGATCATATGCTGTCACGAACGGTTTTTACCATTCGTTCGTGCAACAATATCCCGATGAATGCGAAAAACGTCCTGTAAATTCGTGAAAACAGTTCCTACGCCAACGCCTCCTGAAGAACCTGCAGGTCAGGCTCTGCAAATGGCAACGCCAACGCTTTCTGCTGGGCCTGCTCAGACATTTTCTTCCAGGTTTTCTGCACAATGGCGATCACTTTGTCCCTGGGGTGTTTGGCGGCAAAGGCCGAAAAGTCGCGGGTCAAAAAGACCAGGCAGGCACAGTCTTCCAGCGTCTGGGTGTCGGCATTTCGCTTGATGCCCTGCTTGCGGATAATCGCGGACGCTTGTGCACAGCTTGCTTCTGAATAACCGTTTCTGGCCATGATTTCACCGGCTTTTCGGGCATGCAGCTTGCCCAGTTCGGTGCGCCACTTCAGGTAGCCGGTGCGTCCTTCAGGGTATTCTGACCGGGGGATTTCCCAGCGGCAGAGGTGCTGACTGCGAACGGCGATCTGCAACTCCTCAGAAGCATCCGGAGCCAGCTGTTGCAACCAGTGGGTCATTTGCCGGGCGTAGTTTAATTCTGCCGGGGTATCATCAATGACGCTTGGGTCCATCTGGTGAAGCTGGTCAATGGCGGCCAATGTTTCTGCAAGCCTGGTCATAAACTGCGATCTCATTTTAAAAATAGTTATGCCGCACTTTTTACTTGATTTGCCAGTGGATTTCGACTGGTATTTGTGATTCTACTCAACTGGATAGTCGGGTTAAAAAGGATGAGTAAAGAAAAGCCCCCAAGGGTTGCCATGGTGGTTGGTGCGACCGGTGCCACCGGGCAGGTGTTGATGCAATACCTGCTGGAGCGAAGCCACTACTCCGAGGTCGTTGTTCTGCACTACCGGACGACACAATGGGCGGGTCATGCCAAAGTCAGGGAGGTGGTGCTGAGCCTGGATCAGTTACAGGATCTGGATTTAACCGTTGACGTCTTGTTCTGTTGTCTTGGTACCACCATAAAAAAGGCTGGCTCAAGGTCAGCCTTTGCCAAAGTTGATCGTGACTATGTGCTGGCACTTGGTCAGTGGGCAGTGGACCATGGACAGCCGTCGTTTCATTTGATCAGTGCTTATGGGGCAGATAAGGGGTCGCTGGCCTTTTATATGAAGGTGAAAGGTGAGGTGGAGAGTGGGCTGAAAGCACTGGGGCTTCGCTCTCTGGCTATTTACCAGCCGTCATTGCTGCATGGCAATCGTGATGAGTTTCGGCTGATGGAGTCTGTTGGATTTTATCTGCTGTCGCTGTTAGGCAGCCTGCCGGTTTCCGGTTTGAAAGTACTTCGTCCCACCCGGATTACAGCACTGGCAACCTTGATGTACCAGCAGTCATTACTGGATGTGTCCGGTTTGCAGGTGTTCCGCCCTTCTGATATTGCTGTCTGTGAATAATAGCGAGGCACCATTGCACACACCGGTGGTATTACCTGAAGACTATTACCTGACCAATTTTCAGCGGCTGCTTGGTTTTGTTGAGCAGCAGTATGCTGATTTATTGAGTGGCCGCGAAACCGGTTTTCTCAACACCTTCCGACGGCTGGAGGAGGATGCACAGAAACTCTATGTGCGGCTGGTGGGGCGCAAAGGCCCGATGTTTCGGCGGGATAAACTTAGCTATCCGGAAATTGCTTCCATTGACTTGGCGGTAAATGAATTGGTCGGTGCGGGTCTTATGCAGGTTAACCCGCCGCTGGATCTGGTTGCGGTGTCCGAGCTTATGACCAAAAGTGAGTTACTGTGCTGTTTTCCTGACCAGCTTGGCCCTTATCGAAGCGAACGTAAGCAGGCGTTGGTAAATCGGTTGGTGGATAGCGGTAACCCATGCCCTGATCTGCCGTTTACCATTCTTCAACCGCTGTACCGGGAAGAGCTGAGAACCTTATTGTTCCTGTTCTTTGGTAACCTCAGTCAGGATTTGACGGAGTTTGTACTTCAGGACCTGGGTTTGAATCGCTTTGAAAACTATCCGCTAAACTCGCGGTTATTTGACCGCCGGGAGGCGCTGGAGCAGGGGTTGAGCCTGTCACTGCTCTGGCAGGCAGTGGCCCGGGACAACAAGAAACTTGACCTTGATGAGTTGCAGGCCCTGGCCGCTAAATTACCACCGTCGTCTGATTTCAGCCATCCGACCCTTAAGCGACGGTATGCCCGGCTGGTGAATGCCATTGCCCGTGACCTGGAAAGGCAAGGTGCTTTGCGGGAGGCCGTCGCCAGTTTTCAGCAGTCGTATTTGCCTCCGTCCCGGGAACGGCGGGCTCGCATTTTGGCCAGGCTCAATGATACGGCTGGCGCGTTGGCACTGTGTGAAGAGATACAGGCTTCACCGGCCAGCAGCCTGGAGCTGGCTTTTGCCCATCGGTTTGCCAAAACCCTGATGGGCGAGAAGCGCAGGCGGCAAACCGCACCGTTTAACGAACGGACTCTTGAGCTGAATGACAATGGTCAGCGGGTTGAATTTCAGGTACAGGCGCATTTCAAAGATCAGGGGTGGCAGGTGTTTTATGTGGAAAATGCCCTGATCAATGGGCTTGCTGGCCTGTGGTTCTGGGAGATTATCTTTGCCGACCGGGAGGGGGCGTTTTTCCACCCGTTTCAGAGTGGACCAGCAGACCTGATGACTCCGGATTTTTATCGAAGCTGTAAGGATTCGATTCATCAAAGGCTGGCAGAAATGTCTGAAAGCAATCTTCTGGATACTCTGCTGGCAACCTATAGCAAGAAGCAGGGTATCAGCAATCGTCTGGTGATCTGGCCGGCACTCAGTCCGGAGCTGATTACCCTGGCCGTATCGTTGATACCGATGGCACAGCTGTGTGCCATGTTTCAACGACTGATGTTTGATATTGCCCACAATCGGACCGGGTTTCCGGACCTGATCCTGTTTGATCCGGAAAATAACCGGTATCAGTGGCTGGAGGTTAAGGGGCCGGGAGACAGGCTGCAGGAAAACCAGAAATTGTGGTTGGCATTTTTTCAGGAAAACGGGATTCCAGCAGAGGTGGTGTATGTCAGATGGATAGAGGACAGAACGCGGCTCGATATAAATTAGTGAATATCGTACTTCCATTGATTTGCTACAATTAAGCGACAGCTGATGATTGAGGAGGTTGATCATGGCTATAAAAACCGGTCACGATAGTTCCGTTGCATTTGAAACCGATCTCTCCGCCGATTTGCTCAGCAAAGCCAGAGCGCTGCATGTGGATGTCCACGCAGTGATTCAACGAGCGGTGGCGGCAGAAGCGAATCTTGCAGATATTGAACGACAGATTACTCTTGCCTGTGAACAGCAGAGCAGTTTGGTTTATCACCATCTGATCGACAATTACCCCCTGAAAGAGGTGGGCATCAGGGATTGTTACCGAAAGAGCAGGTAGCATTTTCAGCATATCCAGTTCAGAGCCTTATTCAGTCACGGTATGTGTTCTAGGTTTTTTTTACATCGAGTGTTACCCGGGTTTGATTCGCCGATCATTTAACGGTCAAGGGTCGTTCATTTCTTGTCAGACTGCAGAGACCACACGGGCAGCGTGTGTTCATTGAATCAAGGGATCAGGTGGCGTTCCTGTTCTCTGGCACCACCCGGTTAGATGTCTACTCTCTCCCTTTCTACACGGTGGGATCGTTTGCTATGTCCATTTTTGCGCAATTCCAGCAACGGTATGAGGCAGTTCAGCAGGAAGAGCTGAGCCTGCTGGACTACCTGAAACTCTGTAAAGAGGATCCTTCGGCCTACGCCAATGCAGCCGAACGTATGCTGAAGGCCATCGGTGAGCCGGAAGTCATTGATACCGCCCGTGATCCGCGCCTGAGCAGGATTTTCTCCAATAAGTTGATCAAACGTTACCCGGAGTTCAAAGAGTTTTATGGTATGGAAGAGGCCATTGAACAGCTGGTCTCTTATTTCAAACACGCGGCCCAGGGCCTGGAAGAGAAAAAACAGATTCTTTACCTGCTTGGTCCCGTAGGGGGCGGCAAGTCCTCCCTGGCCGAAAAACTGAAGCAGCTGGTGGAAAAGGTGCCGTTTTATGCCATCAAGGGGTCGCCGGTGTTTGAATCGCCGCTGGGACTGTTCAACCCTGAAGAGGATGGGGCCATTCTTAAGGAGGAATACGGCATTCCCGGTCGTTATCTCAGCTACATCATGTCCCCCTGGGCGGTCAAGCGCCTGAACGAGTTTGGTGGCGACCTTACTCAGTTCCGGGTGGTCAAGCTCTATCCAAGCAGGCTGAACCAGATTGCCATTGCCAAAACCGAACCCGGTGATGAAAACAATCAGGACATTTCCAGCCTGGTGGGCAAGGTGGATATCCGCCAGCTGGAAGAGTATGCCCAGGATGACCCCGACGCCTACAGTTTTTCAGGGGCGCTGTGCCGGGCCAACCAGGGCATCATGGAATTCGTGGAGATGTTCAAGGCACCCATCAAAGTGCTGCACCCATTGCTGACCGCCACCCAGGAGGGCAATTACAACAGCACCGAAGGGCTGGGGGCCATTCCCTATGAGGGGATTCTGCTGGCGCACTCCAATGAGTCTGAATGGCAGTCCTTCCGGAACAACAAGACCAATGAAGCCTTCATCGACCGGGTCAACATTGTCAAGGTGCCGTATTGCATCCGGGTCAGTGAGGAGGTGCATATTTACCAGAAATTGCTGGAACACAGCTCGCTCAAAGCGGCACCCTGTGCCCCGGATACGCTCAAGATGCTGGCCCAGTTCACCGTGCTGTCCCGCATCAGGGAGCCGGAGAACTCTTCCATCTACTCCAAGATGAAAGTATACGACGGTGAAAACCTGAAGGACACCGACCCCAAGGCCAAACCGTTGCAGGAATACCGGGATATGGCCGGGGTGGATGAAGGCATGAACGGGCTCTCCACCCGGTTCGCTTTCAAGATCCTGTCCAAGGTATTCAACTTCGATCCCACCGAGGTGGCGGCCAACCCGGTGCATCTGCTTTATATATTGGAGCAACAGATTGAGCAGCAACAGTTTCCGGAAGAGGTTCATGACCGTTACCTTGCCTTTATTAAAGAGTACCTGACGCCCAAGTACATTGAGTTTCTCGGCAAGGAGATCCAGACTGCTTACCTGGAGTCCTACTCAGAATACGGGCAGAACATCTTTGACCGGTACATCACCTACGCCGACTTCTGGATTCAGGACCAGGAGTACCGGGACCCGGACACCGGGCACATTCTGGATCGGGGTGCCTTGAGCGAAGAGCTGGAAAAAATCGAAAAACCGGCAGGCATCGCCAATCCCAAGGATTTCCGCAACGAAGTGGTCAACTTTGTACTGCGGGCCCGGGCCAACCACGATGGCAAAAACCCCAGCTGGTTAAGCTACGAGAAGATGCGCACCGTCATTGAGAAGAAAATGTTCTCCAATACCGAAGACCTGTTGCCGGTCATCTCCTTCAATGCCAAGGGTTCGCAGGAGGACCAGCGCAAGCACGCAGACTTCGTTTCCCGTATGGTGGTTCACGGTTATACCGAGAAACAGGTGCGCCTGCTGTCGGAGTGGTACATCCGGGTCCGGAAGTCCCAATGATCCGCGACCGGTCCGTGCTACTGCGGGCCCATCTCCAGCCCTGCGACCGGGGTTGATCTACCGAGCTGCAGCTATCGGGAGAGCGTTCATCATGAGCCTCATCATCGACCGGCGTCTCAATGGAAAAAAGAAGAGCACCGTGAACCGGCAGCGGTTTCTGAAGCGTTACCGGCATCATGTCAAAGCCGCCGTCCAGGATGCCATTGACCAGCGTTCCATCACCGACGTTGACAGTGGCAGTGATATCACTATCCCCAGAAAAGACCTCAGTGAGCCGTTTTTTCACCACGGGCAGGGTGGGCATCACGGCCATGTTCATCCCGGCAATCACGAGTTTCACCGTGGTGATCGCATTCAGCGGCCACCGGGTGGCGGAGGGCAGGGCAGCGGTGACGGACAGGCCAGCGACAGGGGCGAAGGGGCGGATGAGTTTGTCTTTCAGATCAACCGGGACGAGTTCCTGGAATACCTGTTTGATGATCTGGAGCTGCCCAACCTGCTGCGAAAAGAACTGAAAGACAGCACCGACTATCAACTCAAACGGGCAGGGTTTACCACTGCCGGCTCCCCGGACCGGCTGAATATCGTGCGCTCGCTGCGGGCTGCCCATGCCCGTCGCATAGCCCTGTCAGGTAAAGACCGAAAAGTGATCCGCACCCTCAAGCGACGGCTCAGGGAAATGGAAGTGAGCCCGGATCCTGTCGATCAGCAGCAGGCCACCCTCCTCCGGGAAGAGATCAAGTCGCTTAACAGGAAACTCAAACGACTGCCGTTTATTGACGACTTTGATCTGCGCTTTAATAACATGACCAGGGTACCCCTGCCCTCCAGCAAGGCGGTGATGTTTTGTGTTATGGATGTCTCCGGGTCCATGACCCAGGAGATCAAGGACATGGCCAAGCGCTTCTTCCTGTTGCTCTACCTGTTCCTGGAGCGCAACTACGAGGCCGTGGAAGTAGTCTTCATCCGGCACCACAGTGAAGCGCGGGAGTGTGATGAGCACGACTTCTTCTACGCCCGGGAAACCGGGGGCACCATTGTCTCAAAAGCCCTGCTGCTTACCCACGACATCATTCAACAGCGATACCCGCCCGGTCAGTGGAACATCTACATCGCCCAGGCCTCGGACGGGGATAACTGGGGCGAAGACTCCAGCACCTGCACCAATATTATCCTGGACAAGCTGTTGCCGGTTTGCCAGTACTTTGCCTACGTGGAGATTACCGACCAGCAGCACCAGAACCTCTGGTATGAGTACGCAACCATTGCCGAATCCTACCCGGATCACTTTGCCATGCAGCACATCCGCAGCTATCTGGATATCTACCCCACCTTCCGGCGTCTCTTTGAAAAAAAGGAGGGTTCCCATGTTGGCCGCTGAAGCGCCGGAAAGGCATACCGTCCAGCGGGGAAAACCGCTGTCCACCGGGTCCGAATGGACGTTCGAACTGCTGGACCTTTACGACCGGGAATTTGCCCGGTTGGCGGATAAATTCCGGCTGGACACCTACCCCAACCAGATTGAAGTGATCAGCTCCGAGCAGATGCTGGACGCCTACTCATCGGTGGGGATGCCCCTGATGTACAACCACTGGAGTTATGGCAAAACCTTTCTCAACAATCAGCAGAACTACCAGCGGGGACGGATGGGGCTGGCTTACGAGATCGTGATCAACTCCAACCCCTGCATTGCCTATCTGATGGAAGAGAACACCATGCCCATGCAGGCCCTGGTGATCGCCCACGCCTGCTACGGCCACAACTCCTTTTTTAAAGGTAACTACCTGTTCAGACAGTGGACGGACGCCAGCGCCATCATTGACTACCTGCTGTTTGCCAAGCACTACATCGCCCGGTGCGAAGAGAAGCATGGCGTTACGGAGGTGGAAGCGATACTGGATGCCTGCCATGCGCTGATGAATCAGGGCGTCAATCGCTATATCCGCCCCGCACCGGTCTCGGCAGAGCAGGAACAGGCGCGCTCGCGGGAGCGTGAAGCGTACATCCAGCGCAACCTGAATGATCTCTGGCGCACCATCCCGGTGAGCGAGCCACCACAGTCACGTCAGGATGAACGGTTTCCGAAAGACCCGGAAGAGAATCTGCTCTACTTCATCGAAAAGAATGCGCCGCTGCTGGAGACCTGGCAGCGGGAGATCATCCGCATCGTGCGTAAAGTGGCGCAGTATTTCTATCCGCAACGACAAACCCAGGTCATGAACGAGGGCTGGGCAACGTTCTGGCACTACCACCTGATGCATGAGATGTATGATGAAGGGTTGATCACCGAAGGCTTTATTCTGGAATTTCTGCATTCACACTCCAGTGTCGTGTTTCAGCCGGCCTTTGATGATCCGCGGTACAGCGGGATTAACCCCTATACTCTGGGGTTTAACATCTTCCGGGACATTCGCAGGATCTGCCAACAGCCCACGCAAGAGGACCGTGAATGGTTTCCCGACCTGGCGGGCAGTGACTGGCTGGACGCCGTGCACTTTGCCATGCAGAACTTCAAGGACGAGGGATTCATTCTTCAGTACCTGTCCCCCAGGGTCATGCGGGACATGCGCTTGTTCAGCATCGACGACAACGACATCAACCCCTACCTGGAAGTGGATGCCATCCATGACGGGCAGGGCTATCGGCAGTTGCGGGAAAACCTGGCTGCCCTTTACAACCTGGGTAACCGGGAACCCAACATACAGGTCTACAACGTGGATGTCCGGGGCGATCGCTCGTTGACCCTGCGCCATTACCTGCACCAGCGACGTCCGCTGGAGCGAGACAGCACCCATGAACTTTTGAAGCATCTGCATCGCCTGTGGGGATTTGATGTCAAACTGGACTCGGTAGATCAGGATAACATCATCCAGTACACCTTCAGCACGGAAAGCACCTGCGACAGGGAAGAGCAGGTTCAGGTTACGTCGAAAAAGCGGGTCAACCGGAAGCGCCCATAAGCAGAAAGCGCCGCAGTAAGGAATTGTCCCGGAATAACTTCATGTGTTCCCGCGTGCTCCAGCGCAGAGGTGTATCGATGAACGGCGCTAAAATCATAATCCATCGACCAATAATCGCAAACCCGGTATCCATGTGCCCGGATACAGTGCTATTTCAGAGATTGTCCGGAGTAGATACCGGGGCTGACAAGTTCACAGGAGAGTAGCGATGCCTGAAGTCACTGCCAACATGCTGAGACATGCAGCCATGAACCTGCTGGTGCAGAAAAATTACTCACACGACGAGCTGGCGCAAAAATTATCCTATCTCTCTGATAACGATGAACTCATCCTTGATGTGCTTGACCGGCTGGAAAAAGAGCGGCTGTTGAGTAATGAGCGCTATGTGGAAGGCTTTATTCAACACCGCGCGGCCAAAGGCCAGGGCCCTTCACGCATTGCCCAGGACCTGGAAAAAAAAGGCATTGATCCGGAGATGATTGTCAATGCCCTGAAAGTGTCGGAGATCAACTGGCAGGAGCTGGCAAAGTCGGTTCGTCAACAGAAGTTTGGTCACAAGCACCCGAGAAAATCCCGGGAGATTAATGAACAGAGAGAATTTTTGCAAAGCAGGGGATTTCCAGCTGAGCTACTGGCCAATCTGTTTTAATTATCAGACAAGTAGTGTCGTTTGGTGTTACCGGTTGACTGACACCGACCATGACGTACTGTAAGAAGGCTTGGTTTTCTGCCAAAACGCAACCAATTGAAAATCCGGAAAACATCATCCGGAAGCCAAAAGGCTGTAAGTAGCTAACCATATGAAATCATATATTTCTGACTCCTTGTTCAGGCACTCCCGGCAACTGCTCCTGCGTTGCTCTAGCTCCTGCATCCATGCAGTCGTGCTTCGTTACAACTCCGGTCACATAGCTACGGCTATGCTCCCTCCGTTGTGCCTCGCATAGCACCTGCCCAAGTAGCCAGAAATATATGATTCCATATGGCCAGCTACTTATATATTAAAGGCCAGCTATTTAGGATTAGGAGTTGTCTGGAAATAACTTCCCTATTTTCATTGCCTGGCTCTGTTCGGACTGAGCTTGTCGAAGTTCGGTGGCACGACCCTTCGACAAGCTCAGGGTGAACGGAAATCGGGAACTTATTAAAAGACAATTCCTTAGCATCTATCTAAATGTTACGTTTATGAAATATCCGGGCTAAGCTGGGGGATGCGTTTTTGGACGAGAACGACTTAATACTTCCGGTTATGTCGGATAATTTTTAAGCAATTAACAATCTCAAATAAAAGCAAAAAAAATAAACGACATTACTATAGTTAAATTTACTGAAATTACGATGAAATCACGGTGTTATTTGGATGTCTCCAGTGGTTGCCTGCGGTTCATCGGCAACGACTCACTGGGCGATGGTCGACGCACCACTAACGAGATCTTCATTTACGGCCTGTCCATCGGATTTCGGTACCTAATGCTTGCCATTTGAGAGTAACGAAATGACTGCCTCAACATTGAAAGAAGCGGCAACTGGCATCAAAACCGCCGAAAAAAACGAACTGGCCCAAAAACTGGTGGCTGCCTACAGTGAACAGCAGGCCATTGTGAACCAGATCAAGGCGGCCCAGTGGAACAATCAGGGTGCCCGGGCTGCTGAGTTTACCCAGCTACTGGCGGCGGCGGCTCCGGAAGTGGCCTGCCAGCCCAGCCAATACCAGGTGCGGCAAAACCAGACTGTACAACCCTTTCCACCATCATGCCAGATTGCTGAGCGCATCAGCTTATTCGGTCGTCGGGTACCCTCGGACTACAACGAGATGTTTGAGTGCTCCCGGATTGAAGACCCACAAGCGCAGGAGACCTACCAGAACGCTGAAGCGATTGCCAAGGCCTGTGAAACGTTTGCCCAGACTGCCAGGCATACCATCAAACTGGCTCACCAGGCAGACGACATGGTAACGGCGCAAGTAATGACAGCACAACTGCAAACGGCAGAACAGCTGGCAACGCAGCTGAGACGGTTTGAGTAGAGATGGATAAGACGGATTAAGAGTCGACATAGGTTCATATGGGATCCCGGTGTCGGTTAACAGCTTGCACCGGTTTTTTCCGCCAAGGCGAATTGGCAAAAACTCCAGGCAGAAATGTCTGAAAGCAATCTTTTGGATACTCTGCTGGCAACCTGTAACGGGAAGCAGGGCATCAGCAATCGTCTGGTGATCTGGCCGGCACTCAGTCCGGAGCTGATTGCCCTGGCCGTATCGTTGATACCGATGGCACAGCTGTGTGCCATGTTTCAACGACTGATGTTTGATATTGCCCACAACCGGACCGGGTTTCCGGACCTGATCCTGTTTGATCCGGAAAATAACCGGTATCAGTGGCTGGAGGTTAAGGGGCCGGGAGACAGGCTGCAGGAAAACCAGAAATTGTGGTTAGCCTTTTTTCAGGAAAACGGAATTCCAGCGGAGGTGGTGTATGTTGGGTGGGTATAGTCTTTTTAGCCGGAATAACAAAGCCTCATACCGGAAATATAATTTCTTTGCTACAGCCTTTGGAATGATGCTACATACTTCATGTATATGGCTTGGAGGGTGGCGACTGATATGGCTCAAGGTACTGTTTTTGAAAATAATCGGACTCAGGCAGTCCGCTTACCGGCGGAGATCCGTTTTCCCGGTGATGTTAAAAAGGTCAATGTCAGGGTACGGGGGCAGGGGCAGGACAGGATATTATCTCCGGTGGGTAAGACGTGGGATTCCTTTTTTAATATCAATCCTGATGACGGGGTGACCGATGACTTTATGACCGAAAGGGCTTCACAGGAACAACGGGAGCGGGAGTCACTTTGATGCTGAAATACACTGGATACTGATATTTGCATTTATGTGATTAAAAACCGCCCGGCTGTTGTTGACTCTATATTCAACCGGAATGACGGACTGATTGCCATCAGTGCAATCACCTTGTCATGCCCATCCAGTTTCACCGGTAAGCCCGGTTATGAACTTTTCACTGTGAAATTAGTCGAAAAAATGAAATTAACTTCAGGTTAAGTGGAGATACGATTTGATTAACAGCAGCAGTGGGGCACAGCCCAAATACGTTATCCCTGAATCTGCAGCCCCTACATCAACGTCTTCAGCTGATAATGCAAACTTTAAGGGGCACCAGCTTCAAGCTACACAGTCATCCCGGCGAGTAGAAGCTGCTCTGCAAGGTAAGTGCGCTCTTTGCCTGGAAACTTTCATCAATACTGAAATCAAGCCATTATCCTTGTTGCCATGTTTCCATGTGTACCACTCAGCATGTTATGCTCAAGTATTAGATCAATCCTGTCCTGACTGCAGGGCTCTTGCCAGTCCTTCAAAAATTAAAATTTACCAAAACAGCACATTATTGAGAGAGAATTTGCCACTGGAATGCACTGAAGACCTTTGTCTTGTCGTAGGTGCCAATGCCTCGATCAGCTCCGGCACGCAAGCTCTCTGTCCTTACCCTCTTGCAACTTTCCCATATCAGGAGGCAGAAAACTTTCTGGAAAACAACCATCCCCAAATTATTGAATGGCTCCTTGAGTCATTTGCTCAAAAACACTACACAACCGCTAATGTGCGTTATTACGAAAAATATTGCGGAACAGAATTCGAACACATTCACCAGAAACCAGCGATTACGCTTTTTGTGCAGCACAACCCCAACGAGTCCATGCAAGGATTGTACTATTCGTCTGCAGATATTAATAAAGCAAAAACGGCAGAATCTGCTTTCGCAAATCTTGTGGAAGACATTCGAACTGATTTATTAATTCTCAGCCTGAGAAACTCGCATCCAGCCATTTTTGACCGCAAAACAGACCTATACATCTACCGTTATGATTTATGGACATACAACGCTATTTTTGTCAATGGCAAAAATAACTCCGTCCCTCTTCGCACCATATTCAATCCATCAACTAAATCTTTTAGCTGGGATAGATTGAAACTGGAGCTGGAAAAACAGGGTTTTGAATATAAGAAGTTATTCGAAACAACTCCTTCTGAAAGATTTTTCGAGTGTAATGAGTTTTCCCGGATGAGATCTTTTCAGAGCCGGGGATTTGATTCTGTTGACGGTTTTCACTCCAGCAGCCTGAGGGGAACCACAGACGCAGAATGGAGCACGCCCGGCTCTCAACGCCCTGTCAGTGAAAGTACGTTGGAAATTCCCTCCGGGGAGTTTGATACCGATAGTTTCTTATTCTGATCTGAAGAAGCTTAACCGGGTAATACCCGATCACCTCGAATTAACTCCGGTGGGGTAGCAGCAGATAAGCAGTTGGCCAAATGGAATTGTATATTTCTGGCTAAGAGGGCAGTTACCATTTAATGAAACCTACTGTAAGTCCGGTCAGGAACTTTTTATTGTGATAATAGTCAAAAAGATGAAATTAACTTCAGGAAAAAAGGAGATACAACTTGATTGACACCAGCATTGTGGCACAGTCTGAATCCGTTATCCCTGACCCTACAGTCCCTACCTCTGAATCAACGTCTCCAGCTAATAATGCAAACTTTAAGGGGCACCAGCTTCAAGCTACACAGTCATCCCGGCGAGTAGAAACTGCTCTGCAAGGTAATTGCGCTATTTGCCTGCAAACTTTAACCAGTACTGAAATCAAACAATTATCCTTGTTACCATGTTTCCATGTGTACCACTCAAAATGCACTGATGAACTATTAAACCGTCAGCAGCCCTGTCCTGAGTGTAAGGGTGTTATCAGTCCTTCAACGATTACAGTCTACGACAATAGCAGATTATTAAGAGAGAGTTTGCCACTGGAATGCACTGAAAACCTTTGTACAGTCGTAGGAACCAATGCCTCGATCAGCTCCGGCACGAAAGCTCTCTGCCCTTATCCCCTGGTAACTTTCCCACATCAAGAGGCAAAAGACTTTCTGAAGAACAACCACACCCAAATTATTGCATGGCTCCTTGAATCATTTGCCCAAAAACAGTACACAATCGCTGATGTGTTTTATGATGAAAAATGTTGCTACTTAGACGAATTCATCTACGTTGACGGGCAACCAACGATTAACATTTATGTGCAGTTCAACCCCAATGAGCCAAAGATTAAATTGGGCTATACGTCTGCAGATATTAACAACGCAAAAACTCCAGAAGCTGCTTTCACAAATCTTCTGGAAGACATTCGAACCGATTTATTATTTCTCAGCCTGGAAAAGACGTATCCAGCCATTTTTGACTGCAAAACTGATCTACGCATCCATCATTATGATTTATGGAAACACAACGCTATTTTTATCAATGACAAACGTAATTCCATCCCTCTTCGCAACGTATTCGACCCATCTACTAAATTTTTTAGCTGGGATAGATTGAAGCTGGAGCTGAAAGAAAAGAGTTTTGAATATAAGAAATTATTCGAAACAACCCCTTCTGAAAAGCTTTTCGAGAGCTGGCCGGTTGATTCTGTTGACGGTTTATACTCCAATAGCCGGAGTGAAACTATAGACTTAGAATGTTACTCCAGCTCTCAATGCCCTGTTAGTGACAGTACGTTAGACATTCCCTCTGGGCAGTTTGATGCCGATAGGTTCTTATTCTGATCTGAAGAAGCTTAACCGGGTAACACCCGATCACCGCGAATTATCCTTGGTGATCGGGTGGGTGCATCAGTAGCAGATATCGTCAGGCATCAATACGCTTGTACTTAATACGGTGCGGACCAGCCGCTTCTGCACCCAGGCGGTCGAGGCGGTCAGCTTCATACTCGGTGTAGTTACCTTCAAAGAAGGTCACTTTGGAGTCGCCTTCGTAGGCCAGAATATGAGTGGCAACACGGTCCAGGAACCAGCGGTCGTGGGAGATCACCATGGCACAGCCGGGGAATGCCAGCAGGGCTTCTTCCAGGGCACGCAGGGTCTCAACGTCCAGGTCGTTGGAAGGTTCGTCCAGCAGCAGTACATTACCACCGTCTTTTAATGTGGCCGCCAGCTGGAGACGGCCCCGCTCTCCACCGGAGAGTTCACCGACACGCTTCTGCTGATCGCCACCCTTGAAGTTGAAGCGGCCAATATAAGCACGGGATGGCACTTCATAGTTGTTGATGCGCAGAATGTCCTGGCCATTGGAAATGGCTTCCCAGACGGTTTTGCTGTCATCCAGCTCATCACGAAGCTGCTGGACGTTGGAGATTTTAACGGTGTCTCCGAACTCAACGGTTCCGGAATCCGGCTGCTCCTGCCCGGTGATCATTTTGAACAGGGTGGATTTACCGGCACCGTTACCGCCGATAATGCCGACAATGGCCCCTTTGGGAATGCTGAAGCTCAGGTCATCAATCAGCAGGCGGTCACCGAACCCTTTGCTCAGGTTGTTGACTTCAATCACCTTGTCACCCAGGCGTGGACCGGGTGGAATGTAGATTTCATTGGTTTCGTTACGGTTCTGGAAGTCCTGGGACTGCATCTCTTCAAAGCGGGCCAGACGGGCTTTGGATTTGGACTGACGGCCCTTGGCATTGGAACGAACCCACTCAAGCTCGTGTTCCATGGCTTTGCGGCGGGCATCCTGTTGCTTCTGTTCCTGTTCCAGACGCTGCTCTTTCTGTTCCAGCCAAGCGCTGTAGTTGCCCTGGTAAGGAATACCTTCACCACGGTCCAGTTCCAGAATCCAGCCAGCGGCATTGTCCAGGAAGTAACGGTCGTGGGTGATGGCAACAACGGTTCCTGGGTATTCAACCAGGAAGCGTTCCAGCCAGGCAACGGATTCCGCATCCAGATGGTTGGTGGGTTCGTCCAGCAGCAGCATTTCAGGGCTGGAGAGCAGCAGGCGGCAGAGAGCCACGCGGCGACGCTCACCACCAGAGAGGTGTTCAATTTTTGCATCCCACTCAGGCAGACGCAGGGCATCTGCTGCCACTTCCAGCTTGCGCTCCAGGTTGTGGGCATCGGCGGCCTGAATAATGTTTTCCAGACGGGCCTGTTCCGTGGCCAGGGCATCAAAGTCGGCATCCGGATCAGCGTAGGCGGCATAAACTTCATCCAGACGCTGCTGAGCGGCCTTAACTTCCCCCAGTGCTTCTTCCACCACTTCGCGGACGGTTTTGGCCAGATCCAGCTCAGGCTCTTGGGGCAGGTAGCCGACGTTCAGGTTGGGCTGAGGGCGGGCTTCGCCATCAAACTCTTTATCCACACCAGCCATAATTCGCAGCAGGGTGGACTTGCCCGCACCGTTCAGGCCCAGAACACCAATTTTGGCACCCGGGAAAAAGGAGAGAGAAATATCTTTTAAGATCTGACGTTTCGGGGGAACGATTTTGCTCACCCGATTCATGGTGTAAACGAACTGAGACATCATGTTTATCCGTGATAAATTGAACTGAATAATACAATACAACAAAGAATGGTAAAACAATGTTTGAGAGTATTCGGGATTTGAAGAAGCGGTATTGGGAGGCACTTTTGTGATTACAGACATTTTATCCCTGCTCTGAAAAATTCCTCTGGACCCACCCCATGAAAATGGTGGAAAACGCCGTTGAAATCAGTATGGAACTTTTTCATAACTGCCAATGTCAAAATTTTAAAATGTTTCTACTACCATACCTACCTCCATAGGTTGGCCACTTTAAATTTTGAATGAGGATTTGCTTATGTTATTGGGACCTTCTGCAGACATTACTTCACAATTTAATATCAAACTGCGCGAAAACTTGAACAATGCCACTGGCCAAATGGAAGGCAATTTTAAGGGCCGACTTATTATCAGTCTTGAAGGCTGTTATGAGAAAAATTTAGTGCATCAGGTATACCAGGGCATAAAAGATTCAAAAAGTGTTAAGGATACTCATGGCCCAAAGGAAAAGGTTTTCCACCCAGCCCGACTTAAAGGCCTTTCCTCTGATCATTACCAATATATGGATATGTTCGGGAGTACGGTTGATTTGGGACGTACAGTAAAAGCACCCATTGTCAAATTTGACAAATCTTGTAAATTAGCCAACGAAGTTGATGTGAGAATCAGGCTAGCTAAAAATAATGCTACTGAATCAATGGCTAATTTCGTTTGCTCCAACCTGAAAAAAATGGCAACTCTAGGCAATTGGTCCGGTCAGTCAGTTCCTATGAGTGTCACAATAGTAAGATACACGCTCAATTCAGACAACCCTGAAATAGTGAATATTCCCTGGAATACTGGCTGGGCCCCTTTAACCATGTCATCAGTCATTTCGCCATGCAAGCAGAAGGAAGGTGCATACTCCGGTGGAGATCTGCTCTTTGCTGAAACAGAACATATTCCTGAAACAGTTAAACAATATTCCTATCCAGAAAACGGCTGCATTGTTACAGAAAACGTCTTTTCAATAGGCACAGCTAGTGACATAAAATTGGTTAGTGGAGAATCATGTCAACGCATGGTAGTTACCTTTTCCGCATACCCGGATAAACAACAATTTTTGTCCTTTATGGAAAAAAATTCAGGCCAAAACCTACTGTTAAAAGATAGCCCGGATATTTCATAAACGTGCTCCCGCTCTCGCTTGTCCTTTATGCTCTGGGAGGCTGTCCGAGAGGCTCCCAGGCAACCCCACAGGAGGCTGACCGAGAATAGACTGCCCTACGCGGCAACTGCTCCTGCGTTGCTCTGGCTCCTGCATCCATGCAGTCGTGCGGTGGCAACAAATTGGTCTAAAAATCAAAAAGTAGAATAGCGATATTTTTTGAACTAGAAGCTGTTTTTATGGTCAGAAAAAGTGGAATACCAATAAAACCATGAAGGATAAAATCAATGCTTCCATCTGGAATCGGCTTTGGCCAAACACCGACAAAGTGTCCATCTTACTCAAGAGAGGAAAACTCTGATTTAACAGAAAGTACCCCTTCCCCGGCAAAAAAAATGCGACTCGATCAGGTTGAAAGGAGTGTAGCAATTGTTAATAGCGCCCAGCCTTCCGTTAATTCCCGGCCACCCAGCTGCAACAATTGCCTTAATGATATGGAAGCTGTGTTTGGTTATTTAATGGTTCTTTTACGCGCCAGAAATATCGAGTTAGTTCCCGGGGAAGATTATTCAGGAGTGACAAACCAACTGTTAACTCTCAGAAAAATGGTTGACGAACAAATTCAACGTTTAAATCAGGGGGCCGGGATCACGGTTGTTAATGGTCAAGAGGTGGTGTATTCCCCGGACTCTCCTGTTTCAGAAAGGGCAATGACGCCAACATCCCCGGGCACCGATCTCCCTCCCCCGTGCATAAGGTCAACAGAAGGTGTTGTACATGGTACCGGTGTCATTGCTAACCAAAACTTCAAAGCGGAACAGATAATATGCCCTTACGATGGACCATTGGTGTTCAGAACCATTAATCCGAAAAATGGCAAATATTTTGTCTTTACCATCAAGGACCCGGGCGATGATGACACTGCGGGTGTTAATATCCTGGAAAACGACACTTATGTTGCATGGTCGAACGTTACTATTGCCCAAGCTGGCGCACGTGTCATTGAGCTTGGCCGTGACTGTGAACATGATATCCGATTCCTGAATCACTCCAAGCAACCCAATGTAATGATCAGCTGTACAAATGTGGGCTCGTTAGCGTGGGGGGACCGGGAAACTCTTAAGCTGACGGTTGTATCCCTGAGAGATATTAAGAAGGGAGAAGAGCTGGTATTTGATTATGATACAAACCAGGAAGACTCTGAAATAGACTTCAGTATCTCGTCGGTAGATAATAAGGCAAGCAGAAATCAAAGAAACAAAATAATCCAGAGAGTTAAAAAGCTGAACGAAAAATGTCTAAAGGGTGGGAGGAAAAGGTCAGTAAAAACAAAGGAAAAAAAAGTTGATCTGCCAGAATCACTTGATATTTTAATTGGCAATATCATGGATAAAATTCAGGATATTCGTGATAAAACATATCATCCAGTAAGCCTTAATCAACTGAAAGCAGGTCTGGATCCCAATAATAAAAAACTACTGCATATAATTTTATCTAATAATCCGTCAATTTTGGAAGATATTGCTTCTTATTTATCTTCATTAAAAACTGAACTAAGCAAAGATATGGATAAGTTAACAATGAAAAATATTAATGATTTACAAGAATTTTTAACGGATTCAATGTTTAACGGTAAACAAACCTGGATGAGTATTCATGACTTAAAAGAATATCTCGCTTCCTTTAAGTATACCGAAATTGGTTAGATGCTATTAATAAACCGTTGCCGGTAGCAGGCATTTAGCCTGCTATCGTTTTTTGATGAATTTTCCTGAGGGCATTACGAATGGCTATTGCACCCGTTTGCCCGGGTTTTTCTACTGTTGATAGCGTAAAGTCAATCTCTGACTCTGGTAGGTCCGGATCGTAATCGAATAGCAGTTCTTCTTCGGGGGCAATGTCTTTCAGGGCAGTAACCTTTAACAGAATCTGATCACATTGATTAACTGGAAATCTACTCAATACCCGGGGTGTGATGATTTTTACATTGGCATTTTTGGAGTGGTTCAGATATCGAATGGGGCCGACAGCATCACGGCCAATCTCAATGCCGGGCGTTCCGGAATACTTGAGAAAAATGCCAGACCAGGCAGCAAAAGTATCTTTCTCCATAAATCGGGGAACAGGCCCTTTTTTACCCTGCTCCAGTTTGAATACATTGAATTTTTGTTGCTGGCCCGACTGTCGGCTTCTTATTCGGTATATCAGTGGGCCATGATACAGAGAGATGAATTGACCTTTTTTGAACCGCTTTTTCGCCACAACGCCGGTACCGTGGACGACACCTTGAGTACTGGCCTGGATCCGCGCCCTGAGTTTGTGGCGATGACCGTGGTGAGAACCGTGGGCAGCCCCGACTTCATGGGCAAGCAACGAGACAGGTGATTCCGGGGGAGTAAATGCAGTCACATGCGTGTTTTCTGTGTCTTGTAACCGAAGTAAGGCGAGATTGGTCATGTCTCTCAGCTTTCGTATTCTGGTAATCGTCTCTTTATTTTGAAATAACGTGAGTTCTGTCGGATTGACAGTAGTAATTGATCTGATGCTTCGGATGGTTTGTAAATCATCCATAATCTCATCACGCATAAAATTTTCGTGAGGAGGCTCTTCAGCAACTGACCGGTTGAAGCAGCGCTTTCTGGCTCCGGGATCAATGCCAAAACGGTGAAGTGCAGGGGGTTCAACGGGTGGTTCAGTCCTGTTGGGTGAACAGATTGCTGGTATCATGTTGTGGCGTGTTTTTTGTAGAGTTGGATCTATTCGACAGAGAAGTTAACTGCTGGTTCAAAATGTTTGTCAGCATTTTTTATCATTTCGCTGGATTATCTGTCAGGGGGGGAAGTAGCTAACCATATGAAATCATATATTTCTGACTCCTTGTTCAGGCACTCTGCTTCGTTACAACTCCGGTCACATAGCTACGGCTATGCTCCCTCCGTTGTGCCTCGCATAGCTCCTGCCCAAGTAGCCAGAAATATATGATTCCATATGGCCAGCTACTTAACGTTGTTGCTGAGACACAGTTCCGGAAGCGGGGCAAATGCACGGTGTCTGAGCCATTCATGAGTCAAAAATCCTTTGAGCCTGTCTTTGCGTAAAAGAGGCGTTAAACAGAGTATTCATCATGGACATTGAGTGGTTTATACTGCCGATTTCCTGCGGGCTGTATTAGAATAGCGTCTCACCACCAAAATCCAGGCATTTCACAGGCTCCCAGGAGGCTGTTAACAGGCAACCGAGGTAATGAATGTTCACAAAGGACATGACCATCGCTGAATTCGATCCGGAGCTGAAGGCGGCTATTGATGCAGAAACCCTGCGTCAGGAAGAGCATATCGAGCTGATCGCTTCCGAGAATTATGCCAGTCCAAGAGTTATGGAAGCTCAGGGCAGTGCGCTGACCAATAAATACGCTGAAGGCTATCCCGGCAAACGTTACTACGGCGGCTGTGAGCACGTTGATGTGGTTGAGCAGCTGGCCATTGATCGTGCCAAGGCACTGTTTGGCGCAGGCTACGCCAACGTTCAGCCGCACTCGGGTTCCCAGGCCAACTCGGCGGTATTCATGGCGCTGCTGAAGCCCGGTGATACGATTCTTGGCATGAGTCTGGCCCATGGTGGCCACCTTACCCACGGTGCCAGCGTCAGCTCCTCCGGCCGAATCTATAATGCAGTGCAGTACGGCATTACACCTGATACCGGTGAGTTGGATTACGAAGAAGTTGAACGCCTTGCCCTGGAGCATAAACCCAAACTTATTATTGGTGGCTTTTCTGCCTACTCCAGGATTGTTGACTGGCAGCGTTTTCGGGATATTGCCGATAAGGTCGGTGCTTACTTCCTGGTTGACATGGCGCATGTTGCCGGGCTGGTGGCTGCGGGCGTTTATCCTTCGCCAGTGGGCATTGCTGATGTGGTCACCACCACCACTCACAAAACCCTGGGTGGACCGCGCGGTGGTTTGATTCTCGCCGCTGAAGATGAAGAGCTGAACAAGAAACTGAATTTTGCCGTCTTTCCTGAATCCCAGGGCGGTCCTCTGTGCCATGTGATTGCTGCCAAGGCTGTCTGCTTCAAAGAAGCGATGTCTGATGAATTCAAGACTTACCAGGCTCAGGTGGTCGAGAATGCCCGGGCCATGACCCGGGTGATGATGGAGCGGGGTATCAATATCGTGTCCGGTGGGACCGATGATCACCTGTTCCTGATGGATCTGATCGGTAAGGAATACACCGGTAAAGATGCCGAGGCAGCCCTTGGCCGTGCCAATATCACGGTGAACAAGAACGCAGTGCCTAATGACCCTCGTTCACCTTTTGTAACCAGTGGCCTTCGTATCGGTACTCCGGCTATTACCCGTCGCGGTTTTAATGAAGAAGACTCAGCAGCCCTGGCTGGCTGGATCTGTGATGTCCTGGATGCCCTGGGCGATGGTTCCGGTGATGCACAGGTGGAAGCCGCAGTGAAAGCCAAAGTGCTGGAAATCTGTTCGCGTCTTCCGGTTTACAAGTAACTGTTTGGGTGGTATCAAAAAGCCGCTGTGCCTTGAATGTGTGCAAGGTCAGCGGCTTTTTTTATAGATCGCAATTGAGGTCCTGGGTTAATAAGCGGCTTTCTCCATTGAGTGCTTCAGTCGCTGAAACTGCTTCGGGTTCTGATATACGGGCAGAAACCGGGAACTTGTAATAAAACCGCAGCTGGTTATCATTGCTTTGGGACACATAGCAAACGGTGTCCCCCAATCCCCTCAAAAACTCAAGGATTAATTTGCTCAATGCATTGTCCATTCTGTGGTGCTGCTGAAACAAAAGTGATCGACTCGCGTCTGGTTGCAGAAGGCAGCCAGGTGCGCAGGCGTCGCGAATGCCTGTCCTGCATTGAACGTTTCACCAGTTATGAAACAGCAGAACTGCTCATGCCAAGGCTGGTGAAACGGGATGGTACCCGTGAACCTTTTAATGAAGATAAGCTGCGGGCGGGCATGTCCCGTGCCCTGGAAAAAAGGCCGGTCGGCGTTGAGCAGCTGGAAGAAGCGGTGAGCCGCATTACTCATCGCCTGCGGGCCATGGGTGAGAGGGAAGTCAGTTCCCGGATTCTGGGTGAAGAGGTTATGCGCGAATTAAAGCAGCTGGATGAGGTGGCCTATATCCGTTTTGCCTCCGTCTATCGTCATTTCAAGGATCTGAATGAGTTTCGGGAAGAGATCGACCGACTGGAGACTGAGGATCGGGATTAAATGCCTCTGATTCTGTTATTGCTGGCGATTCTGGTCCTGGTTTTTGGCCCCCAGTTCTGGGTCAGGCATACGTTCCGTAAATATGGCAAAGACCGACCGGATCTCCAGGGCACCGGCGGCGAGCTGGCACAGCACCTGATTGATCGATTCCAATTGGATGGCGTATCCGTTCGTGAAGGTCAGGAAGGTGAGGATTATTATGATCCGGAAAACCGGGTGGTTTCGCTCTGCTCATGGCACTATCGGGGGAAGACCATCGCTGCTGTCGCCGTTGCTGCCCATGAAGTCAGCCATGCCTTGCAGCATCAGGAGCAGCACCCCGGGTTTATGCGCCGTCAGAAGCGGGTAAAAATGGCCATGATGATTGAGCGGTTCAGCGTTATGGCCCTGATGGTGACGCCTTTTATTTTCTTATTCACCCGGCTTCCCCAGAGCACCCTGATCACCTTGCTATTGGGTGCTTCCGGGATGATTGCCTCACTCTGGGTGCAATTGATGAACCTGCCCATTGAGATGGATGCCAGTTTTAACAAGGCCCTGCCGATTCTGGAGGAAGGGTATCTTGCCAGAGACGATCTACCGGGGGCCAGAAAAGTCCTGAAAGCCGCGGCAATGACCTATGTTGCTGCGGCACTGGCAAGCTTGCTGAATATCGGACGATGGATAGCTATTTTAAGACGATAAGCCGTTGGGCAAATGGATGCCTTTGGAATTGAGTTAAGTAGTTGGCCAAATGGAATCGTATATTTCTGGCTAAGTGGGCAGTTACTATGCAAGGCACAACGCAGGGAGCATAGCCGTAGCTATGTGACCGGAGTTGTAACGCCGCAGAGTGACTGTTCACTTAGTCAGAAAATAGGATTTCATTTGGTTAACTACTTAAATATGGTCAGTTTATCCCTGCTGGTTCTGTTTGTTCCTACGTTTTTCTTTGGTTAAATCTGGCAGAATAAATCAACTGCCAGCGGAGGATCTGTTGCCAGAGAAAGATCTGTTTGACCTGTGTAAGGGGGGGTGTGGAGTTCTCCTCCCTCTCAGCATTTGAATGTCCTGGTTTAAATCCGCAATTTTTCTGGCGTAAAGAAGTTGACGGTTCTCGGCATCATTACAATGGTAAAAATCGTGTTTTACTTTGAATACGCCTTGTTTTTGAATACTTTCTGCTTCATTCCAATCTTTAAGGCACTCAAAGCAAATGTCATGGTCACAAAAACTGGCATCTGCGGCTGCATTCTGACGTGCATGGAGGCCTGACCGTCGAATGTGATTACAGCCTGAAGATCTCTCAATGAGGTTATCGCATTTCGGGCATGGCCTGAATCTACTGTCATCCGCCTGAGCCATCTGGTAGACCTGCAGTTTTGCATTCAAATCAGAAAGCCGCTGTTCCTGATTTATGATATGTGCTTCATCACAACTCTTATTGAAATGGGGCTTTTCTTCACAGTTTGCGCAAAACCTGCGAGTACAGGGTACGAAACCAATATTGCGTTTGTAAATTTGTCCAGAGCAGCTGATTACAGCCTGTTCAGGCTCTCTCAGGTTGACAAAATACTGTTCATTGCAGTCTCGGCATGTAGCATTTTTTGTCACTACAGGGCCAAGCAATGGGGAAAACGGATCCCGGGCAAAAATCCGGAGTTGTGATTGCAGGTGGAAATCTTGCAGCATCTGCAAACAATCCGGGGATGATATCTGTGGAGCAAGCTTGTCGACGGGTATGGAGTGGTGTTTGGACGAATCACACGTTGGGCAGGCTATGCCAACGCCATTTATTTCATCATTTGTTATGGGGTCTGCAATTCGATATTGAGTGTGCTGTGCCAGGCAGTCAGAGTGAATCCACGTTGGTGTTTCACATCCGGGGATAAATGCTGCTTCTGGTGCACTTTGAAAATCACTCAAGCAGACAGAGCATTGTGCATCGGTGGGTGGTTGAGTCTTACTTGCATCCGGCATTTCTTGTTGTGGAACAGGTTCCGGGTTTTGTGCAGCAGTAGATTCTGGCATGGGAGCAACAGGATTGAATAAATGGCGGGTTCCGTGCAGGTAGGCACCATCAGTTGCTCTCATTTCATAAGTTATGGTTCTGGGTATGTTGGGGTCAGCCTCAAAAACGGCCTGTAAGGTACGATCCAGCCATGAAGCCAGGGCATCAGTATTCGGGTTTTCATTAGATCGTCCAATATTGTTAGAAGCAGTACTGTTAGAAGCAATACTGTCAGGAGCAATATTGTTAGAAACGATATTTAAACTGGAATTGGGAATCATATTTAGGTAATTAAATTCTTGATTTACTCTCAATAGACTAAATTTTGATCCCAAAGTTCCATTTTCTTTAAGTAATCTGTCTCGGTGTATTATTGATATAAATTATTCTTTGGTTGTTGCTGCCCCGCCAGGGCAGTGACAGATCTCTCTTATCCAGCTCAAAGCGTCCATCAATCAACACATCAATGTATTGCACAACCTCCTGTTGGGCCTGGCTGAGTTCTTCCAGCGTGTAGCCAGTCCAGAGCCAGATGTTTTTTTGTGGATATTCGGCCTTTACCCGCTGAACCAGCTTCAGTATGCCGGATAGATTGCCTGGAAACAGTGGGTCTCCGCCGGACAGCGACAGCCCATCCCGTTTGATGCGGGAATCCCCAAGGTCGGCAATAATCCGGTCTTCCATGGCCTGGTCAAAAGGGGTTCCCTTGCGGGCATCCCAGGTGGTGGCGTTATGGCAGCCTTGGCAGCGGTGTTCACAGCCACTGACAAACAGGGTGCAGCGGGTGCCTTCACCATTGACCACATCGATTGGATAGTACTGGAGATAGTTCATGCTCTTTGCTTTTCCATGGTGCCTGTTCCCACGCAGAGCGTGGGAACAGGCAGCCGTATCAGAGGTGCTTCACCCGACGAACCACTTCTTCCTGCTTACCTTTAATAAACGGTCGGCTGTTCGGTTGACCCAGGTAGCCACAAACACGACGGGTTACGGACATCTTGTCGGAGTCACGGTTTTTGCACTGCGGGCATTCAAAACCACGGCTGGTGGCATTGAACTCACCTTCATAATCACAGCTGTAGCAGGAGTCATTGGGTGTATTGGTGCCGTAGTATGGGACCTTGTCGTAAGTGTAGTCCCAAACGTTTTCCAGAGCCTTCAGGTTGTTGACCATGTTCGGGTACTCACCGTAGCAGATGAAGCCACCGCTGGCGTGTTTGGGGTATACCTGTTCAAAGTCGACCTTGTCGTATGGGTTGACCTTCTTTTCCACATCCAGATGGAAAGAGTTGGTGTAGTAGCCTTTTTCAGTCACGCCTTCAATAACACCAAATTTCTTTTTGTCCAGACGGCAGAAACGGTCACACAGGCTTTCACTCGGGGTTGAGTAGAGGCTGAAACCGTAGCCGGTTTCCTGTTTCCACTTATTCACCGCGGCACGCATGGTTTCCACAATGGCAACGGCTTTCTGGCGCAGCTCTTCACTGTCGTACAGATCACCAGAACCATTGTTGCCACCATAAAGGGCATTGATTGTCTCATGGATACCGATGTAGCCAAGGGAGATGGAGGCACGGCCATTTTTGAAAATATCGCTGATTTTGTCATCCGGCTTAAGGCGAACACCGCAGGCACCTTCTATATAGAGAATGGGCGCTACCCGTGCACGGACACTGTCCAGACGCTGGATCCGGGTCATCAGGGCTTCTTTCGCCAGCTGCAGACGCTGTTCCAGCAGCTGGTAGAAGGTCTCTTCACTGCCTTTACTTTCAATCGCTATGCGGGGCAGGTTGAGTGAGACGACCCCCAGGTTATTACGGCCATCGTGAATCATCTTGCCGTCTTCTTCATAAACCCCCAGGAATGAACGACAGCCCATGGGTGTTTTAAAGCTTCCGGTCACTTCCACCAGCTTGTCATAGTTGAGAATGTCCGGGTACATCCGCTTGCTGGCACACTCCAGTGCCAGCTGCTTGATGTCGTAGTTCGGATCTTCAGGGCTGAAGTTCACCCCTTTTCTGATGGCAAAGACCAGCTTTGGAAAGACCGGTGTCTTGCAGTTTCTGCCCAGACCGCGAATCCGGTTTTTCAGAATGGACTGCTGCACCAGGCGCTCTTCCCAACTGGTACCCAGGCCAAAGCCAAAGGTGACAAACGGCGTCTGACCATTGGCGGTGTGCAGGGTATTTACCTCATACTCCAGTGCCTGGTAGGCGTCATAGCAATCCTTTTCGGTCATCTCCATGGCGTATTCACGGGCTTTTTCTTCATCACGGATCCAGCGCATGCCTTGTTGCAGATGCTTTTCAAAGGTTTTGCGTACGTAAGGTGCGTGAATACGGTCAATCTCATTGATACTGGTACCGCCATAGATGTGGCTGGAAACCTGGGCAATGATCTGGGCTGTGATGGCCGCTGCAGTAGTGATTGATTTGGGCGTTTCAATTTCCGCATTACCCATGCGGAAACCGTTGGTCATCATCCCTTCAATATCGATCAACATGCAGTTGAACATCGGGAAGAAGGGCGCGTAGTCCAGGTCGTGGTAATGGATTTCACCACGGTCATGGGCCGCAGTAATATGCTTTGGCAAAATATGCTGCCTGGCGTAGTGCCTGGCGACCACACCGGCCAGAAGGTCCCGTTGGGTGGGGATGATTTTACTGTCTTTGTTGGCGTTTTCGTTGAGCAGCTCGTCATTATCCTGGTTGATAATGCTCAGAATGTCCCGGCTCAGGGCATTACGCGACTCACGTTCAATATCCCGGGTCTGACGATATTCAATGTATTTGCGGGCAGCGTTATGGTATTCGCTGCTCATCATCAGGTGTTCTACCTGATCCTGAATATCATAGATATCCACCAGTTCCAGACCTTCCACGGTGCTGGCTACTTTTTTCGCAACGTACTCAGCAAAGTCATGGTCTTTGATCTGAGCATCATTGAGGGCGCTGGCAACGGCTTTTACGATGCGTGGCGCATCAAAAGGCTGGCGTGAGCCATCGCGTTTGATGATCTCAGTCATGGTGAATCTCCGGACAAAATAGAGTAATGAGATATTGCGCCTTTTCGGGTGGAATATCTACAGGTAGTGGTATGCGTGTATAATTGGCACTATATGTGGTGTTTTGCGGCGGCTATGATCTACTAAACTGTTTGATTCTGCAATATTGACAAAACGTAAATCTGCTGGGGAAAGCACGGTTTTCATTCGGAAGTCAGGAGTTACTGACAGGGAAAGTCTTACATACTGTGTGGTTAAACACGATGAGCCTGCTGGAAATAGCATTTTGTAGGTATATGCCGAAATATTTTCATATCAAGAGGAAAATGACGGCGACTGTGCAAAACAGTTGCAGCATGGAAAGCGCACTTCATCGCCATTCGGCAAGGCTTTCCTGGTTCAGAATCGGTATTGAATAAAATGTTAAAAAATTTTGGAATGAAGGAATTTTTTCTTGGGAAAGTGGTCAAATACTGAATCTAATGAAAATAACTTAGTAATAAAGTGCAAAAAAATGAATACATTTTCTGGTTACCTGTTTTTTTCCCCTGATACTTTTGATTGGCTCACTGAAACAACATGTGATACAAAAGAGATCGGAATAAATAATGGGTTTTTTTATAATAAAAAAGTTAAAGCAACTGAATCGGCTGTTTCTGGCTATGTTACTGAAATGATCGATCGAAATGCTGTTTCTGATTCGTCCATTTGCCCGCTAATAATGGAGGAGATTCCACCATTATTTCCTGAATTAGATAATATTGACTCTACGTCTGCAAATATCGAAGGAAATAAACGTCCACTATTCTCGAACCACGAAAGTTGTAATAAATCTGGCAATGGTGATATTTCCATAGAAATAAAAATGAATGAGCCGGATGCTCAGATAGAAAATTCAACAAAGGTCTTGCACACTGTCAAGAAGTCTTTTCAGTGTAATGTATGCGAAAAGAGCTTTAATCGAAAGCATAATCTGGAAGAACACATCCGTACACACACTGGCGTAATGCCCTTTAAGTGTAATGTATGCGAAAAGAGCTTTAATCGAAAGCAGAATCTGGAAGTACACATCCGTACACACACTGGCGTAAAGCCCTTTAAGTGTAATGTATGTGAAAAGAGCTTCAGGTATTTCAGTGGCCTGACAATACACACCCTCCGCATCCATACTGGCGAGAGGCCCTTTAAGTGTGAGTTCTGCGACAGGCGCTTTGTCCAAAGATGTGAGCTGAAAAATCATATCCGCATCCATACTGGCGAGAGGCCCTTTAAGTGTGAGGTGTGCAAAGAGAGTTTCCGTGAAGCCAATAGCCTGAAAAAGCATACCCGCACCCATACCGGCGAGAGGCCCTATAAGTGTGAGTTATGCGATAAAAGCTATATCCAAAAAAGTGGCCTGATTAGCCACACCCGCTGCCTCCACTCCAGTGAGAAGCCCTTTAAGTGTGAGGTGTGCGAAATATGCTTTGCATTAAAAAATCAACTAACACGGCACCAGAAAACTAAACGCCATTTGAAGAAACTGGCTGAACTGTCATCAACCTGACCATCAGGAAATACTGGTCGCTGTCCTCTGGACAGGCAAACGGTAAAACCTGCTTTGCCTGTCCGGGAGCCCCGTTAGATTGGTCAAAAATTATGGAGAACTGTCGGTTATCCGGGAGGGTGTAAATGTCATTGTTTTACTTGGCCGCCCGGCAAAGAGCAAACAGGTTCCTGACAAGTCCTTGTGCCTGGTTGTGACAAATAAAAAATTTTGGAATTAAGGAATTTATTCTTGGAAAAGTGGTCGAACACGAGTCATAGCAAAAACCATTTAGTAATAAAGTACAAAAATGGTCCCATTTTCTCATTACCTTTTTTTTTTCCCCTGAGGATTTTAACTGGCTCACTGAAGCAACAATATGTGATGCAAAAGAAATTGGAGAAAAAAATGGGATCTTCTGTGACAAAAAAGTTAAAGTGATTGAGTCGGTTGATTCTGGCTATATTGCTAAAATGATCGAACGATATGGTGTTTTTGATTCACCCATTTGGCCAGAAATTAAGAAGATTCCTGCACTATTTCCCAAGCCTGATCATCTTTGCCATACTTCCGCAGATAGTAAGGTAAATAAACGTCCACCATCTTCGCACCTCGAAAATTGCGATAAATCCGGAAATGGTGATATTTTCACAGAAATAAAAATGAATGAATCAGGTGCTCAGATAGAAAATTCAACAAAGGTCTTGCACACTGCCACGAAGTCTTTTCAGTGCCGTCAATGTGATAAGCGCTTTAATCGAAAGGTGAATCTGACAAACCACATGCGTATGCACAAGGGCGTAAAGCCCTATAATCGTCAGTTATGCAAAAGGAGCTTCACTTACTCCAGTAACCTGAAAATACATATCCGCCGCCATACTGGCGTGAAACCCTTTAAGTGTGATCATTGTGACAAGCGCTTTACCCAAAGAAGTGACCTGAAAAAACATACCCGCATCCATACCGGCGAAAGGCCCTATAAGTGCGAGGTGTGTGATATGAGCTTCAGTATGGCCACTGGCCTGACACAACATACCCGCATCCATACCGGCGAGATGCCCTATACGTGCAAGGTTTGCAAAAAGCGCTTCAGACTCGCCAATAGCCTGAGAAAACATAGTCTCATGCATGACAGTGAGGATGGTACCTTTAAGTGTGAGTTGTGCGAAACGAGCTTTAAACTAAAGAGTTATCTAAGAAAGCACCAGAAAACCAAAAGCCATTTGCAGAAACTGGCTGAACTGTCATCAACCTAGTACATGGTTTGTAAGCGCATTCAAAACCCACGCCCTACCACTTCAATCTCTACTGCGAAATCATAAGCCTCCAGTCTACAAGGAGGCAAACATGTCTACACACTCCCTCAGAGAGAAGTGGCAACAACGCGTTCAATCCTGGCGTGATTCCGGATTAAGCCAGAGCAAATGCTTATTCTGGGAAAATACCGGTTTTGTCCTCTATTACAAAAGTCTCGCTGAAGATAAATTCCACTGGCCAAAGCAAGCCGACGAGCTGGTGACGATCACAGGGCAACAAATGAACTGGCTGTTGGATGGATACGACATAAGCCTTATGAAACCCCATAAAAAAAGGCATTATGACAGCTGTTTCTGATCCCACAAGACAGAATGGTAGGAAATATACCAACATCATCGTTAACTGAGTTTAATAGCAATGAACGGTCAGATAATTTTCAGGGTCAATTTAATAGCCGGATTGTCTCAGACGTTGGTGACGCTCTAAAGGGGGGATTAGCTTCAATAGGCTCAGCCCTGAAAAATGCTCCTAATCCCCTTTATTATTTAACCAAATATCCAGGCAGGATTCTGGCGACGATCCTCCTGTCAAGTCGGAGTGTTACAGATGCGAATCCTTTGCCGGATAATTCAACTTCTTTGCAGCTCAGACCAACACCACCAATTAAAGACTGGAATAAAAGTACATTTGACAACGGTGATTTCCCAATTGAGTCATCTGGCCTGCATTCAGCCCATTTAATGGAAATCGAAAAAGATGGTGGTGAAGCATCACACCAGGCTTTGATTGACTCTCTCGAGAAGGGGGATGACCCGATAGATAATGATTCAGTGGATAGCGCAGTTAGAAATAGACGGTCAACCAATAAGAAAAAGACCAGATGGACTGACGTTCCTCTGGTTAAAGACCATAATCGGCCCCTGCTGAATAGCGAACTAACCATGGATGGTCAATTTGCCAGAGTTGGTAATCCAAATCTCTCAAGGTTAAAGCAGAAACCTTCTCAGAAGGCAGAAGGGATAACCTATCGTTTTGAACTTAGGGATTTTCGTGACAACACCCTCAAGAAAGGTGGACAAAATACTTGCCCCCCTGAAAGTAGCGGTAATAAGGGGTGTAAGGGAAGAGTGGAGTTAACCAGCTGTTTCTTTAAGTCCGGTGAAGTACCCGACTATTCAAGGAAGCAACTGGCATTTTTAAAGGAATCCAAGGCGTATCTTAACGATTGCCCGGGATCTGTACCTATGGGTGGTGTCTTTTCTGTCTCTATGGATTTAATGGTAGAGCAATTGGGAGAGGCGATTATTTTCCAGATTCATGGCAAGCCCGATCGGTGGTTATACCGAAGTGAAGTGGGCAATGAAAACTATCTGCTATCGCCTGCGAGTTCAGCAAAGGCCTATACGACATTGGTTAAAGATAATATGAAATTTGAACAGGGTGGGTACCCACCGCTATCCTTAAGCCTTGAAAAGCACAAAGAAAACTATTATTTAGCACTTATGGCTCGATCAGAATACGTCCCATACAATGATAAAAGCCAGCGTTGTAATTTAAAATTCAGCAATTATTTTGACGGGACAAGTCAAACCAAATGTTGTAATGGTGAACGGGATGTCAGCTATCTGTTCAGTACGAAGATTGGCAACAATGATACCGATTTAAACGTGATTAAAAACTGGGCAAACCTGAAGTTTGAGATTAAAACAAGCAACTATTCCGGCTCGGAAGCAACCCCCGGACACGTCAGGATGTGGGTAAATGACGCCATGAAAGTAAATGCGGTAACCTATATTGGAAGAAACGATGCACCCCATCGTGGCGGGGGCAATATGTATGGCAAATTCGGGATATATCGCACAAGCTCTGACCAACCGATTGCCATCAGATTCAAGCATGTCAACATGCAAATTGGCGTGCTGCAACCCAAGCCACAACATGAAATTGATAACACTACGGTTTCCGGTGGCTGTCAACCAGAACTTAAACCATACTGCGAGGTTCCAGAGACTCAACCTTAGGCCGAATTTTCCAGACGGGATTTTCACCGTGTGCCCAATGACACCTGGTTCTGTCCAATTATGCGTTTTGGCCAGTCAGCGTTGGCATACTGGATAATTGTTGTGCAGTTATATTCCGAGGCATCTGGTGGGCGTTAACCCTGATGGATGATCTCAATATAAAGTTGACGGGGACCTGAACACACTCCAGCCACACTGAAACGTTCTGCATTTCCGGGCCCCAGCCTGCCATCAATTATACGCAGGCTTTTCAGTCGGATATCACCATGGGCAACCCCTTGCTCATGCATGGCAGCAATCAGGTTGCTGATATCTTCCGTCACTTTCTTTAATAGGCCAGAGACCGGTAGGCCGTAACCCGGTAGGCCGGAGCCTTGTGTCATGTATTTCTCACCGAAGCCATTCTGGCATAAAACAGTCGGAGGGTAGTTTAATTTATGGTCAGGTACACTGACAACGTGGTTACCGTCTCTGTCAATGATATTTAACGCCTTTTAAGTAGCTGGCCATATGGAGTCAGAAATATATGATTATGGTTAGCTACTTATCATATTTGTCGGCAATCGCTGGTTACTTATTGATGGATCAGGTTGTTGATGCGATGATCAGCCCTTTTTTGTATCTGTCCTGAAATGGAGAGAGGAGATTGAGTTGAGCGCTAGTTCTGGAAAAGCATCCCTGGCCAATGGCGAGTTTGATCAGCAGCAGGAAACCGTATTATCTGCCTATCTGGCATCACGCCCTGGCGGGAAAAGCGGTCAGGTTATGACGCTGCCAGCCATCAAAGGCCTGATGTTTGCCATTGCCAACTCACCGGTTAATGTTCCGCCGGATCGTTGGATGACCCTGGCGCTGGCGACTAACACACCGTCGTTTGAATCCCCACAGCAGGAAGATGATATCCGCCATATCCTGTTTAACCTGCTGGATAAAACCAGAAAGACCATCACGGGTGGTTTTGAGGTACTGCCGGAAGAGTGCCGGGCTGAAGATGTGTATTGTTCAGAATTTTCCCGCCTGCAGGAATGGGCGACAGGTTATGGGCAGGGTTGCCAATTGCTGATGGATGTCTGGATCCAGGTGCTGAAGCATCCCGGGGTTCAGCCTATGGAAGAGTCCTGGTCCAGCTGCATGGTACTGCTGAACGTCTGGAGTCGTGCAGACAGCCTGCTGGAAAAAGCCAAAAAGAAAGATGGCCCGGATGTGAATAAGATGCTGCAGGCAATGCCAGCGGTGGCCCGGGAGATGGCGGTGATGTGTCACGATATTCGCGAGATCTGGCAAAAGGCGCTGGAAAAGCCCGCTCCGGTCAAGGTGACCAAAGTTGGCCGCAATGACCCGTGTCCATGTGGCAGCGGCAAAAAGCACAAGAAGTGCTGTGAAAAGGCTTAAAAGAAAGAACTGTTAACCACAAAGGCACCAAGACACAAAGTAACGGCATTTTGATGGTAAGAGCTTCGCTCTTACCTTCTGTTGCTCTTCTTTGTGTCCTTTGTCCCTTTGTGGTGCCAAAAAGTCTTTTAAGTGCGCCCGTCTTCCCCTTCGCCCACCGTGCGCAGCCCGATTTCTGATCGTTGCACGGTTACCCGCTCGCCCGGCAGTTCGGCGGGTGCTTTATAAAAGTGCAGTTCCCGTTGCGGGAATGGAATGGTGATGCCTTCCCGGTCAAACCGGATTTTTACTTCACGGGTAATATCCCAGTATACATCCCAGTAGTCGTCTGTTTTTACCCAGGGACGAACGACAAAATCCACGGATGACTCATTGAGCACATGCAGACGAATAACATGCTCTGGCGTTTTCAGGATTTTCGGATGGCTGCTGACAATATCTTCGAGAATCCCTTCTACCCGCTCAACATTGTCGCCGTAGGCAACCCCGAAGACCATATCCACCCGGCGGATCCGTTCCGAGGTGATGTTTTTGATGGTTTCTCCCCAGATCTTGGCATTAGGCACCATAAAGACCTGGTTATCGAAGGTGCGAATGGTGGTGTTGACCAGGCTCATCTTGCCAACTTTACCGGCAACCCCGCCCGCCTCAACAAAGTCACCCACATCAAAAGGGCGGTAGATCAGGATCATCATTCCGGAGGCGAAGTTGGACAGGGTATCCTGCAGGGCAAAACCGATGACAATACCGGCAACACCCAGGCCGGTCAGTACCGGTGTCAGGTCCAGACCCACTTGTGCCAGGGCGAACAGGAGGCCAAAGATGATCACCAGGTTGCCACCAATATTGATAAAAAATTCCTGAACCAGTGTACTGAAACGGGCTTTTTTATGGGTGACGGCACGGGATATGCCCCGCCGAACCAGGCGCGCTAACACTATGGCTGCCGCCATCAGGGCGGCAAACAGGAACAGGCGGGAGAGGATGCCGCCCAGATTGGCTTTGAACCAGTGCGTCAGGTCGTCCCATAGCCCGACAATTACCGCACGCAGCGTATCAAAGTTAACCACGGCTTCGGCCAGATTGCCGGTTGCCTTGAAGATCAGTTCATTGTAATGATCCACCGGCAGCCCCTGTTCTTCCATCATCATCAAGATCTGCCTGAGGTTGGCGACCGCGCTGCGCACCAGGCGATCCTGGTTGGCAATTTTGCTTTCCAGAGAGCTGCGGGCATCAGCAGGAAGGGATTTAAGCTCGGTCTGCAACAGCCCTTTCTGACGGTTATTGTTGCGCAGGTAGGTAGCCATAAACTCGGCATAGCGAGTGATCTCATGGTCAAGCTTCTGCTGTAATACGGTGGTATCAACCTGCCAGCTTTTCAGTAAATTCAGGTTATCCAGCCTTTCGCTCTGTAGCCAGTTGATATAGGCATAAAAGTCATTGATATTGAACAGCACCAGCAATTGTTCGTCAGTTTCAGCCTGTTCGTATTGTTCAAACATTTTACGCAGGTCGGATGAGGCGGGAGCCAGCCGGGCTTCAAAAAAGTGATTTTCTGCGTTCACCACCACCTCGCCCAGTTGTACGGCTGCTGTTGTATTAACGGCCTTGACCTGATCCAGGAAATTATTTACACGTTGAGTGGTCGTGCGGATATCTGAGACGATCTGTTGCTGAATCAGGTCGCGGCCCATTTCGGATGTGGTTGTATTCCAGCTGGCTTCCATTTGGAGCACACGCGCGCCGGTGGCTTTAAGATCCATTATTACCGCAGCATGAGCATCAATCAGCTCCGTTGGTAACGGTGGCTGGGGAGTGGTGACGTCGGCAAAGGCGTTGAAGGAAAAAAACAGTAATATCCAGACAAGGTTTCTGAACACCGGAAGTCTCCGAAAGGAACATCAGACGCTGTTCCAGTTAAGGTGTTGATTTAGGGTACTACGGGAAAATTTGTGGGCCAGAATTTTACCTCTGCTTTGTTTAAAGAGATATGCTGATGTAGCATTTTGGGCAAAATACTGGTTCTGGATGGAGCAAAGGCTGGCAAAAGCCAGCCTTTGAGGGGTTATTTCAGATGGATTGTCAGGTTTGGCTGATCACTTTGCTTAACCGCCTCTTCATCATAGTTCCAGAGGGAGGTCACGGTTTTCGTGTCTGTATAGAAACGCGATGCCTGCTTGCCGTAGGCATGGAGGTCACCATTTGAGCCTTTCTTTCTATTGATAAACAGCGATGGCGGCTTTTATCGCTTCGCCGGGTGTGAACCTGTGGCTTTGTCTTTGCAGCGCAGATTCCAACGCTGAGAGACAGTGCAATACATTGGTTTGATTAGCGGCATACCCCATCAGGCCGATTCGCCACACTTTGCCGGCAAATGCGCCGAGACCTGCACCAATCTCCAGGTTATATTCCGCCAATAGTTGCTGTCGAACCGCAAGGTCATCGATACCTTCCGGTATGACCACGGCATTCAGCTGGGCCAGTCGCTCCTCTTCAGGAACCAGCATTTCCAGTCCCATGGCGGCCAGTCCGGCAACCAGTGCCTGATGATGCCGCTGGTGCCGCTGCCAGCTGTTGTCCAGCCCCTCTTCCTGCAACAGGCAGAGCGCTTCGTGCAAGGCGTATAATTGGTTGACGGGTGCCGTATGATGGTAGGCTCTTTTGCCATCCCCCCCCCCCCCAATAGCCCATAACCAGGTTCATATCGAGAAACCAGCTGCGTACCGGTGTTTTTCTGGCCTGAATTTTCTCCACAGCGGCTTCGCTGAAGCTGACCGGTGACAAACCGGGAACACAGGACAGGCACTTTTGGGAACCGGAATAAACGGCATCGACTCCCCACCCATCGACTTCCAGCTCTGAACCGGCCAGCGAGGTTACGGTGTCGACAATGGTCAGGCAATTATGCTTTCTGGCCAGTTGACACAGTGTTTTTGCATCCGAACGTGCACCGGTAGAGGTCTCGGCATGAACAAAAGCCAGAACTTTGGCATCGGGGTGGGCGTTCAGTGTTTCTTCCACGGCTTTCGGGTCTACTGCACGCCCCCAGTCGGAGTCGACGGTAATCGCGGTACCGCCCATGCGTATGACGTTTTCTTTCATCCGGCCGCCAAAGACACCGTTTATGCATACGATAACCTTGTCGCCTTCTTCGACCAGGTTGGCAAACAGGCTTCCATTCCTGCCGAACCGGGTGCGGAAATAGGCAGTGTCAGCTGGTTGCTGGTCTTGAAGGCATATTGAATCAGTGACTTCAATTCATCCATCATCCGGATGAACTCAGGGTCAAGATGCCCAATGGTGGGGCGCGCCAGGGCTTCGGTAATTCTGGGGTGAACATCTGAGGGGCCGGGGCCCATCAGGGTACGTTTTGGGGGGTGAAAAGGGGCGATAGTCATAACTGCCTGTTATTCTCCACTTATGGGCACTGCTGTCGGGTAGAGCGTGCCAGTCTATTATTTTGGGGGAAGCCTGACAGCAGAGGGCGTGTCAGGCAGGGCTTTCAGTCGATGTTGCTATTCGGCTCGCTTCAATACTACTTCGGGCAGCGGATATTCATCAACAACGACCTTACCAGAGGACGGCATGATTTCCGCTTTGCCTTTCACAACGGTTTTACCATTCTGGTTGATCACATTGGTCGAAACGGTTGCACGCTTTCGTTGTTCATTGATTTCCAGAATTTCCAGCTCAACCGTTACCGTATCACCGACTTTCACCGGGCGCAGGAATTTTAGCTCCTGGCCCAGATAGATACCACCGGGTCCCGGCAGTTTTGTCGCCAGGGCACAGGAAATCAGTGAGGCGGTCCACATGCCGTGGGCAATACGACCTTCGAACTGGGTGGTTGCGGCAAATGCCTCGTCCAGATGAACGGGGTTAGTATCGCCGGATACTTTGGCAAACAGCAGGAGGTCTTCGTCGGTCAGTGTGCGGGTCAGGCTGGCCCTGGTGCCAATGGTTAATGCTTCGAATGGGATGTTTTCCAGCTTGCGCATAAGTTAAGGCTCTATTGCTTTGTTAAAGTATGGGTAACTGTTTGAGCAGTATTTCATTGGTAATGATTATCGCACCTATTGTGGGGTGTGGGGTAATGGAGGAATGCCGTCACGGTTTTTCCTGGCCATGCAACGAAACGTCAACAGGCCCTATGGCGGCAGTGACTGCATCAGAAGTTGGAGCCGTTATTCTTCAGCCGTGGGGGGAGGCTGTGAGCCGGGCCTCTCATCCAGTGCCAACAGCTTGGTCAGAGAGATTATTCCTCTGCTTTTCGGTTCGGTTTTTATGGATGGCTGGTCACCCATATCGAAGTGGACAGATGTTGCTTTTGTGGTCATTCCGTGCAGCTTCTTTTTGATAAACCCGGGGGGCTTGTCTGAAATGGCAAGCGAGTCGATCTTCAACGCTTTACTCCCTGAGGACAGGTTTCTGAATCGCGTGTGATTTGACTGCAGTGCCCGGATGACTGCTTTCTCAATCTGCTTTTGCAGTAGCGGTAATTTTTTGTCACTCACCCCATGTGCAGTGAGGGTGTTTAAGTCTATATCCCCACCTGTGATATCCAAATGAATCATTATGCCCAGCTGATTATCACCTGCTTTTTTTCCGGTGATTTTTTTCCTGGCTGCATCAGGCAGTTGTTGCATAAACTCCGCTAATTTAGCAAAAGGAATTTGTACCATAATATCCAGCGAGCCACTCATATCTTCATCCAGCCTCATCTGACCAGTCTGTATATGAAATGGACCTGCGTTGTTGTCACTGAACTTAAGATTGTCAAAAAAGATAGTTGGTTTCGACGTCTGGTCGCCAATCAGATTACTGTTCAGACCCGCATGTAGATCAAGCAATGACAGGTTAGTCTCTTCAGGAATGTATTCGGACATAGCCGGTGCCAGGCTGTTCAGGTTTCTGACTTTGATATTTGTGATCTGTGACTTCAGCCGGGCACCGGTATCTTCCTGATGCCAGAATGTCGACATTGCCGGGGAGGCATCCAGATCAGAAACAATAGCCCCTGGCAGCTGATGCTTTAGCCCTGAGCAGTAGCGGTTGATTGACGCAGCGATTAATGACAGAAGGTTGCTCTCGCCAACAAGCTCTGGCTGATTGATTTCAATAGCGAGCGTTACAGGTGCTTCCCCGGAAGCTTCTGCGGAACCGGACGGGTAATAGTCAACATCAAAAGTGAGTTTGTCGGCAGTGATGGTCAGGCTTTCTATCCCATTACCGTGCCTGTCACTCCCCTGAGGTCTGACAATACCGGGCTGTATACCTTCAAGATGTATATTTCCGATCTTTATAATGGGTTCAACCTTGTCGGCGCTGTTATTACCCGGAGATGATGAAGCGGCAGAGGTATTACTCTGGTGACTGCGGCCACCTATCATTCCTTCCGGGCTATGGTTATTTGCAGAAAGTTCCAGCTTTCCTTTGGTGATATGGATGTCCTGCTGTTTGCCCATATAGAGTTTGACAATGGACATGCCGAGTGCCCGCAATTCTGATTTCGGGACTCCCACCGTTTTAATGCCAGCTTTGGCCAGGGCCCAGCCAAGCAGATCAACTTTGCTGTCGGCTATGGCCAAACCGTTTTCATCTGCCTGCTCCCCTGCTGCCGCAAGGCCGGCCTGTGCCAGAGAGGCGGCAAAACCCATGGTTCCAATGCCAAACTTTGCCACCTCAGATACTCCCTGACCTACGGAGGACCAGCCTTCACTGAACGTCTGATAAGTTGTGTTGGCAAGATCGTATGAAAATAACGCCACTGCCCTGGCAACTTCTCTGGCTGGTGCTGTCAGCCAGCCGAGGTAGGAGGTTGGCTCTGTTGGAACAGCTGAGCGTTGATGAAGACCTTTTGGGGGAACCTCATTGACAGGTATCTCCCGCAAACCCCGGGTTTGAGAAATAGTCTGGTGGCTGTTTGAGGTATCAGGGGGACTCAGATTGGCAATAAACTGGCTCTGCGCTGGTCCGCCGATACCTGAAGATTTGTCCATAGTTCAGAAATCGGCGGCTTATGGATATTGTTAACTGTGCTTGTCAAGCCAGGTGCACAGCTGATCAATCACTTCCTGATGATTGGTTTCATGAAATAATTCGTGTCTGGCACCTGGGTATAGTGTCAATGTTGTATTGCTGTGACCAGAACTGATCCATGCTTTTTGCAGATTTTTTAAGCCATCCGGTGCGCTGACAGGGTCTTGGTCTCCCCCTATGATCAGTACTGGCAGCTGATGGTTGATTTTCTTTAACCGGCTTTTTGAACTGATTTCCTGCAGCCCTCCGAACAGGTCATGCCAGAGCTGGTTGCTGCAGCGAAAACCACAAAGAGGGTCCCTGACGTATCGCATAACCGATTCAGGGTTGCGGCTTAACCAGTCAAACTCGGTCGTATTGGGTTTAAAGCGGGTGTTGTATCCGGCAAATGTCAGTTGGTGGATGACAGGGCTGTGCCCCATCACTCCCTGGCGCAGGGTTTCAATTTTGGCGACCAGCCGGGCGAGCATCAGCAATGGCTTTGTCACAAAGTTTGACCCAGAGAGAATGGCACCGGATATATTGGGATTATGCCTGGCCAGATAGCTTTGCAGGATATAACTGCCCATGCTGTGACCCAGAAGAAAGCAGGGTAGAGTCGGGTGCTGGGCAAGGGTGTGGTCAACGACCCGCTTCAGGTCCTGAACCACATTATTCCACCCATCATGATCACCAAAATGCCCTCGGCTGGACGTTTTATCTTTGTTGATTGTGGTGCCATGTCCGCGATGATCATGGGCATAGACATGAAACCCTCTTCTGGTCAGTTGCTCCGCCAGCTCTTGGTAGCGGGCACTGTGCTCAGCCATGCCATGACTGATATGGAGCACAGCCTTTGGACTTTTTTTCGCCAGCCACTGGTAAACCGGAATACGGTGGTGGCCTGATTGGCTGTTGATGGTTACCAGTGAAGGTGGTGATTCCGGGTGGGTCATACAGCGTCCTTGAATAGGCTTTTAGATTGATTATGCTTAACATCTGAATTGAATGGCAACTGGCTCGAAGATTTTCACGTTTATTTTATCAAAGTGTGGCTGAAGGTTGTCCGTAGTGATCACGGACAGTGCTTCTACCTCAATCATCTGTTCAATATCAAAAGAGGTGGCATCGCCGGAGCGGCCATCGATCAGCTTGGTACGCCCGGCATGGGCATGAACTGATGGGGTGAAAGTCCCCTGTGGGAGAACCTACATCTGACTGGCGGTAAAGACGCCTGCTGATGACAACCACTAGCTTAAGGCAAGTGCAGTCCCGCGAGGGGCTGTGCGGAGGCAGTCTGAGTGCAAAGGTGCGAGCCGACGTACAGAAATCGCATACAAGGCTGAGTCTCTGGGCGAGTGAGCCAAGGATCACAAAGCCCTCTGGTTCGTGAGACACGGTAAATGCGGCGGTTGTGCACTGAAAGTCCATGTTCTTATCCGGGGAGATCTGTTCAACATGCGATTGGTAAGTTCCCAGTTCTCAGCCACTGGTTACAACAGGCTCGGCGAACAGTGACTCATCATCCTGTTCGAGCAAACCCGATGGCAACCAATAGCGCCAGCAGAGGTAACCCTGCGTGGTGATTGGACAGAAGTCAGCAGAGGCCATAGTAGCTGTACGACAAAAGTCATTAATGGACGGGAAGTCGTCAGCGAAGGGCCGAACATCGATGACAAAGAGGAGACTGATTCCCTCAGGGCGATGCAGCCGTCCGGCGACTCACCGTACCTGGCGACAGAATCTTTGACCAGCTTTGAACCATGATCTACTAAATTGCGTACTTGAACCGGCTAATCTGGCAAGCGCATGGAAACAGGTCAGAAGCAACAAGGGTGCTCCGGGTATCGATGGAGTCACCATTGAAGCTTATCCAGACTTTGCCAAACAGCATTGGCCTTCAGTGCGTCAAGCCTTATTGGACGGAACCTATCAGCCGTCACCCGTGCGCCGGCATGTAATAGAAAAGCCGGACGGCGGTGAACGCTTGCTGGGAATCCCAACCGTGATCGACAGGGTCATACAGCAGGCCATTGTGCAGGTGCTGACGCCTGTCTTTGACCCGGGATTTTCCCCAAACAGCTTTGGCTACCGACCGGGACGGTCAGCACACGACGGAGTCCGTCAGGTTAAGCAGTTGATCAACGGGGGGCTACATTACGCCGTTGACGTTGATCTGAGTAAATTCTTTGATACGGTTAATCACGACGTTTTGATGTCGAGGGTCTCCCGTAAGGTCCGCGACAAACGCCTTCTGAAACTGATTGGTCGCTACCTGCGCTCCGGAGTCATGATTGAGGGCAATGTCTACCCGACCAGGGTTGGCATGCCACAGGGTGGGCCTTTATCACCCTTGCTGTCTAATGTGGTCCTCGACGAACTCGACAAGGAGCTTGAATATCGGGGTCATTGCTTTGCAAGATACTGTGATGATTTTGTGATTCTCGTCAAAAGTCAGCGTGCAGGGGATCGGGTGATGCACAGCATTACCCAATTCATTGAACGCAAATTGAAACTGAAGATTAACTCCCGGAAAAGTAAAGTTGTGAAAGCAACAGAAAGCGAATTCCTGAGTTTCACCTTCACAGGGAAGAAAGTTCGCTGGGCCCAGAAGTGTCTGGACCGATTCAAATACCGGATACTCAAGTTGACCAGTCGTCGCTGGGGTGTCTCAATGCAACATCGGTTACGCAAACTGGCGCAATATATCCGGGGTTGGATGGGGTATTTTCGGTTATCGGAATATTACCGACCAATTCCCCTGCTGGATCAATGGATACGTCGGCGAATCCGTTGCTGTTTTCTGAAGCAATGGCGCAAGCCAAAAACCCGTTTCAAGAATCTGGTCAGGTTAGGCGTTGATAAAGTGAACGCCGCCAAGATCGCAGCCAGCAGCAAAGGGTATTACCGTCTGAGTAAAACTTATGCGGTACAACAGGCACTGAATAACAATTACCTCGCGAAAATTGGGCTTGTTTCATTGAAAGACTTATGGATCAGGTTTCACCATCATCGTTGAACCGCCCGGTGCGGACCCGCATGCCGGGTGCTGTGGGGAGGGCTGGAGAAAGACCAGCCCTTACCCGATTATTTTTGCAGCGATAAAATCGTCCTCACTGATACATCACCATTATCAAGAACTCTTGTTTCCGTTCTTATTTGTCTTTCAGGCATTGATAAACTCAGATTTTTACCAATGAAATACAGGTTTAATAAATTGTGGAAAATATTGGCAGATCGTTGGCTACAGAGAAAAGTAAAAATATGTACCTGTTTATGAGAGCGCAGGATCTTGTCAAGTTTTGCTTCAATCAGGGATTGGAATAGCTGTTCACGAGTATCACGGTCCGTAAGGTTCCCTGTGTCAAAGGTCATTTGGTCGATAATAACACCGCTCTCCTCCCTTTCCTTGAATGAGCAGGTTTTTGTATTGCTGTAAATGCTAAGCAGGGGGCGGTCTGACGGAGAGTAAATGTCAATATTCATGCCTCTTAATAAATCATTGGAAAAAATGTCACTTAATTTCGTGCTGGAGGAGATTGCCAGATCTTTTTGATATTCCGTTTGCAGGTGCAGGTTGCACTCATCCAACTCTTTGTGCTCCAAATCGTCCATGGACATGGAGTAGTGGTTTTGTGACAGGTTGGTTAAATGTCTGTGAATACCCAGGCCGCTATTGATACAGGCTTCGACCTGATCAAAAACCGAGGTCATCGTTGTTATACTCCGGGCGGGATGGTCCGGGGTTGTTAAATGGTGTTCCACTGACTTTCTGTCATCTGTAAAGCGTTGCATAGCTCTGCCCGGGTGGTCACCGAATGTTATCAGGTAGTAATTTGTCAGGGTTTGCAGTTGCTCATCCCGGGATAATGTCAGCGCATTTAACTGGTTCAGAAGTTTGCTCATTCTATTTGGCGAAAGAAGGTTGCCAATAAAAACCTTAACTGCTCCGGTTTCGGTAATATACTTCCAAAGACGTATAAATTCCCTGGCGGGTTTGGTCATGTCAGGATCCCCGGATAAACGAGGCATGCTGTTGCTGAAAAGGGGGGGGGGGGTGCCCGTTTTCTCTGGAGCGATGACAAAGGCCATTGCTGACTCACTACTGGCTGAAGAAGAGGTACCATCGGGGATATCAATCTATCAGAAAGATTGGTGCTCAGTGATGAATTTGTGGGGCTTGAAGACTGTGGTTGTGCTGTCTTCAGTGGTCGTTGTACTTTAATGGCTATCAGATGGTGGCGTGTAAGCGCCCGTTAGCAGGTGATTGCCGTTTATTCTGTCCATTGGCTTTTCTCTTGTGAATACTATTGTTCAGGCCTTCGTTGCAAGCAGGTTAGAAGTATTTACCGCAGGTCGTCTATCAGGAGCAGCAGAAAACTGATAACCTCAAAAAATTTTCCAATGCGATAGTCGGCAAGACAGGTTGAACAGTTTGCGAGCCAGTTTTTATTCTACACAGCTCCATCATGGATGTGGGAGGCGTACTCCATGACCACCGGTTTCTGGAAAGACAAGTACCCGCAAGGTATTCCTGCAACGATAGATGTTGGTCAGTATCGCTCAATTATTGATGTACTGGAGTACAGCACCCGCAAGTTTGCCAGCAAACCGGCATTCAGCAACATGGGGCATGAGCTGAGCTATTCCCGTCTTTATGAGCTCAGTGGGCATTTCTGCAGTTATCTGCAAAATCACACCGATTTGCGCCCCGGCGATCGTATCGCCATTATGCTGCCCAATGTCATGCAGTTTCCTGTGGCGGTCTTTGGCGCACTGCGTGCCGGATTGATTGTGGTGAACACCAATCCGCTCTATACCGAACGTGAGATGGAGCACCAGTGCCGCGATTCCGGAGCCAAGGCGCTGGTGGTGTTGGCCAACATGGCGCACATGGCTGAGAAGGTGATTCCCAAAACGGCCATCAAGCATGTTGTGGTGACGCAGGTCGGCGATATGCTGCCCACCTTTAAGCGGACGCTGGTGAATCTGGTGGTTAAACACGTTAAGAAAATGGTGCCGGATTATTCGCTGCCATCGGCGGTGTCATTTACCACTGTTCTCAGTCGGGGAGCCTTGCACCATTGCACGGATATTCGCCGGGAAAATGATGATGTTGCCATCTTGCAGTATACCGGTGGTACGACAGGTGTCGCTAAAGGTGCCATGCTGACTCACCGCAATATTCTCAGCAATATGTTCCAGGTCAAGGCACTTGTTGGGGGTAATTTGCAGGAAGGCGAGGAGCTGATTATTGCGCCATTGCCGCTTTATCATATTTTTGCTTTTACCGTGCATTGCATGGTGGCTATCTTGATGGGTGAGCATAACATGCTTATTACCAACCCGCGGGATATGAAATCCTTTATCAGGGATTTGACCGGTAAGCCTTTCAGCATGTTCATTGGTCTGAATACTCTGTTTGTCGGGCTAATGAACCAGGAAGACTTCCGTCGTCTTGATTTCTCCTATCTGAAAAACACCATTTCCGGTGGTATGGCGCTGCAACTGGATACTGCGGAGCGATGGGAGAACCTGACCGGCAGTCGTATCTGTGAAGGTTATGGTATGACCGAAACTTCACCCGTGGTGACGATTAACCCACTGGGTAAAATCAAACTGGGCACCATTGGCCTGCCAGTGCCGTCCTGTGAATTGAAAGTGGTTGATGCTGAAGATCAGGATCTGCCCATTGGCGAAGTGGGTGAACTCTGCATAAAAGGCCCTCAGGTGATGAAGGGCTACTGGCAGAGTGAGCAGGCCACTGAAGAAGCGTTTCTGGATGGCTGGTTGAGGACTGGCGACATTGCCCGAATAGACGAGGAAGGTTATGTCACTATTGTCGATCGCAAAAAGGACATGATCTGTATCTCCGGTTTCAATGTTTACCCGAATGAGCTGGAGGAGGTGCTCTCTGCTCATCCGGATGTTGCTCAGTGTGCCGTGATCGGTGTTCCCGATAAACGCTCTGGAGAAGCGATCAAGGTGTTTGTCGTGTCCAGTAATCCGGGGCTGACCAAAGAAGAAGTGATTCACTTTTTCCGGCAGAACCTGACGGGCTATAAAGTACCCAAAATGGTTGAGTTCAGAGATGAGCTGCCCACGACCAATGTGGGTAAGATCCTCCGTCGTCATTTGCGTGATGAAGAGCTGGCAGCCCGGCAAATTTAATGAGTGGTTAGGGTCTGTTGACGTTTCGTTGCGCTGAGCACGCAACGAAACGTCAACAGACCCTGGAATTCTTCTCGGGCGGCCATTCAGGCCGCTTGTCAAACTTATATCATCATCACTGATTCCATATAAACGGGAGTACCTGGGTGTCCGGCTTTTCCGATAAGCAACTGCATCAGTCCATCAATCAATGCATGATACGTGACCGTTACCGCTTGCGTGGTCAATTGCGTCGGCTGAAACGGGATGATGAGGCAGGTCTGGAGCGGATTCAGAAAAAAATAGCGTCATCGCTGTTGCTGGTAGAGCAGCGACAAGCGGCTCTTCCTGAAGTCCGTTATGAGCAGGCACTACCGGTGATTGACCGGAAAGGGGATATCGCCAGGGCTATCCGTGAGCATCAGGTAGTGGTGATCGCCGGTGAAACGGGCTCAGGCAAGACAACCCAGCTGCCAAAAATCTGTCTTGAAGCGGGTCGGGGTATTTTTGGTACGATTGCCCATACCCAGCCCCGGCGACTGGCCGCCCGTTCCGTTGCCAATCGCATTGCTGAAGAGCTTGGGGGCGTGCTGGGGGAGCAGGTTGGTTACCAGGTGCGTTTCACCGATCACTCCACCGAAACCACACTGATCAAGTTGATGACTGACGGTATTCTGCTGGCCGAGATCCAGAATGACCGTTTTCTTAACCGCTATGACACCCTGATCATTGATGAAGCCCATGAGCGCAGCCTGAATATTGATTTTCTTCTGGGCTATATCAAGCTGATCCTGCCTAAACGACCAGACCTGAAAGTCATCATCACGTCGGCCACCATAGACGTCGAACGGTTTTCAAAGCACTTTGATCAAGCGCCGGTGATCGAAGTCTCGGGCAGAACCTATCCGGTAGAGACATTATATCGTCCACTGGAAGATCTTGAGCTGGAAGGGCGTGATGCCGACCAGCGATTACAGCAGGGGATTCTGGCCGCACTGGAAGAGATTGACAGCCTTGAACGCGCAGGAAAGGGCAAACCACTGGGCGATGTGCTGGTGTTTCTCAGCGGTGAACGGGATATCCGGGAAACTCACCAGTTCCTCCGGGATGCCAAACTGCCCCATACTGACATTCTGCCACTGTATGCCCGCCTTTCTGCCGCCGAGCAGAACCGGATCTTCCAGGAACACTCCGGTCGTCGTGTTATTTTGTCCACCAACGTCGCCGAAACCTCATTAACGGTGCCGGGCATTCGCTATGTGATTGACCCCGGTACTGCCCGTATCAGCCGCTACAGTGTCCGGTCAAAAGTCCAGCGGCTGCCGGTTGAGGCTGTGTCGCAGGCATCGGCCAATCAGCGTAAAGGGCGCTGTGGTCGTGTTGCCGAAGGTATCTGTATTCGCCTTTACTCTGAGGAGGATTTTCTTTCCCGTCCGGAGTTTACCGATCCGGAGATTCTCAGAACCAACCTGGCGGCGGTGATCTTGCAGATGCTGCGGATGGGGCTGGGGGATATTGCCGCGTTTCCATTTGTTGATCCACCGGATGGCAAAGCCATTAATGATGGCTTCAAGCTGCTGCAGGAGCTGGTGGCGGTGGGGAAAGACCGGCGCATTACCCCGATTGGCCGACAGCTGGGGCAGCTGCCGGTAGATCCACGCCTTGGACGGATGCTGATTGAGGCGAATAACAATAATGCCCTGCATGAAGTGTTGATTATTGTCAGTGCCCTGGCGGCACAGGATCCCAGGGAACGTCCGCAGGATAAGCAGCAGGCAGCCGATCAGCGCCACCGTGAGTTTTATCACGATGACTCGGACTTTATGACTTATGTGAATCTCTGGGAAGCCTATGAGGAACAGCGGCAGGCATTGTCCCAGAACCAGCTGCGCAAATACTGCAATAAACAGTTTCTGTCTTTTATGCGCATGCGCGAGTGGCGCGACCTCCATCGACAGCTGACACTGGCCTGTAAAGACCTGCAATTCCGCGTGAATGACAGCCCTGCCAGCTATGGTGATGTTCACAAGTCACTGCTATCCGGCCTTTTGTCCCAGTTGGGCAGTAAAGATGATGAAGCGGATTATATGGGAGCCAGAAACCGGCGCTTCTATCTGTTTCCGGCATCGACGCTTTATAAGCGCAAGCCCAAATGGGTGATGGCGGCAGAGCTGGTGGAAACCTCCCGGCTCTTTGCCCGAACCAATGCCAAACTGGAGCCCCAATGGATTGAGCCGCTGGCAACGCATCTGGTGAAGCGCAACTATTTTGAACCCCACTGGGAGAAGAAGCGTGCCCAGGTGGTGGCGTTTGAGCAGGTGACACTGTACGGCTTGATTGTGGTCGGTCGTCGTCGGGTGAATTATGGCCCGATAGATCCGGTGGTTGCCCGGGAAATCTTTATCCGTGAAGCCCTGGTGGAAGGGCATTTTGATTCCAAAGGGGCGTTTCAGAAGCATAACCTGGCATTGATTGACGAAGTGGATGAGCTGGAAGCAAAGTCCCGTCGCCGGGATATTCTGGTGGACAGTGACACGCTCTACCACTTTTACGATGCCCTGATTCCTGCGGATATCTGTAACGGTGCAGGCTTTGAAAAGTGGCGCAAGGGGGCTGAACGACAGAAGCCTGATTTGCTCCACCTTACCAAAGAGTATCTGATGCAGCATGAAGCAGAGCATATCACCGTCAACAGATACCCGGATCGCTTCCGCTGGGAGGGGCTGGAGCTGCCCCTCAGTTATCACTTTGCCCCGGGTGAGCCGGATGACGGCGTCACCCTGACCGTGCCGGTAGAGGCATTAAGGTTGCTGCCCAGGCATCGTCTGGAGTGGCTGGTGCCCGGTATGCTGTTTCGACAAGTGTGTGGCCCTGGTGCGATCCATGCCCAAGCCAGTGCGTAAGAACTTTGTCCCTGTGCCTGATTTTGTTAATGGTGCTTTGGAATCACTCTCTGCCTGTGACGAGCCGCTGACCGACATGCTTGGACGACAGCTGACACGTATGTCCGGTGTGCGCATTCTCGAAGAGCACTGGAACACAGATAGCCTGGATGGACATTTGCTAATGAATATCCGGGTGGTGAATGAAGATGGCGATGTTATTGGCCAGGGGCGTGATTTAAATCAGCTCAGACAACAGTTCTCTGATCATGTACAGGACACCATCCGTAAGCTGGCGAAAAGTCATCTGGAGCAGGAAGGTCTGCTGGACTGGACCTGTGGCGAGCTGCCCCATGAGATTACCCGGAAAGCCGGGGGGCTGGTATTAAAGTCATACCCGGCCCTGGTTGACCAGCGTGATTCCGTGGCGGTTCAGCTGTTTGAGAGTGCGGCGATGGCTGACGTTGAAAACCGCAAAGGGTTGACCCGACTGCTCAGGATCAGGTTGTCCACCCAGCTTAAGTTTGCCTTGAGTAAAATGGCCCGATTGAAAGAAACCAGGTTGCTGGCCACTAACCTGATGAATCAGAACCTGCTGGAAGATGATGTGCAGAGTTTGATTATCAGCGGTGTCTATCTAAGTAAGGACAGCGAGCTGCCGAAAAGCCGTGAATCATTCATGGCATTGCTGGAGCAGCGTAAAGGCGACATTGTGCCTTTTGCCGAGAAGATTGATCCCATTCTTAATGAGATCTTTCGGATTGCCCAGGGAATTAGCCGACAGCTGAAAGGTAAGATCAGTTTTGACCGAGCCCTGGCCCTGGCGGATATCAAGCAGCATGTACAAAGGCTGTTGCAACCGGGGTTTATGACGTCAGCGGGTATGGAGTGGCTAAGCCACTATCCTCGTTATTTTAAGGCGATTGAGGTCAGGTTAGAGAAACTGCCAGCCCAGGTAAACCGTGATCGGGCCTGGACGGAAGAGCTGACCGCTCTGCAGCAGAAATATGATAAACGCCGGGAGGCTCATGATCAGCATAAGGTGGTCGATCCAAATCTTCAGCAATTCTATTGGATGATTGAAGAGTACCGGGTTTCCCTGTTTGCCCAGCAACTGGGCACTCGTTTTCCGGTATCGGACAAACGACTGCGGAAATTGTGGGAAGAGGTGGAAGCGATTTGATTCACCGGTGTTTTCTCACCCATGTTATCAAGGAGTCACGGTAAATGTGTCAAGCTTGGGCCTGATCGATATATCGGCCCTTGATAGATCCGGTTAATGAGTACTTGTTATTTGACCTGTCAGAACCTGTCGATGTTGTTAAGCCCGACTACTCTGCCGGGTGATGCCCGGCAGATGTTTCAGATCAGGGGCTGGCCACAGGGGTTATGGCCAGGCAATCATCAGGCAGGTTGTGCTTCTTTTTCATCGCGGATTTTATCGACAATGGCCGTGGTTGAGCAGTTTTCCAGGAAAGCCAGTACTTTCACTTCACCACCGTATTCATGAACAATCGGGGCACCGACCACTTCATCCAGTGAGTAGTCGCCGCCTTTTACCAGTACATCCGGCTTGATTGCCTGAATCAGATTTTCCGGGGTGTCTTCATCAAAACTGACAACCCAGTCCACTGCTTCCAGGCCGGCAAGTACTGCCATGCGCCGGTCCACCGGGTTAATCGGGCGTCCTTCGCCTTTCAGGCGGGTGACAGAATCATCGCCATTAATGGCCAGAATCAGCCTGTCCCCCTGCTTGCGTGCCTGCTCCAGGTAGCCAACATGGCCAGCATGGAGGATATCAAAACAGCCGTTGGTAAATACGATCTTTTCGCCGTGAGCCCGGGCATCTTCAACCGCAACCATCAATTGCTCGGCAGATACCGCGCCTCTTTCAGCACCCAGCTCCCGGTTCACTTCACGCCTCAGTTCGGGCATGGAGACGCTGGCGGTGCCCAGCTTGGCCACAACAATGCCGGCGGCAATATTGGCCAGACCGGCAGCCTGGGGCAGGTCACAGCCAGCGGCCAGGGAGGCGGCCAGTACCGAGATAACCGTATCGCCTGCACCTGTTACATCGAAAACTTCTCTTGCCCTTGCCGGGAAGTGAACTTCAGGTTCCTTTTCCCGGATCAGGGTCATGCCGTGTTCACTGCGGGTAATAAGCAGTGCTCCCAGCTCAAGGTCTTTTAACAGTTGTTGACCTTTACTGACCAGCTCTTCTTCGCTGCGGCAGGAGCCAACAATCGTCTCAAACTCTTTCAGGTTGGGCGTTATCACCGTGGCACCACGGTAACGCTCAAAGCTGCTGCCTTTGGGGTCCACGAGAACGGGAATATTATGGGATCGGGCCAGGCGAATCAGTTGCTGGCAGCCCTGCAGAGTGCCCTTGCCGTAATCAGACAGGACAATGGCGCTCAGGTTATGGAGAAGCTGGGCGGCCTTTTCTTCAATGACATCGGGACTCAGACCATCAAAGGTTTCTTCATGGTCCAGACGAATCAATTGTTGATGCTGGGAAATGACCCGTAACTTGGTAATGGTCGGTGCACCGGGAATTCGGGCAAAGCTGCAGTAGATGCCAGCGGCCTCCAGCCGGGTCTGAAGGACGTCGGCGGCTTCATCGTTACCGGTTGCCGCGATAACCCATGCCGGTGCGCCCAGTGTGGCAATGTTGAGGGCAACATTGCCCGCTCCGCCCGGACGGTCTTCTATCTGTCCGACTTTGACTACAGGCACCGGAGCTTCCGGTGAAATCCGGGAGGTGGCACCATGCCAGTATCGATCCAGCATGATATCGCCAATTACCAGGACTTTGGCCAGATCAAAACGGGGAATCGTCAATTTCATCAATGAGGTCCAGTCAGCTTAATGGCAGTTGCTTAAGTACTTACCATACCACAGCCGTGCAATATGCACCTTAAAGTCAGTTGACGGGTATTTTGGCAAAGGTTATATAGCGTGTGCTGGTACACCTTATACGCCTTGTTTCGTGTTTCCGGATCGGGGGCAGTACAGCTGTTTTACGGTAAATTGACGACTTTACCATAGATGTTTTCTGCTGCGTAAGTGAGAAAGAATATTAATCCTGTGACGTCAGATAGTCGTCGTACTCCTCGACACTCGCCTCATCATTGTCAGCCTGGATATCCTGGCATTTAGACAGGTATTTTTGCAGTTTATTATTCTGGGAGTCTTTAAGCTCAGTGGCGTATTGAGGGTTATGTTCAAGTAATGTTTTGAGCTTAGCTGCATCATTGCGCTCGATCAGCAAAGCGATTTGTTTGGCAAGGGATTGCGTGCTTTCCAAGGGGGTTACAAGTTTATAACAGCTTTCTGGGGCTACTGTTGGTGATGGTTGCGCTAATTCAGATGGTGGGGGTTCTTTGGGTTTTGAAGATCTTGCCTCTTTCGCGCGCAACAGCGACATCTTTTCCAGAAGATTTAAGACACTGTTTTGAAATTTGGTCAGGTTTTCTGATTGGACTTCACTTGTTCTTGGGAAATAAGTTACCCCTGCCGGGTCCAGCTGAGCCCTTTTGAGCAACCCATGGTAGGGGTGGCTTTCAGCTATGGACTTTGAGAATGAGGTGATTAATTTGAAGGGTGGGATGTGACCGGATTGTGTTTTGCCACGGGGAACAATAAGCGTTTTATCCCGGATTTTCCATAATCCCAGCGTTTTGAACAGTATGGCAAGGTCACAAATATTATCGTCACTGGTATCAGGGCAGGTTGAGTCAGCGCCTTTGGGTGAATTGGATATTGAGTCAGTAACTGTACTTTCGGTTTGAGCCTGAGCACCCTTCGGGGGCGCAGAATGATCATAAAAAGTACAAATTGTAGAAAGCAATGCCCCAATGAAATTTGTAGCGGTGGAAGCTGTTTTAAAAGGGTCGTCAGGTATAAAAAACGTAACACCCTGGTGGGAGATGGTCTCAGTAATTATTCCTTTTCCGGAATCAGGATTGAAAAGGCACGATATTTGAAATACATCATGTTCCCGGAACATTTTTTTGGCATCCGTCTTATCAGGTGAAAATTCTGCCTTTAAAACATACTTTGGTATGTTGGAGACTCTGCGGGATGCCATATTCAACGTACCTGACAGAAAAGCCTCGGCAATGTGTGCCGGGTTTTCCTTGTCAAACTTGCCCAGTTGAATTGATCGGAGTATCAACGCTTTCCTGCATTTGGTCATGAAATCGATGAGTTCCTGAAATATTAAATTTTGCGGGTATTTAGTCGAGATCTTTTGCCATTCCTGAATACACTCTTGCAATTCAACGGGCAGAGAGCTTTCCGTAATGTCATTATTTTGAGTGCCTTTGAGTGGTATGGAAGAACCAGAGCCTGAAGATGCAAGTGTTGTCGTGTACGCACGACTGGGAAGCACAGCTCTTGCTTCAATGTTAGTGGTCTTGGTAGATGTTATGTCATTTGAGCCTGACTGACTGGATGTATGAGCCTGACATTTTGCAACAGTTCGTTGAGAAGAAAAAACGCATTTAGAGCTATTAGCAGCGGATGCTAAAGGCTGAGTCAACTGATTGGTGGAAAGTGCTGCCGAAACGTCGGCCGGGTTAGTGCTTCGATGTGTTTCCATTGGAAATGCCCGTTTAAGCTCAAGATACGACCAGTACATGGTTTCAATGTAATTGATGAATTCCTTCTATCAATAACTCCCAGGCTCCGTTCATCCTGAGCTGAGCCGAACGGTGCCCGGGGTGAACGGAGATTTTACGCATCAAACTTATTGAAATTATGTGCTACGTAAGATTGAAAAAGAGAGCAAAAGTTCCATTTTCCTACTGTGTAATATTTAAACTTGTTCTACGGTAACAGGCGGTTCATCCTGAAACTGCATCTTGTGCAGTTTGGCGTAATGTTCACCTTTCGCCAGCAGTTCAGTATGGGTTCCTCGTTCAATAATTCGGCCATGCTCCATTACCAGAATGCAGTCGGCATTCTCAATGGTTGACAGGCGGTGGGCAATCACCAGGGTGGTACGGCCTTTCATGATGCTATCCAGGGCTGCCTGAATGTGGCGCTCGGATTCCGTGTCCAGGGCTGAGGTTGCTTCATCCAGAATCAGGATGGGTGCATCTTTCAGCACCGCACGGGCAATGGCCAGACGCTGACGCTGGCCACCGGACAGGAGAACGCCGTCTTCGCCAACAATCGTGTGCATACCGTCCGACATGTCTTTGATGAACTCTGTGGCATGGGCCGCTTCTGCAGCCAGGCGGATATCTTCCTGATCGGCGGTATCCCCCAGGGCACCGTAGGCAATATTTCTGGCAACGGTATCATTGAACAGGGTGATGTTCTGGCTGACCAGGGCAATTTGGCTGCGCAGGTTTTTCAATTCAAAGTCATTCAGGGGAACACCGTCAATCAGGATATCGCCTTCGGTATGGTTATAGAACCTGGGAACAAGATTGGCGAGGGTGCTTTTGCCGGAACCGGATCGCCCCACCAGGGCGTAGGTTTGTCCGGGTTGAATGGTAAAGCTGATGTCTTGCAGTGCGGGTGATTCCGCACCCGGATAAGCAAAACCAATCTGCCTGAATTCAACGCAACCGGTGACCCGGTCGCAGGTGTACTGGCCATGATTGGCTTCTGGTGTTTCATCCACCATGGCGAAAATACTTTCTGCCGCCGCGATGCCCTTCTGGATACTGGCGTTCACTTCGCTGAGCTGGCGGATCGGCTTGGGCAGCAGGGCGGCCGCCGTCACATAACCTACCAGGGTTGCGGTGGTTGAGTCACCTTTGACAAACAGAACCATAAACAGCAACAGGGCAAGGGCTATGGAGACAATAAATTGCAGAACCGGCGTATGGACGGAGCCCGCCTTGGCCAGCTTAAGGTTCTGGCGGGTATTGGCGGCACTGGAAGACCGGAAGCGATCACATTCATAACCTTCACCGCCAAACCCCCTGACCTCCCGATAGCCATTAATGGTTTCCGAGGTGACATGGGTCAGGTCACCCATGGAATTTTGCATATTTCTGCTGATCCTGCGGAAACGTTTGCTGGCATAGGCAACCACCATGGCAATGATTGGCAGTGCGGCAATAAAGATCAGGGTCATCTTCCAGCTGGTGTAAAACAGGAAGCTGAGCAGGAAGACAACGGTCAGGCCTTCCCGGACGGCAACACGAATGGCATCGGTGGCCGCGGCAGTCACCAGACTGACGTTATAGGTAATACGGGCAATCAGGTGGCCGGAGTTGTTGTTATCAAAGAATGCATTGGGCAGGTTGATCATGCGCTCGAACATCTCGGTTCTCAGGTCATGGATAACAAAGTTCGCAACCTTGGAGATGTAGTAATTACCCAGATAAGAGCCAATGCCCCTAACGATGGCGATAATGACCATCAGTGACGGGATCAGCCAGAGTGATGAAATGGCTGAGTTGGGAAGCCATGTCTGGTTCTGCAGCAGGGTGACCTCTTCGCCTTCCAGCGCCTGGACAAAGTATTCAAGCAGCTTGGCGAAACCGGGCTGGGTCAGGGCAAAGATGGCCAGGCCAAGGAGACTCAGGGCAAAATAGCCGATGTAGGGTTTTACGTAAGTCAGCAGTCGAAGGTAAATCTGCAGACTGCCAGGATTAGGGTTCTGTTCTGACATGGTATAGGATCATTTCCGGCTCTGGACAGACGTTGCCATGAGCGTAAGTGCCGCTTCCGATTAAAAGAAAAGTCTGGCTGGGAAGCACGTTCTGGCGGCATTTTCATTAAAATAAAAATGAACCCGCGAGCATAACAGCGATATCAGCCATTTAAAAAGCCTTTTTACCGGGCGTTTGCGGAAGCGCTTCAGGAAAAATAGCATGTTTGCTTATTCGGTTGCGGAAAAAGGACAGGCTTAAAACCTGAATGTACTACTTAACCCGTCCGTTTTGACAAGCTGTTGATCAGGTATTACCTTTTGTAATACTCGAACCAGAGACCTCAGCCATGTCAACCAGCTCAATCACCAGCAAAGGGCAGGTCACCATTCCCAGTGCTATTCGGGAAAAATATCAGTTGCAACCCGGTGATAAAGTGCTCTTTCAAGAAAAAGACGGAGTCATCATCCTGACCCCCATGTCTGACGATATTGAAGCCCTAGGTGGTTGCCTGGCCCAACACACCAATGGTCGCAAGGCATCGCTGGACGATATGGAACAAGCCATTAAGGCGGGTGCCTCTGAAACCTGGATCAATAAACATGACCAGCACAAAGGCAAGCAGTAATGGACGGTATTGACACGAATATCCTTATTCGCTATCTGGTTCGGGATGACGAGCCTCAGTATCAACAGGTTCTCAACTTCCTCACCGGTTGCCAGAAGTTTTACATCAGCCCTCTGGTGTTGATTGAAACTGTGTGGGTGCTCAGTCATTTTTACAGGGTAGATCCCGAACAGCAATGTCAGAAACTTAGAGCTGTTTTGCACCTGCAAAAGTGCGTAACTGATCATTGTCCGGAAACCCTGAAAGCTCTTGATGATTATCAACAGGGTTATGATTTTGCGGATGCCATGATCGGGCATCATAACAAACAACAATGTGTAACAACCCTGACCTTTGACCGCAAGGCTTCAAGGTTGCCTGAGTTCAGCCTGCTCTGGCCGCAGTGATCGCCGGTAGGTAAAGATCCTAAGGACCAAAGCCGGAATCATCATCCTCAGAATCACTGTCGCTGAAATCGGAAATATCCGCTATTGTTGAGCCCCCCTCTGATCCCAGGTCAACGGAGTCGATACTGCTAATGAAGCTGACAGCGGAATCACGGCGCTCATGAGCGCCACCTTGCAGATAGTCCTCCTGTTCAGAGATCAGCGCTGCCCGGTAATCTTCATCGGGATCGTCCACCCGGGCCATCTGCTCAAGCCCCCTGACAAACTCTTCAGGGTCGATTAACGAAGCTTTCATACTGGCTGCCACACGGGCCTTGGCATTGAGAAAATTGGGATTTTTCGGATGGGTTTTCCAGAGCGGATTTTGCTGGACTGCATAACCCCGATTCATCAGCTCACCCAGCACAGAGTGAAACTGCTCCTCATTGAAAATCATGCAAATCCCTTCTGCCATATTTAACGAGGCTGGCAGAAAAGCGGTAATGGGGTAATTGGCCTGCTCATCCGTGGCCAGACTGTGAACATCAACATTATGATGAATAACCCGGTGTTTTCTGCCCAATGCCCGTTCGTAATAGCTAACCATATTCCGGGTTCGGTTTGACACATTGCCCATATCCGAGTCCTCCCTGAAGAGGGTTTGCCCGGATTCATCTTTTACCGAATAAAAATCGTTCTGCAGTTTTTTTTCCAACTGATCATAGCCAGCCAGTTTCTCCTGCAACACCTCTTTGGATATTTTTCCGGCAGCAAAGGATTTCTTCAGTCTCGCTCGATACTTGTCTACCTGCCGGGTGACAACCTGGTCTGAGACTAAAGGTATGGGTAATCGGTCGAAACGCTCCAGATCCAGTTTCTCCAGGGGAAAAACCTCCATCAGTGGATCAATATCGGCGGTCATGGGCTGTGCCGTGTCGCCCGGTTCTGTTGCCGGCTGCGCAATCACCATAACAGGTGCTGGGGATATATGATCAGCGTCGTAAACAGCCCATTGGCCATCGGGTTCTCTTATCAATAGCTGGGTATGTTCAGGCCCGTCACTGCGATTGCAGGCCCGTGTCTTGAAATAGAGACACGGGTCACCTTGTTCATTGACCTGCTCATTTCGCTGATACAGATAGCCATTGCGTTCAAGCTCCTCAAGGCGGTTCTGGCTAATTCTTAATGGCACCGCCTCGGCGTACGGGTTGCCCTGGCGATCTACCCCTTTCAGGCACTTTTCTGCCTGCTTGCTGTATTTTTCTATTTTACTGTCCCTGTCCAGGGCCAGTTTGCTGTACTGCTGAAGCACCGGAATGGTACCTGCCTGAGCCCCCCAGTTACTGCTTTTTGCCTTGATCCTGAAATGCTTGGTGGGCCACCCTTCCTCAATCAGGGTGCGACAGACCGGCTCCACAGGTCGGGTAAACAGTGCTGCACCGCGGTTATCAGCGGCCTCTTTCAGCTGGCTCAGAAGATCATAGGGGATGCCCTGGAGGGAGTGCGCTGCAACCCGTTGCAGGCCGGTGATCACTTTGTCCCGGGAAGTATGTTCCTGCACAGGGTCAGCCAGAGTGATCAATGAGTTACTAAGGCTTTTTTGTGCATCTTTATCCAGTCGGCTCGCTGGTCTGTCACTGTTAACACCCTTGCCAATATGGGTATCACTGTGCTCAGTGATCGGGGAAACCTGCCGGGTATTGGCAAACACCCCTCGAGTATTATCGTTGACCGGCCTGGGTTTATTTTCTTGAGCTGGATATTGAGTTGGTGTGTTTGTGGTAATTTTTTTAGCCATAGTGTGCAGGTTTCCCCAGCTCATCCCTTTGCGAGCGAAACTATCAATGTTTTGCATCGGCAGTCTTTGCTCCTCCCTTTAAAGAACAGGGTCTCCACAAATTCTCACGACCAGCATAGATGGTGTTGAGGGTTTGTAATCTGAATTTTTGCGTCACCCATGCACAATGAAAATGCTTGAGCTGCAGGGCAAGCGCAGAGAAGTTTTCCGGGTTTTGAACAGCCTCTGAGCAGGAGTAAAAAATCACCTCATAAACTCTGCGGCTGTCAATCATTTCCAGTGGTGATGTTACGTATTTACTCCTGGGCAGGTCTGGCAGTACATTGTCTCGCTGAAAATTTACCCCCTCCCTGATCAGCTTCTGAACCAACGGATCGATCGCGGCATGCCACGATTAAGGTCTGTCAGTACTGAGCAGGAATCAACAGCTGTTTCGTTATAGGCAAGTGTGTTCACCGATTAAGTAGGTAGAATGCGAAAAAACGATGGGCGGTAGCGTGCTTGCGACCAGATAATCAGGCGAACAACCTGATTTATAAAGGTAAGTTTGAGGTGTCGACACATTAATTTGTAATTCGGACTTCTGTACATCCAGATGCTCCTACCCGGACATGCTGCGGAGTAATTCAAGGTGTGAAGCTCCGGGGATAAAGCCTCTAAGCTGGTAGTCTCAAACGGCGGCGGGCCTGGAGAGAGCCAGACGGTTGAACGTAAGTGAAGAGTTATAACTCGACTCTCAAGTTTCTAATGCACAAGTGTTTGATATTCCGGTAAACGATACTTGAGTGAAGCAGTTGGCATCATTCTCCCCAGCTCCCTGCCCGCCATATGCTTGCTGGATATTCTCACTGGCCGGTAGTCTTCCAGAGACTCCGTCAGCTTCTTGAACTGCTCCTGAGGATTTTCTGAATCCACAACTGTCCGGATGATATCCAGCAACGCATCGATTCTGAGCTTCTCGACCAGACAGCCAACGGTAAGCGCAGGCTGCTTGTGTTCCAAGCGGGCAGATTGTTCAGGATGAAGGAGCAACATATGGTCACACAGCACGCTCAGGATCACGCCACGCTCAGACCCTTCAATGCCTTGCTGCAAGGCTCTGTTGCACCAGCCTTCATGAAGTTTCCAGTCCTCAAAGAACACCTCGATCAACCACCTCAGCGTGTGAAGCCGGGCAATATCATCATGACGCCAGGAAACATCCGTGGCGGCCAGATAGCGATAGTCGTCCTCTCCCTCGTATTTCAAAGCAATAATAAATCGCTTCTGCCCATGGGCTTTGACCTTGAGACGGGCAGACAATACCGTCACCTTTTGCTCCTTTCCTCCTCGTATGACCAGAGTTTTTTTAACGCCAGGCCCGAGATAACTGTCAAAATAGGTCTTCAGATTAACTTCTTTGTTTTTGTAGATCACCGTCTGGTTCCAACGGAGCTGGCTAACAACCTGTGTTCCCGAGAAGACTGAGGAAGCTCCATCCATAAAATGGGCATCACCATAGAGAGCGTCCGCCAGGATGCCGGTGACGTTTATATCAGGAAAGTGGCGTTGGAAGGCCTGAATCAAATCCAGCGCCAGTAGCTGTTTTGTTGGGTACTCACTGTTGGGCTTTGGCTTGGGAGGTCGATCCTTTGGAGGAACTCCCTGTTTTTTCAACAAGTCTCTTTTCTTCCGCCATTCGGTCATCTTCGGGTCAGGCATATAGAACCGGAAGTCAATGGGAATGGTCACCAGCGGGGTTTGTAAAACCAGAAAGACCAGCTCCTGACCGTTGACATAACCACTGGTCCTCTTCTCCCTAATCTTGTGGGTCTTGCCTATCTTTTTGGTTCGTTTGCATCGTGAGCGCCCGGTGTCGTCAATAAGAAGATTTCCCTCTGATAAACCATAGCGGCCAATAATGACGAGAACACTGATGCGTAGCAGTAGATGCCAGACAATTTCGGATCGGTAAAACATCCACCATAAGGCGGCTGATGTGTATTGGCCAAGGCTTCGACGTTCCATGGTTGCCCAACAGAGCTTCTGCGTCAGAATCATTGCCGAAATGACAAATGCCAGAAAATAGCGTTGCTTGGTAGTCAGTCGCTGAGCTTGCGGAGCACGGCGTAAGGCTTGATCGAGATGATCAATAAATTGAGTAGCGCAGGGAAGAATACGTATAACCATGGTCACATGAATGTTGCCAATACATTACTTTGCAACCAAGCTTGGTACAGCAGGCCTCCTGTTGCCACGATGAAGACTCTGCGCAGCTAAAGTCCGAGTAGCGGCAGTGAGACCTGCTCAAATTTGACCCAATAGTCAGACTAAAACTTTAGAGTCGAGTAACAGATTCTGCTTACCTGCCTGTTCCAGCCGGTATTCCAGCTCGAAGTTTTTATCAAAGTGGTTAATCACCGGCACCTTGGTATAGGAGGTGACAAAGATCAGGTCCTTGATACCGGCGGCCACCGCTTCCTCCACGGCATACTGAATCAGTGGCTTATTCACCACGGGCAGCATCTGTGGCCTTGGTCGCGGGAAGGAAGCGGGTGCCCATACCGGCAACCGGGAAAACAGCTTTTCTGATGTTTACAGTCATAGAAATATCTAATGGTTAATACGTTGAATTGTAAGGCAATAGATTCCAGAAGGTGCTGGTCAAAAATGATATCAATGCTATCATTTTATAGAATATTCAGGAGGTGGATCGTGCCTAACCTAATCGTTCGTAATATTGACGAAAAAATCGTTGCAGCACTTAAGGCTCAAGCGGGTAAAAATGGGCTTAGCGCAGAGGCCGAACACCGTCGGATTCTTGAATCGGTTCTGTTAAAGCCCCAAAAAAAGAGCTTTACTGAAGCCCTGAAAAGTATCCCCAATGTAGGTAATGATGATGACTTTGAGCGTCTCGAAGACAGTGGTGATTCCAGTGTATTTGATTGATACCAATGTCATTGGTGAAATTCGCAAGAAACAAAAAGCCAACCCCGGTGTTCAGGGGTTCTTTAAAGAGGCGACTCAACAGGCATCGCCACTCTATCTCAGCGTGATTACCCTCGGAGACCTCCGTCGGGGTGTGGAGAAAATTCGCCATAGAGGTGACACGCCTCAGGCCAAGCAGCTTGAACACTGGCTGAAGACCCTGATCAGAGACTACAGCCAGTACATCCTGGAATTTGGCATTACCGAGGCTCAAATCTGGGGGAAGCTCAGAGTGCCTTATGAAAATGCCATTGAGAAACAAATTGCGGCCACAGCCATCACCTATGGCCTGACACTGGTTACCCGCAACACCCGGGCCTTTATCAATACGGGGGTAAACGTTTTAAATCCATTCTGGAATTGATCTCTGATGGATATAAATGGCACCGTTAAAGCGTTGAAACTGCCTTTCACCACCCCGATTGATATTTTCCTGAAATCTGATGTCAAAGGACTGATCAGATCTTCAGGAGCACCGATATGCCGCCAGTTCAATACCAGTCTAAGAACCTTAATCATCTTGGCCTGGTTGCCGCCATGTGCCGGGAGCTAAAGATAGCCGAATATTTCGATGCACGCATAACCAATGACTCTGATGCACGCAATGTCACCATTGGACAGGCTGTGGTCGCAATGATCATCAATGGGCTGGGCTTTACAGGGCAGACCCTCTACCTGGTCCCTGAGTTTTTTGAGGACAAGCCGATTGATCGCCTCATTGGGGAAGGCATCCAGGCAGAACACTTAAACGACAAAATACTTGGCCGGGCTCTCGACAGTCTTTATGAAGTTGGCGTCAGTGACTTATATCTGAATCTTGCCATTAAGGTCGTCAACCATCTAAAGCTGCCCTGCAAGGCATTAAACCTGGACGGCACCAGCCTTCATACAGACGGTGTCTATAACAATAATGAAAACCCTGATGACTTGAACTGCATCCATATCTGCCGCGGCTATAGCCGTGATCACCGGCCTGACCTGAATCAGGTTGTCTTGCAGTTAATCACCGAAAATGAGGCGGGTATCCCTGTGTTTATGGCGCCTGCGAGTGGTAATGTAAACGACAAAACTTGCTTTCAGGAAACTATCAAAAATCATTTGTCGTGTTTTAAGGCAGCTTTGAATAACCGTTATCTGGTCGCAGATGCAGCCATGTACGTTGCTGAAACCCTCCAGTTGCTTGATAAGCAAAAACAGCTGTTTATCTCCCGGGTGCCGCTGAATATCAAGGATGCCAAGGAGCTGGTCGGCAAAGCGCCTGCCATGGCACTGGAGCCTGTTGAAGGCTATGAGGATTATTCTTTTACTGAAGTACCTGCCTGTTATGGCGATGTTCGACAACGATGGTTCTTGTTTCTCAATAAAAAGCGAAGGCTCAGTGAACAGAAAACGCTGACCAGAAAGATGCAGAAACAGTCACTGAAAGAAGCCCGCGATCTGGAAAAGTTGGGTAAAAAGGCTTTTCTGTGCCGGGACGATGCATTGGAAGCTTTTGCCTTGTGGCAGAAACAATCGAAACTCTGTCAAAGTGAAACGGAACCTGAGGTTATCTGTAAACCCTGCTATCCGGGCAAAGGACGTCCATCGTCAGATAGTAAGCCTGATCACTTCGAATATTTTGTACAGAGCACATGCTTTGTTTCCTGCGAGAAAAGAGAGAATTCGCTGGCCTCACTGGGTTGCTTTATCCTGGGCACCAATGATTTGGACCAAAAGGGTTTGAATACCCACAAGGGCATAAATGCCGCTGAGCTGTTGTCTACCTACAAGTCACAACAGAAGGTTGAAGGTGGCTTTCGATTCCTGAAGAGCCCGGACTTTCTGGTTTTCTCACTCTACCTGAAGAAAGCGGAACGAATTGAGGCCCTGTTAATGGTGATGACACTGTGTCTGATGGTCTATGCTGCTATCCAACACAGAATAAGGTATGAATTGAAGAAGCAGAGCCGTGTATTCTTAAACCAGAAAAAAAAGCCCTGCCAGAATCCAACGGCGAGATGGGTGTTTTTCTGTTTTCAAGGGGTTAGTGTATTAACGGTCAATAATCAGGAACAACGTGTGGTCGGTTTGAAGGAAAGACAATGGACGATCATTCAAGTTTTAGGCATTTTATATGAGTCGGTATATTCCTGATTGGGGTGGTGAAAGGCAGATGCAAGGTTCTTTGTCATGCCGGTACAGTGTACGGGCAACCCGGATAGGGCCGACAGCTGACTGATAAGTTGCAGAACAGCGCAATGCCCGGTGATAGCAGGTGCCATTGAGCTCAATGGCTGGTGCATCGACGTCGAGTGAAGCCAGGTCATTTGCAAGAACCTCACGCTCTGCCTGAGCAAAAAGAGCATGGACCTCGTTTTCATAATCTTCAAAATGCCTGATCGGATTATGATGCTGGCGCAGGCGGGTCAACATGAGTTCGAGCTGCTCAAGCGCGTGGCAAGGATTGGCGGTTTTAGCCAGTGGCTGACATACTTCCATCGGGGCGGCCTCTCACTGGAACGGTGTCGTATTCCAGTAAGCATCATACCGGTGTTTGGCCGTTACCCTATACCAGGCCGGGCAAAATTAGTTGCTATGGGGCATTCCGTGGAGCGCAAACTCTGAAAAGACAGTCAGTATGAGACTTTCACCCATCTGATTCACGTACAGGTATCTGGAAAAATAAAATGAATGTGGTTTCCTACACAGAAATGAGAAAAAATCTCAAAGCGGTTCTGGACAGCGTTGTTAATGATGCAACCCACACCATCATTCATCGACGCGACGCAGAAGATGCGGTGGTGATGTCGAAAGAAAATTACGACAGCCTGATGGAAACGCTTTATCTGCTCTCTTCTCCTGAAAATGCCCGTCGGTTGAAATCCGCCGCTGAACAATTCAAAGCCAATAAGGGTATCCAAAGGGATCTGCCTGACTTATGAGTACCCCGAAAAAGGTCACGTAAAGCTGGTCTGAAGAAGCATGGGAAGACGGCCAATACTGGTTGGCCACCGACAAACCAAAAGCCGGGAAGCTAAGAAAACCCATTAAAGAATGTCTGCGTAGCCCCTTTGAAGGCACAGGAAAACCGGAGCCACTCAAAGGTAGCTTTTCAGGATTCTGGTCGCGCAGGATAGACCAGGAACATCGATTGGTATACGCCTTCAGCAACGGCAACCTGTTCATACTCCAATGCCGCTTCCATTACTGAAACAAAAACAACCCTGGAGCCCTGTCACCATCAACCCTATGCCTGTCGTGCAAGCATCTTATACCAATTCCACCTTCTAAATATGATAACGAGCAAGTCATTTTGGACCGCTGGGCAAGGCGGAATGACGAGTAATAGCAGGGCTATTGCGAGGAATTCCAACGAAGATCCAGCGGTTCAAAATGGCTGCGCAGTTCATATTTAGAAGGTGGAGTTGGTATTACTCACCGTGGAATAATGCAGGCCAAAATAATCAGCAATAGCCTTCTGGGTATAACTGCCGGATGCCAAAGTCGCACAGACCGCTGCCTCGGTAGATTTATAACTCGCCTGGTAAAACCCAAGTGCCCGTGCAGGTTTCCGTTGCTGTTTATGTGGGATTTCAGAAAATGTTTTTCCATCCGCCGACTTGTCAATTACTGAATTACGTACTATTTTTTTAAAACAATACGTATTGCGGAAAATGCATAATGAACAAATTAACCCTGACCGTTGATCCTGAAGTGGTGCAGCAAGCCAAAGCCTATGCTGCAAAGCAGCAGCAAAGCTTATCGAAGCTGGTAGAGAATTATTTAAAAAGCTTACCCCGTACAGAACACTCACAGGCACCACAACTCACTGGTGCAGTAGCCGATCTAGCGGGCATTATCAGCGAAAAAGAGCTGGAAGACGCCAGGAACTACATCGATTTTCTGCAGGACAAATACCAATGACCCCCACCTTGTTTCTGGATGCCGACGTTGTGCTGGACTTACTGGCAAAACGAGAACCCTGGTTTGAACAAAGCGCCGCTATTTTTTCCAAAATCCAGTCCGGTGAATTTTATGGTGCAACATCGGTTCTGGTGTTTGCCAACGTCTTTTATATTCTCCGCAGAATAAAAGGCCAGAAGGCAGCACGGGCAACACTGCAAAAACTCAAAAGCCTGCTCAAGGTAATGGCCACCTCTGAAGCAAGTCTTGAAATTGCGCTGCACTCGACTTTCACAGACTTTGAAGACGGTATTCAATACTTCACCGCACAGAGCGGGGGTGCCAACCTGCTCATTACCCGTAATATAAAAGACTATAAAACGCAAAACCTGGCGGTAATGACACCACTGCAATTTCTGGAAAGCCTGGGATGTCATTGATAAGACACAATGGGAGCAGTTCTGACCCCGGAGTTCAAAGAAAAAAACCGAAATCAACTCAGCCATTGAGCCAGGGAAAAATCATGAAACCCCGCACCCAGCGAGGACCTCAGACAGATATCGAGCACTGGCGGAAAGGTCTCAAAGAGGTGCTTGCAGAGTTGCGATAAGCCATCAACATCTGACCGAAGGGCGTTAGCGCGCCTAATCTTTAAAGCGATCAGGCCAGAAGTCAGCATCCATAAACTGCTCAAACGTCCAGAGACAATCAGGTGGGAAGTCTTCTTCAGGATAACCTGTTTCAATATGAGCATAATAGGCTGCATCGGCATAGGCACTGGCTATGGTTTCATCCAGAATATGCTTTAGGCTGGGGTTTTTCGACAGGAGTTTTTCCAGGTCACGTCGTTGACCTTTTATGGTGATCTCCCAACTTGCCCCACGTCGATCGGGTTGATATTGCCACTTAAGTAAATGTATGAGCAGTACGCTTAAACGGGTTTCAAGCTCACGCTTTACTTTTTTGCCCATATCCTCAACTTCTTCGACCAGATTTTGAATATCGACTGCATGACACTGCCCGGAACGCAGAAGCTCAAGCTGTTTGTTTACCCAAGCGTAATAGTCATTTTCGTATAAATTCTGAAAGTCTGGTTTGGCCATACGGCTTGACCTCCTGTATTAGCATTTCCTTATGGTTATGCCTGATTCAATGTAGATGCAAGCCCTTTTTTGTCAATTACTCACTCTTAGATAAGTTAATGAAACATCTCCTGGTCACAGGCGGTGCCGGCTTCATCGGCACCAACTTCGTCCATTACTGGATGAACCAATATCAAAACAATACATCGAACAACAGAATAGACCGCATTAGGAGTCCTATCGGACTCCGAGCTATCCTTCCCAGCACTAGAAGTACTGGGCTTGACGCTCTTTCCGGTCAATCCTGAGTTTCTGCTCCCAAAATACCAGTAACTCTTTCGGCCTTTACGACATTCAAGAATCAAGACCTAATGGAATGGTCTGCTTGGCTGGGCTTGGTGCCAAAGCAGCAATCGACCGGTGGCGTGCCCACGTTGCTCGGGATCAGTAAACGGGGCGATACCTACCTGCGAACCCTGTTGATACACGGTGGCAGAACCGTTGTCAGGGTAGCCGACAAACACGACGATCGACGTAATAACTGGATTAAAGAGCTTGACCAGCGCAGGGGCAAGAATATATCAGCGGTGACAGTTGCCAATAAGAATGCTCGCATTGCCTGGGCTGTGTTAACCAAGAAAGAACCCTACAGATTTCTAACCATTATAGGTAGCACTGCCTGCAGGCATAGCTGGTGTCATGCAACCTGAAAAAACCTTTAACAACTTCAGGCGTTTTTTGTAGCGCTCGCATCTTACTACGAACAAAATCTATGAACTCATCTTTGGTCTTCAAAGCAGCTTTTCCCAGCTTTTCTTTGAGCTGATTCCAGACCTGTTCATCAGGATTTAACTCCGGAGAATAGCTCGGCAGTAAGTGCAGTCCAAGCAGCTTCGGCCGTTTTGATGATCCTTTATCCAGCCACTGCCCAGTAACTGTTGAAACTGCTCACGCTTGAATCCGCGAGGGTGGCGGAAGTCAATGTCTTCCATGCAGGCATGCTGCCTTAGTCGTGCATTTTTTAAACGGGTTTTCAAGCGCCGGTTATCACGGACAGTCATTTCCCGATCAACCATCAGCCCCCAACCGTTCATCAAACGACATTTGTTCTATGTCTGGACTGTTTAATTGCTCATTAGCCAGTTGGTAAGGCACGGAGTAGTAATGGCCGTCTACTGACACATGGTAGTCAATGTGTACCCGAGCCTCTTTCCACTCAGCGTATTGATAACGCTCTGCAGGTAAAGGCTTGAGTGCCGGTTTGTCCAGCTCCTCAAATAGTGAACGATGATTACCTTGTAATTTCTGGAACGGTTTGTTATTCAGCTCATCCAGCAGGCTGCGAATCGCTTTGTTCAGTGCCGACAGGGTAAAGAATGTCTGGTTACGCAGGCTGGCCAGTATCCAGCGTTCGAACACCTGTACGGCAGATTCAACCTTGGCCTTATCCTGAGGTTTCCTGACCCGGGCGGAACAACGGCTACTTGATAATGCTCAGCCAGATCCGGATAGGTGGGATTGATCACCGGTTCATACCGATGGGGTTGTTTTACGCCTGATTTCAAATTATCAGGTACCATTGTGCAGGGAGTGCCTCCAAAATAGTCAAAGGCACGTACATGAGAGCCGACCCAGTCCGGAAGCGATTGGCTCCAAGTGGCTTCCGCATAGGTGTAGTTGGAAGCTCCCAGTGTAGCGACAAAAATCTGTGTTTGTCGTACTTCACCAGTGTACTGGTCAACGACAGGCATCGTTTGAACTGCGTAGTCAATAAAGAGCTTATCTCCGGCTATACGGTTTTGCCGCATGACCACATCCACCGGGTTCTTCCATGACCGATATTGGTCACTGAACCAGCTGTACTGATAACCATCCGGATGACAGGCTTTGTACTCCTGCCAGAGTCGCATCAGAGTCATACCGGGATGCCGGAGTTCCTGATGAATTTGACTCCAGTCAGGCTGAGCCTGCTTGTTCCTGCCTGATGATGGTTTGACGGGGAACAATTGCTGCTCCAGCGTATGCTCATCAATGGAGTCAGGCAGTGGCCAGGTCAGTTCAGAAACCGAAAGCCGAGCCAGATAATTTTTAACGGTTGAGCGGGAGATATTGCAGCTTTGGGCGATCTTTCGCTCACTGAGGTTGTGCTCAAATTTGAGCCTGAAAACTTCACGAATTTTGCGCATGGGCAGTCTCTTCATGATGCAATCCCATCATCCTTGAAAGGGTCTCAAGAACGAGGGTAACGGTTATTGAAATAGACTGCGCCGCTGGCTGGAAAAGGGTGGCCGGATGTTACCGGAATGGGTGGCCGAATGCTTCCGGAATACCCAATCGGTTCTTCGCGCAATTTTATTGCCCACTGTAGAAGGCAGCCTGTTTATAGCGTTTAAGCAGTTTCTTGCAGCCTGTGTAGCCCCTCAGGGCAGCTAAACGAAAGGCCGTCGAGCCAGATTTAGTCCTCTCATTGACATTGATTCCTGAACGGACCAGCACCTCGACGATCTCTGTGTGGCCACCCATAGCGGCCAGATGGAGAGCCGTCGAGCCAGATTTAGTCCTCTCATTGACATTGATTCCTCTGTACACCAGCTCCCTGACGATCTCTCTGTGGCCCGCCTCAGCAGCCCAATGGAGAGGCGTCTTGCCATCGTTATCCTTCTCATTGAGATTGATTCCTGGAACGGACACCAGCTTCCTGACGATCTCTGTGTGGCCCCACCTAGCAGCCTCATGGAGAGCCGTCCAGCCCCAGTTATCCTCCTCTTTGGCCAGGGAGGAATCATTCCTCAGCAATTTCCTGATCAACCCTGTGTCGCCATTTTTGGCGGCATCGTGAAAACCCCGAACGTAATTGGATCGGTCACTGTCCGACAATACCCTGGCCTTGACGGTGCCTGTTCGGTCAGGAGCCGCTTTGTTGCCGTCAGCTGCCTGTAAGACCTCGGCGATCTTTTCGTGGCCCTTGCAGTAAGCCAAGTCGAAAGCCGTTTGGCCAAACTTATTCTTCTCTTTGGCCAGTGAGGAGGGGGCAATCTTCAGCAATTCGTTGATAATGGCTGTGTGACCTTTTCCAGCAGCCAAGTGAAGAGCCGTTTCCCCGTTCTTATTAGTGGTATTCAAATGTGCCCCATTTCCACTCAGCGGTCCCAAGCATCCCACATGGCCGTTAAAAGCGGCCAGATGCAGGGCTGTTTCGCCGTTCTTATTGGTGGTATTCAAATTTGCCCCATTTCCAATCCGCGGTCTCAAACATCGGAAATTTACCTGTTTTCCAATCAGCAGTCTCAGGCATCCGTCATGGCCGTTTTGAGCAGCCAGATGCAAGGCTGTTTCTCCATTGTTATTGGTGGCATTCAAAATCGCCCCATTTTCAATCAGCTTTCTCAGGCATTCGTCGTGGCCGTTACAAGCAGCCAGATGCAGGGCTGTTTCGCCGCTATTGTTGCGGGCATTGACCTTCTCTTTGCTGATTTCAAGCATCCTTTCCAGGTACCCGCTATGCCCTTTGGCTGCAATGATATGCAACGGTGTTTGACCTTCTTCATTGGTTTCGTTGAAGCAGCTCTCGTGGAAAAGCTTGAAAATTCCCAAAGAACTTTCACTGGCAACAGTGTCCAGCACCACTGTACACGACAATTTTCATGAGGCTCTCTCCCACCTGGTCTCAAAGAGCAGTGCTACAGCCCCAAATAGCTCTTCCAGCCACGTATCAACATGATTCAAAATCCGGGCAAGATAATCCAGCCCTGCTCGGAAGATAGATTGTGCTTTTCGCCCATGGCTTTTTACCTTGATGGGCGTTGTTTCATTTATCCACTCACCTGTCTTATATGCCCAGCAAAAGGCTAATGCCAGAGTGCATAGCAATTTCGATATTTTATCTCGATCCTTCAGATGCGTGTCCTCAAGGTTAAAGCCCCGTCCTTTCATAGCCTGGAACATGGTTTCTATCTGCCATCTCTGGAGATAGTCACTAATGGCACGCCAGGGTTCGGCGTTACAGATCACCACCATGGGATCGCTCCCTTTTTTGGAGGCGGCAAGGTATACCATTTGCCCCCAGACTTTTCGTGGCTGCCGGATTGCCATAGTTTCGCCTGTTGACAGTGAAAATATTCTGGTTACTGGCAGTAACCTGTTTTGATGCTTATTGGGAACAAGCGTATTGTTGGGAACTCTGATGCAGAAGGGCCAGTTACCATGAACCAGATATTTCAGCCATTGTTTTCCTTTAAACTCTCTATCCATTAACAGGCGCTGTATGGCTTGCTCAGGGAAAATTTTTCGGAACCTCTTCAGCAGCTCAACGCGTTCAGTCGTATTCGAGCAACCTTTTTTGGGCAGGAGTGTCCATAAAATCGGGATAGACATTCCCTTGTAGTTTATTGCCAGAAACAGGATGTTGATTTTGAATATTCCAAACATCCAGTTAGTCCGATCCATGCTGAGCTGCCACCTGCCTTCCGGGGCGAACAGACTGGCAATTAATGTGGCCATGATGCTTTCATCAAAAACCACCTCGAGAAAAAAACGCTGAATCCTTCGGTAACAGGAAAGGGTCTGCGACCTTCCGGGGAAGGTGGTTGCAAGACTTGTGAAGTTTACGGTCTGTTTTTCCAGCAGCCCAAGTACGAGGAAAGCAAGGACGTTCAGGCGACACTTGTTCCATTTCAAATAGGTTCTAAACTGCGTGATGAGTAAGTCGGCGGGTTCCATTGTCGTGGGTCTTTTGAGCTAAAAAACTCAAGATAGTGAATCCTGCTGGCTTACTCCTAATTTAATTTTTGTCGTGTACAGTGGTCCAGCACATTAAAAATATTTGCACCATGTTGTTCCAGAACACGTCGGCCCTCGATGTTTCCCGACGTAACAACGATGCGCAAGGCATCATTAAGGACGTTAAGGTCGTTCGCTCCCGCTGTGATCAGGATTTCAAGATGCTGCGTTTGCCCCCGCTCGGCGGCTTCGCGCAGAGCCTTATTAAGGGCAAGTGGGCCAGACTCGGTGCTGCTCAGATATTGAACCTAAATTAAGCAGTTGATCACCCCTGAGCCATGCCCGCAGGGATAGCTTTTGAACCTCTCAACTGAACTCTATACCAGCATTTACCCCGAGCTGATTAATTGTTGATCTGCAACAACCTGACCATTTTTCAAAAACTTTGAGGTCGCTTTCGTTAGAATGCGACACCAGGCCTGAAATGGACTCAACTGCGGTGCAATACTTTTAATTGAATCAAGAAAATCACACAGCTGGCTTTGTAATTCAGCAATTTTATTCATCAAACGATGATGGCTTGTCAATTTTATTCTCTTTTGATTGCCTGATTCGGTGAGCTTTCCAATTGAGCTCATTAATAATGGACGACTGGTAATAGATTCCTTGTGGGATTCAGGATTACTTAAACGAACATAAAGCGTCCACCAGTTGTATATTAAAGCTACCATTCTCGCTAGCATGCGACATCTTGCCAAATCTTGCGTAACATATCCGCCCCAGCCCCATTGATTTTTTATTTCATCAAAATTATTTTCACAGTCAGCCCTGTTTCGATAATGGTTAATAATGGAGACAACATCATTATCAAGTGAAGTGACAAGTACTGAGTACTCATAGGCTTTTATATTGTCCGGTTCTTCAATTAAAGCCAGTGTTGTTTGACGCTCTTTTAATTCTTTTTCCAGGGCCAGCATTTCGTTTTCAGGATGACGTCTGCGTACAATAATAATACGCCGTTCTTTTTTCCATCCTGATAATTTAATAACCGATTCCTTGCCTTCCCAGTGCTTATCATATTTTGTCCAGCCTCCGCCGCAGTGCGCTTGGCATATGGCTTTCTTGACGTTGTCATACTTTTTGACTTTAAAAAGATAATGACAGCCCGCGCTTTCCAATTCACACATCACTCGATCATTTCCCCAATCACAATCGCCACGAACAAATTCAGGCCAGCAACATTTTGGCAAACGATTTAATAACGCCATTAATCCTGGCAATGAGTATTTACTATGACTTTCATTACCCGGCCTGACTTCAACTTCGAGTATCAATTTTAAGTTGGCCATCATGTAGGAGTGATAGGTGTGGGATGGCCTTCCTTTTTTATATGGGTTGTAACCATTCACCGCACCTTCCTGATTTCCATAGATGGTTTTTACAGTCACATCGACATCCATAATCCATGGAATGGTTAACAGTGGATCAAAGCAGAGGTGCAGATGTTTTTGCATCCATTCAACGCCTTGCTGCTCATCAATTTTCTTCAAACCACGTCTGGCGGAATCGTCACTGACAATTTTTTTCATGCCAAGAAGCTGTGCATTAACGTTGTCGCCAATAATGGTTCCAATGTGTGCGTATCGTTTATGGCCGGAAAGTATGGAGAGCATTATTGACCCGAGCACATCAACTTTTTGGCCTCGTCAGTAAAATCTGTGGGTCATTTCCGGTTCAGGTAACTTGCCAAGCGCATGATATAACGCAATTTCCGCACATCTGTAGGTTCTGAAACCGTATGATTTTCTCGTAGTGAGTTTTATCTTGGTGTTCAGACCCTCAACGATACCGCTGGAATACGCCTTTTTCGCCTTGAACCAGTTCAGGATAAGTGGCTTGTGTCGTCGAACAGTTTTAGCAACTTTCTTCATCGGTTCTATCTTTGATCGCATCACTCTTGTACACCACCGGTCCAGGTATTTTCCTGCCCAGTGTGGTGAAATGTAGTCCCAGAACACTTGGAACTCTTCTCTGAGAAGATAGGCTCTGACACTTTTGAGGTTGTACTGAAGCACTGTGTTCAGCTTGATCTCTTCTTTCTCGGTCAGGTTCTCTTTTCGCTTGAGCAGACACCAGCGTGTTTTTTTCAGCACCGGTTCATAACCATCTGCCTGAAGCTGTTTGTGTTCCGTGGTCCTGACTTCATCAATGGCCTTATTCAGCATGGCAACGATATGAAAGCGATCCAGAATATGTAATGCTTGGCTGGCAAACACCGCAATCGCTTTTACGTAGGGTTGCCACATATCAGAACAGACATACTCCAACCGCTGGCTACGCTGTGTACCCAGGAAAGCGAAGAAGCTGCGAATCGTAGCTTCGGTACGCTCCTGACCAACCCATAGTAGCCGTGTACAGTCGCGATCAATCTGGTAGACAACAGTCAAGTATTTATGGCCGATCTGATACGCCACCTCATCAACACCAATGGCCTTGATATTATCAAGTGAACGATGCTTCTTGCCCCACTCAACCACATACTCAACAGCATGGAAGACCTTCTCCCACGAGGTATTGAAAGTACGGGCGACCTCCTTCCAGGAGAGCTTTCTAGCCCAGTTTGCCAGAAACTGCATGTAAACTTTGGTGAGTTCCTTCTTGCCTTCAGCCCATGGAACCTGCTCAACCTTTACGCCACATGTCTTGCATTCAACCCTACGCATTTTGTAGAGCAGAAAAACCCTGATTCCCCAGAGAGGGACAAACTCGAAACGACGTTCAGCAAGACGGTCATAGCCCGGAGCTGGTTGCTGACATCCTGAGCAAATAGCATGGCCGTTCTTGCGTGGGACCACGATGACATTGAATACTTCAGAGCCTTGATAGAGACCGAGTTTTACATCCTGATAAACAAATGACTTGAGTTTATGAACTTTATTGAGGATAGTTTTTATCAGCATCAGCGGCGTTTCTTCTTGTTTTTGTCTGCAAATAAAAACATACCTGAAATCAGCCGCTGGTGCTTTTTTTTTTCAAATTTGTTGATTTCTACCCACAGTTATCCCTGAAGAGCCACTTTTTGAGGTGCATTGGGGCTTTTATAGGTCAATGGGCAATCATTGACCCAAGGTTCAAATCGATGGCCCGTTTTTAAAAATTGGATAAAAAAAGCCAATTGCCCCATTGGAGTGACCGAAGCTTCCGGTTCCCACTCAACATGAATTTTTCCATCGAAAGAATCGACTTCGAGCGTGACCGACAAGGGGTCTTTTTTCATTTCTGACAGCTCACCCTTTGGGTGAGCGGGTTTTGGTGGACGAACCATCTGTGAGCCCTCGGTATGGCTGAGGGTAAGATTTTAGCTGATGGGTTAACCGCTGAATTTAGGTTGAAGCAGTGGAGCATCGCCCCCCTGGGTAGCGGTGCGCACTAAGTTATTGATATCCGCCCCTGCCCTCTCCAGCATATTGAATTCCTTGGTGCGGCGCATCCGGGCAGCAAATTGCAGGATGGTCTCACCATTATGCTCGACGGCATTGAAATCGGCACGACATTCGATCAGACAGTCGATCAAGAGCCGGACTACATCAGTCGTATGTTCGTTCTTTAAGGCGACAGCTAACAGGTGTTCAGGATGACCGGTGGTCACCGAATAATAAAGCCGATTGGCCAAGGTGTTGTCCTGGCGCAGCAGCACTCTCAGATCGCGCCAATTTCCGGTACGACAGTAATTAAATATCTTGGTTTCACAATAAGAGACTGTTGTAAAAGTTACTGACCATTAACTCAGGATAAAAAACTCAACGTCGTCTATAACTACAGTATCTGATTAGTTTAAGGAGGATAATTATGTATCCATCCGACCTGACCAATGACGAGTGGGCAATCCTCAAGCCTCTATTCCCTGACCCTGGCTATGATACTCCAAAAAATGGGCGACCACGCGACTGGAGTTATCGTCTGATATTGAATGCCATATTCTATCTCACTAAAACAGGCTGTCAGTGGCGAATGCTGCCTTCTGACTTTCCACCATGGAGTACTGTCTACACCTATTTTCGAATCTGGAAACAAGATGGCACATGGAAGAAGGTGCATGATGCTCTTCGTGACCAGGTGCGAATTCAGGCGGGCAAAGAGCCACAACCAACAGCAGCAAGCATTGACTCCCAATCCGTGAAAACCTCGGTAAAAGGGGGGATCGAGGCTATGATGGCGGGAAGAAAATAAAAGGCAGAAAACGTCATATAGCTGTTGATACTCTTGGCCTGATTCTGGTGGTATGGGTACACGCAGCCGCATTTAGTGATAGTTTTGCAGGTCAATTCATACTGGCTCACCTTAAGAAATACTTTAAAAACATCCGGAAAGTCTGGGCTGATTGTGGCTACCGGGGTTACCTTGAAGAGTGGTTTTATCGCTTCAAACCCAAAAGGGAACTTGAAATCACAAAACGCCCACGGGGAAAGTTTGTCGTTCAAGCCAGGCGCTGGGTTGTGGAGAGAACCTTTGGCTGGTTTGAAGGATCCAGACGTTTATCTAAAGACTATGAACAGCTGCCAAGGAGTTCAGAAGCCTTCGTTTATATATGCATGATTCGCATAATGCTACGAAGGTTTAAGTAGTTTTAAAACAGCCTCTAAGGGGATTCGTCATTAAGTAGTCTCATGCCGTCCATACGAATCAATGGCAGTGCAGGTTGCTTGCAGTCTGCACATTGACGTTGGTCAAGAGCCATTGCTGACTATTGTACAATTTCGAGCGACTCTGTGATGCATTCCAGGTGGTAAACGTGAGCGCCATCGCAAGAGGTTTTGACCAGTGAACGCCCGCCAAACTGCCCGCAATAGCCGTCGTCACCAAGACAGATAGAACATTGAAAAAATAAATCTGCCTCGTTTCCACCGACACCATTCATCGACATTGCTTTAGCCTGCTGCTTGACTCAAAACTCTGAGTAGGACAAAAATCAGCAGATTAAGTTCCACAAAAAAAGAATTTTTAACAAGAAGATTGTCGTTTTAATCAAAAGTCAGGTGCGGAACCAATTTTTACCAGACAGTAACCGTTTATCTGGAATGCAAGCAATGGCCACCACTAACATCTGGCAACAGTTCAAAGCGCTCATTCCCGAAGGGGTGCGGGTTGTCGCCACCATTGCAGCCAACAATGGCAACGGCACCAGTCAGGCAGAGCTTCGGGATGGTTCGGTGATTACCGTTAAGGGAGAGACTGTAAACGTTGGTGAAAAGGCGTTTATTCTGGATGGTGAGATAAAAGGCACTGCGTCGAGCATGGCGCAGTATGAGGTGGAGGTTTGAAATAATCAAGAATCAGTTCTCCGCGAAATTTTATTGCTCATTGTTGAAGGCAGCCCGATGGTTGGGTCCATTGTCTTCAACCGATGGTTGGGCTCCATTGCCCTCAACAAAAAGTTCCTTGCACTCAGTGTGGCCAAACAGGATAGCCAAGTCGAGAGCCGTATTGCCAATCTCATCTTTCTCCTTGGTCAGGGAGGGTTTGATTTCCAGCAATGCGATGATAATGTCTGTGTGGCCCCGACTAGCAGCGAAGTGTAGAGCCGTCCAGCCATTTTCATCCTTCTCTTCGGCCAGGGAAGAGTCTAAATACAGCCATTCCCTGATCAACCTTGTTTTGCCACTGTTGGCGGCAAAGTGAAAATCCCGAATGCGCCCGGATCGGTCACGGTCCGACAATACCCTGGCCTTGCCGGTGTCTGTGCGGGCAACAGCCGCTCTGTTTCCGCCAGCTGCCCGTAAGTCCTTGGCGATCTCTTCGTGGCCAATGAGGCGAGCCAAGTCGAGAGCCGTATGGCCAAACTCATTTTTCTCCCTGGTCAGGGAGGGTTCGATTTTCAGCAATTCTTTGATAATGTCTGTGTAGCCCCGAAAAGCAGCGAAGTGTAGAGCCGTCCAGCCATTTATATCCTTCTCTTTGGCCAAGGAAGAGTCTAAGTTCAGCAATTTCCTGATCAACTTTATGTTGCCATTGTCGGCGGCATCGTGAAAATCCTGAAGGCGCCTGGATCGGTCACTGTCCGACAATACCCCGGCCTTGTCGGTGTCTGTGCGGTCAAGCGGCGCTTTGTTGCCGTCAGCTGCCCGTAAGGCCTCGGCACTCTCTTTGTGGCCCTTGCAGAAAGCCAAGTCGAAAGCCGTACTGCCAGCGTTATCCTTCTCTTTGGCCAGGGAGGGTTTAATTTCCAGCAATACGTTGATAATGGCTTTGTGGCCTTTACCAGCTGCCAAGTGGAGGGCCGTTTCACCGTTATTATTGGTTGCATTCAAATTCGCCCCATTTTCAATCAGCGGACTCAGGCATTTGCCGTGGCCGTTACAAGCGGCCAGATGCAGGGCTGTTTCGCCGCTATTGCTGCGAGCATTGACCTTCTTTCTGTTGATTTCAAGCAGCCTTTCCAGGCACTCGCTATGCCCATTGGCTGCGGTGATATGCAACGGCGTTTGACCTTCTTCATTGGTTTCATTGATGTGACTCCAGTTAAGCTGGAGATTGAAAAATTCCAAAGAACCTTCTCTGGCAGCAGTGTGAATTACGGTAATAATATTTGCACCATGTTGTTCCAGAATGCGTCGAGCCTCGATGTCTCCTGACAGAACAGCGATGTACAAGGCACGATCAAGGGCGTTCGCTCCCGCTCTGACCAGGATTTCAAGGCACCTCGTTTGCCCCTGCTCTGCGGCTTCGCGCAGGGCCTTATTAAGGGCAGGTTGGCTGGGTTTTGTGCTGATCAGGTATCCAAGGAGTAGAGCATCACCCTTTCGGACAGCGGTGCTCAATACGTTATTGATATCCGCCCCTGCCCTGACCAGCATTTGGAAGTCCTCGGTGCGGCGCATCCGGGCAGCAATGTGCAGGATGGTCTCACCATTGTGCTCGACGGCATTGACATCGGCCTGGTAATCAATCAAGAGCCGGACTGCATCAGTATGTTCGTTCTTTAAGGCAACCGCTAACAGGTGTTCAGGATGACCGGTGGTCACCGAATGGTAAGCCCGATTGGCCAAAGTCTTATCTTGGCTCAGTAGCATTTTCAAGTTGGCCGTATTCCCGGTACGGCAGGCATTAAATATCCGGGTTTCACAATATGGGGATTCGTCATTAAGTGGTCTCATACCGTCCATACGAATCAATGGCAGTGCCTTTTTCTGGAGACATTCAGCACATTGGCGTTCATCAAGCCTTTTTACCTTCTGGTGTTCATTGTCAAGCCATTGGGTGATGCATTCCACGTGGAAAACGTGGGGTTTCGGATTGCAAGAGGTTCTGACCAGTGAACGCCCGCCAAGCTGGCCATAATAGCCGTCGTCACGACTGCAGATAGAACATTGAAAGAATAAATCTGCCCCATTTCCACCGACACCATTCATCGCTTTAGCCTGCTACTTGACTTAAAACTTTGAGTAGGACAAAGAATCAGCCGATTGAGTTCCACAAAAGATAGAATTTTTACAGGAAGATTGTCGTTTTAATCAACAGTCAGGTACGGAAACAGTTTTTACAAGACAGTCATCGTTTATACGGAATGCAAGCAATGGTAACCACGAGTATCTGACAACAGTTCAAGGGGCTTATTCCTGAAGGGGTACGGGTTGGCACCACTATTACCACCAACAACAGCAACGGCACCAGTCAGGCAACGCTCCGGGATGGTTATGAGTCAATTATTAAACAGAGAGAGCCCCAAAATTCAGCCTCGGTCTCCGTTTCGCTCGACCCGGGTTCCGTCATAGGAATAAGGAGTTCCCTGGACGCAGTTTGATCAAAATGGGTGGCCAACTCTAAAGCTGTAAATCCATCATATAAAGTCCTAACATTGGCCAAGGAGTCGTCAGCGGCCAGTAACAACTCGACGATATCTGTGTGTCCATCGCGTGCAGCAAAGTGAAGAGCCGTATAGCCATAGTTATCGATATCTACGGCCAGGTTAAGGTGGTAGGAGCGGTCAATGTCCAGCAATACCTTGACTATATCTGTGTGACCATCACGAGCAGCAAAGTGGAAAGCTGTACAGCCATAGTTATCCTTGTCTTTGGCCAGGGAGCGGTCAACCAGCAATACCTTGACAATATCTGTGTGGCCATTTCCAGCAGGAAGCGCACCAGGAACGCATCGAAGACCCGCATCTGACGAAAGAGAAACAGATTCTGGTTGGCCGTGACCGCCCCAAGGCTTTGGCTAATGACTTTCTTGAAATAAAGAAACGGTGCGATACCGGTGGCCAGAAAGACCGGAATCGCCAATCCGCCCACCATGGTTCTGCTGCCAAAGGCGTACATTAAGGAAAAAACAGGATCTGAAACAGGGGCTCCAGCAGCGCCCAGGCATAGCCCAGACGGTAATCGCCAAAGCGGGTTTTCATCTCCCGCACCATCAGCGCGTGGATAACCGCCCACTGGATTTGTAATGAGGATCGTTGATGCATAACCTGATAAAGCGTCAGTGAATGGAGCTTCGGCGTAGCTCTATAGCTATTAGAATAAAGCCGTTAAAGGAATTCGGGAGGTCTTTGATGCCGGACAGGTTGTTAACGCGGCAGACACTCACTTTGTCCGACATCCTTTACCCTCTCCACCATACCCTTTCCTTACGGTCAGGATACCTTCCATATACGAAGGGATGAGTAGGGCTTACCCAGTTGATAAGCTTGAGTCAAATGAACTGGGGAGGGTGCGGCAAGCATAATGACATCGTCAGATTTAGCGCGCAGAAGCTCTGATCCTGCCTGCTTCCCTTTTGGGCTCTGCCTGTCAATCTCTTTGGCCAATTGGCGGTGACGAAGCTTATACTCGACTCTAAAGTTTTAGTCTGACTATTGGGTCAAATTTGAGCAGGTCTCACTGCCGCTACTCGGACTTTAGCTGCGCAGAGTCTTCATCGTGGCAACAGGAGGCCTGCTGTACCAAGCTTGGTTGCAAAGTAATGTATTGGCAACATTCATGTGACCATGGTTATACGTATTCTTCCCTGCGCTACTCAATTTATTGATCATCTCGATCAAGCCTTACGCCGTGCTCCGCAAGCTCAGCGACTGACTACCAAGCAACGCTATTTTCTGGCATTTGTCATTTCGGCAATGATTCTGACGCAGAAGCTCTGTTGGGCAACCATGGAACGTCGAAGCCTTGGCCAATACACATCAGCCGCCTTATGGTGGATGTTTTACCGATCCGAAATTGTCTGGCATCTACTGCTACGCATCAGTGTTCTCGTCATTATTGGCCGCTATGGTTTATCAGAGGGAAATCTTCTTATTGACGACACCGGGCGCTCACGATGCAAACGAACCAAAAAGATAGGCAAGACCCACAAGATTAGGGAGAAGAAGACCAGTGGTTATGTCAACGGTCAGGAGCTGGTCTTTCTGGTTTTACAAACCCCGCTGGTGACCATTCCCATTGACTTCCGGTTCTATATGCCTGACCCGAAGATGACCGAATGGCGGAAGAAAAGAGACTTGTTGAAAAAACAGGGAGTTCCTCCAAAGGATCGACCTCCCAAGCCAAAGCCCAACAGTGAGTACCCAACAAAACAGCTACTGGCGCTGGATTTGATTCAGGCCTTCCAACGCCACTTTCCTGATATAAACGTCACCGGCATCCTGGCGGACGCTCTCTATGGTGATGCCCATTTTATGGATGGAGCTTCCTCAGTCTTCTCGGGAACACAGGTTGTTAGCCAGCTCCGTTGGAACCAGACGGTGATCTACAAAAACAAAGAAGTTAATCTGAAGACCTATTTTGACAGTTATCTCGGGCCTGGCGTTAAAAAAACTCTGGTCATACGAGGAGGAAAGGAGCAAAAGGTGACGGTATTGTCTGCCCGTCTCAAGGTCAAAGCCCATGGGCAGAAGCGATTTATTATTGCTTTGAAATACGAGGGAGAGGACGACTATCGCTATCTGGCCGCCACGGATGTTTCCTGGCGTCATGATGATATTGCCCGGCTTCACACGCTGAGGTGGTTGATCGAGGTGTTCTTTGAGGACTGGAAACTTCATGAAGGCTGGTGCAACAGAGCCTTGCAGCAAGGCATTGAAGGGTCTGAGCGTGGCGTGATCCTGAGCGTGCTGTGTGACCATATGTTGCTCCTTCATCCTGAACAATCTGCCCGCTTGGAACACAAGCAGCCTGCGCTTACCGTTGGCTGTCTGGTCGAGAAGCTCAGAATCGATGCGTTGCTGGATATCATCCGGACAGTTGTGGATTCAGAAAATCCTCAGGAGCAGTTCAAGAAGCTGACGGAGTCTCTGGAAGACTACCGGCCAGTGAGAATATCCAGCAAGCATATGGCGGGCAGGGAGCTGGGGAGAATGATGCCAACTGCTTCACTCAAGTATCGTTTACCGGAATATCAAACACTTGTGCATTAGAAACTTGAGAGTCGAGTGTTAGCCATCGTCCGGGATATTCTGCCGGAAGGCATCAACTGTTTTTATGTACGCCAGGCGGAAGCCCTGGGTCTTTGCCATGCGGTTTTGTGTGCCAGGAAAAGAGGGTCATATATGGTCCGCCCCGCATTGCAAGGAAAAGTTTTCCATCATGACTAAAGAGTAGTGCTTCCACTCTTATAATAAAGAGTCCGGCCTTTGGGGTGAGGTCTCAATGCCTCTGGCCCTGATGGCTCACTCCCACCTCATCAGGTCTTCGGCCTCTATGGGCCCTGACCCCGGTCAGGTTCAAGGGAGTGCAGGTCTTACCTTTTATGCCATCATTTGAACTTTATCCACGCAACTCGTTGCAGGCTTCTTACACTGATTAACCGCTGTTGCTTTTCTTTTTTAACGACAAATGTTTAATAGTTTGATGCTCATGCTCCTGCCTTGTAGGGTTCTTTCTTGGTTAACACAGCCCAGGCAATCCGAGCATTCTTATTGGCAACTGTCACCGCTGGTATATTCTTGCCCCTGCGCTGGTTAAGCTCTTTAATCCAATTATTACGTCGATCGTCGTGTTTGTCGGCTACCCTGACAATGGTTCGTCCACCGTGTATCAACAGGGTTCGCAGGTAGGTGTCACCTCGTTTACTGATCCCCAGTAAAGTGGGTACGCCACCGGTAGACTGTTGTTTGGGTACCAGTCCAAGCCAGGCTGCCATTTCCCGACCATTTTGAAATGCCGTTATGTCACCAATCGCTGCATACATTGGGGAGGGGAATCCAACCCTTAAGATCTTATTAGTGGTATTACAGGCTTTGGGATTAACCCTGAAGCCTTATTCGTAAAACCAGGGTCTTGATTCTTGAATGAAGTCAAGGAAATTTTTAAAAACACTGAATAGTGTTCAATGCCTGAACAGCCGCTTTTGTAATAATGTGCTGAAATTTCTCCGCCCATCCGCGCAAAGCAATATGGCAACGGTGATGTCCTGTTTATTTTCTGTTGCGGCCTCAGTGATCAGATAAATAATGCGAAAAGGTTTTCTCACCAGTTGCCGGTATTCTGTATTTCCAAACTGTGCCAGTTCGGGAACCCATGCGCCTTTATAGGGTTGTTCCCTGAGGCTTTGCAGGGAGGTGTTAAAGATCTGCCTTAATTTAACAGCTTGTGGTTTGCCAAAGTGGTCTCTGGTGTAGGCTATAATGTCCAGAATGTCCTGACGGGCATCCTGAGTGAGAATAACCTTTGCCATGGTTATTCTCCTGCACTGTTTTGTTGTTGATTATCGCTGTGTTTATGGCTCTCAGGATTGTCATCTTCAAGGAGCTGGTCAATATCGGCCATTACACTGTCTGCCGTGATGGTGTTCTGGTCTGCCAGCTGCCGTTTGCCCAGGGCCAGCAGTTTTAACAGGGCAAGATCTTCCTGTAATGCTTCATAACTGTGGATATCCTGAATAACGGCTTTGGCTTCACCATTCTGGGTGATCACCAGGGGTTCCCGGCTCTCCTGCAGCTGGTTAAGTACTTCGGCTGCGTTGGCCTTCAGGTAGCTGATGGGTTTGACTTGCTGTGAAAGTTTCATCCTGGCTTCCTTATATTGAAAAGTCTTAATTAAGACTTTATATAGTCTAGCTTTTCTGCTGTCATCCACAAACCTTTCCGGGCCGGTTTTCGCAGTATCCCTCCCTATTTGTATTGGGTGCTGAAGAGATTCAGGACAGCCATAAATTTAACCCTGTTTTAGTCTGGATATTTTAATGGGTGGCCTGTTCTTGTTCTGCGTTGGCTTTTAGGTAGCTGATGGGTTTGACTTGTTTTGAGACTATATCTATTTTTCCATCGGTATAATAATACGCTCGACAAGAATTCTATGATGCCAGTAATATCAAGCTTTTTTGGGATTTATATCAGGATGTACCACGCTGACCATGCCCCACCGCATATTCATGCCGAGTATCAGGGGCATGAGGCGCTGGTAGAAATATCCACAGGCCATATTCTGGAGGGGCGTTTACCCATAAAAGCAGCAAAACTTGTTGGTGACTGGTGTTTGTCGCATCAGGCTGAGTTGTCGGACAACTGGCAAAGGGCAACGGATCTTCAACCACTTGAGCGTATAGCAGGAGCTGATAATGATTAAAATTGTTCAGGCTGTTTTTCAGGCAGGCCTGGGAATAAAGCTTCGCTTTTCTGATGGCAGCTTTGGTGTTATGGATTTTAGTGAAATGCTGTCACATAAAACCAGCCTAACCCGAGCTTTAGAGGATGACGTTTTTTTTCAGCGCTTTTTTATCGAGCTAGGGGCTCTTTGCTGGCCTAATGGCCTGGAGTTCAGTGCAGGAAGCCTTTATAAAAGGCTGGAAGAGTCCGGTAAACTGGTTAAGCCTGCTGCTTAAGGGCCTGCTTTAAAAAACTCACCCTAAAACCTTCTTCGATACAGGAAAACCGCTATTGCGGTTTTGTTGAAGCGTTTCAATGTGTTAGCTTTTGCCTTCCTGAACAGCAGCATACAAGATAACAGGTATGTGTTTGCGGTAGTGGACAAAGTCTTTATCTGTTGTCAGTACAGGGATCTGGTGTTTGATGGCCATTGTAGCAATCAGAAAGTCGGTATGTGATCCCTGAATCCCATGTCTACGACAGATATTGGCTTGAGTTGCCGCGCTGATATAGTCCATTTCAGAAATAGGCAGTAGATCAAAGGTACTGAGTTTGTCACACAAGCGTGTGAATTGAGCCTCATGCTTAATGCCGGTTAACACTTCCTGCAGTATCGGACCAATCATCACGGCACGGTGCTGTCGGATTAATCTCTGCAACAGGATTGCTTCTTCGGGCAGGGGTTCAGCATAACGCCGACGCAGTGCAGCAGACCATACGCAGGTATCCACCAGCACCATTATTTTCTACGGGCCTCTTTCTTGGAGGCCTGATCGTCGTGGTAATCAATGGTGCCGAAATCATCCAGCAGTTCCAGCTGCTTGCGATGGCGAATAAATTCGGCAAGCGCTTCATTAACGGCCGCCTTTTTGGTTTTAAAGCCACCCAGCTGTTGAACCTGGGCAATCAAGTCATCGTCTATAGCGAGGTTTGAAGGCATATCATCAACTCTTACACAATGCTTTACACAAAAACAATTTAGCCTGTCTCCTCATTCATTACCAATGGCTGTAACGCTTTAACTTTTTAATCGTCGTTCTTTTTGCTGGTTTCCCTTTTGGAGTACATTCAAGACTTGGCACTGGATTCCTCTTTCACCTTATGGAGATAGAACCGCACCTCAATTTTGCCATAATCAACATGGCCATCATTATCGATAGTGGCAGTACGACTGAGCGAGATGCGAGATTGACTGTCATATTTGAGAGGCTCTCCATCAGTAGTTCCTGCCCCCCCCCCGCAAGGGTTGGAATAGCGTTCATGCGGTAGGTGATGTCTGTGCTGTTGTTGTTACGTATCACATCGATAGCCAGCTCTGGGTTTTGTTGGGTGAGCAGACCCCAATCGGGCATCATGTCAAACAGAGTACCCTGGAGACAGTAGAGCATATGATTGAGCTCGGTCTGGTTGATGTGGCTGAGTATCTGCATCTTTGTTTCGATCGGTAGCCCATCAAGGTTACTGATAATCTCACCTTCTAACGCCTGACGAACTTCGTTGGCGGCATCCGTCTCATTATGAGCCATCTTATGGCGGTATTGAGCGCATAGAGCACTATTGTCAAAGTTGACTCCATTGTTGTTGTGAATACGTACAGTGTTTCTGATCAAATCGACACCGATCTGGTTGGGGATGACAAGTTGACCTTGTTTATCTAAATCGGCTTTCATGGCGAGCATATCGCTTTCATGGCAACTGTCACTGGGGATTCGCACCTCTCTTTCAATCTCAGCCGGTATGGCCAGATCCTCAAAAATATGGTCTGGAGCCTGCATAGTAGCAATAATCTTATCGTTGATTTTGGTCGCCATTTCACTGAGAAAGCGCTTGTTGGTATTTGGGCTGGAGAGGAGAATACCTTTGTAGACATTGGGCATGAGAACCAATTGCTCTTGCAGGTAGTCTCTAAACAAAGCCAGTTGCCGGGTCGTGCAGGGTGGATCGTCCAGCATCTCGAGTTCATCCATATAGGCGTTGATGAGGGCCTTGATTTGCTGACACTGCTCTGGACTATTATGGTTCGTGTCGGTCAGCTTTTGAGTTGCGGTCTGGATTTTCTCCTCGAGAATTATAAGCTGATCCTTCTCTTGTTTACTCTGTTTGAGGTCAGTGATCTTCGAAGACAGGGTGATTTGGTGTTTCTCCAGACCAAAATCTGTCCACTTATTGGATAATGCATGACCAGCTTTGCCAATTGTTGGCTTAATCTCAGCATCTGCTATTTGGGAAATTCGGCCTGTACTGGTGTTTTGAGGTTTTTTCGGACTGTTGCTGTTTGGTGGGATGGCTGGCTGACTCGGGGTGCTTTCATCGACCTTACTCATTGGCTTCATCCATGTGCGCTGTTGGGTATCTCCTGAAGTATAGGAAACGGATCAGGCATCTCACGATCAACAACCGGTAGGCACCGTCAAATCTGGAAGCCAGTGTCAGGTCCTGGTTCTTGACGGAAGTCAAGGAAAAACGAAAAATAGCAGACAGGTTCCCCAACGCTGCCTTAAGTTCTTCTGTCAGAGATTGATAGTCACCTGATTCAAAGGCATCCAGAAGCGACAGCTCCTTTTGGTCCAGTGTATTTTTTTCGCGAATTACCTCCCGGGTAATCTCGGGTAAACTTGCGGCTGGGTATCAGTGTTTTCAGGAAAACGCCTTTTCACTCTGCACGTGGGGTAACCCTTCAACTGTCCAACGCTGCAACCTTCTTAACCATAAATTCTTCCCTGAAACCTTTAACCAGCGATATTAAATATCGATATGCAAACCGGCAGTGAAACCTTCAACCGTATCGGCATGGCCACCAGCGTTATCGGTATCTATCTGGTAGTGGCGGTAACCTGCCTGCAGGTGAATAGCCGGTAGCAGATTGAAACGCGCACCCACGCTAATATCCTCTACTGTGGCATCGTTATTTTTGGCGTAGTTAAGCTTGCTGTAGAAAGAGAACGTACTGCCGGGCAGCCATTCCACATCAGCAACGGCCATGGGCAGGGTATCATTAAAATGTTGGCTGCCATCGATTTTGTGAACGCCTGCGCCAAGATCAATGGAAACCAGATCGTTATCGAGGATTTCGAAATAGCCGTAGGCATCCACGGTGTTAAAACCTTCGGAGTTTGCAGCACCTTCAATGGTGGTAGCTCTCAGGGCCGCATTGGGCAGCAGTGGCATCGGGTGTTCGATCTGGACATAAGCAGAGCCTGCTTTACCCTGGTCTTCGGTATGCCAATAGTCAGCACCCGCTTTGGCACCCAGAATATCGGCCTGGGCAAAGGTGCTGGAGAGTAACAGGCAGGATAGGCTGATTACTTTTTTCATGGATTGCACTTCAGTTTACGACGGTTGTCTGGTAATAGGAAGTGCACTCTACCGTGTATTTTGCCAGGTGTATTTAGGGTTTTGCCGAAGCGGTGCCGGTTAAAGTCAGGGATGCTGCCTCAGCCAGTAATGGTCTGGCAACGCTTGTGCTGCCAGTGTGAGCCATAACCCAAAGGAAGGTTTCAAAACAGCCTCCTGGCAGGAATGACGGTAAGCGTTAAATTGTCCCTTTTCGAATGCCCCTTGACTCTGTGGTCTGTTCTTATTGTTTGGCTGGCTTTTTGCTTTTAATGTCCTCCCAGTCCTGATTTCTGATATTCCGTTTCAGAGTAACGCCTTGTACACTTTTTACACAGTATCCCACGGTATTGCTTCCGCTCCCGAGTTGCCTGCGTTGTTAGGAGGCCCGGTAAAGAAATTACGTGATTTCCAACGTGATGGCTCAGTGATGGTTGGCTGGGGGCAGAAAGAGAATACCCTGAAGGCGAAGTCATTCGCCCAGAAGCAACAGTTACCCTACTGGCAGCTGGAAGACGGGTTTATCAGTTACCTTGGGCACCCCGCCCAGGGAGACCGGCGCTTTTCATTGATTACCGATAAAACCGGTATCTATTACGATGCGACACAGCCATCGGATATCGAGAACTTGCTCAATAAGTCCGATTGGCAAACTCCGGAACTGCTGGCTCGGGCTGACAAATTGCTGGGCAGTATTTGTCAGCATCGAATCAGTAAGTACAACCATGAGCCTGTGGTTATTGATGGTAGTGCGTTCTTCAGTGACAGTTCATCAGAAGGTTTTTGCTCTGGCCGCAGTTTTGAAAGGGTTCTGGTGGTTGACCAGACCTTTGGTGATTCCTCCGTTGCCTTTGGTATGGCGGATATGGGCAGTTTTCAGGCCATGTTGCATTGTGCATTACAGGAGAATCCAAACGCAGAGGTGTGGGTAAAGGTTCACCCGGATGTGGTACTCGGTACCAAGCGAGGGTATTTCGAGCTGGAACCCTGTGGTACCCGGATTAAAGGTTTTAACAACGACAGAATTCGGGTATTGGCCGCGAAGGTCAATGCTCAATCGTTGTTTTCCTGGTTTTCAAAGGTCTATGTGGTAACTTCCCAGCTCGGGTTTGAAGCTCTCTGGCATAAGAAAAGTGTCGTCTGTTTTGGTGTGCCGTTTTACAGTGGCTGGGGGCTGACCGATGACCGGGAGCCCTGCCCGAGGCGAACGGGTCGGCATTCGGTTGAGAGTCTGTTTGCGGCGGCCTGTTTGCTGTACACCCGCTATATCCATCCGGAAACTCACGAACAATGTGAGTTGGAAGATGTGCTGGCGTTGATTGTGCTGCAGCAGGAACATAATCAACCGAAGATTGAAACACTGTATGCCCTGGGTTTCAGCCTGTGGAAGCGGGCGTTTGTCAGTCGGTTTGCCCATGGCCTTGCCCGGCGTATTGTTTATTTATCCAATGACAAAGCGTTGCGCAAACAACTCACTGAACGGGATGGTGTCTTGCTGTGGGGTATGCAGCCCTGGCAACAGAGGCCGGAATATCCTGTGCCGCTATGGCGGATGGAAGATGGGTTTATTCGGTCAGTGGGGCTGGGTGCAGAGCTTCGCAGGCCCTGTTCTCTGGTGCTCGATAGCCGTGGTATTTATTACAACGCCATGCAACCGAGTGATCTGGAACAGGCGTTGAATACTCAAGTGCTGTCGTATGAAGATCGCCAACGGGGTCAGAATCTGATCCACCAGCTACTGGCGCAGCGCATCAGTAAGTACAACTTGAAGGGAAACCAGAGAGACCCTTTCCACGGTGCCAGGCCAGATCAGCGCAAAGTGCTGGTGACTGGCCAGGTAGATAGTGATGCTTCACTGAAATATGGCAGCCCAGCCGTATGCAGTAATCGTGATTTATTGCAACGGGTGCGGGAGCACCTGGCAGACAGGAACACCTTTATCGTGTATAAACCCCATCCGGACGTGGTGCAGGCAGGGCGAGCAGGGCACCTGCCTGAAGCTCAAGCCTTGCAGTGGGCCGACCGGGTGGTGGCCGATGTGGATATCTTTGATTGCATTCAGCGTTGTGATGAGCTGCATGTCATGAGTTCCCAGGCGGGGTTTGAAGCCTTGCTGCAGAATAAAACGGTGCATTGCTGGGGGATGCCTTTTTACGCTGGCTGGGGTTTGACGGTGGATCATATGTCGTGCCCTCGTCGTGTGGTCAGGCGCTCTATTGACGAGCTGGTTTATATCACGCTTTGTCTTTATCCACGGTATGTCCATTGGCGGACCGGGCGCTTTACCACTCCTGAGCGGTTGATTCGTCAGTTGGTAAAAGAGCGGAAAAGTGGGCAAGCATCATCGTCAGGGCTGCTGGCCTGGTTGGGTCGAAAACAGCGAAAACTGTTATTTTTGCTGGAAGCCTTGAGAGCTTCTTAGTACATCGTTTCAATGAGTTTGAGGTGTACTGGTGCAGAAAAGTGTTAATACCCGTACACCCCGTTCATCCCGGCTTTGATTATGGAATCAAATTTTTATTTTTTCTGGGACAAGGTTCCAGAAGCCTTTAACAGTAGTAACCGCCTGTAGGAAGCTGCGGAACCATGAATTCCCGCCATATACTGTTTTTGCAAGGTCCGTTGGGCCCTTTTTCCGGGAGCTGGCTGCGCTGTTCAGCCACAGTGGCTATACCACACACCGGGTTGTCTTCAATGGGGGTGATCAGTTTTATGCCGGGGCAGATCATGTGGTTGCCTATACCAATTCGCCGGATCACTGGGCGGATTTTTTATTGGACTATTTGCAGCGGCACAGTATTGAATCTGTGTTTTTGCTGGGGGACTGTCGGTTCTACCATCGCACTGCCAAACCGGTTTGTGAACGACTGGGGGTGCGTTTTCTGGTGTTTGAGGAAGGCTACCTGCGGCCGGACACCATTACTCTGGAAGAGCATGGAGTGAATGCCTTTAGCCAGCTGGCACTCTCTTTAGAAGACCTTGCCGGGGTCAACACCCATGCTTGTTCATCAAAGGCAGCCATGGGCGGGACGATGGCTGCCCGCACCCGATTTGCCGCTGCTTATTATTGGGCGGCCTGGTTTGCCCGTCGGCGTTTTGCCCGGTACTGCCATCACAGGGCGTTCCAGCCGGTGGTTGAGGGGGCAAAATGGCTCAGAGGGTTTGCCCGAAAAGGGCTGTACCGTTTTCAGGATCAGAAGGTGGAACAGTCCATGCGAGCGGAACTGAGTCAGCGGTTCTTTATGGTGGCGCTGCAGGTGCATGACGATAGTCAGATGTTGTATCACTCGTCCTATGGTTCCGTTACAGCGTTTATCGAGGAGGTGATTCACTCCTTTGCCAGCTATGGGCCGGAGCAGACTGTGCTGGTGTTAAAGCACCATCCGATGGACCGGGGCTATACCCATTATGGACGGGTAATCCGTGAACTGGCAGAACGTCTGGGAATCTCTCATCGGGTTATTTATTGTCACGACCTGCGTTTGCCCAGCATCTATAGCCACTGCCTGGGTGTGGTGACGGTGAACAGCACGGTTGGGCCATCCGCTTTGTTACACAAGATTCCCGTAAAGGTGATGGGGCGGGCGATATACGATATTCCGGGCCTGACCTCGCAATGTACTTTGAATGACTTCTGGCAGTATGCCGAGCCGGTGGATATTGATCGTTTCCATCAGTTTCAGACTTTGCTGTTTGACAAGACCCAAATCAACGGCAGCTTTTTCACCAGACTGGATATTACCTGTGCCAATGTGCTGACCTTTTACGAACAGCATTTCCTTAGGCGAGCTCCGGTTGTTCTGCTACTTGACGAGCAGCCTGTTGATCATCTTTTGGATGAGCCACAGGTTGCCTGACCGTTTTCGTACTGCGCTCATCATAACTGCTGCCGACAATGGTTCTTATGTGACACAAGAACCAGGCCAGGGAGCAGGCAATGAAAGCGTTCAGTATTTTTGGGTTAAAAACAGGTGTCGGAGTGGTGGCTTCTTTGTTGTCTGGGGCTTTACCTCTTAAGGCAATGAGCCTCGATTTGATGCCTGATGGTATCAGCATCTCTGGTGGCAAATACCTCTTCGATAAAGCCAATATCAGTAATGCCCGCGTTGCAGTTCGCTGGGACTGGGAACAGGATTTTATCAGTCACCCCGACTGGAAGCTGGATGGCTATTTCGATCTTGGCTTTAGCCAGTGGCAAAGTCACCTGTCTGCCAAAGATCAGCCGAGTCCGGATGGTGCAGACAAAGCATGGCAGATTGGCTTCTCTCCGGTATTTCGACTGACACCGCAAGCGGACTATTCCGTGCTGCCCTTTCTGGATGTTGGGGTGGGGTTGAGTTATCAGTCCGAGCAGGATCTGGAGAAGAAGTTAAGGTCACCAATTAATATGGGTGGCCATACCCAGTTTGAGATTCGTACTATGCTGGGCATCCAGTTTGGTGATTCAAAGCAGTATGAGCTGACTTACGGTTGGTTTCACTATTCCAATGCTTATTTACACTCTCAGAATGAAGGGCTGGACTTCCAGATGCTTGGCATGACGATGAAGTGGTAAAATACATTATCAATACCTGATGGCTTGTCAGTGTCGTTCAACGCTGACAGGCCATTTTTATTTCTGGGCCTGTTAAGCCATGAGTGCTTTCCAAACTTCCGTAAGATCAGCTACCGGCAAGTGGCCCCGCGATCGGCAAGACTCAAAAGACCGCTTTGGCTTGCAGGGCAATGCCCGGGGCCGATGGAAAACATGTGTTATATGATTTCCGTTCCCGGTTTATTGTTGATGGCTTTGAGCATTAGCAAAATCCTTTTGGCTGGTTTCCGTGGCAATGTCAACGTGGTAACTCGGCTATATCTGGTCATATACGTATACCCATGCACTTAAATGCTGGTAAGGCGGGCAGATATAAGGGTGTATAAAACTTGCGTATGAGTGGCGTAGTGGTAGGATTGCCGCCATTTTAGTTGCTCGGCCTCCTGGAGCAGACAGATTTAAAAGTGTGTACAAATATGTGTACGAAAAAGATTTAAAGATTTTGAAAGGCGGAATAAGTTTTGGAAATTAATAAGTTAAGAAACGTTGCCATTATCGCCCACGTAGACCACGGCAAGACTACGCTGGTGGATAAGCTGCTGCAGCAGTCAGGTACTCTGGGTCGTAAGGATCAGGGCGCTGAGCGTATCATGGACTCCAATGACCAGGAAAAAGAACGTGGTATTACCATCCTGGCCAAGAACACCGCGATTGAGTGGCAAGATTTCCATATCAATATCGTTGATACCCCGGGACACGCTGACTTCGGTGGTGAAGTTGAGCGGGTGCTCTCCATGGTTGACTCGGTTCTGCTGCTGGTGGATGCCGTTGATGGTCCGATGCCACAGACCCGCTTTGTTACCCAGAAGGCCTTTGAGCAGGGTCTGAGCCCGATTGTAGTAATCAACAAGGTTGATCGTCCGGGTGCTCGCCCTGACTGGGTTATGGATCAGGTGTTTGATCTGTTTGATCGTCTGGGCGCTACGGATGAGCAGCTGGACTTCCCGGTGATTTACGCCTCTGCACTGAACGGTGTTGCCGGTCATGATCCGGACAATCTGGCTGAAGATATGACACCGCTGTTTGAGATGATTACTGAGCGTGTGCCTGCACCACCGGTCAATGTTGACGGTCCTTTGCAGATGCAGATCAGTGCCCTGGATTACAACAGCTACGTCGGTGTTATCGGTATTGGCCGTATTACCCGTGGTGTACTGAAGCCTGGTCAGCAGATTGTACTGGTGGATCGTGACAACAAGCAGCGTAAGGCCAAAGTGCAGCAGGTCATGGGGCATCTGGGGCTTGAGCGTGTTGAAGTGGCGGAAGCCCGTGCCGGTGACATTGTCTGCATTACCGGTATTGATAAGCTGAACATCTCTGACACGATCTGTGATCCTGAACGTCCGGAAATGCTGCCACCGCTGACGGTTGATGAGCCAACAGTCAGCATGACCTTCCAGGTGAATGACTCTCCGTTTGCTGGTCAGGATGGCAAATTCGTTACCTCCCGTAATATCCGTGAGCGTCTTGATCGCGAACTGATCTCCAACGTAGCGCTGCGCGTTGAGCAGGGCGATGATGCAGATAAGTTCAAGGTATCCGGCCGTGGTGAACTGCACCTGTCTGTTCTGATTGAAACCATGCGTCGGGAAGGGTTTGAGCTGGCGGTTTCCCGTCCACAGGTGGTGGTCAAGGAAATTGACGGCGTTAAGCAGGAGCCCTTTGAGCACGTGGTGGTGGACATTGAAGAACAGCACCAGGGACCGGTGATGGAAGAGCTTGGCCAGCGTCGTGCTGAACTGAAAGATATGGTGCCGGATGGCAAAGGCCGTGTGCGTCTTGACTTCATTATGCCGGCCCGTGGTCTGATCGGTTTCCGTTCGCAGTTCCTGACCATGACTTCAGGCAGCGGTATCCTGACCTCCATCTTCGATCACTACGGTGAAGTCAAGGGTGGGGAAGTTGGCCAGCGCAACAACGGGGTTCTTATCTCCATGGTGAATGGCAAGGTGCTGGCTTATGCGTTGTTCAGCTTGCAGGAGCGTGGCCGTCTGTTCATTAACCCCAACGTTGATGTTTATGAAGGCCAGATTATCGGTCTGCACAGTCGCGATAACGATTTGACGGTAAACCCCACCAAAGCCAAGCAGCTGACGAACATTCGTGCCGCAGGTACCGATGAGAACATCATTCTGACACCGCCGGTTCGCCACTCTCTGGAACAGGCCCTGGAGTTTATTGATGACGATGAGCTGGTTGAGGTGACGCCCAACCATATCCGTATTCGCAAAAAGTTCCTGAAGGAACATGAGCGTAAGCGTGCAAGTCGTTCGAAGTAATACTGGCGAATAACTGCAATACTGTATGCAAAACCCCACTTAGTGTGGGGTTTCTTATGGCCCTAACCAGGGGTTGCCGGGGTATGGGACTGTGGTCGTTAGCTGAGTAATAATCGCTGCAATAACAAGGCATGCCACAAAGGTATAACCCGGTGATGCTATCCAGCCTTCCAGAAAGTGAGGGTTACGTTTTCCTTCCGCTAAAAAGTGTCTTTTCTTTTCATGTTTAACCCGTTTGTTTTTATTTGCCTTGTAGCGCTGTCGCATTTGTTCAATGTCGGACGTTGTCAGGGGAGATACCGGGGGCCTGTTGCTTTTCTGGCTCAGTCGGTGAGAGACCAGAAAACCGTATTCCAACGGTGAGGTGAGTAATATGACCGGGTTGATGTGCGGGTTGTCGTAGAGTTCAGGAATGGTTGCAAACAGGTCTTCACTATTGTCCAGAACCACTGCTGGCGAGGACGTCAGATCGGTGCTGATGGGCCCCGGACCCAGTATTTTGCTGGTGGCTATTCGGTTGTGGCTGATATCGATATCAACAATATACAGATTTGCTGACAGGGCGATGCATTGCAAAACCGCATGCCGCTTCTCCTTAACCCTCTTGAAGTTCTCCAGCATTAACATTTCAGGGCAAACCCGGGTGTTGCTAATGGTGGTTCTGGTTAATAGTTCAAACAGCTTGTTATAGAGTTCGTCATCACGGACGAGATGCTTATCCAGTTCCGTGTGATGGCTTAACCAAGCCGCGAGGTCATCCTTGCTCTGCTCATGGATGAACGTTTCAAAGACGTTTTTCTCTTTTTTATTTAGATTCAATGCTGGCTGAAGCAGTTGCTGCAGCTCACCATCCGCCGTTCTGCCCGCCGAAATAAGCAGTTGTGAAAGATAGTGATAAAATTGTTCGGGTCGACAGGTATGCAGGGCTTGTAAAGCCGTCAGGGTATATTGCCAGCGATCATGCTGTTGGGTTTCAGGATTGGTTGAGTAAATCTTAAAGCCCGTCCTGGCTACCCATTGCTGAATCATTATTTGATCATCATCAGAGAAGTACCGGGATGCTCTGGCGGGTATTGCCATTAGGATGATCAAAAAGACCACAATTGTTTTAATTACTTTTCCAGGTTGGTATTTCATATTCTTCGGGCTGTTGCTGTTTTATTACCCTCTCCTGAGAGGTCGGTGTACGTAGCTGAATGGCGTGGTGTTATCAGTAGAGGATGTTTATGTTCTAAGTCTCAGACAGGTTGCCGCCGAATTAGTTCAAGTTATGTTTTTAAAAGTGACGACGTGCCCTTTGCCGCAATAACCGTTTAAGGTTAAGGTTAGGCATTGTTCTGGTGTTTTCCTGAAAGGATTTTCCATGCGCACCCTGTATCCTGCCATCAAGCCCTACGCTACCCGGCACCTGCAAGTTGATGATATTCATGAGATATACATTGAAGAGTGTGGTTCTCAGGATGGGCTACCGGTTCTTTTCGTGCATGGTGGACCGGGTGCCGGTTGTACAGAGCAGGATCGCCGTTTTTTTGATCCGGAAAAGTATCGGATTATTCTTTTTGATCAGAGGGGGAGTGGCCGCTCCAGCCTCATGCTGAACTGGATCACAATAATACCACTGCACTGATTGAAGACATGGAGTTGATTCGTGAAAACCTGGGCGTTGAGCGGTGGCTGGTGTTTGGCGGCTCCTGGGGCTCAACACTTTCGTTGCTGTATGCTCAGGCGCACCCGAAGCGTGTGTCAGGACTGGTTCTCAGGGGAGTTTTTCTTTCCCGGCAACAGGATCTTGACTGGCTTTATAAAGAGGGAGCCAGCAGAGTATTTCCGGATCACTGGGCGCACTTTCTGGAGCTGATACCGGAAGGTGAACGAGGTGATCTTCTGGAAGCTTATTATCAGCGGCTGTTTGGCGAGGATGAACTGGCCAGAATGAATGCTGCCAAGCACTGGTCTTTGTGGGAGGGCAATACGGCAACTCTGCGACCCAACCATGAACTGGTGGATCACTTTGCTGATCCACACCTGGCCTTATCCCTTTCGCGGATAGAATGTCATTACTTTAAACATAAGTCCTTCATTAACCCGAATCAGATTATCGAGAAGATGAATCTGATATCAGCCATTCCCGGCGTGATCGTGCATGGGCGTTATGACATGATCTGTCCGCTGGATAATGCGCAGGCGCTTGCGGATCACTGGCCGCAAGCAGATTTGCAGATTATCCGGGATGCCGGTCACGCTTCCTGTGAGCCGGGCATTGTGGATGCACTGGTCAGGGCAACGGATGATTTTGCCCGAAGATTGGCTCCATAAGAGCATATTGGAAAAACAACTCGAGATGCATCGATGAAAGTTTTGATTCAGCGGGTCAGTCATGCCAGCGTGGTGGTGGATGGGGAAACGGTCGGAGAAATCGGTTCCGGCATTCTTCTGTTGCTGGGTGTCGAAAAAGGGGATGACCTGGCTCTGGCGGATAAACTGCTGGATAAAGTGTTGAAATATCGAATTTTCAGTGATGATCAGGGCAGGATGAACCTTGGTTTGCGCGATGTGGGGGGCGGCCTGCTTATTGTTTCCCAGTTCACCCTGGTTGCGGATACCCGTAAAGGATTGCGCCCGGGTTTCAGCGCCGGAGCCTCTCCTGAGCAGGGAGAAAAGCTATATCACTACTTTGTTGAGCGGGCTGAAGCTCTGCATCACAATGTTGCCACCGGCCGCTTTGGTGCAGATATGAAAGTCTCCCTGCTCAATGATGGGCCGGTGACATTTCTGCTGGAGTCTTAGCGTTAAATACCGAAAAACGGAATGGATCATCAAGCCCGGTAATAGGCTGATGATCCATATTTTGGCTACAGTGCAGCATTATCATCCCCGGAAGCATCTGTTTCGACCGTTTTGAATACCTCCATTTCAAACTCAGGCTTGCCATTGAGGGGAAGCAAGGGTGGCATGCCTTCAGCATCTTCCTTGTTGAAGAAACAGTAAGTAGACTCATCAACAGGGAGGGACTCGTAGGTGTAATTTACATAGCCCTCTTCCACTCCTTCAAGTTCCACATCTTCAGCTTCCAATCGCGTCGGGTCAAAGTCGCTTTTGTCAAGCTCGGCCAGATAACGCTGATGGTAGAAGTATGGAGTAATTTTATCGGCAATCGTTACAGGCCCGGGGCTTACTGCTGCAAGGCCGGAAAATATCACCTGGCCGGCAGGGTAATAGTATGGGCCCAAAAACGCATTTGCTGATAGACAGCAAAGCCGCTTTGCAAAAAAGCCAGTAACTGTATAGTCGACAACAGCTTTAACAGCCCTGGGGCCAAACTGCACAGTTATACCTCCGCCAATACGTCCAGCTATATACATGGCTAAGGGTCGAGACACGGGCTCGGAAGAACCGATAAGCCTTTTGGTAAATCGGACTATTCCGTTTGTTATGGCAGAACCACTCATGGTTGACCTCCTTATTAAAATTCTTTTGAACTATTGTTCTAGACTATGAGGTTTCGGAAAAGTTCCGCCAATGTTGGCTAATTGGGCAAAATAATTGCAAATAAGGCGATAGAGGGCCTGACATTGGGTGTCAGGCGGGTATTATTACATCTGCTCGACGGTTTCAATGCCCAGCAGGCCAAGACCCAGCTTCAGGGTTCTGGCGGTCAGGGCGCAGATCTGCAAGCGGCTGTTGCGCAGGTCTTCAGAAACGCCTTCCCTGTTCACCGGGCATGCTTCATAGAACTTCATAAAGGCACCGGAGATGTCATACAGATAGGCGCAAAGCTGATGTGGCAGGCCTTCTCTGGCAACGGATTCAATGGTTTCGCTGAAGCGGCACAGCAGCAGGGCCAGCTCCCGTTCAGCATCGTTCTCAAGCAGGATATCACCAGTGAGGTCAGACTCGCTGATACCGGCCTTGCGGAAGATGCTCATGATCCGGGTGTAGGCATAGAGCAGGTAAGGTGCGGTATTGCCCTCAAAGGCCAGCATGTTATCCCAGTCAAAAACATAGTCGCTGGTCCGGTTTTTGGAAAGGTCCGCATATTTTACCGAGCCAATGGCCACAGAGCGGATCACATTCACCTTCTGCTCTTCTGAAAGGTCGCCGGATTTACTGGCAATCAGGGCTGCTGCGCGTTCTTCCGCCTCGTCCAGAAGGTCTGCCAGCTTGATGGTGGTGCCGGCACGGGTCTTGAACGGTTTGCCATCTTTGCCCAGCATCATGCCAAAGGCGTGGTGTTCCAGTGACGCGTGGCCAGACGCAAATCCTGCCTTGCGGGCAATGGTGAATACCTGGTCGAAATGCTGTCCCTGGCGTGCATCTACGTAATAGAGAACGCGATCGGCGTTCAGGGTATGGCAGCGGTGACGGATCGCCGCCAGGTCGGTGGTCGTGTAAAGGAAACCACCTCCGGACTTCTCGACGATGACGCCCATTGGGTCGCCATCCTTGTTTTTGAACTCATCCAGAAAGACAACCCTGGCACCGCTGTCTTCGCTTAACAGTCCCTGTTCATCCAGCAGCTGGATAATCACGGGCAGGCTGTCGTTATAGGCGCTTTCACCCATCACATCAGCAGCGGTCAGTGAGACATTCAGGCGGTCGTAGGTATCCTGGTTGTGTGACAGGGTGGTATCCACCAGTTTTTTCCACAGCTTCAGGCAGTACTCGTCGCCGGCCTGCAGGCGGACCACATAGCTTCTGGCGCGGGTGGCGAAGTCCGGGTTGTCATCAAAATGCTTCTTGGCTTCGCGATAGAACGTTTCCAGGTCAGAAAGCTCCATGCTCATGGCTTCCTGGTTCTCTTTCTCCAGTTCTTCCAGGTGGGCGATCAGCATGCCAAATTGCGTACCCCAGTCCCCCAGGTGGTTCTGGCGGATTACCTTGTGTCCGAGAAACTCCAGGGTTCTGGCGGTTGAGTCACCGATAATGGTGGAGCGCAGGTGGCCAACGTGCATCTCTTTGGCAACGTTCGGCGCTGAGTAATCAACCACCACGGTTTGCCTGTTGTCGGTCTGTGCAACACCGGCCCGGGGATCGTGGACGGCAGACTGAAGACTGCTGGCCAGCCATTGGGGAGCGAGATGAATGTTGATGAAACCGGGTCCGGCAATGTCAACCTTGCTGGCAATGCCATCAAGGTCCAGATTGTCGATCACTTTTTGTGCCAGTTCCCGTGGGTTCATCCCCATTTTTTTGGCCGCAGCCATTACGGCGTTGCACTGGTAATCACCAAAGTTTGCCCGTGCGCCGGGACGAACCATGGCCGGGGTCTCCTCCGGAGCATCCGCAGCAATAAGCGCTTTGATGACTTTGTCTTCAAGCAGCTTGAGAATATTCATGCATGAGTCCTTGGTTAAAACTCGCTGGAATTTAAATGGCGGGAATGCTATCGAAAAAGGCCATTTGTCTCAATAGAAGCAATCGCTGTGCTTGAACTTATACCAGTGAGGCTGGAGAAAATGGTATCTTTATCCGGGTGTGTTCATAAACAGCCGGACAAACACAGACCTGACAATAGATAAGTTGAGAGATATGACATCCAGATCAAACAATAGCAGGCGGGGAGCCAGTAAATCGACCAATGCCGGTAAATCAGGTGTGTCTCTGCCCAACTGGGCCTGGCTGCTGGCAGGTCTGGTTATTGGTGTGTTTGCTGCTTTTCTGGCAGGGCTGACGCCCTCTGTCAAAGATGTGCGCAGCGTCGCCGGGCAGGTCCAGTCATCGTCCGGGGATGAACAGAAAAAAGATAATCAGCCGGTGTTTGATTTTTATACCCTGCTGCCCGAGTCGGAAGTGACGGTATCCATTGCGGAGCCGGAACTGAAACCGGAACCGGTCTCTGCCAGAAAAACAGAGAGTAAGCCGGATCAGAAACCGGCAGCCAGCGCTAAAAAATATCTTCTGCAGGCCGGTTCTTTCCGCAGCGACAAGGATGCCGAGCGACTCAGGGCGCAATTGCTGCTGGAAGGTTTGACTCCCAAAGTCGAGAAAGTCAGTGTTGGCACAGGGGAAACCTGGCACCGGGTGCAGCTGGGACCATTTACCGACCGGGCCTCACTGCACAATGCCCAGGAAGTGCTGGCCAGCAAAAACATTGATAGTCTTTTGTTACAGTTGAAATAGAAAAAGCACCATTGCGGGCGGGTTTTCTCTTCCGCCCCTCTTGATAATTTATTTCCCTGCCCCATATAAGGCACTGTTATCCGTTTTTTATTAAGGAGCGAGCCTTGGAACAGTATCGTGGCACAACTATTCTGTCGGTGCGTCGTGGCGGCAGTGTCGTGATCGGTGGTGATGGCCAGGTTTCGCTGGGTGATGCCGTAATCAAGGGCAACGCCCACAAAGTACGCCGACTGCATAAAGGTAAAGTGATTGCCGGGTTTGCCGGTGGTACCGCTGATGCCTTCACTCTGTTTGAGCGTTTTGAAGCCCAGCTGGAAAAACACCAGGGACGACTGACCAAATCAGCGGTTGAGCTGGCCAAAGAGTGGCGAACCGAGCGGGCCCTGCAACGTCTGGAAGCCATGCTGATTGTTGCTGATGCCACGGCCTCTCTGATCATCACTGGTAATGGCGATGTCATGGAGACGGAAGATGGCATCCTGGCCATCGGTTCCGGTGGTTTTTATGCCCAGGCAGCTGCCAAGGCACTGTTTCACAACACAGAAATGGGTGCCCGGGATATCGTTGAAAAGAGTCTGGGTATCGCCGCAGATATCTGTGTCTACACCAACTCAAACCAAGTCATCGAAGAGCTTCCTGCAGCTTGAAACAATAGCGATCTAACGAGTTTCTGATATGTCAGATATGACACCCCGTGAAATTGTCCATGAGCTGGACAAACATATTATTGGCCAGGACGAGGCCAAACGCGCTGTAGCCATTGCCCTTCGTAACCGCTGGCGCAGAATGCAGTTGAATGAAGATCTGCGTAACGAGATCAGCCCGAAAAATATTCTGATGATCGGCCCCACCGGCGTTGGTAAAACCGAGATTGCCCGTCGTCTGGCCAAACTGGCCAATGCACCGTTTATCAAGGTGGAAGCCACCAAGTTTACCGAAGTGGGTTATGTGGGCCGCGATGTCGAGTCCATTGTCCGTGACCTGATGGATGCTGCCATCAAAATGCTCCGTGAGATGGAGATGGAGCGCGTTCGTCACCGTGCGCTGGATGCCGCTGAAGAGCGCATTCTGGATGCCCTGCTGCCGCCTCCCCGTTCTTTTGGTGAAGAGTCGTCTCAGCCCCAGGACAACTCAACCCGTCAGGTGTTCCGCAAAAAACTCCGTGAAGGTGACCTGGACGATAAAGAGATTGAGATTGATGTGCGTGAAGCGGCCATGGGTGTTGAAATCATGGCTCCTCCTGGCATGGAAGAGATGACCAGCCAGCTGCAGAACATGTTCTCGAACCTGAATACCGGCAAATCCAAAAAACGGAAGCTGAAAGTCAAGGATGCCATGCGTCTGGTTCAGGAGGAAGAAGCAGCCAAGCTGGTTAATGAAGACGAGCTCAAGACCAAGGCGGTTGATGCTGTTGAGCAGAACGGTATCGTCTTTATTGACGAAATTGACAAAGTGGCCAAGCGCTCCGGGGCTTCCAATGCCGATGTCTCCCGTGAAGGTGTGCAGCGTGACCTGCTGCCATTGATCAAAGGTTGTACCGTTTCTACCAAATACGGCATGGTGAAGACAGATCACATTCTGTTTATTGCCTCCGGTGCGTTCCATCTGGCCAAGCCTTCCGATCTGATTCCGGAGCTGCAGGGACGTCTGCCCATCCGTGTTGAACTGAAAGCGCTCTCCTCTGAAGACTTTATGCGTATTCTGACCGAGCCGGATGCGTCTCTGACGGAACAATACCAGGCGCTGATGGCCACAGAGTCGCTCAATATCGAGTTTGCCGAGGATGCCATTCGCCGCCTGGCGGAGGTTTCCTGGCAGGTGAATGAACGTACGGAGAATATCGGTGCCCGCCGTCTCCATACAGTGATGGAGCGTCTGCTGGAAGAAGTGTCCTTTGGTGCAGCAGATCTGGCCTCTGCCCAGGATGGCGCGCCACTGAAGATTGATGCGGCTTATGTTGATAAACACCTGGGTGAACTGGTTCAGGATGAAGACCTGAGTCGTTATATCCTCTGATGTTTGATAGGGAGTGGTCAGTTGGTCACTCCTTTCACTCTCTTACTCTTTTCTATGAGTGGAACCCCCGCCCGAAAATGACTACCCCAATTCCTTCCGCCATTAAACTGCATAAACGCTCCAAAACCCTGGAGATTCAGTTTGGTCATGACACGTTCCAGCTGGAAGCGGAGTTTCTCCGGGTATTAAGCCCATCTGCCGAGGTTCGTGGTCATGGCAACCCTGTTTTGCAGACCGGTAAACTGAATGTGGCCATCACCGGCGTGGAAATGGTTGGCCAATACGCCATCAAGTTGGTGTTTGATGATGGGCATAACAGTGGGATTTATGACTGGGGCTACCTCCATGAGCTGTGTCATAACAAAGAAGCGATGTGGGATGAGTACCTGCAGGCTCTGAGGGATGCTGGTGCCAGTCGGGATCCGGATGTTTCGGTGGTTCGTCTTTTTCAGTAACTTGACCTTAATGCCCTGCCTGCTACGTTGCATGTGACATAACCACCATTATGAAAACTTAGCCACGGAGGCGTTATGTCTACCAATATTAACCAGTCCAAAACCACCTGGAAACGTGTAGAAAGTCACAGAGAAACATTGCGCCAGGCTGGTTTGCGCCCTTTACAGATCCGGGTTCCTGATACACGGGGCAAGGGCTTCGATCTGGAGTGTCAGCGACAATCTGCCGTGCTCAAGTCCGATAAACTGGAACACGACACCATGGACTGGATTGAACAAGCCAGCGACGATGAGGGTTGGGCCTGAAAGCGCTTCATACACCACGGTCATAGACCACTACTCAATGCATCAATGCACGACAATTGCCCTTCATCATGGTCAGGATTTTGGCCCAGGAATTGTTCTGCCTTCTCGAGCATCAAGATCAGCTGCTTACGTTGTTTCTTCCTGGCCAGCTCCAGGGGTGTCTGGCCATGGCAATCCCTGGCATGGATATCAGCACCGCTATCGATCAGGACGGGCAAAGACCCAACGGCATTTCCCTTAACCGCAACATGCAGCACCGTCTCGTCTGTGCTGGTGGTCGCATGGATATTTGCCCCGATATGGAGCAGGAATTGTGCACTTTCTACCTTGTCTTTCTTTATGGCCATGTGCAGGGGCGTAAAGCCTGCAGCCGACCTGTTATTAACATCTATCCCTTTGTTAACCAGGATCTGGGCACAGTCGATCTGGCCACACTGGGCAGCGATATGCAAAAGAGATATCCCTCCCTGCAACTGACTGAGGGAAATTCCAGTCTTTTCCATCGCATCAAGCAACAGCTCCATGCATGCGGTATAACCAAGGCGGACAGCGTGGCATAGGGGTGAGTAGTTGTTATCATCCAGGGTAGTGATATCGGCATTGTTGTCGACCAGAACCTGCACACACTGCCTCTGATCGCTTATGGTGGCCAGGTGCAGGGGAGTCTGGCTACGTTTATTCTTGAAGTTGATATCCGCTTTGTAAGCCAAAAGAAGCTCGACACTTTCCAACTGGCCCAACTGTGCGGCTATATGCAAGGGGCTCAATTTTTTATTACTCCTGGCATTGATATGCACCGAGTCTTTGTGATTCAACAGTACAGTCATACAGGGAATCCTGCCAAACTGGGCAGCGATATGCAGGGGGGTATGGCCCATCTTATCCTTTGGATTAATGCTCGTCCTTTTGTCCATCAACAGCAACCGAAGGCATTCGCTGTGACCATATTTGCTGGCAAAATGCTGGGGCGTCCATCCCCCTCCGCGTTGCGAGCTTATGATCAGCGCCTGATGCTCAAGCAAGACTTTCATACATTTCACACTCCCTTCCCGGGCAGCAATATGCAGAGGCGTCAAGCCATAAAGAGTCCTGGCATTGATATCAGCCCCCAGCCTGATCAAGGTCTGCAGATACTCCACACTGTCGAACAGGGTCGTATTATGGAGGGGGGTATTGTGGCCCTCTGTGAGGGCATGGATATTGGCACCATGCCTGATCAGGATGTCCACGGAATTCCGCTGGGGAGTCTGGGTGGCCCGGTGCAGAGCGGTTATACCGTCACGGTTGACCGCATTGACGTTATGCCCGGCACCAAGCAAAAGCTCCACACATTCAACATGCCCATTGTCAGCAGCACTGTGCAGTGGCGACCAGCCAAGGATGGTGCTGGCTTCAAGAAACCCGGCACCATGAGCCAGTAAAAGTTTTATACACTCTGGATACCCTTGATGAGCAGCGTTGCTCAGGGGTGACAGGTTCCTGTTGTTTTGGCAGTTGACGTTTGCCTGCCGGTTCAGCAGTAATTCCACACACCGGGCCTTGCCAGCCAGGGCTGCCAGGTGCAGGGCAGTAGAGCCGTCGTTGTCCCTGGCGTCAAGCAGGTTGACATTGCGATTGAGCAACAGTTCCATAAAATTCACACCGCCACCAAGGGCGGCAATGTGCAGGGCTGTCTGTCCATTGTCGTCTTTGGCATTGACATCCAGCCCTTGATCAAGGAGCACTTGCAAGAAATCGATGGGGCCACTGCGGGTGAGAACATGCAAGAGTGTCTTGCCCTTGTTCAGAATGGCGTTCACATTGGCACCATGATCAAGCAGGATTTGAGCACACTTGTCATGACCATTAAGAACGGCAAGATGCAGTGCCGTATGATGATGATTACAGGTGGCATCTATATTCTCTTCATACTTCACCCAACTCCTCTCACCGTTCTTCTCTCTGCGTCCGGTGAAGAGTATGGCTGCCACACAGGCATCATGCCCCATCATGGCTGCGAGATGCAGGGGGGTAGTGCCAAACAGGTCAATTTCATTGCCAATCGCCCTGAATTCAAGAAAACGCTCCACACACGTCACTTGACCATGCAGGGCAGCAGTGTGCAGGGGGGTTCTGCCTATTCTGTCCCGGATATTCATATTGGCACCATTATTGACCAATGTTTTGACACACTGCTCGTGGCCATATCCTGCGGCAAAGTGCAGGGGTGTCACGCCGGCAGAGGAGACGGCATTGACATTGGAATTATGGTTAACAAGCATCTGTACACACGCCTCATTGCCCGTCTGGGCAGCAATGTGCAGCAGCGTGACATGGCCGCCGTAAAATGCTGAGTTAAAGCTCTGGCGGGCCAGCATGGGCTCCCGATCCAGCCAGCCAGACAACGCCTCCATATCCCCGGAACGACAGCATTGCAGGGGTTCATCAAGAACAGCGGCCTGGTCAAGCAGTGATTCCGCTGCACTGCCATGACCAGGTACCTGCTGCACAACATCGACACTGCGCTGGGCAATCCCTTTAGAGTTGTTCAGCCAGGGAGTGATGCACTGTTCATGATATCGATGCTGACAAGTGGCAACGGTGATTTCTTGTTGATCAGCAAATGTCTGCAGGCACACGGGGCAGGAATCATTCAAAACGAAAGGGACTGCAGGGGCTGGCGAAATAGCAGTATTCATCAGATCTCCTGACTAATGGTGGATGACCATGGGAAGGCAGGAGAAGCGTAGCAGAGATATTTTGGAAGGCAGGGATTATCGCCAGGGAAAGACCGGGCTGTGTGTCAGCGGTTGGATAGGAAGAGCCGGGTAAGGGAGACCTTCAAGTCCGGAGCTGTGAGCAATTAATGAACGGTTTGTTACTTTTTTTGTCTTAATTCATGCTTGTTCAGCTGGTTCTGGTTATTAGACTTCAACTGGCTTGGTTCTATCTTTTGAAGCAATTCAAGATTTATGATTTCATTTGGTTAACTACTTATGTCTTAACAAAGATCACTCTTCAATAAATCCTCGGGATCGGCCGAGCGACAGGCTTTTTTTGCTTGACCGGGATAAAAAACAAAATTTGATTGTCTTGTTTAAGTAAATACAAACAGAGGTTTCAAGACCATGAATATCAGAGGTGAACACACGACTGCTGCCAGCTCTTCATCTCCGGCACCTGCTCAGGCCGATGACAAAAAAAGCAAACGCAAAAAAACGGCAGCAAAACGCGCAACACCACTCCCGGTTGAACATTCCAGCCAGCCCGCAACGGGTAAAAAAACAAGAAAGATGATCGTACCGGAAAAAATTGTCGAGCCCATGATGTCGTCCGCCCTGACCACCTCCAAAGCGTTGAGCGAGCAACAGAAAAAGCTGAGCGAGCAACTGGTTGAGGCAGCCCGAGCTGGCAACAAGGAGGCCGTGGAAGCCTTGCTTGATCAGGGCGCGGATATCAATATGAACTGGAAGGTACATGCATGCCCCATTGCCGCAGCAGCCGGGGAGGGTCATCTTGAGCTGGTGCGCTACCTCCATGAGAAAGGCGCAAGGACCGACAAGCTCTTTGCATCACCGATCATGGAAGCAGCCAAATATGGCCATGTTGACGTTGTAAGCTACCTGCATCAGGCAGGCGTCAGTGAAGATATCTGCATAAACTGCGACACCCCGATCGATGCAGCCATCGTTGGGGGGCACATTGACGTAGTGAAGTACTTTATTGAACACGGTGTAAACGTCAACGGCTCTATGAAAAGCTTTAACATTCCCCTGTACCTGGCAGCCAGTTCGAAACACCTTGATATAGTGACATTACTGGTTGAGAACGGTGCTGACCTTGACGGTTGCAAAACAGGCCGTAACACCCCGATGTGGATTGCAGCCAAAAAAGGCCACCGTGATATTGTGAGTTTTCTGGTTGCAAAGGGTGCTAACGTCAATGCATTCAGTTCAGGATACGATACTCCGATCTGGGTTGCGGCCCGAGCTGGTGACCATGAGCTGGTTAAGTACTTGCTCGAACAGGGTGCGGATCTGAATGCCAACAGTACCGGCTATGGGACCCCGATTCTTGCTGCGGCCCTGGCCGGTGACCGCAATCTGGTCAAGTACTTGCTCGAACTGGGTGCGGATGTGAATGCCAACAGTGTCGGCAGCCTCACCCCGATCTGGGCCGCGGCCTCGGCCGGTCACTACGAGTTGGTCAATGACTTGCGCCGTGCAGGGGCAACCTTTGAAAAAAACAGCACAAAGCATGAAACCCTCATCTCGGCAGCGGCCATGGGCGGAAGCATCAAACTGGTTCAGGAATTGCTCCAGGAGGGCGGTTACATACGAACCCGTGGTGACTACATTCCCCTGATAAATCGGGCGAAGGATCATCACCGGACTCAGCTGCAAGAATACCTGAAAAAAGAATATGATCTTTTGCCCGACCCGCTTGGTCCCAAGCCTGGGAAAAAAGAAAAAAACGCTGATTCGACCCCTACTTAGGAATTGTCCCGGAATAACTTCATCATTTTATTCAGACTGAGAAAATGCCGCCGCCCGCTTCCCGCCACCCGCTGCCCGCAAAAGCACAAGTGGTTCCAGCTTTTCGGGAAGCGGGCGGCGGGTAGCAGGTAGCGTCTATAGAAATATCTAAGTTATTTCAGGACAGCTCCTTATACACGGTGGCACGACCGTTGCCAGGGTAGCGGATAAACATTTCAGCAAAATGAACTTATGAACCGCACAACAGTCTGCTTTTTATATTTTCATGAATCAATGAAATATAATTATGGATAGAAGTTCTGGTGGTATCAGTGGTAAATATGCAAGATCAAACAATGATTACAACCGACCGGATGACCATGCCGCTTCTTCAAGGCATGGGCGATATAGATATGCCACAGTCAGACAATGGAATAATCCCCCCCCCGCACCGGGCGTAATGAATTTTACCATTCTTCTGGTGTACGCTCTTCTCAACATCTACAGTGCCGTTTGGTCAACCCTGCTCAAGATTTTAATGCCCTCATCAAACAGGAAATAATGGCTGATCTGGTGAGTAAATCTGATCATTTCGGTCATCGTTATGATGGGAGAAATCATGGTCGATACGCCAGTTCAATTAAAAAATACACGTCAGTTGTTAAAAGACCTTTAAATCGGGATGAACAAAGCCAGCTGATACGTCTGCTGCAAAATTTTACAGTAACGCGGAGCTGGAATTGGCTAAGCCTGACGACAACATTTCATTCATTGACCTCAGCAGGTGTTTTTACCCCTCATAAACCCATGGATGAGCGTTTTAAACGTACCCAAGTTGCCTTATTGTCAGCGCTACTTGATGTAGTAATATTCAAGTGCAACCAAAAACCTGAAGCCAGGGATATTGATGCCCGTGGAGTCGCCAACCTGGTGTGGGCCATGGCGAAACTGGTGGACAATGGGCAGGAGCTGACACCAGAACTCAAACAGGCTGTGACCGCGTTGTTGCCCCACGTGAGCGCACAGAATGACCAATTTATTCCTCAGAATATCGCCAACATGATGTGGGCGATGGTGAAACTGCTGGACAACGGGCTGAAGCGGACACCAGAGTTTAAAGAGGCCGTGGCCGCGCTGCTGCCCCACGTGACACAAGAAGCTGACTTTAAACCTCAGGGTATCACCAACCTGCTGTGGGCCATGGTGAAACTGGAGAACAACGGGCAGGAGTGGGCATCAGAGATCAAACGCGCCGTTGCCGCGCTGTTGCCCCTCGTGAACGCACAGACAGCTAACTTTAAACCACAGGAAATTTCCAGCCTGCTGTGGGCCATGGCGAAACTGGTGGAAAACGGGCAGGAGCAAACACCAAGGCTCAAAGAGACCCTGGCTGCGCTGTTGCCCTGCGTGACGGCACAGAAAGCTAACTTTAAGCCACAGGGTATCGCCAACCTGCTGTGGGCCATGGCGAAACTGGTAGACAATGGGCAGGAGCAGACACCAGAGCTCAAAGGGGGCGTGGCTGCGCTGTTGCCCTGCGTGAAGGTACAGAAAGACCAATTTAATGCCCAGGATATCGCCAACCTGCTGTGGTCCATGGCGAAACTGGTGAACAACGGCCAGAAGCGGGCACCAGGGCTCAAAGAGGCCTTGGCCGCGCTCTTGCCCCACGTGAACACACTGAAAGATCAATTCAATGCCCGGGGTATCGCCAACCTGGTGTGGGCCCTGGCGAAACTGGTGGAAAACGGGCAGGAGCTGACACCAACGCTCAACAAAGCTTTGGCCGCACTGTTGCCCAACGTGAACGCACAGACAGCTAACTTTAAATCACAGGAAATTGCCAACCTGCTGTGGGCCATGGCGAAACTGGTGGACAACGGACAGAAGCGAAGACCAGAACTCAACGAGGCCGTGGCCGCGCTATTGCCCTTGGTGAACGCACAGAAAGCCAACTTTAAACCACAGGGTATCGCCAACCTGATGTGGGCCATTGCGAAGCTGGTGGACAACGGGCAGAAGCAGACACCCGATATCAAGGAGGCCGTGGCCGGGCTGTTGCTGCGAGTGAATGCACAGAAAGACCAGTTTATTCCTCAGCAGATCGCCAACCTGCTATGGGCCATGGCGAAGCTGGTGAACAACGGGCAGGAACAGACACCGGAGCTAAATGAGGCTGTAGCCGTGCTGCTGCCCCAGGTGAACGCACAGAAAGACCAATTGAATCCTCAGCAGATCGCCAACCTGCTGTGGGCCCTGGCGAAACTGGTGTCTGACGGGCAGGAGCGGACACCAGGGCTCAACGATGCCGTGGCCACGCTGTTGCCCCTGGTAAACGCACAGAAAGACCAATTTATTCCTCAGCATATCGCCAACCTGCTGTGGGCTATGGCAAAGCTGGTGGACAACGGGCAGGAGAGGACACCAGGGCTCAACGATGCCGTAGCCGCGCTATTGCCCACCATCAACGCACAGAAAGCTCACTTTACACGCCAGGAAATTGCCAACTTGCTGTGGGCTATGGCGAAACTGGTGGACAACGGTCAGGAGCGAACACCCGGGTTCAACGATGCCGTGGCCGCGCTTTTGCCCTGCGTGAGCGTACAGAAAGGCCAATTTAAAGCTCAGGGTATCGCCAACCTGCTGTGGGCCATGGCGAAACTGGTGGACATTGGTCAGGAGTGGGCACCAGAACTCAGCGAGGCTGAAGCCACGCTGTTGCCCTTCGTGAACGCACAGAAAGACCAGTTTAATGCCCAGAGTATTACCAACCTGCTGTGGGCCCTGGCGAAACTGGTAGACAACGGGCAGGAGCGGACACCAGAACGTAAAGAGGCTGTGGCTGCGCTATTGCTTCGGGTGAACACACAGAAAGACCAATTCAATGCCCAGGCTATCGCCAACCTGCTGTGGGCCCTGGCGAAACTGGTAGACAACGGGCAGGAGCAAACACCTGAGTTCCAAGAAGCCGTGACCGCGCTGTTGCCCTTCGTGAGCGCGCAGAAAGACCAATTTATTCCTCAAAATATCGCCAACCTGCTGTGGGCCATGGCGAAACTGGTGGACAATGGGCAGACGCGGACACCAGAGTTCAACGAGGCCGTGGCCGCACTGTTGCCCCATGTGAACACACAGAAAGACCAATTTAACCCTCAGGGCATAGCCAACCTGCTGTGGGCCATGGCGAAACTGTTTGATAATGGACAGGAGCTGATACCAGGGCTCAATGAGGCCGTGGCCGCGCTGTTGCCCCGGGTGAACTCACAGAAAGACCAGTTTAATGCCCTGGGTCTCGCCAACCTGCTGTGGGCCTCGGCGAAACTGGGGGAATTGGTTGAGTTGAACGTGGTTACATCCACGTTTGAATCCCTTGTCTGCCGGACCAGTAAACACCCTCAGCTCTCTCATCAAGAGATATCAATGTCTCTCTGGGGAGTAATGGTATGCTGTGCCAGGTTGTCTCTGGAATGCCATGCCAATAAAAATAGTGTGCTTGAAACGCACATGGATGATCTGTTTACTCGCCTGGAAAATACCTCCCCAGACAATGAAGAGGAACAATCCATCATTACCATGGCCGCAAGTTGGCTTGGGAGAGCGTGTCCGGTGGTCCCCCATTACCCGACAATCATTTCCAAGCCTCAAACCATCGTCCGCAATCAACTGCAATCATGCATTCCCTCTTTGAAGATTGAAGAAGAACAAAGTCTTAACTCACTGCCTCCGGTTGACCTGCTACTGCCAGATCACAACATGGTGATTGAAGTTCAGGGACCGTCTCATTACGTGGGTGGTGATTTCAAAACCAGGGATGGTTCGACTCTGCTTAAAATCGCACTGTTGCAAAAAGCAGGATTTGAGGTCATTGAAATCCCGGTTAACCAGCTTTTGAACCAAGGTTCAATAAAGCGATGTATTGATCAAATAAAGACCCGGTTATTTCAGGGAAGGAGTGCCAGCGTTTCAGATACAATACAGTGATTTCTATCCTGGTCATTCAGTTTTCTTTTTTCGAGATCATGCCTTCGCCCCCTTTGGTGTTAATTTTCCAGATTCCTTTTTTCAGGATTTTTCAGCATTGCATTATACCGCTCCCTTCTTCGCTGACTTGCCAGCTTCCTTTTTTCAGGATCTTTCATCCTTTCTCTATACCGCTCCTTTTGGCGCTTATTTCTCAGCTTTCTTTTTTCAGGATCTTTCATTATTTCTCTATACCGCTTCCTTTGGCGCTGATTTTCCAGCTTTCTTTTTTCGGGATCTTGCATTCGATCCCTTTTGTACTGATTCATTATCTTTCTTTTTTTGGGATCCTTCATTCTTTCCTTATAAAGTTCCCTTTGACGCTGATTTATCAGCTTTCTTCTTCTGGATCTTGCCTTATTTTCCTTTTGCGTTGAATGTCAAGTTTTCTTTTTTCAGGGTCTTGCATTCGCTCCCTTTGGCGTTGCTTTTTCAACTCTCTCTTTTCAGGATCTTTCATCATTTCTCTATAATGCTCCCTTTTTCGCTGATTTATCATTTCTTTCTCTTTTTCAGGTTCTTGTATTCGCTTTCTTTGGTGCTTAAAAAGAAAACTATCAGCAACTTCTTTCCGTGGGATCGTTTGCGTATCACTTTTTGTTTGGTTCAGGTTTATTGGGTTAACAAAAGTAACAGGTAATAAATCCTGTCGGTTAAACAGTACGGCATGAGGATGAGTTAACTGATCATCTGGACTCAAATGCCTGACAGGTATTTGACCAGGCTCACTAACCGATAAGCATACCTGCTGAGCAAAGGAGGGATTTGATATTGATGATATATCATTACTAATGACTTTATCATCAGCGATCCAGGGTACATATTTATCAAGAACTGATTCTGGCATCTCAGGAATACCCGTTCCAGAAGAGTTCTCTGCATTGAAGTCTGCCAGAGATACAATACTGTATTCACTCAACGATTTAAGCTTGCCTGTTTCATCTTGATAGATATCTGATTGACTGTTGTAAACAGGAAAAGGAGAGTTTAGTGCCTGGCCAGACATGCATTGATACACCCGTTGTCTGCGGGCATCAAGTTTGCAGGATTGGTTTATGATATCTAATCTGTTGGAATAATGATCAGAAAAAGTAATATAGAATGAATGTAAGTTGCAGGAGTGATTCATTGAATTACTGGATTATTGAATTAATCCTATGACTACGTCCTCGTATAAAAGTTCCTTCCTGCCACAAATCATTTACTATTTTTGTCAGCGAAGCATAAGGAGCTGCGATGGCCATTAAGTGTAGTTAATCAAATGAAATCCTATTTTCTGGGGCAGTCTCTCCCGGCAACGGCTCCTGCATTGCTCTATTTACTCCATCCATGTGGTCGTGCGCGAGATTCGGTGCAGTTTATGAATAGGGCGTAGAGTCTGAAAACATCCTGCTGGATGATTTTGGTGGCTAAACCTATGATTTAAAATCTAATGTTTCAGAAAGGCCAGTTCTCTTGAGAGCTGGCCTTTTTTGTCTGTGTAATCTCTTAAAAATTTATAAAAGAGGGAGACTATTAAGAACTTTAGTGCCTAACTATCAGTGGAAATATCTATGATTCAGAATTTCATACAGAATCTGATATCAAATAACCTTAACAACGTAAATACTGATAAGGAAAGGCAGATATGGACGCAATAAAGTTGGGTGTGCTACCAGCTATGTCACACTGCAAACACTGGCAAAGTTTTCAGATGCTTGCGTTTTTGGACGAAAACTCACTAACACTGGAGTAAGTATACATAACAAAAATTCCAGGGAACCGAAGTCATCAGAATATTGTACATAGGATCTGCCATTAAATATGAACTTGCTCAGGTCTTACTGGTCAAATTTGTACTAAAGCCTTCAAAAAATAACTGACCCTATGGAAATTACCGTATGACGCCATCTACCTCTGTCCAGCTGAGCTGGCTTGAAAATATTCAATATAATTACCAAACCGAAGGATTGTGGAGCGCCCTGATCGCTGTTTTCTGTTTCTCTGGCCATTCCAGGACCATCTCGGTCGTCGAGGCCGAGAATTACATCAACGCCTATCCTGAATCCGGGCTAACACAAGCTCTGAACAGAAAAATTGGCAGCAGGAAAGTGACTCTTAGTCCTGCAGGTGACTTGCGTGCTCAGACTACAACGCCACGGCCTGACCCAAAGGACACTCAGACACCCATAGCTCAGGACGCAGGCCGGTCAAACTCACAGTCGGAGGTCAACACAGTCCAGCTATCAGAACAACAAAGGCTGGCAGAACAACATAGATTGGCAGAACAACAAAGGCTGGGTCAATTGCAGGAGAATATGAAAGAACTTGCGAATTTGGCAGCAGAGTATGTCGATATCGTCGGTGAGGTAAGTGATATCCCAATGGCTACTGTTTTTATAGGCCTGGAACTAGCGGCTATTGAGAACGGCGAGAAAACCCTCTCTGCAAAACAAATCATCAGCGATCTGAGAGCCTGGAGTAAGGAATTGAAATTTGGTTTTGACAGCATTATGGACTCATCACAAACGATTACTGATGAATCAGCAGCACAGGCCCTGAAGCAATTCAGATCCAGATTCGACAAACTGGAGCGCATACTGGAACGCAAAAAGGATGCAGGGTATATTCTGGGATCTACCCATCATGGTGCTTCCGGGCTGCTGCCTGGCATCAGAACAAATATCACTGCTTATCAAGTCCCGGCATGTATTTCAAATGCTGAGAATACAGTCATTACTTCGGCCAAAAAATTACAAAAGATTATAAACGATGGACACGAAGTTCTCGACAATGTACTTTCCGTGACACAAGGTAATAAAGATTATCAGGAATTAAAACAGAAACTGGATTCCCGGATGCAGAATATTCTTGATATGCAAGGCACTAAACACAGCTAGAAATAAACATTGTCAGGTCTTGAATTTTGAATGTATTCAAATACAAAGGCCTTCCCCTGGCTTTTCGTTTTTCTTGACTTTATTCAGGAATCAAGACCTGAACCTCGCTTCCTCGCATTTTTACCTTATTCAGTGATTTTTCTTCTCTTCAGAGGGGGAGAACCAGAAGCCTGCCGTCTATCGGTCGTTGTCGTGACTGAGTTTGCCCCGTCCGTGCGCCTATTTCTCATCAGCACCCTGCGCTTCTTGCGCAGTGGTTTGCTCAGATCCAACACCTGGACGGTCTTGTCGTCAGAGCAGGAAGCCAGCCGCCCATCGGGCAACACCGTGACTGATGTCACTCTCCCGGCATGCACCTTCAGCGTCGCCACACATTGCTCTCCGTCGGGCTTGTTCGGATCCCAAACGTTTACGATCCCCTTATTAGCGCAGGAAACCAGCCGCCCATCTGGCAATACCGTGACTGAGAGCTGCCAACCGGTATCCCCTTTGAGCGTCAATACGCATTGCTGTCCGTCGGGCTTGCTCAGATCCCACACCTTTATGGTCCCGTCAGCAGAGGTGGAAGCCAGCCGCCCATCGGGCAATACCGTGAATTTCACACAGTTTGCATACACATTGAGTGTCGCCACGCATTGCTGCCCGTCGGGCTTGCTCACATCCCACACCTTTATGGTCTGGTCATCAGAGCAGGAGGCCAGTTGGCCATTGGGCAATACCTTGACCGATCTCACACTGCCGGTATGCCCATTCAGCGTTGCCACGCATTCCTGCCCCTCGGGCTTGCTCAGATCCCACACCTTTATGCTCTGGTCAATAGAGCAGGAAGCCAGCCGCCCGTCGGGCAATACCACGACAGAATTCACGCAGTGAGTATGCTCATTCAGGGTCACCACGCATTCCTGCCCCTTGGGCTTGCTCAGATCCCACACCTTTATGGTCTTGTCTGCTGAGCAGGAAACCAGCCGCCCGTCGGGTAATAACGTGACTAAGATCACCGCGCTGGTATGCCCTCTCAGCGTCGCCACGCATTCCTTCCCCTTGGGCCTGCTAAGATCCCACACCTTTAAGGTCCGGTCAGAAGAACAGGAAGCCAGCCGACCATCGGGCAATACCGTGAGAGCATTCACAAAGGTATTATGCCCTTTCAGCGTCGCCACGCATTCCTCCCCCTTGGGCCTGCTCAGATCCCACACCTTTATGTTCGCGTCATTAGAGCAGGAAGCCAGGCGCCCGTCGGCCAATACCGTGACTGAGACCACCCCGTGGGTATGCCCCCTCAAGGTCGCCACGCAGGTGTTCAGGGAATTGCTTTGTGCAATCAGGTAGTTATTGCTGACGTATCGAAGGTAAGCCAGCCGTAATAGAGGGTCCTCAATGTCATGGTCAGGAACCGCAGGTATATCCCTGTTTTCAATTGTTTTTCTGTATGCGTCAGAAGCAGTGCCGTAATATTGAGCGGACAGTTTTTTCAATTTTTCTTCGGTATTGAACAGGGTAAGCAAACGGCTGCTTGTTGAAGCCAGGCGATGAAATTCGACGAAAGTCAGGCTGTCAGCAATTTGAGTCAGCCTTTCATCGGGTAATGCCAGTAAAGGCGACACTTGTTTAAGAGGAACCACCGAAACCCCCTCTGTGTTTTTTTCTCCCGGCGGATTACCAGACGGAGTTGTATTCCGGGGGGGGATGAGTAGAAGCATTATCAACGGCATATTTAGGCATGCCGCCTTTGACCGGTGAACAGCGCTAAAGTTCCTGCCCGACAATGCAATAAATCTGACGTTAATTGATGGCTGCACATTGGCAAGCACCAACGCGTTAATCCGTCCATTACACCGAATCATTGATGGGAGGCGTCTGTTTTTCCAGACCCGGCCGTAAACAGCTAACCACATGAAATTATATATTTCTGACTCCTTGTGCTGGAAATTTTCAGAATCGATACCATTGGTATTTTTTACCTTATTCAGTGGTTTTTCTTCTCTTCAGAGGAGGAGAACCAGAAGCCTGTCGTCCATCGGTCGCTGTCGTGACTGAGTTCGCCCCGCCCGTGTGTCTATTGTTCGTCATCACCTTTGGCTCTTTGCGCAGTGGTTTGCTTAGATCCAACACCTTTACGGTTGTTATTCTCGGAATTGATCTGAGCAAAAAGAGTTTCCAGTTACATGGAGTTGATGGCAAAGCAGCAATCGACCGGTGGTGTGCCCACATTGCTGGGAATCAGGAAATACTTAAACTTAACTGAGATCTTGCCTTCAATGGCAGATGAGAATAAAAAAATCTCTATCGCGTAACCAACCACACCGTTCATATTCCTTAATCACCGTATCCGGGGTGACCGGTTGGCCATTCAACGCCAGAGCCCTCTGGTAACATTCGGCTTTGAAGTGTGCCAATTCCCGTGTTGCCGCGGTGGCCTGATAATCCTTAACCACTGCATCCGGTGTGACCAGCTGACCATTTAACGGCAAGTCCCTCAGGCAGCATTCCGCTTTGAATCGTGCCAGCTCCAGTGTTGCTTTGGTGGCCTGATAACCCTTGACTACTGCATCTGGTGTGACTGGCTGGCCATTCAATGGCAGACTCCTCAGACAACAGTGTTCCTTAAATCGCGCCAACTCCAGTGTTGCTTTGGCTGCCAGGTAATCCTTAACCACGGAATCCGGCGAGACCTGCTGGCCATTCAACGAGAGGCCCCTCAGGCAACAGTCCGCTTTGAAACGTGCTATCGCCAATGTCTGCTTATTGTTTCGATTTGGCTTCCGGTTGAATTCCTGAATGACCTGACCCGGGTAATTTTTTCTTTTATTGTCATGCAGAATGTTCTGTAAGCACAGTTTTTGCAGGAAGAAGCCAGCTCTCAGAGATGTCCTGTCATTTCTATAGGCCCTGAGCACGACACCTGAGGTGATTTGACGTCCGTGTAATGGTTTACTTTTCCAAAAGGCATCTTCAATACATTGGCCATCATCCGGGGTACTGGTTCTTCTTCTGTGCAATTGATGATTTGATATTCTTTTACCGATAAATGTACTTCTGGACCGGCCAGTAACTCTGCCTGGGCTGGCTTGCTGGCCAGCCCGGTAGGCAGGCTTTGGATGGGGGGGGATTTGATGCTGTCGCTTGCAAAATAAACCCCAGAACGGTAAATGCCCATGTTTGCCCTCAATATGATTATCAGGTTCCATTCTTAAAGCTGAAAACAATTTTTATGAACTGTTCAAAATGGCTGCGCAGTTCATATTTAAAAGGTGGAATTGGTATAAGCAGCTTAGGATGCATTGGCAACGGGGTGATTGATCAGTCACAAGAATCGAGACCTGACTCTTGCTTCCTTGATAGATCATGCCAAACACCCTTCGACTCCGCTCAGGATGAACGGAGATGGTACACGTCAATCTCATTGAAATGATGTACTAGATCATTGACTGGCATTTGGTGCCGCTGAAGATAGACTCACTTTAAGAACGTTAACTCGCTCAATATCAGGAGCAATCAAATCCATCACACCTACTACAAATTCTTTCACTTGTTCAATTCGGCATTTTTCTGGACATACGGGAAAGATAAGCTTTCAATACACATATCTCCGCCTCCTCCTTCGTTCTCTGATTTCCTGAATACCCTGTGATACTGAGTCGACCGCGGCGCTTGCCAGTTCCTTACCGCGAGTCACTGGTTTCTTCGCCAGCTCCTGACCACGCAACCCATCCCGGTAACCGGTAATCCATTGATAGATTGAATAGGCGACAATCCCCAATCCGACCGCTGCTGCCACTAGGTGGCCTGTGGTAATGCCTGCCGTAGCGGCTGTGGACACTGAAGCGGCTGTCGGCTCTGTAGTAGTAGCAGTATACACATTAGCGGCTATTGACTCTTTAGCGGTTGTTGACACTGAAGCGTCTGTCGGCTTTGTAGTAGTAGCAGGTAACACATTAGCGGTTGTTGACTCTTTAGCGGTTGTTGACTCTTTAGCAGTTGTTGACTCTATAGCGGTTGTTGGCTCTTTAGTGGGGTTTACCGGGCAAACATCACTGTACGAAAAACCCAAAGCATCCTGAAATTCAGTTCTCGAAGAGCAACTGGCTGTTAATTCTCGCAGGTCTGCTTTTTGGCAAAGAAGCTGATCCGAGATAGGTCCAATAAACTCTTTATCGCATTTATCGCACGGTGAGACATAGTTGTCCTTCGCTCTGGTCCCGACAACTTTTCCTCCGGAGCTAACCTTCCCCCGCCCAATGCCCGCGATTGCATCCTTACCCGTCGCGTTTATCCTGCAGTTCCACGCCGTGGTGTCGGCAACCATTCCTCCTCCACCGTAAACGAACCCCCCCCCCGATGCCGGCGTGAGCCATCTCACCTGAGGTTGTGACATTGCTGCCCACCGCCGCTGTGTTGGTAACCTTTCCAGAATTAACAAGCCCCCCCCGATGCCGGCGTTTGCTTGCTTACCTAAGGTCATGACATTGCTGTTCACCGCCGTGGTGTCCTCAATTGTTCCTTTAACCTCCCCCCCCCCCGATGCCGGCATTTGCATTGGTCCACTCGGTTGTAACCGTGCAGTTCACCGCCGTGGTGGAGGCAATCCTTCCTTCAGCCTCAACCATCCCCCCCCCCCCGATGCCGGCGTCTGCATTTTCATTCAAGGTTGTGACCGTGCAGTTCACCGCCGTGGTGTCGGCAATCGTTCCTCCAGCCTTGACCCTTCCCCCCCCGATGCCGGCGTCTGCACCGAAACCCGAGGTTTTGACATGGCTGCTCACCGCTGTGATGTTGGCAATCTTTCCTCCAGCCTCAAGCCTTCCCCCCCCGATGCCGGCGTATGCAGACTCACCTGAGGTGGAAATAGTAACATTATCGGCCAAGATATCACTGACTGTGCCATTCACATTACAGGCTACTAACCCGGTGGTCTTCTTCTTGGAAGTTATAACGGCATCAGTAAATTTAAGGTTCTTGATGGTGCCTTCCAGAGTGTCAACAAAACAGTCAGACAGGCCGCTGATGGTATAGCACTGCCCATCGTACTCCCCGGTGAATGTGCCAATGAGTTTATGGGTTTCATTGACATAAATATTCGCAGTCTGTTGATATTTGCCGTCTATTGGAAATTTGACATCTCCTCGACCAATCTTGCCTAGGTCTTCTGGATTATTAATCTCTTTCGAATTCGCATACTGAAAAGAGCTGGCCAACGTGCCAAGGGCAAGTAGCCCTTTGGTTCCCTCACTCCCTTGATAGCGGGCCGTGGATGGCTGTTGAAGGGGTACGTCTTTCGAGCCGGGTTCTTTTTCCTGAGCCTCTTCCCGGGTTTCTTTTGATGTCTGTGGTAATTCCGGTTTTGCATCCGGCCCGGGCAAACCGCTTCCGGAGCGGGCATTGGCCATATCTTTCACTATGAAAAGGATGGAACTCGACGGCAAGATAGCTGTTGTGGCCAGTCGCACAAGATCTTCCACTGCTCTGCGGGAATTGAAACTGAGGCAAGGATCTTCTGTTGGAATCAATGATTTCGCAAATGCTTTACAAACAGCAACGGCATGGCCGAGCCAGGAACGCTCGTCTCCTTTCGCTATACATTGGGAGGGCCTATTACTCGACTCTCAAGTTTCTAATGCACAAGTGTTTGATATTCCGGTAAACGATACTTGAGTGAAGCAGTTGGCATCATTCTCCCCAGCTCCCTGCCCGCCATATGCTTGCTGGATATTCTCACTGGCCGGTAGTCTTCCAGAGACTCCGTCAGCTTCTTGAACTGCTCCTGAGGATTTTCTGAATCCACAACTGTCCGGATGATATCCAGCAACGCATCGATTCTGAGCTTCTCGACCAGACAGCCAACGGTAAGCGCAGGCTGCTTGTGTTCCAAGCGGGCAGATTGTTCAGGATGAAGGAGCAACATATGGTCACACAGCACGCTCAGGATCACGCCACGCTCAGACCCTTCAATGCCTTGCTGCAAGGCTCTGTTGCACCAGCCTTCATGAAGTTTCCAGTCCTCAAAGAACACCTCGATCAACCACCTCAGCGTGTGAAGCCGGGCAATATCATCATGACGCCAGGAAACATCCGTGGCGGCCAGATAGCGATAGTCGTCCTCTCCCTCGTATTTCAAAGCAATAATAAATCGCTTCTGCCCATGGGCTTTGACCTTGAGACGGGCAGACAATACCGTCACCTTTTGCTCCTTTCCTCCTCGTATGACCAGAGTTTTTTTAACGCCAGGCCCGAGATAACTGTCAAAATAGGTCTTCAGATTAACTTCTTTGTTTTTGTAGATCACCGTCTGGTTCCAACGGAGCTGGCTAACAACCTGTGTTCCCGAGAAGACTGAGGAAGCTCCATCCATAAAATGGGCATCACCATAGAGAGCGTCCGCCAGGATGCCGGTGACGTTTATATCAGGAAAGTGGCGTTGGAAGGCCTGAATCAAATCCAGCGCCAGTAGCTGTTTTGTTGGGTACTCACTGTTGGGCTTTGGCTTGGGAGGTCGATCCTTTGGAGGAACTCCCTGTTTTTTCAACAAGTCTCTTTTCTTCCGCCATTCGGTCATCTTCGGGTCAGGCATATAGAACCGGAAGTCAATGGGAATGGTCACCAGCGGGGTTTGTAAAACCAGAAAGACCAGCTCCTGACCGTTGACATAACCACTGGTCTTCTTCTCCCTAATCTTGTGGGTCTTGCCTATCTTTTTGGTTCGTTTGCATCGTGAGCGCCCGGTGTCGTCAATAAGAAGATTTCCCTCTGATAAACCATAGCGGCCAATAATGACGAGAACACTGATGCGTAGCAGTAGATGCCAGACAATTTCGGATCGGTAAAACATCCACCATAAGGCGGCTGATGTGTATTGGCCAAGGCTTCGACGTTCCATGGTTGCCCAACAGAGCTTCTGCGTCAGAATCATTGCCGAAATGACAAATGCCAGAAAATAGCGTTGCTTGGTAGTCAGTCGCTGAGCTTGCGGAGCACGGCGTAAGGCTTGATCGAGATGATCAATAAATTGAGTAGCGCAGGGAAGAATACGTATAACCATGGTCACATGAATGTTGCCAATACATTACTTTGCAACCAAGCTTGGTACAGCAGGCCTCCTGTTGCCACGATGAAGACTCTGCGCAGCTAAAGTCCGAGTAGCGGCAGTGAGACCTGCTCAAATTTGACCCAATAGTCAGACTAAAACTTTAGAGTCGAGTATTAGATAATGGTTGCTGAATGGGTTGCTGAATGGGTTGCTGAATCATAACAGGACTCTTGATCTTGTAATGCATAACATTACATTAGAAATGTGCACAAAAAGTTACTGGGCACCCCCCTTATTCGTCCATGCAGTGACGTAAAAGTTCCTGGGTTATGTTGTTTTAAGGGTAGAAAAACATCAAATGTCAGATATTTTCTTTTATACGTCTTTTGCCGCTTATAAAACTGGTGCCGGTGGTCACAAGGTTATCGATATCCTGATCATCGCCATCATGAGTGGTGCAAAGACCTGGGAAGATATTGAAAGTTACGGCCATGATACTACCCCGGCTACGCCAGCCTTTGCTCGAAATACCCAAAGATCACTCATGCCGAGTGCTGGACACACAGCCGACGTTATTTCGTCAAGTCAGAAAAAGCGGAACCCGAAGCGACCAAAGAAGTCCTGAAACAGATCGGCGCACTGTACAAGGTTGAAGATGACATCCGTCGTCAGGGGTTGGAAGGCGACGCACTGCGTGATTATCGCCAACAAAAAGCCAAACCCCTGGTTGACCAGTTCTTTGAATGGAACCGGGAGCAGCTGAGACGGCTTGACCTGGTTCCCAGCAACCCTCTGAGCAAGGCACTGGGCTATGTTCACAAGCGGGAAAAAGAGCTTCAGGTTTACCTGAACGATCCAACGGTAGCGATAGACACCAATCATCTTGAACGTGGCCTTCGTTGCATCCCGATGGGTAGAAAGAACTGGATGTTCTGCTGGACGGAAGAGGGCGCAGACAATGTTGCCGTGTTCCAGACGCTGATCACCAGCTGCCAGCTGGCGGGCATCGATCCCTACAAATACCTGGTTGATGTTCTCCAACGCATCAGCCTCCACCCGGCCCGTGATATCAGGGAACTGATACCGCGACTCTGGAAAGAGAAATTCGGGGCCAATCCATTAAAAGCCGATCTCGACAAGTAGGGGGAGTCTGCCCCCCGTTTGGACGCTTAGTGTGCCGAGATAAATCGGCAAGATGTTAAGGGTGAAAGTCCCTGTGGGGTAAGACTGGCGGGTCGCCCCAGCCTCGAGTCATGCGCCGTATATCGTAAGGTATCCGGTGAAGCGTTGACAGGGGAGCCTGTAGGCTAAGTATTGAGCTGCGAAATCCAATAATCCGAGGTGCTGATGTTGTTAAGCGATGCAGAAAGCAATATTGCAGGTTGCACTACACCGCAAGTGACCTGTGGGCCTCGCGCAGTCGGAGACCTTGTGCATGCAGGTACGCATCTTGTGCGGAACTCGGGAGATCCTGCTGGTTTCTCCTGTTTAGCCATAGGAGACGCAGTAGGGAAGGTTAATAGCCATACGCCTATTGTCGTCGGCAGGAAGTCGGACAAGCCCATAGTACCTGAGAAGCGCCGAACAAAGCAGAGAGATCTGTGGCGGAGGTTGTGGAGGAAAGGGGTTTGACCAAGAGGAATATCCAACAGGATGTCCGTGACCCGACTCAGCGCGGGAATAGCACTATGTCCAATCTGTTGGGTATACGTCAGGCTGCGGCAAAGGATCGTCGTTTACAGTTCACGGCCTTGTTTCACCATATTACACCTTATCTGTTGAAAGACTGTTTCTTTCAATTGAAACGGAGGTCGGCAGCGGGGGTAGATGGTGTTACATGGCAAACCTATCAGCGGGATTTGGATAACCGGCTGGCATCCTTGCACGAACGATTACATAAAGGAAGCTATCGCCCCCGAGCGGCCAGAAGGATAATGATTCCGAAGGCTGACGGTGGTGAGCGTCCGATCAGTGTATTCTGTCTGGAAGATAAGATAGTCCAGCAGGCAGTAGTCAAGGTATTGGAGGGGATTTACGAGAATGATTTCCGTGGTTTTTCTTACGGTTACCGACCTTTGAAAAGCCAACATGATGCATTGGATGCTCTGACGGTGGGAATCAAACGTAATCCGGTGAACTGGGTGCTGGATCTGGATATTCGGAAATTCTTCGAACAGGTCGAACATGAGTGGCTGATCATGTTTTTAGAGCATCGGGTGAGGGACAAGCGCATTATCCGCTTGATAAGACAGTGGATACAAGTAGGGCACTACGACGGGGATGGTCGTCGTGTTCGAAGCGTAAGAGGGATGCCACAGGGATCGGTGATATCGCCGCTATTATCAAATATTTATTTGCACTACGTGTTTGACCTTTGGGTTGACCAATGGCGAAAGCGGGAAGCCTCTGGACGAATGATTGTGGTTCGCTTTGCGGATGACAGTGTGCTGGGCTTTCAGCGTGAGCATGATGCAAAGGTCTTCCTGAGTGAGCTTGGTAAAAGACTTGGGCAGTTTGGTTTGTCCTTGCATGAGGATAAAACCCGATTGATACGCTTTGGTCGCTTTGCCAAAGTTGACTTGAAGAAAAGGGAGCAGGGAAAGCCGGAGACGTTTACGTTTCTTGGATTTACTCATATCTGCGGTATTAGTCGAAGCAGTGGAAACTTCAACATTGTCAGACGAACCAGCAAAGAGCGAATGCGAGCGACATTGAGCAAGATCAAAGACTATCTCCTGAAACACAGGCATGACCCCGTGCCGGAGCAGTTGAAGTGGTTGAGACGTGTACTGCAAGGTCACATGAACTACTTTTCGGTGCCTGGCAATGGACTGAGAATCAATGCCTTCAGGACAGCAGTGCAAAAGATTTGGTACAAAGCCTTGAAGCGGCGCAGCCAGAGAAGCAGACTGAACTGGAAGAAGTTTGGTGCCTTCATCAACACTGTGTTGCCCAAAGTAAAAGTTCTTCATCCATGGCCGGAGCAACGGTTTGACGTTAAATACTCGAGGTAGGAGCCGTATGCGCTAGCAGTGCAAGTACGGATCTGCGCAGGGGGTGGCGGGTGACCGCCATTCCTACTGTGACCGGATTTACTTTTAAGGAGCTAGTGTCATCCTCTGGAATACGGGTGATAGAAGGTGTTTTTCACTTACAGCATGTGAATGCATACCACAGCCACCTGAAGCAGTGGATTACAGGGATTTTTCACGGAGTTGCGACAAAATATCTATCACACTATCTGGGATGGAGAAGGGCTTTAACTGGCATCAATGCTCTAACATCTGATCGACTGGCCAATAAAATTTTAGAATTTCTTCACTTCAACCCTTAAACGCAACATAGCTGGAAAAGCGTTTTTGTTCTCCGTGTCTCTTTGCCTCCGTGGCAATTTTCTTTCACGGCAAAGCTCGATCGGAATAGGCCACAATGGGCAAGGTGGGTGGGCCACTTATATTTGTGCATTGTATACCTCTAAAAGCAGCTGATATTCTGGTCTTATGTTTAAGTATCTTCTTGAAACTGCGAACATTCTGAAGTAGGGGTGATCATCTGAATTACTTAAAGCTGAAAACAATGTGGGTAAAATTTTCTGGTTAAAAACAGCTTTAGAGCAAGGTTTATTTTTTCTTGTTTTTATTGCTTTATAAAATGGTTGTTCAGTTTTTTTTAATTCTTCTCCCAATCTTTTTATTTTATCCTTCTTCTCTTTAGTGGAAAATGGTGGAGATTCGTTGTCCCGGGAAAACAGATTTAAATCATTGGCATGTTGATAATTTTTTTTGTTTGCGATTATTGTTGAAGGGTCGCCAGTGAGCCATTGATCAAGACTGAATGCACCTACCATCGACTGTAAGATTTCGAAAAGGTTATTTTTTCTGAGAATAACGAAATCATGGGAATATACTTTAACATGAGGAAGTAAATAATAAATCTTATGTATAAAAATATAATTATGTTCTGGGTCACTATTGATGTACGTCTTATATATCTGCTGATCATAAGGGAAAAAAATATAAGGTCTCGAGTACTCTGCTTTAGAGAAGTTTTTTTCAAGAACTGATACCGTCGTGTGGCATGCATCCTCATTGTTTAGTTCATTAATACTCAATTCTAATGCAGATGAAAATGAGTCACTTGCTTTTATGAGAGGTTTTTCAGGCAAGTATTCTTTATCTATATCCTGTTTTTCAGAAGCAACGTTGGATAACAATCTACTATCTACCTTAATCTCATTATGAAGTGAAACACATCTTGCAAATGCGCAGGAAGTTTCCTCTAAGGTTCTCTTAATATGTTGTGATTCTTCCACGATTGTAGTTGATTTTGCTTTATCTGCTACCAGGGGAAAATTGAGTGATGAAGGTTTACTCTTTTTCAAGACTGTGACCTCTCTACCCATGAGAACGCCAGTTGGTGTCTCTGGTAGAGATTGATCAGTCATATAGATGTTCTCTTCTGAATAAGATGAGTCTGCATTGCTCATACCACGCAGACCAGTGCCTTTAATCCAGCTTGTCAGCATCTCTTGTTTCCCAGATTTGTAGAGTGATATTGGTAATGTCACCATCCGTATGACGGCTCAGGACCATCACTTCATGCTCTGATAGTGGATTGAAGTAGGCTTTCAGGATATCGTCTTGCCTGATAATCCCCCTTGAGCGGCCAGTCCTTTTGCTGACTGCGCCCCAGGATGCCTACCATTGTAAGGTTGCTAGTCAGCACATGCAGGCCAGACAGACTGAAGCAGGGTTTAGCGGTTGGGTTGCAGTCCCTGTTGATGGCTTGTATTGACCATTCGCCTGCCTGATTCTTCCCCCAGATATAGATCGTACCGGTTTTACAACTGACCAGTAAGTGGCTGTCAGACGGACTGAACTGCGCCTTATCTAAACGAGATTCATGTTTGAGCACTATTACTGAGTCATGCATCGCTGTTGATGGGGCATCCGGGTGCGACAGGAGAGGAGGATTCAGCCACCAGTCCGACAATTTTTCCGGTCTGGGCCATAGCTGCAAATTAGGGCCACAGGGGTATTTCTTGAACAAGTATTTACCGGTAGAGCTGAATTCAAGCAGTTTGAAGTCCGGGGAAATAATCGTCTCTTGCCATTCTCCCGAGGGTTCCGGGCTGAAAATAGAGACCCTTCCAGTTTTGGGTAAAGTACTGTAATAACCGACCAGAAGCTGATCCGCCACTGGGCTGAATCTGGAATAATCCATATACTCTATGCAAGTACAGGATGTTTCTAATATTATCTGCGCTGACCAGGCTCCACGATCATTCAGAGATAATATGGTTAATTCATACAAACCTTTCGGTAACAGATGCTGCTCCGATGGACTGAACAGGATTTCAACAATGCTTACTCCAGGGCAGAAGCCGCACACCTCCATTTCCTGCCACTGGTTATTTCCTTCCATGCGCCAGATTCTCAGAGGGTTGGACCTGCTGTAGGTCGCCATATAGTTCCCTGAAGGGCTGAATTGGACGACCTGATCGGACAGCATTATTTCTTCGCCAACCTCTTCCCAACAGCGGTGCGCCGGGTGCAAGGTATTAATGTAGCCCGCACTGCTGCAGGTTAACAGGCGATTTGTGCAAGCACTGAAATTTGCCGCGGTAATCACCCGACTGCCGCGGTTATCGGACCAATTCAGGGGCTGTTGTGCCCATTGCCCCCGGTCATCCTTGGCCAGAATTCGAGCGTCATTAAAACAACGACCATAAAACAACAGATGACGACTGGACGGGCTGAAGCGAACAGGATCAGGATCGTCAGAATCTTGTTGCACTGCTTCAGACGTGGGGAGAGTGACTTTAAATCGCGGAACCATACGATAAGCCGGGCATGGTTCCATCTTCCCCAGGGTGGTAAGGCACAGTAATGCCGACATCTGAGGCAGGTTGTTTATTACCCTGTCCCTGAACCATATCCTCCTGGCGTTCAGCGGTGCTGAATGATCAAATGGATGAAAGGGCAGGGATTTTTTCTGCCACCGGGCCGTTGGCTGGTACTGTTCCCGAAAGCTCAGGGGAAGTCGGGCAAAATAAGACAGTTCCTGGATGTATTTGTATTTTATGACCACATCCCGAAATGCCAGACAGGTTGCATTGACATGCCGAATATCATCGAATTCCAGGTAGTCAAAAATCATGACTAAAAGTTCAGGAGGAAGTTTGGTAATCGTTCTTTGCCACAACGGTTGTGTTTGCGGGCAGACCTCCGGGCATGCGACAGTGGGTGGGGATTTGGAGCGTATGGTTTTAGCAGGCGGATTTACAGGGCAATCCGGCACCTTGGAAAGGCCGGCAGCGGTTGCATAGAGAGGGTTGCTCACTGGCTTGTACCATTCCTGTCTTGGCCAGTGATTACCGGCAAGATCATTAGTTTCATGTCTTAATGGACAGGCCAAAGGCCGGGAAGTTTCCGGGCAGCTGCCAATAGGCACTATCATAAAGAGTGAGTTTGATCATCAAGTTGTGAATGTTTTCAAAATACGTGTTGTCTGCAATTCGGGGTGCCAGCATCTCTTATTTCCCAAATTTGTAGCGTGATATTGGTAATGTCGCCATTCTTGGTACGGCTCAGGACCACCACTTCATGCTCTGATAGTGGATTGAAGAAAAGCAGGGGGCCGGTCTTGCATTGTGCAAATGTCTTTTCTTATTAGTATAAGTTCAATGGCTGGTGCATCGACGTCAAGTGAAGCTAGGTCATTTGCAAGAACCTCACGATCTGCCTGAGCAAAAAGAGCATGGACCTTTCATAATCTTCAAAATGCCTGATCGGATTATGATGCTGGCGCAGGCGGGTAAACATGAGTTCGAGCTGCTCAAGCGCGTGGCAAAGATTGGCGGTTTTAGCCAGTGGCTGACATACTTCCATCGGGGCGGCCTCTCACTGGAACGGCGTCGTATTCCAGTAAGCATCATACCGGTGTTTGGCCGTTACCCTATACCAGGCCGGGCGAAATTTGTTGCTATGGGGCATTCCGTGGAGCGCAAACTCTGAAAAGACAGTCAGTATGCGACTTTCACCCAATCATTTTTAGATCTTTAATTGCGTTAATTCATCACCTCTCTTTGCATCATGCATTAATAATATTTCAATAATGCTATCACACCCTTTAATATAAGCAGTATCCAGTGGGGTTTGGCCATCTTTATCAGGTTGACTGACATCTGCCCCATGCTTTACAAGTAATTTAACCATCTCTAGATCTCCATCAAAAACGGCCCTCCATATTGGTGTTGAATGATAAATGCCTGATTTTGAGTTAACCTCAGCACCGCAATCTATCAGATACTCTGCGATATCAATATTTCCTCGGAACACAGCTTCCATCAAGGGAGTTTTGTGATGTCGAGTTGATCGTAAAGTATTTAACAACTCAGTGGTGACACAACTTTTCAAAGCATCCAGATTTCCTTCCTTTATAGAATCAAATATGGGGTGACGGCTCTCAATAGTTCTTAGCTCATAGTCTGTTCCATATTTCCCACTAATACATGCAAGGGCTAATCTATAGTCATGAAAATAAGACTGATGTTCAGTAAGAGGAATATAAGCTGCTTCCATATTACTAAAAAAGCTCCTGGCCATTAATTCAATATCACCATCAGTCAATTTATCCTCGTCAAGGCAAATTGTGGAATACTCAAAGTCAATAAATACGATTAACTTTTCTTGTGGGTTGAATAAAACATTATGAATATGGAGATCCAGATCAATGCAAATATTGTATGTGTTATGAAAATCCTTCAATGACATAGCCGCATCTATCGCAACATATTCATCAAGGGCCTGCCTTTCAACAGCACTCAATCTTGCAAGAGACTTATATGGAGGTGGGAAATACTCAATCGCAATCGCCCTCTGTAAATCAAGGCTGTCTTTTTTCTGCTCTGAATGTAGATCTTTATCCCCCTCTATAAAATCAAGAACCACATCGCTATCCACAGACTCTCCAACCATTCTTACGTAGCATTCACCGTAGAATTTCGGGATGTAAGTCGGCCACTCTATTTGCTTCTCTAAACAAACACTTTGAATGTGCCGATAAATTAACAATTCTTTTTGGTAGCTATTGAGAGTCATATTGTCCGGTTTTATGATAAGTCGAACCATTGATTCATTCTCGCAAACTCTGATATATCGACCTTTAAAGCCAGTGCTGATCAATTCAACAGTTTTAAAAATACTTTGAGTAATTTCGCATTTATTAAAGTTATTAATTGGAATCATATTCATCAGCAATTCCCGCAAAAAGGGAAAAAATAAAGATTTTCCCTTAATTGTCTCATTACTTTTTTGGACACAAACAAAAAACTCAGCACAAAATCTGATCCATAGGTTAACTTAAATTCACTGAAGAAAATGGGTTATTATTTGGTAACTATGCCGTATCAGGGAATAAACTCCGGATGCTGATCATTTTCCGTTTTGGCTGTTCACTTGGTTTCACTCGCTTGCCTTTCGGTTTTGGTTCAGGTGTACCCTGCAAGATCAGCCCCTTCATGAATAACACCCAGGAACTAACCACAAAAATCTCAAAAAAATTCCTCTGCTTTTCCCAAAAAATCTTTTTCCGCTTGTTAGCCTTCAGCGCTTCATTAAATAATGGGCAGGAAAGCTCAACAATTTGATCAATCAGAAAGGCAAGAAACATCAGACAGGCAAAGTTGCTTGCCAGATTCTCTTCACCATGACCATAGTTATGCTCAAGACTGTAACCCAAATTCTTCAGTGTATTGAACGTTTCATTTTCAATTAACCACCGTGCGCGTCCTCCTCGCATGATTTTCATGCAACACATATGGTTGTGAATGGGCAGGCTGGTTACCCAGCTATTGCAGTACTTTATTTTTCCATCCGAATCCGTTTCCACATAGTCGACATAATTGACCATAAAATCAGGATGTGACTTATTGAGTGGAACATCGTTTACGTAGCGAAACGAATGCCGGTGACCCCGTTTGTCGGTATAAGTGAACCGACGGACTTTGCCTTCCCGGTCCAGATCATCAACGGCTTCCAGTAAAGCCTCATGATCACTGTCCTTGGCAACAGTGATAAAATTGTGACCATAAGACCGGATGAGTTTAAGGGTTGGCCCCTTGGAATAGAGACCATCTAAACCCAGTACCAATTTCAGGTGGTAGTGTTCCCTGGAGAGATCTTCCAGAATGCGTTCAAGGGCACGCACTTCACAGTCATTTTTGGAAGCATCTTTTTGTTGAGTAATAGGTTCTGGCATTAACGGCAGAACTGTTTTCAATCCTGGCTTTACAAGACAGATCGCGGATAACTGATGATAGAAAACAGTTGTTTTTTTAGGATTGTCGGCGTTTTTTGTGCAACAGTTTTTACAATTGATACTCTTTGACGTAAAAGTTTGTGTGCCATCAATGGGAGCCAGGTAGCCCTCTTTAAAATATTGAAAATGTTTCAATTTCCCACGACGCTGACAATAAGCAAAAAGGGCGAGAAACAGTGGTCGAATATGCTTTGTCTTAACGTGATCAATTATTGATCTCAGATAGGTATCACAGGGTATATTTTGAACATGATATAAACTCTTGGCGTTTTCCTTGATAGTGGGCTGTTCACGTTTGTCATCGCAGGCCAGTAACGATGGATTTTTGTTATGAAAAACAGCAAGGGCATACATAAACAAATCGGAAATGGAAAAATTTGATGAGCGCCCTTTTTGTGAGCGAGGATCGGGAATCTCTTGAACTTGTTCAAAGACAAGATCAATGAGGTCAGTAGTAACCGAATGATTATGAGAGGTAGGCATAGGATACTGTGTTGCTATTTTGCCAAAAGCATCATCTATTTTAGACTGCGTAGCTGAAATTGTCCTGTAAGCTTCCAGACCTTGGGAACAGCGGGCTTTCAGTCGTTGTGGGAATTACTGCATATTCATTGCTCCACCTTAAAAAATAAAACATATGGAATATAATTAAAAAACACATACATATGCAAAATCACTAACCGAGTAGCAAGTTATCATAACATACACGATGTTCGACTTTTTAACTGACCTGAAAAGGCAAGACTGACTTTCTTTTCTGCTATAAGAATCAGTGGGTAGCAAGAAGGGTGCTCTCTCGATTTGATAACTGACTCATTCGTCAATTAAACCTTGCCTGATAATACGTTTGACCAAAGTTGTTCCCAGCGACCTTTACTCTGGATCAGAGACCTTGTCACCAATAGACTATGGACTGTAAATGCCGACGTTTGACCTTATCGGGATTATCAGGTTCCATTCAAGGCATGTCCGGGGGGAGATGATTCGATTTTGTCTGGGTTAGCTGCCGACTCTCCTTCTCCTTCATTTCCTTATACATCGATTTTATATAGGACTTTTTAAATGCTTTTTTGTCGGCTTCCCATGCCTTGCCTTTTTCGGTTTGGTGGAATCTGGTTTCGATCTCCCTGAGTGTTGGGGAAATGCGCAAATCTTTTTTAAACTTAACGCGCACCTTTTCAAGCGTAACGTTTTCAGATTCACCAGAGACAGAAGGATCAGTTGCCTGAGGAAGTCGTAACTCTTTATTAGTAGCTGGTGAATTGGATATTGAAAAAATCATCGATTGAAAGGGGGGGAGATGGTGTCTTCTGGTTAGTTACTTCCTGCTTCAGGTAGTTTTCACGGGCTGAAGTGGGTATTTGTGCAAAATAGCCAGCCAGTCGTGGCTGTAGACTCGAATCTTCAGTAGGTATGGAATTTTCTGAAAGAACCTGTTGGCAAGGTTGATTAGCGTAGAGTGCTGCTTTTGAGTCTGCAAGAACTCTGTCCATTTGAAAATTAACCTGTTGGTTTGTTGAATTGTGAAACTATAACTGACTAATCACTTTTTTCTGATAAAAGTTCCGCATTTCCCCAAATGTTTCAATAGCCAATCATTATCAATTGAACTTTTAGCCAACCAGGCAATCTAATAAGGAAAATTTGTATTTAGAGCTGATCGATTATGAATATTACCAAATCAAACCCTCAATTCATTCCCCAAAATCCATTGCTACCACAACCCGTTGGCAGCCAGGCAGTCAGGCGAATTGAGCGCAGTAACATAACGCCCATGGATCTTGCTAAATTCCTGCAAAACAGGAAAGTAATGGAGGTCCAAGAGATCGCTACAAAACTCTGCACGGCAGCGGATCCGGATCCTGGCTTCAGAATTAAAGCACTGAGAGAGCAGCTCAGGGTTTCAGGGTTTGCCAATATTGATAAGTCCAGTTGTCCTGGCGGCGAAAAGCGCCAGCTTATTACCGGGCTGCTCCAGCACCTCCAAAAGGAATTCCTGACTCTTGGGGAGGGCGTTGAAGGGCCTGAAGCGACAAAATTTTGTAAGCTTATCCGGGAACCTAACAGCTGCTTGAGCATGGGAATTGATTGCCTGATCGATGAAATCAATGTGCATAAGCGGGAGCAGGCAGCCGGTGAGCATGGTTTACCCGGCATGTCCGCTGGTCTTCCTTCAAGTGAGGGATTTCCTTCTGGTGATGGTGGTACCACCGGCCAGGCAATGAATCCTGATGTTTTTCAGCAGCTCCCCAGGGAACAACAAGCCCTTCATTATCCACCGGAAAATCCAGCCCCATCAGCGCCCCCTGCCTATGACGATGCGATGGCGGGGAGGCGGGCAAGTGAACTCCCTGAACAGCAGCGATGTAATAAAGGCCTTGATTTGTTTACCCGTCAGCTTGAGCATTACTCCCTGGACCCTTCCGGAACCGGGACTGCCATGAACAACATGGCTCAAATCCTGACGCGTATGAGTGGCCAGTGCACACAGCCGAAGACCACTACAGTGGCCAGTGGGGAGCGGTTAACTTCCCTCGCAGAGCAGGTCCGGATGACTTCAGTAAACGTATTTCGCAACGATTCCGTATCAACGGCCGATATTGGCGTGAGTGTTGTCGGTAACAATCGGGACATTCAGCCTGTTGTCAACGTTTCATGGCTAACGCTGGATAAATTTCCTGTTGAAGTTCAGGAACGTTTGCAGCTTGCGGGTATCGGGGATCATGGCAAAAAAGCTGATACGAATATACCCATCGTTCAGGTGTATCTGTGCGCCAGTAGTGAAAAGGCACTGGAAGGTGCTGAATTCACTGTGGATCTGCACAGCACAATCAGAGCGATGTATCTGTCGGAGTTCTCGCCCCGGGGCATGGATAAACTGATTCCCCTCAGTGTGGCGCTGCGTATGCCCAAAGGGCTGCATCAAGGTGCTGACTTTCATCATGCCGGCTTTGCCCTTCACGAGGTATCGTGGTTTGGAGGGGAACGGCCATCGTCTTCGAGAGCGCTTTTTTCCCATGGACAAGGGAGCAATGATTCAGAAAGGCACAACATTGGCATTCAACAAGTGGCACCCATACTGGAAGCCATGGGGGTTGACCGCAAAACGGCCATGTCCAGGGAGGCCGGACTGGCCATTCCCTTCGGGTTTACCTTGTTGAAACAGTCAGAGGATGCTTTGGTGCGAGAAGCAAAGGCGTCAAAAAATATGTTGGGGTCCAGAGAAATGTTTGATATCGGAAGCCTGTTTGGTGGGGCCAACTCTCGTGGAGGCACCTATCGTGGAGGCACCTTTCGTGGCGGCAACTTCCGTGGAGGCGAGTCAGCTGACGTGCCTGGCTACGACGAATTCGACTACCCTCCGGCAACTGGAAGAACCACCAGGGGGTTCTCCGTGCAGACTGATGGAGTTGAGCCTGAGGCCAACGAACCGATTACCAGTGGTATTAATCCCCTGGCATGCACAACGGAAAGAAAATATACGTTTGTAAATGATGGGGCACCAACGGAAGCTTTTGCATGGGTTGGTGGCCTTATCTGGGTGCAGACCGTCACCAGTTTACCGGGCATCGAAACCAGCGAAGACCTGAAACAATGGGTAGATAAGCAGAAAGTGGACCCATTAAATCCAGTGCTTCCGGGTATCTTGTAAAAATTATTCCGGGCTAAGTCACCCCAAGGCGGTTACCGTTTTTTTTTGGTACCGCCGCAGTGGTGGCAATAATGGTCGCCATAACGCCAAGAATCAGTTGCACTAATGATATCGGTTTAACGGATTAACCGAAAATAGAATATTGTGTAAGCTGTTGTCTAATGTATCTATTTTTTTTCTGTTTTGTTTGTTCAGGGTAACAATTAACAGGTGAGATCTGAAAACTTCTTCCATCTCATGGGTGATTTTTAAATTGGTAGATACAAAGTAGATGTTATCCTGGAACACCACGACACCTGGCAGAAAATTATTATTATGGATTTTAAAATCCACAATCTCCTGAGCCGATAACTCGTTCAACTCCACCGGCAGAACCGCATTATACACATATTGATCAGGATAACAGGGAGTAAAGAAAAAGGCCTCTTTGTCATCACGGTAGACCTGGTTGATGGTTTGGTCATTGGAACAGTGAGCTATGCACTGAATGCCAGTTATTGCGCTATAGAGTTCAGCAATTTTTGTTGCATTTTTCATGTGGCTGTAATCAACTGCAAAGTATTTTTCAGCAATAGCCATCATGTTTTCAACAATGGCCATTAACCCTTCGACAGTATCATGACCAACCATAATGCCATGATTTTTCATAAAGTAGAGATGCGGCTTCTCTGTGAGGCTTTGCATGTACTGGGCGAAAAGAATGGACACTTCCAGCCCGGGGGCGGCATACCCGACAAAACCGGCATTCGGGTATAGGTTTGATATGATTTTTTGGGCATCACGGTTTATCAACAGGGCATTGATAATGACAGGATGCAAATGCAGGGTGTATTTAAAAGGGAGGAGAGCATGAAGAAAGACTTCGGCGGTGGGTTTTATATCCGGCAACTCATTAGCTTCCCTGACCGCTTGATTGGCTATTTTAACACTCTCTTTCAGACTGTATTTTTTCAACAGGTCTTCGTTATCTAAAACGTCCAGTATTTTTTCACTGTCAACAGTTACATAACCATGATTCGATTCCGTTTCTGAAAGGACGCAACCCACTCCCTGAGAGACCAGCAGTTTGCCGTTATCCACTTTAGCCCCGGCATTCCCCCCGCCAGCCTGAACAAGGTCGAAGCGGCCACCGGCGTACTTGCAAAGTTTTACCAGGTCTTTAATAACATTATTTTTCATAATCATATCCTTTTGAAATTATGCATCATTCATGCTGTATAGCTCAGCGACTATCACCGCAATGGAAAAGAGAATAATTAACGTGAAAGCTATTTTTCCGCCAGGTAACTGATAACTGCTTTTGATACCCTTGTTTCTTCCGGCCCAGGGCAGTACGGCCGGAATGATGCCAAAAACAACAGCAGAAAATATTGCGGCATAACCAAGTGCCGTTAAAAATACAGTATCCAGCAATATGACTATCAGAGCAGGTGGCGCAAAAGTCAGTAAAGTCAGGGTAAACTTGCCGGGTTTGATATTGTTGGCCTGCAAACCATCCGAAATAAGATCAAATGTTCCCAGGGATACACCAATTAATGACGTGGCAATGGCTAAAAAAAAGAATGCCTTGAATATCAATACAACATTGCTATTGTCTGTGAACTCTGCCATGGCCCGTAAAATGCCTGTTGATGGGTCACCAGAGTGCAGAATGCTTTCTATACCGTTGTCACCATTAACAGGTATTACCCCAATGACAATCGTTGCCCATAAAATGTACATGATCAGTGGTATAAGGCTACCAACCACACAGGCAATCTTTATTTTTCTCACGTCACTGTGTAGATAGCTTCGCAAGGTGGGCACTATGACCAGGTAGCCAAAAGAGGCAAAAATAACCGGTAATGATAAGAATGGCGGGTTGAATGTTGTTATTTCCAGCCTGTCAGCCTCCACATAGGGCATGGAAATGAAGGCAAGAGAGATAAATATCAGCAAAATACCCATCACAAAAACGCGATTGATGTTTTCTGACATTCTAATTCCTGAATATATTAAGCCAGAGGCGATAGCCGTAATCACGACAACGGCTGTAGTCTTGTTGACGTCAAGAGAAAGAATATATGAGGAGTAGCCTGTTAACTCCCCCAGGCCAGACAAATAAGCAGCAAGAATGCAATATAGAAATAATAGGCAGCTTCCCCACCCTATGATCTCTCCGGGTCGCCCCAGAGTGACCGAGATCATCGTGATCAGGTTGGCACCTTCTCTATGCTGGAGGTTAGCCTCCAGCATAGAGAAGGCGATGACCAGTGAAGCAAGCCAGACGGTGATAAACATAAAGAGGGTTGCTGCAAACCCGTAAGTGCCTGTGGTTACCGGCAGCGCGATCATCCCGGCTCCAACAGTGGTTCCCGTGACCAAAAAAATGCTGCCAATCAGGTTGTTTTTTTCCATGATTTTTCTTTTTCTCTTCTAGTGCATCATGGACTATATCGACCGTGGTGGGCACATTTGCATTATCAGATCATTGGTAAGCGCATTCAAAACCCACGCCCAACCACTTTAATCTCCACTGCGAAATCATAAGCCTCCAGTCTACAAGGAGGCAAACATGTCTACACACTCCCTCAGAGAGAAGTGGCAACAACGCGTTCAATCCTGGCGTGATTCCGGATTAAGCCAGAGCACCTGGTGTAAGCAGCACGACCTCAGACCAAACCAGTTTTGGTACTGGAGAAAAAGAAAATAAGAAAATAAAGGACACCCAAAAAAGAAAATAAAGGACACCCAAAAAATTTGACTAATCGGCCACACCGTCTATTTTTCTCTTGGAGCCTCTTAAGGGTATTAAGGAAATCTATCCAGTAACCAAAAAAATGACATGACGACCGCCCGAAAAAACCTCATAGATTCAGCCAGTACGCCCTACTACCACTGCATGGCACGCTGCGTTCGCAGGGCCTTCTTATGCGGCAAAGACAATTTCTCAGGCAAAAACTATGAGCATCGCAGGCAGTGGGTGGTTGATCGGTTGAAAGCGCTTTCCGGTATTTTTGCCCTGGAAGTCTGTGCTTATGCGGTGATGTCGAATCATTATCATGTGGTGCTCCATATCAATAGTCAGCAAGCCAAAAAATGGGACACCAAAGCAGTCTTACAACGCTGGACGCAGCTCTTTTCAGGCCCACACTTAGTTCAGCGTTTTCTTGTCGGCGATCAGCTGGGCAAAGCAGAGTTGCTGCGTGTCGAAGAATATGCCCAGAAGTACCGAGGTCGCTTAATGGATATCAGCTGGTTCATGCGCTGTCTCAACGAATATTTAGCCCGGCTGGCCAATAAAGAGGATGAGTGCAAAGGGCGCTTTTGGGAAGGTCGTTACAAAAGTCAGGCTCTGTTAGATGAGGCAGCATTGCTGACTTGCATGGCCTATGTCGACTTAAACCCCATCCGGGCAAAAATTGCCGCAACGCTGGAAACCTCAGAACATACCTCTATTAAAGAGCGCATTGAGTCATACGACAGCGCAAACGGAAAAAAACAAAAGGCACACTTAAAACCGTTAAAAGCTCAGGGTCAAAACCCGAAACAGGCGATTCCATACCCACTCAGTAGCTACTTTGAACTGGTTGACTGGTCTGGCCGAATTGTCCGAAAAGGCAAACGTGGTCGTATCACTGACGATGTACCACCTATCTTGGAACGCTTGGGTATTGACCCAAAAGAATGGCTGGAGACTATGCGCGGGAATAATCGTTTTCACCGCGCAGTCGGCAAGCTGGCTTCACTGAAGGCTTATGCAGAAAGCACCGGAAAATGCTGGGTTCATGGGATGTCTGTGAGTGGTGCTCTCTACCCTGCCTGATCAACGTATTTTCCACTGTACACGACAATTTTCATGAGGCTCTCTCCCACCTGGTCTCAAAGAGCAGTGCTACAGCCCCAAATAGCTCTTCCAGCCACGTATCAACATGATTCAAAATCCGGGCAAGATAATCCAGCCCTGCTCGGAAGATAGATTGTGCTTTTCGCCCATGGCTTTTTACCTTGATGGGCGTTGTTTCATTTATCCACTCACCTGTCTTATATGCCCAGCAAAAGGCTAATGCCAGAGTGCATAGCAATTTCGATATTTTATCTCGATCCTTCAGATGCGTGTCCTCAAGGTTAAAGCCCCGTCCTTTCATAGCCTGGAACATGGTTTCTATCTGCCATCTCTGGAGATAGTCACTAATGGCACGCCAGGGTTCGGCGTTACAGATCACCACCATGGGATCGCTCCCTTTTTTGGAGGCGGCAAGGTATACCATTTGCCCCCAGACTTTTCGTGGCTGCCGGATTGCCATAGTTTCGCCTGTTGACAGTGAAAATATTCTGGTTACTGGCAGTAACCTGTTTTGATGCTTATTGGGAACAAGCGTATTGTTGGGAACTCTGATGCAGAAGGGCCAGTTACCATGAACCAGATATTTCAGCCATTGTTTTCCTTTAAACTCTCTATCCATTAACAGGCGCTGTATGGCTTGCTCAGGGAAAATTTTTCGGAACCTCTTCAGCAGCTCAACGCGTTCAGTCGTATTCGAGCAACCTTTTTTGGGCAGGAGTGTCCATAAAATCGGGATAGACATTCCCTTGTAGTTTATTGCCAGAAACAGGATGTTGATTTTGAATATTCCAAACATCCAGTTAGTCCGATCCATGCTGAGCTGCCACCTGCCTTCCGGGGCGAACAGACTGGCAATTAATGTGGCCATGATGCTTTCATCAAAAACCACCTCGAGAAAAAAACGCTGAATCCTTCGGTAACAGGAAAGGGTCTGCGACCTTCCGGGGAAGGTGGTTGCAAGACTTGTGAAGTTTACGGTCTGTTTTTCCAGCAGCCCAAGTACGAGGAAAGCAAGGACGTTCAGGCGACACTTGTTCCATTTCAAATAGGTTCTAAACTGCGTGATGAGTAAGTCGGCGGGTTCCATTGTCGTGGGTCTTTTGAGCTAAAAAACTCAAGATAGTGAATCCTGCTGGCTTACTCCTAATTTAATTTTTGTCGTGTACAGTGCGTATTTTCATTTACTTTAATGTGGCCAGAATTTTCTGAATGATCTTGTCTTGATAATGTCTTCTATCTGTCTGTTGCTGAGTACTTTTTATACGCTTCCTGTTTGGTATGAATGAGAAATTCTTACAATGATCAATACTATCATTTAAAAAATGAATAAATGACGTACTCTCTTCACTTTTTAAAAAATGGGTGTCCTTTTTATATGGCCTTTACTTTGCTTTTCCTGACTGGGTTTTGAGCGGTTTTTCTTTTCAGTAGAACGGCCAAAGACCATGTGTTTCATATGACTCAGCTGAGAATCGCGTTCTTTGATGATCGCCTTGAGTTGATCGACTTCAGCCTTATTATCTTTTTTCATCAAGGCAATGGTGGCCAGTAATTCCTGCTCACGAACCCGGGTCCGTTTCCACAGATCCCGGGTAGTGGTTGACCTGCCATTTGAGGTCAATGAACTCCTGCTTGGTCAAAGTGACTTGAACAAGGCTGAAAGGAGTACAGGATTGTTCTGAAGTGCATTCAGGCGAAGTGATTCCAAGCATCTATCAAGGATAGCTGAACAGGGCTATTGATGCTTGAATAATGGATTTAGCGAATGGTTAGGCTATGTTGTGCTTAAGGGTTGAAAGCGATTTATTGGGATAATCGTATGAATTAAATAGCTTACTGGAGTGCAAGAAGGGCATGAAAATGAGCATTTTAGACTCTTAACAGCCTAATAGTGTTGTTTTTAATGACCAGAACCAACAGCTAATTGGTACCATATTATCTTCAACCTTTAAGCACAACATAGCCGAATGGTTACTTTCGTTTTCCTTGACTTTATTCAAGAATCAAGACCTGACCCTCTCGCTTTTTCAGAACATACTTCTATTAAAGAGCGCATTGAGTCATACGACAGCGCAAACGGAAAAAAACAAAAGGCGCACTTGAAACCATTAAAAGCTCAGGGTCAAAACCCTGAACAGGCGATTCCATACCTACTCAGTAGCTACTTTGAACTGGTTGACTGGTCTGGCCGAATTATTCGCAAATGCAAACGAGGTCGTATAACTGACGATGTACCACCTATCCTGGAGCGCCTGGGTATTGACCCAAAAGAATGGCTTGAGACTATGCGCTGGAATAATCGTTTTCACCGCGCAGTCGGCAAGCTGGCTTCACTGAAGGCTTATGCAGAAAGCACCGGAAAATGCTGGGTTCATGGAATTTCTGTGAGCGGTGCTCTCTATCCTGCCTGATCAACGTATTTTCATTTACTTTAATGTGGCCAGAATTTTCTGAATGCTCTTTCTTATATTGTCTTGATAATGTCTTCTATCTGGCTGTTGCTGAGTGCTTTTTATACGCTTCCTGTTTGGTATGAATGAGAAATTCTTACAATGATCAATACTATCATTTAAAAAATGAATAAATGACGTACTCTCTTCACTTTTTAAAAAGTGGGTGTCCTTTTTATACTTTGGTCTATTTTTAAGGTTGCGTAATCATCTGCCTTATTACCCGAATACAGTTTTGCTTATAAAAGACGGGAGTATTTTAATGGATGGTATCAGTGGTGCAGTCGGACCAAATTGGTCATGCGATATCTGCAAAAAAGAAGGTTTTGCACGTCATGGTGGACGTTCGGTGGTTAAAGTATCGTGCAGTAAACGACATGAGTTTCATTTTGACTGTTTTTACCAATTGTCGCCACCGCGAAAAAGCACCAGCAATGATGAACTGATATGTACTGTTTGTAAAGAACCTGGCATAAGATTACTTCGTAATGGGGAAGACTTGGCCTCGGATATTTCTAAAAAAAATGATTACGATGATTACTATGTAATGGAAAAAATTAATGAGCTAAATTTAGACATTTTTAGTGAAACTTATACTTATGACAGTGGTAATGTATTGACCACGCCAGCTTCAAATGATAGTTCATCTGAAGCTACCACCCTGTCAGTTCCAATAAACTTCCATTTTTGCAAAAAAATAAATTGTGTTAATTTAGATTTCAAGGTAGAGGGGGCTGCTGAATTCGATATTGATAAAGTTAAAAAAGAGCTTGTTGTTAGGCTGCCACTATTTTTTGAAGCCAAAACAGTAAATGTAAAAAGTTCTGGAATACTTGAAGTTAGAGAACCTTTTTCTGAAATCCAGAAAGGAGTATTTGATTCATTCAAACTGGCGTATAATGGAAAATCAAGCATTTCAATATCTGGGAGCGAATTTTCTCTTGATGTTCTACATCCACTCATTATTTGGTATCTTACGAACAACGCTGAATATTACACTAAATTACTTTTACCTCAAATCAATTAAGGCTTAGTTTTAATTTTTCATTCGAGCAATTCACTTAAATCCATCAAACCACCTGCTCAGCTAACTCAAGCCCAAAAAAAAAAGTTAGGTGACAGGTCTTCCTGGCGAGAGGCGAAGCCTGAGAAAAAGCTGGGATCAAAGGGCATCCAACAGCCAACCATAACCGATACGCTCCTGCTCCAGACGCAGGTTTTTTCCGAAGGTGTTATCTTTCAGAGCCGCAAACACTGGCGATTCATCCGGGGTCAGTCCCGTCAGTTCACCGGTAAAACGCTTACTGTCCATTTCCTCTGTACACAGTGCCAAATGCGCTTGCAGGGTGGCCTCGTCCATCAAAAGGGAGCGGACTTGCGGAAAATGCTGGCGCAAACGGGAGAGAATGGCAAAACCGTGGGTGTCAATATCGCCCCAATAGATAATCTCTTTTTCCTTCAGCCAGCCAATGTAAGACAGTGACTGAATACCATAGCCCAGCCCAAAGATGACAATGGCATCCGGCACCGGTGGAAAGGCAAGACCATTGACCTTGTTTTCTGTGATAAACACCTTGCCGGTTCCCGGGTCTATAAATTGCGACACCGGAACCGTGATATCCGTCACCGGGCCGGGATGATCCAATAACCGGTAGCGCACCAGTGGCTCATCAAACCGCAGACCAAAGCGGCGTTCAAATCCGTTTTCTGCCAGACCGGCGATGGTCCCATCGAAATCCTCCGGTTCAAGGGCCAGGCTCAGCAACTCCGAAAGAATGCCCTTGTTATTTTCAATAAATTTGCTGTCAACACTCTGGATATCCAACTGGCGGATGTAACGCCCCGGTTGTGGGTTCAGCTGAAAATATCGGCAGACCTTCAGTAACCGTGGCCAGCTGTCAACCAGCTCCAGGGCTTTTAACGGCTTCTCCTGCAGCCAGGGCATTAATTCTGGCAGCTGTCGTCTGGTTGTGCCCGCCAGTTCATCAAACTGGCGAAAGGCTTTGATCTTGCCGATAAAACCCAGCCAGTCTTCCCGGTGTTCAAACACAATGCGCTGGGGCAGGCGCTGGGTACCGAGCTGTTGATGGTTGATGCTGCGATAATCCAGCCGATAACCACTGCCTTTTACCACCTTGCTATTGCTGTGCAACAGGGCGATCCAGTCCCGAACCTTGGCAAACTCCTGGCTGAGTACTTTGCCGGAAGGCTTGCGAAAAGTGATTTCCAGCGGGAACAGGGATTCCCCCTGCAACACACTTCTCAAAAACGCCCCAGAACTCCAGGGGCGCAGGGATTTTTTCTGCAGTTCGGTGAGAGTAATCATCTAGCTAATGGCGTCTGCCCTGTGCTGGCTTATGGTTTCTTGCAGCAGACGCTCCTGTTCCTGCTGTTTCTCCTGTCGGTATTGTTCAATGGTCAGATTCCGGAGCATCGAGTGGTTGCCACCCTGGTTATGAACAAAGTGGACAGAGTTCACATAATCTTCAATCACATGAATCTTCTGCAGGGGGGTGACAATCAATAATTGCAGATTCAACCGGCGAAACAGCTCCAGCCCGTAGCGGGCGGACTCGTCAGAACCCCGGCCAAAGGCTTCGTCGATCATCACAAAGCGGAAAGATCGGGAATGGTTTTCCCCCCACTCCAGCCCCAGCTGGTAGGCCAGTGCTGCCGCCAGGATGGTGTAGGCCAGTTTCTCCTTTTGGCCACCGGATTTGCCACCGGCATCGGAATAAAACTCTTTTTCCGAGTCATCTTCCCGGTAGCGTTCCGAGGCATTGAACAGGAACCAGTTGCGCACATCGGTCACTTTCCGGGTCCAGCGTTTGTCCAGCTCGCTCTGGCCCTCCCGGCCATTAAATCGTTCGACAATGGTTTTCACCTGCAGGAACTTGTTTTCCGCATAGGCATCATCGCTGTTATCGGCGGTCAGTGTATCGCCGAGGCAGTTTCTCAGGTCGATTTTGAACTGGTTGATCTCCGGGTCCCGGTGATTGTCCGCCACAAGTCGTATATAGGTGCCGTCGCTGTAGTCAATAGCGGCCAGGGAGCGGTTAATGGTGGCGATTTTATCCCGAATGGTTTGTTGCTGATGATCCAGCCAGTTCTGGAACATGGCCATGTTGTGGATGGTGCCTTCATTGAGCATCTGTTTAAACCGTTGCTCATGGCGGGGCAGGTCTTCCCCTTGCAGGGTTTCCAGCATGGCGGTGAATTCCGCAACTGAGCCCATGGAGGCGTCCACTTCCCGGGTTTCCTGGGGATAGGCGTTTTTATAGTCCGCCATCTGCCCGGTAATCCGGGCCGCCAGTTCCCGGGACTTTTTCTCCCGGCTATCCAGGCGATGCTGCAGCCAGCTGCGCATGGTGGATTGGGAGCTGTCGCAGTTTTCAATGGTGATTTTTTTGTCCCCCAGGGCTTCCTGTTCCATTTCGGCAAGCGTGGGAAAGCAGGATTCACGGGCGGTTTCCGGAAGCTCTGATAGCTGTTGTTCAGAAAACTTCAGCAGTTTGTGATCCTGTTTCAGCTTCTCTGCAGCGGTACCGGACTCCCTGGTCAGTTTACGCTCCTGTTGCTCTTTTTCACCCGTCGCCGCTTCACAACGTTCCAGGCGTTCGCGCAGGGTGCGAAGAATGTCGGAGCCCGTTTCCAGCTGCTGCTTTTCCTGTTCCAGGCTGTTGATCTGGATGGCCAGGGGCTGCCAGTTGATTTCGGCGAAGTCAGCGTATTTCAGCAGCAGCTTCAGATCTAACTGCCGTTGGTTCAGCTGGTTGATCTGCTGGTTAAACTGCATCTCAGCGCTGGCGGATTTCTGAATGTCGGCTTCCAGCTGTTTACGGGTGGCTTCCAGGGTGAAGATTTTTTCCCGGTTGCTCCAGCCCAGGACAAAACGGGAACGGTCATCAATACGGTAACGGTCGTCTTTTTCATGGCGGCTGCCGCCACTTTTGATCTGTCCGGCGGTGGTGATGGCCCGTACCTCCCGGCGGAAGTCCTCCAGCTGATCGCAACAGATATAGTCAAAGCGCTGGGACAGTTCATGCTCAAGCCAGCTGTAAAACTGGCTGTCGGTTTTGATCGAGACCTTGCGGCACAGGGAGCGCGGGTCAAGGGTATCGGCCGTGGCACGGGCGGGCTGGCGAACCCGGTAATAGACCAGGCGTCCCTTGAGGTGAGTGCGATCCACATAGTCGGCAACGGACTGGTAGTGCTCATCGGGCACCAGCAGGCTCAGGGCAAAATTATGGAGTACTCGTTCAACCGCCCCTTCCCAGTGTTTGTCTTCTTCACGGACCTGGAGCAGTTCACCGGCAAAGGGCAGGGTGGATTCCGGCAAGTTAAGGGATTCACTCAGGGCCTGACGAATGGCCAGGTTGCGGCTGGGGATATTGGACTGACGACTTTTCAGCGAGGCGATCTCTGCTTCCAGTTCATCGTGCTGACTGCGCAGTTTCTGGAACTCAACGCGGTGTTCCACTTGCTGGTTTTGCAGATCGGCCTGCTGTTTCTCCAGGGATTGCAGCCCGGTTTCTGCCTGCTGTCGGTTATGAAAAAAACCATCGTCGTCTGCAGGTGGGGAGAATTCCAGGATGTTGCACAGTGCCTGGTAATCATCACAGGCTTTGGCGATGCGGTTCCGCTCCCGCGCCAGTCGTTCCAGTTCCGTTTTCAGTTCACTGAGGCGCTGGCCGCCATTCTGGTCAATGGCCCGTTCCAGTTCGCGGCTGGTGGTACGCAGGTCATCAATGGACAGACGCAGCTCCTGCAGGCGGGATTCGAGTTTTTGCTGTTCCTGTTCCCGGCGCTGGATGCGTTCCGTCAGAAGTGTGATTTTTTTATCGGCAAAAAAACCGTACAGCGCTTCTCTGGACTGACGCAGGGCCGCAATGCTTGACTCAATGCTTTCATACTGGTTGCAGTTGTCAATCATGGGGGCGAGACGATCAATTTGCTGGCGAGCTTTCAGTACCGCCTCGTGCGCCCTGTTAAGGTTGTCAAACTGACGACTGAGTTCGTTGACTTTCTCTTCGGCATCGGTGCTTTCCAGCATGTGGCTGCGGACAAACTCGGTCAGGTTGCCCACGGATTTCATGGAGACGGTTTGGTAAAGCAGCTCCAAAGCCTGATCGTTGTCAATGCCCATCTGGCGACGGAACTCGGCCTGGTATTGGCTGAAACTGTCAAACAGCTTGATGTGCTCCTTTCGTTTCAACTTTTTTTTCAGGTCACCAATATCACTGCCAAAGCCGCTGAAGTGTTTGGCAATGGATAACGGTGTGCGTGCCACCAGATAGAAGCGCTCCGGCGTATTGCTGTTATCCCGGCTCCAGAATACCTGGGCCAGGGTGATGGTCTGGTCAAACCCTTCGTTGACAAAACGGGCCAGCAGGACGCTATAGCTGTTATGGTCCCGCAGGGCCACCGCTTTGGCGCTGAGGGTGTCGTCATCTTTGGCGCTCTTGTAATATCCGCGCACATAGGAGGTGAGGTTGCGCTCTTTGGTTTCCGCACCCGCCGCCTTGTTATAGGTGATTTTCTGGCTGGGGACCAACAGGGTGGTGAGACCATCCACCAGGGTGGATTTACCGGAACCGATATCCCCGGTCAGCAGGCTGTTATCACCACCAGGGGTGGCGACCCAGATTTTTTTGTGAAAAGTTCCCCAGTTCAGTACTTCCAGGGCTGCCAGACGGAAGCCAGCCCGCTTTGAGTTGTCGGAAAAATCAAACGAGTGTGTCTGCATGGTCCCGGTATACCTTGAGTTTGTCGTTAAAATCCGCCAGCCAGTCGGCATCCACCAGTGCCTTGATGATGCGTCGTACTTCCCAGGCGGGGGGATTGCCTGACAGTTTTTTCAGGAAGCCAAATTCGGCCACTTTATTGATGTGGGTATCGATCTGGTCAAACAGTCGGGCTTCATTGGCCCGGTCCGGCAGGAACACCCGCATCATCTCAACGATCTGTTCACGGTTCAGGATCAGCCGGGCATCACCACCGCTGGCGTCCTGCTCCACCATTTTTTTGCGCAGCAGTACGCAGAGCAGGCTGACCGGAAAACTGAGGGGGCGACGGGCCACCAGTCGCGGCAGCTTTGTCTTGTCGTCGTCTGCTTCGGTGGTCTCTTCATCCAGTTGCCGGAGAAAAGCGTAGCCTTCGGCCTCGTCCAGGATCAGGTCCAGACCCATGACCCAGACATAGTCCAATACTGGCCCATGAAGCTCTTCAAGTTGTTGCCATACCGCCGGATTCTGGTCCCGATAGACAACACCTTTCATCAGGTTGACCACAACGACACCCAGATTGGCGTTCCCCTGTGATGGGGCTGATTCATTCTTACTCATTTCTTATGACGAAGTTGTTGATGGGTAAAAGACCATTAACGGGTAAAAATCACCGAAGGCATCCACGCCGCTTTGGTGTTCCCGGTATTGTCCAGCCACTGAACCGCTTGATTATGTTCAGCGTTGATTACCGCCCGATCCGATTCAGCCGCGATATGTAAGTAGGCGACCACTTCACTTAATCCTTTTTTCACCGGGTAGAGTTCCAGCAGTTCTGCCAGGGTGATTTGTGACCGGGTCTGCAGGGCGAAGCGAATCTGGCTTTTCAGGGCCTGCTCATCCACATAGTGCTGATTATAGAGTGCGCTGGTGTCCACATCACCCTGACCCTCTTCCGGCACTTCATCAATCACCGGGCGCAGGGCGGGGCGGAACAGCCCCCGGCCCATGGGCAGCTCCACTTCCGGTTTTAATGGCGACAGTGTGGTGAACAGTTTATCCGGTGGCGGGTGCTGGCGAATGGTGATGGCATTCTGCTCAATATCCCGGACAATCTCCATAATCCGGCGGTTTTCCAGCCAGGCCTGGTCATCCAGGTAGCGGCGTAACTGTTCCACTAACAGGGCGCAGGTGCTGTTCACTTTTTCTCCGGCTTCCAGCAGACGAAAACGGATGCCGTCCAGCAAAGGGTCTTTGTCACTGTTGAGGCTATTGATTTCCGGCAGCCGGAGGACTTTTTGCAATGTCTCCTGCAATTCATCCTGGCTGACCGGGGACATCAGCCAGCTCCAAAAAGCCTTGAAGCTGCGCCCCTGGTCCGATTCGGTAATGGCATCCTGCTCGGAGAAAATAGTGTCCAGCATCTGGCCCTTACCGCTGCTGCTGGTGGTGATTCGCTCCCTGACGCCCCGGTCCAGTGCCCGGAAGTTCTCTTCCACCTGACGGAAGTCAGACAACAGTTGTCGTGCGGTATCTTCTGCCTGCAGGAATTTTTCCTTGATACGGGTGCCGTCGTGAGGGGTGACATGACCTTCACGCAGCTGGGCAATCTGTCGTTCAATGGCGGTCTTTTCCTGCTCTAATTGTTGAATGCGCAGGGTGGGGTCGGTTTCGGTCTCATCGGCAATCTCCCGCAGTAGCCGGAAAATGGTCAGCAGTCTGGACTCGGTGCCGACAAATTGCTTCTGCTCAAAACTGGCAATCCACTCAATTACTTTTTCGGTGGCGGGGGTCAGGTCAAACAGCGGTTCATCGCCCATACTGGCGGGTGGGTAGTACTTTCTTAAATACCCTTGTTCACCGGCAGACCAGTTGTTGAGATACTCCGCCCTTTTTTGGGGTAGCGGTTCTCCCCGGTGGTTTCCCGTAAATGGTGCAGGTAGTCGTCCAGTTTCGTGGCCAGCTCTTCTGCCGCCACCGAGCGTTGGTTGGTGGCAATAAAGGCACGGTGGAGGAAACTGATAATCAGCGGTGCGCTGTCCGCCTGCAACAGTCGCCAGGCCGGGTGGCTGCGCAGGCCCAAGATACGGTTGAAGTCCATGGGGCAGAATGAATAATAAATAGTGGTTGTGATGGTAGTTGATTGCGGTAGCTTATTCCATAACTTCGCTGTTGTTCTCTACTCAGTCAGAGAGTTTTAGCCCTCTTTTCCCGATACCTGTTCTCATGCTTACGCCATAAGCTTTTTGCCTTTACAATAGTCAGCCATAAGATCGAATGAATGCCGGGAAGGATCATGACTGACAGTGGCAAGCAAAAGCATGATGGCACGACGCACTTTGGTTATCGTGATGTGCCAGAGAGTGATAAAGAAGGGCTGGTAGCGGGTGTCTTTCACTCGGTAGCCAGCCGCTATGATGTGATGAATGATCTGATGTCCATGGGCATTCACCGGCTCTGGAAGCGTTTTGCCATTGAGCTTTCCGCCGCCAGGCCCGGTCATGTGGTGCTGGATATCGCCGGGGGGACTGGCGATCTGGCCAGGCAGTTTTCCCGTATCGTTGGCGAAACCGGGCGGGTGGTACTGGCGGATATCAATGAATCCATGTTGCGCGTCGGTCGGGATCGACTGACTGATCAGGGCATTGTTGGCAATATGGCGTTTGTCCAGGCCAATGCACAATGCCTGCCTTTCCCGGATAACACCTTTGACTGCATTACCATCTCTTTTGGTCTGCGTAATGTGACGGATAAGGATGCGGCACTTCGTTCTATGTGCCGGGTGTTAAAGCCGGGTGGCCGATTGCTGGTGCTTGAGTTTTCCAAAACCAACCATCCATTGCTGACCAGGGCTTACGATGCTTATTCGTTCAGTTTGCTGCCAATGATGGGCAAGCTGGTGGCCGGGGACTCCGAAAGTTATCAGTATCTGGCGGAAAGTATTCGCATGCATCCGGATCAGGAGACGCTGGAAGGCATGATGAAAGAGGCCGGGTTTGTCAATACGGCCTACCACAATATGACCGGCGGCATTGTGGCGCTGCATAAGGGAGTTAAGCCCTGATGGCCGACTCTGATAACAGCTCTTCTGACAGCTCTTTTGATAACATCGTCGTCAAGATGGGTTTGCTGGCCGCCCTTGAGCGTCAGGTCAATTCGCTGCTGGCTCTGGATCCGGTCACCATAAAAAAACTGTCGCACTGGTTTGGTAAGGTGGTGGCTTTTCAGTGCACTTCGCCGCAGTGGTTATGTTATGTCCACTTTGAGCATGACCGTATTCGTCTTGCCAGTACTCTTGGTGAAGAGCGCGAATATGCGGTGGATGCCACCTTTACAGGTTCCAGCGTTGCATTTGTCACACTGGCGACGCGCAGGAATCTGCCGTTTGCTGATGTTCCCGGGTTGAGTGTTTCTGGTGATAAGACACTGATTGCTGATTTGCAGCAGATTCACCAGCAGATGGAGCTGGACTGGGAAAGACCGCTTTGCCAGACCTTTGGTGATATCACCGGGCATATGATGGCCCGGGGGCTCCGCTTTGTCGGTGACCAGGGCCAGCGATGGCAGCAGCTGGTTATGGACAACCTCGGGGACTACCTTCAGGAAGAACTTCGCCTGATTCCGTCAAGGATTGAAGTGGAAAGCTTTGCGGAGGAAGTGAGGTGCCTGGCTGAGTCGATGGAGCGGCTTGAGGAGCAATGGCAAACCATACAACCTGCAAAAAATACATCTGATGCCAAATCGGGGGCCTGACGTTGATCCGTTTGTTGAAAATTGTCGCCGCTGTCGCCCGTAACCGGCTGGATAATCTGATTGATTCGGAGCGCTCACCGTTCTGGCTGCGCTGCCTGCTGGTTCTGCTGCCCTGGCGCTATGTTATCCGCAATAATGCTCCCCGGGGTGAGCGTGTTCGCCTCTCTCTGGAGGCGCTCGGGCCTATCTTTATCAAGTTTGGGCAAATCCTCTCAACCCGGCGGGACCTGTTGCCGGATGATGTCAGTGATGAGTTGTCCCGGCTTCAGGACGATGTGCCGCCGTTTCCCGCCGCCGAGGCGATTGGTATTATTGAGTCCAGCCTGGGCAGCGATGTTGATACCCTGTTTGCCCGTTTTGATCGTGAACCATTGGCTTCTGCCTCGGTTGCCCAGGTTCATACCGCTCAGCTGCATACCGGTGAAGAGGTGGTGGTCAAAGTGATTCGTCCGGGCATTGACCGGGTGATTCGCAAAGACATTGGCTTAATGTATCTGTTTGCCCGCGTGCTGATTGCTTTATCAAAAGACGCCCGTCGTTTGAGGCCGGTGGAAGTGGTGGCCGACTATGAACGTACCATTCTGGATGAGCTTGATCTGCTGCGGGAAGCGGCTAACTGTTCGCAGCTGCGACGTAACTTCCTGACCTCTCCCCTGTTGTTTGTGCCCCAGGTTTACTGGGATTATTGCCGCACAAAAGTGATGGTCGTTGAGCGGATTTACGGGGTGCCTGTTTCTGATATTGCCATGATGAAAGCACAGCATGTGGATATGAAAAAACTGGCAGAACGGGGGGTTGAAATATTCTTCACCCAGGTGTTTCGGGATCGTTTTTTCCATGCGGATATGCATCCGGGCAATATTTTTATTGATACCACCAATCCTGCCGAGCCCCGCTATATCGGGATCGACTGTGGCATTATCGGTACGCTTGAACCGGAAGATCAGCACTATCTGGCCAGCAACCTGCTGGCTTTCTTTCGGCGGGACTACCGCAAGGTTGCCCAGTTGCATGTGGATTCCGGCTGGGTGCCCAGAGATACGCCGGTAGGAGAGCTTGAAGCGGCGATTCGTACCGTCTGTGAACCGATCTTTGAAAAGCCCCTTAAGGATATCTCCTTCGGCCAGCTGCTGGTCAGGCTCTTTCAGGTGGCGCGCCGCTTTAATATGCAGGTTCAACCGCAGCTGGTGCTGCTGGAGAAGACATTATTGAATGTCGAGGGACTGGGGCGGCAGTTATACCCGGATCTGGATCTCTGGGCCACGGCTCAGCCTTATCTGGAAAAGTGGATGAAAGACCAGGTCAGCCCAACTGGCATTTTCTGCGATATTAAGGAGCAAAGTGCAGACTGGCTGCTAAGTGCTCCCGTGATGGCCCAGAGAGTGATGTCAACGGTGCGAACCCTGGTTGATCAGCAACAGGCGTTGCATCATCAGCAGGTGAGGGCGGAAAAACGCCAGCAAAAGCAGAGACGTTTTGGCGTTCTGTTACTTCTGGCAGGCGGGGTGTTGATGGTGACTTCAGGTTCCCTTTTTGTGGAAAAAGAGCTGCTGGATCAGACAATGGTTGGATTACTGGCTGTGGCAATGGGTGGGTGGCTGGTTGTTCGCTAAGAAGGTTGCCAGGTTACAACGTTGTTATGACAACCCCCGGGTCAGGCGCGAATTGGCCTATGAACTTTTTCTAATACCGGGGGTCAAATATTGTTATCCATCAGCTATCAGGAGTTGCCCCATGAATTCGGTTCCGGGTGGTTTTGTAAGCAGCGCCCAACCACCAGGCTACGGCGCTACTGAAGCTTCAGTTCCAGATGTGCCTGGACGTTTCTCGGGGCATGACGTCGTTGCTTCCCAGCCTTGTCACCTGTGTGCTGCGCCTCCGCCGTCCTACTCGGAAGCTATGAGGCAGACTCCACAGGCTTTTCCTGACCGTAATAAGCCTGTTCCTGACCGTAATAATGTGCTTTTGCTCAATAACGTCATGAGACAGATGAGAGAAGATGCTTTCCAGGTAGAGCGGCGTGCTAACGATAAAGGGTGTTGTGAACAGCTATTTGACAATGGTTGTTTAGGTGATCTTCTCCAAGCCTGTTGTGTTCATGCCTGCATGCTAACGTTGTCGTGTCTCTGCGGGAAGTAGGGATATGATATCTGATCAGCCGCGTCAGTATGTGAACAAATAAAATGATTGGATAGTGTTATGAAAACAACTCACTGGTTGGATGAGGTTCAGTGGAACGATGATGGCCTGGTGACAGCCATTGCCCAGGACCATAAAACCGCAGAGGTTTTGATGTTGGCCTGGATGAACCGGGAATCGCTGGAACTGACCCTGAAAGAACAGGTTGCCATTTACTGGTCCCGTTCAAGGGGCAGGCTATGGCGCAAGGGCGAAAGCTCTGGCCATACGCAACGGCTGGTAGAGTGCCGCCTTGACTGTGATGGCGATGCGATCCTGCTGAAAGTGGAACAAACAGGTGGCATTGCCTGTCATACAGGACGTAAGTCTTGCTTTTATCGTCGCCTCAGTGATAACTATGGAGACGCATCGTGGGATACCGAAGAGCCGGTGTTACAGGATCCGGCAACGATTTATGGACATCAGTAAAGGCTGTATTCTTTGCTGTAAATCATCCCACAGGTTAAAACATGAGCGATATAATCAAAAAATTGACTGAAGTATTAAGCAACCGCAGGCAAGCTGATCCGGATTCCTCTTATGTTGCACAGCTTCATAGCAAGGGACTGGACCATATTCTGAAAAAAGTGGGGGAAGAGTCAGCAGAAGTGCTGATTGCCGCCAAGGCATCAGAATATGACCATAATCGGGAGGCGGTTATTTATGAAACGGCTGATCTCTGGTTCCATACCATGGTCATGCTGTCCCATCTTGGGCTTGAGCCTGCTGATGTGTTGAATGAGCTGGATCGTCGTTTCGGGCTTTCCGGTATAGAAGAGAAAGCATCCCGCGGGTAACTGTCTTTCCCGACTTTTCCTGAACGTTTGTTGCAAAATAGCCACGCCCTTGGGAGCCTGTCGGACTTAAGCGTCCGTAGCGAGGATTGCGAGAAATTTTTAGACCAATTTATCGCAACCGCAGTAGGACAGTCTTAAGTCCGACAGGCTCCTGGTGATGGAATGGGGTAATATGTCCTCTCTTTGTGTATTATTTGATCAGCTTTTATGGAGAGCTGAAGGAGTAGAAAATGGGTTTTGGTGGCATCAGTATCTGGCAGTTGCTGATCATTCTGTTGATCGTAGTGATGCTTTTTGGTACGAAAAAGCTTCGCGGAATGGGCAGTGATCTGGGCAGTGCAGTAAAAGGTTTTAAAAAAGCACTGGGCTCTGATGAAGAGTCGGAAGGTGAGAAAAATAATGAAAAAAACTCAGGGAAGCCTGAGCTGAAGGCTGGCTCTGTTGAGCAGCGTAATCTGGAGTCTGACCTGGAAAAGTCCAGGCATAAGCAGTCTTGACTGTATAAAAGGGCTTTCAGGCCGGTTTTCTGGCGAAAGCTGTTCTTTTGAGCCAGGTGTGATCCCCTCTTGCAGGGGAGCTACAGCTACCCTTTGGTAATTGAGTGGCGATCGAGAGGTGTGATAGTTCGCTGTGCTTGATATAGGTTTTACAGAGTTGTTATTGGTTGCCGTAATTGCCCTGGTGGTGCTGGGTCCGGAGCGCCTGCCTCAGGCCATCCGGACAACCGCTTACTGGGTGGGCAAAATTCGTCGCAGTTTTCAGTCCGTCAAAGAGGAGCTTGAGCGGGAGATTGATGCCGACGGAATCAAACAGCAATTGCACAATGAAGCTGTCATGAAAGAGTTGAATAAAACTCGTGAACAGTTTCAGAGTCAGATCAATGATCTGAAAAAGTCTGTGAGCATTGATCCTGCCGAAGACCAGACGTCTTCCGGTGTAAATACCTCGTCCGGGGTTGACGGTGGCTCAGTGAGTGGAGATGGCAGTGTTAACCAACAGGCAGTGAATGACACCTCTGCTCGCCTGTCTCAGGAAAAGGGCAGTAACTGACACTCCCCGCCCTGGCGGGCGAGGGTTCTTGATCGCTCAAGAACGTTTCTGTTTCACGGTCCGTAGCTCAGGGAACAGGTGGGGCCGCCTAGGCTTGGTTATCGCATAAAAGTTCCACAGTGGGAGCTTTTACGATGGCGAATCAACGGGGGCACCTAGCTCCATGCTCCCCAAGTCTCACACGAACTCCGCAGACTTTACATCCCGTCTGCCCGACGGTAGGTCTACAAAAGACTGGATAAAGTTAGCAAGGAATGAACAAACACTCAAGCGGAGCGCTCTGTGCGCTCCTGTCTTATATCACCGCCCGATTGGGCGATGCTTTACGACGGGTTTGGTAAACTATGTCACAACAAACGTCGGATGATTCTCAACAGACATCAAAAGGTCAGGATAAAGAGCAGCCTCTCGTTCAGCACCTCCTTGAGTTGCGCGGGCGTATCCTGAAAAGCCTGGTTGCCGTGCTGGTGGTTTTTGCCGGGCTGTTTTATTTTGCCAATGATATTTACGTTTATATCTCGGAACCGCTCCGCGCCAGCCTGCCGGAAGGCAGTACCATGATTGCCACCGAGGTGGCCTCACCCTTTCTGGCACCCTTTAAGCTGACCATTGTACTGTCGCTGTTTATTGCGATTCCATTTATTCTCCATCAGGCATGGGGCTTTATTGCGCCTGGCCTGTATCGGCATGAAAAAGTCATCGCAATTCCTCTGCTGGTTGCCAGTATTGTGTTGTTTTACCTGGGTATTGCCTTTGCCTATTATGTGGTCTTCCCTTTGATTTTCTCGTTTTTCACCACGGTTGGCCCTGAGTCAGTCACCGTGATGACGGATATCAACAGTTATCTGGATTTTATCCTGAAGTTGTTCTTTGCCTTTGGTATCGCTTTTGAAATCCCTGTGGCCACGGTTCTGCTGGTGTGGTCGGGGGTGACTACGGTCGAAAGCCTCAAGGAAAAGCGCCCATACGTGGTGGTTGGCTGCTTTGTGATCGGTATGATCATGACGCCGCCTGATGTTATTTCACAGTCTCTGCTGGCCATTCCGATGTGGCTGTTGTTTGAGTGCGGAATTCTCTTTGCCCGGTTTGTGAAAAGCCGGAAACCAGATGAGGCGGAAGCATAGCACTCTGTTTTAATGCTCATTACAGTTGTCTTAAAGCATGACGGTTATCACTTTAGGCGAAGAAGTATTGAACTTTTTCCTGTTTCGTCGGTCATATTTATCATCAAGTTAAAGATTGAATGATGACAGGTAGATTACCTGAGGTGACAGATGAATCCTTACAGAGATATATGCAGCGATATTGCGCCCGATCTACAATCCATGTCTTTCGGGTCAGGGCAGAGCCAGGCCCCGGCAAATGGTAATGTCAACGGTGTCAGTGCTTTACCGGATGTAATGCCAGCTATTGAACCCGGTAGGGTTCTTTTAACCAGGCGTTTATGTGTTGACTTGGAGAGTCATAAGGTGGTTAAGCTGGAGCAGATTCAGAAATTCCTTTCTAATGGTGTTGATTTGAATACACAGATTTCTGCCGGTGACTTGCGAGATTGTAATCCATTGCACTCAGCGGCCATATCAGGCAATGGAGAGGCGGTGGCAGCTATCATCGCCACGGGACAGGTAACAGATATCAATGTTGTTGATGGAAATGGTTTTACGCCACTGGCATTGCTTTGTGGAGCCAGGGTTGAGAAAGCCAAATTCGTTTGTCGTTTTGCCAGTGAGCCTGAAGAGCACAAAGCAAGACTTCTGGGCTTGGAGGCCTTGCTTGGGGCGGGAGCCAATCAGCATACAGCGGATCGCAATGGCTGCCAGCCTGTTCATCATGCCGCCAGGTACAACTTCCCCGGATTGATCAAGCGTATGGCGGAGCAGGGGGGTGCTGGCATTGACGGTACTGATCGTTCCACTGATATCATTAATAGCCGTGATCGACATGGCAATACGCCATTGCACATTGCCGCCGGTAATAATGGACTGGGTGCGGCAGAGACCTTATTGACGCTGGGAGCGGATGTCATGGCACTCAATAAGTCTGGCCAGACACCATTGCATCGGCTGTGTATGTCTAAAAAGAACAATAACGTCTTCGGCGGCATGATAGCCTGTTTGTTGCTGGAGCATGGCGTAAATGGCAATCAGAGAGATAAAAAAGAATTTACCTGGCTTGAATATGCAGGCAAAAACAGTATGGATAAACTGCTGGAGTATGTGGTGAGCAAGCACAATTCAGTATTGCCTGACCAGAAGAGTAAAATCGCCGTAGCCGTCGCTAGCAGATGCAATGTGAACACTGGTAGGAAATCAGCAATAACTGTAGCCCAATCGGAAGAGATGATCAGCTTACTCCGGTCGATGCCAGATACTCAGGCCTCTAGCCTGAGAGATATCTGCAAGGGGTCTATTCGAGATACTCTGGTCCAGAATCAAAGAGATTTGGGTTGTCCGCGTGACCAGATTACTGATCGTACTAATGAAGCTGTGCTTCTGCTACCTCTCATGCCTATGGGGAAGTTAGATATGCAGAATGACGAGAATTTTTTTGAGTAAGTCCACGGAAAGCTGTCCGCGAATGGCATGATCTTCGCGGCTCCAGCATCCATTCAGTCCTGCGAGGTAGCCAATTGATCTGAAGGTGAGGTTTGCCCGGCTATTAGAATCACTGATTCCTCTCAAAAACAGGATTTTTTCCTCAATTTTTACCATCCTCACTATCTGCTTGCCCAGACGGGGTCGCCCAGACGGTTGCTATGCTATCCTATGATACGGTTGTTTCAGGGAGGAAGTATGCCATATCCCCACTTCTCAGGTGGTCAGGAAGCGTTGAATTCTGACCACATTTACCAGCATTCACCATTTGATGTTCCCATTGAGGTGGTCCAGAACGGCCTGCTCTGGCTACTCTCTGATCCGGTTTTTCACCCACTTAAAGCATCGCTTTCGAGTAATTATTTGTCTGTGGATGAGTTAAGGGATGAGCTGGTATCTGGTAAGATCAGGCTACCGTCGGCAGCCATTGATCGGGTACTTGATGAGATTGACCGGCTTGTGGATGATTATCGGAAAGGCGTCGCTTTTTAAGCACTCTGATTTTCCTTTTATATGAATGTGTCAGTTTCAGTTCCCTGCTGATTAACTGGCTTATCAGCGTATGGCTGTTTAGATGAATCTCCTCCTCCTTGAGCAACAACACTTTATTGATGAATGGCATGCAGAGCTGGACCAGCGACAGTTAAGGCATGTGCTGGACGTTCATCAGGCCAGTGCAGGCGATGTGCTGCGTGTTGGCCTGGTGAATGGCAAGATGGGCACGGGGAAAATTACTCATCTGTCTTCAGAAATAATGCGTCTTGAAGTGGAGCTGAATATGCCTCCCCCTCCGGCCTTGCCGTTGACGGTTCTGCTGGCTTTACCCCGGCCCAAAATGCTCAAACGTTCACTCCAGCATCTGACGGCGCTGGGTGTTAAAAAGATTATCCTGATGAACAGTTATCGGGTTGAAAAAAGTTTCTGGCAGTCCCCCTGGTTAAGCCCCGAGAAAGTGCGTGAGCAGCTGATATTGGGTCTTGAACAGGCCCGGGATACGATCATGCCAGAAGTGATTCTGGAAAAGCGTTTCAAACCTTTTGTGGAAGATCGTTTGCCGACCCTGGTGGAAGGAAAGTTGGGGCTGGTGGCTCATCCGCTAGGGGGGAAGAGCTGCCCGCATCAGATTTCCGGGCCTGCTGTGCTGGCTATTGGTCCGGAAGGGGGCTTTATTGACTATGAAGTGGATAAACTGGAACAGGCCGGGTTGCAAAGGATCCACCTTGGACCACGTATTTTACGGGTCGAGACGGCGGTAACGGCCATCGTCAGTAAACTTTACGACTGATACTCAACAGAGTATGGTAAGGGTGAGTGGTTTAGTGATAACACTGTCACTGTCGCTCACCCTCTACAGTGAGTTGGTACAAATTAACTGACTGTTTCACAATAAACGGTATCAACACGGCTCTGACTATGGACGGAAAGAGATTAGTAGTTGTAGGTTTGTTCGCTCCCCTGCTTTTTACTGCCAATGCATTGGCATCACCTGCAAAGCATCAGCTGTTGGATAAACTTTATGACCAGACAGGACTGGAACGTCAGCTTGACTGGATACACGACAGTATGACTCTTCAGCAGCAGAAATATCCGATTCCTGAGCCAGTTGTAGATACGGTCAATCAGGTGGTCAAAATTCGTTACAGTCCCGACTTTTTTCGGGCTTCCATGAAAGTAACCCTGGATGAAGCGTTGTCGGTGGGTGAATTGGACCGGTTAATTGACTGGTTCGGATCGCCCCTGGGTAAGAAAATTCTCCGCCTTGAGGCTGAAGCCAGTGATCCTGCCAATCAGGCAAAAATGGAGATGTATATTCGGGAAAAACTGTCGGCGGAGCTGCCCAGAAATAACCGGATAATTTTAATAGAAGAGTTGATGGAAGCACTTGATGCTGTTGAGCTGAGTACCGAGCTGGCTGCCAGTGCTTCAGTGGGAGCCCAGCGAATGCTTCGGGAGGTCATGCCCGCAGGTGCCGAGCAGCCAATGAGACCTGCCCAGGTGTTGAAAGCTCAGGAGAAGCCCTATATCCGGAAAGATATGCCGGAAAGAATGCGAGATATCTTTCTCTACACTTATAAATCCCTGCAGGACAGTGAAATCCGGAGATATCTCGACTTTGCCCGAAAAAGTGCCATGCAGAACTTCCAGCGGGGACAAATTCAGGCCATATCGCGGATGCTCTAGCTCATCTCCTGAGGGTCAATATCTACCGTCCACTTCAGTTGTCTGGGAAGCCGGTGGCTTTCCAGGTAGCTGACAACGCTACTCACCACCGCGTGTAAATGATTTCTGCTTTTTCCCTGGATAAGAAGGTGCCAGCGGTAGCGTCCCTGACGCTTTTCCATGGGGGCTGGAATCGGACCCAGTAACCGAACATTGCTGCCTTCGGCTGCCCGCTCAGCATAGTGCCTCAACGCTGAGAGCAGGGTTTCACTTTCCCCCTGGTTAACCGACTCTGACCGAACCAGGGTTAAATATCCCTGTGGGGGAAGATTCAGGCTTTTTCTTTCCATAAACAGACTGCTGGCAAAACGGCTGTAGTCGTTCATGGACAGAAGCTGGAGCGCAGGGTGTTCGGGATTATAGGTTTGAATAATAACCTGTCCGGGCTTATTCCCCCGTCCTGATCGCCCCGCCACCTGCATAATCAATTGGCCGGTTCTTTCCGGTCCTCTGAAGTCAGAGCTGAATAGCCCGGCATCGGCATTGACGATGGCAACCAGGGTCACATTCGGGAAGTGGTGACCTTTCGCCAGCATCTGTGTGCCCAGCAGTATGCAGGGTCTGCCGGACTGCACTTCCTCCAGCATATCGCTCAACGCCTGTTTTCTGCGAGTGGTGTCCCGGTCGATTCTCAGCACGGGATAACCGGAGAAGTGTTGGCTGAGGGTCTGCTCTGTCCGCTCCGTACCCTGGCCTACAGGTTGAAGCTTTCGGCTCCGGCACGATGGGCACTGCCATGGGATGGCCTGTTGCAGATCGCAATGATGGCAGTGCATATGGGGAGGGTAACGGTGAATGGTCATGTGCGCATCGCAGTGCGGGCAGTCGATAATGGTGCCGCAGTCCTGACAGATCATGGATGGCGCATAGCCACGACGGTTCAGGAAAACCATCACCTGATTGCCTCGTCCAAGATGAGCAGCCATTCTTTGCAGCATTTCTGTGGATAAGCCGTCTTTCAGAACCTGGTGGCGCATATCCAGCAGCTCCATGGCGGGTGGACGCGCATTCCCTGCTCTCTGCTTCAGGTGAAGCTGGGTGTATTTTCCCTGATGCGCATTGTGTAGCGTTTCCAGAGAAGGGGTTGCCGATCCAAGGACGACCGGGCAGTGGCATTGGCTGCCGCGGAATATGGCAAGATCCCTGGCGTTATATCGCAGGCTTTCCTGCTGCTTATAAGAGCCGTCATGTTCCTCATCAACAATAATAAGCCCAAGGTGTGGCATTGGGGTGAAAATGCCTGAACGGGTGGCAATCAATATGCCAGCCGTGCCCCTGGCCGCTTCGAGCCAGCCTTGTAATCGTTCACCATCGCTGAGCCCCGAATGCAGGCAGGCAACCGGTACCTTGAAACGATCACGAAAGCGCCTGACCGTCTGAGGCGTGAGGCCGATTTCCGGAATCAGCACTAATGTCTGCTTACCGTTGGCCAATGCTGCTGAAATAGCCTGCAGGTACACTTCGGTTTTGCCGCTGCCGGTGATGCCTTCCAGAAGATAAGTGCGATAGGATCCCAGGCCATCGGTAATGGCTTCACAGGCAAAGGCCTGCTCTTCGTTCAGCTGAAGGTGAGCAGACTTCAGTGGGTTGGTGGTTTCGGTAAACAGGCGTGGGGAAGGCTCAACATCCCGGGAATGGATTAATCCTTTTTTGACCAGCTCTTTTAGAGTGCTCTTGCTGAAACCGTATTCATGGAGCTCCGTGGCGCTGATGCCGTCAGGATTTTCACCAATCAGGGTCAGGGCGGCCAGCTGCTTTTTTGAGCGCTTCAGCTGGTTTTGTAACTCACTGTCCGGTTCAACCAGGGGGTACCAGAAAGGAATGCTGCCGGTGGATGCCGGTTTTCCCAGGCGCAGGTTTTTCGGCAGAGCCTGATGCAGGGTTTCTCCGATGCTGTGATGGTAATAACGGGCTGCCCACTGGCATAGCTGGATAATATCCTCTGGTACAAGAGCCCCTTCATCCAGCACAGAGATGACTTGTTTCAGCTTATTGGCAGGAATGTCAGTGGCGGATTCGATGGAGAGCACAATCCCCACCATTTGCCGTGGGCCAAAAGGCACGATAACTCGGCTGCCAGGGCGAATGGCCGTGGCAGAATGCGTGTCTGGTGGTAAGTAGTCGAACAATTGCCTTAGAGGCGAAGGGATGGCGACTCTGATAAATTTTCCTGCGATAAGCCTGGCGGAGACGGACTGTTCGGTGGTTGCTTGATCATTTGCTGCGTCAGAATTGTCCGCCGGTTTGCTGCTCATTCAGGTTCCATCGTGGTATTTCTATGGGGGAGATGATACAGGAACTGAAAGCTGGCATGAACAGAAACCGGGGCGGCTGGTTTGAGGTTATCCACCTTGATCTCTTCTGTCTCAGTGTTTCAGGAAGGTGTTGGAAGCAGTGGGTTATAGATAAACTTCTTCAATTGATCGGGCAGTGGCAGTGCTTCAATTGCTGGCCGCACCGGTTGCCCGCGGATGTTCAGATTTTCGATCAATCGGTTGCGGATGCACGTTCGTATGCATAGTTGCAGAGGCGTTGGTTGTTGGCATTGTAACTCGGGTATGTGGTTTTGCAGAAGGTAAGTGATTTCGGTTTGTCCTTTCCTGAATGCCCAGGCCAGGGCTGCTGGTGACTGGTGGAGGTTGGCTCCGTGTGACAGTAAAGTTTTAACGATACTGACATGGCCATTCGAGGAGGCTTGGACCAGGGCTTCAGGAGACTGATGGGGAGTCGCACCGTTGGCCAACAGCATGCTGACAACCTGAATGTGACCTTCACGGGCGGCAATCACGAGGGCATCTGGAGAGTGGTGTGGGATGGCACCGTAGGCCAGCAAAGTGTGGACGACCCCTGCATGTCCTCTTGTAGCGGCACAGACCAGGGCCTTGGATAACTGTTGAGGTGTGGCTCCGGTGGTCAGCAATGCGCTGGTGATCTCGGCATACCCATTAGTTACGGCATAATCCAGGGCTGCTGGCGGCCGATGGAGATTGGCACCTTTGGCTAACAGAGCGTTAACGATCTCAAGCTGTCCCTTTCTTGAGGCATGCACCAATACTTCTGGACAATCCTCCGGGAGGGCTCCTTTGTTCAACAATGTCTTGACCGTCTCAACTTGGCCACTCTCGGCGGCCCACTCTAAGGCCTTCGGGCACTGGTTAAGGTCGGCTCCATGGCTCAGCAAGGTGTTGACAATCGTGCTGTGACCCTTTTGGATAGCCCACATCAGTGCTTCTGGTGATTGTTGGGGGGTGGCTCCGTTGGCCAGCAGAGTTTCGACGATCCCGGCATGCCCATTCCGGGCCGCCAGTGACAGGGCAAATGGAGTGTGGCTGGGTACGGCTCCGTGGGCCAGCAGGATGTCAACGATGTCGGTGTGCCCGTTTTTGGCGGCCTTTACAAGGGCGTCTGGTGACTGGTGCGGAGTAGCACCGTTGGCCAGCAGTGTGTTGAAAATCATAATATGACCATTCTGGGCGGCCCACACCAATGCATCCGGTGACTGATGCACAGTGGCACCGTGGGCCATCAGAATATCGACGATGTCGGCATACCCCTGGCCGGCTGCCAGCGATAAGGCATAGGTAGACAGACTGGGAACCGCGCCATTGGCCAGCAGTTCGTTGACGGCCTCTGTTTGCCCATTCACGGCTGCCCATGCCAGATCATATGGAGGAGGTGAATCAGTTTCGTTGGCTTGCAGCACATTGTGTATTCCGATATAGCCCTGCCTGCTGGCGGCCCACACCAGGTCAATATCATAAAAATACATGCATTCTATGTTCATGGTATTCACCGGACACAGTGGGGCACTGTTATTTGTGGTTTCATTAATATTGACGATGGATATCCAGTCTACTGCCTCAAGGGCTCTGTCGCCGGTTTTCGTCAGACTTTTTCTGGATGTCTGTTTTTATCCAATAGTTTCTCTTCTGAAACAGAGTGGAAGGTAAAAGAATTGAAACGGTAATTTGTTAATTGTTGTGTACTGTTTTTTTTGTCATTGCAGGTTGTGCTGATGATCGGATAATGGCTTGAAAACTACGTATATGGGACGAACATAAGACTGTTTCCCTCCGCCATAATCTCTGGTAGTATCCACCGCTCTTTACCCTCTCAGCTCATTATGCTGGGGTGGGTTCCGTTTGCGGTGCCTGTCTCCCGAGCCTGATAACACCAGGGCTCCATTGAGAGTCAGGTGGCGGCATACACCAGTTCGAGGAAGCTCAAATGAAGCAGGATATCCATCCTAACTACGAAGAAATCGAAGTTACCTGCAGCTGCGGTAACAAAATCAAAACTCGCTCTACGCTGTGCAAGCCTCTGAGCATCGAAGTCTGCTCCAAGTGCCACCCATTCTACACCGGCACTCAGAAGGTGATGGATACCGGCGGCCGTATCGAGCGCTTCAACAAGCGTTTTGGCAAGCTGGGCGCTCGCAAGTAATCGAGCTGACAGCTTACCGACCGAAAGGTTTAAAAAGGCGACTGTTTTGCAGTCGCCTTTTTTGTATGGCCTGATATTTTACCAATTGACCTTGTTCCCCCCATTTCCATCATATATTCTGGGCCTTCATATAACCTCCTCCCCCATATCAGTAAAAAACTCATGGAAAAGAAGCAAGCTGCACTTGATTATCACGCTCTTCCAAAACCTGGAAAAATTTCGATTGAAATTACCAAGCCGGCAGAGACCGCGCTGGATCTTTCACTGGCCTATAGCCCGGGTGTCGCGGAGCCGGTGCGGGCGATTGCCGAAAATCCAGAGGATGTCTACCGTTATACCGGCAAAGGTAATCTGGTTGCGGTAATCAGTAATGGTTCAGCGATTCTTGGTCTGGGTAATCTGGGTGCACTGGCCAGTAAGCCGGTTATGGAAGGCAAGGCTCTGCTGTTTAAACGTTTTGCCGGGGTTGATTCGATCGATATTGAAGTGGAATCTGAGAGTCCGCAGGCGTTTATTGATACGGTGAAGCGAATTGCCTGTACCTTTGGCGGTATTAATCTGGAAGATATCAAAGCACCTGAGTGTTTTGAAATTGAACGTCGTCTGATTGAAGATTGTGATATTCCGGTTTTCCATGATGACCAGCACGGTACCGCGATTGTAACGGCAGCGGCCATGCTTAATGCCCTTGAGATTGCCGGAAAGGATATTGAAGAGGCAAAGCTGGTCTGCCTGGGGGCCGGTTCGGCGGCCATTGCCTGTGTGAAACTGCTGATCAGCTGCGGCTTCAAGCCAGAAAATATTCTCATGCTGGACAGTAAGGGCGTCATTCATTCAGAACGGAATGATCTGAACCAGTACAAGGCGATGTTTGCTGTAGAAACGCCTTGCCGCACACTGGATGACGCCATTGATGGGGCAGATGCATTTCTTGGCGTTTCCGGTGCTAACCTGTTGTCTCCGGAACAGCTGGCGAAAATGGCTGACAACCCGATTGTTTTTGCCTGTGCCAATCCTGACCCGGAGATTCGTCCTGAGCTGGCTAAGGAGGTTCGTCCTGATGTCATTATGGCTACCGGGCGCTCAGATTATCCGAATCAGGTCAATAATGTCCTTGGTTTTCCGTTTATCTTCCGGGGGGCATTGGATGTTCGCGCTTCACGCATTAACGAAGCGATGAAAATTGCGGCTGTTAATGCCATCCGGGAGCTGGCAAAAGAGCCTGTCCCGGAAGTGGTAATGAAGGCATACGATGGCGTCAAGCTGAGTTTTGGTCCGGACTATATCATTCCCAAACCTATGGATTCCCGACTGCTCGGCAGGGTTTCTGCCGCTGTGGCTCAGGCCGCAGTTGACTCTGGCGTTGCCAGGGCGGAATACCCTGGCCATTACCCTCTGAACTCTGTTGCGGATATTTGATCAATATCAAAACAGATCTTCCGGTGAAAACTCATGGTCTATCTCGCCAAGAGATGGCAGCCCTTCATCACTGTATTGTTGCGGGGCATTTTCCTGGAGAAAAATTTCAAAAATAGCGTTGGGATCTCCGGGCAGGGCAAGCTGTCCGGTTTCTGGCGAAATTTTCAGGGTGATCATGCCCTCCGGCTGTGCCGGTTTATGTTCCGGTTTGCCCTCCAGGGCGGTGTGCATATAGTCAATCCAGATGGGCAGAGCTGCATTGGCTCCGTATTCCCAGCGCCCGAGGGTTGAAAAGTCGTCCATACCCACCCATACGGCAGTCAGGACATCCGGGTTAAAGCCAACAAACCAGGCATCTTTACTGTCATTGGTGGTTCCGGTCTTACCGGCGATATCCTGCCGTTTTAATTCCCGGGCGCGTCTGCCGGTGCCTTTCCAGATGACATCATTCAGGATGTCGTTCATGATGTAGTTCACTCGGGGTGACATAACGGATTGGGCGATTACCGGCTGATCGTCGGGTTCAGTGAGCAAAGTGTCTTCCTGAATCAGCATTTCTTCAAGCTCTGGATCGCTGAAAAAGGGGGGCTCTTCTGCACTCTTCATGGTGTCTTGATTCAGGCTGGCGATACAGCTTTCATTGCAGGCTATTGCTGCGTTGGCGGCAAAAATAAGTTCATCAGCGGTTTCAATTCGCTGGATAAACCAGGGCTCAATGCGGAAACCGCCATTGGCCAGAACTGCATAGCCAGAAGCCAGTTCCAGCGGTGTCATGGAAACATTGCCCAGGGAAAGTGACAGATCACGGCTTAAAGACTCTTCCTTGAAACCCAGCTGCTTAAGATAGTTAACGGTTTTGCTGATACCCATCTGACGCAGAACACGGATAGAGACCAGGTTTCTGGAGCGATAGAGACCTTCACGCAGACGCATGGGGCCGTTGAACTTCATATTGTCATTATTGGGCCGCCAGCTATCTTCAAGATTGGCATCATCAAAGACAATTGGTGCATCATTGACGATGGTTGCCGCAGTCATGCCGTTAGCAATGGCTGCTGCATAAACAAAGGGTTTGAATGATGAGCCTGCCTGACGAATGGCCTGAGTGGCGCGGTTATACATGCTGTCATAGAAGTTGTACCCTCCCACCAAGGCCAGAATTGCACCATTTTCCGGGTGCATGGAAATCAGGGCTGCCTGTGCCTGTGGTTCCTGGGCCAGACGATAATTGCCATCTTCTGTAAGCCTGACCCAGATCTGGTCTCCGATTCTCACAACATCCGCCGGTGTTTCAGGTGTACGACCAACGCTGTTTACGGTCAGAAAAGGCTTTGCCCAGCTCAGATTTTCCCAACTGATTTTACCGCTGTTGCCGTCTTTCAGACCAATTTCAACGTTTTCCTCGCCAACCCGGGTGACCATGGCGGGTAATAGAATGCCGGGCGATGGAGTTTTATTGATGCGCTGCTGCCAGCCCTCTTCCGGAATATTATCAAACAGGTTGGTGACCGGGCCCTGGTAACCATGGCGTTCGTTGTAGGCCATTAACCCCTGGGCTACCGAAAGGTTGGCCGCATTCTGCAGCTCGCTGCTGGTGGTGGTGTAGACTTTAAAACCTTCGGTGTAGGCATCCAGACCGTATTGCTCAACCATTTGCTGTCGAACCATCTCGGCGATATAAGGCGCTTCAAGTTCGATTTTTGCACCATGATAGCGGGCAGTAACCGGCTGGCTGACGGCGTTGCTATATTCTTCATGGGTGACGTAGCCAAGATCTTTCATTCTTCCCAGGATCCAGTCCCGTCGGATCAGGGCCCGTTTGGGGTCATTGATCGGGTTATAGCGGGAAGGTGCTTTTGGCAGACCGGCAATCATGGCAATCTGGGCCAGATTCAACTCATCGATGGCTTTGCCATAGTAAACCTGTGCGGCGGCCTCGACACCATAAGAGCGGTTTCCCAGGTAAATTTTATTGAGATAGAGTTCAAAGATTTCATCCTTGGACAGTTGCTGTTCTATTTGCAAAGCGAGTAGGATTTCATTGAATTTTCGCGAGAATACCCGCTCGTGGCTCAGGAAGAAGTTCTTGGCCACCTGCATTGTTATGGTGCTGCCACCGGACTGAATGCTGCCGGTGCTGACCAGTTGCACAGCGGCCCTCATCAGGCCCATGATGTCAACGCCGGGATGGTAATAAAAACGGTCGTCTTCGGCAGCCATAAAGGCTTTGATCAGGTGTATGGGGGCGTCTTCAAACTGAATGGGTGACCGGCGTTTTTCGCCGAACTCGGCAATGAGCAGATTATCTTGAGAGTAAACTCGCAGAGGTGTCTGTAATTTGGCGTCCCGCAATGACTCCACAGAAGGTAGCGAAGGACTGAGGTATAAATAGGCACTGGCACTGACAAGCAGAATTCCACTGGCTACTGTTACTAGTGACCAGAGCAGGAATTTAAGAAGTTTAACCGACCGTTTCATGCTGTTAGGGCATCCTGATTAAGCGAAGGCCACCGGCTGAAGTTGTGACATCTTTGAACTGTCTTGTCATAACAAGAGTCGTCCTGACAGCCGTTCGTGACTGAGTATTATATGGTGAAATGGCCATCAGCTGAAAATGTGGTTTTCCTGTACGCGACACCGTCTTGGGTTGCCGAGGGTCTTCCTTAAAAATCCAGTGTTTAGAGTTGGCTGAATGGCGACTGTAATTGCGAAAGTATACAGACTGTTATTAAATTAAGGCCGTTGATCTTATAACTAATAATCAAGGATTGCACCAGTGTTAGGGCTGCTGAAGAAAAAATCAAATGCCGTGTTAGGGGTGGATATAAGCTCGACATCTGTCAAAGTCATTGAGTTAGGGCTGAAAGGCAGTGTTTACCGGGTCGAAGCTTTCTGTGTTGAGCCCCTTCCGCCAGGAGCCGTGGTTGAAAATAATATTCATGAAGTTGATGTCATTGGTGAAGCCGTTGCAAGAGCTCTCTCCCAATCCAGAACTGGCCTGAAAAACGCCGCCGTTGCGGTGTCAGGCGCTGCCGTTATCACCAAAACCATCGATATGGATGCTTCCCTCAGTGAAGATGAGATGGAAACCCAGATTTCTGTTGAGGCAGATCAGTATATTCCCTACGCCATGGATGAAGTGGCCATCGACTTTGAAGTTCAGGGTCTGAACGAAAAAAATCCCGAGCGGGTTGAAGTTTTGCTGGCAGCCTGCCGTCGTGACAATGTTGAAATGCGCGAAGAGGCACTTCGACTTGGTGGATTAACGGCCAGGGTTGTTGATGTCGAAGCCTTTGCCATGGAGCGAGCGTGCGAATTGATTGATGGCCAGCTTGACCTGCCAGATCAGGATCCGGTGCTGGCTATCGTCGATATTGGTGCCACGAAAACCACACTGAATGTGATCAGCCGGGGTAAAACCGTATACACCCGTGAGCAGTTATTCGGTGGACGGCAGTTGACTGATGAGATTCAGCGCCGTTACGGGCTCACCCCTGAAGAAGCCGAGAAAGCCAAGTGTAAAGGGGGGCTGCCTGATGATTATGAACCTGAAGTTCTGGAGCCCTTCCGGGAAACGGTGGTTCAGCAGGTATCACGTTCATTGCAATTCTTTTATTCATCCAGCCAGTTCAATGATGTGGATGCCATTGCCCTGGTAGGAGGATCTGCATCAATCCCGGGTATGGCGGAAATGATTCAGGACAAACTGGGGGTCCCGACCAGGCTGGCAAATCCTTTTGCCGGAATGTCCATGGCCGGGAAAGTGGATAAGGACCAACTGGCCACTGAGGCCCCGGCGCTGATGATCGCCTGTGGCCTTGCCATGAGGAGTTTCGACTGATGGCAAGAATTAACCTTTTACCCTGGCGTGAAGAACTCAGGAAAGAGCGCAAACAGCGTTTCATTGCCCTCTGGGCGATAACGGTGCTGGCTGGTATTGGCCTGGTCTTTATCGGTGATCTTTATATCAGCAATAACATTAGTCAGCAGCAGAGCCGTAACCAATATCTGCAAAATGAAATTACGCAGCTTAATCAGCGGATCAGTGAAATCAAGGACCTGAGAACCAAAAAAGAACAACTGCTGGAGAGGATGCAGGTCATTCAAAACCTGCAGGGCAACCGCCCTGTGATTGTTCGCATATTTGACCAGGTCGCACATGTGGTTCCTGAAGGGGTTTATTTCAAGCAGATAACCCTGGAGGGAGATCGTCTGTCGCTGGTCGGGGTTGCCGAGTCCAATAATCGTATCTCTGCCTTGATGAGAAACTTCGATAACTCTGAATGGTTTGCTGAGCCAAATCTGACAGCGGTCAGGAAAGTAGCGGCTAACAGCCAGCGCTGGAATGAGTTTGATCTAACGGTTAAGCAGATCAATCCCACTCAGGCCAAGGGGGGACTATGAGCCTTGCAGATTCAATACAAAAGCTGAATGAGCTTGACCTGAATGACATTGATTTCGATAACATTGGTTCATGGCCTCTGGGAGCCAGGGTCTTTGTCTGTATTCTGACTCTGGCATTAGTGCTGGGGCTTGGTTATCAGTTTCACCTGACCGGTTTGCAGAAGCGGTATGATGCTGCTGCCAGTAAAGAGCAGGATTTACGGGAGCAGTATCGAATCAGGGCGTTTCAGTCGGCAAACCTGCAGGCCTACCGCGAACAGATGGCGGAAATGGAAAACTCGTTTGGTGCACTGGTGAAACAGCTGCCCAGTGATACAGAGGTGCCCGGGCTGCTTGAAGACATTACCTTTACCGGGCGTGGAGCAGGTCTTCAGATCGAAGAAATAAAACTTCAGGATGAAAATGTCAGCCACTTTTATATAGAGCTGCCAATCAGCATTGGCGTGACGGGCACATACCATGATCTGGGTAACTTCGTCAGTGGTGTCGCCAGTCTTTCGCGAATAGTTACCCTGCATGATTTTGAGATTCGCCCGGGCAAGAATGGTCAGTTAACCATGAACATCCTTGCAAAAACTTACCGCTACAATGATCAGGGGGGGCTATGATGAAGCTGCTTCAACTTGTCTTTGTTGCCGGTGCTGCGCTGATTCTTTCCGGATGTCTGGATGGTGGCCGTCATGGGTACCAGGATATTGATGACTATATGGCTGAGATGAGGGCCCGTCCTACGGGTAATATTGAGCCATTGCCCAAGTTCAGGCCTTATGAGGCGTTTACTTATCAGGCATCTGCCTTGCGCAGTCCTTTTAAGCAGCCGGTGAAAATTGAACTGACCAAGGAACAGCTCAATAGCAACATCAAGCCAGACCCACACCGTGTTAAGCAGTACCTGGAACAGTTTGAACTGGACTCGTTTCGTTTGGTAGGCTCTATCAGTAACGACGAAGGATTCTGGGGGCTGGTGCGTGGCTCTGACGGTGTTCACCGGGTTCGTGTGGGTGATTACCTGGGGCGTAACCATGGTCGTATTACTTACCTCGATGACCAGGAGTTGCGTGTGACCGAGATTGTTCCTGCTGGTCCAGGTTACTGGATTGAGCGACCAAGAGTTCTCCGCGTTAATTTTAATAATCAGTGATTTTATTTCCTTTATTGTGAATTAATCATCATATTTCCAGCAAGGATGCTGCTGTCACACCCTGAGCGGTTGACAGTGCGCGGCTGGCTGTGTTGAGTTAGTCGACTGTATTCAGGGATGGACGGCTTTTTTTATCTGGGGGATGCTTCAGCATGAGCGGGTATGGTTTTTAGCCATAGTGGCGGAATGGGCTGGATTATTTAACAGTGATGCCGATGAAAAAAACAATTCTAATTCTGAAATAGGTAAGTTAGATGAATATTAGTCCCCTGTTGCAGGCCAGGGCTGTCCGAGGGCTTCTGTATACGTTGCTGGCCATGTTGCCTATTTCCGCGTGGGGTGTCACCCTGAAAAACATCGATACAGCGGCATTGCCGGGTGAGATGGTTGAGATACGTTTGAGCTTTGATGGCGCGGCACCGGTTGCTCATGGCTACAGCATTGAGAAGCCTCCCCGGATTTCCATAGACCTGCCTTTTACCCGCAGTGAACTCCCCAAGTACAACGAGATTGGTTTTAATAATGCCAAAAGTGTGACTGTGCTTGAGGCTGGAGACAGAACCCGCCTGGTTATTAATCTTCAGCAGCCTACCCGCTTCAGCACCCAGGCTGATGGCAGGACGCTGAGCATTTACCTTGGCGAGAATAACAGCACCACGGCGGTGCAAAGGGAGTTACCTCAGCGGAATCAGTCATCCTATCAAGCTGCAGAAATGCGAAGAGGTATTACCGATATTGATTTCCAGCGAGGTGATGATGGTGAGGGCGAGGTTATCATCGCCCTGTCCGATGCCAGGATTCCGATGGATATGAATGAGCAGGGTGGGCGTATCCGTCTGGAGTTTCAGGGCAATGTATTGCCACAGAGCCTGAGAAATCGCCTGGATGTTATCGACTTTGCTACACCGATCAAGTTTATTGATGCCGCTGTTGAGGATGGTAACAGCATTATTACCATAGAGCCCAAGGGAGAGTTTGAGTATCTGGCCTATCAGACAGACAACTTGCTGACTGTCAGTGTCAAGGCTCCAGACCCTAAAGATCGCAGTAGACGAAAAGCAGGGCTCTCCTATAAAGGAGATAAGCTGTCGTTAAACTTTCAGGATATTGAAGTCCGGGCGGTGCTTCAGTTGATCGCTGATTTTACCGATCTGAATCTGGTGGCATCGGATACGGTTGGGGGGAATGTAACCCTGCGACTGCAAAATGTTCCCTGGGATCAGGCGCTTGATATTGTGCTTAAGGCTAAAGGGCTCGATAAGCGTTTGGAAGGCAATGTTCTTACCGTGGCACCGGCAGCGGAAATTGCTGCACGTGAACGTGAGCAGCTGGAGAACGAAAAACAGATTCGTGAGTTAGCCCCGGTATATACCGATCTGGTTCAGATTAATTACGCCGACGCTGAAGAAATTGCCACGGTACTGAAAGGCGCAGAAGGTGCCAGCCTGCTGACAGAGAGGGGCTCGGTTCAGGTGGTGGCAAGAACCAATAGTCTGTTGATCAAGGATACGCAGGCCAAGCTGGATGAATTAAGAGCTTTGATCGATCAGCTGGATATTCCAATTCGGCAGGTGATGATTGAGGCTCGTATCGTGACACTCAGCTCCAACTTCCAGGAAGAACTGGGTGTTAGGTGGAGTGGGTCAAAAAATGATGTGCTCAAGGGCGATAACAGGGATCTCTCGATTGGTGGTGGGCAGGATGATGATGTATTTACTGACCTGAGTGTCACTGGAGGGGCTTCAAGTGCTATTGCTATCGGCTTCTCCACCAATGGTGGCACGATTTTGAACCTTGAGCTGTCTGCGCTGTTGAGTGATGGCGGCGGTGAAGTCATTTCACAGCCAAAAGTTATTACCGCCGATAAGAAAACGGCGATAATCAAATCAGGTAAAGAAATTCCGTACGAAGAGAAAACCTCCAGTGGGGCCACTTCTGTTGCGTTCAAGGATGCGGTGCTGGGGCTGGAAGTGACACCTCAGATTACCCCGGATGGTCGAGTTATTATGGATATCAAGATCAATAATGACGATACCACTGATCAGGCATCCAATAACGTTCCAATTATTTCTACCAATGAGATTACTACCCAGGTTCTGGTTGAAGATGGTGAAACAGTCGTTCTTGGTGGTGTCTTTAAGCAGAGTAAAAAACAAGGTGTTATCAAAGTACCAGTCCTGGGTGATATTCCCCTGGTCGGTGGTTTGTTCCGCAATAAAACAGAGAGTGATGATAAAGAAGAACTTCTGGTCTTTATAACGCCCAGAATTATTACTGAAGGTGTTTCATTGCGTTAAACTGCTGGCATATAGCAGGTTTTAAAATCTCTGACGGGAGCCTTGGGAGCCTGTCCGAGAATAGACTGCCCTACTGCGGTGGCAGCAAATTGGTCTAAAAATTCCGTTTTGTTCGGCAAATAGCCCCGCTATTCACCTCACAAAACGAAATTTTTATCCTCAATTTTCTGCCATCCTCGCTACGGGCGCTATTCTCGGACAGGCTCCTGGCTCCCGTTTTTTGTTGTCATCACTGCTTACGATGCGCTACGCTCGCTGCACACAGGCAGGAAGTCAGGCTGGCAAAGAGCATGCCATTAACAAATATCTATCTTATTGGTCCCATGGGGGCAGGCAAAAGTACCATTGGCAGGATGCTGGCAAAAGAGCTGGCTCGACCCTTTCTTGACTCGGATCATGTGATTGAAGAACGCAGTGGCGCGGATATTCCCTGGATTTTCGATGTTGAAGGCGAGCTGGGGTTTCGGGACAGGGAAACCCAGGTCATCGAAGATATTTGCACTCAGAAAGGCGTCGTCATGGCAACCGGTGGGGGAGCTGTTGGCCGATTGGAAAACAGACGACAGTTGAGCACCAATGGGTTTGTGGTTTATTTGAGTACCCCGGTAGCAATTCAATTGCAGAGAACGGAAAAAGACAAGCGACGACCATTGTTGCAGCGGGCAGACCGTGCAGAGGTTCTGACCAGGTTGCTGGAAGAGCGTGACCCACTGTATCGGTCGATCGCAGACCTTGTTCTGGACACGGCCACCATGTCACCCCGGCAAGTTATAAAAAAAATCATTCAAACGGTTGGTTTGGGAAAACAGTGAGGGAGTCATCTACCATGCTGGAACTTAAAGTCGATCTGGGAGATAGAAGCTATCCCATTTTTATCGGCTCCGATCTTTTGTCAAACGCTGACTATTTCCAGTCTTACATTAAAGGTCGGCGTGTTGCCATTGTCACCAACGAGACGATCGCCCCTTTCTACCTGGATCTCATTAAGCGCACCCTGGCAAATTATGATTTGACGGTCATTACCTTGCCGGATGGTGAGCAGTATAAAAACCTCGAAACACTCAACCTTATTTTCGATCAGCTGTTGCAGGAACGGCATACCCGCAAAACAACATTACTGGCGTTGGGTGGCGGTGTTATTGGAGATATGACCGGTTTTGCTGCGGCCTGCTATCAGCGGGGTGTGGATTTTATTCAGGTACCAACGACACTGCTTTCCCAGGTTGACTCTTCAGTGGGGGGGGGAAGACCGGGGTCAACCATGCTCTGGGTAAAAACATGATCGGTGCATTCTATCAGCCCAATGCCGTCATTATCGATACGCTGACACTGAACACATTACCTGACCGTGAGCTATCAGCAGGACTGGCAGAAGTGATCAAATATGGTTTGATTTGCGATAAACCATTTTATCAGTGGTTGCAGGAAAACATTGGGCGTTTGCTGGATCGTGATCCGGAGGCGCTTTCCTATGCAATCCATCAATCCTGCCAGGACAAAGCCAGAGTGGTCGAGGCGGATGAGACTGAGTCCGGTATTCGTGCCATTCTCAATCTTGGGCACACCTTTGGTCACGCAATAGAAACGCATACCGGTTATGGCTCCTGGCTGCACGGTGAAGCGGTGGCAGCTGGTATGGTGATGGCGGCTGATCTTTCCTGCCGGGAAGGCCATATATCCAGAGAAGACGTCGATGGGCTTGTATATTTGCTTGATCGTGCCAGCCTGCCGGTGATGCCTCCTTCTGGTATCAACCCGAATCGCTTTCTTGAGCTAATGGCAGTGGATAAAAAAGTGCTGGATGGCCAGTTGCGGCTGGTGCTTTTGGACTCTATTGGTCATGCTGTGGTGACGGATGGTTTTAGCCATCAACATTTAATGGACTGCCTTGAGCAGTTCTGTTCCTGAATACTTTCTCAATGGCTGGAGCGTACTCTCCAGCTCTCATTATCTTAGTTATAACTATTCCTGATTGTGTGAATTTGCTGTAAAAAGCTTCGATATATCAATCTATTATTACGGTTTCTACTTGCATTGATGCGGGTCATTTGTGATTGCAGTGACAGCCGTGTAAAATGGCGAGCCGTTTTGCCTGCCAAGTGGCCATAAGCCAGATTTGGTTTTATGCACCTAATCTGCATAATTATGGCGGGAAGTCCTGTTACCAGAGGCAGAAAGCACACGGGTTACAAAACCGGTTACAAAATAGTTATGGCTCTACAGGGTAGTGTGCCGGTGGTACGCCAAAAATGTTTAAACGATGTGTATTCACCTGATTCAGAAAGTGGAACATGAAGCCTTCCGGATAGGAGTCAACTTCAAGGTGGAAGCGGGCTCCGGGAAAGTCGGGATGACTTTTGGTTAAGGCGAGGCGAGCCAGAAAAATAATGGGTTGATGAGGTTGGTAGAGAAAGTGCCTATGAAAGCAGGTCTGTATAATCCCGGGGAGTTTCGGGATAACTGTGGTTTCGGGCTGATTGCCCAGATGGAAGGTAAGAAAAGTCACCACCTTCTGAAAACGGCGATTGAAGCACTGACCTGTATGACTCACCGTGGCGGTATTGCTGCCGACGGTAAAACAGGCGACGGTTGTGGTTTGTTGATTCAAACACCGGATACTTTTTTCCGAACGGTTGCGAAAGAAAAGTTTGGCTGCGAGCTGCCCGGCCAATATGCCGTAGGGATGGTCTTTCTCAACACGGACAAGGCCCGGGCGAAAAAAGGCAAAAAAACGCTTGAGAAAGAGTTACAGAAGCAGCGGCTCAACGTGGTAGGCTGGCGCCAGGTTCCTGTTAATGTTGACTGCCTTGGCCCCATCGCCAAAGATCTGTTACCAGGCATTGAACAGATTTTTGTTACCCCCGAAGGTGAGCTGGACGAGAAAGAGTTTAATGCCAGACTCTACATGGCTCGCCGTTACACCAATATGGCGATGGCAGAAGACCAGGATTACTATATCTGCTCACTGTCGCCCAGGGTCATCACCTACAAAGGTTTGATGATGCCGGTGGACCTGCCGACATTTTATCCGGACCTTGGTGATACCCGCTTTGAAACCGCTATCTGTGTATTCCATCAGCGGTTTTCTACCAACACCATGCCGCGCTGGCAGCTGGCCCAGCCATTCCGCATGCTGGCTCACAACGGTGAAATCAATACCATCACCGGTAACCGCAACTGGGCAGAGGCCCGTCGTCAGAAGTTCCAGTCACCGTTGCTGCCAACGCTTGATGATATTTCTCCCCTGGTGAATCGCACCGGCTCTGACTCATCCAGCCTGGATAATATGATGGAGGTGCTGGTTGCGGGTGGTGTGGATCTTTACCGTGCCATTCGCATGCTGGTTCCGCCCGCATGGCAAAATGTCGACACCATGGATCCGGACCTCAGGGCGTTCTATGAATACAGTTCCATGCATATGGAGCCCTGGGACGGCCCTGCCGGCCTGGTTATTACCGATGGCCGCAACGCCGTCTGTGCCCTGGACCGAAATGGCCTGCGCCCGTCACGTTGGGTTATTACCAGAAACGGTTATTTGACCGTGGCTTCAGAAGTTGGCGTCCATGGCTATAAGCCTGAAGATGTGGTTGCCAAAGGCCGGGTTGGGCCGGGAGAAGTTCTGGCGATTGATACCGAGACTGGCGAACTGCACCAGGCTCATGATATCGATGACAAACTGAAAGTCCGCCAGCCCTATAAAAAGTGGCTGAAGCAGAACGCCTATCGTATCCGTTCCCACTTTAGTGAAGATGATTACAAGGTTGACCACCTGTCTCCTGAGCAGCTAAACGTCTATCAGAAGATGTTTATGGTCACCTTTGAGGAACGTGATCAGGTGATCCGTCCATTGGTGGAGTCTGGCCAGGAAGCGGTGGGTTCTATGGGCGACGATACCCCAATGGCCGTGCTCTCTGGCAGAACCCGAACGGTTTATGACTACTTCCGCCAGCAGTTTGCCCAGGTAACCAACCCGCCCATTGATCCACTGCGTGAAGCGATTGTCATGTCGCTGGAAACCTGCCTGGGTCGTGAGCTGAACCTGTTTGAAGAAACACCGGAGCACGCTGCCCGGGTCATTCTCAAGTCACCCGTACTATCCACTGCGAAATTCCTGGACCTGATGAGTGTTCGTCATCAGCATAAGTCCTTTGAGACAGCCACCATCAACCTGACTTACGACCCGTCTATTGGTCTTGAGCAGGCGGTATTGAATATCTGTGATCAGGCGGAACAAGCGGTGCAATCCGGCAAGGTGTTAATCTGCCTTTCTGACCGCCATATCGACCAGGGACTGCTGCCAGTATCAGCAGCCATGGCGACGGGTGCCGTGCATCACCGGTTGATTGGCAAAGGCCTGCGTTCTGAGTCCAATATTATTGTTGAAACCGCCTCTGCCCGTGACTCCCACCAGTTTGCGGTGCTGATCGGGTTTGGTGCCACTGCCGTTTACCCTTATCTTGCCTATGAAATCATCAATGACCAGATTCGCTCCGGTGAGGTAATGACCGATCCCCGGGAAGCGTACAAGGCTTACCGTAAAGGCATTGGCAAAGGGCTGATGAAGATCCTTTCCAAAATGGGAATCTCGACCATTGCCTCCTATCGGGGAGCGCAGCTGTTTGAAGCTGTGGGTCTTGCCAGAGAGATTGTCGATCTGTGCTTCTGTGGTGTTCAAAGCCGTATTCAGGGTGCCCGCTTCGAAGACTTCCATTATGAACTGGGTCTGCTGGCTGAAACGGCCTGGAAAGCCCGTAAGCCAATTCAGCAGGGCGGCCTGTTGAAGTATGTACACGACAGTGAGTACCATGCTTTCAACCCGGATGTGGTGCAACAGTTACAGGTTGCCGTTAAAACCGGCAACTATCAGGAGTACCGGAAATACGCCGAACTGGTCAACCAGCGTCCAGTAGCTACTCTGCGTGACCTGTTGGGGCTCAAACGCAATGATAAGGTACTGGCGGTGGACGAGGTAGAATCTGTTGGCGATATCGTGCGCCGGTTTGATTCTGCGGCCATGAGTCTTGGTGCTCTGTCTCCAGAGGCCCATGAAGCTCTGGCGGAAGCGATGAACCGTCTTGGTGGTCGTTCCAACTCCGGTGAAGGTGGTGAAGATGAAGCACGCTTCGGCACCAATCGTATGTCCAAAATCAAACAGATTGCCTCGGGTCGTTTTGGCGTAACCCCTCACTACCTGGTGAATGCCGAAGTCCTGCAGATCAAGGTTGCCCAGGGGGCCAAGCCCGGCGAAGGTGGTCAGTTGCCCGGTGGCAAGGTAAATGAGCTGATTGCCCGTCTGCGCTACTCTGTGCCGGGTGTTACCCTGATTTCACCGCCACCGCACCATGATATCTATTCCATCGAGGATCTGGCTCAGCTGATTTATGACCTTAAACAGGTGAACCCCGAGGCGCTGGTTTCCGTCAAGCTGGTATCTGAACCCGGCGTCGGTACTATTGCAGCAGGCGTTGCCAAGGCCTATGCGGATCTGATCACCATCTCCGGCTATGACGGTGGTACTGCTGCAAGTCCTCTGACGTCTATTCGTTATGCCGGTTCACCGTGGGAGCTGGGCCTGAGTGAAGCCCATCAAACGCTGCGTGGCAATGATCTGCGTGGTAAGGTTCGCCTGCAGACGGATGGTGGTCTCAAGACCGGTCTGGATGTGGTCAAGGCGGCCATTCTCGGTGCGGAAAGTTTTGGTTTTGGTACTACACCGATGATTGCCATGGGTTGTAAATACCTGCGTATCTGTCATCTGAATAACTGCGCTACCGGTGTGGCGACTCAGGATAAGTCACTCCGGGAAGAGCACTTCAAGGGTGATGTTGAAATGGTTATGAACTTCTTCACCTTTGTTGCTGAAGAAGTGCGTGAGTGGCTGGCCTTGCTGGGTGCCAGAACCCTTGAAGAGGTGGTCGGCCGCACTGAGTTGCTGGAGATTTTGCCGGGCCTGACGGAAAAGCAGCAGAACCTGGACCTGTCCCCGATTCTTGGCAGTGCTGATGTGCCTGCGGATAAGCCCGTGACCTGTCAGGTAGATCGTAACCCACCCTACGACAAAGGTGAGTTGGCGGAAAAGATGGTCCGCCAGACGATGGATGTCATCGAAAACGGAGAAGGTGGTGAGTTCAGTTTTACGGTGGGCAACTGTGATCGTTCCATCGGTGCCCGTCTATCCGGTGAGATTGCCAAACGTTACGGTAACCAGGGCATGGCGGATAACCCCCTGAAGCTGAACCTGACCGGTTCCGCGGGGCAGAGCTTTGGTGTCTGGAACGCCGGTGGTCTGGAGATGCGCCTGGAAGGGGATGCCAACGACTATGTGGGTAAGGGCATGACCGGCGGTAAGCTGGTGATCTATCCGCCGATTGGCAGCAGTTTTGTCACCCATGAAACCTCTATCATTGGTAACACCTGTCTCTATGGTGCCACCGGTGGAACATTATACGCAGCGGGTCGTGCCGGTGAACGCCTCGGTGTTCGTAACTCTGGTGCCAATGTTGTGGTGGAAGGCGCAGGCGACCACTGTTGTGAATACATGACCGGTGGTCTGGTGACTGTACTGGGCCGGGCGGGTCATAACTTCGGTGCGGGCATGACCGGTGGTTTTGCCTACGTGCTGGATCTGGAAAGAAGTTTTGTTGATCGTTATAACCATGAGTTAGTGGATATACATCGCATTGATAATGAAGCCATGGAGCCTTATCAATCACACCTGCTGAGTGTCCTGGAAGACTACGTTGCCGAGACCGGCAGTACCTGGGGGCAGGAGCTGATTGAGGACTTTTATGACTACAGTGGTCGTTTCTGGCTGGTGAAGCCAAAAGCTGCCAGTCTCGATACCTTGCTGGCCAGTACCCATGGTAGCCCTGAGTAATCAGGGTGTCCGCAGGGGTGGCAACAGATCAGGTATTGAACCTACGAACAGCTTTGTGAGGTCAGCGAAATGTCACAGATACCATTAAAAAATGGCAGCAGCCTGAGCCAGAAAGAAAGAAGGCTGAATAACAATTTTCAGTTTGTTGATGTAGGTCGTCATGACCCGGATAAGAAAAGCCTGCGTCAGCGCAAAACAGAATTTGTGGAAATCTACCAGCCGTTTGACGAACGGCAGGTAAAAAATCAGGCGCATCGTTGCCTGTCCTGTGGTAACCCATACTGTGAATGGAAGTGTCCGGTACACAACTACATTCCGGATTGGTTGAAACTGGTCTCTGAAGGTCGTCTTTTTGAAGCGGCAGACCTGTCACACCAGACCAATACGCTGCCGGAAGTGTGCGGCCGGGTTTGTCCACAGGATCGCCTCTGTGAAGGTGCCTGTACACTGAATGACGGCTTTGGTGCGGTAACCATAGGGTCCACCGAGAAATACATTACCGACACGGCGCTGGCGCTCGGCTGGCGTCCGGATATGTCCAGGGTGTCCTGGACCGATAAAAAAGTGGCCATCATCGGTGCTGGACCAGCAGGTCTGGGCTGTGCCGATGTGCTGGTACGCAATGGTGTAACGCCGGTGGTGTTTGATAAAAACCCGGAAATCGGTGGCTTGCTGACCTTCGGTATTCCAGAGTTCAAGCTGGAAAAACACGTTATGAGCCGTCGTCGTGAAGTGTTTACTGAAATGGGGATTGAGTTTCAGCTGAACACGGAAATCGGTAAAGACATCACCATGGAGAAGCTGCTTGAGGAGTATGATGCGGTATTCATGGGCATGGGAACTTACACCTATATGAAAGGCGGCTTCCCGGGTGAAGATCTTGAAGGTGTCCATGATGCGCTGCCTTACCTGATCTCCAATGTGAACCGTAACCTCGGCTTTGAACAGGATCCGGCAGACTTTATTGATATGAAGGGCAAGCGGGTGGTGGTACTGGGTGGTGGTGATACCGCCATGGACTGTAACCGCACGGCGATTCGTCAGGGAGCCAGGTCGGTTACCTGTGCCTATCGTCGTGATGAAGAGAATATGCCGGGCTCACGCCGGGAAGTGGCCAATGCCAGACAGGAAGGTGTGAACTTCCTGTTTAACCGCCAGCCGGTAGAAATTGTTGGTGATGGCCAGGTAGAGGGCATCCGTCTGGTAACCACTGAACTGGGCGAGCCGGATGACAACGGTCGTCGCCGTCCACAGGTAGTAGAAGGCAGTGACCAGATACTGGAAGCGGATGTGGTGCTGGTGGCCTTCGGTTTTCGCCCGAGCCCGGCTGACTGGTTTGAACAGCACGATATTCAGATTGATGAAGGTGGCCGGGTGGTGGCCCCGGAAAAAGCCAGGTACAAGTTCCAGACCAGTAACCCCCAGGTATTTGCCGGTGGTGATATGGTTCGTGGGTCAGATCTGGTGGTCACCGCCATTTGGGAAGGTCGTCAGGCAGCAGATGGTATTCTTGATTACCTGGATGTCTGATTAATCACTCTTTTTTACGATAATGTAGGGGCGTTTTTCCAATCCGGAAGCGCCCCTGTTTTTCTACAGCCTGGAATACTGATGGTTCAGGCAACGCTGGTATCGGGACTTTTATGACTCCATTGAAAAATGACCGCTTTCTTCGAGCTTTGCTCAGGAGCCAGTTGATGTAACTCCCGTCTGGATGATGCGCCAGGCCGGTCGTTATTTACCGGAATACCGGGAAACCAGGGCCCGTGCCGGTGATTTCATGGCCCTGTGCCAGAACGCAGAGCTGGCCTGTGAAGTAACTTTGCAGCCATTGGAGCGATTCCCGCTGGATGCGGCGATTCTCTTTTCCGATATTCTCACGATTCCCGATGCCATGGGCCTTGGGCTTTATTTTGAAGCCGGTGAAGGGCCGAAGTTCAAAAAGCCGGTTCGTACTGCCGCTGATGTTGCAGCGCTGACCGTGCCAGACCCGGAAAAAGACCTGGGTTATGTGATGGATGCGGTGAGAACCATTCGGCGTGAACTCAATGGCCGGGTGCCGCTGATTGGTTTTTCCGGCAGTCCCTGGACACTGGCAACCTATATGATTGAAGGTGGCAGTAGCAAAGACTTTCGTCGTATAAAAGCGATGATGTTTGATCAGCCAGAACTGCTGAAGCAAGTGTTGAGCGTGCTTGCCGAGTCAGTGACCAGCTATCTGAATGCCCAGATAGAAGCGGGTGCCCAGGCGGTTCAGATTTTTGATACCTGGGGTGGTGTGCTCAGTCCACAGAACTATCGTGACTTCTCACTGCACTATATGGACAGGATTGTTAAAGGCCTGAAGCGGGAAAATGAAGGCAGAAAAGTGCCGGTTATTCTCTTTACCAAAAATGGTGGGCAGTGGCTTGAAGCGATGGCCAATACCGGTGCCGATGCCCTGGGGCTGGACTGGACAACCGATATGGGTGAAGCACGACAGAGGGTAGGTAACCGGGTGGCCTTACAGGGCAATATGGACCCATCAGCGCTTTATGCATCACCTGAGCGTATTCGTCGGGAAGTGGCAACCATTCTGGAAAAATTTGGCACAGGCAATGGCCATGTGTTCAATCTGGGGCACGGCATTCACCAATATGTTGAACCGGAAAAGGCGGGTGCCTTTGTGAATGCCGTACATGAACTGTCTGCCCAATATCACGCTTCCGTATAACGCTGTTGCCTGCTGTTAAGGGCCTTTATCAAGGCTCTTTGTACGGTAAACCGGGTAACTGGCTTGGTGAGAATTGAGCTGATACCCAGTTTGCTGCACTGGTACTTACTGGGAGGGTTACTGACCCCGGTCAGCATAATAATGGCTGGTAAGGGGGCAATCCCCGGGTCGTCATTGATTCGTTCTGCGACCTGTAAACCTTTCAGTCCGGGCATCTGATGGTCAAGAATAATGATATCAAATGCCCGGCTCAGGTAAGTTTCGTTACGAATCATGGCAAGGGCTTCAGGGCCATCTTCTGCTTCAATCACCGAAATACCCAATAGATGACATTGCTGGCGGAGCACTTTACGACAGGTTGCATTGTCATCAGCAATCAATACCCGCATATTTTCATACTGGTTTTGCTGAGGTGTCTCATCTTGTCTGGGGAGCTTATTCTCTTCTCCACAGGAGCAGGGCAAAGTAAATGAGAGGATATTGGCCCGTTTACTGACCTTTCCTCCAAGCTGTCGTATAAGACGAGTTGCAAGGTATAGATTCAGCCCCATGACTGTCTCTGCTTTTATCTCGGATAAAGAGTGCTCACCGGATAAATGTTTTTCTGCAAGGCTGCTACCGGCAGGGTTTTTAAAACTGAACTCAAACAGCAGCTTATCGGCAGCATCCTTCTGAATAGAAAGCGCAACCTCTCCCGTTTCAGCCTGATTCAGCCCATAGAATAGAAATGCTTCCAGAATCAATGACACCCGATAGCCATCGATATGACATTCGGCAGGCATGCTTTCATCAACAAAGCAAATGATTTCAATATTCTGCTGTTCCGAACGATACTGGAAATGATGAATCAGCTCATCCACTGTGTTGTGTATATCAATCAGTCGTGTGTCCGATGTTATTTCCTGGTTTTGAGCCTTAATGCTGGAGGCCAGTAGATTGACCAGGTTGCCCAGTTCATAACCCGCGTAGCGAAGTGTTTGTACGTAGTCTTCCTGCTTCGGGGTCAATGGTGTGCTCAGTAACAGCTCTGACATGCCCATCACACCATTCAGTGGTGTACGCATTTCATGGCCCAGCGACTTCATGGTCTCTTCGTCCAGCTCATTCCGTTGTTGGACGCTATCCGCAAATTTTTCCCTGTTGATCACTTTTCTGTTGACTCTCCCTGACAGCGACAGGAAGCCGAGTGTCAAAGCCAATGTTTGAATCAGTAGCCAGGTCGTGTTTCTGGAAGATATCCCCAATGCACCGGTTTGGTTCAGGGCGAAAATACATTGACTGATGACCAGGGGGACCAGCAACCAGGGTGAGATATAGAGGCGATGGGGTTTTACCAGCCAGAAAGACAGGCAGAAGCAGGCATTACCGATCAGCGTCAGTACCAGCAGATGAGTATTTAACATACTACTGTCGCTTAGTGGCAACCAGAGGGCTGATACCAGGTAAATAAACGAGAAAATATTAAAGAAACGGATCAGCCGTGGCCTATGATAGCCAAAGAGATTTATGGCCAGCTGACAGAAAGTCAGGCTGATTAACAGCAGTGATAATTTGTAGAGCCAGGCTTCTGCTGTGATGGGTATGTAAAACCAGGTGCTCAGATAGCCCTGCCAGGAAGCCATAAAAACGAGTGCAAAGATAGCACCTGAAGCCAGCAGTAGATGAAAAATACGACGGTGATTAGAAGGTGAGAGGCCGTTTGACGTTTTTGATGGCTGTTTTATCGACAGGAAAAGCCAGGCATTGGCAAGAATCATTGATATCAACAGACCGCTGATTAATCCGGTTTGCCAGAGTTTATACCGCTGCTGTTTGATCAACTGATCAAAGCTACCCAGTTTCAGACTATTGCTCAGTTCCGGATGAAACGGTGCTTTAAGGTATATCATTGCGGACTGAGCTGGCAGCAGCGTAAAGCTCGTGGTGTTGACCTGATCCAGTGGCAGTGGTTTAACAACAGTCTTGCCAGTGGCAGCGCTGATGTATGTGAGATAAAGGGTCGGTAGTTCCTGCTGCTGATAATCCACAGACAGGACGGGATGGACTATTTCTGACGTATGGTTGGTGACAGGAAAGCGTAACCAGAGGTTTTGTTGCTGTTCTTCAGCGCTGAGTAAGTTGGGCTGCCATGGGGAAAAGCGGTATCTGAACGCTCCCTCAACCAGCGCATTGATGGATAGTTGGCTAGTGTCGTCAATATAGAACTCTGTACTCGTTCCGGGCTGGAGTAAGTAGGATGATTGATTAATGTCGACATTCGCAGACGCATTCAGGGCGGAGAAAGTAAACGATAAAATAAATAACAGTGCGAATGTCCATTTTTGCCGTGTAAAGGCTTGATAAAACACTGTTGAAAATTCCGTTTTTCGTATTTATGGCAGAATTATACTGAAAACTGACTGATTGGACAGTGAATCAGTCGACGGTTTACGCAAGAACAGGAAATTCAGGGGATTCTCCTGAAGTATGACAAAGTGAAAGGTTTTTTTAAACTGCAGAGGGAACAAAGCTCACGAAGAGAAAAGATAAGAAGTTTTATCTTTCTTTGTGGGCTTTGTGTTCTCTGTGGTTAAAAGTCTTTTGCCTAGCCTCTGTAACTATACCTCTTCCCGGGCAATGGCTCTATGACCGATGTCTGTACGATAGTAGACGTCTTTCCAGTCAATGCTTGTGACCGCGTTATAGGCCTGCTGTTGAGCTTCCTTCACGGTCTCGCCCAGGGCGGTCACACAGAGTACCCGGCCGCCATTGGTCAGGGTTTTGCCCTCTTCAATACGGGTTCCGGCCTGGAAGACTTTGGCATTGCTGATGTTGTCGATGCCCGTGATTTCATCACCCTTTCGGTAGGCTTCCGGGTAACCACCGGCTGCCATGACCACGCCAAGGGCAGTGCGGCTGTCCCACTTAATGTCAACCTGATCCAGCTCACCACGGGTACCGGCCAGGCACAGTCCTACCAGGCTGGACTTCAGGCGCATCAGGATGGGTTGGGTTTCCGGGTCACCAAAACGACAGTTGTATTCCAGTACCTTGGGTGTGCCATCAGCACCAATCATCAATCCGGCGTAGAGGAAGCCCCGGTATGGCATGCCTTCGCTGGCCATGCCCTGTACCGTTGGGACGATGACTTCTTTCATGGCACGGTCATGAATTGTGGGCGTCACCACAGGCGCAGGGGAATAGGCACCCATACCGCCGGTATTCGGGCCTGTATCGCCATTATCACGGGCCTTGTGATCCTGGCTGGTGGCCAGTGGCAGAATGTTTTTGCCATCCACCATGACGATAAAACTGGCTTCTTCCCCGGTCAGAAACTCTTCAATCACCACACGGTGGCCGGCTTCACCAAAAGCATTGCCAGCCAGCATGTCGTCAATGGCAGCAAAAGCTTCCTGCTCAGTCTGGGCGAGAATCACGCCTTTACCGGCAGCAAGTCCATCAGCTTTCACCACAATAGGTGTACCCTGTTGTTTGACGTAGGCTTTGGCGGGTTCAATTTCTGTGAAGTTCTGGTAGGCGGCGGTGGGGATATTATGGCGGGCAAGAAAATCTTTGGTGAATGCCTTGGAGCCTTCCAGCTGGGCCGCTGCCTGTGACGGACCAAATATCGCCAGACCGGCTTGTTCAAACCGGTCAACTACGCCCGCCACCAGTGGTGCTTCCGGCCCGACAATGGTCAGGTCAATGTTTTCTGACTGGGCAAATTCAACCAGTCTGGCGATATCCAGCACATCGATAGCAATGTTGGATACTTTGTTTTCAGAGGCGGTGCCAGCATTACCGGGGGCGACAAACACCTGTGTAACATTGTCGTCTTGAGCCGCTTTCCATGCCAGGGCGTGCTCCCGCCCGCCATTGCCGATGATCAGTACTTTCATAAAGGGTGTCCTTTGTTTGAACCACAGAGACCACGGAGTGCACAAAGGTTTTCTTTTTGTGATTTCTGCTTGGGAAAATTTTTTCGTGGAGGCTGAACCTGTTCTTCAGCCTTTTTTGTTTTGAACCATCAATGGCGAAAATGCCGAACACCGGTAAACACCATGGCTATGCCTGCCTGGTTGGCGGCGTCAATCACTTCCTGGTCTCGCATGGAGCCGCCGGGCTGGATGACCGCAGTAATACCTGCGCTGGCTGCGGCGTCAATACCGTCCCGGAATGGGAAGAAGGCATCGGATGCCATCACGGAACCGCGAACTTCCAGCCCTTCATCCGCTGCCTTGATGCCGGCAATGCGGGCACTGTAGACACGGCTCATCTGGCCTGCGCCGATACCGATGGTCTGTGAGTGTCTGGCATAGACAATGGCATTGGACTTCACAAATTTCGCCACCTTCCAGGCGAACTGAAGGTCGGCCATTTCCTGCTCGGTCGGGGCGCGATCCGTCACCACTTTCAGCTCAGAAGGATCAACAATACGGATATCGGAATCCTGAACCAGCAGGCCGCCATTAACACGCTTGAAATCCGGGAACGGAGTTGGCTCAGCTGCCAGTTGGCCAGCGTTTAATACCCGTATGTTCTGCTTATTCTGAAGAATGGCGGCTGCTTCAGTGTCCACTTCGGGAGCGATAATGACTTCCACAAACTGGCGCTCAATAATAGTACGGGCTGTGGCCATATCCAGCTTGCGATTAACGGCGATAATGCCACCGAAGGCAGAGGTTGGGTCAGTTTCGTAAGCGCGGTTGTAGGCTTCAAGAATATCTGTGCCGGTTGCCACACCGCAGGGGTTGGCGTGTTTGACGATCACACAGGCTGGCAGATCAAACGCTTTAACGCATTCCAGGGCCGCATCGGTATCGGCAATATTGTTATAGGAAAGCGCTTTGCCTTGCAGTTGTCTGGCGCTGGAAACCGTGCCTTCAGGTGGGTTCTTTTCGGTGTAGAAGGCGGCTTTCTGGTGCGGGTTTTCACCGTAGCGCAGATCTTCCACTTTAATAAACTGGCTGTTGAAGGTGCGGGGAAAAGCTTCCGGCTCATCGTCATCGCTGTTAATGGCGGTGCCCAGGTAGTTGGCAATAGCTCCATCGTAGCCGGCTGTATGCTCAAATGCCTTCACGGCCAGATCAAAGCGGGTGGCCAGGTCAATCAGGCCATTATTGTCAGCCAGGCTGTCCAGTACGCACTGGTAATCACTGGCGTTCACCACAATGGTGGTATCGCGGTAGTTTTTGGCAGCGGCCCGAACCATGGTCGGGCCGCCAATATCGATGTTCTCAATGGCGGTGGCCAGATCGCAGTCAGGGCGGGCAATGGTTTGCTCGAAGGGGTAGAGGTTGACCACAACCAGGTCGATAGGCTGGATACCATGCTGGTCCATGACAGATTCGTCCTGACCTCTGCGGCCCAGAATACCACCATGAACTTTGGGGTGGAGCGTTTTTACCCGGCCGTCCATCATTTCCGGGAAGCCGGTATAGTCGGAGATCTCAATGGCAGGAATATCGTTATCAGCCAGCAGTGCATAAGTTCCGCCTGTGGACAGAATTTCAACCGAATGCTGTTGCAGTGTCCGGGCGAACTCAACAATTCCTGTTTTGTCGGAAACGCTAATCAGAGCCCGGCGAATCGGGCGTGTCGTGACTGCCATTGTTTCTTACTCACCGCTTGTTGGAATAGATAGTTGGAATAAAAATTCTGGCAGATTTTAGCTGGAAATGGTGGCTATTGGCAGGGGGAGAGGGAATAAAGGGGAAATCAGTAGTGTCCTTGGTCCAGAAACTACTGATTAGATTGAAAAGAGTAGTGAATCAATTAAAGCAGGCCGTACTGCTTCAGCTTCTTGCGCAGGGTTCCCCGGTTCAGGCCCAGTAATGTGGCCGCGCGGGTCTGGTTGCCCTTGACGTAAGCCATGACCGTTTCCAGCAGAGGCGCTTCTACTTCAGACAGCACCATCTGATAGACATCGGTGACGTCCTGCCCGTCCAGGTGGGCAAAGTAGTTATTCATGGATTTTTCCACGCTGTCGCGCAGAGTCTGGGACTCTGGTATTCTCGACGCTGTGGCAAGGCTTCCCCCATGGCCATTTACTGGACGACCTTCTTCTACGATTACTTGTGTTGCCGTCATGCCGCTATGTCCTCTCCGTTACCTTCTGACTTCTTCGCAAAAGTCGACTCTGAAAAACGCTGAAAATACTCCCGTATGCAGGTGTGCTGTTCTTCCGAAGATTCCAGCTTATTAAAATGCCGGCGAAACTCCAGGCCGGATGGCTGGTCCTGCATGTACCAGCCCACATGTTTTCTGGCAATCCGCACAGCCTGGAGCTCCTGATAAAAAGCGCCGTAAAACTGATGGAGGGCTTCCAGATGCCCCAAAAGGATTGCCTGAACCTCATTCTGATCCGGGGCTGACAACCGTTCCCCGTGTTGCAGGTAGTGGTTGATCTCCCGGAATATCCAGGGACGGCCCTGGGCGGCACGGCCAATCATTAATGCACTGGCACCGGTAACGTCCAGCACATGCCGTGCTTTCTCCGGTGAGGTGATGTCGCCATTGGCAATCACCGGGATAGTCACCGCCTCAACAATACGGGCGATGGTTTCGTATTCCGCTTCACCGTTATACATGCAGGCCCGGGTGCGGCCATGAACCGCCAGGGCGGCAATGCCACACTGTTCGGCCAGTTTGGCGACCACAACACCGTTGCGGTTGTCCGGGTCCCAGCCGGTACGAATCTTCAGGGTCACCGGAATATCCACCGCCGCCGTTACCGCTTTCAGGATGGACTCCACCAGATCAATGTCCCGCAGGAGGGCAGAACCGGCCGCCTTATTGCACACCTTCTTGGCAGGGCAGCCCATGTTGATGTCTATGATCTGGGCACCAAACGCCTGGTTCAGCCTGGCCGCCTCGGCCATCTGCTCCGGATCGCCTCCGGCAATTTGCACAGACCGCGGTTCGGACTCGCAGCTGTGATCCATACGCAGCCTGGACTTACGGGTATTCCAGAGCTTCGGATTGCTGGTCACCATCTCCGACACCGCCATGCCTGCCCCCATTTTCAGGCAGAGCTTGCGAAACGGACTGTCGGTAACGCCCGCCATGGGTGCCAGTACCACCGGGTTAACGATGGAGTAAGGACCAATCTTCAACGGTGCTGGCGCTGTGTGTTCTGACAAGAGTTGACCTGACAAAAAAGAAAGCCTCGATCTGATGGATGATGATGAAACCAACGGGTCATCATACTCTCTACATATTTCACGATAAAGTGAAATTGATCAATATTTGTTCAGCTGAAAGTGGTGGATTTGCTAATGCAAAAAACCATTACTCACTTCACCTCAGACCTTCTGGCGCAGATCAATAATAGAGCCAATGGGTTGTGCATTTTTTGATATAGGTCAGCAAGAAACCGGTTCAATGCAGGGATAAGCACTGAATTTGTTCAAATTGTTGTCAGGCAGCATGAAAATGGGCGTTTTTTAGTCGTGGAAGTATTGTTTTGAAGCACAAAGGGCACAAGGTCATTTTTGTTGCCCTGAAGGCGCTGGGTGTTCTTGGCAGAAATCCGCCTCCCGAAATTTACAGGTTAGCGGGCTTCAAGGAGAACGGCTGACCTGCAGGCAGTTGTTTTTCAGAAGAAATTCCCTTGATATGTCAATGATTGCCAGGTTCTTCAGGGTGTTGGTACCGAGCAGAATCGGGTTTCTAAATCTTGAACGGGAAGTCAGGCTGAAGTCGGTTCGGGTTTCTATTGGGCCAAGACGTATCTTTGCTTCAATTACTGGGCGTTTCTGTGGGATGCCATGATGGGTCTGTACCCGGGCGAAGCGTTTAAGGGGCTTGGCCATTTTTACCAGTTTACGTTTGTCTCTGGTGGTAGGGACTGTAAAGTGAACCCACAGGGTGCCATTGGTGTTTTTTCTGATCTTGATGTCTCTGGCATCCATGGAGGACAGGGTCGAGCCGGAGTCAACCAATGCATTGATCTGAGAGGGAAATTCATCGATCTGATCAACCCTTTCTTGCAGACCAAAAAGGTAACGGTCACCGGTTTGACACTCATGTTGATTTTTTGGGGGGGGCAGCGGTTACCAGTGTACTGGGTATGATTACCAGTGCCAGAATGGCACAAATGTTAAGGCATGAATAACGGGTGGAAAACAACATTACTTCCTCCATGAAGGTACTGCATTGCTAAATCCTTCTCTTTATATTTGTAGCTGTTGACGGTAGTTTGAGTCTGTTTAATGTGAGCTGTTAGCATTTATTGACAGTTTTGCGGCGGGTGATCCCGGTTATTGGCAGGTGTACCAGTGGATTGCCGGGATTCTGTTACTTCTGGCGGGTAATCTGAGGGTGCGGTTCTCATGAAAAAGTGGGTGCCACGTTGGGATATTCCCCTGATTATGGTGATTCTGGTCGTGGAAATTCTGTTGATAAATGCCTTTTCCGGGCCTGATAATGCGCCGTTCAGCTTAAGTGTTTTGGATGCGGTGGTCAGGAGCATTTGTGTTTACATATTTTCATGTTCCTGTGCCAGTTGTACTGCTTTTGACTGGGGTATTGCTGCTGGTTCCTGCGTGGATATTGACTTTGATGGTGCGTTGGCTGCTGTACAGAAGCTGAGGATGTCAGCGACTTACTGATTTATAAGGCTGCATGGCTGATATCAGTAACCATAGGATTTGCGGTATTGACAATGGGGCTGATAGCCATTGAACCAATGGGTTAGCAGTGGTTTGTGTTCATTGCTGACAACGGGTAATCCGAATAAGTTAACGCAGTGCCTTTTTGGTGATGCCCTATGAAACTCTCTTCATCCTGGTGTCCTGTTCTAGCATGCAGTGTGTTATTCAGTTTTCACTGAAAGTCAGCTGATAGTTCACTGCCTGTTCACCCGGTCGATAATTTCCAGCCCCAGGCGGATAGGTTGTGCTTTAGGCATTTCATCCGAGCCGGCCAGCTCACCGCCAAGGTATTCCGATGGGGTAAAGGTGCGGTTAGCCACCAGGCGGCCGTTGATATCGGTAAAGGTCAGCTTTAAGTCTGGAAACGGCTGTGAGTGCCTGGCTTCATTAATGATGACAGCATCTACCTGCAGGGCGTTGTCTTGATCAGGGTGGCTGCGTATCACAAGATCAACGCTTCTAATGGCAGTGAGGTTAACCATGGGGGGAAGTGTGCAGGAAAGCAGATTGCAGGTCATGGTATAAGCCGGTCGCAAGGCAGGGTTCAGTGACAGTGTATTGCGGTTGAACCAGGCAAATTGCAGTGTCAGCAACACCAGCAGGCTACAGGCCGCAACCCCCCAGTAGGTTCTTTTCCTGCGGAGCTGTTGTTCGTTAATGGTTTCTTCGGTTTCCCGCTGGTCCAGTTCGTGAATCAGGGTTTCGATGCTTTGCTGGTGGTAGCCATCATATTGGATGGGCGCAGTGGCAACCTTTGCTTTTATGGAAGGGTCAAGGTCTTTGCTTCTGGATGTTTCCGGTGGTGTTGAATCCGGTTTTTTGACCGGTTTTTGCTGTTGGACGACCAGTGTTTCCCGCAGCTTTTTTTGGGTTTGAGTGGGTGTCCGGGGTTCTTCCCGGTGGTTAGAGGGTGATGTTTCAACGCTTTCAGTGGGGGTGTTTAATGCCTTCTTTTCTTGTTCTTTCAGGAGCGGTAGCTGGTCTATCGCATTAAAAACCTGAAGGCATGAACCGCAACGCACCGAACCCCTGGCAGCCTTAAGCTGGGCATGGGTAATGCGGAATATGGTCTGGCAGTGGGGGCAAGTGACACTTGACGGCGTCATGTTGACTGTTTACCTGATCTTGAAGCAGCATTTTTTATTAGACCAGAGCCCCCGTACTGAATCCAGTCTAATTGATAATGCAGGTAATTTTGTTTTATTGAAACCCGGGGAGTAACAAGTTCTGTCATACCTGCATCACATCAATGCCAGCTTATGAACGTCGCTTACCAGAAAGCATGGCCCAGCCATCAAAGGTGACTGCTGTATCCATGGCAAACCACTGTTCATAGGTTTGAATTATTTCATCCGCCTGCTCAGCCAGAACACCGGATAGAGCAATGGAACCGCCTTCCCTGGTCAGACTGGCCAGTTTGGGAGCCAGTTGAGTCAAAGGGCCAGCAAGAATGTTGGCCAGTACTACATCAGCTTGATCTGCTGGTTCGTCATCGGGCAGAAAAACTTCCAGTTTATCCACCGGAATGTTATTCCGTTTAGCATTCTCGATAGAGGCTTCCAGTGCCTGCGGATCCAGGTCAACACCGACCGCGGATTGTGCGCCCAGAAGGAGTGCTGCAATAGCAAGGATGCCAGAACCACAACCATAGTCGATAACTGTTTTGCCAGTCAGGTTATTCTGCTGATCCAGCCAACGCAGGCAGAGTGCTGTGGTGGGGTGCGTCCCGGTGCCAAAGGCCAGGCCCGGGTCCAGCATCAGGTTAACTGCCTCAGGATCGGGAACGTCTTTCCAGCTGGGGCAAACCCACAGGCGATCACCAAACTGCATGGGGTGGAAGTGGGTCATCCACTCTCTTTCCCAGTCTTTATCTTCCACCAGTTCGACCTTGTTATCAGGGAAAGGGTTCAGTCCGGCATGTTCTTTGAGAAAGGGTATGATATCATCGATGCGGGTCTGGGCATCAAACAAGCCAACAACAACGGTGTTGGTCCACAGCGGTGTGGTACCCAGCTCTGGTTCATAGACCGGTTGATCTTTTGCATCCTGCAGGGTGACCGCACAGGCACCGGCTTCCAGAAGCAGGTCTTCCAGAATTTCAGCATGGTCAGAAGTTGTGTCCAGTCTGACTTGAATCCAAGACATTGTGTTACCCAGAATGAAAAGCAATAAGAATTCAGACCTGTTCTTCAGGAAAGAAATTCATGGAACATAGGCGACTTATTGTAGCTGAGCACCGGTATTTCATAAACATTTGCTGGTTGATCGCCCAATAAAAAGAAAGGCCATCTCCTGTGGGAGAGGGCCTTGCCAAAGAGCAAAAAAACGGGAAATCACTCAGCCAGTTTCTTTTCCAGATAGTGAATACTGACACCGCCTTCTTTGAAGTGAGGATCAGTCACCAACGTCTGATGAAGAGGAATATTGGTTTTAATCCCTTCAATAACGGTTTCATCCAGTGCGTTCTTCATCCGGATAAGAGCCGTTTCACGATCCGGACCATAACTGATGATCTTGGCGATCAGGGAGTCATAGTAAGGGGGAACGCTGTAGCCGTTGTACAGATGGCTATCCACGCGAACACCGTTACCACCCGGTGCATGGAACTGCAAAACCTTGCCTGGTGATGGCATAAAGGTTTTTGGATCTTCGGCGTTGATACGACATTCGAAGGCGTGGCCTTTGAGTTCGATATCGTCCTGTTCAACGCTCAGAGGCAGGCCGCTGGCAATTCTCAGCTGCTCTTTGACAATATCAATGCCGCTGATCAGTTCGGTCACCGGGTGCTCAACCTGAACCCGGGTGTTCATTTCAATGAAATAGAACTCACCGTTTTCATACAGGAATTCAAAGGTTCCAGCGCCTTTGTAGCCCAGCTCAATGCAGGCACGGGTACAGGCACTGGCCACTTCCTGACGCTTCTCTTCCGGAATGCCGGGCGCAGGTGCTTCTTCAATAACCTTCTGATGACGACGTTGCAAAGAGCAGTCGCGGTCACCCAGATGAATGGCGTTACCCTGGCCATCGGCCAGCACCTGGAACTCCACATGACGTGGGTTTTGCAGGAATTTCTCCAGGTAAACCGTATCATTGTTGAATGCCGCACCGGCTTCTGATTTGGTCAGGGCGACGGAGCTGATCAGGTCTTCTTCGTTGTAGACCACGCGCATACCGCGGCCACCGCCACCGCCGGCAGCCTTGATGATCACCGGATAACCAATATCCCGGGCAATAGCCATGGTGCGGCTGTGATCGTCAGTGAGAGAGCCATTAGAGCCAGGAACCGTGGGAACACCGGCTTTCTGCATGGCTTTGATCGCTGAGACTTTGTCCCCCATCAGGCGGATAACGTCGGCAGAAGGCCCGATAAAGGTAAAGCCACTGCGTTCTACCTGTTCAGCAAAATCTGCATTTTCTGACAGGAAGCCGTAACCCGGGTGAATCGCGGTGGCGTGAGTCACCTCGGCGGCACTGATGATGGCAGGAATATTGAGATAGCTGTCTGCCGGGTTGTTTGGACCGATACAGACGGACTCATCCGCCAGGTGCAGATGCATAAGGTCAGCATCGGCCTTGGAGTGAACCGCAACGGTCTTGATGCCCAGCTCTTTGCAGGCCCTTAATATTCTGAGAGCAATTTCGCCCCGGTTGGCTATTACGACTTTATCGAGCATAACGCGATTCTCAGGCGATTATCAGACAATAGTGAACAGGGGCTGGTCGAACTCAACAGGCTGACCATTCTCTACCAGAACGGCATCAATAGTGCCGGATTTGTCCGCCTTGATCTGATTCATCATCTTCATGGCTTCAACAATGCAGAGTACATCACCTTCCTTAACCTGCTGGCCGACTTTGGCGAAGTCAGGCGCATCCGGTGACGGAGCACCGTAGAAAGTACCAACCATGGGAGACTTGACCTGATGGCCCGAAACGACAGGCTCAGCAATAGCAGGTGCAGCTGCTTCAGTGGCAGCGGGGGCAGCAGCCGGAGCCGGGGCTGGTGCAGCAGCCGGATAGGCAATGGGGGCGGCGGCTACAGGTGCATTTTTCGAGTAACGGCTGATACGAACGGACTCTTCACCCTCATGGATTTCGAGCTCATCAATACCTGATTCTTCCAGCAGCTCAATGAGCTTTTTTACTTTTCTGATATCCATTGTCAGTCTCAAATGCGTGTACTGGCAGCTCTGGCTGGCCAGTCTGGTTGATTTTGCGAAAAATCGAACACTCTACTTGGCGAGTGCAGGATCCCCGTTGGTCAGTTTTTGCCTGACAGTGCCACTGTTTAAGAGGGGTTAAGGCAGTTGCACTGTGATTAACATAAATCAGAACGTTGTCCTGTGTTGGAGTCGCGTTCTGAAAAAAAGCTCGCGTTCTTATGGCTCCGGCTGTCTGGCAAGCCTGTCAACTGCGGCAGACAGTGCCATTTCGTAGCCTTTAGGTCCCAGTCCGGCAATAACCCCTTCAGCAACGTCACTGAAATAAGAGTGATGACGGAAAGGCTCCCTGCAATGGATGTTCGAAAGGTGTACTTCAATAAATGGAATAGCAACCCCAAGCAGTGCGTCCCGCAGTGCCACACTGGTGTGAGTGAAAGCGGCCGGGTTGATGATAATAAAGCGGACGCCATCTTTGCCTGCCTGATGAATACGATCTATCAGTAGATGTTCCGCATTGCTTTGAAAGCTTTCCAGCTGAAGGCCTGCATCAGTAGCCAGCTGGACAAGGTTCTGGCAGATCTGTTCAAGCGTGGTTGCACCGTAAACACCGGGCTCTCGAGTGCCAAGCAAATTCAGGTTTGGACCATTGAGCACAAGAATGTCAGCCATGTTTATCCTCTTAAGACCCCAATGGTCACCGTTGCGACCCTGACCAATGGGAGAGCTTCAGTAGTCAGCCTGCTTTGGTTAACCTGGCTACGCCGTTAACCTTTGAAATACATCGCAATCGTTATTGATCTGGCATTTTGCCCCATTGTCAAGAGTGCGTCCAGTTTGTGCGTGTTACAGGAGGTTAACGACAGTTACGAAGCATTTCATGCCAGTTTCAGACAAGTTCAGACATCTGTAGTTGTTCCGGAGGCTGTCAGCAGTTTCGTCAGCTTTTGATGCAGCTGCAAGGCGGTGATTTCACCCTGGGATTTTAGTGCAGGCAACTCACTCCCACTGGCATTAAAAAACAGCAGGGCGGGTGGTCCAAACAGTTGATGCTGGTTGAGGAACTTTTGGTGTTCCTGCGTGTTATCGGTGATATCCAGCTTGATCAGGGCTATTCTGGCCAACTGATCAGTGACCAGCGGGTCTGGGAACACGGTCCGCTCAATGATTTTGCAGGATATGCACCAGTCAGCATAGAGATCCACCAGGGCGGGCTGGTTGTTCAGGGCTGCGTCTGCCAGCAGGTTATTCAGTTCATTCACCGTCGTTACCGTCTTGAAGCGGGCACTCTCTGTCTGTTCAGTGGCGCTTTCTATTGCAGGGCTGCTTTTACCCAATAACGGATTCAATGGGTCACTATTGCCCATGGCGGCACCAATAATCAGGCAGGTTCCATAGATCAGACAGAGTATGCCGACGGTCTGTCGGAGCTTCTGGTGCGCTTCTTTCGGGTTGGTGCGAAGAGCGTCCAGGAACACGGCACTGCCAATTAGCAAAGCACCCCACAGGAAGAGCGTGACTGATGGAGCGATAACCCGTTCCAGCATCCAAATGGCGACGCCCAGAAGTAATACGCCAAAGAATGAGCGAACACCATTCATCCATGCCCCGGACTTTGGCAACCAGTGTCTTCCGCCTAACGCCAGGACAAATAAGGGAATACCCATGCCCAGACCCAGGGCAAACAGAGTCAGCCCACCAAACAGGGCATCACCGGTTGAGCTGATATAGATCAGTGCACCGGCCAGGGGGGCTGAGACACAAGGGGAAACCACCAGCGCAGACAACAAGCCCATCACGGCAGCCCCCGACAGGCTGCCTGAATTTTGCTGGCTGCCACTGAGTTTGTCCCGAACCCGGGCGGGCAGCTGTAACTCGTAAAGGCCAAACATACTCAGGGCCAGCAGCACAAAGAGTATTGCCATAGGGATCAGCAGCCATGGGGATTGGAGTTTTGCCTGAAGGTTCAGGCTGGCACCAAACAGCCCCATTAATGTACCGGCAATGGCAAAGGTGGCTGACATGGTGAGTATATAGGTCATCGTCAAAGCTATGGTACGGGTTTTGCTCTGTGCCCTGGTTCCCAGGATCAGGCTGGACAGTATCGGGAACATGGGCAGGACACAGGGCGTCAGGCTAAGGCCAATACCCGCGAGGACAAAAAGGAGTAGCGCTATCGGCAGGCTGTTCTGTTCCAGCTGCTGCTGAAAGGCGTTCCCGGAGTCTGATGAGGCCGTAAGGGTAACACTGGCTGAAACGGGCGAATCACTGACTTGGGTAATCACCAATGGAATAACAACTTTATGGGGTGGATAACACAATCCGGCCATGGCACAGCCCTGGAAGCCGATTTCCAGTTCCGGCAGGTTGCCTGAGTGGTTGGCAGGAACTTTGATTACCAGGTTTTCACTGAATACTTCCAGTTCTTTATTGTAATAAGGGTCAAAAATCGCTTCACCGGCAGGATAGTCAGCTGCACCCAGTGTTGAGATATCGGTTATCGGCGTGAAGGTGAAACGGTGCTTATAAAGGTAGTGCTCTGGTTTTACAGCAACATTAATGATCGCCGAACCTCGCTCAATTCGCCCGGTGAATTGAAAGGCTTCTTCGACCGGAAGAAAACCCTGGTTTTCGCTGGGTTCTGCCCCGAATAACTGGCTCAGGTTGGCCTGGGCAGATATTGAGATTAACAGACCCAGAAAAAGGGGCCAGATCAGGCGGAGTTGGCATTTTGGCATATAAGCTGCTGTTTATAATGGTGAATACTATGTATTGTGCAGTGATATACCAGAGATGCAAGTAGGAGCGGGCTTGCAGAGAGAAGAAAACAGCAGAAATAAGTGAAAAAGCTCAGGTCGAAACCTGAGCCATAAGGAATATCAGCCTTTATAGTTGGCGGCAGACTTCTTGATGACTTCCAGGGCCGCTTCGGAACCTTCCCAGCCATCAATCTTGACCCACTTGCCAGGCTCAAGATCTTTATAGTTTTCAAAGAAGTGTTCAATCTGCTGGAGCAGCAGGGCTGGCAGATCTGTGTATTCTTTAACGTTTTTGTAGAGCGTGGAGAGTTTGTCGTGAGGAACGGCAATCAGCTTCTCGTCACGGCCACTTTCGTCAGACATGTTCAGCATGCCGACAGTACGGCAGCGAATAACTGAGCCCGGGATAACCGGGTAAGGTGTTACTACCAGAACGTCAAGAGGGTCGCCATCGTCAGCCAGGGTCTGGTTGATGTAACCGTAGTTGGCTGGGTAGAACATTGGGGTTGCCATAAAGCGGTCAACCAGGATGGCATCCATATCCTTGTCAACTTCGTACTTGATTGGCGAAGCATTGGCAGGGATTTCGATAATGACGTAGATGTCTTCTGGCAGACTTTTACCAGCAGGAACAGATGAGTAGCTCATTGACAGTCAATCTCTGTGTGAGGTCAGTTTGAAATTGCCGCGTATTATATAGAGTTTGTTACGCTCTTTTCCACTTGTAAGGGGTATTCCGCCCGGGAACCCGTGAGTACACCCGGGGCTGGCCTGCTGGTATTGCCTGTTTTCGGCTGCTTATGCTCAGCTAGCTGTTTGATTAGAAATAAAAATATTTCGTTGTCAGTCGCTGGCGTGAGCTGGCTTCATAAGCCAAGAGAGATGATTGTGAGATCGATCACTTTTGACGATTGCAAGACCCCAAAGTTGTTGCAGATGGAAATCTGGTGGGCATACTCAGTCCCAAAGATTTGATGTCTGCAGTTCTCGAATTTTATGAACGCCCGGTGGATTCTGCATAATTGACTTGCCAACCCGGTCGATTTTTTCGGTATCTTGATGCATTTCATGAAATACCTGCTTTCAGAGTTATTACTTTAATTTATATTTTTAATTAAGAAATTTTTTTAATTCTCTTTGTTTATTAATTTTGCTTTTCATTCATCAGCTAGACTTTTTCTTTATAGATTGGATATTTTTGAAAAGGAATTTGCATGGGCAGCACAATTTCTCCTCCTACGGGCCGTCATCCGTCATCACCACTTAATGGTTCATCCTCAGAGCCTGAGTCAGGAAAAGAGGGGACTATGGTTACTCCTTATGGCTCTCGTAAAGTGACGGCCTCCAAAGTGGGCAAAGGAGATCCTTCTGTTCGAGGTGAAAAAGCGCATGATTCTGTAGTTCACCCTCCGGGGGAGAGAACGGTTAAACCTCAACAGGACTCATTGCCATCTTTAAATCCAGTTCCTGATAAGGCTGAAGATGGTCCGGGGCCAAACCTTGATTCTACTGAAGCGAGATTATCGGCACCTGATTTGCCTGAAAGAGCATCTGCTGATAATACACTGCCCAACAATGAAGAGTCTCGTTCATTTCCATCGACTCATGATTCCCGTGTTGAAAAGGGTTTGTATGGTGATCCATTAGAACCTGAACACCATGAAACAATCTTATCACCGGTTGACGAAGATGAAATTATGTCGGTAACCACTGAGCTTGCCGCAGAGCCTGGTAATGTCAGGACACATGAAATGTCGCCCAGGCATGATACCAGCAGGTTGTTTGGGCCTGACTTTGGCACCGCAGTGGGACAGATTGTCAGAGAAAACAGAGATCCTGAGCATTCTGAAAGTAAGCTTCCGTCTCGTATTAACCCGCCTGCGGCCCATAGTAAAACGTCATCGATGGATGATGAATCGGACGTTGCAAGTGTTTCGATTGAAGGCGGTGGTCTTGATGATGATCCAGCCGTTAGGAGTGGTGGTTCAGTCACTATTGAAGGAGGGGGGGATAAAACCAGTAAAAAGCTATTTCAGCGAGTATTGGGTGCAATTAACAAATTGTTGAATGTGGTCAAAAATAACCCGCTATGGGCTGGATTTGTGATTTGTAGCGCCATTTTTCTTATCACTCTCATGGTAGGACAACCTTATGCAGCGATGTTTTTTGCAATTTGTGCCCTGGCTTTTCTGGGCGTGGCTTTGGGGGTAACAGCGTTTAATATTAGTAAACCGCAGAATGCATCACAGGGTAATAGTGGTCAGAACCAGAATCCACAAAATCCACAGAGTCCACAAAATCCACAGAATCAACAGAGTTCACAGAATTCTCCGGAAGACAGAACACAGACTCACTCAGAGACATCAACCACCAGAACTGAATCTGGCTCAAGCCCACACCCAGGTCCCGGTGGCAGGGATGACAGGCCGACGATAACAGAATCACGGCGACCCTCCTCTGCCAGTAATGGTAGAAGTGAGCCAACCGTCACAGGAGGCAGGGCCTCCAATGCGGCAACGCAAACGGAGGAGGGAGCGAGTGACGATGAACTCGCTGACAATCTTTATAAATTCCAGCAACTGATCATTAAAAACTTCGTCCAATTTTCAAATGGGGCTCATGCTCCAGAACAATGGAGTAGGAACTCTCAGAAACCGGTCAGAGAGATTGATGAAATGACCTTAAAAAAGGTAACGGACGCTGCGGTAGGCCTTTATGACCAGTTTCGCCATGTTACGGACCATAGAGATAACCATGGTTCTGATACTTTTCAGAATGCCAGAATATCTGAGGTTGAAAAGCAAACGAATCAGCTGATGGATTTAATAGAGCCTACAGATGCGTTTATTGAAATATTGACGAATAAAGTTTACAAGCAATTCCCTGACGATAGGCTGTGTCCTGACCCAAATGCTGAACCACTGAGCATCGGTGATACGCGCAGACGACTGGAGAGTTTTGGTGATAAGGCTATGCAGGGGATCGAGTTTTTTGATCTGTTGGTTGAGTTTGTCCGGGCGGCAAAGGCTTATAGAAAAGATAGAATGGGGAATGGGGGTAAAGTCAGGCCTGTTGCTGAGCCAGCCCCTTTATCTGTACAAACTCCGATGTCCGCTCCAAAAGGTGGTTTGGATGATGAGTTACCAGAATAAACGGATAAACGGCATAAATAAAAGTGGTGAAAAAAAACCGAGCTAAAAGTCATTGTCGTGATTTTATAAATAAATGATTTTTTGAATTTCTTTTTATAAAAAGAAATCGACCAATGTGTAATTGGCAAAAACGTTGTTTCATAACCTAAAGTTAAAGAAGCGACTTAACGGATATTCAAAATGACAGGGAGTCACTAATGAGTACCTCCATTGGCGGTGTGGATTCTTCCAGTAGCGAATCTGGAGAAAACCCCAAAACCGTTACCTTGAATGATGGCAGGATTAATTCACTCCGGGCTGCCGGCTATACCGATGCCCAGATTGAAGCATTGTTATCAATGGCTGACCCGGATGATCAGGGCAACTCGCTAACCCCCACCCACTTTTACTCGGTTAATAAGCAGACACTGAACTCGCTTAGATATACGGGACAGCTTGATGAAGCGTCACAGAAACTGGTCTATTTACAGGCACCTGTCGCCATGGTTCAGGAGGTCAGTAATCCGGCGAACTGGAATGGTGATAACTACATAGGTCCCGGAGCGTCACAAATCAACGCGTATCTGATGGGCGAACCAGTGGATTTCACCAAGCCCAGCCTGGATGCCTTGATTATGGGCGTGCTGACAGCCCGGGCAGATATTCTCCAGACACAACTGGAAGACCAGATAGAGTCCATCAATCAGAAAAATGATTTGCTGGAAGAGGCCAATATGTATTTGGCCAAAGCCAAGGAGAAAAAGGCAGCGGCTGGCACGTCAGGCACTTCCATGATGACAAAGGATATGGTGGATTTCTGGAAACAGATGGGCGCTCAGACTGACCGAAGCGGTAATGATGATAGTCATAATTCTGCCGAGTGGGATGCCAATATTGAGCATTTGAAATCAAAAATTGAATCGCTGACCAGTCAATCACAACTGCAAACCACCAAGCTTCAACAGACTATCAATAAATACAACCAGACGTTTGAAATGCTCTCTAATTTTATCAACAAGTACTTCCAGTCCATAAGTACTATTATTCAAAATATGCGTTAACTCATGGAGGAGTCACACGTGAATAGTGAAGATCTGAATTATGAAGGTGCAGAACTTGAAGACAAGCTCATGAATTTCTTCGGTGAGGGGGGAACCTTCAAAGATTTGAAAAACTTGAGTGATGATGCCATGGAAGCAATATACTCAGTTGCCTACAATCTTTATCAGGGTGGAAAGTACGAAGAAGCAACGAAAGTTTTTCAATTCTTGTGTTTTTACGACCATTTCAATCGTAAATACTTTCTTGGATTAGGTGCCTGTCAACAAATGCAGAAACAATACGACAGCGCCATCGAGATCTTCTCATTTGCTACTCTTCTGGATTCTGATGATCCCCGACCAATGATGTATATCGGCGATTGTCATTTAGCGAAAGGCGACAGGGAAAAGGCTCAGACTTCTTATGAGACTTGCATTGATTGGGCCGGTGATAGCTCGGAATATGCCAAGGATCTGGAACGTGCCAAAAATATGCTGGAAAATCTAAAATAGCCAGGGAGTAAGCAGAATGGATGGTATCCAACAGGGGTATTCGGCGGGGCAGATACCACAACAGGCGGGTATAGACCCATCACTCCGGCAACAACAGACCGACCAGGTTGAGCAAAAAGAAACAGTCAGTCGTGGTTATCCGGAGCAAAACACGGTATCGACGAATCAGGTTCAGGAGAATATTTCTCCTCCCCTTAAGCCGAAGCACAGTCTGGATGTTCCTGCGAAAGGCTCAGATTCTCCTTCTGAAAAAGTCCTCAAGGAGATCTCTGTTTTTTCCGAAATCCAGAAGCTGAGTAAAACGAACCCTGAAGCGGTAAAGCTTGGTCTGGCTTCTGAGGCAGTGATTGAACAAGGTGGCAAGGATTATTTGGCTCTGGTTACTGGTGATCTGAAAGCCTTTGCCGAAGGGCCAGGCGGGCGGCCGAATCCACTGGCGGGTCATATCAGTTCTATGCAGAGCAACAAGGACCATCTGTTGTCCATGGGTTACAGTAATGAGCTGGTTGATGGAATGCTGAAATTGGCTGACCCGAAAGATCCGGATAACTCCCTGAGGACCATGCATTCGTTCTCTGCCCAGGTGGGTGGCAAACTTGCCGGTGATGACTCGCTTGGACAGCTGGGTGATCTTTTTGCCGATACTTTCAACAAAGTTGCCAACCTGAAAGGGGGACCCACAGACCTTCAAAAAGAATTGCAAGCTGAACTGAAGGCCTTTACTTCAACATTCCTGAATCCAAATAAAACGCTTGATGTGGATACTGCTACTCAAATGCTGATGCAAATTCAGACCAAGTTGCAGGACAGCCGTCTGGTATTCAACCAGGAAAATATCAAAATTAATGAGCAACAGCGACAGCAGGTTTCAGAAAAACGGTTGGCAAAGATTGCTGAATCTATTGAAAAAGCGGAAGAAGCCAAAGAGTCGGGGGCGATCGCTAAAATATTCGGTTATATAGCCGTAGCTCTCATGGCTGTTGTTATGGTTGTTATGTTTGCTACGGGTGTTGGTTCGCCATTAGCCATGGGGCTCATGGCCGCATGTCTGGCTCTGACCGTGATGATGACTGTTTCTTCCGAAACCGGTGACTGGATGAACAAGGGAGTTGCCGCGATCTTCGAGGCATTTGGTGCGAATGAAGACCAGGCCATGATTGGCGCGATGGTGTTCTGGTCGGCCTTGATTCTGGTAATGAGTCTTGGTGGCGCGTTTGCCGGGGGGGGGGGGCCAGTGCTGCGGCTACAGCAGCGAGTGCGACTTCCCAGGGTACCGCTGCGGCGGCGGGTGGTGCATCCAGTGCCGCGACAGTCACAGCCTCGGCAACAACGACGGCGGCAACAGCGACAGCCAAGACAGCCAAGATGGCAGCGATCACCACTCGCTGTACCCAGGCTGCCAGACTTACTGGTGGGGCTGCCATGATTGCTGATGGTTCGGTCAATGTCCACATTACCAACCTGAATTATGACGCAGATATGTTAAGAGCCGAGGCGAAAGAGCTGTATGCCTGGATGCTGGCCAATCAGCATGCCATCGATAACATAACTGAGGATATACAAAAGGTTATCGAGGATATGCAGCAGGTATGGCAAGTCATGACCAGCATGATGAAAGACAACCACGATACGATGACCAAGCTCAATAGCTCTCTCAAAGGATAATAAATAAAAGTTGCTTTACCCTTAACAATGATACATGGAGGTAACTCATGGCCGAGGGAATTTCTAGTGCAGACCGGGCGGCACACAATGCAAATATGCAGATGCTCCTTGAAAAACCAGCAGCAGCTGACGCAAAGAAAGCGGCAATCAAAAAAGGCGATATTGACTTTCAGCAAGAGAGCGTGCGTCTCGCCTCAACCAAACACGCTAAATCTGAGGTTTTGAACGAGCTTAACAAGGCAGGTCAACAGGCCAAGCCCTCCCTGGCCTCGCCCGATGATCTGTCACCGAATCAAATGACCAATGCCAGTAAAACCCTGGCTACTTTGTCCAAGTCAACCGACGAGGCCATGGAGTCAACCAAACAGCTGTTCACTAATATCCAGAATGGCACGGTGACCAAAGGTGAAACCGCAAAGCTGAAATCACAGGCGGCGCTTCTTGATGATGCAGCCTCGCACATGCAGATGCTTTCCGGCAAAGGTGTGGAAACCTCTGAAGGAAAGCGGCAGGTGCTGGCCGGTATGGGCGGCTTTCAGAAGACTCAGCTGGATAACCTGGAAAAGCTGTCAACCTCTAAAGATATCCAGACGTTTCTTGCCGATCAGCATGGAGGAGCAAAAGGTCTGGACCAGAAAACGGCCATCCTGAGATCTCTGGGTTTTTCAGACAGCCAGATCAAAACGATGATCTCTCTTGCGCCGCCGGATACTGACGGTAGTCGTCTGGATATGATGCGCTCAGCAGGCTCTGATACCAAGGCCGTTCTGCAGGCGCTGGGGTTTGGTGCCGATACGGCCAAAGGGCTGGCAGCACTATTGAACGGCAAACTTGGTCAGCTTGGCAGTGCAGAGCAAAAGCAGCTGCTGGCCAAAATGGGCTTTGGCCAGGAGGAAATACAGGTTATTCTGCAAGCCAGCAATCCAACGTCATTAAAGAACCAGTCTGCCCTGATGCGTAATGCTCCCCAGGGACTTTCACAATTTCTAATGAACAGCAGCAAGGGAATGAACCTGCTTGCTGCTGGCGAATCCTTTGCGGATATGAAAATGCTTGAGCAGATGGTGGATATCTTTGCCGTGATGGAGCTTCTGTTCAAGATGAGTGCCAACCAGCGTGCTGCCTCAAGGGAGTCTCGTTCCATTGAGCAGCAGGCGGCAAAAACTGAGATTCTGAACCAGGCAGAAGAAATGAAGAATGCAGCCCTGATGACTGCCATTGGTGGCTGGGTCAGTGCTGGTACCAAGATCATTTCCGGTGGTATCCAGGTCGGTATGTCAGCCAAAGCTGGCGGACTGGACCAGGGGAATATGCAACGGCAGGTAGCGATTGGTAATGGTCTTTCCCAGATGACCGCTGCAAGCGGTGATATGATCAAGGCTGGTACAGACTACCAGGCAGGCATGCATCAGGCCCAGGGAAAATTACACGAGGCAAGCCAGAGAATGCATGATTCTGCTGCACAGTCTGATAGCGAGTTTATGAACCTCCATCAGGATATGGTGAAAACGGTGATCAGCAAGATGGATGAGATCATCCGCTCATGGTTTGAAACACTCAAATCGACAACAAGAGCCTGATTACAGGTCAATCGCTTGATCTTGACGACACAATCAAAGGACGTGGTTTATAAGATGTAGCCAACCCTGCGGGTTGGCTTTTTCTTGCACAGAGGGAAAGCATGGGTAATCCACTTGGAGGAATACAAGCCTCAGCAGCGGTGCAGCAGATGCAGGCTCCCGGTGCGGCTGGCGAGAGCGCAGCTGGCAAGGCTGGGAAACTGTCAACCGGGCAGGGGGTAGAAGCCTCCAATAAATCATCGATGCTTTCCACTGCCGATGCTGCGGAAGAACTCACCAGTTTGTTGGCTAAGTTCAAGAATCCAAAAGACTTTAAAGCAGATAAGGGTAAATCGGCAAGTGCGCGGCAGCTTGAATTAATTGAAAAAATCAAGAATGTTGAAGAAGTTCCTGAAACACAGGATTTCAAAAGACGATTTCCTAAAGAATCAAAAGAGGATTATCGACAAGAAGACTATCTTAAAGGGGCAAAAGAGGAGTTCAAGGACCCTTACCACCAGTATCTTGCGCTTTATGAGATCGCTGTTGATTTTAAAGCCGATCCTGACGCCCTGCCTAAAGATGAAATTTTTAAAGCCATTGAAGCGCTTGAAAATGAGCATCCTCAATATATTGAGATTGGCAGAGAGATCTCAAACGCTGCTGGTAAACTGGCCGAGGACTACCATCCCGGTAAAACCCCGGATGAAGTTCGTTCGCAGCTATATGGTCATGTCAAGGATCATAAATCCCTCGGCGCAGCATTTAAAGACCTGACTAATAACCAGGGTGGGGTGGATGCAGATCCGGACAATAACCAGGTGGCGACTGGTTTTGAGAACTCAGTCGATAGAAGACTCAGGGTTTTGAGTGGCGAGTTGAATTCCATGACCTCCAAAACAGAAGACACCCACCTGCGCTCAGTGATTAATGATATGACGACCTTGAAAAGGCTGGTGGGTATCCATGATTGCTGTATGGAAACACAAGGGGAGATGAGAAGGCCACCGGTTAGTATTGGGCAATTTGATGGTCAGAAATATATGACCAATGTTCTGGATTTGTTGGATCAACAGTTTGTTTCAGGAAGTGACTTTACCAGTTTAATTAAGAAAATGGGGCTGAGTGAGCAGCCCGTTGAAGTCAGAACGGCCTTCATGAATAAGACTGCGACCTTGATTCGTGAGATTCCGGAAGAAATTTTTGCCAATGAACAAATTAAAGAAAGCCTGAGTCAAGCAATCCTGGAAGTACAGGATAATCTGGTTTTGGAAGAAGAAGGTTCTGTGAAGACGGATGAAAATTATGGCAAGGGTGGAGAAACTGAAGTCTCGGAAGATGCGTTAAAAGGTTTTCTTGGTTCAAACAGTATTATTGATGATTTGGGTCGTGAATTCAAAGGGGCTCAGGAACCAGATAATCCGTTTATGGCATCCACTGGTGTTCCCACTCTTGGAGCTGGAACGATGCAGCCTGAGCCTGCGGCACAGGGTGAAACGTCAACGACAGCAACTAAAGCCACCGTTGACCCGGCAACAGCCACCTCTCCTGAGGTGACTGCCAAAGGAGGTGCCAATGGGGCATCCGAGGTGACGGCAAAGGGCAGCTTTGATGGGCTTTCCGATCAAGAGCTCATACAGAAACAGGATGAGTTACTGGATAAGGCCCGGGGTTTGCATCAACGCAAGGATACCAACTTTGTTTTTGACTGCTCATTAACTGCATTGCAGCATGCAGAAGAGAATGGTGTTGATATTATTGATGCGCTGAAAGATGTCGCCAGCCAACGGGGTAAAGCCTTTGCCAAAGATCTTAAAGTGGCTATTACCCCCGAAGGGGAGGGCAAAGAACTGCAGCTTATTCCGCCAGATACCAAAGCGCTGGGAGAGTGGGTGAAAACTCATCCTGGTCAAAGTGTGAATGATCTGGTTCGTACGGCAATGGAAGTATTGAAAGAGGATCGTGGTCCGGATTTAGATCTTGAGCAGTTAGAAAACAATCTTGCCAGCCTTAAATCAACCATTGCTGAAATAGATTCGAAAATAAAGAAAAGGCCATCTAAATCCTTTAGAGACAGTGTGTCTCCTCACCTCAAAGAAGGTCCCTTCAGTGCTCGTTTGAAGTCGTTCTTTAAGCATCCGTTTGACCCAATTAGTGAGCCGAAAACACGTCCGCTGGGTACTGATATCTTTGACCGGATGGAATACTCCCACACGTTCAGCATCAGGGCTGAGGAGAAAAGCCTGTCTGTTGAGTCAAGCTGGGATGAGTCTGACGGTCAGGATGCCGCGGAGGGTATGCAGGTCGAGGCAACCCTGGATGCAACGGGAAATCAGGAGGTAGATGATGGAATGACGGTTGAAGCAACATTTGAGACTGACAATGCTTCAGTTCCGTCAACTCCTGCCAGGGGAACCGCAGCGTTTATTGCCGCTAAGGTTCAAGGGCAAGTAGAAGGGGAATCATATGGTGATATCGGTGATGTCCTTAAAGATATCCAGTCAATGGCTGGGGACAAGGCTCAGTTAGAACAGTTACTTGGTTATATGGAGCAGGCAAAAGAATCGCAAATTGAAATACCTCTACTGGGTGGTAATGAAACAAAGATCGAGACGTACATCCAGTCACTGGTTGATCTTCAGGGGGCTCCGCGGATGAATCCGGGAGGATATGAACCACCAGCGGGTGAAGTGAAAAGTTAAGGAGGACGAATGGATTGGCGTAATAGCGTAGTCTCTGAATTTGCTGAGGCCATGGGCATCAAGGGGTTCGATTTCGGTGATACCGGCGTAGCATGCTTTGAAATTGAGGGTGCCGGATCCTTTTATATGGAACAAAAGGAAGAGGGCGTTTTGATGTATCTGGCCCGGGAGATAGACCCCTTTAATAGTCTGCCCGTGTTAGAAAGTGCACTGGCAGAGTGCCATTACAAAAAGAGCTTTCCTTATCCTTTACAGGTAGGCCTTCAAGAAAATCAACTGGTTATCTGTTTGTTTGTGGATGATTCTGATTTCAACCGCCCTAGTGTGGAGCGCGCTATGCAGTTTTTGATGAACAAGGCAGATGAGCTAAAATTGTAAGATAAAAATATTAAAAAGCTGTTTTTAAACAGATAAGAGGATTTTAAGTACCTCAACCAATCAATAATGAATAGAGGTTACTATCATGGCGGACAATATTATCAAGACAGGTAATCTGGCGGATAAAGCGCTGGAAAAAACCCAGGAAGGCTTTGCCAATCCGAATCAACCAGAAGATGGGGCGGCAGGCCGTTTCGCCCAGCTGGTTTCGCCAGATGGAGCCTCTCAGGCGGCGAACGTTAAACCTATTGACGTGGCAGCTAATCCGGATGCCCCGGCCCTGACGCTGGGAGACAAGGTGCTTCAGGGAATGCAGGGTCTCAGGAATCATGTGGAAGGCAGGGCTGACCTGGTCAAGCAGCACCTGGCACCCGGTGAGGCGATGGGGATGAAGGATATGTTCAAAACTCAAATGGCTATGACCAATCTGATGATTACTGAAGACTATATTGGGAAGATTGTCAGTAAAAGTACTCAGACATTCGATACGCTGTTACGTAATCAGTAATTTTTTCTTATCTGTAAGCTGAAGGAAAATAAGGTGATTTTTCTTCAGCTATCATCATTGCCCCTCTCTTTTAAAACTATACTCGGTAAATCATAATTTTTCTTCGCAACTGGCCGTTAAATGTATGAGTAATTATATTTTAACGTGCATAAGGTTGGCTCGTCATGAAACAGGGGTTTGTCCAGAGCTTTAAGGTTACATTACTGTGTCTCATCGGTGTTTTATTGCTGGGGTGTAAAGTCGAGCTTTATTCCGGGCTTGATGAAAAAGAAGGTAATGAAATGCTTGCCATCCTTCTTGATAATGACATTCCCACTGAGAAGCTGGTGGATAAAGACAAAATTGTCACCATCATGGTGGAAAGCGGTAATGTTGCAAGATCTATCAAGATTTTGAGCAGTCTTGGTTTTCCGAAAGAAAAATACTCATCGATCGGTGATATTTTTCCTAAAGATGGTTTGATTTCTTCCCCGACAGAAGAGCGGGCCCGTTATACCTATTCCATGTCACAGGAGCTTTCGTCAACACTGTCGATGATTGATGGTGTCGTGACTGCTCGTGTTCATGTGGTATTGCCCCAGGAGCAGGATAGCCTGACGGATGTCAACTACCCCTCATCAGCTTCAGTGTTTATCAAGTATACCCCTGAGCTGGAACTGGCGGGTCTGGTGCCGAAAGTAAAAACTCTGGTGGCAAACAGTATTGAGGGGCTTTCCCTGGAGAAGATCGCTGTTTCCCTGTTCCCGGCAACCCGCCTGAACTCTGGCAACTTTGACAGCCCATCAACAGAGACGGTGCTGTTTGTCGATGTTACTCCCGGTTCTGCGGGGGTTATTCGCATTGTTGTCTATGCTTTGATTCTCTTGCTGTTATTGGCCCTGGGAGCCGGTGGCTATTTCTTCTGGATGATGGAACAGAAGAAAAAGTCGAAGAAAAAAAAGGGTGATCGCAAATAGCGGATGATTTGCTCAAGACCACAATTATTTGTGGGACAGTGCATGCACCGCTCAATGGAGACTCATTGGAGTGTATGGGGTTGGAGTGAAATGACCAATGAACAGTAACAATGTTTTTCAGGAACATAATGGCACAAGCCTGTTCAATCATGTGGTTGAGTTTAACTTCTTTCCTGTTCGTTATGTGCATGCAAGCTGGCTTAAATCGGATAAACATTTCAAGTTACTGAAATCGCTTCAGACCAGTGAGCCTGCACAATTTAGTCTGTCAAACTACCTGCTGAGCAAGTTTGGCATCGCCAAGCAGTTTGATTATGACTTTGATCGCCCGGATAAAAGGATAGTATTTGCCAGTGCCGAAGAAATTGAACAGTTGGCTTTGTACATCGGGCTGATTCTCAACGAAGCCACTGTCCGGTCAGTGATTCGTCGTGATGAGCGCAAGGCGCTGGAGAAATGCCTGGGCGAAGAGGCCTACCGTTTTACCGTGAAAAAAGCGCAGTTTATCAGCCGTGCTTCAGAAAAAAATGGTCCCGGTGTACTCATTGACTGGAAACACCTGGATCGATTTAAAGCATTTCTGGAACTCAATGGCCGACAGGTTATTGCCACAGCGTTTTCTGATTTGCCCGGAGCCTTTCGGCAACGGTTGATATTAAAAATGCCCAGCAGCTGGAAAAAGACCTTGAGTTCACCAGGTGCCGGGGGACTGGACAAAGCCCAGTGTGTGAAGTTACTGGTAAAAACTCATAAAGAGGTGAATCGACAGTGGCGGCACCTGTTATCCTAAACAATGTCCAGCTGGAGCTGGATCCAACCTGCAAAGTGCTCAAGGCAGACGACTATGTTGTTTATCTTGAAGCCCAGGAAATTATTAAGGCAGCCCGGGAGCAGGCTGCCGGTATTACTGAGGAAGCCCGCCAGGCCTTTGAGCAGGAAAAAAAACGTGGGTATCAGGAAGGTTTGGCGGAAAGTAAGGCTGAACAGACAGATCACATGTTGAAAGTGGTCAGCAGGACGATCAATTATCTTTCAGATATTGAAAATACCCTTGCGAATATCCTGCTTTCCGGGGTGAAAAAAATCATCGGTGAATTCGACCAGGAAGAACTGGCCATAAGCCTGGTTAAAAATGCCCTGCAACATGTCAGAAATGAGAAACATGTCACCATCCGTGTGCCATCCGCTCAGTACAGTGCTGTTCAGGCGCGCCTGAATACCATTCTGGCGGAGTATAAAGGCGTTGGTTTTATTGATCTTGTAGCTGATCCCCGACTCTCATCCGGTGATTGTATTATGGAGAGTGAAATCGGCGTTGTTGATGCCAGTGTTGATGTCCAGTTACGGGCATTACAGAAGCGGTTTGACAGTCTCCAATCATTAGCTGCGCGCAGTCGTGAGGCCGACATTGCTGACAAGGCTGAATAGCGAGTGCTCTGCAGATTGTCAGAGTACTCTGGCAGCTGTTGTTGGCAGAAGCCACTGAGATAAGCAGTATTTACCGCCGTTTGAGGCTTACCTTGTCCAGCAAGACATAATCAGGCAGGTATCTCCATTAAATTCCCCTATCTTTACCACTGAAATTTATATTCAGTAAAGGTACTTGCTTATGTCTGAATCCAGTCGTTCCACCGTAATTGGCAGTGCGTTAATTTTGTCAGGAACGGCCATCGGTGCGGGCATGCTTGCTTTGCCGCTGGTATCGGCCAGTACCGGGTTGATGCCGGTTATGATTATTTTTGCGGTGACGGCATTCTTTGCGGTTATCTCTGCCCTTTATGCCTTTGAGGCCAATGTCGCCATCAAGCCTGGCTGTAATTTGTATACCATGGCAAGCAGAACATTAGGGCGGATGGGAAAGATGCTCTCTGCCATTGCCCCTCTCGGGCTTTTTTACGCATTGATGTCCGCCTACTTTGCCGGGGGCGGATCGTTACTGGCGCAGTACGCTCAAGCAGTGGTTCCCGGAGCTTCCGCTCAACTGTGCGTGATATTCTTTGCCCTGATTGCCGGAGCCTTTGTTTATTACAGCACCCGGGCAGTGGATCTTGTTAACCGTATCTTTTTCACCCTGATGATCGTTACTTTTATGCTTGCCCTGATGTCACTGGCACCTTCAGTGCGTTATGAGAGCATGATACATAGGGCGAGGGTAGAGTATCTATCGGTTCTGGCGGCACTGCCGGTGATATTTACTTCGTTCGGTTATCATGGTGGCATTCCCAGCATTATCATTTATCAAAAGAAGCAGCTGCAGCATATTCCCCTTATTTTTCTGATAGCGACCCTGATCCCGCTGGTGGTTTATATCTTGTGGCTGGTGGCGGTGATGGGGGTATTGCCCGAAGGCTTATTACTGCAAATCAGTCAGTCAACCGGGGCAACGGCTCATTTAATTTCAGCATTAAGCAGTGATAAAAATGTACACACTATTCTGTACCTGTTTTCTGATCTAGCGTTATTGACATCCGTGTTGGGCGTTGCCCTTGGGCTGTTTGATTATCTTGCCAACTTATTACAAAGGGCCGATACCCGCATCCATCGGCTGCAGACCGCCCTGGTGACCTTTATCCCACCGGTTATTATTGCCATTATGTTTCCGGATGGTTTTGTCGCCGCACTGGGTTATGCGGCGGTTGCTCTGGCCATTCTGGCTATCCTTCTGCCTACGGCAATGGTCTATGTACTAAGAAAGCAACCGGCCTATGAAAACCCGTTTCGGGCGCCCGGGGGAACGGTTTTGATGTCAATCTGTTTTGTATTTGGCTGTGTCATCATTGTGTCTCAATTTATTTCGAGGCTATAGGTTTTTTGCGTAAGTTGATAATTAAAAGTGAACCTTTGTTAATTAAACAATAAATCTGCATGCCTTAAAATTTAAGCGGTTGTTTATAGTGGTTTGATCCTATTGGTTTATCTTGAAATTACGGGTTTTCCGAAATATTGATTTATTTTTGTTTTATATCAATGGCTTTAATTTCAGGTTTATATAAACTTCAGTTCTAGATTTTTAACCCTTCTCTCATTATTCATTTTGGCCAGTTCGCTGGCTGTCTCTGTTTGGGACTCTTCCCGGAGATGGTGGTGAACGGCGGTAGAGGTTTGCGTATGCAGGTCATAAAGGCTGATGTAGCCATTGTCGGTGCCGGAGGTGCCGGTCTTCGGGCTGCGATTGCCGTTGCCGAAAAAAATCCTGAGCTTAAAGTGGCATTGATTTCCAAAGTCTACCCTATGCGGAGTCATACGGTGGCTGCAGAAGGCGGTTCAGCCGGTGTCATTCAGGATCATGACTCTCTGGAAAACCACTTTGTTGACACGGTGGCCGGAGGTGACTGGCTCTGCGATCAGGATGTGGTGGATTACTTTGTTTCCCACGCCACTGAAGAGATGATCCGCCTGGAGCACTGGGGCTGCCCCTGGAATCGTAAGGATGACGGTGACGTAAACGTTCGTGCGTTTGGTGGTATGAAGATTGAGCGCACCTGGTTTGCTGCGGACAAATCTGGCTTCCACATGCTGCACACATTGTTCCAGACGTCCACCAAGTACCCCTCCATTGAACGATACGATGAGTATTTTGCCACTGACCTGATCATGGAAGATGGCCGTGCCCAGGGCGTTGTTGCCATCGAAGTGAAAACCGGCGAACCAAAAGTCTTCCTGGCGAAGTCAGTGGTGCTGGCAACAGGTGGCTCTGGTCGTATTTTCCGTTTTAACACCAATGGTGCCATTGTGACCGGTGACGGCCATGCCATGGCCCTACGTGCTGGCGCACCGCTGCGTGATATGGAGTTTGTTCAGTACCACCCGACTGGTCTGCCAGGCTCCGGTGTATTGATGACGGAAGGTTGTCGTGGTGAAGGCGGTATCCTGCTGAACAAGGATGGTTACCGTTACCTGCAGGATTATGGTCTGGGACCAGAGACTCCGGTCGGTCAACCAAAGAACAAATACATGGAACTGGGCCCACGTGACAAGCTGTCCCAGGCCTTCTGGCAGGAGCAGCGCAAGGGCCGCACCATTGAAACGCCACTGGGCGATGCGGTGCACCTGGACCTGCGTCACCTGGGTGAACAGAAGCTGATGGAGCGTCTGCCACTGATCTGTTCCCTGGCGAAAAACTACCTGGGGGTTGATCCGGTGCATCAGCCAATTCCGGTACGTCCTGCGGTTCATTACACCATGGGTGGTGTCAGAGCGGACATCAACTGTGCCACCGATCTGGCCGGTCTGTTCGCTGCCGGTGAATGTGCCAGCGTCGGTATGCACGGTGCCAACCGTCTCGGTTCCAACTCTCTGGCAGAGACGGTGGTCTTCGGTAAGGTTGCCGGTGAAAGTGCGGCGGATTTTGCCAGCCAGAACGTGATGTCTGATGAACGCAAATTGCTGGATCAGGCAAAAGCACACCTGGCGGCTATTGAAAGCCTGCGCAATGCCAATGGTACTGAAAAAGCATCGCACCTGCGTCACGAAATGGTGAAAACCATGGAAGACAGTTTCGGTATTTACCGGGTGGGTGAAGAGATGCAGGCCGGTCTGGATAAGATCTCTGAACTGCGTGAGCGCTTCAAAAACGTCAAAGTGGAAGACAAGAGCAAGGTCTTCAATACCGAACTGCTGCAGGCCTTTGAGCTGCAAAGCTCCCTGATGGTTGCTGAGTGTATGGCCATTGGTGGTGTTGAACGTAAGGAGTCCCGTGGTGCGCACCAGCGTATTGATGGCTTCGAAGCCCGTGACGATGTCAACTTCCTGAAACACTCCGTCACCTTCTATAACGGTGATGCCAAGCTTCGTCTGGAATATGAAGACGTGAATGTAACCCGCTTCCAGCCAGAAGAGCGCGTCTATGGCGCGGCGGCTGAGAAAAACGGCGAAGGGAAGTAAGGAGGCCCCATGAGTGATAAAACCATAACCATCGAGATTCTGCGTTATAACCCGGAAACCGATGACAAGCCGACATTTGGCACTTTCACTATTCCTTATGTGGAAGCCTGGTCCATGCTGGATGCTCTTGAACATATCAAGGATGAACTGGATTCCAGCCTGGCTTACCGCTGGTCCTGCCGTATGGCAGTGTGTGGCAGCTGTGGCATGGTGATTAACGGTACACCAAAGCTGGGCTGTGAAACCTTCCTGCGGGATTATTATCCGAACCCCATTCGGGTTGAGCCACTGGCTAACTTCCCGATTGAAAAGGATCTGGTGATTGACTCAGAAGACTTCATCAAGAAACTGGAGTCAGTGAAACCGTACATCATCAATGCGATGGAGAAGCCGGTTGAGGAGGGAGTGAATAAACAGACGCCTCAGCAGCTGGGCCTTTATAAGCAGTTTTCCATGTGCATTAACTGCATGCTCTGCTACTCCGCGTGTCCACAGATGGGCTTGAACCCACTGTTTACCGGTCCTGCGGTGATCGCCCTGGGCCACCGTTATAACCTGGACAGCCGTGATGATGGCTATGAACAGCGTACCGAAGTGATTCAGGGCAAGAATGGTGTCTGGTCCTGTACCTTTGTGGGTTACTGTTCTGAGGTTTGTCCAAAGAATGTTGACCCGGCCGCTGCCATCAACCAGAACAAACTGCAGGGTTCTCAGGATTGGGCGCTCTCTTTCCTGATGCCACGTAAAGGAGACAAGTGATGAGTCGTCGCCCCTATGTGCGTCCCATGAAGCGCACCTGGTATATGGATCATCCCTTCTACCGCCAGTACATGATCCGGGAATCCTCCTGTGTATTTGATGGCCTCTATGCCATCAACCTGTTTGTCGGTCTGATGCAGCTGGTCAAGGGTCAAGCCGCCTGGAATAGCTGGCTTGCCTTCCAGGCTAACCCGTTAATGATTCTGTTTACCGTGGTTACCCTGGGTCTGACTATTTACCACGCCGTCACCTATTTTGATATGACGCCCCGCGTTCTGCCACAGCAGATTCGTAAAATGGTAAAAGACAGTGTGGTTAACAAATTGATGTACGTTGGCCTGGCAGTGGTTTCTGCCATCATTCTGGCTGCGGCCACCATGGGACTTTGACGGGGATAGGAGAGGGAACATGAGTAATAAACGCCATATTGAACCTCTGTTGTGGAGTCTGTTTGGGGCTGGTGGCACCACTATCGCCTTTTTCTTTCCGGCTATTATTTTTGTGGTTGGTCTGGGTGTGCCTCTGGAAATTATTCCGGCAGAAGCGCTCTCTTATGAGCGAATGTCAGCGTTCTTTCTGGAGAGCTGGATTGGCAAGCTGGCGCTGATGGTGGCTTTGGTGCCTTCTTACTGGGCCTGTATTCACCGTATTTACCACGGTGCTCACGATCTGGGTTTCCACCCGGGGGGTGGGGTAAAAGTGGCCTGTTATGGTGGTACGTTGATTCTCAGCCTGGCAACCATTGCTTTATTGCTGGTCTGATCAGGTTTTATGAGGGGGCTGAGTAAGCCCCTTTTTTTGCATAAAAAACTAGGAAGCTTGTTCAGAGCGTTGGCTTTTTTCCTGAAGATAATTTTGCTCGATGCGCCGTTGATTGCGTGCCTGAGCTATTTTTTCCGCTAATGCCGGGTCTTTTGTCAGTAGCTCTTCCTGCTCGAACATCACTTGATGGATCTGCTCGTGAATTTTCTGGGTGATGCTATTGACCATTTGATTACGATTCGCCGCGGTTAGCGAGTGTGTCTGGATAAAGCTGTCCACCGCCATTCTGATCATGGAACCCAGCGGGCTGTCATGTTCATCGGACTTTTGCAAAATAAGATCGAGACTGCCCAGGTTTTCGAGTGTCATGATTTGAGTCCTCCGGTCAGGGCACCAGCGGCTCTAATTGTATAGAGGTCCGCAAAGTGAATGCCTATTTGCTGATGAATCTCTTTGGGCAGAGGACTGACTGTTTTTATTTCAGCCAGAACTTTATCCAGTTGATCCGTTGTTTTACAAGCAAGAATGGCGGGCAAAACACCACCCCATTGGCCCTGTTCTGTCAGTGCTTTGATCATTTCCAGATGATCAGGTGATAAAGACTCAACCTGACGTTGGCCAACGGCCAGATTGCTGGTTGCATTAGCGGTTCTGTCCGATTGGGGAGTTGCCCTGGTTTCACTGACCTGGCGTCCTCTATGACTGGCTTTGTTATTAGCAAGGGAGGGACCCTCTTGTGCAGGTATATAAGACGTCTGGTTGTCGCCCGTTATTTTTGGAGGCATCTTTTCCATCCCCGGTTTGCCATCATAGAATGTTTTGTAAGTTTTTTGCCTTGTTTACGAGTAAGATAATTTATCGGCGGCTTTAGCTTTATTTCTACCGGAAGCTGCCAGTTTATCCGGGAGAGTCTGCATGCAGAAAATAGTGGTTGTGACCGGCGTTAGCCGGGGGCTGGGTCTGGAACTGTGCCGTCAATATCTTGCGCAGGGTGCCAAGGTTTATGGTTGTTGCCGCTCTCCGGAACAGTCGCAGAAACTGCTGGAGCTGAAACGCAGTGCTGGTTACCAGTTTGAGCTGGTTCCCCTGGATATTACCCAGCCCGGAATGATCCATAACCTGCAATATGTGATTGAAGAGCCCATTGATATCCTGATCAATAATGCCGGAATTTATGGCCCTTTTGGTCTGTCTTATGATGAGGTGACCGTTGATCCATGGATGGAGGTTTTGCGGGTTAATTCGGTGGCCCCGATGATGGTTACGCAGGCACTGGTGGAAAAAGTAGCCCAGAGTCATGAGAAAAAAATCATCATGATGTCCAGCAAAATGGGCAGTATGGGGGACAATCAGAAAGGCGGGAGTTATATCTATCGCTCTGCCAAAGCCGCATTGAATGCGGTGGCTAAAAGTCTGGCTATTGACCTTGCCGGGAAGGGTATCAGTGTCGGTGTATTGCATCCGGGCTGGGTCCAGACGGATATGGGGGGCGTAAATGCTCCGATTGATACGGAAACTTCAATCAGGGGCGTGCGCAAGGTTATTGATCAACTTTCTTTGAAAAACAGTGGCCAGTTCATCAATTATGATGGATCCGTGATTCCCTGGTAAGTTGATTAACCGGTGAAATTTGCATGCAATCTATTGTTCAATCGCTACACTTTTTTGCCCGTTATGGCTTGAGCCTGACGGTCTTGTTTCTATTGTCTGCTATCCCCTCTGAAATCGCAGGCTTTTACCTCCAACAGTCTTTTGCTGGCAATAGCGAGATAAGTGGTGGGTTTGCAGATCTGTTTGCATCAGTGTTGATAGAACCGCTGGCCACGGGGGCAGCGATTTTCTTTATTGAGAGTCGTGATCAGGGCGAGAAGCTAAGCCTTTATGACAGTTTAATAAAGTCGGCGGGTATCTATTTTCCGTTGGCGACCAGTTACCTGCTCGTGTTTGTATTAGCCATGCTTGGGTTTAGCCTCTACCTGATACCGGGATTTTATCTGCTGTACAAACTAATGTTTGTGGAGTTTCGGGTTGTCCTTAAGGGTGAGCCTCCAGTGGAGGCTATTCAGGCAAGCTTTAATCAGACGAAGCAGCAGTGGTCCCTGTTATTACTGCCTTTTACTGTATTGCTGTTCACTCTGCTGTTCTCACAATCCCTTATTAGCTATCTATTGATGAGCCCTGAGAATGTACTGTGGTTACAGGTTATTGGTGGTGTTCTGGAAGCGCCCTTTATGGCGTTTGCCGTTGTGGTTGGCTTTCGGCTGTTCAGCTTGACCAGTCAGCGGCCTTTATAGTTTGGGATACAGGGCTTCGATACTGTTAAACGTATGCTGCAGTTCAAGAAAAAGAGGGTCATAACGTTCCGGTTCCACTTGTTGCCCTGACTGCTCAAGGTCTCCGGCAAGTATTGCCAGTTGCTCCGCCCCGACGATTGCAGCACCACCTTTAATCCGGTGGGCAAAGTTGACAATAAGGGGCGTTTGCTGATTGTTGACCGCTGCTTTCAAATTCAGGATGTCTTCCCGGGTGCTCTGAAAAAATGTTGATAACAACTCTTCCAGCAGGACTTCATCACCGTCGGTGATTTGATGTAAATTTTCCAGATTGATCATAGAAACTTCCTGTACAAATTAAAGATAAATTAGTTTTTCGCCATTAAACGCCAGTGCTTTAGTCAACAGCCTGTTTCATAATGGATGTCTTTACCGGTGTGGCGATAAACAGGGCTGAAAAGTTCTCACCTTTTTCACTGTGTGCTCTATTCATCCGTGGCAGCATTACAAATGTCTTTTGAATCGCTCAAGAACAGCCTGGATCGCCCGGTCGAACACGGGGTTCTCTTCCATAATACGGACAGAACCGTCTTTAATTTCCTTTTTTAGTTCGCTTCCAGAGCGCTCCGCAACACGCATCCCCGAGCTGTTGACAAAAATATAGCGATGACGGTCTTTACTGAGCCGGGCAAGTTTGCAGCTGAGGCGGTGTGAGTCACCTTCGCCAATAAACTCAACCCACTGGCCCGGGTAAAGTCCATCAATAATGACCGGGGTAAATGCGGGTAAATGCTCCTGAGCATCAGCCACTTCGGTCTGTTCATCCGGAAGCAGCTCAAGCTCCTGGGGGGGATCGGTTGCCTCTGGGGCGGGCTCAGACTTGAGCGAATCTTTCAAACTGAGCCCGGACTGCTCGCAGGAAAGGATGATCTCCTCTGAGTCTTCGTCCGAGGGACTTTCTGTCTTAAAGTCAATGGCATGGTCATCGTCGGAGTCTGTTGCCTGAACCTCTTCTGGTGGTTCGTTGAGTGCAGCAGGGTGACTTTTTGAACTCTCTGGCTCTGGTTCCAGAATGATATCCAGATTGGTTTGAAATCCATCAAGACAATCCTGAAATACATCCGGGTTTTCACTGTGGTCAGAGATGATGGTGCGTACAGTATGCTCAATCAGTAGCAGCACATGTTTGCTCAGTTTAGAATCCCGGCAATACAGCATGCCTGCAGACGTTAAGTCATTTAATAAGAGACGGGCCGGGTGCTTTTTATCGGTTAAAAAAGCATCGTTCAGAATCGCCTGTTTTAAAATCGGGATTTGCAATAGGGCTATGGTTTTTTTTACGTCATCAGGCAGGTTGTGATCATCCAGAATGAACTCAAACAACCAGCCGACCATATTGATAAGGTTTTCATGATGGCGTGAGAGTTTTGAATTAACGCCTTGTATTTCCAGGGCATCTACGACCGAGTTATGCAGGTTCCGTATTGACACGTGCTGCTCAAGAACATCCAGTTGCAGTGAGCTGAGGACATTGGCCAGATCAATAGCCTTGATCCGGTTAGCCTTGGCCTCAGGGATGAGTTCATCTTCTGCCAGCATGTCTTCCAGCCGGGATACCAGCTTCTCAGCAAAACTATCCAGAAACTGAGGGTTTCCCATATCTGAATAGTAACTCTGCTGAGGCGCTGGTTGTGTTTGATCTGTGGGGCGGGATGTAGATAGTGGATGATGGGGTGGGTCGGAGGCCGGGTTTGCTTTCAATCGCTCAACCGGAGATGAATGTTTGGGTCCCAGCCCGTTATGGATCATTAACTGGTCGACTTTAAGCCAGAGCTCATCAGCCGCATTATTAAGATGACTGGCAAACCAGCAAAATAATTGTTGTTCAATATCACGGTCTGGATGGAGACTTTCCAGAGCCAAGGCAAAGCTTTCGCAGATGCGCTCCGGGGTGGCAGGATAAGTACCGTAATGCCGGGGATAGGTGCTCTCAAGACTGCTTTTGATTCGGCAAATACGTTCAGAGTTGTTACTGCTCTCAAAATTATTGGTTGCAGAAAGCCAGAGGAGTTGGTGGTCAAGTTCAGAATTATCGAGTAATTCAAGGGTTAAGGCACCTTCTTGTGGTGCGGGCTGTTCACTGTCTGCGTTGGTCAAATGATCGAGGAAGCTTTTCTTGATGAAAGATTCAGACTTCGTCAAACGGTTTTTGATATCGATCCAGCGCATCATATCCTGATCGTTTTTGATATTCTCCAGATTAGTATTTAATTTGGTAAGTAGAACAGGAAACAGCGTGTCGGACTCGGGGTAAATAATTTCTTGAACCAGCTGATTTAATTCAGAAAAAAAAACACTTTGCAGTGGCTTGTTATCACCACCTGGGCTGAGCGGAAAAATGCTGGAAGGCTGAATTGACATGCTGGTCACATCCCTGTACTGCACAATGTCATCTGCAGGGTATGAAATACCCGCAGAGACCACCCATATCACTTTACTAAATATAATTATATTGAGAGCTTTTTATTATATTAAGTAGCTATTAATGGGGCGTTTTAACTACCTTCGGCCAAAAAAAATGACATCGGTTCAGAGTGCTATCCCTGTCTGAGTTCTTTGGCTATTTCCCTGGCTTTATCAAGGGCTTTGTTGAAGCCGTTTTTAAACAGGTTTTCACGAATCTGTCGCTGAAGTTCTTCCGGCGTAATCTCTCCATCTTCCACCGCTGTTTCAGCAAGCTTATTGTCCTCCTTGTTTTTTACCAGGTTTGAAAACTCCTGTGACTGCATCGGATCAATACGATCTACCGGTTTGACATTACCTACCTGGCCCGAGTTATCAGAGGGTAGGTTTTCGACATCCTTATTGGTAATAAGTGACATGGTCTGGCTCTCCGTTGCCCAGTGCAAGCTGGCTGCTGATAATTGATGAGAATATCGCCATATCTGGCGGCATTGTCCGCTAATGCTTTAATCCCTATAAAGCTCAGTTTAGATTATGAACAGAGATTATAAAAAGACAGAAGACCCGGTTTTTTTGTTTGATAGTGCCTCCTGACTGAATGAGCTGACAGCTGGTCTGAAGATCGTAAAGCCGCCTCTATCACCGCCGACAACTGAAACTAGTACAGCCGGGAGAATACTATGAGCGGTGAGCATTTTACGTTAACGATCAGTCAAAGCACGTCTGATGCCGGCGATTTTGCCATACATATGAAAGAACCTGATAAACCTGAGCAGTTGTTAGTTCATTTAAGGTTTATGCCATTGGCTATGTTCGATGAGGCGTATCTGGATGATCTTGTCGGTGTGATGGCAAGAAAGCTGGCAAAAAGAATAATTGAATGGCGTGTAGCTCCCGATGACCCTGATGCAATGGATGCCTGTCAAAATGAGGCTCGTGCCGTCGTTCAGGAAGCTTTGGAAAAAATGAAAAAAAATTCAGGCTAAGCATTGGCCATTAAGTCATGCGTTAAACTCCCTATAGGCTAAACAGGGGGCTGTCGGTATTTTGTAGCGTTTTTGATAACGAAATAACTCGCTATGGACATGACCTGCTTCGTGAATACTTTTGGCCGTTACCTTCGGCAGAAGTACGGAGAAAAAGTACACAAAGTTTCGGTGAATGCGTCGTTTACCTGCCCAAACCGTGATGGTACTAAAGGTATTGGTGGTTGTACGTTTTGTAATAATGCGTCTTTCAGCCCTGGCAGCACTAAAGCGGGAGAAATTTCTGAGCAGATCCGACAGGCTCAGGAAAAGGTGAGTGCCCGAACGGGTGCCAGAAAGTTTATCGCTTATTTTCAGTCCTACAGTAATACCTACGGTGCTCCGGAAGATCTCAGGCGCTATTATGATGAGGCTCTGGCTCAGCCCGGTGTGATAGGGCTTGCCGTGGGAACCCGGCCTGACTGTGTACCCGATCCGGTTTTACAACTGTTGTCGGATTATCAGGCGCAGGGGTATGAGGTCTGGCTGGAACTGGGCCTTCAATCCAGCTTTGATCCTACGCTTGAAGCCATTAACCGTGGCCATAACTTTAGCGATTATGAAGATGCAGTGATCCGAGCCAAACGCTATGGTCTAAAGTTGTGCACTCATCTGATCGTTGGCCTTCCGGGGGAAGAACCTGAAGACAGTCTGGTAAGTTTTGACCGGGTTATTGCTTTAGGTGTTGATGCCATCAAGATTCATCCACTTCACATCGTTAAAGGCACTCAACTGGCCCGACAATGGCGTAAAGAGCTGGTCCGGGAATTATCCATGGAATCCTACACGGATGTGCTGACAAAGATGATCCTTCGGGCTCCAGAGGGATTACTGTTCCATCGACTGACCGGTTCCGGGGAAAGGCAATACCTGCTTTCACCAGAATGGGTAATGTATAAGTGGGACGTTCTTGCCATGCTGTATAAAAAGTTAGAAGCAAATTGTCAGACATCCAATTGAGTCAGTGAATCAGGGCAGTTAGTTGGTGAACGGCAGCAAAACAATCAACTACGCCACCAGGTAAGTGATCAGCATGATTGTTCTGGTTGTGATAGCTGATTAAAACATTTGTCCAGCTCTGTTACTCTGTCAGCCTAAGCCTGCTCATTTTATGGGTTGGTTCCCGCTAAGGAGGGAGCTGCCCCTTCATTCGTTCTCTGGCTCCCTGAAAACACTGTGATAGTTGACTGCATTGCTTGCCAGTTTTTTGCCACGAGTCAGTGGTTTCATAGCCAGCTCCTGACCAAGCACCCTATCTACCTGCTTTGCTTTCTTTTAAGCCCAGACCATAAGCACAGCGAGATTGACGTGATAAGAGCAAAGTATGATTTTAGTCAGGGTGAAAAAAAACTTACGCCAAGCAGCTGAAAAAAGCAGATGACCATTCGCATCGATGAGGATGTGATTGATCATTTTAATGCTATGAGCGTTTATAGTAAAATAATTTTTCTAACAGTTGGGTAGTGATCGGCTCATTTACCACTGTGCAGATTCCAAAATTCTTTTTTTCCAAAACATTAAAATCAACAGCACTGATACAATTGACTGAATGACCTGCTTTGGTGAAATCAATTATTCTTTGCATGAGTGTTTGGGCTTGATTAAAATCTTGGACCTGAATGAGCAGCTTTTGATTGTTTTGGTAGTAATAGGCTCCAAGAATGTTCAATTTATTATCGCCGTTCAGTATCATTTGTATTACTTTAGATATTAAAAAGTTCTGAACGAGATGTTTCGGAATGCCCTGAAATAATTTGTCATATTTTTTTAAAGATTCATCTCGATTGTCATTTTTTGAAGGTCTGAAAAGTGAATCAGTATCCACAGTACTCCCCTGATGAGCTTGCACCGATCTGGCACTCAGGGAGGGGGGCTGAACTTCTTTGCTTTTTGCAGGGACAAGATAGCTTGCATCCTTGATTATCGATTCAAGCAACAGATGTTTACCATTATCGTCCTTAACAATAATAGCAATATAGCCGGGGCAATCAAAATTGAATGGTTCCGGTGGCTCGAAATTACCCCCCCGGTATTTCCTGTTAACGGCTGTTGTTGAAACAACCTCGGCACCCTCTTCATCAATGATGGCATGAATTTTCTGACGCATGTCCAGATGATCATGCCTTGTTTTACCCAGTTTCGATAACATGTCTGCCGTTATTTTAATATCACTGAGCTTGCCAATTTCGTTAAGTAATGAAGTGTCAGTACTGTCTATTTTCATTTTAGGCAGTTTCAAGGTGATTTTTTGCTCTCTCGCTTCCAGTGATTGGTCAATCAGTTGGTGAAGTGTTTCAGTATCAAGATGATTAATACCAGTTGATGAACTATTGACAGGTGTTATTGCAACAAAATAAAGCTTTTCAGTAGCGTGTTGAAATGGTTTTGCAATCGCCGCATAATCCTTTGTAAAGGCACATTTTAAATTCATGGGTTCAGATTCCATCATTTCGACTTCGGCTATCTTGCCATCTGAACACTGAAATCTGGAGGGTGCAGTTTTAAATTCATCAAAAGCATCAGCCCAAATCGCTTCTAAACAAACAACATTACCCATAGAGACGTTGACATCATCACGTTCATCAGGGGCGAACAAGCTGGATATGCGACCGTTGGTTATAGATTTGATAAATGTATCAGTCACATCGGCTACTTTGTCATGTGCCGTAATTTCCAATTTCATTGTGCTGTAGTATTTGGACAAAATTTTAGTAAGGTTAATATCATGACAATGATCCTCTGAAGCAAAATAGTTCACAATAAAACTCTGCGAGTTCTTATCGACAGTGTAATTCAGGCAGAATTGACCCAGTTGTTTGTGGATTTCTTTTTCCAGTGCCGCTGTTAATCGAAGGGATTGGTTTGTCATGCCCAAAATTTTTTCCTTCACGCCAGCATCATCAATGGCAGCCAACAACATGCCCAGTGCTGAAGCCAGGCTTTCGGTGGATAACGCAGTGCTGCGATTGCCAGCAGGATCTATTAGTGCAAAGGATAATTGCCGAATGCGGTTCTGAACAATAGTTTTAGCACAATCACTGAGGTCGTCAGGTTGAGTTTCGTTGATGATAACTTCCTGGACTCCGTAAGGATTAACGGGGAAAGTACTGGCTAAATTGATCATTATAATATTTCCTTATTTAAGATTTATTATATTGGACAGCTTTCCGAGGTTTCAGGTTCCAAAAACTGACCACAGTTAATCATTTGCTTTCATGTAAGTCACTAACAGGTTTGTTGATTATGCTAACCTTGATTTTGCTGGCAGCAATTGTTGATGTTCTGTTGATTTGGAAAAATTGGTGTGTTTGTTCGGTTAATACGTCTTGCACCTACGTAAGAGAAAAAACAAGCAGTAAATCTATGAATGAGTCTGAATCTCTTTTGGCAGAAAGATATTCATGCGGTTGTTTTAATTTCTTGCTGAGTGATATCCTCTAAAAATACAGGATTACAGAGCTGTTAATTCCCCTATTATTATCAATGCTTTAGAATAGTTTGTGTTGGGTTAGTAAGAGTCATTGAGTTTTAAAGATGGTTTGGAGTGTTCTTGTTATGAAATCATATAAATGTCTTTAATAAGAAATAAGAATAATAAAATCCTCCGGGTTTTGAAGGAAAAGTTATATTTGATATTATAATTCATCTGCAAAGATGTTCGGGGCTTTCATCTTGAAGTCCCATTTACAAAATCAAGCCTGCTAAATGGATTAGATAAACTTAAACTTCAGCTTGGTTGGATAATCCTCGGCACATCAAGTCCTATCAATGGGTTACAGGTATATTAATAAAGCCCATGGTACTTTTGCCGATGTTTTACCTGATAGCTGACTATCAGGATAATGATATGCATATAGATTTGGGTAATGGTTACTGCCTCAGAAGGTTCCTTTATGGCGATGCGATCTCTCTGGCCAAGCATGGTAACAACGCCAAGATAGCCAGAAACCTTCGGGATACTTTTCCACACCCTTATACCATAGAGCATGCGAGAGCCTGGGTTCAGCATGTCAAGGAACATGAGACCAGAACCCGCTTTGCAATTGACTGTGGTGGTGAGGCTATTGGTGAGATCGGGTTTGTCGTTCAGCTGGATGTTCATCGTTTTGGCGCAGAGATTGGCTTTTGGGTGTCAGAGGAACACTGGGGTAAAGGCATTATGACCGAAGCACTCTCTTATGTGTGCCAGTATGCATTTGATGAGATGGGGCTGGTTCGTATTTTCGCTGATGTGCAGGCCGGGAATGATGGCTCTCGCCGTGTGCTGGAGAAGTGTGGCTTTGAGCTTGAAGGTGTGATGAAAAAGCATGTCTATAAAGAAGAGCAGTTTATTGACCAACTGGTTTTTGCGTTAGTTCGTTAATCGTTCTTTTTCTCTGCTTCTCCTACTTTCGTACAGCATAACTTCTACCCCGTTCTGGGTTAGAAGTTATGCTGTACGAAAGTAGGAGATAAAATAGTAAGAGCTGATTTGATTGGTCTCGGAGATTTTGCACAGAAAGCCTACCTGCCAATTCTTACTGAGCACTGCACTCATCATCCGTCCATAACGCCTGTTTTCTAACTCGAAGCAGTGATTTAATCAATGAAATTCAAAGTAAATATCGGCTAATTAACTTTTGCGGTGGTGATAAGCCGCTGATTCATTTTAGTGGGGATGTTGATTAGAGGTGCGGTTGTCAGAAACATCCGTCCTCATCTACTGGCTGATACCAACTGCCAGCAGATTGAGAAGCACCTCCGGTACGGGTATGACCTTGCTTACAGGGAGATACGGCCCAGTGGTTGAACGGTAATCTCTTCCGTTAATTCCTGGTGTGAAAGCACTGCCAGGTCATACACTTCCAGCTCCAGAAGTTTCCGGACATAGCGGCGAATATCCATCGAAGTAATCAGGACGGGCTTATGTTCAAGATGACCGATTTTGCCAACAGAGTGCTTAACATTTTCCACAAACTGGGCAGAGGTCGATGGGTCAAGCGCCAGGTAGCTGCCTGCTGAAGTCTGGCGGATACCGGAGCGGATGGTATCTTCGACATCCTGGTCAAGCAGGTATACAGGCAGCATATTTTTACCGTTAGAGTATTTGTAGCTGATGTAGCGCTTTAATGATGAGCGGACATACTCGGTTAACTGAACAACCTCTTTCTCCTTGTGTCCCCAGACAACCAGGGATTGCAGAATGGAGCGGAGGTTCCTGATGGAAATATCTTCGGATACCAGGCGCTGGAATATCTCGGTGATCTTGTTGACAGGTAACAGCCTCTGGACTTCCTTAATCAGTTCACCAAAAGTGCTTTCCATTTTTTCCAGCAGGTAGCGTGTCTCCTGAATGCCCACAAAATCTTCAGCATATTTTTTCAGGACATGTGCCAGGTGGTACGTCAGGATTTTTGAGGAATCCATAAAGTTGACGTTGTTGCGCTCAAGTTTGTCCTGCTGGCCTTCAATGACCCAGAGAGAGTCCAGGCTGGGCAGAAACGGATCGCCAACTTCATAAGGGATCTTCAGCATGTCCAGATGTTCATTACTCTCTCTCACGAACAGAGAGCCTGGTTTGAAATAGCCCGATGCGACGGGAACTTCCTGCAGCAGTATGCTGTAGGTATTCTCATCCATGGCGTCATTAAACCGCAGGTGTATACCGGGAAAAGGAACCCCGAGATCCATGTACAGTGATTTCCGGACTTTAAGCAGCTCCTCATTCAGGGAGGATGTGTTCAGGCTTTTCTGTACAGAGGTAGGGACATCAATAATCAAGGGCAGAGTCTGGGTGAACTCTTCCTGCTGGTCCAATCTGGATTTGGCCTCACTGGGTGATTCTGTTGCTGCGGCCATGGCCGGAATGCCGCCATCTTCCTCAGCTGTCCGGGCTTTTTCCACTTTCCTCATCAGAAAGTAGCCTCCGCCGCCAATGGCAGCAGCAAGAGCCATGAAAGTCAGTGTCGGGAAGCCGGGGATAAGGGCAAAGCCGAGTAACAGTGCTCCACCAACCATAAGGGCCTTTGGTTTATCGGTAAGCTGAGTGCCTATCTCATTACCAAGGTCCTTGGCATCTTCGTTGGATACACGGGTGACTATAATACCGGCGGTAATGGATATCAGCAGGGCCGGTATCTGGGAGATGAGTCCATCCCCTACGGTTAAGATGGCGTAGAGCTGGAGAGCTTCACCGCCACTCATGCCATTACCGGTACCGATAGCGACACCAGCAGTAATGTTGACAAAGATGATGATCAAACCGGCAATGGCATCACCTTTTACGAACTTCATGGCTCCATCCATCGAACCAAACAGCTGGCTTTCTTTGGTCACCAGCTCACGACGGCGCTGGGCTTCTTCCATTTCGATGGCCCCGGCCCGAAGGTCAGCATCGATACTCATCTGCTTGCCAGGCATACCGTCCAGAGAGAAACGGGCGCTGACTTCTGCCACACGTTCCGAACCCTTGGTGATGACCAGGAATTGGACAATGGTGATGATAAGGAAGATAACGACACCAACGACCAGGTTACCCCCTACCACAAAGTTACCGAAGGTATAGACAATCTCACCGGCATCTGCCTGAAGAAGGATCAGACGGGTAGTGGTAATGGACAGAGCCAGACGGAAGAGGGTCGTTATCAGCAGCACCCCCGGAAAGGATGAGAATTCCAGGGGTGACTTCAGGTAGATGGAGGTCATCAGAAGTATGGTGGAAATCCCCATGTTCAATGCAATAAGGAAATCCACCAGGGGGGTCGGCATGGGCAGAATAATAAGCCCGATGATGGATACCAGCAGGCCTGCCAGTACCAGATCATTTCTGCCGCCAAAATTCAGCCCGGGTAACAGTTGTGCCATGAGAGGTGCGCCGCTGCTATGGGGCTGGCTATGGTCTTGAAGATCAGCGGCTCAGTGCAGCTTTTCTCTTCTTGAGCAGGGCTCGCCCCTTGATCCATTTAATAGCCCGAATATCACCACCGGGCTTTGCGTATTTTAGAAAATTATCGGCTGCGCGAATGGATTCTTCAGGCCGTTCTGCCTGTAAGTAGGCGTAGCTGAGCATGCGATAAATATCTGGGTTTTTCTTGTCTATTGACATCAGTGCTTCTAGCAGCGCAATGGATTTTCTGGGCTGCTGGTATTCAAGATAGTAGGACGCCTGTGACAGCATCCAGGTTTTTAATGACTTATCCATTTCACTCATCCTTTAGCTGGCAATCAATACATTACGGCACATCATTAAATATTCACTGTCGGCTTTGGCTTTTTCGATGACTGACAAAGCTTCTTTCATTCTTTTAGCGTGACCGCTGTTTTCAGGCAGTTGCTTTAAAAAGTCGGAAAAAGAGTCCATGGCATCCTGTGTGAAGCGGTAATGCTCCTCCGGACTTGAAGAGATATTCTGACCGGAAACCTTAGTCGCAAACTGAAATTCACGGTGCTCGTAATTTTGGTTCATTTCCAGAGTCTTCCAAGTGTGACAAACAACATTTTTACCGGAGGTTCTGAAATTTGATTTTGATTTAGGATAGTCTGAGTGCGCTAAAGCACTGTCGATCCGTGAAATGCCTGAAATACCGTTACCGAAAGAAACTGGTGCTGCCATGATAAAGTCCGCCTGATAATTTAATCCTTTCGTTCTATCGGCGGGTGTACACAGTGATAAATGGATTTTTCTCATGTTAATTATTTTTTTGACGAAATACTGGTGAATCCAGTTTGTTTTCCGATAAACTGGTGTGTAACGAACATTTATTGACACTCTCGACTTTACAAGGCATCTATTCATTAAGGGCTGTTGAATAAGCTGGAGCAGACATGAGCATGGAGGCACGCGTCTGATGGGCTTTATAAGAAATACCCTGATAATCCTGTCCCTTTTACTGGCGATTACCTTCCAGGCGCTGGCGAACTGGTCATCTGAAGAGCCGCAAACCAGAAAACATTTAGTGCGTCCCAATGAGACTCTGGAAGTGATTGCCGGAAGCTACGGGTTTGAGGTAAATGAGCTTGCCCGCTATAACAAACTGGATACTACCCAGGCCTTACGGGTAGGTCAGATTATCTATTTTCCATCCGACATCGTATCGGAACAGCCTGACCGTCCTTCAGCTGAGCCGGGGAGAGCCTTGGATGCCAGAGTTTTTCCCGATTCAGCCGGGGAAGCTGTTTCCTGGGGGAGACCGCTGGATGCCAGGGCATATCCCAGGCCAGATGGCTCACCTGTTGATGCCGAAAGAGCACGACTAATGCCATATATTAACGATGGGCAACTGTCCGGGAAAGGGGCGAGTTTTTCCCAGTATGGTAGTCAAACTCATTATGCAGCCACATCTGATTTTGATTATAACTTTGCCCAGAAAGACGACCGTCAACAGGTAAATCAAGCTTCAAACAACCTCTACATGATGCAAAACAATTCACCATCCGGAAGTGGTATGGTTCTTTCTGCCGAGGATGCCATTCAGGATGCGATTGATGATTTTGAAGGTACCATTGGTGATGACGAATCACCTGCCCTGGCAGCGTTTGGTGCGCGCCCATATGCATATTTTGGTAATGGCGACAGCTTGAAGGAAGTATTGCAGAATTTTGCAGGTAGTTATTATATGCCATCCATCATAGCGGATACGGTGGTTGGAGAGGTTAATGGCAAGATTGGTCCTATGACCCCCGTTGATTTCCTGGATCATCTGGCCAATATCTATGGTTTTATCTGGTATTTTGATGGGCATACCCTGTTTGTTTATGATGGCAGCTCCTCCAGCCAGCAGATTATCAGCTTAAACTATTTACCAATAAAGCAGCTGAAGAAAACCCTGAAAAAGATTGGTATCTGGGACGGTCGCTTTTTCTGGAAGGAACAGCCGAAAGAGGGGCTTGTCTTTATTTCCGGGCCTCCCCGTTATATCGAGCTGGTGTCTCAGACAGCGCTGCTGCTTGATGCGAAAGAGGGGGAGCGTCAGAAGAGTAAACTGACGGTTCGCACTTTTCCGCTCAAATATGCCTGGGCAACCGATAAGTCATTCAGTTTCAGAGGTCAGCAACTGACAGTCCCTGGAGTCGCCACGATTCTGACCAGAATTATTAAAGGTGGCGGTGTAGCCCAGGTGACCAAACAGGGACTGCCTAACCCATCCGTGACTCCGGCAGAGAGTGTCAGCAGATCCGGTGAACCCGGCATGAAAGATGGCTCTGAATCAGCAGGAGACTCGCTGAATGCCGGTGCGGAAGCCGATGAAGTCTATATCAATGCTGATCCGCGACTGAATGCGATCATTGTGCATGATCTTGAATCCAAGATGCCAATGTATGAAGAACTGGTGGCTTCTCTTGATAAACCAACATCGCAGATAGAGATCAGTGTTTCAATTATTGATATCAATACACAGGACTTGAGAGCGCTTGGCGTTGACTGGAGTAATTCCGCCAGCTCAAATGATACCAAGATATCTTTTACGCCCTACCCAAATGCCCCGACGCCAAACTATACAACCATTGTCTCCAGTGCACTTGGCTCCTTTAATGCAAATTTACAGCTACTGGCTGACGAAGGGAGGGTCAAGATTGTATCAAGGCCGTCTATTCTGACACTCGACAACATAGAAGCCATTCTCGATAACAGCAGTACTTTCTATGTGTCGGTTGCCAGTAATGAGGACTCTGAACTATTCCCGGTGACCTCAGGCACAGTTGTTCAGGTTACCCCAAGAATTGTTCGTGAGGAGCAGGGCCGACGTATCCATATGACCGTCAATATTCAGGATGGTTCAGGAAGCCAGGGCACAGAAGACATCGGGAGTAAACTACCGGAAGTGACTAACAGCTCAATTAATACTCAGGCAATCATCAGTGAACAGGAGAGCCTGTTAATCGGTGGCTTCTATAAAGAGCAGGATGAAGCAAAGCTTACCAAAGTTCCGTTGCTGGGCGATATTCCGGTTCTTGGCCATTTGTTCCGTGCAGAGTCAAAGTCAAAGATCAAACAGGTACGTTTATTTCTGATAACACCACGCATCATAGGTTCAACACAAACCTGATATCGGTTAATGGAGATCATTGTCGTAATGGCTGAGCAGTTAGCAGACAATGATCTTCCAGATCGTATTTTATACGTCTAAAAGAACTTGTCATGTATTCTGTCAAAACGCTTTATCAGTGTCGCCGGATTGTTGCCATCGGTGGTGGGCATGGCCTTGGTCGGGTCATGGCAAGCCTGGGTTTTCTCGGTGGGCACCTGTCAGGCGTTGTTGCAACTACGGATGATGGCGGGTCAACGGGACGACTCAGGGATGGCAGTGGCTGTATTGCCTGGGGAGATCTCAGGAATTGCCTTAACCAGCTGTGTTCGGATACCCCAAACCTTGCTCGGATTCTCTTTGAGTACCGCTTTAAAAATAGCGGTGATATCAGTGGGCACAACCTCGGTAACCTGATTTTACTGGCCATGGATCAAATGTGTGTTCGCCCACTGGATGCCATAAACCTGATTCGCCAGATGTTACAGGTCGGTGCAGAGTTGATACCCATGTCAGAAGAGCCTGCCCGCCTTGGTGCTATTGTGGATGGTCAGGAAGTGGTCGGTGAAACGACCATTGATGCTTTGGAGAAGTGCCCGGAGAAGTTGATGATTCTGCCTGCGATACAGCCGACGGATGAAGCAGTCGCCAGAATAAAAGAGTCCGATATGATTATTCTAGGGCCCGGTAGTTTTATGACCAGCATCTTACCGGCGATCTTGATGCCAGAGGTTGCAGAAAGTATTGGTAACAGCAAGGCCCTGAAAGTCTTTGTGGGTAACATTAATCAGGAAGTGTCGGCTGTTGGGAAAATGTCCATCAGCGATAAACTGTCATGGATGAGTGACATGACGGGCGTATATCCAGACGTGCTGTTGTGGCCTGCGGAGAATGAACCACCGGAACACCTGCGATGTGATATACACACCATGCCGTTGGCTGATACCCACCAGCCGGGCGTGCATAGTCGGGAGGCCTTAAGGCAAGGCCTGGATGAGATTGCCGGTGTTTTGTTTCAGCAGAGCTGATTAAGTAGTTAACCAAATGAAATCATATATTTCTGACTAAGTTGTCAGTCACTCCCGGCAACTGCTCCTGCGTTGCTCTAGCTCCTGCATCCATGCAGTCGTGCGGCGTTGCAACTCCGGTCACATAGCTACGGCTATGCTCCCTACGTTGCGCCTTGCATAGCAACTGCCCACTTAGCCAGAAATATACGATTCCATTTGGCCAACTACTTAACGCTCTACTGCCCCCTGCCGGTTACCATGACAAAAATGGTTTTGAACATGACGTAAATATCCATTTTCAGCCATTCCCATGGGCTGCTCAGAGCCAGGGCGTAGGCGTGGTCATAGGCAACTTTATTTCTCACATCATTCAATGTTTCATCATAACCCATGTTGACCTGGGCAAGGCCGGTAATACCGGGAACAACATCAAACGTTCTTTCGCTGTAAAATGGAATGTTCGTTTCCAGCTTATTGTACATCCCTGGTCGTTCAGGTCTGGGACCAACAATGGCCATATCACCGACCAGCACATTCCAGAGTTGTGGCAATTCATCAAGACGGGTTTTTCTCAGGAAGTTACCCACTTTGGTAATTCTCGGGTCATTTTTTTGAGCCCAGACAGGGCCTGTTCCTGACTCGGCATCATTGCGCATGGTCCTGAATTTTTTCATCATAAATAAGCGAATATAGTTTTCCTTCTGATAGCCAATACGCATCTGTTGATAAATAATCGGTCCGGGGCTATCAAGACGAATGGCCAGTGCGATAAAGGGAAACAGTGGCAGGGTGATTGCTAGCCCGGCCAGGGCGATAAGAATATCCATTAATCGTTTGCACATTGAGGCGAGAGGATGGACGTAGGTTGACTCTTTCATGGGTACACTCCTTAAGTACGTGGTTAAATCCTTATGTTTCAGTCGTTATTCTTTTCCATTGGCCTTTGGTTTGGCCTGAAAGATAGTTAATCAAACCGATAGCCATGGCCAGGTGCCCGGATACCAGGTAAAAAAGCACTCTCAATTTCTTATGATCTGGTTGTGAGCGACGGAAAATATAAAAGACAGTGATGCTGTAAATGCCCAGCTGAATGGCCAGAATAATCTGAAAAACAGGGTAGGACAGAGACAGTAATGCTGAAGATGCCAGTACCATAAACAGGAACAGCGGCATGAATGGACGTAGAAACTTACCGGAAAAAAAGTTGAAAGCGATCTTTCCAAACTTGGGGTGTAATAAGCCAGCGTGACGAATGGCCTGTTGAATATTGCCGGCGGCAATTCGTTTTCTTCGTTGGAAATCCATTTCATTACATGCCTGCTCCAGCTCCATGGCGATGATTCTCGGGTCATAAAGACATTGGTAGCCCTTCATGGTTATTTGTACCGGAAGGGTGAAATCATCATTGATCGTGTCTGCGGGGATCAGGTCAAACAGCTCACGGCGAAAGGCATAAAATGCACCATGCACCCCCAGGGTTGCACCCAGAGAGCTTTCTCTTGTTTTAATGCTTCGCTGGTACTGCCAGTAAGCCTGTTCACCAACACTGAGTGATTTTAAAAAGTGGTAGCTACCGCAAATGACCCCGGTGTTTTCATTGCTTAAGTGAGCCGCAACGATTAAAAGACTATCGCTTGATAACAGTGATGACACATCGGAGAGGGCAACTACGCTGCAACGGGAGAGGCTGATGGCTTCATTCAAAACAGCGACTTTTCCACCGTTTTCAGGCTTCTCTACTACGGATAAGTTCAGATGGTTGCATTCAGGCTCGGCCATTGTCTTCTTTGCCAGCTGGGCTGTACCATCCGTACAGCCATCGCAAACCAGAATCACTTTCAGTTTATAGTCCGGGTAATCAAGGGTAGCGAGGTTTCTGATTTTTTCCTGAATAGTGCCTGCTTCATTGTAGGCGGGCATGATCAGACTGATGCTTGGCAGCATGTGATCAAGAGGCGTAATGCGGTGGTGTCGTTGATAAAAGTTGGGCCGTGTGTTTTCCAGTCCCTGTGTCATCAATTTCAGAGCGACGGGATAACCAACATGGTGATATACAACCACCACGCCTGCCATGAAGAAGATAATCAAGGCCAGCCACTCGATCATTGTGGCCTCCCGCAGTACAGGTCGTCGTATTGACTGATCATTCTCTCCAGGTTGCAATGGTTAACCACAAAGTTGCGTGCCGACGCCTGTTTTTCTTTATTGATGCCTGAACAGAGCTGTGTTTTGAGAGCGTTTTCCAATGCCTGTGCACTTCCAGCCTTGATCAGGATACCGCTCTGTGGATCAACCGCTTCACGACAGCCACCTACATCGGTCATGACAACCACTCTCTGGCAAGCCTGAGCTTCCAGCGGTGAGAGTGGCAGGCCTCTCTTTTTTGAGGCAAGACAGAAAATATCAATAGCGTGGTAAAAACCGGGCATATCATCAATGACCCCCAGAAAGTGTACCCGTTGCTCCAGGTTAAGCCGCCTGGTTAGCTCTCTGAGCACATGTTCAAGTTCGCCACCACCGGCAAGGGCGAGGTGTGCACTGTCGGGTAGTCTGGAAAAGGCATGAATCAACAGGTCATGGCTTTTAACCTCGGTAAAGCGTGCCGCACAACCAATAATGGCGGCATCCTGGGGAAGGTTCAGTTTATTTCTGGCTGCTTTTTGGTCTGCAGGTTGGAATTTATCCGTATCAATTCCATTAAGAACCACGGCTGGTGTAAAGAGCGGAATATGCTGTCGAATGTTGGCGGCAACCAGTCCTGCATCTGCGGCAACGGTCGGTTTGAGCAGGTGGAAGCAGGCCGCTACCAGCCAGCGTCGTTTTTGCTGGTTAAGATGCCAGGCGTCGTGCTCAGTATGCACATGGCCACATCCGGCCAGTTTCGCGGCGATGCCACCATAGATAAGCGGGCCTACATGGTGGGTATGAACCACATCAATGTTAAGTTGTCGTAAGAGTTTTGCGAGCCTGGTAACTGTCGTGAGACTCAATCCGGGAGGCTTGGTCAGAAAGTGAACCCTTTCCATACCCTGAAGTCGTGGCCATTGCTCAATCGCTTCAGACTGTGTTCCTTCGAGACTGATAATGTGAACATTTTCCGGGTTTCTGGCTTTTCGCTGTATGTCCAAAGCCATTGTCTCGATACCGCCCGGGGCAAGGTGCTGGACTATCTGTGCTATAACGAGAGGCGCTGTCATGATGATACCTCCCCCTCATCGAACCAGTCTTTTTTCGGGTCGTAAACCACAGGTGGCGCTGTGGGCATGGACGGTATCCTGGCCAGAACGGGGACGCCTGCAATTCGTTCAATACTGTCTTGAAGCCGTAAGGTGCTATCAGATATTTCTGAAATTGCTGCCAGGCCTGTACCGATACCCAGACCGGCAAAGACGCCTGCCACAATAAATAACGAAGCCGGAAGGGCATTAGGGCTGCTGGGTGTGAAAGGTTCATCGATGATTTTAACCTGTTCTGATTCCTGATAAGAGCTCAGGTCTTCCGCCACTTTTGCCATGACATAACGATTAAGAAAATCATCATAAAGTTTTTGTTTAATAGTAAAGTCACGTTGCAGTTCAACGAGAGTCCGCTCTACTTCAGCAAACTGTTGCACTTTATTCTGGAGCTGGTCGGTTTGATCTTTGATATTTTTTACTTCATTTTGCAGGCTGTTCACTTTGGCTTTAGCCTCCTGAACCGCCTGGAGCTGAGAGGCCAGTATGGTGGTCTGACCTCCCTGAGGGTTATCCATTGAAACAGAGGGTGTTGATGACGCCAGGTTCCAGAGACGTTGGACATCTTCCGTTTTTAACTGACTGCTTTCAGCAATCATTCGCTGGCGTTCAGCTTGCAGCCTATCGAGCTCTCGTACCAGTGTCTGAACCTTACTGTGCTTCTCTGTATAGCGGGAGCGAAGCATACTCAGTGTGGTGCGGGTGTTAATAATTCGTTCTTCAAGTTTACCGATAACGGGGTTGGTTTGCGCCAGATTACCATTGAACTCTTCCATTGCCGCTTTGGCACCGACCAGTTCTGTCTCTTTTTCCATTAACAGCTGGCGGAGCTCTGCTAGTCTGGTTACGTTCGCTTTATGGAGTTCCGGAAGTTCCAATGCGAACCTTGCCTTGTATTCAGATAGTTTCAACTCAGCGTCAGAAAGCTCCTTATGTCGGCTATCTACCTGATCCTTGAGAAACTGGGTTGAGGCAACCTGCCACGATTTTTGTGGTGCCTGAACCAGAGTAAGGAAGTGTTGAGTCACTTTGGTTAGCAGCTCTTTAATATCGGTTTTGTTCTGGCTCCGATAATAGATTTTGACCAGTTCACCGCCGAAGACGATGGACAGTGCACTTGAGAGTTCGTCAATGGCTTCATCTATTTGCTCTTCAGACGACTTATAATCGATAAACCCAACGGCTCTGGCTACACCCTTTAATACCTTGCGGCTCTTAAGGAGTATTTGCAGCGCTAATTGCCGTTCTTCCAGATTTGTGGATATGGTGAAGTCTTCCAGAATCGGGTTTAGCTCAGTGGTATTCTGAAGGAGTATGGTGGTGTGAGCTTCATAATATTTTGGGACCATAAAACTGGCAATCAAACCAACCACCGGCATGATGAGAATAGGCACACAAATAGTGTAGCGACGTCGCCACGCTGCGCTGAGAAGACGAAAGAGGTTTCTCAGTATTTCACTGGACACCTGAACCTCCGGAAATATCATTTCCCACTACATGAATGGTGGCTGAGTCAAAGCCCAGTTCAGGTTGGTAAACCAACTCTATTTTTTCACTATATTGCTCCAGTATATTTTTCAGACTCTGTAGCCTTGACCAGGAGTCATTCAATGTTTTAAAGGGGTGTTCGGCAGAAGAGGGAGCTACAGAAATAATAATGTTGAGTTGCTGACTCTTGGGTAATGAATTGAAAAAGAGATTAATAACCTGTTTATGCTGACTGTTAACTGCTAATTCCTCTTGGGTGAAATTGATCGACAATTGACGACGATACATGTTTTTTGAAATGGGTAATGCATTTTCTTTTTCATTTATTTTTGCGATGGTATCCGCAATCTGTTGTGTTGATCTTGCTTTCTCCTTTTCCATCATGGTCTGAAGATGCAGTTGTGACTTGCATCCGTAAAGGAGTGGAATGCTGAAAAACATCAGTGCGGCAAAGATGGGGGATCCATATCGCTTAATCACGGTAACTTCCCTGTTATCAGTCTCATATTACTATTCAGTCAATCAGCTCAGGGGGAAATTGTCATTGATTGACAGTTTTCTGTCCTTCCGTGAGCAGTTGATTTTCCTGATTGGTAATAGTGTTAGCTTTCATGACACTTTCTAATAACAAATACAGTTATTTAGGCTTCATTATTATTAATTGTAGCTGCTGTTTTAACAGGAAATTCATTAAATGGGCAGTGTGTTTTTAACGTGATAAGTGGTTGATCAGTGCTTCTAACTGAGTGGCTCTGTGTTGCCATGATTCGGTTGAGACCTTGTTCTGCCTCTTGGCTTTCTCTCCTCTCAGTTCATTTGCCCTCAAAATTACTCTGGAAAATGGCTCTTTAGGTGACTGAATGGCAACGAGATTTTCATATTCTCTCGCTGCTGGAAAAGAAGTGGACGCGATGGGAGCACCTGATGCAAGGTATTCTCTCAACTTCAGGGGATTGCAGGCCGCTATCTGCTTGTTGTTACGAAAGGGCAGCATGGCTACATTCCAGTGCTGAATATAGGAGGGCAGTTGATCATGGGGCCTGGCTCCCAGAAAGTGTACATTTGGCAGAGCCTGAAGGGATGATACGTCGGTTTTAATATCGCCAATAAAAACAAATTGCCAGCTGGGTAGGGCAATGGCGGATTGAACCAGTATATCTGTATCCAGCCAGGCAGAAATACTGCCGTAGAAACCGGCAATGGGACCATTTTCCGGAAGATCACGGGGTCTGGCTACCGGTGATGAAAACAGCGGGTAATCAACGCCGTGCGGCAGAATAATGGTGTTGGGATGAGTAAACTTCCTGGCCAGCGTTTTGCTGACGACAAGAATCAGGTCAACCTTTTCAGCCAGTTCCTGTTCTAATGGCTTGACCATTTTATGATCCACGCCATCAAGACCTTCAAAATCATCACCACAGTAGTAGATAGAGGCCTGTTCATTCAAGCTGCCCACCATGTCTACGGCAGTGGGCAGTGAGAGCCAGAGAATAACCTTGTCAAATCCTTCCTTCTCTATTGCTTTGTTAACGTCATTCATTAAAAGTCGTCTGTTCAGTCGACGAACCTGTTTGAACCGGTGAAAAGGAAGAACTTTAGGGTTGATGATAATGGCGGGTATTTGCTTTGAGGGCGTTGGTGCAGGTTGACCAGTACGCTTAAGCATGGCCAGCATCTTTTGCCAGACTCTTTTTATATCCCTTAAAGAAAGCCGTGGAGACCTCATGCCAATGGAGTTTACCCAGATTACCCGATGTCTTTTCATTAAATGACTGATCAGGTGCTGGGTGCTGGAGGGCAAGCCTCCCCAGTCTTCTCCAAATACAATGAGATCAGCCATTGCTATTCTCCGAAGGTAAATCCAGTGATTTGATCACTCTGGCTGGAATTCCCCCGGCAAGAACACCGGAAGGCAAATCTTTGGTAACAACACTGCCTGCAGCAACAATGGTTCCCGCTCCAATGGTTACGCCACCCATAACGGTAACTCCAGCTGCCAGCCATGCATCATCTTCGATGATAATGCTGCCAATCTGATCATCCGTATCCGGTTCTCCCCGGGCTCTGGCTACCGGGTCAACAGGATGCCCGGGGTAACCAACCAGCCTGACTTTAACGGCTAACCGAACGTTATTACCAATCTCAATACGATCACCGACAAAAATTTCATTTTGCCAGCTAATGTCTACATTATTGCCAACTTTCAATTCGGGGCTCTTCTGCGAAGAGGCTCTTCCACTAATGGTCGTATGGCCAGACAGTCGGCATTGATCACCCATAGTCATTATTAATGGTCCCAGTAGAAGAGGCATACCGTCGTAGAGATAGAGCTTTCCTGGGTTGTTGGCGAGTTGGGATTTCAACATCGGAGTCCAATAGAAAATACGAGTCAAATTACCGGAAGCACCTGTAATCACTTTATGCAGGTGATACAGTAAGCCGTGAATCGGTCTGATTACCGGCACTTCAATATTTTGAATAGATTTTAATAGAGGAAAAAGAACCTTTCCTGCCAAAGAGTCCCTTTTTTTTATTTTTGCCTTTAGGTGTTCTAGCATCTGATAACTCCCTGCCTTGTCTGGTTTATCTGAACTGGAGTAAGCTCAATCAAGCAAGCAGTTCATCTTATATGGGGTGAACTCAACATGTATTGTATCGTCGCAAGCCAGCCCGGAATGGCTTACCTGTTAATAACGGCAAAAAACAATATTGAAACAGCCATATACTGTAAGTTGGTCAGAATTCACAAGAAAATAAAAATGGGGTTTATATAATGACCTTGATACGTTGTTTGATAAAGCCAGAGGAGCCAGAAAATTGAGTCAAAGGTAAGGGTGACGAAAAGCCTTAAGAAAACTGTCAAATGTTATAAATTTTTAATAATGGTTATCTGTGTAATTAGCAATAGCAATACTTATGGCGGTGATGATGTAGACCGGCCACAGAAAACCCTGACTTAAGAAGGTTCCCGATACACAGAAGCCGACCAGCCCAGCGTAGGTTCCTGCTGCAATGGCTGAGATATGGGGATCATACTCTGGTGTACCTTTACTTCGGTCCAGCCTTTTCAATGAGCCCATTATGGACATAAAAATGGTGAAAATCATAAAACCGAACAGGCCAAAACCGACAAAACCAGACTCTGACATAACCTGAAACCAGGTGCTGTGAGTAACATGGGCCTTACCCTCCGCCCGGCTGTGGGTTGCATAATCCCAGTAATTATCCAGAAAGAGATCGAGTCCAACACCCGTCATCGGGTTTCTCAGGGCCATGTTGAAAGCTGCTTCCCAGGCATGGATGCGTCCCATAGCTGACTCATCAATGCCATCCTCAGCAGCCCCCCCGGATTTACGATCACTGATGCCGGCAGCAGCTACCAGAATCATCAAAGCAAAACTGCCAATGCTAATGAGCAGTAGCTTCGATTTAATGATTCTAAGACCAAAGATACCAAATACGGCAACAGTCGCCAGTAAGCCTCCACGGCTTTGAGTAGCAATGATTGATGAAACAAAGACGATAATACCGGTCAGGCCAAGGAGCGTTCTGAACTTGCCGGTACCTTTGGTGGAAGCGTATGCAACGGCATAACTCATCGGAAAGCTGAGAACCAGCGACAGGTCATTGGGATCACCCAGGCTGGTACCTGGAATGGTGACACGGGTTTCCTCAACCATGCCAATACCATTGGCATTGTTATAAAGGGTGACAGCGCCAACTGCCAGGCCGGAACAAATGATCATAAAGTGCGCCAGTTTGAAGTGCCAGTGCTCGGTCATCATCCACGAGATGGCCAAAACCATGATACCTATTTTCATATACACACTGGTAAAAGCACCGAAAGCCGCAGGGGGATAGCTGGAAAATGCAATACCAAGCACAACCCAGCCGAAAAAACGAGCAAAAATGGTATGTTCGTGTCGCCAGTAAACCTTAACCTTTTCGGTCAGAAAAATATGCCAGGCCAGAACAAAGTATGAGGCCAGCGCTGTTAATAGCGGAATCTTTATGGGGTCCAGCTGTGGAAATACTTCATGAAGCCTGAAAAAAGAGAAGAGAATAAAAATCAGACAAACCACAAAGGGTTTGCGCAGGATAAACAACAGCCCCAATGGGATCACTGCCAGCGGCAGCAAGGCTATCGGGTGTGGGAATATCAGACTTGGCAGTGCCGCAAGTACGCAGTAGGCGGTGACAGTTACGGTCTGGTAGCGATTAATAAACAGCCGCTCAAGGTTGGGTAGCTGCATCCTTAACTACCCTAGTGCCTTAAGTACTTAATGGTGGTAAAAAGCTGACGACGAAAAAGTAGTAACTGTGTGGCACAAAACAGCAGTACTCCTGCCAGAATCATCAGGAACATTTGAGTGGCCTCATGCACCTGACCGGTCAACTGTTCCCGAAGTAGCAGTAAACCCACCAGCATAATAATGGAGCTGCAGAGGCTGGGAAAAATAGCGCCCAGTAACGATGATGCTTTCAGCTCAAATACTGGCAGGATGAGTTTCAGGTGGAAAGCGAAACTGATCAGGTTAATACCCAACCAGGCCCAGCATGCCCCGGCAACACCATATTGGATACCGTAGAAAAAAGCAGGAAGAGTCAAGATAGTTAACAGCAGAGTTTTGCTGTTTTTACCGGGTTCACCAATGGCGGTTATGCCAGTCGCCATCATTTCCGACAGCATCCGGAATGGGCTGGTCAGGCAGAGAATTTGAAACGGGATAATGGCAGCAGCCCATTTATCAGAGAGTACCAGGATGATCAGTTCAGGGGATATGGCACAGATACCGAGATACATGGGAAAAAGTACCAGACTGGCAAGCTGGACCGATTTATGCAGATACTGCCCAGCAACAGCACGTTCGTTCTGAAGTTTGGCAAAGGAGGAAAGCCCCAAGTGATTAAGAAGCTCGCCAATCTTTTCACTGGGAAGATTGGCCAGATTTATGGTTACAGAGAACACCCCCAGCTCAGCTTTGGTGAGCAGGCGGCCGATGCTGATGCTGCCAAAGATATTAATGAAAAAACGCAACACATCATTAATGGTGGCTACGCCACTGAATCCTGCCATTTTAGAAAAACCCTCGAAGCTCAATGCAGGCCTGATCCAGCAGGGAGCAATAAGGTTATAGCCGACGGTTAGTGCCAGACGCATAAACAGATGCCCCAGAATCAGTGACCATACGCCAAGACCTGACGCAGCCATGGTGATGGTGACGATACTGGTCATCAGGGTTGTATAAAACTGGACCTTTTCCCGCTCCTTGAACAGCATCTTGCGGCTTGCCATGGCGTAAGGCAGGGTATGGAATATCATAATAAGATGCTGGCAGGCGACTGCCTGGACAAGAATTGTCACTCTTGGTTCATCAAAGAAACTGGCAATAACCGGAGCGATTGAAAAGAAAATGCTGAAAAATACCAGACAGGAAACAATGTTAATGGTGAATGCCTGTCTGAGCCGTCTGGTGGTGAGTTCTTCTGCCTGAATGATCGCTTTGCCAATACCAAAGTCTCCCATCAGAGCAAATATACCGATAAAAGCCATGGTCATAGCCATAAGGCCGTAATCATCAGGTGTCAGGAGGCGGATCAGAATCAGTGTATTGAGCCAGGTGAAGATCTGCGCCACCAGGCGCAGCATAGCTCCGACTTTCAATCCTTTGATAACATTCTGGCTGAGTTCCATTTGGTTTATCCGATTGTGTGAGATCGATCGTGTTTGTTATTGGCAAGGCCGTGAACTGGCGACTGTTTGAGTGTGTCTGGCCAATCGTAGCCTTTTGTCTGCACGGTTTGCTGGTAGACATCAAGAATCTTTGGCAGGATCGCCTGACTTGAATAGTTATTGATCACCGTTGCAACACAGGCTTCCCTGAGTTGCCATTTCACGGCTTCTGGCAGTGAGTCCCAGAACCGCAGTAAATTGCTCATTGCATTAAGGTCGCCAACCGGAGACGTCCAGCCATTGAAGCCCTGGACAATAAGGTCCGGTAGACCTCCCAAAGGAAAACTGAGGACAGGCACGCCATGAGCCATGGCTTCAAGCGCCACCAGGGGCAACCCTTCAAAACGGGATGTGATACACAACAGGCCAATATCGCGCCAATGGGCTTCCATGGACTGAACCTGTCCCATGAACATGACGTTATTGACCTGCTGCTTTTGCAGCATTTTTTCCATTGGGCCACTGCCATAGAGCCGGAAGGGGAGGTGTGGCTGGTGCTTGGCCAGTTGCAGAAACAGGTCAGGACCTTTCTCGTGACTCAACCGGCCAACAAAGGCGATGGCTGTCCCCGAGGATGGATAATGTTCCGGAAGATCCACAAAGTTATCAATCCGATGGGGAGCACTGATCCATCTTCTGGCAATCTCATCACTGACGGCAATATTTTCAGAAATGGGGCTGCTTAGCTGATCAAGCAGTGAATATAACCGGACCATACCTTCACCCGGATCACCATTGTGAAAGGTGCAAACAATCGGCGTTCTTGTGACTACCGCAGCCAGGCGGCCAACAATACCGGCTTTGTACCCATGGGTGTGAAGTAACAGAGGCTGTGAGTCTTTGAGCGCTGAGATCAGCCCGGGTAACTTGCCGCTGAGATAGCGAAAACGGATGGCCGAGTCTGTTAAGGCCTGTTCAAGAGGGTGTTCAGCCTGATATTGCTGGTAAAACCAGATTTCTGCAGGCCAGCCACTGTTTTTCAGCGCTTTGCCAAGTTGGTAAACATGGGTCTCGATACCACCTGCCTGTCGGGAGTCCAGGAGTATGACAATGGGATGATCAGTCATTATTGTCTCCCGGCGTTTCATGTTCTCCACCCTCTACCTGCGTATTACCCGACAAGGCACGCTGACTTGATATGAGACTGATAAAGTCGTGGGCAGATAGTGGCTTTCCGTAGTAATAGCCCTGTCCTTCCTGACAGCCTTTGTTAGCCAGGTAGGTTTCCTGTTCAACAGTCTCTACACCCTCAGCCAGAACTTTCAGGCCGAAGCTCTTGCCAATCTGAACAATCGCTTCAACGATGCCACAGTTTTCGCGGTTATCAGGAAGATCTTCGACAAAGGATTTATCAATTTTGATTTTGTCGAAGGGAAACTGTTTAAGGTAACCCAGCGAGGAGTAACCTGTTCCAAAGTCATCAAGCGCCAGTGTTACCCCAATGTTTTTCATATTCTGGAGCTGGGCTTTCGATGCTTCCAGGTCATCAATAATGGAAGTTTCGGTCACCTCAAGCTCCAGGGTTTCAGGGGGAATCTGGTATTTATTCAGTAACAAAGTGATTCGATCAGCAATATTCTGATCCTGCAGTTGAATGGCCGAGAGGTTGACCGCCAGACGCAGGTTTTGATGACCGTCAAGGTGCCATTTGTTTAACTGTTGGCAGGCATTTCCAGAACCCAGTTACCAATAGGAATAATATCAAGACTGTGTTCTGCCATGGGAATAAATATATCTGGTGAGATCACCCCTTTCTCCGGGTGATTCCAGCGCAGCAAGGCCTCGGCACCCACCAGCTCACCTTTTTGATAGTTAAACTGTGGCTGAAAGGCCAGACTGAGCTCGTGGTTGTCAAGGGCCTGGTGAAGGTCCATTTCCAACCGTTTGCGCTGGCGGATTTCGGAATCAATAGTGGCTACATAGAACTGGTAGCGATTGTGGCTTCTGGACTTGGCCATGATCATGGCAAATTCAGCCTGCTGCAGGAGGGTGTCGACATCCTCACCATCATCAGGAAAGAGCGTTATGCCGACGGTAGCACTGATGGTCAGCTGCTCATTGTTAATCTCGAACGGTCTGTCAAGCTGCCTGATCAGAGACTGGGCCATCTCAGCAGCCTCATAGGGCTGTTCGATCTTTGATTGGATAATGGCAAACTGATCTTCACCTAATCGGCCAATATAGGCTTTATTGCCGATGCAGTTTCTAAGGCGATCCGAGACTTTTACCAGAATATGTTCGGCGGCATTGAAGTTGACCTGAGCATTGAGGGATTTAAAGTCATCCAGTCCGAGGCAGAGAATAGCGATGTTCTCATGCTTGTTGGTGGCCTTTTGAATAAATGTATTGATCTGGTTCTGCAGGGTGCGGCGATTTGGCAGTCTGGTCAGGTAGTCATACTGGGACAGCCGCATGATACGGGCTTCTGCTTTTTGACGCAGACTTTGATGGTAGTTAATGGACGTTAACAGTTTATTGGCCGTTCTGACCCAGAGACCTAACTCATTATTTTCATTACCTTCAGGCACCGGCAGTTGCTGTTGTCCCGGTGCTTCAGGGTCAATGCTTGATAAATGGCGAATCAAACGATTCATGGGACGAGTCAGCAACGTTGAGCAGATCAGGTACATTAACAGGGCCATTGCTATGGCCCTGATTATCCCGGCGAATACCACAACGACGGATCTTTGAATAAACGCCTTACCTTCATAGGCCGTATCAATGGAGAGAATCAATTCCCCAAAGTGTTCTTTCCCTGGTTCAAGTGGCTGGCGGTAGATACGGATGGAGTCAAAAATATAGTCAGAAAGGAGGCGATACCGGGAAGCGAAAATGGGCCTCTCTACCATGGCCAGATTTGACGTATCATCCAGTCGTATTGCTGCCACCTGCACAGATTTCATCTCCAACAGACCATTGAGCACTTCTTGTCCCATGTCAGTATCAAGACGATCAGCCGCCTTGCTGGCGGGATCATGGATCATTGCCAGCAATTCCCTGGCTTTTCGATCAATATCAGCGCTGGACAGGTGAGCATCCAGAAACACCTGCACAAGGCTCAGTAAAATGCCTAATGTACAGGCACAGAGAAGGACCGCCTTAAGCAGTTTGATGGAGAAGTGTTCTGCGGAATGCATGCCCTTCTGGGTAGCCATAAAAATAACTTTGATTGTTAGCCATTGATTCAGAGTTATTTGGATACAGCTTCATGTCTGAATGCTTTAAGGCGCGTTGTCTGATTGGTGTTTCTTACAGCCTTATGAATTAACTATAGGGTTTGCTCAGATTTCTGTTTTATAAAAAAAGGAAATTTTAATTATTTTTTAATTTCTGAGAATATTTCATGATCTTTTGTTCTTTTCTTTAAAATGTGACTTTTACAGAATGCATTTCTGTTCTTTTGTCTAATCTAATTAAATGTGTGTTGTGTAAAATTATGTTTTACTTTTATCAGGTAAACAACAAGAAGTATTGGAGTTGGGAGTAACAGGTAATGGATTACGCGACTTATCAAGCCAGCAGCTGTGATATTATTGAGCTGCATAACAAATTCAATGCAGAGACAGTGAATGAGGTTAGAGGTCACTTTGATCATTTAATTAAAGAGTGTGCAGGAGATGTCCTTGTTGATATGAGTTCTGTTAATGAACTTGATTCTTCAGGTATCGGTGCGCTGGTTTTTCTTTATAAGCGTCTAAAGACAGAGAGTAGAAATCTTGGATTGCTTGGTGTTAATGGAAAGCCTGACGAGTTATTGACAATGCTCAGGATTAACCAGACGATCAAGCAATATGAGAGTATTGAAGAGTATCTGTCGAAAAAATAAGATATCTTTATTTTTTTCTAACTTAATACCGGGTGGGAATTCTGCCGGGTGTCTGTTTATTTGTCTTATTTTTCCTTTGCTTCCCTCTTGTGTGATCCTGTGGCCACTTCATGCTGACCGTGATTATAGCCTTTCAGTTGATGAAAAACGCAGTGTCAGGGATATTGATCGATCCTATGTGATTAACTTATTAGAGATGAGTCAATCCAGATACCTTGAGCTCCAAAAAGCGGGAGGTGAATATTGCATTCCCGGGCAAATGAGCATAATTCATGATCTGCATCAGCTTGCTATTTATGAAATTGATGGTGACCTTCTCGGTGATGCCAGTAATCGATTAAGTGAATCATTTTCTACCCTGGAAAGGGTTCGTTTACTGATGGAAGCGATGGCTGAAGATGGAGGATGTCCTCTACAGTATGCAGCAGGACAGGATCAAAAAGGCTACAAACCATTACGATCGGATGATTCTGCGCTGGGGCTTTCAGACTGGCCTAGACCCGTAAACTTAAGGCTGTTTATGCGGGAGCCTCAATGAAAACGCTCTATTACCCAAGTATATGCGGCAAGCTGTTGCAAATTCTGGCAACCCTCTTGTTACTTGCCGTGTATTCTGGCGGAGTATCTGCAAATGCACCCATCGAAAAAGGTGGGGTGTTTCTCATAAAACTGAATGATGATGGTGGGACTTTTCCTCTGCTGCAGGTTAATGAGGCGATGGCAATTGCTTTTCCCGATGGAATGACTCTCAATTTAATGGGAATGGATGAAGAGGCTGCTTCTGCTGAAATACACAGGGAAACCCAAGAATCCTACAATATAGAGAGCATAAACTATATTGCCCCAAAAGATTTGATAAACATTGCCATCCTTGGCGATATCCAAAATCCTGGTAAGTACCCATTTCCCATTGACTCTTCGTTAACCAGCCTCAATTCATATCACTCTTTCTTTGATGATACGAACGTTGATGCAGACTTTACCCTGATAAGGAGCAGCCAACACATTAAAGTGTCGGCTGAAAAGTCCACACAATGGCAGCTGGAAGCCGATGATGCTGTTCTGATTTCTTTACGGGAGAAAGTCTCTGAAAAAGCAGTTGATCCGCAGAATCAGCAGGGCAGTGATAAAGGAATTTCACAACAATCTGATTTGGCAAATAATCAAAGCACTGGCATAGAAGCCCCCGCTTCGGTTACCCCGGAAAACGGAGAAGAGACTGTTCCGGAGGTGACTGAACCAGAATTGGCTGATTCGGAAGTAGCTGATCCGGAAGTAGCTGAGGCATCAGACGTTGGTGTTGATATGTCGGCAGTCCGGAAGAGAGATCCTTTGCATTATCAATTACAGTCAGGGGATATTCTGGTCATTGGGCTGCCGGGAGAAGAGGGGTTCAATACGAACTTTCTTATTGGTAGAGATGGGACTATTCATCTTCCTGAAATAGGTCAGTTGAAAGTAGCCGACCTTACATTAAGGGCAGCAGATAAAGCCATTTATACGGCGCTTTCCGATGTTTTTCTCGGCCTTGATAAACTGACCATCCATTTGAAGGAAAAACGGTTATTGATCAATGTACTGGGCTTTGTCAACGAACCTGGCGAAGTAGAGCTGCCCAGTACCGGTAATATTCAAATGGCGATTACCGAGGCAGGGGGCTTCGTTGATGGTGCTCAGCTGGATAAGCTGCAGCTGAGAAGAGATGGTAAAAAGATTATTTTTAACTTTAAGCGTTACCTGGATACCGGTGATCCCAGCGTGCTTCCCAAGATCAAGTCTCTGGATGAAGTTTTTGTGCCCACCTCGCCCGGCCTGAGCAGCGTTCACGGAGAGCCAAGGGTCGTAGATGATAAAGCGGTTGATTCTGTTTCTGACAGAACCGTAATCAAGGTATTTGGTGAAGTGATCAGGCCTGTTAGCTTCCCTTTCGAGGAAGGCATCAATGTTGTGGATGCCCTTTTGAAAGCTGGGGGTGTGACACGGTATGCCAATGTTGAGCAGATTCGGGTGCTTTCCGGTGTAGAACCCAAGATGTTTAACCTGAAGCAGTTTCTTGAAAGTGGTAAAGATGAAGACCTGCCAATATTGGATCCAGGGTCAACCATCTTTGTTGCCCAGCAGGTTGATTCTGTTTCTGGTGGGGCGCGTAAAGTTTATGTGATGGGGCAAGTTCAGAAGCCTGGTGCATTCGAAACATCCGAAGGCGTTGGCTTTCTCGATGTTATTGCAAATTCAGGGGGGCCTACCCAGTATGCCGATATTCGGTCGGTCAGGGTTCTTAAAAGTGATGGTACTGTGATTCCTTTTAACTTCCAGGCTTTTACTGAAGGTCGAATCAAGGGTTTTCCTCCCATTGACTCGGGAGATGCGGTGTTTTTCCCGGAAAAAGGTCCCGAGAGTGATCAGTCCTGGATCAAGCTGAAAACATCAGGCTCACTGAAACTTCTGGGGGCTGTCAAAAAACCGGGGGCGCTACGAGTGGGCTCCATCGGTAGATTTTATGGATTACCTCAGTAACGCGGGAGGCCCTACGAATAATGCAGACCTTGCCCATGTAAAAATTATCAAGCCAGGCCCCAATGGCGAACGGAATGTCATTGAGTTCAATTTGCAGGAGTTTATAGAAATTGGTGGGGCGTGGTCGGATATGCCGGAACTGACGGGTGGCGCAACGATAGTTATTCCTGAGCTGCCTGAAAACCCGACATCCAATAAATCAACCTGGCTTAAATTACCAAAAGAAAATGCTATCTATCTGCTGGGGGCTGTTTCCAAGCCAGGGCGATTTGCCTTTAATAAGGAAATGGGGTTCCTGGATATAATCTCTGCAGCCGAAGGACCATCTGCAGAAGCTGATCTGTCCCAGATACGGTTGATTCATCGAAATGAGGGAGCCCCGAAGGTCAGTAAACTGGACCTGGTTCGATACTTTCAAACGGGTGATGATACTTTGCTGCCAGAAGTGAAGCCCGGCGACACTATCTTCTTCCCATCCAGCGAACGGAGGTGGGTTGAGAAAGATCCTGAGGATACGGTCAGGATTATGGGGGCCGTTTATGTAGCAGGCCGCTATGACTTTACCAATAATATGACCATTCTGGATTTACTGGCAGAGGCGCAGGGGCCAAAAGAGACTGCTTATATTGAGAAAATACTCATTGTAAATAGCTCCTGTTGTGAAAACCGATCGACGACATTTGATCTGATGGATTTTATGAAAGATCCAGATGCTTCACGGTTACCGGTGTTGAGGGCTGGTGATACGGTTTTTGTGCCAGAGCTAACGCAGTCGTACTGGCATATCATCATGGAGCGGGTTGCTGATGCGGCCACTATTTTGACGGTCATTCAATTCCTCTGGAATTTGGGATGGATTACGCCATGATCAAGCTACCCATAAACTATCTGGAGATTGAAGAGATATACGGCAATAGTATTGGTAAGGGGCTGCGTTCGGTTGCTATTACATCCGCCAACCCGGAGGAAGGCTGCAGTACCCTGGCTTATGCGTTAAGTCAGCGCAGTGAAGTCGATGGTAAGCGGACGTTGCTGGTGGAAGTGAACATGCTGCACCCTGAGCTGGGTGATATTTCCGGACATATTCATACCGACTGGTTGCCAAATCCCCAGTCTGCTGATGGCTGTATTATGCGTTCGGACGATGTGAACCTGGATATACTGCCAGCTCCTTGTGACACAGATGTACTTGGATTCCGCAGCATTGCTAACATGAGTAAGTTAATGGAACATTGGCTGGAAAATTATGACGCAGTGATTTTTGATACCTCCCCGGTAAATGCCAGGAATCGTAATAACATTCCCGCTGAGTCCATTTGTGCCATGGTTGATGGGACAATCATGATCGTAATGGCTGGAGTGACTCGGCAAACACAATTCAAAACGGCACTGGACAGGCTGACTCAAAATGATGTGTCATTGATTGGCGTTGTTTTTAATGATTTTCTAAATCCTCGCCTGGCTGATGAAATTTGTCGGGAAACCCGTCGGCTGGACAACTGGTTTCCTAATGCCATGCAGAAAATCAGAAGTTACGTTAAAAAATCTTCGTTCTTTAATATTAACCTTTAGGGGTTGTGTCCTCCTTTTGAATATTTTCATAATGTTTTTTATGCAAATAATGTTCTTGCCCGTAAATAGATGAAAACGGTATTGTTTGATCAGGTAGGGGGCGTAACACCTATCTCAATGGTCGGGCCAAGGAATTTAGGGCCAGTATTGAGAAAATGTACCTCCAGCACAGCCAGTACCCTGGCAAGCATCTCTCTGGCTCTATTGCTGATATCAATGTCATAGCCCTCGCCCGCATTAAAGGCAATGGCGTCAATATCATGATTCATGGCGATATAAAGTGCCCGCTTATTGTGTGGAGCCTGGGAAATAATAGTAAAGCTATCCAAATCAAAAACATGATGTGCCCTGAGAACGGAATCAAGCGTTCTGAAACCGGCATAGTCGCGATAGATGCGTTCTGCAGGGACGCCTTTCTTTAGCAGGTCACGCCTTATAGTGCTTGGTTCATCGTAAAAACGGGTGCTGTTATCGCCGCTGATGAGAATGTAATCAATCTTACCCGCTTGGTAGAGTTGGAAGGCTGCTTCCAGCCGGAGCCGGTAGTGGTCATTGAACCCGCCCAGGCGAGAGTATTTGCTGGTACCCAGCAACACACCAACCTGATTATAGGGGAGCTTGCTCAGGTTAGAATACAGGGCGTCATTGGTGGCCCTGGCTACCATCAAATTGCAAAGTGCAGTCAACGCCAGCAAGACAATGGTGGAGAGAATGGCCAGCCTGACAAAAATCAGTACATGGGGTATTCGGACACCCATCGTAAACCTTCAACGTGAGTCACACCATCCTGAGTAGATCACATTGCGTACATTCTATAAAGGCAGTGAATCAAAAAACTCTCTATTTTTAATCAGACATTCGTCTTAGCTCATCAATCATCAGCTTGGTTATGGTTTTGCTGGGAGCATCCGGTATGCCCAGGCTTTCGGCAACCGCCGGTGGTCTGAAGCCCCTGATGTGAGCATAAATCATGACGGCCAAAGGACCCGCACTGGATGCGCGAATGGCCAGCTGTTCGGTCAGCATCAGGTTCTGATAGTCTTCATCAGCCACATAGATGACCGGCTTGCCCCGGTAGATGGCCTGCTGGGCGACGGATGATTTATGGACAATAACCGCAGAGGCAATGGTGCTCAGTGATGCGGTGGAATAAGTGCCGTGGTGTAACAGATGGACATTGCCGTCCGATTGGGCCTCAATGATCCTGCGCTCAAGCTCACCATCAAACTTGGGGTGATATGAAACCAGAAAAAGAATGTTTGGCAGCTTCCTTGTTGCTGCAATAAAGGTTTGAAAAGCCTTGGGATAGCTGCTGCTGTAGTCACCGGCAAACAACACTACAGGCTGCTCCGGGTGTATATTGAGGGTGTCGCGTAATAGGAAAATATCGGTCTCATCATAGACTTTGTCCCAGTCTTCCAGTACGGGCTGTCCGGTAACGGTCACTGTTGCTCCCAGGGAAGCAGCGATACTCTGAAAGCTAAGCGCGGTGGTTTTACTCGGGACATGGAACTCATCCAGGTAACTCAGCTCTTCTAAAAAAGGCTGTACATAGCTGATGGAGTCAATTGGCTCAAAATTATCATAAAATGCGATGACCCTGGCACCTCTTCTCTCCCAGATATTGGCAATCTGAGCCTGTGCCCGACTTGCCATACCGGTATAGACAATTTTGGCCGAGATGCTTTCAGCGAGTTGGTAAACCAGCTTCTGGTTCAGCAGATGGTTGCGATTTTCATACAGCGCTTCGTTGTGGGTCAATCTATCGAATGGAATCAGGGCCGGGTCATTTTTGAAGACTTCAGCAGCACGGCCCATTGCCAATATCCGGTAGGGAATATTGGCGTTTTTCAGTTTTTCCTGAATACGCAGGAAAGCGTTGCTCTCACCCTGGTCATAGGCCACGAACAATACCGCAGTTTTGATATAGTCCGCATCGCTGCTGTAAGAAGTCGGTGCAAAGAAAAGCCAGAAAACAGAGAAAATGATGGATGCTGGCAGATATTTCAGCTTGTTATTTTTCACGTGAGGCTACCCCGGAGAACTTCAGTAAAACTTTTTCTTCCTAAGAATCAAAGTAGGAGTCTCGCCGGGGAGTGTAAATCTGACTATTTCCGAATCAGATGAACGCCCATTTCAGCGTGATGAGTGTATGGGAACTGGTCAAAAAGGGCGATTTTTTCGATTCTATGGGTCTGGCAAATGGTTGACAGATTTTGCCTGAGCGTTTCAGGGTTGCAGGAAATGTACAGGATATTGTCGAAATTCTGCACCAGCTTTTCTGTTCCTTCATCGAGACCTGCCCTGGGAGGATCCACCAGAATGGTTGAGAAATCATAGCTGTCCAGGTTGATCTCGCTCAGGCGGCGAAATGCCCGTTCCCTGTTCATGGCCTGGGTCAACTCCTCACTGGATAGACGGGCGATTTCCACGTTTTCTACATTATTCAGCGTAAAGTTATCTCGGGCCGAATGGACTGAGGTTTTGGCAATTTCAGTGGCCAGTACCCTGGTAAAATGCCTGGCAAGCACGCAGGTGAAATTCCCATTCCCGCAATAGAGTTCTAACAGATCACTGCTACTGTCGGACGTAATTGCCTGTGCGGCTCCACTGGCCCAGGCAAGCATATGTTCATTAACACTGGCATTAGGCTGGGTAAAGCTGTTTTCTACCTGGGTGTAATGGAATGGTTTGCCCTCCACGGTCAATGTTTCAGTGACATAGTCTTTATCCAGCACCAGTTTCTGTTTGCGGGCACGTCCAATAATGGCAATGCCAAACTGTTCCTGCAGTGCTGTTGCTTCCTGTTGCCACTGATCATCCAACTGGCGGTGATAGATCAGTGACACCAGGGCTTCCTTGGTCTGGGTGGTGAGAAATTCAACCTGAAAAAGCCGTTTTTTCAGATGGCTGCTGGCGATGATCGCCTCCATCAAGGGCATCATTAACCGGTTAATGGTTTCGGAGCCGCTGGGAAAGGAGGTGACTTCAAAGGGCTGTCTGGTTTGTGGATCGAACATCCGGTAGTAGCAGTGATCGCCCTCATGCCAGACATGAAACTCTGCTCTCATCCGGTAATGGTCCGGCCTGGAGCGGAAAAGTTCCAGTTCAGGCATATCAAATTCGGCAAACTCGCTGCAAATGCTGCTGGCCTTTTGGGCCAGTTGCTCTTCATACCTTTCGGGTTGGACTGTTGGTAGGGACATAGCGCTAGTGATCAAATAAAAACGGCCCATATTATGGGCCGTAATAGCATGGGCGTGAAGCGTGGTTTATGACTGGATGCTTAATGGTAATGTTTACATCACGATTTTGGCCAGACACACTACACCAACAATGTAGGAGGTAACCGGTACCTGACGATAGTTGCCGCTCAACAGCTTCAGAATGATGTAAGAGAGCATGCCGATAATAATGCCTTCGGCAATACTGTATGTCATTGGCATAAACAGCAGGGTCAGGAATGCCGGGATAGACTCGCTGAAATCATCAAGATCGATATCCTTGATCGGCGACATCATAAACAGGCCAACCAGCACCAGTGCCGGAGTGGTTGCTGCACCGGGTACCATCAGGAACAGTGGCGACAGGAACAGGGCAGCCAGGAACAGGCCTGCTACGACCAGGGCGGTCAGGCCGGAGCGACCTCCGGCAGACACTCCGGTAGCGCTTTCCACGAAGGTGGTTACGGTGCTGGTACCCAGACATGCACCCGCTGTCGTGGCCACCGCATCAGCAAACAAAGCCTGCTTGCAGTTCGGTACTTCACCTTTGTCGTTCAGCATGTTGGCTTTAGTGGCTACACCCACCAGGGTGCCTACTGTGTCGAACATATCAACAAAGAGAAAGGTAAACAGGACAATGGCCATGTCCGAAGTAAACACCTGGTCCCACTGAAACTGGAACAGAATGGGGGACAGATCTGGAGGTGTCAGGCCGTTGCTGAAGTCTGGCGTCGAGGTGACGCCCAGGGGAAGGCCGATCAGGGTGGTGGCTACGATACCCATCAGCAATGCACCACGGACATTTTTAACCAGCAGGGTGCCGGTAATCAGGATACCGATCAGGGCCAGCAGTGGCTTTGCATCAGTCAACGAGCCCACCGATACCAGGGTCGCTGGGTTTGCTTCGACAATACCGGCATTCTGAAGGCCGATAAAGGCAATGAACAAGCCGATACCGCAGGAAACCGCTTTTTTCAGGCTCAGGGGAACACTGTTCACAATGGCCTCACGGATATTGAAAGCGGTCAGAAGCAGGAAGATGATGCCTTCAAGAAAAACCGCAGTCAGGGCCATTTGCCAGGAGTACCCCATGCCGAGCACGACACCGTAAGCAAAAAAAGCATTCAGCCCCATGCCCGGAGCCAGGGCAAAGGGCAGCTTTGCCCATACCGCCATGACCAGAGTACCGATAATCGCAGAGAGGGTGGTGGCGGTGAATACAGCACCAAAATCCATGCCGGCATCTTTAAGAATCAGGGGGTTGACCACGAGAATATAGGCCATGGTCATGAATGTGGTGAAGCCTGCAATTACCTCGGTTTTGGTATTCGTGCCATGAGCTTTCAGGTCAAAATAATTCTCTAGAAAATCCCTGCCGGACATAAGTTACCTTCAGTGTTTACATCAGTGTTGCATTCTTTTCATCAGAAAAGGCGTTCTGAATAATTGCTTGTTCGGGCGTTTTGAAAATCAAATCAGCTTATATCTTTTATTACTAGTTATTAATAAGTATTTATTCTCTTTAGTAGTCAGTGATTTAAATGAAGCGACTGGTCAATAAATGATCAGTTTATTGTTGTGGACATGTTTTGCAGTCTGCGGGGTGTTTTCCTGCGGGGATTAACAGAGTTATCCACAGATGTTGTGGTTAACTTGATGCTGCTACCTATTGAGAGGGTGTGTGGCCAGGCATTGAATGCTCGATGTCTTTTCGTATCTGCTGCATTTTTAAGGCAATTTGATCACTGCGATGGCTGATCAGGATCATTCTCTGCTCGAATCGTTGCAGAACACGGCAGGCTTTCCGGAGTTTGTCAGGAAGTGTTCGTTGGGGGTGTTCAAGTGAGAGATCGTTGGGCTTGTTCATAGCCCAAGTATAGATGTGAGCTTGGAGGCTGTCCGAGAATAGACTGCCCTACTGCGGTGGCTCCTGGAAATTTCTGCCATCCTCGCTGCGGGCGCTATTCTCGGACAGCCTCGCAGGGTGGCCGGCACGTTCAGGGGAAGAAAATGCCGGTATAAGGAATCAGGCAGCGACAGCCACGCTCTGGCTATTCATGCCCATGGCTCTTGTGGTGAGTTCTGCCAGCAGTTGTTCAATTTGCTGGCGATCGGATGCCTGGCTATCCGACGTCTTCTGGGCCCTGGCTTTGCGGTGCCGCTCAATGGCTTCGCGGATGCGTTGTTCCCTTGGGTCAAGCTCAATAATGATCTCTGGTTCAGCCGCTTTCACTGGCTCAGGCAGCAGCTCAACCACTTCGATCTTAACCGGTGCGGGAGCGGCTGGTTTGCTGTTGAGGAGTTCAACCGCATTGCTGTCTCCTGACAGGACGGCGTTGGCTGCTGCCTGAATGGCTTCAAGCTGGGCCGAAATGTCATCGCTGAGACAGATGTTGTTCATTTGCACAACGGCATTCACCTGAGAGCCATTTTCCGGTTTTGCCACTGGCTTTTCTTTTCGGGCTTCTGCTGCGTTTTCCTGTGCGGTAGCAACATCCAGTTTGATGTCCGGTGATCTGACGCGTTCAACAGAAACAGGCGTCACTGGTTGTGCAATAGCGGGCTGTTGTGGTGTTGCGGTTTTCTCTTCCGTCTGCTTTTTCGGCTCTGGAGAAATCTCATCAAAGTCATCCATGTCGCCGTCGAACTCGTCAAAGATGCTGGCAAGCTCTTTTTCCAGGCTGGATTTGCGGGTTCGTGTTTTCTTTTTAGGCTGGATCTTGACGGTGCTGGTTCTATAGCCGCGGAGGCTGCGGGCATTCAGCGTTTCAATGGCTTCCTGTTCAAGCGCGTTCAGCTCATTGCGGTCATCTACGAAATCCCACTCTTCAACAACAAAGCTATCCCTGCCGTGTACACGGATCTCCTGGTATAGCGGGTAGTCAAGATTCTGCTCGGCTGCAGCCACCATTTTTTCCCATTGGTCAACCAGGTCATTGCGGGTTGACCCAACATAGACTTGAGAGGTGGTTTTATTGGTGACGGTGAAGATAATCAACGCTTAAGACCTTGCTGTGACTGAAACAGGGGCGCGATTATACCTGTCAATCCCTTGGTGTGCAGGGGGAAATGCTCGTATTTTTCTGCTTTTTCTACCAGTAGCGTTTATGGTTTTGGAAATGGTCAGTCCTGAGAAAGCGTTTGATTATTGGTTTGTTTCTTCTTATGGCATGTGGTGTGCGCGAAGTTCATCCAACATCACAGGAACAGGATCCAGTTGATCTTTTTTCATAAGGCTTGCGGTCTGGTCTGTCGTCATTTTTGGCAGTCTTGGCATAGAGACTCTCAAGCCCTTGTTATTTTTTGACAAAAAGCGGCACACCGTTTCCCCGGCAGCCTTGGCTACTGAATACTCAGCCATGTCCAATGGCATAGCATCAATCATAACGGTGGAAGGATAAAAAATGTGGGCAAGACCCTTCGACAGCAGTGGGGTAACTGTTTCAACAAAACCCTTGACGTAGTAATCAGAAAAACACTGGTGCTGTTCAGAAGAAAACTGCCCCGGTGAGGCTGCGATAAAAGGTGTCGCAAAATAATAAAGATGGCTGGGATGCAGATCTGTATGATCCGCCAACACCGCTTCCCAGTTTGGAGACAGGACGTTGAAACGGAAAGTGCTTGCCTTACCGCCATTGCTGCGGATCTCATTAACCAGCTGTTCTGCTTCATCTCTGCCACGGTAAAAACTGATGAAGACCTCGGCTCCACCGGCAGCCAGTAACTTTGCGACAATTTCCCCTAACCCCCTTGAGCCACCTATGATGATGGCTTTCTGGCCGACAAATTCGTCCCGTTTCACCGTGTCTTTGATCTGTTCACAGGAAGCCTGAACGACAGGGGGAGGGCGTAAAAATGCCCGGATATTGCCGATGAATCCGGGGGTTGTCAGGTCAATAAAGGCCATTGAGAAGCGCTCATCATACTCTGCGGTCTGGTAAGCAAATGTTGTTGTGTTTTTACCTTTATCAGAGGCATATAAAGAGAAAAAAGAATAGAGAGAATTCAGCCCGGGGCAATGACCGCCAACCAACCGGGTGCTGGCAAGCATGGCTGCCGTACAGACCGGGTCAAGATAAGCGGCAACATTTGGCAGTAATTGCGACAAATGGACATTGTCGTAAAATAGTTCCAGTTGGCCTTTCGCCTTTGCTACCTCGGCTGCTGTGAGTTCCCTGGGTTGGGCTTCGGGAGCGAGGCCTGACATGCACTGTCTTTGTTGTAGATCCCAATCTTCTCGGGATATAGGCTTGCATTGCAGTTTAACTTTGGACAGCAGGCTGGATTGTGAGCTGATTTCGATCAGTTGATGGCCGGATTTTTCACTGAACTTAACCAATACATTCTCACTCAGAATAACCGGCTTTTTGAAATCAGCTTCCAGGGAAAGAATTGTCGTTGGTTTCGGGGTGGCGGCAAGAAAGCAGTCAAGGGCCCAGAGCAGTGTATGAATGCCATGCACTAATGGTTCGCCAAACATATATCTTCGTGAGGCTATTTCATCAATATGAAGCGGATTGTAATCACCGGACAATTTTGCAAATGCCAGCTGATCACTCAGGGTAAACAGGCGAGTTATCATAGGATGATTCCAAAGCATCATCATAAGTAGTTAACCAAATGAAATCGTATTTTCTGACTAAGTGGGCAGTCACCCTGCGGCGTTACAACTACGGTCACATAGCTACGGCTATGCTCCCTACGTTGTGCCTTGCATAGTAACTGCCCACTTAGCCAGAAATATACGATTCCATTTGGCCAACTACTTACAAACTGATGTAAGTGCTCAATCAATAAAGTACTGGTCAATAAAAATTTCTGCCGTTCTTTGGCCTATATCATCGCCTTGTCACATCGATTCTTTAAATATAAGCCGATTAAGTTTCTTTCCATTCTGGCGATCATTACACGTAATGTTTTTAAAGCTTTTTAAGGCAACAGCGGTTAAAGTAGAGGGCAGAAGGAAGTGATTTATGTCGGGATGGAAAAACAGTCTTTATAAATTGCTGGTTAAATCCGGTTTGACTCATCTCACCGCTTACTTTAACCGTCATAAGCTGGTGATTCTCTGCCTGCACTCCCTTTCACTGAAAGACGAACACTTATTCTGGCCGGGCGTCTTTATTTCACGGGATAGGCTGATCCCTATTCTGGAGTTTCTGAAGCACTCACGATACAACGTCATAAGTCTTGCAGAGGCACAGCGGCATTTACAGGGAGAAGTGACTTATGAGTACCCCGTGGTCATTACCATTGACGATGGCTGGTGGGCAAGTGTCGCTGAGTTACTGCCTGTGCTTGAGGGCTACCAATTCCCTTCAACTACCTACGTAACCACCTATTACTGTGATCATCAAATAGCGGTCGTCAATGTATTGTTGCAATACTGGCTCTGGAAAAAGCCGGTGGATACCATAAGTGTGTCTTTTAATGGTAAGGGTTATCAGTTTACCGGCAGTAACAGCGAACTGGTTAAGAAGATCGAGTCCTGTATCCGTGACTTTGATGACCAGACCAAAATGGCATTTCTGGCAGTAATTGCTGATTTTCTCGGTCAGGATAAGACCGATCTCACTGATCGGCGTTTCCATAACGCCAGCTACGATGAGCTGGCCCGGGTCGTGCCAAATCCACTGCACTCAATTCAATTACATACTCATAGCCACCGACTTCCGGAAGATACGGCAGGTATCCAGCGGGAAATAGAGATTAACCGGGAAAAACTGACGGTATCGTTGAATCCATCCTATGGAGTGGATCACCTTTGCTATCCCAGTGGTATCTGGCAACCGGGGCACATTCCTGAGCTGGAGGCGCTGGGGGTGCGCACTGCGACCACTCTGGATGAGGGGCTTAACCATCGTGGTGAGCATTTGCTGAAACTGAAAAGGAACCTGGTGATGGATAACCGGAGTCTCGACCAGCTTAAAGTCACCATGTCCGGTATTATGGATATGGCCCGGCGTCTCAAACAAAAATTATGATCCGCGCACAGGAAGGCAACATGGATGACAACACTGATCAGCGACTGTCGTATCCACTGGACTATCCATTTATTCAGCGTCACCAGAAGAAATTGCGTCGGGAACTCAGGGCCGGATTATCCCAGCCGGTACTGCGGGTGGCGGTGCTGGGCGGTTCTACCACGCAGGAGGTTAGTGGCTATATTGAGCTGTTTCTTTTGCAGGCTGGCGTCAATGTGGAAATCTTTGAGTCGGATTACAATCGGTTCTACGAAAGCGCTTTATTTGACGATGGAGAGCTAAAAACGTTTGATCCCCAGATTATTTACCTTCACACCAGTAGTGTAAATATTACCGAGTGGCCCGCTATTGCCAGTACACAAGAGTCCATTGATGCCTTTATCGAACAGTTTGTTCACCGTTTTCAGAGTGTCTGGAGTGCACTGACACAGAAATTTAATGCCTCGATTATTCAAAATAACTTTGAGCTGCCCGGCACCCGGCCATTGGGTAACCAGGATGCCATACAGGCAGCGGGTCGGAGTTACATTACCCGGCAGATCAATCAGAGATTTGCCGAGCATGCGCAAAATGCGTCGGGATTTATCCTTCATGACCTGAATTATCTGTCGGCCAGGTTTGGCCTGGATCGGTGGTACGATCCGGCGCAATGGTATTCCTATAAATTTGCCATGAGCAGAGAGGCATTTATCGAAGTAGGGTACAGTGTTGCCGCTCAGATCAAGGCTGCTGTCGGTCTGGTTAAAAAAGTGGTTATCTGTGATCTGGACAACACCATGTGGGGCGGGGTGATCGGTGATGATGGTCTTGATGGTATACAGGTCGGTGCGGGAAATGCGAGAGCGGAAGGATTCAGTGATCTGCAAAGCTACCTGAAGGCGCTCAGGGAGCGCGGCATACTATTGGCAGTCTGCAGTAAAAATGAGCGACAAAATGCGGAGGATGGTTTTGCCCATCCGGACAGTGTTTTGAAACTTGATGATTTCAGTGCCTTTCAGGCTAACTGGAATCACAAACCCGGGAATATTGAGCAAATCGCCAAGGACCTGAATCTTGGCCTCGGTGCGATGGTATTTCTGGATGACAACCCGGCTGAACGGGCGATAGTGGCGCAAAGCCTGCCCGCAGTAGCGGTACCGGATATTGGGGCTGACAGCACCCGCTACATTCATTTTCTGGACAAGAGTGGTCTGTTTGAACAAGCGTCATTAAACCATGATGATTTTCAGCGAGCCAGCATGTATGCCCAGAACCGGCAGCGCATCGAACTGGAGAACTCTTGTCAGAGCTATGATGATTACCTGAAATCGTTGCAAATGACCGCGATTATTGAGCCGGTAAATCCAATGGCATTGCCAAGGGCCGCACAGCTGATCAACAAAACTAATCAGTTTAACCTTACCGGTTTGCGATTTACCGAACAGGAAGTGGCCGGCTTTATGGACTCTCCCGATTACCTGACACTTTATGGCCGACTCACGGATCGCTTTGGTGACAATGGCATTGTTTCCGTCATTATCGGCGAACGTCAGGGTAGTGAACTGCATGTTCGCTGCTGGGTAATGAGTTGTCGTGTGTTTAAGCGGGAGATGGAGGCAGCGATGCTGTCAGAGCTGCTGTTATTGGCTAAAGACAATGGGATAGAAGATGTCATCGGTCACTATGTCCCCAAAGAAAAAAATGGCCTGGTAAAGGACTTCTACCAGGGCTCAGGTTTTCAACTTTTGCATGGCTCCGACGATAACAGTAGTCAATGGACGTACAGCATCGACAGTGAAGTGCCTGAACGTGATATTCCCATCACGATAAACCCGGCGACAGAATAGGATCGTAGAAGGAGCTTAGTGTGGCTATTTTGGCAACCATCAGTGAAATCATCCGTGATATTCTGGACGAAGAGAGCCTGGAGATAACAGAGCAAACACAGCGCAATGCCCTTGAAGGTTGGGATTCCATGGCCCAGATTCAGATCGTCTGCGCCATTGAAAAAGACCTCTCGATAAAATTTACCATGGATGAACTGGAGCAGCTGAATCAAATGGAGAGTGTTGGGGATATGATTTCTCTGGTTTCCGGTAAAACCTCTGCATAGCAACAATCAAGAACCTATTAGTAGTAACAATCTCTTATGGCACTTGTGGAACTTCTTAAATCCATAAAAACGGATATTTACGGGCAATATGCCCAGGCAGCTGATCTTGAGCATATCGTTCAGGATTATGTGAAATTTGTCCGGCAAGTGATGAAAGGGCGTTCTTATAATGTATGTCCGCCGGAAATGACATTCTGGCTGGAAGAGGTTGAAACCCGATACGATATTCCTACCCTGAAGTTGTTACGCAAGCTCACGCTTTTAGAACTGATGACCATTAGTGTGGGCGTTGTTCAGCAACACGGCATGGGTCAACACCTCCCAAAATCTACGATAGAAGCCGTCAAAAACTGGTTTCAGGATTTGTGCCGCCGTATTCAGGAAGCTGGCGATCCTGATTTTGTTAATAATGATCTTTTTCATAAAGACCTGGCCATCGCTGCGCTGAATATGTGGCCCAGCAACTTCATTTGCCATTATGAGCCTCGTCCGCTGCCGCGACGGTCTATTTTCTCCTGTGGTGTCAGTCATATAGTCAGCGCTGCTCAACTGCTTATCCGTCTGGGGAATAGCTCCCGGAATATGTATGAAGTTCACGTGGAAGACCGACGTCTGACGCCTCATTTTCTGCAGGATGGCTGGAGAGACTTTTATCTGGAGCTTGCCGAACGAATAGAGCTGGAATCCGGAGTTGGTGGTATTTTCGGGAAGGCCTGGTTCTGGGATGCCAGCATGAAAGAACATTCACCCCGGATGAGCTATCTGCGGGACCTGCCGGAGGCTGGAGGGGCGCTGTTTTTCCCGGCACGTGGCGTTCTTGATGGCGATCATATTGCCCTGGACAACCCCCGGCGTCGACGGTTATACGAAGCAGGGCAATACATACCCACGGAAAGCATCATGATCTGGACCAGAGAGAAGCTTCTGGATTGGGCCCGTCGTGAGCGGGCAAAAAATGGATGAACGCGGGTATTAAAGCCTGTGGATTTCCATGGCCATAACAATGGCATCTTCCCGATGGTTGCCCATGGGGTAGTAGTTTTTCCTGATGCCGATCTCGCTGAAGCCTTCATGAAGATAAAGGTTGAAAGCTTTGATATTGGAGCGACGGACTTCAAGCAGAATGGTGTTGCAGCCAGACTGTCCTGCTTTCTGGAGCATGTGTTGCAATAGCTGCCGACCAATACCTCGCCGTTGAAAAGATTGGTCCACCGTCAGAATCAGAATGCTGGCTTCGCCGGCTACCGTCATCATGACGCAGTGTCCCACAATTCTGCCATCAAGCACTGCCAGTTCGCAGGTATAGCCGGAGGTCAGGCTGTCGGAAAAGTGTGCTTTTCGCCAGGGGTGTTCTGCTGACTGTTGCTCCACGGCAGTGACCTGTTCCAGGTCGCTTTTCAGCATGGGGCGAAACGTGAGTGAGGGTTGTGTCATGGTTGATGATTTATCTGAATCATTTGATCTTCAGGCATTGCCCTGTGTGTCTGGTGTTTTGGTGAGTAGCGGAGCCAGATCCTGCCATGCTTCCCTTTTGAGGATGGACTGTTTCATCAGTTCATTCAGTCCATGGGTTACAGCAAACCACTGGCCTGTATGAGTGCCCTGCTGGATGCCGCGTAACTGCTCAAAATCTTTTTCCGGGTCCATAACAAACCTGGCTGCTGACTGGCCAAATAACAGAATCACCTTTCTGCGGGAAAAGCCGTATTGGTTGCTCAGATAAGCGCATACGGCATCGGCAGCGGCGTAGTCATCCTGGCTTAGTTGGCTCAGCAGGCCCCGGCTTTCGTTCATGGGCCAGACAAATTCACGAATGGTCTGTGAGCCCTCCGGGTTGAGCTTGAGTGCTCTGAGAATGTCATCTAAAAGGCGTTGATGGTAGCGGCTGAATTGGTTGAGCCCGGAGTGTGGCATTTCGGCCACCACAAGGCAGTCATCGCTGACGGGTTTTATCACCAGACGGAATTTGCTGACGGAGCCTGACAGCTGTTTTACAGGCTCTGGTGAAGGTTGAACGTCCTGTTTGATGTCCTCAACAGGTTTGGACGGGGTAATAAATTGCCCAAGGATATCTGCTGGCTTGGTCGGCGAGTATCCTGTCTGGGGCTGCTCTCTGGCAACCTGCTGGTTAAATGCTGAGCTGATTTCAGTGCCAGAAACAGCCTGAGTTGACTCTGCTTCGGCAAGTGCCCGGGCGTCCTCTGCTATCCAGTCAAAAGGTCTGGCTGGTTGAGCATTGGTCAGTTGATATCTGGGAAACCAGGTCTGTATGCCCATGGCTCCCAAATAGTTCTGTCTGAGTTTTTCCCGGTGGGCAATCTGAATGTTTGCTGCTGAACTGTCGACAGCCTGATCACTGTTGGATGGTGAAGTGGGGTCAACGGTTTCGCCCTGCATGTCGGTTCTCAATGGTTGCCGCTATTTACGGTCGCTGCTCTCAAGGGTAAGAGCAGAAGGAAGATTAAAAAGCCAATAGTATCACTGAAAGATTCTGTTGGCATTTTAATCAAACCAAATTGATTAAACCGTTCCCCCGGTTTGTGGATTGGCTTTGGTGATATCGGCTTCCAGCAGGTTGAGGGCATGGATGTAGGCTTTGGCGGAAGCAATGACGATATCGGTGTCAGCCCCGGAGCCATTGACAATCTGCCCGTTTTTCTCAAGCCGAACAGAGACTTTACCCTGAGAGTCAGTACCTGTTGTAATGGCGCTGACGTTATACAGTGCCAGCCTGGCCCGGGAGTTGGCCAGCTTTTCAATGGCTTTGAATATGGCGTCAACAGGACCATCGCCGCTGCTGGAAACCGCCTGTTGTTTTCCGTTGATTGCCAGGGTGAGTGTTGCTTCCGGTGTTTTGCCAATTTTTGAGCTGGCATTCAGATCGATCAGTTTATATTTCTCCACCAGCTCACTGCTGCTGCGGGCATCACTCACCAGTGCCTGAAGGTCATCGTCGTAGATTTCCGATTTTTTATCCGCCAGAACCTTAAAACGCTGAAAGGCATCATTCAGATCGTCCTGGCTGCTGAACGATATGCCCAGTTCTTCCATTCGGGTTTTGAAGGCATTGCGACCAGACAGTTTACCAAGCACCAGCCGGTTAGTGTTCCAGCCGACATCTTCGGCAGACATGATTTCATAGGTTTCCCGGTGCTTCAGTACACCATCCTGATGGATGCCAGACTCGTGGGCAAAGGCATTGGCTCCCACGATGGCTTTGTTGGGTTGAACCGGGAAGCCGGTGATGGAGGAAACCAGTCGTGAAGCCGGTACAATCTGAGTGGTGTTAATACCGGTGGTTACTCCCAGACAATCCGACCGGGTTTTCAGGGCCATGACAATCTCTTCAAGCGAGGCATTGCCCGCTCTTTCCCCTAATCCATTGATGGTGCATTCAACCTGACGTGCCCCGTTCACAACGGCAGACAGTGAGTTGGCTACAGCCAGGCCAAGGTCATTGTGGCAGTGAACGGAGAAGATGGCTTTATCAGCGTTTGGGATACGTTCCATCAGGGTTTTGATGGTTTCTCCAAACTGGTGTGGCAGGGCGTAGCCAACGGTATCCGGAATATTGATGGTTCTGGCACCGGCATCAATGGCTGCTTCAATGATACGGCACAAAAAATCTATTTCGGAACGGCCGGCGTCTTCGCAGGAAAACTCAACATCGTCAATGTGGTTTCTGGCCCGCTTGATGGCAAATATGGCCTGTTTGATCACATCGTCCGGGTTCATGCACAATTTGTGCTGCATGTGGATGGGAGAGGTGGCAATAAAGGTATGAATCCGCCCCCGTCTGGCTGGTTTCAGGGCTCCGGCGGCCCGGTCAATATCTTTTTCCAGTGCCCTGGAGAGGCTGCATACCGTGCTTTCCGTGATATTAGCGGCAATGGCTTTGACGGCTTCAAAGTCACCGGGGCTGGCCATGGCGAAACCGGCTTCAATAACATCTACCCGCAATTTTTCCAGGGTTCTGGCTATGCGTAATTTTTCATCACGGGTCATGGCTGCGCCGGGGCTTTGCTCGCCATCGCGCAGGGTGGTATCAAAAATCACAATTTGATTGTTGTTCATGGTGTATCCCTTGCCTTTGCTGTCCGAAAGGCTGGTCAATTTCTTATTGGCTATGCTGCTGTTACTTGTTTTGTGTGCGCAGCAAACTTATCTGGCAAGTCCGCTTTATCAGTGGTCTTGCGGTTTGGCCATCAAGGCCGGGTAGTTGGGGAGATAGTAATTAATATGCCCTAAGGCAGCAGTAGAAGTAGCAGGCGAGCAGGAGCGAAGAAAGTTTCAGGCAGGAGAAGAACTCCCTCTTGGTAAGAAGTCTTATTATTACTTTTTAAATCAACGTACAGTCTTTGCCAGTTTATCACGCTACTCATTGCGCCCTTCTCTTGAGGGAAATACGTAGATCGGCCAGGTAGTTGTACTATAAAGGCAGAGTTTGCAGGATACAAGATGGATATGGGGTGGTGGGCATGTTTCATGCCCACTCATTTTTATCATCAATGAGTCAGAGGGTGTTCTGACCATTGCTTCAACAGGTCAATCCAGGCTGGATGATCATTCAGGCAGGGAATGAGTTCCAATGATTCACCCCCGGCTTTAATAAACTCCTCTTTGGCCCCTATGCCGATTTCTTCCAGTGTCTCCAGGCAGTCAGAAACAAAAGAAGGGCAGATAACCAGTACTTTTCTGGCTCCTTGATCCGCCAGTTGCTTAAGAACATCCAGAGTATTTGGCTCCAGCCACTTGGCTTTTCCCAGTCGGGACTGGAAGCCAACGCTGTATTTATCGATCGGGACGCCTGCTTTTTCAACAAAGGCCTCTGTTGTCTGATATACCTGATGTCGATAGCAGGTTTTGTGAGCAATGGAGGTTTTCTGGCAGCAGCTTTTATCTTTCAGGCAGTGGTTGCCGGTTGGGTCATCTTTTGTAATGTGGCGCTCTGGTACGCCATGGTAGCTGAACACCAGGTGATCAAACTCTTTTTCCAGCCAGGGCTTTGCACTTTCGACCAGCGCCTCAATGTAGCCATCGTGATCATAGAACACCGGGTGGACGCGAAGTGGCAGGGTGATGCCCATTTCCTGCATCAGGCTTTTGGCCCGTTCAATCACGGTTTTTACCGATGACATGGCGTAGTGTGGGTAGAGTGGGAACAGCAGGATCTCTTCAATGTCCGGTTGCTTTGCCAGATTGCGCAGAGCCTCTGCCATATCCGGTTTGCCGTAGCGCATGGCCAGCTCAATCGGGATGCTGGTGCGCTCTCTGAGCTGTTCCGCGCACTTTTCACTGTTGACAATGAGTGGTGAGCCCTGCTCAGTCCAGATGGCGCTGTAAGCTTCAGCGGATTTTGCCGGACGTGAAGGTAAGATAAAAAGGCTGAGGATAAGCCTGCGAATCACCCATGGCAGGTCAATCACATGCTTGTCCATCAAAAACTCATTGAGATAGTTTCGAACATCTTCAACAGATGTGCTGTCCGGTGACCCCAGATTAACCAGCAAAACGCCTCTGTTTTCCATGGGCTAAAGAGCTCTCTATGATTTGTCAGAAGTACCGCCAATTCCTTTTCATTGTTCAGGCCGAGCCGTATGGGTGGAGTACTTCCGGATTGATTAATTGACAGCGAGTTTAACAGCTTTGCAGAGACTTTGGTGAGAATGGTGTCATTTCTTGTTGGTTGAGAGTTCCGGCCTCTGTTCAGAGGCCGGAAACAGGCTCAGGCCTGTTTGCGTCCGGCCCAGTAAAGAGTGATAAAGCCAAAGACAGCGGAGAGTATGGAGCCAGCCAGTACGCCGATGCGATCTGATACCAGGTAGTCGGTATTCACGTTTTCAAAGGCCAGTGAGCCAATAAACAGACTCATGGTAAAACCAATACCGCAGAGTATAGAGAGGCCGTACATCTGGAGCCAGCTGGTTCCGGTGGGCAGTTTGGCCAGTCCGGATTTAACCGCCAGCCAACAGAAGCTGAATACGCCAATCTGTTTGCCCAGGAAGAGGCCAGCCACAATCCCCAGGGGAATTGGGGTGAACAGGCTTTTGATCTGTTCGGCATTCAGTTCAAGTCCGGCGTTGGCAAAGGCAAAAATAGGCAAAATGACATAATGAACACTGCTGTGCAGGTTGTGTTGCAGGGCTTTCAGCGGTGATCGACCTCTGCGGTCAACGGTTTTCAATGGAATGGTAAATGCCAGCAGTACGCCAGCCAGCGTAGCGTGAACGCCTGACTTAAGCACGCAGATCCAGAGCAGTACGCCGACAACCATGTAAGGTCCGATCCTGGTAACATCCCTGTGGTTGAAGAAAGCCAGGATTGCCAGTAAGGCAGAGGCAATGCCCATGGACATCAGGGATAGCTCTTCTGTGTAGAAAATGGCAATGATAATGATGGCACCAAGATCGTCAATGATGGCCAGGGCCAGAAGGAATGTCATCAGTGATGCGGGTGCGCGTTTACCGAGTAAGGCAAGAATGCCTACGGCAAAAGCAATGTCAGTGGCGGCGGGGATTGCCCAGCCTTTAATGGCAATAGGGTCTGAGTGGTTAAAGGCAACATAGAAGAGTGCTGGTACCAGCATTCCGCCGATGGCACCAATGCCTGGTAGCATAACCTGGGCCGGAGTACTGAGCTCCCCTGCAAGCACTTCCCGTTTGACTTCGAGGCCGATCAAAAGGAAGAAAACGGCCATCAGGCCATCATTAATCCACAGCAGCAGTGGTTTGTGGATGTCCAGGGGGCCTGCAGTAAAACGGATGGGGGTTGATAGCAGTAAGTCATAATACTCTGCAAAAAACGTATTTGCAGCGAGCATCGCCAGTGCTGAGGCGATAAAAAGCAGTACGCCAATGGCGTAATCCTGCTGTAAGAAGCTATGAAATCGTCTGGCAAACATGTTTTCTCCGGGAGCCCGCTAATCGCCTGTGGCCCATCTATTATACCAGTCTGTCTGCAAGAATTTCGTGCCTGCTTTTGTCTGAAAACTTCACATTGGCGTAGCGGGCAAAAAATGGCACTCAGTTTATTTGCACTGAATGCCGCTTGGTATTACGGGCTATTACTTATGGCGGCAGTACGGAGTAAGCCTGTAGGGTTATTGGTAGTTCAGGCCGCAGGTTTGCGGGCAAGGGTTACGCGGTCATGACCGGCCAGGTCGGTTTCTGTGCGAATTTGTGTGAAGCCTGCCCGGGAAAGGATTGTCTGGACGGGGCTGCCCTGGTCATAGCCGTGTTCTAACAGGAGCCATCCCCCGGGCTTCAGGCTTTGCAGTGAGTGTTCGGCAATAACACGAATATCGTCCAGTCCATCCACTCCAGAGACCAGCGCTGACAGGGGTTCATAGCGAACGTCTCCCTGTTTCAGGTGCGGGTCATTGCTGCAAATGTAGGGGGGGTTGCTGACGATCATATCCATTGAGCCTTCAGCCAGTGGTGAACACCATGAGCCCTCAATAAATACGGTATTCCGGATATCGTTGATCACTGCATTTTCTGCCGCAACAGCCAGGGCGTCCGGGCTTTTGTCGATAGCGGTGACTTCCCAGTCCGGTCGTTCCCTGGCCAGGGCAAGGGCTATTGCGCCGGTACCGGTTCCCAGGTCGGCCACTTTCATTGTTGATTCGGTGTTTTGATCCGGCGTGCTATCTAAGCCAAGTGCCAGCTCAACCAGTAGTTCGGTGTCTGGCCTTGGGATCAGGGTGGCTTCGGTAACTTTTAACTGCAAGCTCCAAAACTCCCGTTGCCCGGTCAGATAGGCTATGGGATGTCCTGCTTTTCGTTGATCGATAAGCTTTACCAACTGAGCCATCTGTTCACTGGTCAGAAGCGCTTCAGGCCAGGTGAAAAAATAACTGCGTGGCTTGTGGAGAACATGTGCCAGCAGCAGTTCTGCATCAAGCCGGGGAGTAGGGCTGGCAGAAAGCATGCGGGATGCTTCTGCCAGAGCGGTGTCAATTCGGACGCTGCTCATGACTTATTCGCCAGCCAGACTGGCCAATAGCTCAGCCTGATGCTCCTGCAGCAGAGGGTCAATAACCGGGTCCAGTTCACCTTCCACGATTTCCGGCAATTTATAGAGAGTAAGGTTGATACGATGGTCGGTAACCCGCCCCTGGGGATAGTTATAGGTACGAATACGCTCAGAACGGTCACCGCTGCCCACCAGGCTTTTCCGGGTGTCACTGATCTCTTTCGCGGCAGCGGCATCCTGGGCATCCTGGAGTTTGGCCGCCAGCCAGGTCATGGCTTTGGCCTTGTTTTTGTGCTGTGAGCGCTCATCCTGGCATTCAACCACAATGCCGCTTGGCAGGTGGGTGATACGAATGGCTGAGTCGGTGGTGTTGACGTGCTGACCACCGGCACCTGATGAGCGGTAGGTATCGATGCGCAGGTCTTCCTTACGGATCTCAATCGCCTGTTGTTCATCGGGCTCCGGCATCACGGCAACGGTGCAGGCAGAGGTATGGATTCTGCCCTGGGATTCAGTCTCAGGAACCCGCTGTACGCGATGGGCTCCCGACTCAAACTTCATTCGACCGTAGACGTCGCTGCCAATAACACGGGTGATTATCTCTTTGTAGCCGCCGTGTTCACCGTCGCTGGCACTGATTACCTCAATTCGCCAGCCGCGTTTTTCCGCGTACCTTGAGTACATTCTGAACAGGTCGCCGGCGAAAATGGCCGCTTCATCGCCGCCTGTGCCGGCACGGATTTCCAGGAAGGTGTTCAGGCCGTCCCTTGGGTCTTTGGGTAACAGCAGCACTTCAAGATTCTGTTCCATTGCTGGCAGTTGTTGTTCGCAACTGGCCAGTTCCTCGCGGGCCAGTTCCGTCATGTCCGGGTCACCTTCTGCCATCATGGCTTCGGCTTCGGCTTTGTCGCTGAGTAACTGGTCATACTCTCTGTAGGCTTTAACCACCGGTTCCAGTTCAGCGTATTCCTGGGAGAGCTTGCGGAACTGATCCTGGTTACCAATAACCCCGGGGTCACTCAACAGTGCGGAAAGCTCTTCGAAGCGCTCACCGAGGTTTTCCAGTTTGACGAGAATGGACTCTTTCATGATGTCTGTAAAAGGTATCTATATAAGGGTGGATTCAGAATGCCATCAGGCATCCTGAGTTGAATCGGATTGACGACTGGGGCTCAGGCCCAGCAGTTTCTCGGCCCACTCCAGCTTTTCATGCTGCCCTTTTGCGGCAGCGTTTTTCAGCTGGACGCTGGGGTGGTGCATCAGTTTGTTGGTCAGCGAGCGGGCAAATTGCTGCAGTACTTCTTCCGGATTGACGCCCCTGGCCAGCCATTGCAGTGCTTTCTCAAGCTCCAGGTCTCTGATCGCTTCGGTGCTCTGGCGATAGTTGCGTAACAGGCTAACGGCATCCAGCGCACGCAGGCGGGTCATGAATTCAAAGGTATCGGCCTCAATCATGCGTTCAGCCTGTTGGGCCGCATTTTTGCGCTGTTGCAGATTGTCTTCAATTGCATCCTGCAAGTCATCCACTGTGTAGAGAAAAACATCAGCCAGATCACTGACCTCGGGTTCAATGTCCCGGGGAACCGCAATATCCACCATAAACATGGGTTTGTGTTTTCTCTGCTTCAGCGCCTTTTCAACCGTTCCTTTGCCGAGCACCGGTACCGGGCTGGCGGTGGAGCTGATAACAATATCGCTTTCATGGAGTATGTGCGGCAGGTCCGACAGCAGGACGGATTTTCCGCCAAACATGTCGGTCAAGCGCCGGGCTCGCTCCAAAGTACGGTTGGCCACGATGATATTGGCAACGCCCTGCTGGCACAGGTGTCGTGCGGTAAGTTCAATGGTCTCGCCGGCTCCGATCAGTAATGCTGTATTTTCGCTGAGGTCAGAAAAAATCTGCCTGGCCAGTCCGGTAGCGGCATAGGCAACGGATACCGGCTGCGCGTTGATAGCGGTTTCTGTGCGAATCTGTTTGGCCGTGGTGAAGCTGTGCTGAAACAATCGATTCAGGCCAGGGCCGGTGGTGTCGGCTTCCTGTGCGCTGGCGTATGCGGATTTTAGTTGTCCCAGAATCTGGGGTTCGCCAAGCACCATGGAGTCAAGCCCACAGGCAACCCGCATCAGGTGGCGGACCGCCTGTTCATCATGGAAGAGGTAGCTGTGCTCTGATAGTAATTTGCCGTTGGTCTGATGGTAACCGCTCAGCCAGTCAATCAGTTTGTCGTAGCACTGTCTGATTGTTTCGGCCCCGGAGCTGTGAATAGCACAGTAGATTTCGGTACGGTTGCAGGTAGACAGTATGGCAATTTCTTCAATACCAGTTTGGATTCTGGCGCTTTGCAGCGCATCGGACAGCTGCTCAGCAGAAAAGGCGACCTGTTCCCTCAATGTGATTGGTGCTGTCCTGTGATTGATACCGGCGGTAATATACCCCATCAGACCTCTGTTGCTGTCCAGGTTCACTGCTACTATAGATTGGCTGACATATCCGTACCCGGATTATGAGGCGTTCATTGCCATCTGGGCAGGGAGTTATGTCGCTCAATTGTTCATTTGAAAATGCTTTCAGAGGCGCACTCCCTGTTGAAGGGGGCGTGGCCTGTCATTTTCTGCTTAAGGCTTTCTTTCAGGAAAGCTCTTGATTGCTGGAGTGTTGTGCAAATCCTGCTTATGTTTTTTCTGGCTTATGACCATGTCCGATACTTCAATCGCAGTTATCAGGTTCACACTCAGGAGCGGGGCTGCTGGATTGATGGGTGTTTCGGCCGATCAATTCTGCAATGGAAAGCGTGTAACTGCAAACTCTCTTCACGTTTTTTAATGGAAATCAGGGGAAAGGGCATACCATCCATGATTAGAACGATTGCCGGGGCTGAATTATTCATCAACGGGGCTGAGGTTTTCAGAAAATATTGTAAAAAGTTGATGCTTGTTTTTGCTGTTTTCCTGGCGGGTTGTGCCAGTAAGAATGTTCAGCAAGTGGATCATAGCGCTGTAACTGCAACGAACGATCAATCACAGGTCGAGGCTGATGAGCCTGTTGCTCCTTTTGCCGCGGAGACGCTTTATGATTTGCTGGTGGCAGAGATTGGCGGCCAGCGTCAGCGTTATGATCTGGCGCTGGGCAATTATTTGAAACAGGCACACAAAACCAGAGATATTGGCGTAGCCCGGAGAGCCTACCAGGTTGCCGTTTATGTAGGGGCAAGACAGGCTGCGCTGGATGCTTCATTACTCTGGGTCGAACTGGAACCGGAAAACCCGGATGCACTGCATGGGGCTGCTCTTGAGCTGGTGTATGCCGGTCAGTATGACCGGGCCTTTGCCCGGATGAGTCAACAACTTTCTTTGGGGGGCAGCCCGGCCTTTGATGTGCTTGCCAGTGCCGCTGGCAACGAGCAGGGGCGGCTGCCTAAAGATAGCCAGCTTGAACTTATCCAACAGTTTGACCAATTGTCTCAGGCTTACCCGGATTACCCTGTGCTGAAGTTGGGTAGGGCTATTTTGCGTCAGCAGACCGGTGCGTTTGAATCGGCACTGACTCTGGCTAATGAGCTTCTGCGGCAGGATCGCGGGTTTGTCCCTGCCATGATGGTGAAAGGGCGGGCCTTACACAAATTGAAGCGGGATGCTGAAGCCGAAATTATGCTTGCTGACGCGATTCGGCGTCACCCGGAGAAAAACCGCCTGCGCTTGTTATATGGCAGAGTTCTTGTTCATGCCGGTAAGCTCGACCTGGCAAGGAAGCAGTTTGAAATTCTGCTTGAGAGGGCTCCCGGAGAGAGTGATATTGTCTTGTCTCTGGCGCTTATCACCTCAGAAAATGGTCTGGAGCAGGAAGCTGTCCAGTACTTTGAACAGCTGTTGGCCCTTGGTGAGCGGAACAATACAGCCCATTACTATCTTGGACGTTTGAGTGAGAAGCAAGAAAAATATTCTGCTGCCAAAGAACATTATCTTTCTGTAGGTTCCGGAAAGGAGTTTATGGCGGCTCAGGTGGCCCTGACTCAGATGTTGGTCGGGCAGAACAAACTGGAGGAGGCGCTGACCCATGTGGGGGAGGCAAGAAGCCGTCATCCTGCCCGGATGGAGTCGCTTTTCCTGTTGGAGGGAGAGCTTCTGGTTAATGATCGTCAGCTGGGCAAGGCGCTGATATTATTTGAGCGGGCGCTGAAAACAAGCCCTGAATCAGTCAATCTTCTCTATTCAAGAGCGATGGTTTATGAAAAGCTGGATGATTTGGAGGGGTTAGAGAAGGATCTGCGTTCTATTCTGGCGTTTGACCCTGACAATGCTGCGGCATTGAATGCTCTGGGCTATACCCTGGCTGATCGAACCGACCGGGTTAAAGAAGCGGAAGCGCTGATCTTGCAGGCTTATGATTTGAACAGCGAGGATCCGGCTATCCTGGACAGCATGGGGTGGGTGCAGTTTCGCCTCGGGAACCTGGATCAGGCAGAGAAGTATTTGAGAATGGCATACAGCCAGTTTCCTGATGCGGAGATCGCTGCTCACCTGGGTGAGGTGCTCTGGGAGAAAGGTGAGCAGGATTCTGCCAGGTCGCTATGGGCAGAAGCACTGCGGAAAAGCCCTGACAGTCAGATTTTAAAGGATACTATGGGGCGGCTCACAGGGGATGGTCCCAAGAGTCAGGCAGAAACAGTCAGTACTGCGCCGTGATTTTTTTAACAGTAAATGCCTCGCCGTCAGTGGTTTGAAGAAGATTTTGCGGTGCGTGCGCATAAAATAGCTTGGTGTATATGGGAATGGGTGTTGATAAGTGCTTTTCTGGTTTGAGAATTTTACTGGTTCTGAGTGTTTTCATCCTTGCCGGGTGTGCTTCCCGAGCGGTTGATTCGGGCAGGCAGGTCAGTGACGAAGAGAAAGAGCAGCGCTGGCAGAGGCACCAGGAGCGTTTGGGGTTGATTCAGGCCTGGGATATGACCGGACGTCTTAATATTAAGGTTCCGGGGCAATCCGGTACGATGTCGCTTGACTGGCAACAACAAGGTGATCAATACAGGTTGGTTCTGGATGGCCCCTTGGGTGCATCCATTGCCCGTATCTCAGGGGGGCGTCAGGGTGTGTCGGTCACTGCCTCGGATGAAACCCGTTATGGTCCGTCACCGGAGATGCTGCTGTACTCGCTGACCGGGTGGCAGTTTCCAGTCAGTAATTTAAGGTATTGGGTCAGAGGACTGCCAGCTCCTGGCAATGATGCCAGAATCCGGCTGAATAACCTTGGCTATCCGGACAAAATTGAACAGCAGGGCTGGGTGGTTGCTTACCAGCAATACGGATTGAGTGGCAGTCAGCGGTTACCTGTTCGTTTTGTTGTGAGCCGTGGGGATATTCGATTGACTCTGATGGTAAGTCGCTGGCAGCTTTAAAACTGCCGGTCAGTTATTGCTGATGTTTCTGTCGTGATGCTTTATTAGGTGTTTTGAGCCATTATGCAGGATGTTTTTTTGGAGTCTTCCTGATGCTGACAGAATTAGTATTGCCAGCCCCGGCCAAATTGAACCTGTTTCTGCATATCACTGGTCGCAGGCCTGATGGCTATCATAATTTGCAAACGCTTTTTCAGTTTCTGGATTTTGGTGATCAGCTGACTATCACCAGCAGTGATTCGGGTATTGAGCTGGTTACTGACCTTGAAGGAGTGGAGCATGAGGATAATCTGATTGTTAAGGCCGCCCGTCTTCTGCAACAGGAGACCGGTTGTCGTCTTGGTGCCAGGATTCATCTTGATAAACAGCTGCCCATGGGGGGCGGGCTTGGTGGTGGTAGTTCCAATGCCGCGACCGTTCTGTTGGGGCTTAATGCTTTATGGGGGCTGAGCCTTTCGATTGATCAGCTGGCGGCACTTGGGTTAAAACTGGGGGCCGATGTTCCGGTGTTTGTGCGCGGGCACAGCGCTTTTGCCGAAGGGGTGGGTGAAATTCTCACGTCAATCGAGCTTCAGGAGGCATGGTTTCTGGTTCTGGTTCCCAATGCCCGGGTGAATACCGCCGCGATGTATGGCCACAGTGAATTGACAAGAGATTCATTGCCGATTACAGTGCGCGACGTCCTAGAACGAGAGGGTGCGGCCCTTGATCAGGCTCCGGGTAACTATCAGGAGCAGCGTCACAGGCAACAGCGGCGAAACGATTTCGAGCCTCTGGTTCGTTCACTGTATCCCGAGGTTGATAAAACGCTCTCTCTGTTGGATAATCTCGCAGATTCAAGCATCGGGCGGGCCATGATGAGTGGTTCCGGGGCATCAGTATTTGCCCGGTTTGTCAGTCGTGAACAGGCGTTAACGGCACAGGCTGAACTGACTCACAGCGTCACTCGTCCTGAGGTTGCAGAGGATACATCAAAGCTACACAGCTTCGTGGCGCGCGGGATTAATCGTTCGCCCCTGCATACGGCTTTGCAGCAGGCAGGTTTTACGCTTACTGCGTAATCTGTTTGTTTATCGCTCAAGACTGTTTTGGTGTTAACTACGATAAATCGGCCTGGATTGTGCGCGGATTGATAAAGAGATTTACTGGGGTGTCGCCAAGCGGTAAGGCATCAGGTTTTGATCCTGACATGCGGGGGTTCGAATCCCTCCACCCCAGCCAATATTCTGTCCGTGTTCTCCGTCACAGCGAAAGTCGTCTCCTGTCATCTATTGATGCTGATTCTTCAGGCAGTGCCCTGCCTGAACCCTCTCTCGTTACTCGAATTTTCCACCTACGCCCAGTACCCAAGCAAGGTAATTTCCCGTGTCGAAAATGATGGTGTTTGCCGGCAGCTCAAATCCGGATTTGGTTCACAAAGTTGTCAATCACCTGCATATCCCACTTGGCAAGGCTTACGTTGGCCGTTTCAGTGATGGCGAGTGCGCCGTAGAAATTCAGGAAAATGTCCGTGGCCGGGATGTATTCATCATCCAGTCAACCTGTGCGCCGACCAATGATAACCTGATGGAGCTGCTGGTAATGGCGGATGCCATGCGTCGCTCTTCGGCGGTTCGTGTAACAGCCGTTCTGCCTTATTTTGGTTATGCCCGCCAGGATCGTCGCCCCCGTTCCAGTCGTGTACCGATCAGTGCCAAAGTGGTGGCGGATATGATTGCCGGTGTGGGTGTGGATCGTGTGCTGACGGTTGACCTGCATGCGGACCAGATTCAGGGCTTCTTCGATATCCCTGTGGATAACGTCTACGGTTCACCCATTCTTCTGGACGATATTGAGCGTCGTAATTACAGTGATGTGATGGTGGTTTCACCAGACCATGGGGGTGTCGTTCGTGCCCGTGCCGTGGCCAAGCGATTGAACTCTGACCTGGCTATTATCGATAAGCGCCGCCCAGAGGCCAACAAGAGTGAAGTCATGAATATCATCGGTGATGTGTCCGGGCGCACCTGTATTCTTGTTGACGATATGGTGGATACTGCCGGTACCCTGTGTCAGGCCGCTGCGGCCCTGAAAGAGAAGGGAGCAAAAGCCGTTTATGCTTACTGTACTCACCCGATCCTCTCTGGCCGTGCCCTGGAAAATGTTGCCAACTCCCAGCTGGATGAGCTGGTGGTGACCAACACCATTCCTCTGAGTCCGGCGGCCCAGGCGCTGGATAAGATCCGTCAGCTGGATATGTCGACTCTGCTGGCTGAGTCTGTTCGTCGTATCAGTAATGCTGAATCGATCAGTGCAATGTTTCAGTGATACTCGTTGGGATGGCAAATGGTGGTTGGAAATTGTATTTCCAACCACTGAACCTCAGTGTATCACCTGAAATTTCTGGAGGTATTGTTGGTAGGCAGGGTTGGATGTTATGTTACTGAGTTGAGCATACCCAGCTGGCATCATCTTGTAAGGATGCTTTTTTTTGACTCAGAAAAATTCCAGCCTGCTCCATTGTCTCATGTACCTTGTCAGCATGATGCGGATCTAACTCTTCTTTATTGAAATTGCTTATATTGAAGAGCGTGTGATAGAAAGTTTTATTATCTTGAAATTTAATTGATTCACAGGTACGTTGAAGAATCGAAATGCTCCTCAGTAGTGATTTTGGTGATTCATCTTGCTTTGCCTTATGTCTGTTTTTTTTGATTTTTTCGATGTTTTCCGAAACGAGAGTCTTGAATCTCTCAAATTCGTTGGGTCCTTTAAAGTGAGAAACCAGGTGTGAACCAAAGGAAATTAATGAAAATGTTTCATCCTGGCCTGTTTCTGACATATATGTGGTATTAAAATTCGGACTGATTCCGCAAGGGCAAGTACTGATACTGTAGGGCATGGCTTTTTTGCTCCTTTTTAATTAACTTAATTATCAGATGGACTTTTGGATATTGATGACAGTCATGGGCAGAATTCTTTGGGGCTCTTCTGAAATTTTGGATAACTGGGTTACCAATTTTCATTTGGAGAGAGTGTGGGGCTGTTAAGTTCCATAAACTCTTTAAAAAAACAGCTTTTTGATCTGAATAGTCCCTGCCCACAGCTGTCTGATTGCGCTGCAGTGCATCATGTTTTTCAGTAAATACCCAGTCCGGTGCGGGAAACATATTTTGCTTTTTTACGCCATGCCGGTATGATATCGCACCTTTGAATCCCTTTGGGGGGTTCTGTTTGAACAGCCTGACGCTGCCTGGTCGCAAGGTGGCGGCAGGTCTATTGGAGATTATCATGTCTGAAGCAATCGTTTTAAACGCAACAGCGCGTAAGGATATCGGGAAAGGTGCGAGCCGCCGCCTCCGTCGTGCTGACCTGGTGCCTGGTATCATCTACGGTGGCGAAGCTGAGCCGGTACAGATCACTCTGGAAGGTAAGGCCATCCGTAAGGTTCTGGAAGTTGAAGCTTTCTACTCTCAGGTTCTGACCCTGACAGTCGATGGCACCAAGCAGCAGGCTATCCTGAAGGACCTGCAGCGTCATCCGGCTAAAGAGTTCGCCATGCACATGGACTTCCTGCGTGTTGATGCGGACCATGAGATCACTACCAACGTTCCTCTGCACTTCATCAATGAAGAAGAGTGTGTTGGTGTGAAGGCGGGTGGTGCGATCGTACACAACCGTGTGGATCTGGAAATCAAGTGTCTGCCAGGTGATCTGCCAGAGTTCATCGAAGTTGACATGGCCAAGGTTGAAGTGGGCGGCCACGTTCACCTGAGCGACCTGACCATTCCTGCGGGCGTTGAAGTTATTGCTCACGGTCAGGATCTGGATATTGCCAGTGTTCAGGCTACTCGCGGTGGTTCTGACGAAGAAGCATCCGCTGAAGAAGCTGGCGAAGAGTAAGCAGAAGGAGGCGTTATGGCAAAATCTTCGGAGCTTTCACCCTCAAATGAGTCGATTCGACTGGTTGTGGGTCTGGGAAATCCCGGGGCACAGTACGAAGATACCCGCCATAATGCCGGCTTCTGGTACGTTGAGCAGTTAGCAAGAAGCCATGGTGCTATCTTGCAGCCAGAAAAGAAGTTTTTTGGCCTGACTGCCAGGGTGCTGATAGGCGGACAGGAAGTTCGCCTGCTCAATCCTGGCACCTTTATGAATCGAAGTGGTCAGGCTGTTGCTGCCATGGCGACTTTCTTTAAAATCCCTCCTGAATCTATCCTTGTGGTTCACGATGAGCTTGACCTGCCCGCTGGCGTTGGCCGCTTGAAGCAGGGTGGTGGCCATGGTGGTCATAACGGTCTCAGGGATATTATCTCTTCCCTTGGCAACAGTCGTGAGTTTTTACGGCTTCGGCTTGGCATCGGCCATCCCGGCAACAGCAAAGATGTGGTGAACTATGTGTTGACCAAACCATCGGTTGCAGAGCGGCAAAAGATTGATGCGGTTATTGATGAATCGATCCGGGTCACACCTGAAGCCTTGAATGGCAAACGATCCAAAGCGGTGCAGGAGTTGCATACGTTCTCTGCCTGAGAGTTTCCACTATTGCCTGCTTACTGACTTGACACATTCAATTCGGGAATTGGCCAGTAATCATTGCCATTAAACGGTTTCTCCTTTCTCAGCATGGCGTTGTCGACCAATCGGCAGATCAGTTCTTCAAACTCTATTCCGGCATGCCTTGCTCCATCGGGAAACAGGCTGGTGGGCGTCATTCCGGGAAGATTATTGATTTCAGCAAAGATTGGCTCTCCGTTTTCGGGAACCATAAAATCGGAGCGGCTGATATCCCTACAGCGAAGCAGTTGGTGTGCCTGCAGAGCGATCTCCTGAACTCTTTTTCGCTGATAATCCGTAATACGGGCGGGAATAACATGTTCACTCAAGCCCGGTGTGTAGCGATGGGTATAGTCATACCAGGCATTATCAGGCGTGATGATTTCTGTGGTTGGCAGCACCTGTGGGCTATCCAGCTCAAGTACCCCGGCGGTGACTTCTCTGCCATGAATAAATGTCTCCACCAATAGTTGTTCGTCTTTCTCAAAGCTGCTTCCAAGTCGTTCTTCCAGCTCTTGCTCGCCCCGGGCAAACTGAATGCCGATACCGGAGCCCTGGGCGAAGGGCTTGATAATCACCTTCTCCCCAAGGGCTTCCATGCATTGGCTGACGGACCGGTTTAGCGGGTCTGCCCGGGAAACGATACAGTCTTTTGCCATGGGGATGCCCGCAGCCTGTAAAATACGCTTGGTAGCGACTTTGTCCAGGGCGCAGGCACTACCCAGGACCGTTGAGCCAACGTAAGGGATGCCCATAATCTCAAGAAGCCCCTGCAGGCAGCCGTCCTCTCCCATGGGGCCGTGGGCGACGGGAAAAACGACATCGACCTGGTGTAGGGTCAGGTTGGCAGGCAGCATCTTGTCCAGCTCAAGAGTGACTACTTTCTGATAGTTTTTCTCCAGAGGCGGGCTGATGCGACCCGCAGAGAGTCTTGAAACACTGGCTTCAGGGGAAGGACCGCCACAAATGATTCCCACCGTAATACTTCTGTCTGGCATCTAGTGATCCACAAGATTAAGGGTACAGTTCATCAAATGTAGTTGTTTTTGTTGTTCCGCATGTTGTTAATTAATATTCCGAGGTTGCCCAGCGATAAAAGCCTGAGGCCAGAATGATGCCCAGTCCGGCTTTCATAACGGTATGTATGTGAGGGGATGATGAGAGGTAGCTGGCAATAATATAAAAAAGCATGGCCGTACTTGCGATTTCTACGGTGGCCAGAATGCCTCCTGCGGCACCCGTCAGGCTGGGAATGCTTTGCATGCCTAAAGTATGGCTAATAGTTCCTGTCAATGGGCTGGAGCCTTTCCAGAGTTTGCTGATATAGGGGTGTCTTTGGGCATAATCGGGGAGATCGTATAGGGAGGGAAATTCCTCGATTATTTCCCAGTCATTAACCAGCGCAGTCAGATAATGCCTGTCATCGGTGGAAGTTATCAGTGCAGCTGGTTGAGTATCAAAACGGGTGTTGCCTTTGCTTTCTTCGGCAAGCTGTAATTGCCTGGCGGCTTCTATAAGCTGATTGATCTCTTGTGATTCTGGTCTGGCAGTTTCACTGTTTAGAAAGTGCATATGGTTTCTAAGGAGTAAAGAGCTGTAGGTTACAGGAAGCTCGCTCCCGTTGTTGTCACTTCTATCGTATAGCTGAGCCGTTGCTATTTCTGTTGGTATTGCACTAACGCCTCGTTTGCTGAGAGAAAGAACAGCTACCGCTGGTGCCACGTTGATAGTGCCATTTTCGACCCTGTGGCATAGAAGGGCGTCGACTGTTGAAGTTCCGTCAAAATGTAATTCATTTAACACTCTGATGATTTTTGGTGTGGCCGCTCTGGCCGGTTGCCAGGTTTCATCGGTTTCGTTTTCTGTGTGGCTCGGTGTAATAAGAGAAAGGTGGGAGATTTTTTTGATTCGCTGGTCGTGGCAATAAAAGTTGTTTGAAAGTTGAGGAGGGCTTTCAGGTAAAACAATGGGGGGGGGAGCATGGGTCGATAAAGTAATCCGCCGGGGCAAGCACTCGATCGTTGCCAATGAGAATACCTTTTGCCACTCTTTTTTCCCTGGCAAGGGGGTTGCCCTTGCAGTGGTCAAAGTGAACGGTAATGACGGGTGCGGCGTTGGAATGCTTTTCAAGGGTATAGCCGGTGGTTGTGAGATATGAATCGACAGCGTCACCGGTTGCCATTGGTTGAGTGCTTTCTGCTGCAATGGCTGTGAGTGGCAAAGCTGGCAGGGCAAGTATCAGTTTACAAATAACGGTTTTGATCAATTGTTTCACAGGATTGTCGCCTTGGTTATTCAGGTAATACACCTTGTTACAGTTGAAACGGCTTGCCTCCGTGGTGGTCACAAGCGCTTTTGGGTAATTCGTTTTAATGTTGAGCGCTTGGACATTTTTTTGTGCAAATAATTCTATTTTTTGCGAAACGACCATAAATTCTTTTGGCCGGGGTCTGAATTTCTGATTATTTTGATTGTGATTTTTAGTGTTTTCCGCAATATCGGCAATGAGTGTACTTTTGTACTGTTACATCAGTACAGGCGGCTGAGATAAATTGAACAAGGCATGAAGACTGAGTCCTGGTTTCAGGTAATCAAACTGCTGAAGAGCCAGCAGGATGTGGCAGCGCTCCATGAAATTATGGCGGTGTTACTGACTCGTGAAGAGCGGGAAGCGATTGGTTCAAGGCTGGCCATTATGCGGGCCCTGATTTTGGGAAAAGAGTCTCAACGGGAGATTGCTGCACGGATCGGGGTGAGTATCGCCAAAGTAACCCGCGGTTCGAATTATCTGAAAACGCTGTCTGCTACTGAAATAGCCATGATTGAACAGATTTAAATAGTCAGTGTCTTATTAGAAAACAGCCTTGAGCTGGAAACAGCCCTGAGCCGGAAACAGCCCTGAGCCGGAAACAGCCCTGAGCCCGAAACAGCCCTGAGCTGAATAAGCAAATAGACCCACAGCAGTAGGAATATGAATGTCTGAAGCAGTTATAACGGAAAGTTCTGCGGGCTCTGCCGGGAAGCAGGGTTCGGTTCTTGGAGGAACGGTGATCGTTGCCGGAACCGCGATTGGTGCGGGGATGTTTTCACTGCCAGTAGCCACCAGCGGTCTCTGGTTTGGTTACTCAATGCTGCTGATGGTCTTTACCTGGTATTGCATGTACAGCGCATCACTCTACCTGCTGGAAGCCAATCTGCGCTTTCCTTTGGGGGCGAGTTTTGACTCTATTGCCGAGGGCACCATTGGTTCTTTTGGTCGTATTGTTAACGGTGCTTCTGTTGCCTTTCTCTGTTACATCCTGACTTACGCTTACATTTCGGGCGGCAGTTCCATCATTACTTACTCTCTGGAAGCTGTGGATGGTGTTTCGCTTTCTCCACCGATGGCCAGCTTTGTTTTTGCCCTGGTACTTTCTGCTATCGTAATGACCGGAACCCGTGCCGTTGACCGGGTCAGTACGGTGCTGATTGGTGGAATGGTGATCACCTTTCTGTGGAGCATCAGTGGCTTGCTGGGCAATGCGTCCTCTGACAATCTGATGCCGGGCCTGTCGTTTGCCGAGGTGTCCCCGTTCTCCTTCGGAGCGTTGGGCTTTCTGACCGTCAGTTTCGGTATGCAGACCGCTGTGCCCAGTATCACCCGCTATCTCAATAAGGATGGCAAGCAGGTAAGGTTTGCCCTTTTGACCGGCTCGTTGCTGGCCCTGGCGTTTTATGCCCTGTGGCAGTTCAGTTTCTTTGGCAATTTGCCCCGTGAGGCGTTCCCGGCCATTATTGCTGCCGGAGGCAATATTGGGGATATGCTGGGCGCACTTTCCGAGTCCGGGCTGAATGTAAATATATCCAATGTGTTGCAGTGGTTTGCCAATATGGCAGTGGCCAGTTCATTCCTGGGTGTTGCCCTGTGTCTGTTTGATTACATCGCAGACCTGTTCGGTTTCGACAGCAGCTTTGTGGGTCGCTTAAAAACAGCAGCCATCACGTTTATACCGCCAACCCTGTTGGGGGTATTCCTGCCCAATGGTTTTATTACTGCCATTGGCTTCGCCGGGCTGGTGCTGGTGGTTTTCTGTATTCTCTCTCCGGTAGTGATGGCCTGGGTTGGCCGTCAACGGGGTGAGGGTGGCTATCAGGTTCCGGGCGGGACCGTGAGAATGGCACTGATCTTCCTTTTTGGTATTGTGGCCATGGTGCTGGCGGGGCTTGATTTGGTGGGGGCTCTGCCAAAGTTTGGCTGATGCCTGTTTGACGTGATTGGATTGAACGCCCGGAGAGTATCGCTCCGGGCGTTTTTTTATCCGCCGACATAAAATTTCTGAAATTTTTTCCCCCAGTCTTTATAATTCGCCCCCATTAACTATCTTCAGGAGCGAGCAGAAGCGCTATGGGTTTCAAATGTGGCATCGTTGGATTGCCAAACGTTGGTAAATCAACGCTATTTAATGCCTTAACCAAGGCGGGTATTGATGCAGAAAACTTCCCGTTCTGCACCATTGAGCCCAATGCCGGTGTTGTCGCCATGCCAGACCCCCGTCTGGATAAGCTGGCGGCAATCGTTAAACCTCAGCGAGTGTTGCCGGCCACCATGGAGTTCGTGGACATCGCGGGTCTTGTTGAAGGCGCTTCCAAAGGGGAAGGCCTGGGTAACAAGTTTCTGGCGAATATCCGTGAGACGGATGCAATTGCCCATGTGGTTCGCTGCTTTGCCAATGACAATGTTATTCACGTGGCCAACAAGATTGATCCCCGTGCGGATATTGAAATCATCAATATGGAACTGGTGCTGGCGGATCTGGAAAGCTGCGAAAAACAGCTGCAGCGTGTTGCCCGTTCTGCCAAAGGTGGTGATAAGGATTCCGTAGCCCAGAAGGGGCTGCTGGAAAAAATCATTCCACACCTGGAAGCTGGTAATCCGGTTCGCTCTCTGGATATGAATGATGATGAGCGGAAGCTTGTTCGTTTATTCCACCTGCTGACCATCAAGCCCACCATGTATATTGCCAATGTGGATGAGGATGGTTTTGAGGATAACGACTACCTGGACACCGTTCGGGAAATTGCTGCCCAGGAAGAGGCTGTGGTGGTGCCAATCTGCAACAAGCTGGAATCGGAAATCGCCGAACTGGATGATGATGAGCGAGCAGAGTTTCTTGCGGATCTTGGCATGGAAGAGCCGGGCCTGGATCGTGTTATCCGCGCCGGTTATGAACTGCTGGGTCTGCAAACCTACTTTACCGCAGGGGTGAAAGAGGTCAGGGCCTGGACGGTGAAGGTGGGTGCCACTGCGCCGCAGGCTGCCGGTGTTATTCATACTGACTTTGAGCGTGGTTTTATTCGTGCGGAAGTCACCGGCTATGATGATTTCATTAAATACAATGGTGAGCAGGGTGCCAAGGAAGCTGGCCGTCTGCGCGTAGAAGGCAAAGCGTATATTGTTCAGGATGGTGATGTTATGCACTTCCTGTTTAATGTTTGAACCTGGCTGAAAAAAAACGACAGAAGAAGGCATGCGAAAGCGTGCCTTTTTTCGTTGCGCCAGTGCATCGAGTATTTGCCTGTCGTCGTGTTATGAATCTGCGTTGCTTATAGGCTTTTTGCTTGACAGACTCAGGTGAAATCACTAAAGTGCGCACCATCTTTCGGCGGCTAGGTAGCTCAGTTGGTTAGAGCACAGCACTCATAATGCTGGGGTCGGCAGTTCGAATCTGCCCCTAGCTACCATCTAATCTTTTCTGCAAGATTTATGGTGGTTGCTAAAACGAGTTTTCGTATAGTAGCATCGAAAGGCCTTTGTGAGCGAAGAGATATCAATTCGCTTATTTGCTGGGGTGTCGCCAAGCGGTAAGGCATCAGGTTTTGATCCTGACATGCGGGGGTTCGAATCCCTCCACCCCAGCCATTTATCCTGTTGTTGTGGCAGTTGTTGTAACAGTCGTTGTGACAGTTGTAGAGATAAAGAGTGGCATGTTTCTTGACATGATCATTCTTAATCACGACAATAGCGACCCGATTCAGTGGCTAGGTAGCTCAGTTGGTTAGAGCACAGCACTCATAATGCTGGGGTCGGCAGTTCGAATCTGCCCCTAGCTACCACTAATTCAGATATGCATCCTGCATAATCTATTGGGGTGTCGCCAAGCGGTAAGGCATCAGGTTTTGATCCTGACATGCGGGGGTTCGAATCCCTCCACCCCAGCCATACAGAACCTTCCTGAGAAATCAGGAAGGTTTTTTTGTGCCTCTGTTTTTAATCAGGCCGTTAAGGCTTGAGATGGTTCAGGGGTAAAGCGGTCTTATGAACCGGCTGGCGGAGTACAAAGCTGGAATGTACGCCGGTGACGCCAGTAATTTTTGTGATCTTGTTTAGCAGAAAATCCTGATAGTAATTCATGTCCGGCACCATCACCTTGACCATATAGTCTGCCGATTGCCCGGTAATCAACAGGCATTCAATCACTTCGTCATAACTGTTGATGGTTTCTTCAAAGTGTTCAAATCGCTCCGGGGTGTGTCTATCCATGCTGATATGAATCAGGACGGTAAGGCTTAGTCCCAGCTTCTGTGGGTTGAGCAGCGTTACCCTGGCGGTTATTAATCCTGACTCCTCCAGCTGCCTGACCCTGCGCAGGCATGGGGATGGCGTCAGTCCAATCAGATCAGCCAGATCCTGATTGCTGATGTGGGCATTCTGTTGCAGCGCTTGAAGTATCCGGATATCGTAACGATCGACTTTCATGATATTTTCTTTTAATAATTATTAAGTATTTGGAATATTATTGCGCTGTTTTTGGGTTTTATCCATCAATTCGCAATCTTTTGCCACGCCGATTTTTCTATAATTATCCCGTAATAAAGAGTGTCGCCAAAAGTGACCTTCAGCCATCCCGGCCACAAGCCTGAGATGAAAAAGTATTCCCAATCAGGAATGCTGGTCAGAGGAACTCACAAGGTTCAATGACGGAGAGCGTATTAGCAGGCCAGGTGTTATGAGCTCAAGCAAGATTACCAACCGCTGATTATCTGGGGAGATAATCAGCGGTTTTTGCTATTGGTACGAATATTTTTTTACGGGTTTTCAATAACCCGGTAATCGGAAAGTAAGTAGATTCCGTTTACTGCGGGGTGAACTTTATCTGAATATTTTTTGCTGGACGTTCTATTATTACGCTTCCATAAACTATCAACCTTTATCTGCAAGGATTGACCTTGGACGCAACCATTACTCTGGATCTTGTGCTTTTCCTTTTTGCTGTTGCCTCGGTGGCTGGATTTGTTGATTCCATTGCGGGTGGTGGTGGGTTGATATCAATGCCCGCGCTTCTGGCTGCCGGGCTTTCACCGGTTCAGGCGCTGGCAACCAATAAGCTTCAGGGGGCCGCTGGTACGCTGTCCGCCAGTGTCTACTTTATTTCCAAAGGTGCGGTTAACCTGCGGGAGATACGTCTGCCAATAGTGATGACCTTTATTGGCAGCATGATGGGGACGCTGCTGGTGCAGAGGATTGATGCCGGGGTGTTGGAACAGGCCATTCCCTTCCTGCTGATCGGTATTGTCCTTTACTTTCTGTTTTCTCCACGACTGAGCTGTGACCAGTCAAGGCAGTTGATCTCTCTGCCGGTGTTTGCGTTTACCGTGGCGTTGCTGATCGGTTTTTATGATGGCTTCTTTGGCCCGGGTACCGGTTCGTTTTTTACCATGGCGTTTGCAGGCTTGCTGGGGTATTCCATCACCAGTGCCACCGCTCATACCAAAGTTTTGAATTGCACCAGTAATCTGGCCTCTCTGCTGTTTTTCATTATTGGTGGGCATGCAGTTTGGGCAGTTGGTCTGGTCATGATAGTAGGTCAGGTTATTGGTGCCAGACTTGGCTCCTATGTGGTACTTAGTCGCGGTGAGGCATTGATCCGTCCCATGATTGTCTGCGTGTCTCTGGCTATGACGGCCAAACTTCTTTGGAGTAATTATGGACATTTGCTCCAGTGAAAGGCATCTTGTTTGAAACCATTGTCCCTTTTTACCTGTCAAGGCTGGCCGCTACCGGGCAGCTTTGTGGGTAATGCCAGCTGAGTTTGCAAACCCCGTTATTCCCGGTGACTGGTTAGAAAGACAATAGTCTTGGCGGCTGGTTTATACCGGAGCAATGGCGAACACCTCAACAGCCTCCTAGCAGGTCAACCGGACAGTTGGGTAATTCAGCTGGTTTAATTTCGGAACTTTAGTGCATGGAAACAACCTGGTATAGCTGGCTGTTTGGCGCTGCCTATTTAAGTGCCATTATTGCTTTTGCGGTTGTAGTGATTATGACCCGAAGGCCTGTGGGGGTTTCTCTGGCCTGGCTGGTGTTGCTGTTCGCGTTGCCGGTGGCAGGGTTTGTGCTGTATCTGTTATTGGGTTCTCCCCGCCTGGGCATTGGCCGGTTAAAGCGCATGCGCACACTTTATCCGGATTATGCCCAGTGGTATCAGCACCTGGCCCGGATTATCTCAGGTGGTGAGCCATCCCGCTGTCCGGTGACCAGTCATCATGGCATTTTCTCATTGGCAGAAAAAAGCATGAGTATTCCTTTGCTGCCGGGTAACCATCTGCAGCTCTTCTCAGAATTTGAAAACATTATCGAACACCTGCTGCGTGATATAGAAAATGCCCGGCAAAGTCTCTTGATTGAGTTCTATATATGGGAGCCGGTCGGTCGGGCTGAAGAGGTGGCGGAAGCGGTTATCCGCGCTTCCAGGCGAGGGGTTGATTGTCTGGTTGTGCTGGATAATGTCGGCAGTCGGGATTTTTTGAATGGAGTATGGGCGCGTCGTTTTCGCCTTGAAGGGATCAGTGTTACTGCATCCATGTCAGTCGGCCCTCTGCGCATGTTGGTGGAGCGTATGGATATTCGTAACCATCGGAAGATTCTGGTGGTTGATGATCAGGTGGCCTGGACCGGCAGTTTTAACCTGGTAGATCCATCCCTGTTTAAGCAGGATGCTCAGGTCGGACAGTGGGTGGATGCCATGGTCAGGATTGATGGTGTTGCTGCCCATGTGCTCGGAGCCATCGTGCAGTGGGATAAGGCACTGGAAACCGGGCAGGGGCACCCCTCGTTCAACCGGCAGTATGAGTACCCTTCGGCTGAGCATCGAGGCCGGGAAGGTGCATTTGTACACGTTCTGCCGTCGGGACCTGATGTGGACCGGGAAATGCTGCAGCAGGTTCTGCTGACGGCTATTTATGAAAGTCGTCAGGAGCTCCTGATCAGTACACCGTATTTTGTGCCCGATGAGTCTTTGCTAACGGCCTTGAAGTCAGCAGCAATGCGTGGTGTGGATGTCCAGTTGCTGGTGCCAGAGAAAAATGACTCGAGAATGGTTCACCATGCCAGTCGCTCCTATTATCAGGAGTTGCTGCAGGCTGGCGTGACTATTCAGCAGTTCAGAGGGGGGTTGCTGCACACCAAGTGTGTTCTGGTGGACCGTGAAACAGCGCTGTTTGGTACCGTAAACCTGGATATGCGCAGTGTCTGGCTGAATTATGAAGTGACGTTGATTGTCTATGATGATGGCTTTGGCCAGCAGATATTTCATGTGCTCCAGTCGTATATGAATCAGGCGGGTGAGGTGGATATCAACCGTTGGTCAAAAAGACCTTTTCGACGGAAACTGCTGGAAAATACGCTGCAGCTATTAAGCCCGCTGCTGTGATTGGTTACTGCGTATAACGTTATCCTTTGCCGTTGGTGCTTTCCTTTTTCCCCGGGTAGAAGCTGGCGCTGCTACGGAGTCCATGATGAGTCAGGGCTTCTTTAATGGTTTTCGCGAGGGCTAATAACAGTGTCGAGTAATCTATGATTATTTTGGTTAATCTGCTTTTTTATTGCCTTGTTCAACGGTTGCTACTACCTTGTTTCTGCCACTAACGAAAACCAAGTTTGTGGCAAATTGGTTGTAAAAAGACTAGGCGACCCCGTCTAGGCGACCCCGTCTAGGCGACCCCGTCTAGGCGACCCCGTCTAGGCGACCCCGTCTAGGCGACCCCGTCTAGGCGACCCCGTCGGGACACGTTACAGCCCGACATTAATCCCTACAGAAGAGCTGCGTAAGACTCACTCCGGTAAGCGGTGGCGTTGACGATGTAGATAAACCCAGATAATCCTGATTATCGTAGGTTTTTAGTAACGGTTACCAGACCATGGATACCCTGGAAGGCGCTGGTATTTGGTGTCGTGATCATCAATGCCATTCACAATAAAGGGGTTACTAATACACGACAGGTTGCACGCTATACCTTGATTGCAGGCTTGATCGCTTCTGTTGGTTTGTCACTGGTGTATCTGGTTCTGGGTTACATTGGTGCTAACAGTCATGAGCTGGTGGGTGCTCCGCAACATGGTGCAAAGATTATCAACCTGTTCGTCAATGCTGTATTTGGTTCCCGGGGTAAGGTGGTAGTGGCTATCACAGTTATTCTGGCCTGTTTGACCACAGCCACTGGTTTGCTCAGTGCCTGTGGTGAGTATTTCTCCCGGGTATTTCCTGCGTTGAATTATCGCAGTTGGGTGATTCTCTGTGCCCTGGCCAGTGCACTGATTGCCAATGTTGGATTGAATACGCTATTGCAGGTTACCATTCCAGCGTTGCTGATTATCTATCCTGTAGCGATTGCTTTGATTGTTGTGACACTGTTGAAATCGTGGCTGGCGAAACCTGAGCGGGTAATGGCGTTTGTGCTTATTCCAGTGGGTCTGATCAGTCTTGTAGAAGGTCTGCACGCTGCTGATCTGACTTTCATTGAGCCAGCCTACACAGTGCTTGCGTATTTTTCTCTGCAGACAGAAGGCCTGGTCTGGCTGTTGCCGGGTATTCTGGGTGGTGTTTTTGCGATGATCACGTCAGTTAGTTCCTCGCAGGACACCAGGCCTGTTCAGGGATAACAGGCATCAGGCTGCCCGGGTGGGAACAAATCTTACTCTGGTTATGCCATGACGTGATGCTGTGTATCGCTCAGGGTTGGCAGCGACCTACCACTGCAGTGGGTTGTACAGATACTCACGCATCCCGGGGGGCAGTGGCAGTGAATCAATCGCCGGCTCCAGCGGCTTGCCGTCAACGAGGTGTTTGATCAACCGGTCACGAATGGTGGCCCGGCAGCCGTGCATCAAAGAGCAGGGTTGCTGCGCTGAGGGGATATGTTTTTCAATGGTCTCGGCGACTTCAGGGTGGAGCTCCAGATGCCCGCATCTCAGGACGGCGTCATTTGCGAGCAGGGTTTTGACGACATCAAGGTGGCTGATTTCAGCCATCAATTGCAGAGCAAAGGTCCGCTCGTCAATAATGGCATCATTGGCCAGCAGGCAGTTGACGACTTCGAGGTGGTCGTTTCTAGCCGCCCATTCCAGTCTGTGCAGAAAGTTATTCATAATATTCTCTCATATCATTAAGTCTCTTTGACTGTTTGCCTGCATTAAAAGTTCCTCAGGTTCTTCCGGACGCGCTACTCTGCGGCCTGGTCAGCGCACTGATTGCCCGCGTTGGATTGAATACGCGATTGCAGCATACCGGTGTTGCTGATTATCTACCCTTTACTGTTTTAATGTCTGACTGCGTCAGTGAGGGCTTTCAGATACGGTTCACCGTGGTGCTGTTGTGTGATGGTTTCAGCCAGTGTTTTCCCTTCGCTATCCTGGGCATCCAGATTCAGGTCGGCTTCCAGATAAAAGGGAATAAAACGGGCAAAATCGTCTGCTCGCAGGTAGCGGTAGGCTCTTAACAGAATGTGATAGTCTCGACTGCTGCCAACGGCTGGCTGCAGTGTCAATAGCGCTTTCAGGCGCTCATCACTAAATTCTGTTTGTCTTTCTTCATGGCTGACTCACTGTCAAGTGTTTTATGGGGGGGGCTGGCCTGTTTGACCACTGCGATTGGGACGCCAGGCCTGTTCAGGGGTAACAGGTATCAGGCTGTCCATTGTATCGGGCAGCCTCTGATGTTTAATGCCTGACCGGGTCAGTAAGAGCTTTGAGATACGGTTGACCGTGGTGATGTTGTGTGATGGTTTCAGCCAGAGTTTTCCCTGCGCTGTCCCGGGCGTCCAGATTCAGGCCGGCTTTCAGATAAAATGGGATAAAACGGGCAAAATCATCCGCTCGAAGGTAGCGGTAGGCTCTTAACAGAATGTGATAGTCTCGACTGCTGCCAGCGGCTGGCTGCAGTGTCAGCAGCGCTTTCAGGCGCTCATCACTTAATTCCTCTCCAATGACTTTCTGTTTGTCTTTCTTCATTGCTGACTTACTGTCCAGTGTTTTATGGGTGGGGTTTGTCTGGGCGAAATCTATAAGCAGATGGATATTTTACTGAGTCGAAAACAAAGATAAATAACCTCAATAGGATATTTTGAGATTACGTTAAGCATAAAAAGAATAAAAGTAAATGTTTGCCGTGGGATTTATACAGGCTCAGATAATCCATGGCCGAAAAAGTGGTCTGTCAGGCGACATGATTTTGACAAAGAGTTTATTTTACCGGGAATCACTGTCCGGTTGCCTGTTTTCTGAAATCATTGCTGGCTTTGTTATTAAAGTTTTCTTGCACGGCTACAATTGGTTGAGTGATCAAAGGAATGTTTGAGGGCCATTATGGAAAGGGCATCTAATACAGGTTCGATTAGTTTACAGCAACTGGACACGATCAACAGTCTTCTTCAAGAAGGGAATGAAGTTACCATTACATTTAATTCTAAGGGTACGACCATTACGGCAGTAAAGGTTTTATCAACACCGGGTCTTAAGTTATCAGACCAGGAGCCAGGTGTATCCGGACCCAGAAAGATACCTCTCGAGCTGAGAAAAGCTGAGATAGCCGCTGAAAAAGACACGGTAACCGTTCGGGAAAAAGTATTTAAGAAACTGAAGTCTGCCAAGAATTCCCTGCTAGGTAAGTTTAAGAGCAAATTTCATAAAGCTACAGATGATCTGAAGCAGTCTGATACAAGCGTTAGCGCAAAAGTAAAAAATTCATTCAATGAAATGAAAAAAGCCATCAAGCATGAAAACTGGGAAAAAATTCCAGAAGAATCAATGATGGGCGGCTCTGAGCAGTTGAAACTTGAAGCTCAAGCACACAATGACAGAATTGTTAAACTTGAGAGTGCTGAGAAACAGGAGGTTAATAAGCAAACAGAACTGGATAAGCTCAAGGAGCTCTACAAAGATACCATTAAGGTTTGTGAAAATCCTGATGAAGCGATCCATAGCAAAAAGAGAATAACTCTCCAAATTCCTATTGAAGACGCTGATCCTGTGATAATTGCATCAACGGATCCTGTTGCTCGGAATGATCTGGTCAATATGGTGATTAAGCAGGTTGGAAATTCAGGTTTGTTTAGTCGAATGGAGCAGCTTGGTTCAGAAATAAAACAGCTGAAATCTGAGCAGAAGCAGTTGAAATCTTCAATAAAAGATAGTGGTAAAGAAATTCTCAAACATTTTAAGGAGCAACAGCATACTCTGGAACAGGGCAAGGGTAGAAATACCAGGTTATCTGAATTACAGGATACGTTGACTCAGCAGCGTATCAAGCTGGATGATAGGGTTGACCAGTTGCAGGCTGAAATCAGAGCACTGAAAACAGAAAAACAACAAGCACAGGAATCCGTTGCTGAGCAAAAGAAGCTTCTGTCAGACTTGAAAAAAGAACTGAGTCTGCTCAGTAAGATCCCAAAAGAGCGTGAGGGAATACCGGAAGCATACAGTGGTACGGTGAATAGAATTCAGAAAGCGCAAGAGAGTATTGAAATTGGTAGTGCCAGGTTGAAAGCAATACCCGGTGAGATGAAGGAGAAAAAAGCAGAGCTTGATACTAAGATGAAAGAAGTGGAAAGCTTGCAAAAAGGCAAAGAATTAAAACAACAGGAGAAAGCTGACAAGAGAGATATTGAAGCTGAACAGAATATGCTTAAACAGCAATTAGGTAAGAAACTTCGAAAAAAATAATCTTTTATCCAAAAAATATTCTAAAACCATGGAAAGGAAGGAGTCATAGATATGACCGCTATAAGTACCAACCGAGTTGATCAAACTCAAAAACTACCTTTTGCTATAGACGCAGAAATGGTTAACCCAGAAAAAGGATTTTTGAATGGAAAAGAGGTCACTATTCAGGAAATTGATCCAAAGGATTTTATCGGTATCCAGATATCTGCGGACAAGTATGAAACACTTCCTAAAAGTATCAGGCCTGTAAAGATTGCTTTTAAAGATTTTCGTCAGTGGTTCAGTAAATGCCGCCCTGTAAAAGGATTAAAGCATTTGGTGATGGGCAAAGGCAAGAGGATGGTGAAAAAACAGAACTGGGGAAAAATTTCTGAACCTCAGGCTGAAAAGGCTTTAAAAGCTACTGACAGTGAAGCCAAAAAGCAGATACTGGCAGAAAAAATTAATGAATTTAATTCAAGTTTGGAGACGCTTAGTCAGAAGAAAAAGGATATTAATGAGTTTAAAGGGCAAAACGATGAATTTCGTGAAAAGTACAAAACTATATTGGCTGTTGTTGACGGGGATGTGAGCTCCTTACGTAAAGGATCAGTGATTGTTTTACCGCCGGTCACTAAGGGTGGGGAGCCTCAGTTGGTGGTCTTGAATAGTAAATCAGAGAGAGTACGCAAAAGTGATGTGAAAAAACTTGCAGACATTTTCATGGAAAGTAAAGCTTATACAGACTTTGTCAGGAATGTTAATAGAGTTTACCAAGTTGAAGGAGAGCGTAGTAAATTAAAGTCACTTTTGGCTGATCAAGCAAAAAATTTAAAAAAAGAACATAAGGATCTTATTAGTGAGAGAGCTGCGGAATCCAAAGCTGTGTTGGCCACTCAGCAAAAGGAGGAGCAAGCTCTAACAATTAAAACATTAGTGGATGACATTGAAACTAAATATCTTAAAAAAATAGATCCCCAAATTGAAGCTAAAATCGCTGAGGTTGATGAACTGAATAAAGAAATAAAAAAATATCAACAAGTCATTGGTGAAACCCACGGTGTGATTCCCGAAATAGAGGCCAGGTTAAATATTGTCGAAGAAGCGTTGGTGTCCGCTAGCAATGCTGAAGCTAATCTGACTGGGGAAGCAGTCAAAATTATGAACTTAGATGGAGAGCAATTTAAAGCATTCAATGAAGAACGAGATAGTCTTCTTGAGGAAATTAATGCTAAGCGGATTGAAATTGAAGAAGCAGAAGGAAAACTGAAAGAAGTTGAAGGCAATTACATGCTGGCTATGGAAGATTTACAAAAACTGAATGCTGATAAAAATAAACAGCTGAAAGCATTAGATAACCATCGTAAGAAAATCCAAAAGGATTATGATGATGTTGCTTTGAAGATAAGCAAAGAATATGACCGTGAGGTCAAGAATGAACAAAAAGCGGTAACTAAAATGCTCAGTGGCTCTGGATTTAAAAAGAAAGACACTGCCCAACCACAAACTGCCCAACCACAAAATGACCAGGAAAATAATCCTGAAGCATAACACTGGCGACATGGATTAACCCAAATCAAAAAGCCTCCGGACCGGAGGCTTTTTTCTTAAGACATCACAGGATTTCAGTGACCTTTCAGGGCATAAATGCCATTGGCATTACGCCAGTAACCCTGATAGTCCAGACCGTAGCCAAAAATATAGCGATCTTCGATTTCCAGGCCGGTAAAGTCAGCCTTCAGGCCGGGGCGGGCTTTACGGTCATGCTTTTTATCCACCAGAACCGCAGTCAGAACGCTGGCAGCACCTTCTTCCTTACAAAAATCGATAATTGCGTCGAGAGTATGCCCTTCATCCAGAATATCGTCGATGATCAGGACGGTACGATTTTTGATGGTCTGGGTTGGGCGAACTTTCCACTCCAGGCCGCCACCGGTCAACTGGTCCCGGTAACGGGTTGCATGCACGTAGGAGGCTTCCAGGGGGAACTGCATGTGCGTCAGCAGTTTGCCGGTAATCACCAGGCCGCCATTCATTACGCAGAATACCAGCGGGTTGCTATCCGCCAGCTGGTGGGTAATGTTGCGTCCCATGGTGGCGATGGCATCTTCAATCTGCTGCTCGTTATAGAGACAGTCGGCTTCATCCATCACTTGCCGGATATGGTCGAGATCAACAGACATGTTGTGCAAACCCTGATCGTTTGATTGGCGGCCGGTCACGCCAGTGAGTCAACTCATGCAGTACAGGTGTCGGACACCCTGGCGAGCGGCAGTCCATTTTTGATTAAAAAACCATTTTTACTCTCCTGTGGAGAGCTGGAAACAGTTTTCACGAAAAGTAAAGCAGGAAAAAATACCGTTGTTGTCGTCAATGGGCAAGAGAAAACTACATGATTGTTGCGGTTGTAAAAACCTATGGGCAGTGCGGACATCCTGTGGGAGAATAAGAAGGTTTAGGCGTTGAAAGCTTTTGCACGATCATTCTCTCAATGAGTGCTTACTCAGAAACGTTTTCTATCTCAGCCATTCATTTTTTACTTCATTACCCATCCACCTCCAATCAGACAGTTGAGGTCATGCATGAGCGTACAGGAAATCAGGCATCCGCTGGTACAACACAAGCTGGGACTGATGCGATCCCACGATATCAGTACCAAGGGCTTCCGTACCCTGGCCAGTGAGGTTGGCAGCCTGCTGACCTACGAAGCAACCAAAGACCTCGAGCTGGAAGATACGGTGATTGAAGGCTGGAATGGTCCGGTGACCGTTCAGCAGATCAAGGGTAAGAAAATCACCATTGTGCCGATCCTGCGTGCCGGCATTGGTATGATGGATGGCGTTCTGGATATGATCCCCAATGCCAAGGTCAGTGTGGTAGGTCTGTACCGCGACGAAGAAACCCTGGAACCGGTGCCTTACTTTGAAAAACTGGTCAGTAATATCGATGAGCGTATTGCCCTGATCCTGGATCCAATGCTGGCTACCGGTGGTTCCATGCTGGCGACTATAGATATGCTGAAGAAGGCAGGTTGCAAAGAGATCCGCTGTCTGGTGCTGGTGGCTGCGCCGGAAGGTATTGAGAAGATCTGCTCAGCGCATCCTGACGTGAAGATTTTTACCGCATCTGTTGATCAGGGGCTTAATGACAACGGTTACATCATTCCGGGCCTGGGTGATGCCGGTGACAAGATTTTTGGTACACGATAAGTAACGAATAAGGATATCCAGCAATGAATCATTCAGCACAGTCGGGGGACAGCCTGCACTCAGAGATGTCGCTCTGGCGGCAGGCGCTGATGGGGGGGGCAGATGCTGTTTGTTGCCTTTGGTGCTCTCGTTCTGGTGCCGTTGCTGACCGGGTTGGACGCCAATGTAGCGTTCTTTACCGCGGGTATCGGTACCCTGATTTTCCAGCTGATCACCCGTCGGCAGGTGCCTGTCTTCCTGGCATCTTCTTTTGCCTTTATTGCGCCGATGACGTTCAGTATTCAATCCTGGGGCCTGGCGGCCACCATGGGTGGCATTATGGCCGCCGGTGTGCTGTATGCCGCCTTGAGTGTACTGGTCAGGTTGCGTGGATCCGGCATACTGTACCGGTTGTTTCCACCTGTGGTGGTCGGGCCGGTGATTATGGTGATCGGCCTTGGCCTGGCACCGGTTGCCGTTGGGATGGCAACATCCCCTGTTGAAGGGTTAATCTCTGCGGATCAGGCTCTGTTCCTGGCCGCGATCTCGCTGCTGGCGACCCTGCTGGTGGCGACCATGGCCGGTGGAATTCTGCGACTGATTCCCATCATCTGTGGTATTGGTGCAGGCTATATTGCTGCGGTGATCATGGGGGTTGTGGACTTTCAGCCTTTGTTTGACCGCCCCTGGTTTGCTATTCCGAATTTCACTACCCCGGAACTTAATTGGAATGCGGTGCTTTATATGATTCCGGTGGCCATTGCCCCCGCCATTGAGCACATTGGTGATATGCTGGCGATCAGTTCAGTGACCGGGAAAAAGTATCTGGAAAAACCGGGGCTGAAAAATACACTGCTCGGTGATGGTCTGGCGACGACGGCTGCGGGTATGTTGGGTGGGCCGCCTAATACCACCTATTCAGAAGTCACCGGTGCGGTGATGCTCACCAAAGCCTACAGCCCCGCTATTATGACCTGGGCCGCAGTCATTGCCATTGGTGTGGCGTTTATCGGTAAAATTGGTGGATTCCTGTCAACCATTCCGGTGCCGGTGATGGGCGGTATTATGATGCTGCTATTTGGCTCCATTGCTGTTGTTGGCCTTAACACGCTGATTAAGGCAAGGGTTGACCTGGGACAGCCCCGCAACCTGGTGATTGTCTCTATCGTGCTGGTATTTGGTATCGGTAATATGGGCATTTCACTGGGTGAATTTTCACTGAAGGGTGTCAGTCTTTGTGCACTGACGGCAGTCATTCTGAATTTGCTGCTACCCCATCGTGCCGGGGAAGATCGATACCAGTCTGCTGAAATTGGCAAAGAAGACGTTGCCTGAGAAGCGGAAACAGGCGGTACTGTTGTTAAGTAGTTAACCAAATGAAATCATATATTTCTGACTAAGTTGTCAGTCACTCCCGGCAACTGCTCCTGCGTTGCTCTATCTCCTGCATCCATGCAGTCGTGCGGCGTTGCAACTCCGGTCACATAGCTACGGCTATGCTCCCTACGTTGCGCCTTGCATAGCAACTGCCCACTTAGCCAGAAATATACGATTCCATTTGGCCAACTACTTAAGTGCCGCCGTTATTATGGATCAGGCTGATGCCGATTGTTTTTTTTGATTCTGTGCCTGCGTGTTCATCTGGATGAAATACGTAATACCGCATAACTCCATCAGTGAGGCAACATTGTCAGGTACGTTATAAAGCGAGAGATAGAAATGTCCTGCCAGTTGTACCTGGCAATGAAGGAGTAATTGCAACCCATCGCTACTGATGCTTTTGAGCAGGGTGCAATCCAGCACAATATGGCTGGTGTCTATTCTGGTGGCATTCTCTACAGCATTCTCCAGAATGTGGATGTTACTGGCATTAAGATCGCCATCCAGAATAATCAATGTGTAATTTTGATAGCTTTCGAGATTAATGGTTAATTCCATACGCCTTCTCCCGGTGTGATCCCTTACTGATCGAAATAGTAAGGGCTGGGGCTTTGTTTTTGCATAACACTCTGGTTACAGGGTCTGACAATATTGCCAGGCCATAGTTCATTTCAGGAGGTTTTTTTTGCGGGGAATGTTTTTCGGTAATTGGTTGAAATATAAATTATTTTTTAGTTTGACAAATCAGTTCCATGCCAGTTTCGAAGCTTTTTCGTACATCTTGAGCTTGGCTTCCAATTGTTTTACACGAGCTTCTTTATCTCGAAGCTCCAGTTGATAAAGATCATTACACTGTAGTCTCCCCGGTCCGCCAAATTTATACACGAGCTTCACACCAAACTTATTATTATCTCTTACGCTATTGTTGTGCCCTCTTTCATACTGATTTTCGTAATCATCATTGCCCATTTCAGCATAGGTCTCCACACTCCATGGAGAATCATCAGCATCGAAAGAGCAGGAGATTCCATCAGCAGTACGAATCGAGTCAGCAAATACATGCATGGAAAGCGTCATAGCGGCAATAGCAATAAGTTTCTTCATTTGTCTCTCTTACTTGTGCTGCACTGTCAGAGTGATGATCGCATCATACGTTCCTGCTTTGACATCTGTCCGTTCGATATGCACGAACTGAGCTGTAGCAAGATACACTTTGTCTGATTTCAGATTGCTGAAATCAGCACCGTCGCCTATCTTGTGGGCATCTGAGCCAATACCCATATAGAGATCATCTTCAAGATTATCAACAGGTTGACCCGATGGAGTATTCAGGGATTCCAATTCGACATGGACAGTCAATGTCTCTCCGGTATTGGAAATAACTTTGAATGCCGTTGGATTGGAAGCAGCTTCTCCTTTGAAGCGAAGAGCACCTTGTGCATCGGTAATTTCGATTCCATACATTGGATCAACGTCAGTAGAGAACTGCATTTGATTATCATCGAGAGCCATTGCAGAAGCAGAAACGAAAAGTGTCGCAGCGAAAATAGATTTGATTTTCATGATTTCCTCAAATAATGAATACGAGATCAGCGTTGGTACAAACACGAGTCCTGAATAGATCACCCTCACCGGGGATCGAAACAGAACAGATTTGAAACCTCTGTGGCTTATTTGATGTTTTGAATACAAGAGGTACATCAATCTTCCTGGTGGAATGAGCCTGGATCACTCCAGTTGTATCAATCACTTCACCATCTACAGTGATTTCATAATCAGACGATTTCGACATCGATGACACTTTGATCTCGACTGTTGTGACTCGTGTCATTCGAATCGCTTCTTCGATATTGTCTTTGCCACCAATGTGAATGGGACTTTGTGTCTGGGCAAAAACAGAAGACGAGAACATCAATGCTAAAAATAATTTTTCCATTATTAATCGAGGGGGCTTTCCCTTTCATGGAATCAAGAGCCATTCCAGAATCAACTGGATCGAAAGCAGTGACCAGTATGGTGGCAACAAAAGCGATGTAAAGTTGTTTTTCTTAAATTACATATACAATTCCAAAAGTAATAAGTTCACTAAATTTGAACGTTGATTTTATCATCTTGATTAATAAAACAATATTTAGATTACTTATAAGTCTTATCAGTCACGACTACGCGAGATCCTTCAGGTCAATAACAATGGATGTTGTTCGGGTATTGACCCGGGCAAAATCCAGCTCAGGCCCTGTATCGTACTGCAATGGTGGTGGCTGGAGAGCGGTTAACCGATGTTGCCGGGAAATCCACTGGAGCCCTCTCTCTGCCGCCAGCGCAGGGAAACCAGGCTGGCATGGATGGTGTCTGCCTCAGTTGATATGTGATCACGCCTGACGGTTGTGGAAGAGATCCCGATTATAGTCCAGCAGAGTAATATTTTTGTCATTACACTTGCTAAATAGATTGATTGGGATATAACACGATCAAATTCTTAAAAATAACGTATTTCATACTGGGAAATAGATATTTATATCTGGCTATTTGCCCAGTATCCAAAGGAGTTCTGGTTTGGCTGTATCGACTTCGGCAGAAGCGTCATGGAAAGAGCCCGGTTTTCTCCATGCTTTTATCACTCTTGCTGCCATCATTGGCGTCATCAGTGTTGGGCTTTTTGTTCTGGAAACCAGCCTGCACAGCTTGATTCTGTTGTCCCTGATGATCGCTTCCATCAGTGCCTTTGCCCTTGGCTATGACTTTCGTGCCATTCGGGGTGCCATGAATGCCGGGATTAGCGGAGCGCTGACGGCGATTTATATTTTTATTCTGATCGGGGTACTGATTGCCGCGTTTATTCAAAGCGGTACGCTGGCAACATTGATTTACTACGGCATTGAATTTGTCAGTCCGGCACTTTTCCTGCCTGCCGGGTTGCTTCTCTGTAGCCTGATGTCCCTGGCCACCGGTACCAGCTGGGGCACGGTTGGCACCATGGGGGTTGTCCTGATGGGGATCGGGACCACCATGGGGATACCCGCTCCCCTGGTTGCCGGAATGGTTATCTCCGGTGCCTGCTTTGGGGACAAGATGTCACCGGTTTCCGATACCACTAACCTGGCTGCCATGACCTCAAGAGTTGATCTCTACTCCCATATTCAGAGCATGCTGTTTACTACAGGACCGGCCTATCTGCTGGCCCTGGTGATATTCTCGCTGATGGGGCTCGGTTACACTGAGAACCCGTTGCCCGCTGAACAGTTGTCCGCCATGCAGGTGGCTTTAAAGGATACCTTCACGATCAATGCTCTGACGTTATTACCGCTGATCGTTATGTTGCTGCTCAGTATGGCTCGTGTTGCCGCCGAACCCAGCATGATGGTGGCATCTTCTGTTGCGGTGGTGCTGGCTATCGTCCTGCAGGACCAGAGTCTGCCCACGGTGCTTAACAGCCTTTATGGCGGCGGCACGGTTGCGACAGGCCTGGAGAGCCTGGATGCATTGCTTGGACGAGGGGGGATCACCTCGATGATGTGGACACTGTCATTATCTCTTATGGCCCTGGCACTGGGTGGCATTCTGGAGCGTTGCCGTTTTTTGCGGGTGCTTATCCAAACGATTGTGATAAAAATAACCAGGGCATCCACTCTGGTTGCGACCACTGTTATTGCCTGCTTCACGGGAAATCTGACCATGGGGGAAGCTTACATATCGATCATATTGGGTGGTCAGCTGTTCAGTGAAGCCTATGATCAAAAGGGCGTGGATCGCCGTGTGCTTTCGCGCTCTCTGGAAGAAGGGGCGACACTCACCACAGCGCTTATACCCTGGACTACCGGAGGTGCATTTTTTGCCTCGACCCTGGGTGTTGCCGTGATTGAGTATGCTCCCTGGGCTCTTTTAAACTGGCTCAGTCCGGTTCTTGCTGTGGTATTTGCCATGGTGGGTTTTGGCCTGTTCCGCAAAGGCCAGGATCTTCATCAAACCAGTCCGGCAGTTTAAACATTTAACGGGAAGCGTTCATGGTTTCCCTTGTTTCCGGGCTAACTACTTATAACCAGTCGGTCAACATAACGCCAACGCTTAGTCGATTAGCGCTATCGTTGTAATCAATCAGGCTTTCACCATAGCCGTTGAAGTATTGAATATAGCCCCGGAATCTTTTGTTAATTGGAAATGACCAGTCCAGTTGAACGGCACCTTTGTTATCACTTCGCAAATTATTTCTTAACGTCATGCCAAGATTGTGCTCCCGGACCTGGTAACCCAGATGCAACTCACCATGGCCCATATACTTTTCAATATCAGGGTTATCATCCCCTTCGGAACTGTTTTGCTGGCCGGGCTTTTTTTCCGGCTCCGGAATCCGCCACCAGGGTTTGATGCTCACAACAACATTGTCTCTGGAAAAAACCAACTGTGCGTAGATTCTGTTCCAGCTTCTGGAAAGTTCTCCGCTGCGGCCATTGGACTGGTGAGTCAGCCCGGCAAAAACCGCATTCAACTCAAATCCCCCGAACTGATAGTTGGTGGGGAAAACCATATACATTTCCGGTTCATGATTGGTTTCCCGAAAGGGTGCCGAGTTGCTGTTATAAGCCTGCCACCAGGAGGTGTTGGTGTAGGCAACGAAGATATCCCCGTAACCATTGAATACTCCCTGGGCCAGGGGCGCTTTCATACTCAGTTGAAACTTGATCTCGGTGCTGGAGAAATCATCAATATTCCGGATTTCAAAGGGGCTTGGGTTAGGGCTTTTATTGTAGGAAATGGGCAGCAGGTAGTTGGGGCGGTGAGGTGTGATGGCAAACCGGTTGTCCAGAGTTTCTTCTTCTTCCTGTAACCGCTGTTCAACGATGTTATCAACGTCTTCCGTACTTTCAGCGACAACTGTCTGGCATTGCTGGCGGATTTCAGCCAGTGTCAGTGAATCACCACCTTCTTTGAGTTGTTTGTATAAACAGTCGTCATAAGCATCAGAATAAGCCGCTATTGGCAACAGGCACAGGGTTAGCGCTGGAAAAAACGAACTTTTATACCAAGTCAATGCATTCATTATTTAGCCTTGCATTTGTTATCTAAAGCTAATTTATACAGGAAATTATCCGGTTGGCTATTGATGATTACCATAAATCATTGGATGGCCAGGGAATAAACAGGGCGATCAGGCTGATCACAGCAACAAGAGAAAGGTAGATTGCCGGCCCCGTGGTATTACTGGAGTATTTAGCCAGTAATGTTGAGGTAACAGGGGCAATGCCGCCAAAAATTGCAAACCCGATATTGTAGCAGGTGGCAATGCCGGTATAGCGAATCTCCGTTGGAAAAAAACTGATCAACAATGGCGGCAGTGCACCCGATGCAGTTGCTGCCAGCAGGCCACAGATCAACAGAATCTTATTCAGTTCGGCGTCTGGGGAAGAGAAGTACTGAAACGCTGGCCAGGAAGTGGTGGCGACAACAATGGCCATAATGCCCAGAATCAGTTTGTGATTCATCAGGTCGGACAGCAGCCCGAATATCAGACAGAGTGGCGATAGCATCAAAAACGCCAGGGTGGTTTGCCAGGCAACGGCTTCCCTGGGAAAGCCCAGTAGCGACGAGAGGAAACCCGGCATGTAAATGCTGTAGATAGTCACGGTTGCTCCACACAGGCCAATGGTCATGAACCCGCAGATAATCCCCCGGGTATGTTGTGTGAAAAGGAGAACAATCGGTATGGAAGCCTGTGCTCTGGTCTGGTCCAGTGCTTCGAAAAATCCGGATTCAGAGAAGTGTTTGCGAATGTGATAGCTGATGATTCCCAGGGATCCACCGATCCAGAAAGGGACACGCCAGCCCCACTCCTTCATATCTTCTGCCGGAAGGTACATTTCAAGCATGCCGTGTACAAATGTCCCGAACGATACACCAATCATAATGGCCAGAAACAGAATGCCGATCACCAACCCGCGTCTTTCAGGTGTTGTCTCACTGAGATAGGTGATGGCTCCCGGAATTTCTCCCCCCAGGGAGAACCCCTGCAGTAGTCGTAACAGGATCAGCGTGATGGGGGCTGCTGCACCTATACTGTTCCAGCCGGGTAGGCAGCCCATCAATGCAGTGGTTACCGCCATCAGAAAGATGGAAAAGGTAAAGGTCTTTTTACGCCCATAGCGGTCCCCGAAGTGACCAAAGACAGCACCACCCAGGGGACGGGTCAGGTAACCAATGGCAAAGGTAGCAAATGTGTTGATTAATGAGGTGATATGGTCTTCAGCTGGAAAAAAGTTCTCGGCAATATAGCTGGCCATCAAGCCATATATCAGGAAATCGTAGATCTCCAGCATGCCTCCCAGTGATACGGAAGATGCCAGCTTGTATTGACTGGAAGATGCGGTAATGCATCGTTTGGGCGTTGTTTGAGTCATCAATCCGGTAGAAAGTGGGTTGGTGAAACATGCAGGTGATGGATAAGCCATCTGCCATCGTGTTTTTTAAGCAGGTGAGTGGCTCTCAGGGACTGCTCTTCTTCAAGCTTTTCTTCCCCGGAATTTTCTTCCCCAATTTTTCGCTGCGTGGAAAGTACCCACAGGCTCCCGGAAACAATGGTGCTTTCATCTGTATAAATCTCTTCAAGCCGAAAATTGACCGATTTGATATCAAATCGCCGGAACAGTTCTTCATACCAGAGGATTAACTGGTCAACAGAGGTAATGGTGTCACCCTCAGCGTTCCAGAAAAGCAGACCCGGATCGGGTTGGTAGTGACCGATGATTGCGTCGAGATCCTTACGGCAATAGCTGTCAGCGATCTCTGAGAAAAACTGGTCTACCAGTCTGGTTGCCAGGTCGAGGTCAGCCATGGCTGTTTTCTCCCCTGTCAATGGAGTTCAATGGCAATCGGGTTTGGAACATCGATTAAGAATAGCCCCGGTTTTGGCAGCCGAATAAAACAATATGACTAATAATGAAATATCCGGGCCAGGCTTTGGCGAGGTCTTATATACCGTTAAGAAATAATGCTCCTTTCATGTGGCTGACTAAACCATCAGCATCTATCTTACTTAGCATTCCTGAGACCTGTTGCTGCGAGCATTGGATACGGATATTGGTGTTGACCCAGGCTGACATAATAGTTTGCCGCCTAATGGGGTGTTCATCCCCGGGAAGTCTGCTCACAACGGTTTCCAGTCATGGCAACAATTCCAGAAAAGAAAGCTTTTTATGAAAACAATGACCTTGTCCTGGGTTTCGCTGGTGCTTCTGCTGTTGGTTAGCCCGTTGATTGTGGCTGAAAACCGGCTGGATCCCATAAAGAAGTATATCCACAAGCATTTTGCCGATCAGCTGGAGATTACCCGGGAGCAAATAGAGCAACTCTCATGGGTGCTGGCTAATCCAGTGGTTACACCGGAGTTATCTACACAGTGGTCATCGGCGGCCATCCATCGGGAGGTGTCAAGAGCACTGTCCCGATTATATTGCCTGCAGCTGTTAAGAGACGGCTCACACGAGGCCTATAAGGCATTTGTGGCACCTCAGACTGACCCTGATACTCCCAGGTTGTCAGAGCCATCGTTCCAGCAGTTGTCCAGGGAGATTGCGGGGCTGGACGCTGTCCCTTATGAAGTTCTCCGGGCGACAGCCATTCTCGATGCGGTCACTTTATCACCGGAGGCACGTAAGCGCGCTGCTAAAGCTCTGGCTAAGCCTGTTCCTGAAAATTCGGTGGATTTCCTATCGGTTACAGCACCCTATGCTGAGAAGATCTACCCGCTGGCTCGCTCGATTATTACCAAACACCCTTCAGCTGCCCGGTTGTTTGAAATTGTCTATCTGCCCCATAGCCACCTTCGCCATATGATGTATAACGAGGGCTCTTTGTCCATGTATACCGTGCTTAACTCCGGGATACAGAACAAGAGCATCAGTCAAGATGATATGAATCTATGGTACGACCATTGGGTGGTAAATATTGCCGGATTCCGTGGCCATTTGGAGGCAAAAGGCTCCGTTTATCTCACCCAGAATACCTGGCGGTCCATGAATCAACTGAAGTTACTGCTGGATAGGCTGTCCAGGGAGCCGAAGCTGAACCCCATGCAGGTCTACCTGCAAAAGCGGGGGCAATGGCTGCAACTGAATACGTTGACCAGAAATCCCAATGAGTTTCTTGCCCTTGCCTCTCTGGGGGCCACTGCAAGGTTGTTTACCCCGGCCGAAGGCAGTGCGTTATACGCCAGCTTTAAAAGTCTGCCAGAGGATCAGCAGAAGCAGTGGGTTCAGCACAGCAGACGGCAATTAACGGCTTTGGCTGAACCACCCGCAACCTATGGGCCTGCCGTTTATGCCAATGCCATTGCTGTGGCCGGGTTACCGGAAACCGTTCGTAAAGTGCTGCCAGTGATGCTCAGGTTTTATCAACAGGCGGAACAGATGAGGGCTGAGGGCAAGTTAGCTGCTGATATGCCCTTGTCGTTCAGGGAGCTGGCCCGGGAGCCGATGCTTAACAACATTCTGACCAGTCACCGGCAATTCACCACCGTCATCAATCCCGATGATGGCGTGGCTAAACTGGTAATGAAGGATAAACCGTAAACATGGATGTACACACCTGAACGCTAATCAGAAATCCAGGGAGGATTTATGTTTTACCAGCATTTTCGTCAGAATATCGTTGGCCGTGATTTTGTTATTGGTGATTTGCATGGCATGTACGATCTCCTGATGTCCTCACTGGCCAATGTCGGTTTTGACCGGGAAAAAGATCGTTGTTTCAGTTGTGGCGACCTGATCGACCGGGGACCCGCTTCCGAGAAGTGCCTCTCTCTGATGGAGGAACCATGGTTTCACTGTGTTCGTGGCAATCATGAGCAGTGCATGATTGATACGGTCAGACAGCCATCCGCCCATGAGATTGCCCAGTGGGTGCTTTGTGGCGGTGACTGGCATCTGCAGGTCTCATCAGAAAGAATGAACAGGTATGCGGATATGGCTTCTGAACAGCCGGTTCTGATCTCGGTTGATCTTCCTGGCGACAGGCAGGTGGCCATTTGTCATGCTGAGTACCCGTTGCCGGTCTGGAATCCGGAGAAAATAGCATCTGATCCGGACCTCGTCCGGGCGATGCAATGGTCCAGGACCCGGATTCAAAGTGAGGATGATTCTGTGGTGGCCGGTATTGACCACATCTTCTGTGGTCATACCATTGTTGATCAACCGGTTACCCTTGGAAATACCCACTTTATCGATACCGGTGGCTTTGAGAGCAACTGCCTGACGCTGTTATGCCTCAGTGAGCTTGCTGAGTGACCGGAGATTAATGCCACTCGACAACTGCCGCCTGCCGGTGGCGGGTTTTTGGGTAAGGCTCGTTTTCCCGGTATCCAAAGGCGACCATCACACTGACGCCAAACTCCCCGCTATCCAGCAGACCCTCCTGTGCCATCAGTGGCTCCAGCCTGTCACGGTTGAAACCTTCAATCGGGCAGGAGTCAATGCCAATCTGGGCGGCTACGCTCATCATATTACCAAGGGCGATATAGGTCTGTTTACAGGCCCAGTCAAACATGGCCCTGGGTGACTCGGTCAGCCGGAAGTCACTGTTTTGAAAGTCGCGGTAGAACTCGCTGATCATATCCACGACATCTTCAGGCAGCTGTTTAACATTGCGCATGTGATCCAGGATGTATTCGGACTCATAATGCATGCTATTTTCTTTGCGGGCCAGAATGATGACAAAGTGACTGGCGGTGGGTAACTGTCCCTGGGCTCCCCAGCTGACGGTTTTGATCTTTTCCCTTAACTCAGGATTTTGGATGACCAGAAACTTCCAGGGTTCAAAACCAAATGAGCTGGGAGAAAGGCGCCCGGCATCCAGAATGAAGTTAAAATCCTCATCGGGTATTTTCCGGCTGACATCAAAGCTTTTGCAGGCGTGACGGAAATTGAAGGCATCCAGAATTTGTTTACGCAGGTCAGTGTTCATTGATCAGACCCTATACAACAGTGGTCGAGAGCTGCATTCTATTGGCATCCGGTTAAAATAGGAAGAAATCACAGAAATGACAGGCCTGACGTGCACATTTCAGCACTTAAACAATGCTCAAATCTCGAAAATCCGCTGCCAGACTGATTTCAGAAGCCGGTGCCCCATGACTCAAGAGTTCCATAACCAAAGTCGAACGTTTCAGCCGATTTGCTAATGCCAGAGGCGTCTCTCCGTTATCAAAAACACCACAAAGGTCAGCACCGCCATGAATCAGCTGCAATAAAATCCCGGCATTGTTATGTACAATTGCCAGTCGCAGTGCCAACCCGTGAAGGGCATTAACCTCTGCGCCGGAATCAATCAGAAACTGAGTGATTGGACTCCTACCCAAATGCACGGCAAATGCCAGCGGAGAGATAACAAACTGCTCCCTGCGCCTGAATAACTCATGGGGTATTATATTTGCCCGGGGTATAGAATAATTTGGAGAACAATTCACCGACGCGTGGAAATGCTCAACCAGCTCTCTGACATGGTCGATATTATTGGCGATAATGGCCTGGGTCAGCGGTGTAAGACCTCGAAAATCGGCGTTATCAATCCTGGAGCCCCGCTCGATAAGTGCCTTGATGCAGTCCTGCTGCCAGGCATGAGTAGCAATGCACAGAGGACTGAGGCTTCTTTTGCCATTGGACAATACTGTGGATTCCAGACTGGCACCAGCATCTGCCAGTAAATGAATCATTTCAACACAGCCGTATTCAGCTGCGTACCCAAGAGCGGTCTGAACATCGTAAGGCTTATCAATCTCGGCACCGTTGGCAAGTAACAACTTGACGGTCTCCAGTTGATTATATCTGGCTGCACTGCAGATTATCCACCCATCCATGGCGTTGACATCGACTTTATGGGTGATCAAGAGTTTAACGATATCCAGCTTGCCAAATCCAATAGCAACCCACAGTGCCTCACCAGTCACTTTGGCATCTTTCGATATTAACAACTTAACCAGCTGTGCAGCAGAATCCGAAGTAACAGAACTGACAAGAGGGGTATACCGGATTAACCTGTTGCGCAAAATGATCTCTAGCGTATGGTTAATGTCAGCTCCGTTATCGATCAATTTCCGAACCACGTTGACGTGGCCATGATGAGTGGCGAACAGGAGTGATGAATTTAAATCTTTGGCACCGCGCTCAATCAAACAGCTGACCAACTCCACGAAGCCTTCGGTGGCGGCCAGTTCAATGGGAGAAAGTTTACCGAACGCCTCTGGCAAATTAATATCGGCCCCCTGGTCAAGTAGAAACTTGACAATCGGTACATGCCCGTTGATGGAGGCAACATGAATGGGCCTATAGTGTCCCAAGCGGTCCTCAAGCTTAATTTTTCCGGAAATCAGCGATGGGTCTTTCTCCACAGCGCCGATCACTGTAGCGACACTTCCGTCCTGACAAGCCTTGAACAGCTGCAGTTTCAGGCTTTCAGAACTGCTTGCCAGAGATGAGTATCGGTCATCATTCAAAGCAACAATATCAAGAGTTTTGGGCGTTGTATTGCAAAGGATGCAAGCCCAGTCACCCAGCTGGCGACTATCAATCCAGATATCATTGCAGGCGTTATGGAATCTGTGCTGACATGGCAATATCACAACAGACCGTCCACTGAACAATGGGTCCCTGCATACAATGCATTTTTCAGGAGCTGACTCGGGCAGAGCACTCGCTGCTAACGGAGGGCCCGCCAAAGAACCGGGCAACAACTCTGAATGAATTGGATTCATTGTTAAACTCCTGGATTAGACGAAGACAATTAAGTGCCTCATGAGCCGGGGAAAGAACTCCAACTGTCAGGCACTGCGTTATAACCGTTGTTGTATGACCTTTTGGCTCCTTTACCAATGCAAGACTAGCGCAGAAAAGCGTTAATCCCCATAAACAAAAACATTATCAATAATGCTGCCTCCCAACGCGAAGCTGAGGTATGTTAATTATCTTTAAGCAGGAATTGATTGATGCAATCATTGCAGGATATTGACTGGAGCTCCTGGCAGGCCAAAGACCCCGCTACGCTGACATTTGTTATCAAGGATGGGCAAATTCTGCTGATTCGTAAAAAGCGTGGCCTGGGGGCCGGAAAAATCAATGGGCCGGGAGGACGACTTGAGCCCGGTGAATCCCTGCTGGAGTGCGCCATCCGCGAAGTGCAGGAGGAACTGTGCATCACCCCGGTGAATCCTGAGTTCTGTGGAGAGAGCTGTTTCCAGTTTACCGATGGCTACTCTATTCACGTGCATACCTATGTGGCAAGGGATTTCACCGGCTCACCGACAGAGACGGATGAGGCCATACCGCTGTGGTTCTCCCTTGATCAGATACCCTATGAAGAAATGTGGGCAGACGACATTATCTGGTTACCTGAAATGCTGAAGGGGAACAGGTTCAAAGGACGCTATCTGTTCGATGGTGACCGGATGCTGGATTACCACCTGGACATTTTTTAAAAAAAATAACACGCAGGGGTTGGAATCGAATTAAACGTACATATATTAGGGTTAACAGTGGCTCAAAGCAGCACTGTCAACCAAGGCTTGTTCATAATGAAAAGCCGATTTGATCAACATATTGCTCCATTGAGGATATGACCATGCGTACCTTTGATTTTGATTTCACTCCCCTGTACCGTTCTGCTATTGGCTTTGACCGGATGGCTCACCTGCTGGAGTCCATGAATGCCGGGCATTCCCAGACACCCCGGAATAATGGCTACCCTCCTTACAATATTGAACTGCTGGATGAGAACGAATACCGTATCACCATGGCAGTTGCCGGCTTTGCCGAAGATGAACTGGAAATAGAAAGCCGTGAGGGTGTACTGATTGTCCAGGGCAAGAAAACGCCAGACGATACTGAGCGAAAATACCTTTACCAGGGCATTGCCGAGCGTAACTTTGAGCGCCGTTTCCAGCTGGCTGACTACGTCCGTGTCACCGGTGCGACCATAGATAATGGTCTTTTGCATATTGATCTGGAACGTGAAATTCCAGAGGCGATGAAGCCAAGAAAAATCAATATCGGTAAGAACAAGCTGCTGGAAGCTGAAGCCGCCGATGGTGCTTAACCATCATATTCTGAATAGCGTACGACAGTTATGAGAGGTGGCTTCTGCCACCTCCGGCAAAGAGACTCCTCGTAGTTCCGCCAGGCACTCAGCCACCAGTTTCACTCTTCCCGGCTCATTTCTCTGTCCCTGATAGCCATTCAATGGCATATCCGGAGCGTCTGTCTCAAGCACAATGCTGTCGATTGGCATAGTGGCTGCCAAGTGTCGTGTTTTACGGGCTCTCGGGTAGGTGATACCGCCACCAAACCCCAGCTTAAAGCCTAACTTCAGATATTCTCCGGCCTGTTGTTCACTACCGGAAAATCCGTGAATAATCCCGGCCCGCTCCGGTTTGTATCGTCGCAGTACTTTTAAAATATCATCATGACTTTTCCGGCCATGAATAATCAGTGGCATCTGGTGCAGACAGGCCAGTTCAACCTGGCCAGTGAACAGCTCGAGTTGTTTGGCCTTTATCTGGGGAGTCATGTTCCGGTCAAAAAAATCCAGCCCGGTTTCCCCTATGGCAACGACCCCGGCGGGACGTTGTTGTAATAGCGTATCCAATACATTCAGATGTTCGGGATGATGTTCAGCAATAAACCAGGGATGCAGACCAAGGGCCGTTACAATACTTACGGGACTCACTTGCGACAGTAATTCTGACTCATTAATCAGGGAAGGCCATTCCACCTGTTGAGTGGCAGGGATGCAGATGTGACTGACGGCTGCCTTTTCTGCCTGACTCAACACCTGTAAACGGTCCTCATCAAAGACTGAAAAATTAAGATGGCAATGGCTGTCGAACAGAGACAGCGGATCGTTCTCTTTTGTCACAGCTGATTTTACCTCTAAAAATGAATTTCAGGAGAATGTTCTTCTGTTCTCCGTTAGTAAAAAGCCTATAATGCCCGCCTGCAAGTCAATTTTGATTCAAACAATGATGAAAAACCTGTCAAGGCACTTATCCCGGCTGCTCCTTCCGATAGCATTATTACTTGGCTTACTGCTGGTATTTTACGGATCCCGCTTGTTGAACAAGAGTGAAAATGCCGTCGATAAACAGAGGTTTCAAACGGTTGCTTATTGCAACACGTACAAAGGGTGTCAGAGCAGGGTAGGGAATGGTTCGATCAAGCTTAATATTTTGCCGGCGTCCATACCGACGGGGCAGCCACTGGCTATCAGGGCAGAAGTTTCAGGGCTTGCTGCTGAAAAGGTCAGCATGGAGTTCGTCGGGCGTGATATGCCCATGGGGTTGATGCCATTCAATTTACAGAAACAATCTGGACATTTTGCAGACACTGACCTGTATACTGGTACCGGCAATATCGCTTTTTGTACCACCGGCCACAACATGGTCTGGATAGCCAGGCTGAAAATGGAAACCAGAGAAGCGGTATATCATGTTCTTTTTGAACTGGACCCTTTAGAAGCAAACTCACAGCAGATTGCTATCCTCCCATAATACTTCTAATGAATAGTGGAGTTGATTAATGAAAAGCGGAACGATTTTGTATGCCAGGGCAGTCAGGGTTATGGGAACAATCGTACATAGTATGATGGCTCTGATGATGCTACTGACTGCGCACACGGCAATGGCTGCACAGGGCGGGCACAGTCATGCTCACTCAAAAGAGCACTCTGAACCAGCGTTGCAGTTACTGAACGCCAGTGCCCGCGCTACCAAGCCGGGTATGTCCTCATCAGCTGCTTATATGACCATCTACAATGGTACTCATCAGGCCGTACAGATTCGCTCATTAAGCAGCCCTGTTGCCGGGAAAACAGAGCTTCATACCACAGAAATGAACAATGGCATGATGAAAATGCGCCGTGTGGATAACCTTGCCATCAACCCGGGCGACAGGTTGGAGCTTAAGCCCGGTGGCTATCATGTTATGTTGATGGGCCTTAACAAGCCTATAGCCAAAAACAGTAAAGTGCCGGTGACGATCACTTTCAGTAATGGTGATCAGAAGACAGTGGTTGCTCATGCCACGGACGAGATCAAAGGCCAGCATATGGCGCATTGAGTAAGCGGAACTATTCCTGGTCATACACAGCAGCGGCACAGATCAATGGCTTTAACCCTTGATGTCTCTGTGCCTCTGTGGTTAAAAGAGTATGGTTAAAGAGGGTGGTCTTATCCCTGCTCCAACTCGCCAAGAATGGCTTCCTGCAGTTCAGAAGGTGTTACAACAAGCCCTTCTTCTTCATTAACCGGGAATATGGCCAACATGGTGTTATCCCGCTCCAGACCGGGCGTCCAGCGTTCCAGCCACACTTCCAGGTTGATGGCTTTTGGCTGGCAGTCTGACCAGTCATCCACTGCCCAGGCTTTGGCGAAATCAGGGTGTGGCCAGACGGGCAGACACTCTTCACCATCACTGGATGACAGCTCTACCCAGCCCTCGGGGCTGTGCAGGCTCCAGATCTCTTCCCAGTCCGCCACTTTTTTCAGAAAGTAATCATAACGCTCATGGTCGGCCAGCTTCTGAATGGATTCGAACTGTTTGTCGTTGAGTTTGTAAGTCATCAGTCATCAACGCTAATGCATAAAATAGTGGAGGGGAGTGTATTACCTGCGCAGGATTGAAAGCAAATGGTGCGGTAGAATGGTGTTCAGAATTCCGGACAAAAAATAATAACGGAAGAAAAAGCCCTGGAAGCTCTGTTTGGCGATGGGTTTGCCAACTATAAATAGTCAATAAGGCGTTGGCTCTGGGCTTACTACTACTAAAACGGTATAGTCCGCCCCCTGTTTTATAGTCTGTTTTGTGATCTATGAAGTTGTATAGTGCACCGCTGAAAGCTTCTCTGTTGGTGGGGCTGATTCTGGCGGCCAGAGAGCTTTGCCCATTTTGGCCCACTATGGCTTTCATGGAAGATGTTCTGTTTTTCCTGGCCGGTCTGATTGTCGGCATTCGATTGCCGGATCTGGATTTAGTGATACCGGGGCTGTCCCACCGTTCAGCAATAACCCATTCCTGTATTCCTGCGCTGGTGGTTTGGGCGTCCGGTTTTTCAGCCGTTGCCGCAGGTCTGGCCCTGGGAACTGCCTTTCACCTGTCGTCTGATCTGCAACCCAAAGCCTGGACCGGTGGCGCACTGATCAAGTTTCCGTTGCTGGGCAGTATCGGGATGCTGTCGCCCATCTGGTTAATTGCCAATGTGATTGGTTGTCTGGCGATCTTTATGGAAGTGGTTTCCGGTGAACCTGTGGATGCCCGGCTGATGATAATGGCACTCTGTTTAATGGGGGCTGGCTGGTATTTTTTCCAGGAGGAAAAGCGCCCACTGTTACCGTTGATGACCCTGGGGTTTGCCATTTTGCTGGTTCATGCGGTACGGGGAGGGGCTTTATCGGTAAAGCAGGTGTGGCAATATTTTGTTTAGGGTCTGTTGATGTTTTTGTTACAGACCCTCAATTGCCGGTCAGTCATGAACGAACTGATTATTGATCGACTGATAATGAAAACGGATTTTATGAAGCTGGCTTTCGATCTCCTGTTTACTCATGTCCATCTCATCGGCCAGCTGATCCAGTGAGTTGCAGGTAAGCCTTAGCTTTTCGTTGACAATGCCCAGAAGGATAAAAGGGTTGAGGTTCTCGGGGTTTTCGAGTTCCATGGCGACACTCCGTTCAAGTCAGCTGATGAAAAAACACCACTTGGCTGTACTTATACCAATTCCGCCTTCTAAATATGAGATCGAGCAAGTCATTTTGGACAGCTGGGCAAGGCGGAATGACGAGTAATAGCACGGCTATTGCGAGGAATTCCAACGAAGATCCAGCTGTTCAAAATGGCTGCGCAGTTCATATTTAGAAGGTGGAATTGGTATTAAACATAGCTCAGCTATTTAACTTTGCCTGCCCGGGTTCTCAGTTGCTGTTGCCTGCGTTCGTCTTTCTTTAATTGCCGACGATGGACAACGGTCTTGGCAACTTCTGCGCCCATGTGGGCTTCACCTCGTGCCCTGGCCAGCTGCATCTGTTTTTCACGCTCGGAAAACCGTGCTTTTTGCTGTTCGCTCAGCAGGTCAAAACAGTGCGGGCAGCTGACACCCTGTTGGTACATATCACTTTGCTTATCGGCTTCCGTAATGGGTAAACGACAGGCGTTGCACTGGTCGTAGGAGCCCGGCTCAAGGTCATGATTTACCGTCACCCGTTCATCAAAGACAAAGCATTCACCTTTCCAGAGTGACTGCGCTTTCGGTACTTCTTCCAGGTATTTCAGGATGCCGCCTTTCAGATGGTAAACCTCGTCAAAGCCTTTTTCCTTGAGCAGGGCTGTGGACTTCTCGCAGCGTATGCCGCCAGTGCAGAACATGGCCACCTTTTTATGAGTTTCAGGATTCAGGTTGGCATCGACGTATTGCGGAAACTGCCGGAAGGAATCTGTCTTTGGATTGATGGCGTGCTTGAAGGTGCCCACCTGAATTTCGTAATCGTTACGGGTATCCACCACAAGGACTTCTGGATCACTGATCAGGCTATTCCAGTCTGCCGGTTCCACATAGGTCCCGACGGCCTTTTGTGGGTCAATGTCTGCCACTCCCATGGTGACAATCTCTTTTTTGAGTTTGACCCTGGTTCTTTTGAACGGCATGGATTCACTGAGGGACTCTTTGTATTCAATGGGGTTCAGGCGGGTATCCCGGTTAAGCCAGGCCAGCAGCGCATTGATGCCTTCCCGGGTGCTGGCCACGGTGCCGTTAATGCCTTCCCGGGCCAGCAGCAGCGTTCCTCTGATATGGTTTGCTTCCATGGTTCTGAGCAGGGGTTCCCGCAGGCTGGTGAAGTTCTTCAGGGTAACGAATTTATAGAGGGCACAGACCACGATATGAGCGTCTGTTTGAGTGTTTTCTGGAGGCGAGAGTGTCATTGTCTTTATTGTCCTTGGTCAGCGGTCCGGAACGTAAATCCGGAGCCAGATCCGGGAGGGCAATTCTAGCAGAGGCAGGCAGCCTTGAAAAATCCAGCCAAGGCTACAATAGTGCAGAATAATAATGGCCAGATTAAGAATAACACCATGACCCAACCGGTAATTGAACTGCTGCAATCGCACCGCTCCATTCGCAAATTCACGGAACAGCCGATCGAAGAGTCCTTGTTGAGAGACTTGATCAGCGCAGGCCAAAGTGCCGCTACATCCAGCAATTTGCAGGGTGTCAGTGTTATTCGGGTCAGCAACCCTGAAACCCGCAAAGCCATGGCAGAGCTTGCCGGTGGCCAGACCTATGTGCAGCTGGCGGCTGAGTTTCTGGTGTTCTGTGCTGACCTGCATCGCTCTGGCTGGTGCTGTGAACAGTCGGGCAACACCATGGCAGACGGAATGACCGAGCATTTCATTATTGCCACGGTTGATGTTGCCCTGTTTGCCCAGAACGTGGTGGTCGCTGCTGAGTCAGAAGGGTTGGGTATCTGCTATATCGGAGGCCTGCGCAATGACCCGCAACAGGTCAGTGATTTGCTGGCGTTGCCGGAATATGTCTACCCCGTTTTTGGCCTCTGCCTTGGGTACCCGGATCAGAATCCGGAGTGTAAACCCAGACTGCCGCTGGCAGCTGTGCTGATGGAGGAGCATTACCAGCCAGTGAATAAGGCGCTGGTGGCTGAATATGATGAAACTATGAGAGCCTATTACCAGCGACGGACCGGAGGTAAGCTGGATCGGGTCTGGTCTCAGGAAATGTCGGCCCTGCTGGGTAAAGAATCCCGCTCTCATATGAAAGCGTTTCTGGAGAAAAAAGGGTTCAGGATGCGCTGACGTTTTTGACTGCACTGAATCAACAGCCAACAGGCTTGTGGATCAATCTGTAACTGCGTTATTGAAAAGGGCTGCCGTCGGCAGCCCGGTTTTACTTGATATTGGTTAATACCCTGATCAAGGTTTCGCTCAGCTTTTGGCTGGCCTTGCCCAGGTTGTTCAGAAACTGTTCAACATTATCCAGTTCGATATCGATATGATCGGTCACGGATTTGATCGGCAGGAAGTCGATGCCGTAAAGATGAGCGGTGGCAGCAACGGCGGCACACTCCATCTCTTTGGCCATTCCCTGGTTTTGCCTGATCCACTGCTTGTCGATATCCGGCATATCCAGGGAGTTGCCTGTGGTGACCACCCCAAGCTTATGCTCAATACCCTGAAAGTATTCGGGACGATAGGCAGTGGGATAAGCGCCCATGGCAAAACGGTCAAAGCTCTCCAGGGGAACCCGGTGGTCATGGTAAACCACCGGCTGGTCGGAAGTGATGATATCTGCAATGTCCGCATCGGCTGAAAAAGCACCGCAGGTGCCCGCATTAATGATCAGCTCCGGAGCAAACTCAACAATGGCGGACTGGGTATTCAGCGCGGCAAACTCAGTGCCTATCCTGTCGACACCGTACTCACTGGATGTGCCATTCAGGGAGATCATGATGGTATTACCAGCAAACTCACCCTGAAAGCGGGGGAAGTGACTTTGCAACCGGGGATCGGCGGGCAGTGCCTTGAGACCCAATTGATCAATGATTGGCCGGGCTTCCGCTGCCATGGCCATAATGATCAGAATTCGTTTCGACATTAGCTCTCCAGCCAGATATCCCGGGCCCATAACCAGATGGATGGCCAGCTGTCGTCAGTCACTTCACCGTCAGCCCAGCGAACCACTTCCCCTTCTTCGGAAATGCCATAGTATTCACCATTGCATTCACAAATGGGGATCAGCTCTCTCGGCAGACCTTCAGCCCAGGCATTGGCTGCGACTTCCGGCAGATAAGTATGGGATTGGGGATCAGTGACCGTCACCGGTTCAATGGAGCCATAAATAACATCACTGACGTGCAGCAGAAACTCCCGGAGTTCGTAGGGAAGGGGAATCAGAATCTGTTCTTCCACTTCCACCAGCTGGTCTTCATCCGGCAGTTCCAGCGGGACTGACACATCCAGAGCCCGTTCCCGCAGTTCTTCAATAATATCTTCCATTGTATGCGACCTTTTTCACCCGCTTTCTACGGTGGGAATACACGACAGAGAAAGGGTATTCCCGGTTTATTACTTTTCATCCGGTTGAAATGAATCAGCCAGATCAGGACTTCCGTTTTTTCCCGGAGAAAACAGCAGGCCTTTTCTTTGGCGCACTACCTGAAGGTTTTCTGGTGCTGCCATTGCGTGATTGATTACCCGAACGTTGTTTTATCCCAGGCTTTCGGGCGTCAGGTTTGCTGCGCTTGTTGCGGGTTTTACCGGCGGGCTCATCAATCTCAGCAGGACGCACCTCGCCATCTTCAAAGTAGGGCAGAGGTTCTATTTCCAGTGGTTTTTTGATCAGCTGCTGGATACCGGCCAATAACTTTTTCTCTTCCGGGTTAACCAGGGAGATAGCCCTGCCTTTTTGTCCGGCGCGGCCGGTGCGGCCGATGCGGTGCACGTAGTCCTGGGGAATTTTGGGCAGGTCATAATTGATGACCAGCGGCAATTGTTCGATATCCAGGCCTCTGGCGGCCACATCCGTTGCTACCAGAACATCAAAATAGTTATCTTTAAAATCTTCCAGTGTGCGAATACGCAGGTACTGACTTTTATCGCTGTGAATGGGCTGGGCATTGATGCCGTCTTCTGCCAGCAACTCGGCAACCTTGTTGGCGGCTTTTTTGGTGCGGACAAACACCAGCACTTTCTGCCAGCGACCACCATGGATGAGATAACTGAGAATCTCCGGTTTATCCTGCTGGTCCACCGGGTAGAAAGACTGGGACACGGTGTTAGCGGCAGAGTTGGGGTTTTCCAGTTCAATCGTGACCGGATGGCGCATGAATTCATGGGCCAGCTGTTTAATGTCTTTGGAAAAGGTGGCGGAGAACAACAGGTTCTGACGTTTTGTCGGCGCGTTTTGCACAATGCGTTGAATATCGTCACGGAAGCCCAGGTCCAGCATCCGGTCGGCTTCGTCCAGCACCAGTATTCTCAAGTTGTCCAGCTGGATATGCTGCCGGTTGATCATGTCCACCAGACGACCGGGTGTCGCCACCAGGACATCAACGCCTTCTTTCAGAACCTGCAACTGATCGTCAATATCTACGCCACCATAGACGGCAGCTGTCTTGATAGCCGTGTGCTTGCCATAGGTCTGGAAACTATTATCAACCTGAATGGCCAGTTCCCGGGTAGGGACCAGCACCAGGGCGCGGATGGCTTTGCTGGCTCTCATCTGCGCCAGCCGGTGCAGGATTGGCAAGGTGAAACTGGCGGTTTTACCGGTGCCGGTCTGGGCAGATGCCATCAGGTCACGGCCAGTTAAAGCCATGGGAATCGCTTTGGCCTGAACCGGGGTGGGATTCTGGTAGCCCGCTTCGTTGACTGCCTGAATCAGCAACTCATCCAGCCCAAGAGCGGAAAAAGGGAGGTTATTGCTCATGTGTATTATTTCCTGCGCTTGGGTGGTTCAAAACCGGAATCGGTTGAGGTGGTTGCAGTGGTGGGTTTGGCTTCGGCCGCCGGTGTGCGACGTTTGCCCACGTTCTTCTGCTCCCGGTGACGTTGTTTATCCGCCGGTTGTTTTTTACCAGCGCCTTTTTTACCGGCCGGTTTTTTCTTGCCGGCGGCTTTGCCGGAGCTTTTCAGCTTTTTGGGGCCTTTATAGCTGCCCGGCAGTTCTTTGATGGTGCGTTTCTCAAACCGCAGCCGGAGGTAGCGTTCAATACCCGACATCCGGTTCCATTCGTCCGGCCCAATCAGGGAGATGGCCAGCCCCTGTTCTCCGGCACGTCCGGTACGGCCAATCCGGTGGACATAGTCATCACCGTTACGGGCCATTTCCAGGTTGATAACCAGTTCCACGCCTTTGATATCCAGGCCACGGGCTGCGACATCGGTGGCAATCAGAATGTTGATCTTGCCATCCAGCAGCAGGCGCATAACGTGCTTGCGCTCCCGCTGGTCCATATCCCCGTGGAGTACGCCGACCTTCAGGCCTTTAACCCGGATTTTGCCCACAAACTCCTCAGCCCTGGCTTTGGTATTGGTGAACACCAGGGCTTTGCCATAGGTTTCATTCCGAAGCAGCCAGATCAGCTGTTTTTCTTTATGGGCGGTATCGTCCGAGAGAATAATCTGCTGGTGGATATTGGCGTGCTTTTCCTGGACAGAATTCAGCCGCAGACGGGTAGGATCGCTCAATACCTGGTAGGCCATTTCACCCAGGCCCCGGGCTTCCAGGGTCGCTGAGAACAGGAAGGTCTGGCGTTCGCCATGGCACTCTTCCACGATGCTCAAAACATCGGGACCAAAACCCATATCCAGCATACGGTCTGCTTCATCCAGTACCAGGTATTCCAGGTCACTGAAATCGTGGTTGCCGTTTTTTATATGCTCAATCAGGCGGCCGGGGGTGGCAATAAGGATCTCCGGGTTTTTGCGCAGAGTGTTCACCTGATGGCGATAGTCCTCACCACCAACGATCAGCCCCGCCTTGATGTAGGTATAGCGTGCCAGGGCTTCACACTCTTTTAACACCTGCAGACCCAACTCCCGGGTAGGCACGAGCACCAGTGCCCGGGTACTGGTTTTCGGTGAAGGGGTGGTGTGCATCTGGTTGAGCATGGGCAGCAGAAACGCTGCGGTCTTACCACTGCCGGTTTCTGCGCTGACCATCAGATCCTTGCCGGTCATGGCCAAGGGCAGGGTTTGTTCCTGAACCGGGGTGGCCTGTTCAAACCCGAGTTCAGTGAGTGCTTTTTGCACCCGTTCATGGAGAGCCAGCTCAGAAAAAAGCAATGGGGAGTTCCTCGACCATAGGGGAAATACGGTTTTCTAGAAGGGGGATAAATGGTGATGTATTTTATGACTGATGACGTGAAAAGCCAATATGTGAAAATTCATAAAATAGTGAGTGGTTTGGGATGGTTAAAGCAATTCGTGGAATGTTTAACATGTACGTTCAGGGTTCCGGTTCCTGATGGTCAGATTCCTCTGGAGGCAGGGAGCGATTAAGAACGGTTATTTCTGGCTCGACAAGTTCGCTGACGGAGCTCGCTTTAATAATAGCTTCGTTACCAAATTTACCGGTAATCAAGTGTTTTGTCGGTATTTTGGCTGTCAACTGGGCAGGTAAATCCAGAAATTGTAATGATGTTTGCGAATATTCTTCTAATTCGCGTCTTTTAATGTCTTTATCGTTGTTTAATCCATCAAACAAGGTATAGTGCGGGTGTACTTGTATCCCGATAGGACCGCATTCTCCATGATAATACCCGCTGGCTTGTCCATTAAGAAACTTCTTTAAGTAATACCGCCCACCGCCATGGGAAATATCAATCAGCTGATTTTCGTCAAAAACCATGCCTGTCTCGGATATCTTATCCACCCAGCGTTCATACATGTCATCACTGTCTGTTTTCTCCTGAGTCTTTGGTGGTTCAATTTCTTTAAGATAACTATCCAGTTCATTGATTAACCACATGCCTATGACCCGACAGGCTTTGCCTGACCACTGTTTGTCATTTGACAATAGCTGTTTGTGAAAGGCAACGAAAGCGAGGCTTAAATTCTCATGCCTGAAGGGAATATGATATTTACTGCCTGCTCTTGAGCCGAGGGATGCACAAATATCCATAAATAAGTCTTTATTTTGTTTGAACACACAGCGGTGAATGAGGTATTTGACCAGGGTAGCCGTTTCTGGACGGGCTGATTTATCCATAAAATCGCTACTGTCCAGCCAGTCCATAATGACCTTTTCTTCCTGATCAGGGAAATCCAGACTGAGTCCCAACGAAACCAGTATTTCCTGATCAATAGGCTCGGGCTTCATACTAAGAGAATCTGAGCCTTCACTCAGAAGAGGTATTTGTTTCTTAAAGCGTTGAGCTATGTGATCGAACTCATCAGGTAACTCACTCTGGGGATTTTGACTCTCATCGGGAAAGAGGTATTCGTTCACATATACGGGGGGCTGTGGTCCAGAATTTTGGAACTCCGGGCGGGCGGGGCTGAAGCTTCGTTCCCACACATTTGACCCACTACCGGAAAGGCTATCAGCGTTAAGTTGAGCAGGTTGGGAGGTGGATACAGACGATGATCTGTCCCTGGGATTGATCCCTTTTGTCAATTGAGTTTCATCTGCTGGTGCTAATTCCTGTACACTTCGCTCCGGTAGTACAGTCGAGAGGCGGTCCTCAGGGGCATGGCTCTTCAACGGTGATCGTCCTTCTGCAAGGGTGACTTTTCGACCGAGAAAAAAACCAATGATTCCTTTGATTATCCCCTTGATTCCCTTATGAGCTTTATATTCATATTTAAAAGCGTCATAACCTGTCAGTTGAGTAGTATTTCCCTTGACAATGACAGCCATAAAATATCCCTATTTTTGGAATGATTGTTATGATAACAACTTTGCAAAAAAATGGCGATCAGGTCACCGGGAGCCTGCCGGGCTTATTGATAGGCGCGAATGTTCCCCAGCTCCTTGCATTGTTACTGGCTATAACGCTCCTTTGATATTAACATCCCGCTTTTCATGCAGAGTCTTCCCCGAATGCGTTTAGATAAATACCTCTGCGAAAGTACCGAACTCTCACGTGCCAATGCCAAAAAATGTTTGCACCGCGGTGAAGTGACCTGTGATGGCATTGTGGTAAAAAACAGTGCCTTCAAGGTGCCGGATACCTGTGAAGTCCGTTTGCTGGGTGAGCTGGTTAAAGCTCGCGGGCTGCGCTATATCATGCTCAACAAACCCGAAGATACCCTCTGTTCCAATGTGGATGAGGTCTATCCATCGGTTCTCTCGTTGCTGGATATTCCCAAAGCTTATTCACTCCATATCGCTGGCCGCCTGGATGCAGATACGACAGGGCTGGTACTGATTACCGATGATGGGCAATGGTCCCATCGCCTGACCTCGCCGGTAAAAGTGTGTGGCAAGCGCTATCGCGTGCAATTAGCCGACCCTCTGCCAGAAGATACGACCGCAGAACTGATTGAGCGGTTCGCCAGCGGTATTGAATTGAAAGGTGAGAAAGCTCCGACCAAGCCTGCCTTACTGGAAGTTCTGACACCCTCAGAGGTATTGTTGACCATTACTGAGGGTAAATATCATCAGGTTAAGCGTATGTTTGCGGCCATTGGCAATAAAGTGATGAGTCTGCATCGCGAACAGGTTGGGGATATTGCCCTTGATCTATCCCTGAGGCCGGGGGAGTGGCGCTATCTGACCCAGGATGAAATCGACTCAGTGTAATCGACAGACCCGGAAGAATAGCAAATAAGCCCTGCTAATGAATGCCACCTCGCAACAGGCGCTATGCTCAGACAGTCTCTAACCATTCAACTGTGGATCAGCTTGCGGACTATTTTTGCATGGAGGCGGCAACGGCAAACAGGTAAGTTTCGAGGGCGACGGTGGCGCTAAACCCTTCCCATACAGGCACCAGACTTTAAATTGCGTGGTATCAAGGCTTATGGTGACGATATGGCTGCTGTTGGCATTGAATTCTGCCAGGCCGAGCCGGTAAGAGTGGTGCAGGGAGGCTTTTACCGGTAACTCTTTGCGATCAGCCTCAATGCCAATGATCAGGGCTTTGCCGCTGCAGTCACAGATGGCAACATGGGAGCCATCGTGGTTAAACTGACCTGATTGAACCCCGCTTTCTGGTACAATATTGCCAATTTGCAACCACTGGCCACTGGCATTACGAGAGTGGATTCTGGCTTGGTGATTGACGCTGTGGTTTGTTGAGTTGTTTCCGGACAAGGTCAAAATTCGGCAGCTATCAGCGCTGAATTGGGTGGAGGTGATTTGACGTTTATGGGTAATGGAATATTGCTGTGACCAACTCCTGTGGTCTACATCAAACTCGTAGATTTTCGCCGAGCAATCATCACTGGCTGTTATTATCAGGAGACTATTGGGACTAAAGCGGGCAGAGCTAACCCGCCCGGTATGGTGAATAATCGCTTTAAACTGCCAATTGTTGCCGGTGTCACAACTGAAGATTTTGCAGGTATGATCGCTACTGGCCGTCACGACATGTCTGCTGTCAGGGCTGAAGAAAGCTGTCCAAATCCATTCTGAGTGGGTGATGTCGGCTTTTTTTGTCCAACGGCCATCGGCATTAATGCTGTAAATCGTTGCTGCCTGGCCGCCATTCTGATTACGGCTGACGGTGATGATATGGTTGCCATCCGGGCTGAACCTGGCTGAGAACACCCTGCCATTATGGTTCAGGGTGGTTCTTGTCAGCCATGTGCCGTTGGCAAACTCATGGATTTTTACGGTGTGATCATCACTGGCAGTCACTAGCAGGCGGCTATCAGGGCTGAATTCAGCTGAATTAACAACCCCCTCATGGGTAATCCTCGCTGTTAATGCCCAGCAGCCAGTTTGATCCACTGAGCAGATGCATGCACTCATATCATCACTGGCCGTCACTGCATGGCGACTATCGGGGCTGAAGGTGGCGAACCGGATCTCCTTTTCATGGGCAACGAAGAGTTGCCCTGCCCAGCAGTCAGTGGCAGTACGGCTGGAGATTTTTACCGCCCGGTAGCCACAGCTGCTCATTATATGGCGTTGATCAGCGCTGAGGGAGACCGCCCTGACGCAGCCCCAGCGATGAATGGAGATCTCCCTGTGGTCAAGGTTCTTCGCTGACAGGACATGAATTTTTGCACAGCAATCGGCACCGTCACAGTTGGTTACCAGGTAGCTGACATCACTGGGAGTGAGTAGGCACAGGTCGGATTTAAAGGACTTGCACTGAATGTCTGATACTAAACCCGGGTTAAAGACTGGAAAGTCAAACATGAGTTTAGCCACCCGGTAAAACAGGCGTTGAGGGAACGATGTTATCTTTTGCGGGTTGCAGGCCTCAAGGTCGTCTGTTGCCTCCCCGGCCAGCTGGCTGCAAAGACGGCTGACCAGCACTTCATCACGGGTAAACTGCATAAGCCAGGCTTTCAGTTTGTGTTGGCTGATGTTTTTCGCGATCCGGGTGAATTGCTGCTGTTGTGATGTCTCGAACTGTGCGTACCATGCCTGGCTCCTGACGGTCAGCAGCCGGGCGGCTAAATTCCTTAAATCCAGACAGGTTTTTTCTATCGCCACAATATCTCTGTGTGAAAGATAACCCAAAATCCGTAATAAAGGTTCACTTGGCATGGCCAGTAATGGAAAGCAGTTCTGGCCGGGAACAATGGTGACATCGTGGCTGGTGCCATTTTCTGTCGGATCATTGGTCTCAGGTAACGGCTCATTTTTGACGGGCGAAACCTCAGTTTCTGTTGTCATTTTAGCGATTTTACTGGGCTGTCGATGATCGCATGTAGAATTTGCCTGTCTTTTTTGAGGCGTTACGGTCTCAAAAGCTAAAGCGTTATAGTCATTAGGCAGGCCAACTTTATTATTGGTATTCATCTTTAAAACTTCCGGGGTATGGCGTATGGGTGATCCTGGTTAATGGCGTGATTTAACTCGTGCGGTGGCTTTGAGTCTTCCTGAGGGAACAGGGATTTAATATCTTCGATCGGACGTACATGGAACTGGGTGAGGGTGTTTTGTAAAGGAATATGACAGGTGTCAGCCCTGGAAAAGGTTACCGGAACTTTGTGGAGTTTATCGTTGATTGACTTGCCAGCAAAAAATCGGTAACGGTCTTCCTGGACCTGGAAGACATGTAACAGGAGGTAAGTGTTGCCGGAATTGCTACCGTAAGTCTGCAATTGGAAAGCTGCACCGACATTGTTCGCTGTTATTTTGGGGCTCTGCATACTCTTATTCCTTTAAGCTTGTGATTGGTATGTTGTTGAGTGTCAAACAGCCACCGTTATAAGACAGGTTTCTGAAGAAAAAGTTCATGGGAAGAAGTGTGACCGTGTTGGTAGGATCGGGTTCAGTTTCATTTGCTGAGATCGCCTTATACCAATTCCACTTTCTAAATATGAACTGCGCAGCCATTTTGAACAGCTGGATCTTCGTTGGAATTCCTCGCAATAGCCCTGCTATTACTCGTCATTCCGCCTTGCCCAGCTGTCCAAAATGACTTGCTCGATCTCATATTTAGAAAGCGGAATTGGTATTATCTGATGCAACCGGGAAAACGACTGGCTTGCAATGCGCTGATGTTTGAGAACCAACCGATCTGTTTTCGGTCAGCGTGCTGGCTGGACAAAAAGACTGGAGTTTTACCGGGGATCAGGCTCAGTGGTTTGGTATCGACGCCGGGCGGATAAGAGAAGGAGATCAAGCGGATATCGTGGTAATCAGCCCGGTGATATGGACGTAAGAGCGCAGCTCTCGGGCTACGCTCTGTTTCCATGGCTGAGGACGATTACATCACCCGCATGCCAGGCTGGGCACCTTCGTGAGGCTCAAGAATCCACAGATCCTTACCGCCGGGGCCTGCGGCCAATACCATGCCTTCACTCACACCAAACTTCATTTTACGTGGCGCCAGATTGGCCACCATAACCGTATGTTTGCCCACCAGGGCTTCTGGTGCATAGGCAGACTTGATGCCGGCAAAGACATTGCGAGGTTCGGGTTCGCCAATATCCAGGGTCAGACGCAGCAGTTTGCCCGCCCCTTCCACCAGTTCGGCGTTGATAATTCTGGCGATACGAAGATCGACCCTGGCGAAGTCATCAAAGATGATTTCGTCAGCAACAGGGTCTTTCTCTAACCATTCAGAAGAAACAGCAGACGTTTCAGCTGGCTTATTGGATGATTCCATCTGGGCCAGGACCTCCTTACTGGCTGCGATCATGGACGCTACTTTATCGGCTTCGACACGGGTCATCAATGGTTCAAATTTATTGACGTTGTGATCCAGGAGCAGGGTCTGGCTGTCTTGCCAGGTGAGAGGGGCAACATTGAGGAAGGCCTCCGCTTTCACCGTCATGGCTGGCAGTACCGGCTTCAGGTAGATCATCAGCAGTCGGAACAGGTTGATGCCGGTGCTGCAGATGTCATGAAGTACCTGTCTTTTCTCAAGAGAGTTGCCCTGTTCTTTGGCAACTACCCATGGCTTCACTTCGTCAATCCAGGCATTGGCTTTGTCTGCCAGGGCCATGATCTCACGCATCGCCTTGCCAAATTCGCGGCCTTCATAGTGCCCGGCAATACGCTGTGCCGCTTCCTGGAAGTCGGCGGTGAGTTCCGGTGCACTGTTATCAGAAGAAAGCCTGCCGCCAAAACGCTTATTGATAAAACCGGCATTACGGCTGGCAATATTGACCACCTTGCCCACCAGATCCGAGTTTACCCGTTGGATAAAGTCATCGGTATTCAGGTCAAGGTCATCAATACGGTTGGAGAGTTTGGCGGCGTAGTAATAACGCAGATACTCAGGGTCCAGGTGTTCCAGGTAAGTCCGGGCGGTGATGAATGTACCACGGGACTTGGACATCTTTTCACCGTTGATGGTCAGATAACCATGCACATTCACACGGGTTGGGGTGCGATAGTTGGTACCTTGGAGCATGGCAGGCCAGAACAGGCAGTGGAAGTTGACAATGTCCTTGCCAATAAAGTGATGCACCTCGCACTGGCTGTCTTTCTGCCAGTACTCATCAAAGTTCAGGTCATCGCGGCGCTGGCAGAGGTTTTCAAATGCCGCCATATAACCAATGGGCGCATCCAGCCATACATAGAAGTATTTACCGGTTTCTCCGGGGATTTCAAAGCCGAAGTAAGGCGCATCACGGGAGATGTCCCAGTCCTGCAGGCCAGCATCCAGCCACTCCGCCAGTTTGTTGGCAATTTCCTCGGAGATGGTGCCAGAGCGGGTCCACTGCTTCAGGAAGTCAGCAAAATTCGAGAGTTTAAAGAAGAAATGCTCACTCTCTTTGTCCACGGGGGCGGCACCGGAAATGGCTGACCGGGCGTTTTTCAGTTCTGCTGGTGAGTAAGTCGCTCCACAGGCTTCACAGTTGTCGCCATACTGACCAGAGGCACCACATTTCGGGCAGTCACCCTTGATGTAACGGTCGGCCAGAAACATCTGTTTCTCAGGATCATAAGCCTGAATGATATTGCGACTGACAATATGGCCCTGTTCCTTCAGAGCCAGGTAAATTGCTTCTGAGAGCTTGCGGTTCTCTTCTGAGTGGGTGGAGTGGTAATTATCAAACGCCACATGGAACTCGCCAAAATCGCGAATCCGTTCGATGTTAATGCGAGCTACCGACTCTTCCGGTGAAATGCCCTGTTTTTCCGCATGGAGGCTGATGGCGGTGCCGTGGGCATCATCGGCACAAACGTAGGTGCATTGGTTGCCAGACAGTTTCTGGAAACGAACCCAGATATCAGTCTGGATGTATTCCACCAGATGCCCCATATGCAAAGGGCCGTTGGCATAGGGCAGGGCACTGGTGACAAGTATTTTGCGTTGGCTCATGCGATTCTGTCTTGATGGTCGGATAAAAAAACGGGTATGCGGCATTATACAAACTGTCCAGGGGAAAGCCTATTCGGAACAGTCCTGCGTTAGCCTGGCATTAATTGGAAGGCGAGGCACTAAGAAGTGAGGCAAAGACGTTCTATCCGATCCCGAACCGTTTTCGACCTCGCTCATAACCCCTGCCCCTGAAAATGGCATGTCCAGGGGCAAGATCGGTTCGGGTAAATTAACGGCAGAATGGGTATTAGGGTTTACTCAACTGCTGTCGAGGCTGGACATCATAAACAGCTAATATCCTTAACACGTTTGCCAGGTTTTTATAGTCCATTTCCTCAGGGCCTTCTGATGGCTGAGGCTCGGGAGAGTCAGGTCCCTCAGTTGACTGCAAACGACGTAATTGCTCATTTTTGACGGGTAAAACTTCAGATTCTGGTATTTTTTTAGGGGTTTTGCTGGTTTGTAAAGGATCGTCTGTAGAATTTTCCGGCCATTCTTGACCGGGTACCAAACGATCGTATTTCTGTTGTAGGGCGTAATCTCTACTTATCGCCTCCTTAACAGCGGCTTGACATTGACCCTCGCCATGGAGTTCGTTATACCTGCGGAAGTTGATATAGTTATTCTTTATGTAGACATCGACAAGCCTTCCTTTGATATATCTGTAAGAGGGTAGATACTCATCAGAAGCCAGCTGCAGAGCCTCCTGATCACTCAAAACCCAAGTTGAACTTTTATCCATAAGTTCTTTTATCTCCGGGAAATGATTATTACGACCAGTAGCAAATTCGTAAAGGCACTGAAGCAGTATCGCCCTGTCAATCCCTACAACACAGACCTTATGTCCGGCAAAGGAACCAGGTTGGGCTGGGCCATCATCTCCACCGCTTTTACCTGATGCCTCTGAGGGGGCCAATGTTTGGACCTGCGAGGAAGGATTCGAAAGTGATCCAGAAGAAATCATAAATACTCCTTTAATCAATAATTGTTATTAATGGAAACGGTACATAAGGCTCAACGTGTCCGTTTCGCAAAGGAACGCAATGAAATATATCCCTGAAAGGCTATTCTCAAACGGCCTCCTGGGGAGATATTTTTAAATGCGAACCACCTGAATTAGAGTTCACTATTCTTGAAAAAGTTCCATCGTTGACGATAATCATTTACCTCCCTGCTGGTTAAGTAGTTATTGGTGCTCCTGAATATCTGATCAGTCCTTTGACATCAGATTTCAGGAAAATAACAACGTTTAGTAAAAATCCGACTCGGCTTCTGCGTTTTTCAGTTGATCAAGCAGTGATGCTGTTTTTTGCTCATAGGCTGGAGTAGCAGCAGAATCTTGACGTTCTACGTTCCTGGACCCTGGCACATCCACTGACATCGTTCTTTTGCTATCAGGAAGATCTTTTATCACAGAGCTGATTTCGGCCCGTATGGGGTACTGACTTTTGTACCCCGAGCTTTTAAATTTGCTGATTTCAGCATTCACTCGCTGTTGAATAACGTCCAGGGGCGTGTTTGGTGAAAACGTCTGTTTGTAAACTTCGTAATGTCTCCTTCGGTACTCGTAGGTGATTTTAATACTGCGAGTGCGAGGTCCGTCAGATAATTCAGATGGCGTACCCACGGTTGCCGCTTTTTTTGCTCCGGCCACAGACTTTGCCGCACTGGAAATGGATGCGGATCCGGTTCTCAATGGCTCTGCCTGTGGTTTTTGTGTTTCTGTTTGAACGGAGGTGGAGCGATGTTGTTCCACCGATGGAGCCCATCTAACCGACTTTTTTCTGGTGGTTGGGACTATGGTATCCTTAGCAATGGTGCTTTGATTGGTGTCCAGTCTTTCAGGTGTTTTTTTTGCTGGTTTAAAAACGGGGGGTGGCCACAGATACAACACTTATTGTGAGTTTCTTGTAGACAGGCTTTTCTTTTTGCATGGATTCAGAGGTTAGCTGAATATCATCCTCATTTTTCGGGCTCAATTTGGTTTCAGCCAAACTGACTGTCGCTGTGGCAGAATCACTCAACGATGAGAGTACTGAGGCTTTATCCGGTGGAGTGATCGTTTTCTCAGGTGTGTTATTGATTGCTGTTGCATCGATTGAGGTTGCATCGTCATCTTCTTTATCAGCCCCGCTGATGTCCAACTCACCCACTTGACTTTCAAGGCTGTGGGTTATGGTTTGGGTAATCGGATTCTGATCTGCTGCTGGTGGTTCGGTTGTGATATCCATAGACGGCAGGTAACTCGCGGAATCTCTGGTTATGACTTCCTCTTCGAGATGACCACTATCGTCACTGCCGCTGGTTTCAGGCCCTGATTGATACTGTTCTTGATTGAAAAACTCATGAGCGGTTACAAACTGCTCCAGGGGACTTCCTGGTGATCCCTGGTCTGTCTCCACATCAACTGGATATTCCTGAATTTCATAGACACCTTCTGTAGAAGATGCGGATGAGGAGGTACTGAGTTGGTCGTCCTGTGAGAGCTGGTTTGGCAAAGCGCTGTCCGTTGAGCCTGATGGTGCTTCCGCAGTGTCGGCATCAGGCTGTTCAAACGGTGAGGCAGTAGCTGGATCATCCAGAACGGTCAGTCCCGCCCATGTTTCTGATGATGACTGCCCAGTGATGTCCGGTTCAGTGATTTGTGTTTCGAGGCTCTGTTGGAGTATCGGTTTAATTTCAGTTGCCCTGGCCGGTTGGGGCGGGTAGCTGCTTAGGGGGGATTGAGGCTGATCAGCCCGATGTTCCTGTTTAGTGGAGGTTAAACGTGGCGGCGACGCTGTGTGTCCTTCTAATAAAATCCTTAAGCGTTCAGCCTGTTCTTCTGCCCTGGCGATTAGGGCAGAAAACGACTGGCTGGTGCTCTCCTTGTTGGTGTTCAGGGGGAAAGCTGACTGATAGTGTTGATCCGGGATTTTTCGCTTTCTGGTCGGAAGCTGTTTGGCATGTTCCTCTGCTGAGGGATGCAGGTGAGAAGAGAGTTGCAGAGTATCAGAATCAGGCGAGAATTTATCAGTCTTCATACCGTGGTAAAGCGTTTTTGCTTCTTCCCGGGACGACGCAGTGGCCGATTGGGGAAGGTTCTGCTCACGGGGACTGTGGATTGTATGATCGTAACCTGAACCCGGGTATTGTAGGTCCATTTTCACTCTCCTGATTAAAAAACCTCCTCTTCAGATCATTGAGACCGTTTGAAAGTTTCCTGGGTTGACTATTTTCTCGCTAAGTAAATGTTCGTATTTTTTAATTCTTTTGAAATCAGGGCGCTAATTTTTGCAACTGATGATTATATTAGTGATCTACGGCCGTACAAAGATGGTTTTGTATCATGAATTTTTTAATTATGTTTCGAGGCAATCGTTGATAAAATAATGTCAGCAAGACATGGGCTTACATTCATCAGGCGACCCGCGGGCCTCACAAGCACTCTGGTTCGAGTGCGCTGACTGGTCATGAGCCAGTGCTGATGGTTTTGTGTCCTTTACTCATTGCCATGTCATGGCTTCAGCAGCAAACTTCCCTGTCCGGGCTGACGATGGTTATTCCTGTGTCGCTTTTTCTGCGTTGACGAAACCGTATGGCAAACAGGGTGATATCATTGGTCAAGCTAGACCAGAAACGGGAAGGCAGGTATTGTTGATTACATGACTGACGAGAACAAACATTATATTCGCCGGCGCAATGCGGGCGCATTACCCTGGGAAATTGAGCCGGATACCCGCAAGCAGGAAGAGCACCCTGTGTTTGGTCAGGCTCAGCCTGTCATCCCTGAGGGTGCCCGGGTGCAGCCTTTGCCGGAAGATTTTGCTCCATCCCGGGGAATTCTGGAGTTTCTCCAGGCCCATCAGGGCATACCCCTGGAATTTATTGCTACCCAGCTGGTTGATTTCAAGTTGTACTGGCATGAAACGGGTGAGGCGCGCAAAGCCTGGCAGAACAAGTTCAAATCCCACGTCATTTACCAGTGGAAGCGGAATCAAAGTGAAACAGGGCAAAGATCTCATCGATCAACAGCTGAAAAGCTTACAGACCGGAGCTGGGACGACGGCTTCCAGTTCGAAGACGGCGAGTGATCAGCGGTCCATCGCTCAACAAGCACCTGCGGCCTGTGATCCGGCAGCGTCTGGCCCTGGTACGCAACAGGCCCGTTCCGGGGCCGATCATGTTGATGCCATTAATGCGGTTTTCACGCTGCTGGAAGATGCTTATCCCCTGAAGTTCAAGCGGGCTTTCCAAACCCATGAAGATATCATCCGTGCCAAGCGGGTCTGGAAAAACTCTCTGCAGGAATTCAGCCCCCGTCGTATTTTGATGGCGGCAAAAAAGGCGCTTGATACCGCTAAATTTTTTCCCGATCTCAGTGATATCCGTGAGCAGTGCAAGCTGCGATACGATGAAGTGGGGTTAAAAGAGCCCCAACAGGCTTATTATGAGGCCTGTTATGCCCCGCAACAGCACAGAGACTATTCATGGTCGCATATTGCGGTCTATCTTGCCGCCCGTGAAACCGGTTGGATGATGCTGCGCAGTGAGGAACAACGGATCGCTTTTCCGGTATTTGAGCGAAACTATGAAATACTCTGCAACCGGGTACTGGAAGGTGAAGATCTTGAGGCCAGTATCCTGAAAGGGATTGAAGATAGTCGCAGCAAAGAAGTCACCCGCCTGGCAGAAGAGGCAGCGCAACAGCATCAGCGGGAGACGATGATTTCCCAAGGTATTGATCCGGATAATGGGGCATCAGCCCGGGATCGGTTAAGGACAGTGTTTGACCAGGGCTGATACTGAATCATCCCTGATGCAATGCAGGGAGCTCTGAACGTTGCGAATCAACAGTATTGGCAGTAAATCTGCGACGGTAATGTGTACGTAAAGCTGGCCTCTTGAATTTCTCTTCTCAAACCCTCATTTAACCGAATATTATTTTCCCGCCGACTGGAGTGTGGCCATGAATCCAAGCCGAGCCGATATTGAAGCGGCGATCCGCAGCTATCAGGATCCTTACCTGAAAAACAATTTGCTGGATGCTGGCTGTCTTGAAGCCCTGAACATTGACCATGGCAACGTCAGCGCTTCACTGGTGCTGGGGTACCCGGCCGAAGGCCTGTGTCATGGGGTGGCCCAGATGCTGGCCAGTAAAATCGAAGATGTTGATGGTGTGGCGTCGGTGGATGTTTCGGTCAACTGGCAAGTGGATCCGGCACCGGTTCAGGGTGAGCTGGAAACCATGGCCGGTGTGAAGAACATCATTGCCGTGGCTTCCGGTAAAGGTGGGGTGGGTAAATCCACCACCGCAGCAAATCTGGCACTGGCACTGGCGGCAGAAGGTGCGCGGGTGGGCATTCTGGATGCCGATATCTATGGCCCGAGTATGGGACAGATGTTTGGTATTGCCGATGGCACCCGGCCGGATGTGAAGAATGAGAAATTTTTCGTGCCCATTGAGGCCCATGGTATCCAGGTGATGTCCATGGCGTTTCTCGTGACCGAAGATACCCCTGTGGTATGGCGTGGCCCCATGGTCAGTGGTGCCCTGATTCAGTTGCTGACTCAGACGATGTGGCATGATCTGGATTACCTGGTGATTGACCTGCCTCCGGGCACCGGTGACATTCAGTTAACCCTGGCACAGAAAATTCCGGTTTCCGGCAGTGTGGTGGTGACAACACCTCAGGATCTGGCGCTGATTGATGCCCAAAAAGGTGTGGAGCTGTTCCGCAAGGTCGGTGTGCCTGTTCTGGGCGTGGTGGAAAATATGGCGGTGCATATCTGCTCAAACTGTGGCCATACCGAGCATCTGTTTGGTGAAGGTGGGGGAAGCCGTATCGCTGAGCAGTTTGCAATCGACCTTTTGGGCTCCCTGCCACTTTCCATGATGATTCGTGAACAGGCAGACCAGGGCGCGCCTACGGTTGTTTCTGAACCGGAATCACAGATCGCCATGATCTACCGGGATATGGCCAGGCACATGACGGCAAAACTGTGGTTACGTCATCAGCAGGCCCCGGCCGTGCCATCCCTGTCAGTGGTGGATGACTAAAAGTGTTTGATTTTCTGGCGGACTCTGTCCAGAAACTGGCTTAACCGGGGTCTGGCAATCTTATCCATGCGGTACAGGGTCAGCCAGTCAATATCCCTGCATTGGGTGACGGCCTTCAGGCTCAGTTTCATCATTTTGCGGGGTGGGTTACCGATCAGGGCCATCCGCCAGCGGGATGCGCCCTGGGTGGTAATGATCAGAATCTTCTTCAGGTTGGTTAGCTTTGGCTTTACCCCATCCGGACCAAAATCAGCCACGACCGAGGGAAGCCAGACTCGATCCAGCCAGCCCTTCAGGATGGCTGGCGGTCCCATCCACCAGGTGGGATAGATCATGATCAGGGCTTCAGCCCATTGCAGTTGTTGCACATAGTTCTCGACGGTAGCGGTGTTGTTCCTGTCCTTATAGGTTCTTCGCTCGGCGGTGCTCATTCTGGGCTCAAAATTTTCCTGATAGAGATCCAGCGTGTGTACCTCAAATGATTTTGCCCGCAGCTCATCAGACACCACCTGCAAGATGCTGGCGTTGTAACTCTCAGGAACCGGGTGGGCAAAGACAACCAGTGTTTTCATGCAAGCATTCACTCCATGCCTTTATTCGTCTGGCCTGATTGTAACGCTTATTGAATGGGGCGTAACCGCTGTGGGTTCGTCTATGCTTGGTTGATCACCCGATCTAAAAAGACTAACAGCATGGACAATTTCTTCCAGCAGTGGCGTACCTATCGAACCGTTGTTGACCAGGGCTACATGGGGCACAACAGTATTGCTGACCATATCCTCAGACAGATAGAGCCGCTGTCGCAAGGTTTGGATATTCTTGATCTGGGCTGTGGCGATGCCGAGGTGTTTTTCCAGCTGCTACCGGAGCTGACGGTCAATGCGTATCGGGGCGTTGATAGTTCTGCTGCGGCTCTTGAGGTTTTGACCCGGCGTTTTAACGGCAGGGATGTGGCGTTCCAACTTGACTGTCAGGATATGATGGATTTTTTATCGTCCTGTGATGGTCAGTTTGACATTATTCTCGCCGGGTTTTGTATCCATCACCTGTCGTTTGATGACAAAAAACGGTGCCTGGAGATGGCTTATCGCTGTCTGCGAGAGCATGGGGTGATGTTTATCTACGATGTATTTTTACAGCCCGGCGAATCCAGGCAGCGATACCTTACAAATTATCTGGCTTATATGCATTCCAACTGGACAGCCATGTCAGTTCAGGAGTTGGAGGCATTGAGTGCTCATATCACGGACTGTGACTTTCCGGAAGAGGTGCAGACGTTTCGGCAATGGTCAGAAGACGCTGGTTTTAAACAGGTCATAAACCTGTGGGAAGGGGAATGGCATTCCCATAAGCTGCTTCAGCTTAACCGGGGGTGATGGCACAGTGACGGTTACTCTCTGTTCATCCTGAATATTGATCTGGGTCAAGATAGTGGTTTGCCGCAATAGGTCATACTGATCCCGAAGGTGTTTCTTCCGGGAGCCAGGGATATGAATAATGACAACCCCTTAGTTAGCATGACGGCTGAACAAATCATGTGTCAGAAGGTGATGACTGTTCCCTCTGACTGGTCAGTGGATCGGCTGGCGCGCTTTTTGACGGATAAGGCCATTTCCGGTGCGCCGGTGGTGAATAATGCCGGACAGTTGATTGGCGTTGTGTCATTTTCCGATATTGTCCGGCAGGCAGGCAGTGGTCTGGTTGATCTGGCCAGGCGGGACGATGATTTTTACAGCACCATGATCGATGATTCACTGTCACCGGAAGATCAGCGCTCGTTTCATGATCTGGTGGATCAGTCCGTTCTGGTCAATGATATTATGACGCCGATGGTGTTTGAAGTGTCTCCGGATACACCGCTGATCCACGTCGCTGAAGCGATGGTTAAAGGGCGTATTCACCGGGTTATGGTCACCAGGGATCGCTCACTGAAGGGGGTAATCAGTGCGTTGGATTTGTTGAAGGTGATGACGCTTTAAGTGTTTGCGGAGTATTGCTCCTGCATTTCCAGGATACTGTACATCCCTGTACATTCCCTGGAAATTGCTCCTGCATTTCCAGGATACTGTACATCCCTGTACATTCCCTGGAAATTGCTCCTGCATTTCCAGGATACTGTACATCCCTGTACATAAAAAAAGGTACCGTCTGACCGGTACCTTTTTGAAGACTAACCGTGTAGTCCAATCCAATCAGAAACGATTAACGAAAGATCCTCATCTCAACCCGACGATTCTGCGAACGGTCACTTCCTTTGCTGTTGAGGGTAGCGGGGCTGTGTTTGCCTTTACCCGACGTTGTAATACGCTCTTCTTCGATACCTTTATGCATCAGGTACGCTTTTACAGCGAGGGCCCGACTCTCAGAAAGATTCTGGTTTGCCCGGTTTGAACCAATTTTGCAGGTATAGCCCGTGAGTTCGATACGCCTGGAATCACCCATGTGTTCTGCCACCGTATCCAGTAACTTGCGATCTTCCATATCAAGAACCGAAGTTCCAAAATCAAAATATATGGCCTTGGGCGGCTTTTCCGTAAAAGCACAGAAGGGGCCAAAATCACAGTCGAAAATGCTATTGGTTGATTGGTAATCACTGGCGGCCATTTCACTGCTGGTTTGCTTTAAGCCGCAGGCTGTTGTCAGAAGGGCTGCTGTCAGAAGGGCGGTTATTTTGAGTTGCCTTATCATGGTAATTCTCCATCCATGGTGTTTAGTGATGTTTGATTCCCTTTAATGGGAATTTCTACTGAGTATAGTGCTGTGCTTGCCCGTTGCAGGAGCCTGTTGGGAAATCTTTTGGGCAGGTGTCAGTAAGACTGATTTTTGACAGAGTGTGCGGGTTTTCAGGGATGAGCGGCAGGACGCAGGGAGCCACTTGTAAAAGTGCTGTCTCCTGGTCACGCCTCCACACCCTGGGGCATTCGACAGATGTGGAGATGTCACCTGGAGTCAGCAACCATCAGATATGGATTTTCAGCGCCGGTTAAATCTCAGTCAGCACCAGGGCTGCTGGTTTGTAAGGCAGATTTTGTGCCTGGGCAACGCTTTCACAGGTAACAACACCCCGGCAAACATTCAGGCCTGCCAACAGGTGAGGATTATCTTCCAGAGCCTTGCGAGTCCCTTTGTTGGCAATCTGAAGAACATAAGGCAGTGTTGCATTGTTCAGGGCCAGGGTAGAAGTACGGGCGACCGCCCCGGGCATGTTGGCAACGCAGTAATGCACCACTTCATCAACGATAAAGGTCGGTTCGGCATGGGTAGTCGCCACGGAAGTTTCTGCGCAGCCACCCTGATCAATGGCTACATCGACAATAACAGAGCCTGATTTCATCCTGCTAACCAGCTCATGGGTGATGAGCTTGGGCGCTGCTGCTCCGGGCAGCAGGACACTGCCAATGACCAGGTCAGCGGAGAGCACATGCTGCTCAATAGACTGGGAGGTGGAGTAAACGGTACGAATACGGTTGCCATATTGGGCATCCAGCCAGCGCAGGGCATCCACTGAACGGTCAAGTACCACCACCTCGGCACCCATGCCGACTGCCATCGCCGTGGCATTCTGGCCAACAACCCCGGCACCGATAATGACCACCTTGGCAGGTTCAACGCCGGGAACCCCGCCAAGCAGCATACCGCGTCCGGCCATGGATTTTTCCAGACATCGTGCACCGGCCTGGATAGACATGCGCCCGGCCACTTCAGACATGGGGGCCAGGAGTGGCAAACGCCCCCGGGCATCGGTTACGGTTTCGTAAGCGATACAGGTTGCCCCGGAATTGATCAGGTCTGTGGTCTGAGGCACATCTGGTGCCAGGTGCAGATAGGTGAACAGTGTGTGGTGGGGTTGCAGTCTGGTGCGCTCAACAGCCTGGGGCTCTTTTACTTTCACGATAAGCTCAGCTGCCTGAAAAACCGCTTCCGCCGTGTCCAGGATTTTGGCACCTGAGGCCAGATAGTCCTCATTGAAGAAACCGACGCCATTACCGGCCTGGTCTTCAACAAACACCTCGTGTCCGTTGTGAACAAGCTCTTTAACAGCAGCCGGGGTCAGGCCTACGCGGTACTCGTGATTCTTGATTTCCTTGGGAATACCTATCCGCATATTCAACTCCATGATCCTATTAAATTGGGATATAACAATATTTAACATCAATTTTCACAGGATTTTATCTTGAATATGAATTTTTATTAGTTTTTTCATCTAAAAAATATTTTTGAATGATTTTTTTGCTCTGTGTTCAGGAGACATAACAGATAAAGCCCTGTAACCGCCGGTCAATTAACCCCTGTTAAATATATTGAACATCGCTCAGTGACTGGGCAGTATTGGCATAAAAAATAACAAAGCAAGTCAGTATTGCCCGGGAAGGACAGTCTTCAGTCCGACAGGCTAATGGGGCTGAAAGTGAGACTTGCTCTTAAAAAAAACAGGGGATCCTTCAATGCCAGATTTCAAAACAGAACTCGCTGACTATCTTGAGTGCTGTCCGAACAGTGCGTACATCGGTACCTTATTACCTGACATTGGCTGCTGAACTGAACTGACCGAAACCTGTGGAAGAGGCTTTCAGGTAATGACCCATGATGTACAGTATATGGAGAAATACCAACCCTCCTTGGTGATCGCAAAGAACCATACCAGACTACCGTCTACTAAAAAGAAAAGATCGTCGCATACATGTTTTTGCTGCGCACTGAAGGTACCGGTTTTTTGCGATCACACAGTATTGACAAGTGAACTGTATGCCCGGGATGAAACTGGATTATGTCGTGACTTCAGCAGGTAATATGGCGACCATAGCCAAGAGGAGCCTTGATGACAAAGAGCTTATGGAGACGCTGTCATCCAGAGCGACGTGCTCAGGGTGTAATATTTATTTTTTGCAGGGTACCAAAGTTACGGTTTGCGGCCACCGGGTTTGTAACCAGTGCTGGATCAGTAATGAACAACGCTGTCCCAATCGTCGGTGTGGCGATGACAAGAAACTGGAAAACTACGATATTTCCAGCATGGATGAGATTGGCAGGTTGTTTGTGTACTGTCCGCTGAGTGGCTGTAGAGAAATACTCTCCTATGCAGAAACTGACGCACATATAGCTGCACATAACCTGCCGGAACCTGGTCAGAATAATGAATGACTCGCTGCCCGGCTGAGTCAGTGAAGAGAGTTTGACGGGCAGGAAATGGGGCTTATCATGGGCGACTTTGGCCAATATGAATTGTGTTCTGATCATCAATGATCAGCTGCACAGACTGATTTTACTGTTTTGTTGTTGTATATCTATGTCACTACTGAAAAAAGCAATGGCGTCGTTGTCGATAGGTGCCGCCAAAGTGGATGCCGTGCTCGAGCAGCCAGAGTTGATTCCGGGTAAACGGGTGGATTTCACCATTCGGGTTAACGGGGGTGCCGCTGAACAACAGATTGATAACATCTATCTGAATATCTGCTGCCAATATTTTGCCGAGCTGGAAAAGCGTAAGGGCGGTGATGAAGGAACCGTGACTGAAAAGGTAAAACAGACCTGCTCTTTGAGCCAGTGGTCACTACCGGAAACCTTTATCATTGCTCCGGGTGAAGAACGAATATTCAATGCCAGTTTTATTTTGCCCTATAACACACCCATTACCCTGGGCGAGGGTAAGGTATGGCTGGAAACCGGGCTGGATATCCAGTTTGCCATAGATCCTTCGGATACTGACTTGCTGGTAGTAAGGCCGGATGCATTGCTGGCCGGTCTGTTTGATGGACTCACCAACGCCGGTTTGCAGTTGCGCCAGGCGGAGTGTGAAGCCGCCAGTGGCTTTGCGCTGCCGTTTGTTCAGGAGTTTGAATTTATCCCGGTCTCCGGGAAGTTTCTTGGCCGCTGGCGGGAGCTGGAAATTGTTGCCTGGCGCGATGAGCAACAGCTTAAACTCTGGTTTGAAGTCGATCGTCAGCAACGGGGTTTGCAGGGTATGTTATCCGGGCTGCTGGGTAGAGGTGAGTTGCATCGACACCTGGAAATATCGGTGGAGATAATGCCGGAAGCACTGGCTGAACAGGTGATTGCGTTTCTTGATCAGACCATGTGATCTACAATTTTCTGCTGAGCCAGTGCTTCGACATCGTCGTTTTATCGACTATTTTTTATTGGCGTATTTCATGGAATCCAGAGCTACGGCAAAGATAATAATCCCCCCCTTGATAATAAACTGCCAGTAAGGGTTGATGCCGATATAAGTCATACCGTAGTTAATGATGGTAAAGATCAATACGCCGGTGACCACGCCCATGATACTGCCGACGCCACCGGCAAAAGACACTCCGCCAACCACACAGGCGGCAATGGCATCCAGTTCATACAAAAAACCCAGGTTATTGGTGGCAGAGCCGATACGGCCAGCTTCCAGAAGACCGGCAAAGGCATAAAACACACCGGAAAGCGCATACACCTTCAGCAGGGTAAGTGGTACGTTGACACCAGAGACTTTGGCCGCCTCCGGGTTACCACCGATGGCAAAGATGTTTTTGCCAAAGACGGTTTTGTTCCACAGTACCCAGCTGAAAATAATGGCAATAACCGCATAGAAGGTGATGTAGGAAAGCCGGAAGTCACCCAGTCGGATAAAGCCCTGGGTAAATTCGGAGAACTGAGAGGCAAAACCGGCCACTGGCGAAGCGCCCACATAGTCATAGTAGAGGGAGTTCACGCCATAGACGATAATCATCGTACCCATGGTGGCGATGAACGGCGTCACTTTCAGGTAGGCGACCACCAGCCCGTTCACCAGACCAATCAATGCACCAATGGCACAGACAATCATGATAACGGCAGGGATCGGCAGTGGCCCCAGCTCCGGGAAGACTTTGTTGACATTTTCCAGGGCTTGCAACAGGGTTGCCGAGATGACCGCTGCCAGACCAACCTGACGACCGGCAGAAAGGTTGGTTCCCTGGGTAACGATCAGACTGGCAACCCCCAGGGCGATAATAATTCTGACCGACGACTGGGTCAGGATATTGCTGAGGTTTCTTAAACTTACAAACGACGGTTCTTGTATAATGATCACCGCCAGAAGAATCAGTAGCACCGCATAGATACCACCTTCTTTTACCAGGCGCAGAACACTCAGCTGTTTTCCCGCCGTCAGACTGCTGGCAACACTCATGGCAGTCTCTCCCCTTGTTCGTTTTAGTAAATAAAAAATGCGTTATAGATAGCGTGCAGCCAGTTCAAGAATTTCGTGCTGCGTGGTTTCCCGGGTATTGACAATGCCGGCAACCCGACCATTACTCATTACCATGATGCGGTCAGTGACACCCAGCAACTCAGGCATTTCTGATGAGATCATAATGATGCCTTTATCCTTTTTCGCCAGGTCCAGAATCAGCTGATAGATTTCAAACTTGGCACCCACATCAATCCCCCGGGTCGGTTCATCCAGCATCAGGATTTCCGGTTGGGTCAGAAGCCAGCGGCCAATGACCACTTTCTGTTGGTTACCGCCGGAGAGTGAGCCGATGTGCGTTTTATGACCGGGTGTTTTTACCTTCATGGCATCAATGACCCACTGAGTATCCGCCCCCATGGTCTGATTACTTAATAAGCCAAAACGTTGTTTGTACTTTTCAATATTGGCAATCAGAGCGTTAAAGGTGATATCAAGTGTGGCGTAGATACCCGTCGCACGTCGCTCTTCGGTGACCAGAGAGAAGCCATTCTGGATGGCCTGGTATGCATCCTTATTGTCCAGTGTCTTTCCATGCAGCTTGATAACGCCCGCGCTTTTATCGCGAATACCAAAAATGGTTTCCACGACATCGGTACGACGGGCACCCACCAGACCGGCGATACCCAGAATTTCCCCTTTACGGAGTTCAAAGCTGACATCCTGTATGGAGGGCTGGTTTTTGGCGGTCAAATGCTCAACCTGAAGGATCACCTCTTTCGGCTGGTGATCCCGCTGAGGGAATCGCTGGGTCAGTTCCCGCCCCACCATCAGGCTGATGATCTGGTCCATATCCAGACCTGCCAGTGGCCGGGTAGTCACCCATTGACCATCCCGAAGTATGGTAATGTCGTCGCAGATAGAAAAAATTTCTTCCATCTTATGGGAGATGTAGACAATACCGCAGCCACGCTCTTTTAATTTATTAATGATGGTAAACAGGTGGCGGACTTCTTTTTCTGACAGGGACGAAGTCGGTTCATCCATAATGACAATTTTGGCGTTGTAGGAAAATGCCTTGGCAATTTCCACCATCTGTCGTTTGGAAACAGACAGATCCGCCACCTTATCTTTTGGATCAACATCAATATCCAGCTCGTCAAAGATCCTTTTGGTTTCGTCGTACATGGTTTTGTGATCAATAAAACCATGTTTTTTTGGGTAACGCCCCAACCAGACATTGTCCATCACGCTGGATTGCAATACCTGGTTCAGCTCCTGATGCACCATGGAAACACCGTGAGTGAGTGCTTCCTTTGATGAGGTAAATTCTGTGGGCTTGCCTTGAAAATAAATACTGCCTTCGTCTTTTTCATAAATACCGAAAAGACATTTTAAGAGTGTTGATTTACCGGCACCATTTTCCCCCATCAGGGCATGGACGGAGTGAGGACGCACTTTTAGATTAACCCGGTCCAGGGCTTTTACTCCGGGAAATGATTTGCTGATGTCGGTCATTTCCAGAAGCCATTCACTGTCGTTAATCAAATGGTTGCTGGTATCCATAGCATTCTGACTTTTCAGAGAGAAAGAGCATCCGGCAAGGCAGCACAAATGCCCGGGAGGCTGCTCTTTTGAATAAGAAACGGAGTTGAAAGATTCAGGCTGGTTTCGTCTCGTTCCCATGCGTCTGCGTGGGAACGAGGGGGTAGTCAGACCTTAACCTGCCTGTCACAAGTCGTCTTTATCGACACCCACGTAAGGTACGCGAACGATTTTATTTTCGATATTCCAGTTGGTGCCTTCACCGGCAGCTTTGCCATTGGCCAGGTTGTTGGCTAACTGAAAAGCGGCTTTGGCCTGGTTATTGGCGTCGTTCAGTACGGTTCCCTGCATCTGCCCGCCTTTAATCAGTGCCAGTGCTTCTGTCAGGGCATCAACGCCAAACACGGGAATGGCGGATTTACCGGCGGCTTTCAGGGACTCGATAGCGCCCATGGCCATGGCATCATTGTTGGCGATAACCACTTCAATTTTGTCGGCATTCGGGCCAGAGATCCAGGCATCAACCTTGTCTTTTGCCATGGCGGTATCCCACATGGCGGTATCCATGTGGAGTTCTGCCGTCGGGTAGCCCCGGTCATTCAGGGTAGAAATGACATAAGACGTTCTTGCTTCTGCGTCCGGGTGGCCGGGCTCACCTTTCAGTAATACATACTGGATCTTGCCATCACCGTTCAGATCCCAGGCTGAGTTTTTGGCCCAGTGCTCAGCAATCAGTTCACCCTGGATAATGCCTGATTCCTTGGAGTCAGTGCCAACGTAGTAAGCATGCTTATAGCTGGCCAGGGCTTCAGGGGTGGGCTCTTTATTGTAGAAGACAATGGGAACATCGTCGTACTTGGCTTTTTGAATGATGACCGGAGCGGCGGCAGGATCCACCAGATTTATCGCCAGCGCATCCACCCCTCTGGCCAGCATAACGTCAACCTGGTCATTCTGCTTGGACTGATCGTTCTGCGAGTCGTTCATCAGCAGTCGAACACCGTCAACCTTGCCGGCTTCTGCTTCGATAGCCCGGCGAACGCTTGCCATAAAGTTATCGTCGTATTTGTAAACGGTAACGCCCAGGGTCGTGCTGGCCTGAGCGGCACTGCCAATGGTCATCGCTGCCATCATGGCAGCCATTGCTGTGACTTTTTTCATGGTTGTCCTTCGGTGAATTTTTGTGTGTTTTGATGGTACCAAATAGTGCTTGCTGTTAGGGTAAGGCAGCTCAACGAAATGTAACAAAGTCTTAACACAGCGGTCATAAATAGGTACGTCGATCGACGTCCATATTGTCAGGGATCAATAGTTTTGCTCAGCGCTGATTGGGATAATCCTGACTGACGACGTGGTAATTATATGGTTAGGGGGAACGATGAGGGCATCGCACCGGATTTTTGTGGTGGATGATGATGATGGCATTCGGCAGTTACTGGCTGAATACCTGACAAAGCATGGTTTTGCTGTAGAAACATCACCGGATGGTGAGTCTTTTCTGGAACGGTTCCAATCACTGTCCGTGGAAGAAACCCGGAATGCGCTGGTGGTGCTGGATATCATGATGCCGGGTATCGATGGCTTTGATGTCTGTCGGCAGTTGAGAACCTTTACCAAAGTCCCTGTGATCATGCTCACTGCCGTATCCGATGAAATGGACCGTATTGTTGGTCTGGAAATCGGGGCAGACGATTACCTTGCCAAACCCTTTAACCCGAGGGAGCTACTGGCTCGAATTAAAGCCATTTTCCGGCGCAGTGAGCAGACCGCTGAGGCACCGCCGCCTTCACGGTTTTGCTGTTTTCATGGCCTTTGCCTGGATATGGTTACCCGGTCATTGTCTGATGTGGAAGGGGAACCCCTGCCGCTTTCTGGTGCTGACTACAACTTGTTGATGCTCTTTGTGAACAATGCCGGCAGGGTGTTGAGTCGTGAGTATATTGCGGGCGAAACCCGCAAGCGCGGTTCAGATCCACTTGACCGTTTTATTGATGTCCATATCAGCCGACTCCGCCAGTGTCTGGGCGATGATGCCAGGTCACCGGCGATCATCAAAACCGTGCGAGGTGCCGGATACCTGATGGCAACCGAGGTTCGATTTTCCCATGATGCTGCCGTGCCTGTTCTTTCGTGAGCGTAAGGATGAGCGGCGTCATAAAAGAGTATTGGCAAATCCTCAAACACCAGCTTCATGAGTGCTCACCAAGGACGCTGGCCGGCCGTTTCCTGATGGTGATGTTTGCCCTGGTGTTCACCTCCCAGCTTCTGGTGAATCATCTCTGGGAGCGGGAAACCGAGAGTGACCGGCAGGAAGCGCTTGCCAGAGTTGCAACCAGTGTGGCGCTGCGTATGTCGGCTACCACTGAATATTTTGTGACATTGCCTGCCTCACTCCGCAAGGCCGCTATCAACAAACTGCGTTACATGGGAGGAGCCCGTTACTTCATCACCCTGAATCCGGAGTTTATTAAACTGGTGCCTTATGAGAACTCATTGGCCCATCAAACGGTGGTGAATGTCTTTAAGGCAGTACTTAAAAACGCCAATCATATCAGTGGTCGGGTCGAGGTGGCTTTTTCCCGGCCGGAAACGCTGAAGGTGTTTGATAATCAAACGCTGCTGCAGGATCTGCCCGATAACCGGGGTCGGGAAACGTTACTGGTTGAGCCTCTGGATCTTCCGGTTCTGGTGATTCAGGTTGAGCTTGAAAACAGTGAGTGGCTATACCTGGCAACCCTGATGCCAGACTCATCCATTCTCTCGGCTGATGACTCCTCCCCGGCACCTTTGCAAACTTCCTATTTGATCTGGATGCTGGTGCTGCTGGTATTTGCGACCATGGCTATCTATTTTATGGTTCGCCCTTTTGCGGCGTTATCCAAAGCAGCAAACGATTTTGGGCGGGATCTGGAGCCTGTGGCCATTCCTGAACAGGGCTGTCTGGAGTATGAAAGAACGGCCCGGGCTTTTAACCAGATGCAGCAGAATATCCGTCATTATATGAATGACCGGAAACAGCTGTTCTCAGGGATTTCCCATGACCTGAAAACGCCGATTACCCGACTGCGCCTGCGAGCCGAAATGCTGGATGATGACGCCCAGCGGGAGCCGTTTATCCATGATCTGGAACACCTGGAAATCATGGTCAAGTCGGCCCTGCAGGTGGTCAGCAATACCGATATCCATGAAAGCCCCCGGGTGGTTGATCTGGAAAGAATGCTGAATGACATGACACTGGCTGCCCAATCAGTTGGGCAGAGGGCCTGGCTGCATACACCGTTCGTGAATCATCCTGAGGGTGACGGGCGTTATAACATCACCGGCAAACCGCTGGCGCTTAAACGGTGTCTGGAGAACCTGATTGGCAATGCGATTGTTTATGGGGCACCGGCCAATGTTTATATTGAGCGGCTAGCCGATCAGGTCATCATTACTGTCCGTGATCATGGACCCGGTATTCCAGAGGGGATGGAAGAAACGATTTTCAAACCTTATTTCCGGCTGGACTACGGCTGCCAGAAGAACCCGGACGGTAACGGTCTTGGGCTGATCACCGCTCGCCACCTGGCGCGGATTCATGGTGGCAGCCTCAGACTTCGTAACCATCCGGAAGGCGGGCTGGAGGTTACCTTGACATTGCCAGTCACCTGATTTTATGACAATTGATGTTTACTCGTTGATGGTTTGAACCACCTTAACCGGTTGGCATTGGACACCACGGTAACCGACGACAGTGCCATGGCACCACCGGCGATAACCGGATTGAGCAGCATGCCGGTAAACGGGAACAGGATGCCTGCGGCAATGGGTATGCCTAAGGAATTGTAGACAAAGGCACCAAACAGGTTCTGTTTGATATTGCTCAGTGTTGCTCTTGAGAGTTCAATAGCATCTGCGACACCGTGAAGAGATGCGCCCATCAGGGTCACATCCGCCGATTCAATGGCAACATCGGTCCCGGTGCCAATGGCAAAGCCAACATCGGACTGGGCCAGGGCCGGGGCATCGTTGATGCCATCACCTGCCATAGCCACTTTATGACCGCTCCCGGATAGAAGACGCTGCAGTTCTTTCACATGCCCGGCTTTATCTTCAGGCAGAACTTCGGCATGGAACTCATCGATGCCAGCCTGTCTGGCAATGGCCTGTGCTGTTAACCGGTTATCTCCGGTGAGCATAACCACGGTAATACCCAGTTTATGAAGCCGTTTGATGGCTGTCTGTGAGTCGGCCCGGATAGGGTCTGAAACGGAGATGATCCCTGCCAGACTGTTATTAATCGCCATAAACATCGGGGTTTGCCCCTGTTCTGCCAGCTGTTCCGCTTGATCGACCAGGCTTTCGATGTTGCAGCCATTGTCGGTCATCAATTTTTTATTGCCCAGCAGCAATACCTGACCATCGACGTTGCCAGAAACGCCGTGACCGGGAATGGCCTGAAAACCCTCAACGGTTTTCAGCGGTATCTGCCTTGACTGGGCGGATGCCACCACTGCTTCAGCAAGGGGATGTTCAGAGCCCTGTTCCAGGCTGGCTGCCAGGGTTAACAGTTCGACTTCGGTGTATGGCTCCAGGCTGATAATCTCAGTCACGGTGGGGCGGCCTTCGGTGATGGTGCCCGTTTTATCCAGAACCAGTGTCGTCAGTTTACTGGCCTGCTGCAATGCGTCACCTTTACGAATCAAGATGCCCAGCTCCGCAGCTTTACCCACTCCCACCATCACTGACATGGGCGTGGCAAGGCCCAGAGCGCATGGGCAGGCAATGATCAATACCGTGGTGGTGACCACCAGCGTATGGGCAACCCTGGGCTCAGGTCCTGCAAAAAACCAGACTGCTGCCGCCAGCAGGGCGATCAGGATAACGGCAGGAACAAAGATGCTGGAAATTTTATCGGCCAGCCGGGCGATCGGCATCTTGGCACTCTGGGCTTTTTTTACCAGGGCGATAATCTGGGCGAGTGCTGTTTCACTGCCCACTTTTTCAGCAGTAAACAACAGTGAGCCATTTTTATTCAGGGTGCCGGCACTAATGGCATCACCCGCCTGCTTTTCTACAGGGACAGGCTCACCGGTCAGCATGGATTCATCCACAAAGCTCGTGCCATCGACAATGCTGCCATCCACCGGAATCTTCTCGCCGGGGCGTACCCGCAGTGTGTCGCCTTTACGCACTTGCTGCACAGGGATATCCAGCTCTTTGCCAGCACGAATCACCCGTGCTGTTCTGGCCTGAAGCCCAAGCAGTCGTTTTACCGCTTCACTGGTTTTGCCCCTGGCTCTCAGTTCCAGCGCCTGGCCCAGGTTGATCAGGCCGATAATCATGGCGGAAGCTTCAAAATAGACATGCCGGGCGCTGTTGGGCAGCCAGTCCGGGAACAGTACAACAATCATGGAAAACAGCCAGGCGGCACCGGTGCCCAGTGCTACCAGCGTGTCCATATTGGCATTGCGATGTTTCAGGGACTGCCATAGCCCTGTGAAGAAGTGTCCTCCGGAGAAATACAGAATCAGTCCGGTAACAACGCCAACCGCACCCCAGGCAATCTGCTCCTGAGGGCTGTTGACGCCCATCTCGCCGGTAACCATGCCCCAGATCATCAGTGGTATCCCGAGGCCCAGGGCGATGGCGGTATGTTTCAGCAGATAGCGATAACGTCGCCTGTCTTCTGCTTCCCGCTGAGCCTGTTGTTGCTCGAATGACCCTTCTGCAAAGTTAACAACCGTGGCGGGAAACCCCGCCTGTTCCAGCGCAGAAAGCACGGTATGGATCTCTATATGAAGATCCGTACCGCCGGTACTTTCCAGCAGAACGGTTTTATCCGCCAGATTAACGGTTCCCTTAACCCCATCGATGCCCTGCAGTGATTTTTCAATTTTGCCAACGCAGGAGGCACAATTCATGGCTGTGATGGCAACCATTGCCGAGGTTTGAACGCCTGAAGCAAGCGCAGCGACAAAGCCAACACTTTCCACTGCGCTCACTAACGCTTCTGAAGAGGCGGTTCCGGCAACCCGTGCAGTGCGGTCGGCAAGATTAACACTGGCGGCAGTAACGCCGGTCACCGCAAGCAGGGCCTTTTCTACTTTGCCAACACAGCCGGCACAGCGCAGACCACTCAATCGCAGTTCGGTTTCTATGACGGTCATGGGTTATGCTCCTGTGGCCATTCTGTCACTGACTGATGCAGCATAACCGCTCTTCCACTTACAGGAAGGTAAAGGCTTAGCTGGTCAAACCGTTGAAATTTTATATTCTACTATTTTTTTGGACAGTGAGCCCTGTTGTTGGAAGATGGCTAAAATTTCATCCAGTTTTTCTTCAGAAGACCCTTCCAGTGCAGTAAGTAGTTGGCCAAATGGAATCGTATATTTCTGGCTAAGTGGGCAGTTACTATGCAAGGCGCAACGTAGTGAGCATAGCCGTAGCTATGTGACCGGAGTTGCAACGCCGCAGAGTGACTGCCCACTTAGCCAGAAATATATGATTTCATTTGGTTAACTACTTAATGGTTGATAATGCCAGCATTCATACCAGTCACAAATTCAAAGAAAAAATAGCAGACTGGATGATTGAGAAGAAGTTGATTGTCTGTTACTTACCAACCTATTCTCCAGAGCTGAACTTGATTGAGATTCTTTGGAAAAAAGTGAAATATGAATGGCTCAATCTGCTGTCAATTATGAACTTTAAGGAGTTCGAGCATGAAGTAAAACGAGTTTTCAATTCATTCGGTCAAGAATACCGAATTTCATTTGCATGACTACTTACTTTCAGAGAATATCGCTTTACGGCACCGCTTCCGGGAATGAATCTGACCTTTGTCATTTACCGTCCACTGCGGCTAATCAGCCACAGATGGATGGACACCTGATCTATGCCATTAAACGTTTTGTCGCCCCAAAACTCTCCCGGAACCTGTCGGCGGCTGCGCTGGAACTGCGGGTTGATGATGGGGCTGCCGGAATTGCAATGGATGCCTGAGTGCGTTCAACAATAAAAGTGTTGTTGATGAGTCCGGATTTGCCTGCCTTAGAGTCTTATAACTTTTATAGGTACAGACTCCATAGGCGGCTATTGTCAAAACAGCGGGTAAAGCAAGCCAGCCATAAGCTGGGGGGGCATCAGTATTGCATAAATTTGCCTGCTCATCCGAGTGATCACAACAATCAAAATTCCCGTCGCACACTTTATCCCGAGGAATGCATTTGCTGCTGTCGCAGCGGAAATCACGCCCTAACTCTTCACATTTGGCTTGTGTGCATAAATCCGCCCCCTCATCGGAATTATCATCACAATAATTATAATAATCTCTATACAAGTCACAGAAATCCTTTTTACAGACAAACTTGGTCTCAATACACTTTTTGTTTTTGCCGCAGAGAAAGCTACGCCCTAACTCTTCACATCTGGCCTTTGTGCAAAAATTCGCCCCCTCATAAGAACCATCACGACATTGATCTTTCCCATCGCACTGCATCCTGCGAGAGATACATATTGGTCTGCTTCTGTTGCCGCAGAGGATACTACGCCCTAGCTCATCACATTTGGCCTGTGTGCATAATTTCTCCCCCTCATCGGACTCATCACCACAATTATCATACCCATCAATTGCTCCGTCACAGACATACTTGGGCTCAATGCACTTTTTGTTTTTGCAGAGGAAACTACGCTCTAACTTCTCACATCTGTCCTGAGTGCATGTTTTCGGCCCCTCATCTGAACGATCAAGACAATGATTATAGGGATAATACTCTTTATCAGAATAAATCCCGTCACAGACCTTATTGAAATTAATGCACTCTTTGCTTTTGGGGCAGCGGAATTCACGACCTAACTCTTTGCATGTGTCCTCAGTGCATAGATTCTCACCCTCATCCGAGTTGTCACCACAATTATCTACCCCATTGCATACCTGATCCTTGTCAGAAATACATTGACTGTTGTTACAGCTGAATTCGTCAGAAGGACATGTCGCCCCGGCCAGTTGCAGTTGATGATAAAAAACAGCAAAGCTGAGCAGTGTTTTAAGCCCTGGTGCAACACCATCAATATATGGTGAGGTCATCACCTGATTAAATGCATAACCCGCTACACTACGCATCAGTCCCATTCCGGCCTGTAAGGCACTACCGGCAAGCTGCCTTACCCTATAGTCAGAAATCGCCCTGTGCTCAGGCTTTTGAGCTGGGCCATGACGGCAACGGGCACTCGTCTGCCCGTGGCTGACAGCGATACCTGATGCTTTTGTTGTTTCCCGGGAGTGTGAAGAAGTGACCTGGGAAGGGAAGACATTTGGCAAGGTAGATGTTGCAATTTGCATTTGATGACCTCAGAGGATATATCCAATACATCCATGCACGTATGCCCATGGCATGGGCTCCACAGGTTTACCGATCTCTCTGGAAAGCAATATAGTTATTTTTTTAAAGCAAGGGCCTGGCCGGATAGCCTGCACCGGAAGGCATTAAAAATTACCGGGAGTTGTACAGCTGATCAAACGACACTTTTTGTCATTACTCGGATTGCAGAAGCGGTGAGGGCGGTTGCTGTCGAAATAATAGCTGTCGCCGGGGTTCAGCAGATAGACATCTTTACCCACGGTAAGCTCAAGCTGGCCTTCAATGATGATGTCGGCTTCTTCACCTTCATGGCATGGCATAGCATCTTATCACCGGTATCGGAACCCGGAGGGTAACATTCATCCATGAAGGCCATGGCAAGGTTCACCTTATGCTGACCAATGATTTTGATCTGTATCTTGTCCATGATTATCCCGGAGAGTGCTTCTTGGCGAGGCATTTTTTTAAACAGTCATTTGCAGATATTCACGCTCCCAGGAGCTGATAATCTCTTTGAAGTTCTGGTATTCAGTGCGCTTCACTTCAACATAGGAACGAACAAAGCGTCTTCCCAGGGTCTTTTTGAGAATTTCACTCTGTTCCATCAGCTCAAGGGCTTCCTCAAGATTAAGTGGAAGTCTTTTGTCGTTAGAATCATCAGAGGCATTTCCGGTGACGGCTTGTGTTGGTTCTGCCGCATTAACCATGCCAAGGTAACCACAAAGCAGTGATGCCGCAAAGGCGAGGTATGGGTTGGCGTCAGCCCCTGCCAGTCTGTTTTCAACACGGCGGTTGGCAGGCGATGAGTCAGGAATTCTCAGGCTGACAGTCCGGTTATCAATACCCCAGGCCAGATTCACCGGTGCAGAGGTATCCCTGAGAAAACGACGGTAAGAGTTTACGTTCGGCGCAAAAAGTGGCATGGCTTCCGAAACATACTGCTGAAGCCCGCCAATATAGTGGTAAATCATCTTGCTGGGGGAGCCATCTTCGTTGCTGAAAATGTTGTTTCCCTGTTGATCCAGAATACTCTGGTGCAGGTGCATGGAGCTGCCCGGTTCACCACTGATGGGCTTGGCCATAAAAGTGGCATTAATTTCATGTTTTAATGCCGCTTCCCGTACCGTGCGTTTAAATATAAATACCTGGTCTGCCAGGGACAGCGCATCACCGTGACGGAAGTTGATTTCCATCTGGGCTGCACCTTCTTCGTGAATCAGGGTGTCTACATCCAGCCCCTGCTGTTCACACCAGTCGTAAACATCTTCAAAGAGAGGGTCATATTCATTGGCAGCGTCAATGCTATAGGATTGGCGGCCAGACTCAGGACGCCCGGATCGGCCAACCGGCGGCTGCAACGGGTGGTCCGGATTAGCGGTGCGTTTGGTCAGATAAAATTCCAGTTCAGGTGCCACGACCGGCTTCCAGCCTTTGGCTTCATAAAGCGCCAGAACGTTTTTCAGTACTGCCCTTGGTGCCATGCTGATCAGGTTGCCCTGCTTATCGTAACAGTCATGGATAACCAGCGCCGTTGGCTCCAGTGCCCAGGGTACCTTATGGACAGCGGACTCATCGGGTTTGAGAATCATATCGATTTCAGCGGCATTCATCAGCTCATAGTAGATTTCATCATCGACGTAATCTCCGGTCACCCCCTGAATCAGCAAACTTTCCGGCAGTCGTATGCCTTTTTCGGCAATAAACTTGCTGCTGGGCATAATCTTGCCACGGGCGATACCGGTAAAGTCGGATATGACCGCTTCGACCTCGGTGACTCTCTGCGCTTTTAACCAGCTGGCCAGCTTTTTCATAGTATTTTTTGCTTATGGTTATGTTCTTAGTGATGACGAGGTAATCGCTGGTAATGCCTTGTACGACAGGTTTCGGCAAATGCCTAATAAAGGAATACCCAGGGCTATGGCATCAGGGATAAGTTGCAGAGTTGTGTTATCTCTCTGGCTATCATGGTGTGCGCTTTCTTTTGAAACATCGGAGTTAGCCGGTGCACTACCATAGCGCCGGGGTTCAGTATTCGAATAAGCACCAGTAACCAGCAGGCCGTCAAGCTGGGAAAGAGTGTCTTGACTATCCAGGGGAACAGGCAAAGAAGGGATGATAACAGGGAGGGCATTGGCAGCATGAACAACAGAGGTAAGATACTTTTCTCCAGCCTGATGTACACGGTGCAGACCATCCATTGCCGTGTCTGCTGTGACACCGATCAGTGGCCGGGTATCGGTTTTCATAATTCACCTTATTATGTTGTTTAAGCTTCGTTTCCCTGAATCAGACTTCAGGGGCTGTTTTCATGGACTAATATAAGATTTTCCTGCAGTTTCTTCTGGTGTCACCTGATGAACGAAGCCCTTATTGCTACAGCCACTGGTTTTGCCGTAGGTATGCTCTTCAGCTACTTCCGCTTGCCGATCCCTGCCCCTCCTGTACTGTCCGGCGTTACCGGGATCGTGGGTGTTTATCTGGGACATGTCTGCTTTCAGTTTCTGATTACACGCTTTTTCAGTTAGTTTACCGAACATTGTGCGATTATTGCCGATCCCCCCGACAGAAATGCCGCCAAAATTCACACTGTGGTAACCACGCTCACGACCAACCAGTCTCTGTCGTGTACCTTCACCCCTGATGCGATGGTAGCCCAGGGCAATTTTCAGGGCAGTCTCTACAGACTCTGAGCCTGAGTTGGTAAAGAACACGTGGTTCAGGTTGCCGGGGGCAATGTCCGCCAGACGTTCTGCAAACTCGAATGCCAGTGGGTGCCCCATTTGAAAGGGTGGCGCGTAGTCCATTTTTGCCACCTGACGGGCGACAGCGTCAGATATCTCCTGACGTCCCTTACCTTTGTTATTATTGAGCCCTGGTTTGCTGACGTGGTATCACTGGCGCACATGATTTCAAACAGTGTGTACAATATTTCAAACAATCTGTATTGAATCAAGTACTGCATTTCGTTAATGTGCTTTTATCAATACATGCCCTCAAACAATAACAACAGGAGCGGTTATGGCGACCAGAACGCACGTGCAATGGCAGGCTATGGTCGATGGACTGGAGATCCGCCATCAGGCCTGGATCAACGGTGAATACACCGATGCTGCCAGTGGTGGCACCTTTGATTGTTTCTCTCCTGTGGATGGCAAGTTTCTGACCCGTGTGGCCAGCTGTGATGAAAAGGATGTCAATCGTGCGGTTGCTGCTGCCCGTTCAACGTTTGAGTCTGGCGTCTGGTGCCGCAAATCTCCGGTGGCCTGCAAAAAAATTCTTCAGGCTTTTGCTCGCAAAATTGAACAGCATCTGGAGGAGCTGGCGCTGTTGGAATCGATTACTATGGGTAAGCCCATCAACGATGCCCTGGGTGATCATATTCCCGGCAGTGCCAACTGTATTAGCTGGTGTGCCGAGGACATCGATAAAATATACGACGAAGTCGCTCCATGCCTTTGATAAATACACGGAGTTGAAATCTACCTGGATTTCACTGCTATAAGCCTGCTAACTGGTCTAATGCTGCTTTCGCTTCTGACAATGCCATTCGCTGGCTCGGTTTACGAAACAGCGAAAGCATGATGTTCAATATTTCAGGATGAAAAAGTCTGAATCGCTTCAGCATGTATGACCTTTTTTGTACCTCACTTTTTTCATTGAAACGGATGATGTCCTTATAAACCCTGGACTCATCCTTGGAGTCATATAATCGTATTCCGGTGGATACAACAAATAGAAGCACCCCGAGTGACCAGGCATCTGCGGTATGATTATATCTACTCTCAGAGAACACCTCGGGGGCAACATAGTCAACAGTGCCACAGAGGGTTCTGGTATAATCGTTTTTTTGCAGGTGTTTGGTGAGCCCCATATCGGTTAGCTTTACCATGCTTTCTTCCCCCGGGGCTTTTGGGGGGGGCATAAAGTATATTATCGGGCTTAATATCCCGATACACCAAATTCTGATCATGAATACACATTAATGCGGCACAGATTTTTCTGCCAACATCAACTGCAAGGTCTAAACCGGGTTGGACTTTTTTATTTACAAGGCTTTCACAAAGGTCAATGGCATCAACGTATTCGAGAACGCAGGCCAGGGGCCTGTAGAGAGCCAGGGAAAAATCAGGATCCCCGTGTTGGATCAAACGATATTTATTGTTAGCTTCTCGCTGTACTAAAACCGCCAGAGTTTTAACAATATTCGGATGATCCGGAATATTCAGCCCTGATATCTCTCCGTTTTTCTGCTGAATGAGTCTTCGCTCTATTGAGAATGTTTTATCTTTTAACAGCTTGACAGCGATGGTTTGTTGTCCATCCGATACTTTTTTTACCACAGAAGACCCTCCTTCGTTGATTTTTCTGCTTTTCACCGGTTCTTTCAGGCGCAAGAGCTGCACTATCACCTGTTCGGTTTCAATCGGTGGGGAGTAGTGGCGACTGGCTCTTTTATTGATCGGAGCCTTTGCAGGTAGAGGAAGGTCAATGGATTCTCCGGTAATTTTTCCGGCGATCGCTACTCCATCATCCGGTTTTACCGAATATTGATTGTGTTTCGCAGGACGCGCTGTTGCTGCAACGGCTCCCCGGGGCGGGTTTGTGTTGAAAGATAAATGCTGTTTGCCGGGTTCCTTGGGGGGCGTCATAAAAAAGCTCGTCATAAGTACTCGGTAGTTAGACTCTGACACAGACTGAAAATTCCCTTGATATATCAGGGGGCCTGGGGAATAGTTCGTGAGGAATTATTCGTGAGGAATGGTTCGCTGAAATTCTGCCTCTTGAAAACGTTGAAATATAAGAGCAGGCAATGATTTATGAAACTCAAGGCACCTGTACATACCGAAGCCCATGCGCAGTCTTACTACGCCGCGTCACTGAACTTTGCCACAGATTATCCGGTGCTGGAAGGTAGCCTGACCGTCGATGTCTGTGTGGTTGGTGGGGGGTTCTCCGGCATCGCTACAGCCCTGGAACTGGCCGAGCGTGGCTATCGCGTTGCGGTTCTGGAGGCGCGGAAAATCGGTTGGGGGGCAACCGGGCGCAATGGCGGTCAGCTGATTCGGGGGATGGGGGAAGAGCCGGAGCAGTTTCGCAACCAGATCGGTACCGATGGGGTCGAGGCAATCCATCGGATGGGGTTTGAGGCTGTTGAGCTGGTGCGTGAGCGGGTCCGGAAATACGGCATTCAGTGTGACTTGAAAATGGGGTATGTGGATGCGGCAATCAAGCCAAAACAGATGGCCGGGATTACCGAAGACTATGAGTCCCTGAAGGCACGCCATTATGCCCATAAGCTGCGGCTGCTATCACAGGATGATATCAAACAATATGTTAATACTGACCGGTATATTGGCGGCATGCTGGACTCGGGAAGTGGGCATTTGCACCCATTGAATCTCTGTCTGGGTGAGGCGCGTGTAGCTGAGGGATTAGGGGTACAGTTGTTCGAATATTCGCCGGTGGTGAAAATCCATAAGGGTAACCTGCCCGGGGTTGAAACGGCGAAAGGTGCGGTAACCTGCCAGTTCCTGGTATTGGCAGGGAATGCCTACCTGGGGAACCTGGAACCAAAGATTGGCGGGAAAGTGTTACCTGCGGGCAGTTATATCATTGCCACAGAACAACTGGAGGACAGGGTCTGGCAAAATCTGATACCACAAGACACGGCTATCTGTGATGTCAGCCTTGCCCTGGATTACTTCCGCCTTTCTGCGGATAAACGACTGTTGTTTGGTGGTATGTGCAATTACTCCGGGCGGGATCCAAAAGATATTGTCGCATCGCTTCGCCCGAAAATGTTGCAGGTCTTTCCTCAACTGGAAAATGTCGCTATTGAATACCAGTGGGGCGGCATGATCGGGATTGGTGCCAATCGCATGCCACAGATTGGTCGATCAGGGGCAAACATTTACTTTGCCCAGGCCTATTCTGGCCACGGGGTCAATGCCACCCATATGGCGGGGAGGGTACTGGCAGAGGCTATTTCCGGCCAGGCAGAACGGTTTGATGTGTTTGCCAATATACGTCATATCACTTTTCCCGGTGGGCGCTATTTCCGTTCGCCGTTACTGGCCCTGGGGATGTTGTGGTATCGGCTGAAAGAGGTGGTTTAGCCTGCAATGGATGTTGATAACGCGGGAAAACCATTTGGGACGTTTTCTCGCCAAGAGACCAGGCATTAGGCAAGGTGAAAACGCCCCCTTTAGGTTCAATGAATTGTTCTGTCCTTGGGGGAAGACTGGTTACCAATATGGCTTTGGTTTCTGTGCAGGTATTGCAGATCCGGCCAACTCAGACTTAGCCACTCTTTGGCCTCATCGAGATAATGTTGACAGCACTTACAGATACGATGCTTTGTGGAAAACTCCAGCAGTGGTATCACAGTACACTTCAGAGCCTTGAGTAACGGGGGCTTAAATGCCTCAGACAATCCTCCTGACTTTATCAGCGTGATAATCCGCCGGTAGGGGAAGACCAGAAATTCACTGGCCTTCTGGGGGATCTTCTGATTTTCATAAAGGGCTGCCAGATTATGCATGGCAGCAATCCACGCCATCATTAACTGAGGGTTATCCAGATCCTTGAACCAATCATGTTCCAGCATCCGGGCAGCGTCCAGATAAGCTGTTTCAGCTGATCGCCATTTGCATTGATGAAAATTAACATTCCCTTGATGAAGCTTCTGTTGCCACTGGTTCACTGTCCGGATCCCGTATTGATTCATTTATTTTAATGAGAATAGTTATCATTTGTATTATAAAAAGTGGCTGATGTAAACTTTTCCCGCAAAATTGTTTGGAACAACAGGAGGTGATTGTGTCAGATCAGTGGTGAAGAAACGGCTCTGGGAAATCCAGGTGATTGGTTGTTACTGTGATCCCGGCAAGAAATGAGCCGTTTAAATATTGATAACAAAGTCAGGGCAAAAACTCCCTGCGCCTCTACTACAGAAGGGTTGAACTATTTTGAGATCAATTGGTCAAATTGGAAACGAACTATTACACCTACTCAGGAGTTAGCTATTGTGATGCCCCATGTTCCTGCCAGCAGTATTAGAAATACCCAAGTCGCACCGCCATTATCATCAACAGTTTACAATGTTTGCTGTAAAGGCATTTTTTCAATGTCTTTGGGAACAATGAGCGTTGAAGTCTGCGATCTGATTGAATCAAAACTGAATCAATCTGCCCATGAATTTATCTCGGATTATAATCAATTCATTGAATATTCGGGTCACAACCGAAGCTTGGCGGTTTATATTGCCCAATCGGCAGCGTTATCACTAGCTTTCTTTTCTGCAACGGGTGGCCTGACTGGACTGCTCAACATTGGTAAATCTTTGTACGACAGGGTATGTAATCACTTGGCATCATAGTTACGTTTACTGTTTTATCTTTTCCAAAAGCGATCCTTCATGCTGATACGCCTTTTGCCAGTGGAAATCCATTTGTCTGGCGGTCTTTCTGCCAGCGCCTCACTGTGTAAGCGACTGACAATATGCAGGCTCATATCAATACCCGCAGAAATACCCGCTGACGTGATAACAGAGCCTTCATCCACCCAACGGACGTTGCTGATAACGTTGAGACCGGGGAACTGTGTTTGCAAATCCGGGATATCTTCCCAGTGAGTGGTGACATTCTGCTGGTTGCGCAGTAAACCGGCTGCCGCCATCAGGAAAGCGCCGGTACAAACTGAAGCGTTCAGCCTGGCCTGTTGTCCCTGAGAGTAAATCCATTGTAAAACACCGGGTTTATCCATTTCTGCGTTGTGCACACCACCGACAACCACCAGCTGGTCAATTGAGGGGTGGTTGTGAAACCCGTAGTCCGGTTGAACCCGGTAACCTCCCCTGGCAGTGACCAGATTGCCGGATTCACTGACCAGAAAAGGCCTGAAGGCTTTTCCGTTGGGAGAGAGGCGTGCCGCAGTGGTAAACACTTCAAAAGGACCAGAGAAGTCCAGAACTTCAGCCTGGTCATAAATAAAAATACCTGTATTCATTATTATTAAAAATTTTCGGATTGGTTGGTAGAAATGATTATTGGTTGATTTGCAGACAATTGCTGGACACTCTGACAACCTATACAAACTGCCCATTAACGGAGATTCTCAAAAACCTCAGGATGCTGTTCGACAACTCGCAACAGAGCTTTTGCAGGCCCCTGAGGATTCCGCCGTCCCTGCTCCCAGTCCTGGATTGTCCGAACACTGACTCCCATAAAAGAAGCAAAAGCCGACTGGGACAGCTGGAGCTTTTCCCTGATCTCTTTGGCAGGTGACGGCTCTGATAAGACGGTCGTTTTCAGCTTTCCCTTACCCGCCTTAAATGCCTTGATCTCATTCAGGCCATCGAGGATTTCCTGACCAATATCTCGTTCATTCATCGTTTATAGCCTCCGCTACCTTTTTCAGGATATGACCAGGAATACTTTCACGCTCCGACTTGCGATATAAGGTCAACATCCAGATTTCAAAATCACTCTTTTTCCAGTAATAAATAACCCGGATACTACCACTTTTACCCTTTCCATCCGGTGCCCATCGTATTTTACGGACACCCCCACTACCCCTGATAAGATCGCCAGAATCCGGTTTCTGTTGAAGGTGCCACTGCAATACCCGGTATTCATCATCTGATAAATATCCGGATAGCAATTTGGTAAAGCGGCTGGTTTCTATGAAAATCATACATTTATTATACGGCAGGGCCGTATAAAATCAATTCTGGAAGGAATTTCAACAATCAAGTAAGTACAAAAGTCCTTTTTCCTGAAGAATGCTATCCGACCATCTCTACTGGCCGATGACCACCGTTTCTCCCCTTACCCAGTCAAGGTACTCTGGCAGGCCATTTTCAATGGGTATCTGAATAACCTGTGGCGCATCATAGCTGTGTTCAGCTTTCAGGTATTGCTCCAGTGCCTGATAACGCTCACAGGTGGTTTTAATCCGAAGCAGTACTTCCGGATCCGACTGGACTTCACCATCCCATCGATAATGGCTGTGGATTGGACTGCTCTGAACACAGGCTGCCAGGCGCTGTTCGATGATGGCCCTGGCATGGATGTCGGCTTCCTGTTGATTGGGGCAGGTGGTCAGAACCATGCAGAAACCGCTGGATGGTTTTATGGGCATTTGGCAACCGGTTAACAATATTACTAATAGCGGAAAGAAAGCGCTGTAACTCACTGGCCTGGTAATCTATCAGGTTCATGGATCAGTGGATAGGGCTTCAACAGCAACCGCCAGTTGTGCAATCAGTCCCATTATCAATGACGGCCGGGAGACAGTTGAAAGGGCCATAATGGGTCTTCCGGTTGCCATGCACGGTAAAGTGGCTGCTATAGCGAGTATCCTGCACCATGGCTGCGGTATTGCCACAGACCAGCATCGGTTTGCCATTGATAAAGCGATGATGGTCGTCCAGTTGGAAAAAGTGAGGGTGTTCCGGCAGGGTACCGTTGTAAATGGCCACCTGACCATAGTCTTCACAGATATCTTCAAGGTTATCCAGTTTGAACACCCGAACGGTCAGGGATTGAAAATCGATATTGCCAATTTTCTCCTCGATTTGCTGGTTGGCAATGGTGATCGGGCTGGCAGAAAGCAACCGGTAGTCCGGGTAACCCAGCTCGGTTAACAGACGACGAAAGTCTTCAATATAAAGAGCACCGCTGAGGCATTCTCCCATCAGTACCGGGTCGTCTTTTAACGGGGCCGGTATTCGCTGACCGGCAAATACGTCGCTGAAAAGCAGTTCGCCACCGGGTTTCAGTACCCGGAAAATCTCCCTGAACACCTCTTCCTTGTGGGGCGAAAGGTTTATCACGCAGTTGGAAATCACTACATCCATGGAATTGTCTTCTATCCCCGGGGTTTGCAGATCTTCAATATAACCCTGCCTGAAGTCGATATTCGGTTGCTGAAAGCCAAACTTCTCCATCATCGAGGAAATATGCCCGGTGGCCACCATTAATTGTTCATCGGTCATATCGATACCGATAACCTGGCCCTGTTCTCCTACCAGGCTGGCAAGAATATAACTGTCCCTGCCGGTACCGCAGCCAAGATCCAGTACCCGGCACCCTTCCAGGGCCGATGGGATCGGCGATCCGCAGCCATAAAAACGGTCCGTAATGGCCGGGTCGATCTGCTTCAGGATCTCCCGGACGCGGGCTGGCATGGTGCCGGGATCGGAACAGCAGGCATTGGTTTTGAGATCCGTGGTACCGCCAAGAACACGGCCGTAGTACTCCTTCAGGACCTGATGATTACTGGAGTGGTTATTCATTGTTCTCGCCTTGGTTAATGTACATGAATCATGGGTGCTATTTGTTCGGGGTTGTTTTGTCCGGGGTTGTTGTTCTGTCAATTTTGTCAGCTTCTTCCACTGTCGTGTTTTTCATCAGTGGCTCAACAATACCCAGAAAACATAAGGCGGCGATAACTCCCCCGCTAATCGGCCCCGCAACATATACGGTCAAAAAGCCATAATGCTTATCGGGAAACGCCGCGCGCTCCCAGCCGAACAGAGAGGCCAGCAATCGGGGTGATAAATCTCTGGCCGGGTTGAGTCCTGCCTGGGTCAGTGGCGCAATAATCGAGATAATGGCGGTGACGGTTAAACCGATAAACAGGGGGGCAAGGGCCTGGTCCGGTCGTCCGGTGTTGCAGCCTTCGGTCAGGACGAGAATCATAAAGACCAGGGCAAAGGTACCGGTACATTCGGCAAAAAATGCATTGACGGTGGACACGGAGGCAACCTGCCCGGCCAAGGGGTTGGGATAATACTCACCAAACATCATGGCACTGGCTACGGATGACTCGGTACCACGGACAATGCCATGGGTCAGTTCATACTGCATGATTGAGCTGGAGAAGAGCAGGTACAGCAGGGCGGCTGCCACAAATGCACCGGTAAACTGGGCAACCAGATAGCAGGGCAGTAATGTCATGGACATCCGGCGACTGACTACCATGGCAATGCTCACAGCCGGATTAAGGTGAGCACAGGAGAGACGACGGGTAGCGTATATGGCCAGGGTGACTGCCAGCCCCCAGACCATGGCCACCTGAAAAAGTCCTGCATGGGCAGAAAATAGCACCGTCACGGCCACTGAGCCGCAGCCGAACAAGACTAGGATAAACGTACCTATAAACTCTCCGGCAAAGCCCTTTAGATAATTCATGGGTGGAAGTTGATCATCCTCGTCTCTCTCGTTTGGTTACAGCAACTAAAAACTAGCTGTTTTTTTCTATACTGCAAACAAAATGCTCTGATGTTGATTTTCATTCTGAGTGCCATTTCACCGAACTTTACGAAAGCCAAGGCAGGCAGGAAACAGAAAGAACCATGCAGAATCAGCGTCGGGTTCGCTCTGCAGCCAGTACTGGAACTGAGATTGCAGAAAATCAATATTAACAATTGAAGTCCCGGACAATCGCTTTAATGATCGGGAAGCCATCAGTCTAAGGACTGTAAGGTGGTGGCGGTTCTATAGATATAGGAGTGTATACTGGTGGCGGTCCCGGGTTGTGTCGAAACGTCGCGGGGTAATTGTCTGGTTCTACTTCACCGGGTGTTTCTGTCGGTTCTGGGGCATGGGTGATAACCCGGGATAACTGTACTGATGGGGGCTCGGTTGCTGTGTGCCGATGCTGAAGACAACGATACAACTCCGCGGCGCCCTTACCAACAGGAATACCAACAAGACAACCTGCGCCCAAAGTGAAACAAAAAACAGCGAAGCTTGGGTGAATGATCAAACCCGGCACAACAAAAGACAGGCATGCAGGTAGACCTGCAGACAGAGATACAGCTGTATATTTTGACATTGAAACCGTTCGTCCAAAAACTTGATGCTGACACAATATCTGTTGTGAATTATCCATCGCTTCATTGTCTGCCGCCCCCTGAGGCTGGAGCATTGGCATAGATGTATCTAATGGTTTTGTTGGTTGCATGAAATTAACCTGAATAGCTTGTATCCTTATCAATCAGACTCTGAATTCAGAAAAAAGTTCTTTATTCTCAGGTTTCTCTCCTACGAAAAGTTCCCGCGTAATCCACAGAATGATTCATGTGGTAACAGAACAGCGGTAAACTGACGAAATATCAATCATTTTAGTTGTATGGCCCTTAATGAGACATTCCATGACCTTTGCCAACCTCGGGCTTTCCCTGCCGATCCTGCAAGCCATTACCGAACAGGGCTATAAACAGCCTTCTCCTATTCAGGCAGAAGCCATACCGGCGGTTCTGGCAGGACAGGATGTGATGGCAGCGGCTCAGACAGGCACCGGTAAAACAGCCGGTTTTACGCTGCCGATACTGGAGCTGCTCAGTCGTGGCGAGCGGGCAAGGCCCAACCAGGTTCGGGCACTGGTCCTGACGCCGACCCGTGAGCTGGCAGCCCAGGTGGCAGAGAGTGTTGCCACCTACGGTCGGCATTTGCCAATACGTTCTTCAGTGGTTTTTGGCGGGGTCAAAATCAACCCGCAAATGATGAATCTGAGACGTGGTGCAGATATCCTTGTGGCCACACCCGGGCGACTTCTGGATCTTTACAACCAGAATGCGGTGAAGTTCAAACACCTGGAAGTGCTGGTTCTGGATGAAGCAGACCGGATGCTGGATATGGGGTTTATTCACGATATTCGTCGTATTCTGGCGCTGTTGCCCCAGCAAAGACAGAACCTGATGTTTTCGGCAACGTTTTCCGATGACATACGACAGCTGGCAAAAACTATTGTGCACCATCCGGTAGAGATTGACGTTTCTCCCCGCAATACAACGGCCAGAACGGTCAGGCAGTGTGTGTATCCGGTGGATAAAAGTAAAAAACCGGCACTGCTGACCCGTTTGATTAAAGAGCATAACTGGCAACAGGTGCTGGTATTTACCCGGACCAAGCACGGTGCCAACCGCTTAACCCGTCATCTGGAAGGTAAAGGCATTCTGGCGGCGGCGATTCATGGCAATAAGAGCCAGGGAGCCCGTACCAGGACCCTTGCTGAATTCAAAAATAATGACATTACGGCCCTGGTGGCAACGGATATCGCTGCCCGTGGGCTGGATATTGACCAGTTGCCGCAGGTGGTGAACTTCGACCTGCCCAATGTGCCGGAGGATTATGTGCATCGTATCGGGCGAACAGGGCGCGCGGGGGCGGATGGTCATGCGGTCTCGCTGGTCTGTGCAGACGAGAGCAAGCAGCTTCGGGACATTGAACGGTTGATCAATCAGCAGTTACCCAGGGAGGTGATCTCCGGGTTTGAGCCGGTTAATGAGGTGCCGGTGACTCAGTTGTCCGGTAAGCCACCGAAACCTAAAAAGCCTAAAAAGTCCAGGGCTTCTCACAGGCCCGGACAGGAGAGTGGCGGAAACGGTAAGGCACCTAAGCGGCAGGCAGGGCAGAGTAATGAGAGGAGAAAGTCCGGGGGAATGGAGTCAGGGCGTGTGTTTGCTGAAAACCATCGCAGGCCGCGAAGACGAAAAGTGACCAACCCGCAAAGTACTTCTGCTTCTGTATAAATATGCTCTTATTCTCGCTGAGCTTAGGTCGTCAGGCTATGCCGGGGAACTATGCTGTCTATTTTAAGTCTAAAAGGTGTTGGATCACTAAATGCTTAATTATATGGAGAGATTAAATTATGGACAGCAGTATGACATTCCCATCAGGCAATCCTTACCGTGGCTCTATTGAGCTGAGTATTGACCCGGCTTCTTACGATGACCCGGGAAAGGAGAAACAGGGCCTGGTTGTCCACATTTATACCGATGATTTGCATCTTCGTTCTGTTGAGATTTCAGATCTTAATGATTTAATTGGGCTTTATAAATGTGCTGAGAATATGAAAAACTACGGTGCTGGCCGACCTTGGGAAAAGAGCATCTCTGAAAGGCTAGTGCAGAGATGGAGTGATGATTGGAAAAAGGGTAATCCTTTCAGTGGGTTTTCGATTTTTAAGCGTGATGTCAGTGGGGTGCAGGATCCTGAGGGATTTATAGGGAACATCTGCTTCAAATCAGGAGAGAACAATAATGCATATGTTGGCAGCACAGTAGCTGCTGGATCCTCTGAGATGACTTTTATGATTGATCACAAATGCTGGGGTGAGGGCTACGGTAAACAAGCGGCTGCTGCAATGGTGAATGGTGTTGCTCCGGAATATCAAAAGCAGGGCTTTAAAGTCGCCTGTGCGTTGCCAGATGATACTCAGGAATCTCTGCCTCTGGAGTGGCTGACGGCGACAGTCTCCCCAGAAAATATCGGTTCAGTCAAGATACTCACCGGTTTGGGATTTGAGTTTGAAGGTACCGTGGAGAAACAGTTTGTGAAGGGGAAATCCATAAAACACTTTTATGCTAAACCCCTACCGAAGCCCCTTTGATGATGGATAGCAAAGCGTCCCCTTTGGGTAACCAGGGTGCCTTGGCCGGTGCTGATGAGCAGCCTCTCAGGCTGCACATCACGCTTAATGACCACCATTCTGGATATGGTTACCACGTCGCTTATCACGGACACTCATCTGATTATTATCCATAACCTGAGTTTCAAACAGGTCGACAGCCCTGATCAGATCGCCCAGTTTTTTATAACCGTAATTTCGTGGGTCAAAGGAAGCCTGGTTAGCGATCACTGCGCCGATTCTTCCAAGGTACGCCCAGCCATCATCGTCCTGCTCTGTATCGATGGCATTGCGGATCAGGTTCATCAGTTTGGTATCGGCTTTCAATTCATGGCCGCTTTTCTTATCGTTTGCAGCGACTTTTTCCGGATCATCACCGGGCTCATCCAGGTAGAGAAAGCGGGAGCAGGCATTAACGAAAGGGGATGGGGCTTTTCGTTCACCAAAGCCGTACACCACTTTACCTGCTGACAGCAGTCGCATGATCAGTGGCGTAAAGTCACTGTCAGAAGAGACAATGCAAAAGGCGTCCATGTTCCTGGTGTAGAGCGTATCCATAGCATCGATGGTCATGGCCATATCGGTGGCGTTCTTGCCTTTGGTTAAATCAAACTGCTGGATTGGCTGGATCGCGTATTCGTGAAGTTGTTCCTCCCACCCTTTGATGGTGTGGCTCTTCCAGTTGCCGTAGGCTCTTCGGATACTGACGACACCATACTTGGCCATTTCAGAGAGGATCTTCTCAATTTTTCTGGCCGGGGCATTATCCGCATCAATAAAGAGGGCGATCTTCTGGTTAGACTCTGCCATTGATACTTCCTGCTACTTATAATTCTTGGTTTATGTGTCAACAGTGTCGTCTGATTTGATAAAATTTGCAAAAATGCGCCGCTGTAATGATGATGACAGATGTTGTTAGAAGTGCAGAAGAGCGCTCACCCACACCCTCATCTCTTGCGCTGTGTGGGAGGCAGGTAGAGACGACTCTGATTAACTGACCTGTTGACGAACTGCTGGCAGCAGGCTCTCAGGGGTATTTGCTATACAGGCGCGCCATTCCGTTAAGGATTTTACAAGACGTTGGTAGAGTTCTTGCTGTTTTTCAGTTTTTAAATGTGCGCTGAAGTCTTCAAGTGAAGACAGCACTATAGCTGTTTTTGCCAGTGCTTCCTGAATCATTTTCAGTTGATTTTCATCGCTGTTGATGTCTTCTGTTGTGTGATGGCTTGATTTAAGCAGATCTTGCTGTCTGTTTTCAAAAGCATTGATGATTTGTGGGAAACAGTGTTGAACTTTCCGTACTTTTTGTATGACCGGATTTAGCGTTTCTCTGGCAACATCCGGACACCAGACATATGAATTATGCCGGTAAAAACGTATGATCGTTTTAATGTCATTAATTAATTCCGGTACTTTCTCTTTTAATTTTATGGTGGCTTCCGGGTTTGTATTGCCTTCTATTGCCAAGAGCTTTGTCAAAAAAGGCATAGGAAATGTCAAAACTGTGGATAAGGGTTGCCAGTTAGGGGCATATTCAAAGTCTTCAGAATGACCTCGAAGTCTTTCAGGCTCCAATATAGGTTTCAATGATAGTTCTTTGGATTTTTCTATCATGTTAATGAAGGCATTTTGAGCTTCAGAGAAATCTGGCGTTCTTTCAGCAGTGCTCATTTGGGGGGGGGGGGGGGTTATCTGTATATGGTGGTTTATTCGGCTCCGGGATATTCACTTCGACACGACGGTTATTAGTTCTATCTATTACAGGTTTGATTGATTCTGATTTTTTACTTGTGTCAAACCTGTAGAGTGATTTGTTTATTCCAAAGTGTTGTCGGCACGCGTCATATAGTCGGCTGAGTTCGTCCTGGGCGGCTATTACTTCTGCACGATCTCTGTGATAGCAGGCTTCAACACTCTCTTCGAGAGGGGCTGATGTTGGATCCGGAATTAATTCTTTCTCTCTCTGCTCAAGTACTGATTTGATGATTTTTTCAAATGCCGGAATGCCTGTTTCTTTTAATAAGTTTTCCTTATCCATTCTGGTGAATTTATTGGCTGTAGAGGACGATGAAAGTGTACTTTTTTTCTTTTTCTTACTCTTTTTTGGCGAAATGAGCAGTTGATCATTATCAACAGATTCCTGGTATTTTGGCTGAGGTCTGCGTTTTCTTACTGGACGTGCTGTGGTTTGGTGGATAGGCTTGTTGTCTTCTTCTTTAACAACATTGCAGGTAGAGGTATTAGGGCTGTCTTCGACAATTCGATTAACGTTTGCCCGGCAACTTCACCGGTTTCTGATGGCTGCATGCTTTCCTGCTCTTCAGTGCAAGGGCCTTGATGATCCCAGAAATAAAGCTTGAAGGCAGGATTGGTCTTTGCTTGTCTGTTGGCTACTTTATCTGCATATTCAAAACGTGCAACGATGGCATCAATATGAAATCTGGTTAAACCCGGTGGTGAGCAGGGGGTACCAACAGCTGGATTGTGTAAGGCGGCTTTTAATTTTCGAAGTTTGCACATAAAACGGAAAAGTCCGGGATCCATCTTACTGACAATAAGGTCGGTCAGTTTAGTTCTTTTGGTATTTTTGGATGAATGTCGGAAGTTCCAGTAACCCAGCGTTGCTTTTGATGCTGGAATATCAGGGTCTATTTCAGTTTTTTTCATCCATTCAGGGCAGAAATCACCTGAACGATGCTGTGCATTACAGTTTTTAACATCTTGATCAAAAAAGGTTATGTCTTCAGGGGCAGGCAGCCAGCTTCCGGTGTCATAATATTCTTCCAGATGATTAATTTCTCTTCCGATATCACTGAGTAAATTTAATTTACCATCTGTCAATAACAGATTTATTTTTTTCTCTACCTTTGTTTTTTGTTGGTCAGAAAAGCCATTTTCAGTCATAGTAAGATCTATTTTTTTCAATAAGATGATTAGTCGGTTATAAAAAATTCCATGACCATTAAGTATCTCTGTGAGATTGTTATTGAGGGTGCAAAACCTTTGAATTGTGTTTAATTCGACTTTAAGGGCTTCTGGTAAGTCAGTTAAAAACGCCTCTACGGAAAACTTACTGGTACTTTGGGTATTTTCTATAGTGTTGAACGAAGCGATACGTTTTCTAACATGCCGTTGTTCAGCGGTTGGTAAAAATTTTTTTTCTTCTTTTTTTATCTCGAATAGACTTTTTTCAGAGGTTGCATGTTTTGTTGCAGTCGAGTTTGGTAGTGCTGGAATGGTCATGATTTAATTAAGTGGTTATCCGGTTTTTTTATATGGGTTTTATATGGGTTTTATAGGGGTTAGATGCTCTTACTATTAAATAGTTCCATGGTTCTATAAATTTTGCGGAAAGTTATACATCTAAAGGTGATAGCCACATGCTGTCTGGTTTCAGTATGCAGCTAAGTAGCTAACCATATGAAATCATATATTTCTGACTCCTTGTTCAGGCACTCCCGGCAACTGCTCCTGCGTTGCTCTAGCTCCTGCATCCATGCAGTCGTGCTTCGTTACAACTCCGGTCACATAGCTACGGCTATGCTCCCTCCGTTGTGCCTCGCATAGCACCTGCCCAAGTAGCCAGAAATATATGATTCCATATGGCCAGCTACTTATGAATAGATGGCCTAAGCAAACTTTTCCGGGTTCTTGCCCGTCATAGGTTGATAAAATTCCTGAATTTTTTTCAGGTCTGACGCATAGTCCCCTGTAGTAAAGAACATAGGGCCAAAACCGCCAACCTTCTTTTTATAATCCAGGAAGCTCAGCGCAATGGGGACTTCAGCACCGTGAGCGACGTGGTAAAAACCACTTTTCCATTGACGAACCTTGTTGCGTGTGCCTTCAGGAGGAATGGCAACGGCCAGGTCTGTGGCGTTGTGGAAGGTGTCGACCATTTGCTGAACCAGACCATTGGCCTTGCTGCGGTCAACCGGAATTCCCCCAAGCCAGGTCATGATGCCGCCAAAGGGCCCCTTGAACAGAGAGTTTTTCCCCATCCAGTAGATATTAATGCGAAAGCAGAAGGCACAGGCAATGATCAGAATAAAGTCCCAGTTACTGGTATGGGGTGCCGCGATAATAACGTACTTTCGGGCATTGGGGCGTTGGCCTTCCAGCTTCCAGCCGAATAGCTTCAGACCAAGGTGGGATAAGAAGCGAAAACAGCTGTTAACGATAGGCGTATCAAAAATCGTATGACGCATTATTATTATTTAAACCTGATCTTAATAAATAGCCCCAGTATTATGCACCGGGGCTATAAATATGCGCTACCCTTTCTTCAGCGCGCTTTTTTCAATACACAATCATTGCGGGCTTAATTGTGGGAGTGCAGTTCATCATTCAGCTCAATGGCTGATTTGTTGGTAAGGCATTCCAGAGCTCCGGTCAGGGAGTTTCTGCGGAACAGCAGATCGGACTTGCCTGAGAGGTCTCCTGCTTTCACGACTTCAACGACCTTTTTCTGATCATCAAGGACCTGCACCTTGCTGGCTGCCGTCAGGTAAAGGCCGGCTTCGATAATGCAGCGGTCACCCAGAGGAATGCCCAGGCCGGCATTGGCACCGATCAGGCAGTTTTCACCGACACTGATCACAATGTTATTGCCGCCGGACAGGGTACCCATGGTGCTGCAGCCACCCCCAAGATCAGAGCCCTCACCCACCATGACACCGGCAGAAACACGACCTTCAATCATGCTCTTGCCTTCGGTACCGGCGTTGAAGTTGATAAAGCCTTCATGCATTACGGTGGTGCCTTCACCCACATAAGCACCCAGACGAACCCGGGCAGTGTGGGCAATACGGACACCGGCAGGGACAACGTAGTCGGTCATTTTCGGGAATTTATCCACGGAGTTGACACTCAGAACCCGGCCTTCTGCCCGGGCCGCCAGCTGACGGGCTGGCAGTTCTTCCAGGTCGATTGCGCCTTCACTGGTCCAGGCAACATTTGGCAGCAGTGGGAAAATGCCCTGAAGGTCGGTGCCATGTGGCTTGACCAGACGATGTGACAGCAGGTGCAACTTGAGATAAGCCTCGGGGGTGCTGGTGGGTGCTTCATCGGTTGCCAGCATAGTGATCACACGGGGTTGTACACTTTCTTCCAGGCTGCGGGTGATGGCAGCCAGTTCAGTTTGTTCGATATCGACAAACAGGTCTTCCAGTGCGTGCAGGGTTTTGCTGTCAAGCTCAATAAACGTATTGCCACCCTGGTAACCAACCAGTTTGGCAATACTCTCCAGCAATTCCGGCGCTGGATTGAGAATAGGTTTTGGGTAAAATACTTCCAGCCACTGGTCGTTCCGGTTTTTGCTGCCGACACCAATGGCCAGACTGAAATGCGGTTTGCTCATTTTCATTCCTTCAATTAATCAGAACGTTTGTTATGCCAGCAAGTTGCGGTATTGTTCTTCGGAAAAGCCCAGCAACTTCTGGCTGCCCGTATCCAGTAACGGGCGTTTGATCATGGCGGGTTGCTCCAGCATCAGGGTGATTGCCCGCTCTGCATTAATGGCGGCTTTTTCTCCTTCCGGAAGCTGCCGCCAGGTGGTTCCCCGGCGGTTTAACAGGGCCTCCCAGCCCAGTTCATTGGCCCACTGTTCGAGCACTTCTTTCAACAGGCCGTCTTTCCTGTAGTCATGAAAGTGATATTCAATACCAGCACCTTCCAGCCAGCGGCGTGCTTTCTTTATGGTGTCGCAGTTTGGTATGCCGTATAGGGTGACCACCGTGCCTCCTGTTGTGAGCTTCCACAAGCTATGCGTTATACAAGCTGAGGTTGAGACGCTCAGTAATGGCCGCAAAAAACGAGCAAAGCTTACACGCTTCTGGAGGTGTTTGCCTAGGTGGCTGGTCTATAAACGTGTATCGGGCCTTATTTCGACTCTGCATCCGTGCTGGTTTTATCACCAAGCGCTGCTCTTAACTTTTCAATACGACGGCGATTAGTACCGAAATCGTAATAGCCGACGCGAGAGGATGAGCGCACATCAACCGTGCCGTTCGGACGAATAATCATTATCAGGTCGTCCTTGAACTTCAGCCAGGGGGTGGTGAACACCGTAATAATGATCTGGTCATTACTGCTGAGAATCTCTGCATTGGGCCAGTTCTGCAAAGTGGCTAACAGTTTTTTCTTGATCCCCTGGGTATCAGACTGATCAAAGGAAAGGGCGGCAATATTCTGTTTGCCAGAAGCGAGGCTGCTGACGCAATTCGGGCTTTCAGGGCAGGTAAGTTCCGGAACGTCAGCGTGTAGCCAATGGCTGGAAAGTAATAACAGTAAAGGCAGGATGTAGTGCGCGGATTTATTCATTGTTGTTGGTTCCTTCTTGCAGGTGGTGGTGAAATATATGGCTCCACGTTTTTTCACCCGTAGACCCCGGTTTATTGTGGGCGGAGTGTACAAACAGAATTTTCATGGAGTGTCCCACATTGATCAGAGAAGCGTTCAGTGTGTTGAAAAGTTCGCTGTCTGTAAAGTCACCGGCGATGTAAATACCATAATCAGCGGGCCGATATAGTCAGCACAGCAGGGAAGATGATGGTTTTCAGCAGAAACTGTCGTCAGAATACAGGGCCCGGGGTTTGAATCAGGTGCAGAAGACCGAGCATCAGTGCTCTTTTTTCGGACAATATGGTCGTTGCAAAGATATGGCGGAATCAGGCAGCCAGCTTTGCTTCTGGCATGATCCTGATGTGGATAAAACCGGAGATGAGGTAAAAGCGAGGCTGGAAAAGAGGGCAGAAACGGGGCAGCCCATGGAAGGCTTTATTCTCCGCAGGGCTAATCTGGACAACGTTAACCTGGTGAACCACGGTGGTGGTAAGCCATATCAATTGGTTAACTGCGATTTGAGCAGGGCCAGCCTCTGTAATGGGCATTTTTATCGTGTGGATTTATCGGGTTCCCGACTGTTTAAAGCAAATCTTTCCAATGCCAATCTGCATAGGGCAAATCTTGAAGGCTGTAATCTGCTGGGTGTGAATCTGAACAATAGTCTGCTGGATCATGTGACGTGGGGGGATAAGCTTTATCAGGAACAGGAAGCTGCCGCCAATCCTGAAAATGCCAGGGCGTTGTTTGAAGAAGCGGAAGAGTCTGCCAGAAATATTCGCCGACACTGTGAAAACCTCGGCATGATGAGAGAGGCCGGTCATTTTTATTATCGGGAAAGGGTCTTCCATCGGTTGCAGATGCCAAAATTCTCGCGGCAACGGGTACTGTCCTACCTGGTTGACAGGATCAGTGGCTATGGTGAATCACCGCTGCGGGTGGTGCTTTTTTCTGTGGCTTTGATTGTGTGCTGCTCTTTCCTCTATCTGTTCACCGGGGTTCAGGGTGGTGATACGGTTATCCGGTTCAGCCAGAATCAGGATCTGTTCCAGAATCTCCGGTATTGGCTTGATTGTCTTTATTTCAGCGTGGTCACGTTTACCACCCTTGGCTACGGTGACTTGACCCCGATGGGGCTGTCCCGGATTGTTGCTGCCTGTGAAGCATTCACCGGCAGCTTTTCCCTGGCGCTTTTTGTTGTTTTGTTTGTGAAGAAGATGATCCGCTAAAAGAGATTGCCACGGAGTCACAGAGACACGGAGAAAAGCAAAAAGCTTTTCCTCTGTGGCAAAAAAGGAAATTATTCAGGCTCAATTCCTTAGTTGTCCGTTGCATAAGCCTCCGCTTCATCCGGATCACAGCTGATGGCAGCATGAGGCTGGCCTTGCAGCAACTGTTTGAACTGTTCCCTTTGAATATGCACCAGTTCCCGGTGATTACCTCCCTGCAGGTAAAGATCCTGAACGGCATTGAGTTCATCATCCCAGCAGGTTTTCATGCCATAGGCTATGCCCATTGCCGGTACTGCCCCCATCTCACAGTCCGGGAACAGCTCCTCAAGACTTTGTTCACTGACCAGGTGAAGATGGCGATTCAGTTTGGTATTTATCCAGCGCAGCATTAATTTGTTCATGGAGGGAACAATGGCCATTACGTGGCCTTCCTCATCCTGAAGAACGATGGCTTTAGCCATATGTTTAACGGGAACGCAGGCGACATGGGCAGTGTTGAGTGCACGGTCTGAATAAGGGTGACTGACCACTTCATAATCGACCTGGTTGTGAGCTAAAAAAGCCTGAAGTTTTGCAGCGATTGACATCAGACACTCTCTCAAAAATCATTCTCGAAAATATTGAACAGCTGTTCTATAAAGTCTATACGCAAACCTATTGAATTATTGTTCAATATAAAGCGGTTTTTAAGCTAAAAAAGTATTAATAACTTTTTTTTCATACCGCTATTCGCTTTCGTATCGTCTTGCCTGTTTATCCTGCCACTGCGTAATGCTGCTTTTATTTGCTGCTTTTTTGCACTCTGCTCTCGGTATAGGTATCCTTCGCGCTCTTTAAATTTACCAATTTAGCACTGGCTTCAGATTGAGTCTGTGGGACGAAGTTATGATGACAATAATGAAAAGACGCCTGTCAATGGGAGCGCTAGTCTGCCTGCCGACCACCGCTCTGGCTGGCGATAATGTGCTGGGGGTAACATCCAGTCCGTTGGCCTGGGCCTGCATTGCCATTTTTGTAATTGCCTACTGCCTGGTGATGGCCGAAGAGCAGCTTCATCTGCGTAAGTCCAAACCGGTGATTATGGCGGCGGGAATCATCTGGGCACTGATTGCTTTTATTGCTACACAGAATGGCGTTTCCCACGAAGAACTCAAACAGGCCGTTATGCATGATCTGGAAGAGTATGCGGCGATGTTCCTCTTTCTGCTGGTGGCCATGACCTACATTAATGCCATGGAAGACCGACAGGTGTTTGCCACGTTACGCAGCTGGCTGATCAGCAAGGGCTTTAATTACCGAAGTCTCTTCTGGATAACTGGCGCTATGGCGTTCTTTATTTCTCCGGTGGCCAACAATCTTACCACCGCGCTGTTAATGGGCGCGGTGATCATGGCCGTAGGTGAAGGCAAACCGACGTTTATTACCCTGGCCATGATTAATGTGGTGGTCGCTGCCAATGCCGGTGGTGCTTTCAGTCCCTTTGGCGATATTACCACGCTGATGGTGTGGCAGGCCGGTAAGATTGAGTTCTTTACCTTTTTCAGCCTCTTTATACCGTCGGTGGTTAATTATCTGGTACCGGCCATCATCATGAGCTTTTTCGTTGAGCAAGGGCGTCCGGCCGGTGTGCAAGTGGATAGCACCATTCGGCGTGGTGGTATTACCATCTGCCTGCTTTTCCTGGTGACCATCTTCCTGGCGGTCAGTTTTGAGAAAGTGCTGGGTCTGCCACCATTTATGGGGATGATGACCGGTCTTGCCCTGTTGATGCTCTATACCTATATCATGCAAATTCAGGGGCTGACCAGTAACCGCCGGTTGACGGCACGTCCCCGGGCCAAAGAGGATAAAATCGATATCTTTCAGGAAGTGGCCCATGCCGAATGGGATACGCTGCTGTTCTTCTTTGGTGTCATCTTCTCGGTGGGTGGCCTGCGCTATCTCGGTTACCTCGACCTTGCCTCGGAAACCATGTATGCCGATCTCGGGGCAACGTGGACTAATATCATCGCCGGTATAATCTCTGCCATTGTCGATAACATTCCGGTGATGTTTGCCATTCTCGGAATGGATCCTGAAATGGACGCCTTCCAGTGGTTATTGATAACGCTGACCGCAGGTGTGGGTGGCAGCCTGTTATCCATCGGCTCCGCTGCTGGCGTTGCCTTGATGGGGACATCAAAAGGTGGCTACACCTTTATGACCCATCTCCGCTGGAGTTGGGCCATCGCCCTGGGGTATGCGGCCAGTATCTGGGCCCACTTCCTGGTTAATAGCTGATCGTAAAACTGACTGTCAGTTAAAAACGGTAGGCCAGCTGAAGGGTTTGGAAATCCAGCCCTTCATTGTCGTCTTTCAGGTTGGCATTTGAATAGTGCATCCAGCCATAGCTGACTTCAAATGGATTATTCTCGCCCAGTGTCAGGCCAACCATGGCCCGGGTTTCAAATTGCCAGCGCCTGCCCATATTGATTCCGGAATAGTGCTGTTGCTCAATATCTTTCTCGCTCTGATAGCTAACGCCCACGCCAAGATCAAGAAACGGTGAGGTTTTACCCATTAACAGACCATTGCCTGTGAAGCGAAAAACAGGGCTAAGGCTGATCTGTTTGACACTGTCAGCCCCTACTCGATAGTCGTTTCTCATTGGGTTTAACGTACTTTTCCAGTTGCCCAGAGCCAGTTCTGCATAACTCTGTAACAGCAGTGATTCTGATGTCCACAGTGAGTCTGAAAAGTTCCAGGCAAGGGCCAGGCGATATTGATTGATATCAGCCTGTCGATCATCAAAGGGCGCTATAAACTGACCAAAAGCCAGCGTTATTTTATCGGGCTGCCAGTCAGCATGGGTGACCGTGGGCATCAGGGCAATAACAGCAAGAGAAAATGCCTGTTTCATACCAAAGTCCTTTCTGGCTGTATTGGCTTGAAATCAAGCAATACAGCTAGAATAGTTATTTTTGTTTTTTATCAATATATTTTACGTGGTCTTATATTCCCACTGTTTTTTATAAAATGTTTGTCATCTGTCGTATTCTGGTTAACAGGTAATCAATTACAGACGGAGGTGAGAGGGGCTGTTTTGATGGATGTTGCCTTGTTAACTGGGTAGACATTAGCGACTTCTCACGGTGCTAATGTCTGCCCTGAGAGCTACGGTTAGCCGTCCAGTTTCTGTTTCAGAATCTGGTTAACCAGGCCGGGGTTGGCCTTGCCTTTGGACGCTTTCATGCACTGACCCACAAAGAAGCCGATCATTTTGCCGCGCTTGTCTTCCTCAGCCGCACGATAATTCTCAACCTGCTGGGCATTGCTGGCCAGCACTTCATCGATCATGGCTTCAATGGCACCGGTATCGGTCACCTGCTTGAGGCCTTTTTTCTCGATGACAGCATCGGCCGTGCTGCACTCACCCTGCCAGAGTACTTCAAAGACCTCTTTGGCGATTTTGCCGGAGATGGTGTTGTCTTTGATGCGCTTGATCAGGCCGCCGAGCATATCGGCAGTCACCGGGCTTGCGCTGATGGCAATGCTGTTCTGATTCAGGGATCTGGACAGTTCTCCCATAATCCAGTTGGCAGACAGTTTGGCATCATCACTGGCACGGACGGTGGCTTCAAAGTAGTTTGCCGTCCCCTGGTCAGCGGAAAGTATTTCGGCATCGTAATCGCTCAGGCCAAAATCGGCGATAAAACGTGCTTTTTTGGCATCAGGCATTTCAGGCATTTCAGCCTTCAGTTTGTTAAGACGACTGTCGTCAATGATAACCGGCAGCAGGTCAGGGCAGGGGAAGTAACGGTAATCGTTCGCTTCTTCTTTGCTGCGCATGGAGCGGGCTTCGCCGGTATCACCGTTATAGAGACGGGTCTCCTGGATAACGGTGCCGCCATCTTCAATCAGGTCGATCTGGCGCTCTACCTCTTTGAGGATGGCAGCTTCCATAAACTTGAAGGAGTTCAGGTTTTTGGTTTCTGTGCGGGTACCGAACGCTTGTTGTCCTTTAGGGCGCACGGAGACGTTAACATCAAACCGCATGGAACCCTGGGACATATCGCCATCGCAGATGCCCAGTGTAGTGACAATGGAGTGCAGCTTTTTGGCAAAGGCCACGGCTTCCTCGGCATTGCGGATATCAGGTTCTGTGACAATCTCAATCAGGGGAGTGCCAGCACGGTTCAGGTCAATCCCTGACATACCATGAAAGTCTTCATGAAGACTTTTGCCCGCATCTTCCTCCAGGTGAGCGTGGTGGATGCGAATACTCTTGGTGGAGCCATCCGCCAATGTGATATCCACATGACCAGCGCCCACTATTGGCTTTTCCAGCTGGGTGGTCTGGTAGCCTTTTGGCAGATCCGGGTAGAAGTAGTTTTTACGCTCGAAAACATTCACCTTGTTGATGTCGGCATCGATGCCCAGGCCAAACTTGATGGCCATATTGATGGCTTCTTCGTTAACCAAGGGCAGGATGCCGGGCAGGCCAAGGTCTACCGCGCAGGCCTGGGTGTTGGGTGCGGCACCAAAAGCGGTGGATGCACCGGAGAATATTTTGGTTTTGGTGGCGAGCTGGACGTGAATCTCCAGTCCGATAACGGTTTCCCATTGCATATTACTGTGTCCTGTACCTGTGACCTAAACCAATACCGGAGCTTTCTGGTGCCAGTCGGTCGCCTGCTGGAAGCGGTGGCCAATATTCAACAGACGGGCTTCATCAAAGTGCTGGCCAATGATCTGCAGGCCGACCGGGCGCTGGTTTGCCATGCCAGCAGGAACGGATAATCCGGGCAGGCCTGCCAGGTTAACCGACAGTGTATAGATATCCGAGAGGTACATGGCGACCGGATCATTGCTCATGGAGCCAATGTCAAAGGCGGATGTCGGGGCGTTAGGGCCCATGATGACATCACACTCTTTAAAGGCGTTGAGGAAGTCGTCACGGATCAGGCGACGGATCTGCTGGGCCTTACGGTAATAGGCGTCGTAGTAGCCAGCCGAGAGGGCATAGGTACCCACAATAATACGACGTTTGACTTCTTCACCAAAACCTTCGCTGCGGCTGCGAAATGTAGAGATCCATTAAGTCTTTTGGATCTTCGCAGCGATGCCCGAAACGCACGCCGTCAAAGCGGGACAGGTTGGAAGAGGCTTCTGCCGGGGCAATCACGTAGTAGGCAGGAATGCACAGCCTGGCATTAGGCAGGCTGACCTCCTTGACGTTTGCACCGAGTTTTTCATATTCGGCAATGGCATTGCGGATCTGTTGTTCCACTTCACTGTCCAGTCCGGCCGCGAAGTACTCTTTTGGCAGCCCAATGGTCAGGCCTTCCAGGGAGTCATTCAGTGTTGCCGTGTAGTCCGGTACTTCATGGTCAAGACAGGTGGAGTCCCGGTTATCAAAGCCCGCCATGGTGTTCAGCATAATGGCGGCATCTTCAGCGGAGCGGGTCATCGGGCCAGCCTGATCAAGGCTTGATGCGTAGGCCACCATACCCCAGCGGGAAACCCGGCCATAGGTTGGCTTCAGTCCGGTAATGCCGCAGTGTGAGGCAGGCTGGCGAATGGACCCGCCGGTATCCGTGCCGGTAGCGCCAGCTGCCAGCTGGGCTGCTACAGCTGCCGCAGAACCGCCGGAGGAGCCGCCGGGGATGGCAGATTTGTCCCATGGGTTTTTGACCGGGCCATAATGGCTGTTTTCATTGGAAGAGCCCATGGCAAACTCATCCATATTGGTTTTGCCCAGCATAACGGCACCGGCATCCCTGAATTTGCCGGTGACGGTGGACTCATAAGGGGCAACAAAGTTGTCCAGCATTTTTGAACCACAGGAGGTTTTTACGCCTTGTGTGCAGAACAGGTCTTTATGGGCAACGGGAATGCCGGTCATGGCGTGGGCATCGCCCGCCGCACGGCGCTGGTCGGCGGCGGCTGCCTGTTCCAGGGCTAACGTTTCAGTCACCGTAATAAAGCTGTTGATGTCACCATCGAACTGCCTGATTCGGTCAAGGTAGGTTTGTGTCAACTCGACACTGGATATTTCGCCACTGGCTAATGCCCGGCTCTGTTCTGCAATGGTTTTATCGTACATGGGATTCGTTCGGTTGGAAGACGTATGGTATAGAAGAGGCTCAGCTTCTACCGGACTCAGAGCAGTTATTATGAAAATAATGCCTTTTCGGCGTTTCTACCACGATCACTGCTGCAATATTTTCTGACGTGTCACTCAATAACACGCGGAACCAGAAAGAGGCCTTCTTCAACGGCAGGTGCGCAGCCCTGTAATTGCTCTCGCTGGTTTTCTTCGGTGACCTGGTCAGGGCGCAGGCGCTGGATGGCATCCAGAGGGTGTGCCAGGGGTTCCACGTCCTGTGTATCAACGGCCTGCATGCTATCGACCAGTTCCAGTATGCTGCTGATGGTGGCAGCGGTTACTTCCACTGCATCGTCGTCAATGGACAGACGTGCAAGTTTTGCAACCTTTTTGACTCCAGAGGCGTCGATGGCCATTGGTAATGGTTCTCCATAAATGAATAACAAGCAAATAAATAAGAAGCTAATGTATGGGCTGCCCACCTATTTCTCAAGGATTTATCGGGTGATCTATGGGATGATTACCGGAAACATCTCTGCGGGAATGGTAAATGGGGGGCTGATTGGTGTAAAAATAGAGTATTGCAGTTTAACAAAACACACGGACAGTCACCCGGTTTTTCGGTAAATCCCACTATTAAGGCCGCTGTTTGAATGCTTTTCCTGAGATAAATGATTCAGGCACAGTTGCCACAGAGCACAATTGCTGCTTGCCCTCCGGAGGCAGCATTGTTAGAGTTTCTGGAATTACCCAAGCCTTGAATCAAGGTACACCATAACATGCTGAAAAGGTTACGTGGCCTGTTTTCCAGCGATCTCTCGATTGATCTTGGAACAGCCAACACACTGGTCTATGTCCGCGAAAAGGGCATAGTGTTAAATGAACCCTCTGTGGTTGCTATCCGCAATCTCGGTACTCAGAAAAGCGTAGTGGCTGTTGGTGCCGATGCCAAGCGGATGCTGGGGCGAACCCCCGGCAACATTACCGCTATACGTCCAATGAAGGATGGCGTGATAGCGGACTTTGATGTCTGCGAGCGTATGCTCCAGCACTTTATTAACAAAGTGCATGAGAACAGTTTTATTCAGCCCAGCCCTCGTGTGCTGGTCTGTGTGCCCTGCAAATCAACCAAAGTTGAAAAACGGGCGATCCGTGAATCGGTACTGGGCGCGGGTGCCCGGGAAGTGTATTTGATCGAAGAGCCGATGGCGGCCGCTATTGGTGCCGGACTTCCGGTTGAAGAAGCCAGTGGCTCCATGGTTGTGGATATCGGTGGTGGTACCACGGAGATTGCCATTATCTCCCTTAGCGGTGTCGTCTACTCTGAATCTGTGCGCATTGGTGGTGACCGTTTTGATGACGCGATTGTGACGTATGTCCGCCGCAACTACGGCAGCCTGATTGGTGATGCTACTGCTGAGCGTATCAAGCAGGAAATTGCCATCGCCTATCCAAGTGATGAACTGCTGGAAATTGATGTGCGCGGGCGTAACCTGGCGGAAGGTATTCCCCGGAGCTTTACCCTGAACAGTGGCGAAATTCTGGAAGCGCTGCAGGAATCGCTGACGGCGATTGTTCAGGCCGTGAAAAGTGCCCTGGAACAATCACCGCCGGAACTGGCTTCGGATATTGCCGAGCGTGGCCTGGTGCTGACCGGTGGGGGTGCATTGCTGCGGGATCTGGATAAACTGATCAGTGAAGAAACCGGCCTGCCGGTTCTGGTCGCTGAAGATCCGCTCACCTGTGTGGCCCGTGGCGGCGGCAGGGCGATCGAGATGATGGATAAGCACCGTATGGATCTGTTATCCACCGATTAACGGCTCTGTTAATCAAACACCTGTTTTGCAAAATGATCAGCAATATTTCTTCCCGAGGTATTGCTGATTTGCTATTTTGGTCTGCCACTAGGAGGCTGTCCGAGAATAGACTGCCCTACTGCGGTGGCAGTAAATTGGTCTAAAAATTCCTGCTTCTTCGTCAAATAGCCCCGCTATTCTCCTCAGAAGCAGAAATTTTTATCCTCAATTTCTCGCAATCCTCGCTACGGACGCTTAAGTCCGACAGGCTCCTGGGCAAAGTTAGCAGTTCTCTTCAGGTGGTCAGTGTTATTTCGGTAATCGCGGCTTTTCCGGGAAGTGTTGAACTCATCACCTTTAATAGCTGATCACTGAAAATTGTCAGCCAGACATGGGTGTCGATAGGACGGTGCTTCAGGTTTTTGATATGGCATTTTCAAGGCAATTAATTTGAGGCCTGGTAATACCAATTCCGCCTTCTAAATATGAGATCGAGCAAGTCATTTTGGACAGCTGGGCAAGGCGGAATGACGAGTAATAGCAGGGCTATTGCGAGGAATTCCAACGAAGATCCAGCTGTTCAAAATGGCTGCGCAGTTCATATTTAGAAGGTGGAATTGGTATAAGGAGCAGGTTATTAAACCGATTTTCAGTCAACGCCAGTCACTGGTCACGCGCTTTGTTTTGCTGATCATCCTGTCATTGGCGATTTTGTATTTTGATCATAGCTATCGCGCCCTGTCACAGGTTCGCCAGTGGCTGACTGTTGCTGCTACGCCTGTCCTGTTTCTTGCTGATCTGCCCGGGCGTATCTGGGGAACCGCTTCACAGGTGGTGATGTCGCACAACGACTTGCTTCAGGAAAACGCCCGTCTCAAGGCACGAAACCTGATTCTTGAACAGAAGGTTCAGAAGCTTGCTTCATTAACCGCCCAGAATATCCGTCTGCGGGAGTTGCTGAACTCTTCTGAACTGGTGGATGAGCAGGTATTGGTTGCCGAGGTGGTTGGCGTTGACCCTGATCCTTTCCGGCACCGGGTGATCATTAACAAGGGAGCCATTGACAAGGTTTACGAAGGGCAGGCCATTCTCGATGCTCATGGCGTGATGGGGCAGGTCATTGAAGTCAGCCCGGTCAGCAGTCGGGTGTTGATGCTGACCGATGTGGCGGCCCGCATTCCTGTGCAAAATCACCGAACCAAATATCGAGCTATTGCTACGGGGACCGGTCGTACGGATCGCCTTGAATTGCAGCATATCCCGGTGACTGAAGATTTTCAGGAGGGGGATCTGCTGACCAGTTCGGGGCTGGGGGGCATCTATCCCGAGGGCTACCCGGTGGGGGTGGTTACCCGGGTTATCCATAATTCCGGCGATGCCTTTGCCTCTATTGAAGTTAAGCCTCTTGCTGAAGTGAATAGAAGCCGGGTTGTGCTTCTGGTTTTTCGGGAAGTCTCCGGCCTGATTGAGCCGATCAACGCTGCCCAGACGGATGTTTCAAAGACCAGGGCGGAGAAGAAACCAGATGAGGTGCGGCGATAATGGTTCAGCAGGCTAATGCCCACTGGGTGGTGTGGATGACCCTGCTGGTGGGGGCAATGTTCAGTATTATGCCATTGCCTGAATGGTTATCACTGGTTCGCCCGGCATGGGTTCCGCTGGTGGTTATCTACTGGGTTCTGGCATTGCCGGAGCGGTTTGGTTTGCTGTTTGCCTTTATCACTGGTTTGCTGCTGGATGTGTTTCAGGGAAGTCTGTTTGGGTTGAACTCCCTGGGGATGACCATGATTGCTTTTATTGTGCTCAGCCTGCATCGGCGGCTCAGGTTATTTCCTGTCTGGCAACAGGCCTTCATGGTGTTCCTGATGGTAGGTTTTTATCAACTGCTGCTACTGTGGGTTCGCAGTGCTGCTGGGAATACGATTCCCTCTGTCTGGTATTTGCTGCCTTCATTATCCAGTGCGCTTATCTGGCCGTGGGTTATGTCCGGGCTGCGTTTTTTGAGGCGCTATTTTCGGGTGGTCTAGGAGGCTCCTTCATTGGCCTCCTGGAAAACCCACACTGCCTTTTTACCGAGGTCTTCATTTGCGAAGGTATCTTTCAGCAAGGTTATCAACAAGACGCTTCCAATCTTTTGGCAACTGGTGTGCATTGGCATCGAATTGAATAAGAGCTGCTTGCTTGATATGTGCCTTCAATATTGTTTTCTCGTCTTCAGCTGTCAGCTGATTTTTAACGGGCAGACGGTCATAGCGAAAAATCTTGCTTGAGAAATCAATTGGGAATGCACGAACCTCATAATCAGCAGGACCTCCTGAGTGGAATTTAGCGCCTTTTCCCACAAGAATCATATTGAAGGCGTCACCCGGGTTGTAAACTCCATTATCAATAAGGTTTCTAATATCCTTAACCAGTGGAGTTAAAGCCGCATCCCAGTCTTCAAGTATGGACGGCTTCTGGCCTTCTGATAATACTTTCTTATCGTTCAGATGATTAAAAATCACAAGACTGGTTTTGCTGATCACTTCAAAAGCATTTTCTTTGGCGTATTCGCTAAATGATGGCGCGATATGGGTTGCTATTGAGTATTTGGTACCCTGAAACTCCCAACGAATAACAGCGGGTTCGATGTCAAGGGTTGGAATACCTGATTTTTTCAGGTAACTGTGCATCATTAACTCATCATAGAATTGATGTGGGGCCGCATTCATTGCCAGTGCCTGGCCATCGCCAGTATCATAGAATGTCTTTGATGCACCAGCTCCAAGACTCTTCTTGAGTTTTACTGTTTTAACCGCATCCTGAGTAATCAGCTCAATGGGAATACCGCCATCTCTTGCTTTCTCCAATTGACTGTAGGCTGCTTTTGGAATTTCCTCAGGATGATGTGAAACGTTAACTGCCAGAAAACGATTGTATTTTTCCATCGCATCTTTGACATCGTCATCAATGATGTATCTTTGCCATTGTACTTTGGCTCCGGGAATAACTTGAAGATTTGAAGCCAGCGTTTTTGAACCACCCTCTGCCATTCGTTTTTGAGCCGTACTTTTAAAACTGCTCTTTGGTATCGGGCGTTGAGCCCGAGTTTGTGGCTTGTACTTTGATGTCGGGTTTTGAACTGTAGTTTGTGACCCGCTCTTTGGTGTCGGGCTTTGAGCTGTAGTTTGTGACCCGCTCTTTGGTGTCGGGCTTTGAGCTGTAGTTTGTGACCCGCTCTTTGGTGTCGGGCTTTGAGCTGTAGTTTGTGACCCGCTCTTTGGTGTCGGGTTTTGAGCTGTAGTTTGTGGCCTTCTCTTAGGTATCGGGTTTTGAGCTGGAGTTTGTGGCCTTCTCTCAGGTATCGGGTTTTGAGCTGTAGTTTGTGGCCTTCTCTCAGGTATCGGGTTTTGAGCTGAAGTTTGTGACCTTCTCTCAGGTGTCGGGTGTTGAGCTGTAGTTTGTGGCCTTGTCTCAGGTGTCGGGTGTTGAGCTGTAAATTGTGGCCTTGTCTCAGGTGTCGGGTTATGAGTTGTAGTTTGTGACCTGATCTCTGGTATCGGGTTTTGAGCCGTAGTTTGTGTTCTGCTCACTGGCAGCTGGTTTTCAGTCATAGTTTGAGGTTTGGTAACTTTTCGGTCATACAGGCTCTTGACTGCGTAAACAAGATCAACCGCCAGTGACGGAATAAAAGCTACTACAGACACCACAGCAGCAACAGCACGCCCAAAAAAGCGAGATGTTTTACTGGCAACAGCCTCAGAAATTTTGTTAAACCAGCTTGCGCAGGTCCATTTACGCTTTACTGTGGTCTGATTGGTATTGAGTGCCGGATTACCAACAATCGGGTCTGACATAGAAACCTCCTATGTTTCACATTAAGTCATGTTAGATCATGTAGTTGTAAAAAATAATTTGGAGATATAGTTGATTATCTACTGGTTTGACCACTATGCAGTGAATAAGTTTCAATTCTTTTAAGATTTAATATGATCCATCTGGCTTGCCAATGGCTGCGTCGAGCTGAGCTGTTACACCAAATTGGTGTTTTCTGACAGAAACTGGCCTTTAATGAAAACCCTTTTCCCGGTGAACCTCCCGCCGGGAAAGGGCAACTGCTGGCAGAAATACTGAACCGGGATTCTCCCGGGATAGAAATCTGTCGATACTTTTTTACAGGAAGTTTCTTCGACGAAGGTATCTTTTGGTAAGGTCCTTAGCAAGCTCTTTCCATTTTTCTGGCAAGAAGCATGCCTTGGCATCATATTGAACAAAAACGACTTGCTCAATATAGGCCTTCAATGTTCTTTGCTCCTCTTTTGCTTTAAGCCGTTTTATAACGGGGAGCTGATCGTACTGCTCGGCTTTGCTTGAGAAATCAAATGGAAATGCACGCGCCTCAAAATCAGCTTGCCCACCCGAGTGGAATTTGTTGCCTTTGCCCACAAGAATGGCATTGCATGCATCACCCAGAGTGGAAATACCATTATCAATCAGGGTTCTAATATCATTAACCAGTGGATTCAAAACCTCGTCCCAGTTCTCAAGTTTGAATGCATCCTGGCCTGCTGGTAACACTTTTCTACCGTTCAGTTGACCGGCAAGTTTATCACAGTCCTTGTGGTCCACTACGAAAGCATTTTGTTTTGGGTATTCGCTGAATGATGGTGCGATGTAGGTTGCTTTTGTGTATTTGGTGCTCTCAAATTCCCAACGAATAACCGCAGGTTTGATTTCATTGGTAGGGATACCTAATTTTTCCAGGTATCGAAGCATCATTAACTCATCATAGAATTGATATGAGGTCTTGATCATTGCCAGTGCCTGGCCATCGCCGATATCGTAGAAAGTCTTGGATCCACCACCTCCCAGCCCTTTATGGAGTTTTACGGTTTTGACACCATCTTCAGTAATCAACTCAATGGGAATATTACCTTTGGCTGCCTTATCCAATTGTTGCTCTGCTGCTTTTGGAATCTCATTTGGATGATGTGTAAGGTTTTCTGCCAGAAAACGATCGTAACGTTCCATAGTAGCTTTAACATCGTCATCATGAATGTATCTTCGCCATTGTACTTTGGCTCCAGGAATAACCGGAAGATTTGGAGCAGGAGCCTGGAGTTTGGTGATTTTCCTGTCATACAGGCTCTTGGCCGCATAAACAAGATCAACGCCCAGTGAAGGAATAAAGGTGACTACAGTTACCAAAGCGGCAACAACACGCCCAAAAAAAAGAGATGTTTTGCTGGCAACTGCATCAGAAATTTTTTTAAACCAGCTTACACAGGTCCATTCATTATTTTGCGCATTTTGCGAGAGATTGAGTGCTGGATTACCAACAATCGGGTCTGACATTGAAACCTCCTGTGCTTTTCTTTGAAGCATGTAGTTGTAATTAATATTTTGGAGATATAGTAAATTTTCTAGAGATTTGACCACTATCTAGTGAATAAGTTTCAATTCTTTTAAGATTGAATAAGATCTATCTGGCTTACAAATGGCTGCGTCGAGCTGGGCTGCTGCAACAAATTGGTGTTTCCTGCCAGAAACTGGCCTTCAATAAAAACCCTTTTCCCGGTGAGTCCCCTGCCGGGAAAAGGCAACTGCTGGCAAAAACACCAAACCGCGATTCTCCCGGAAGTGTAGAAAACCAACGCAGCCTTTTCTCAGGAAGATTCATCGGCGAATATGTCTTTCGACAAGATCTTTAACAAGTTTTTTCCACTCTTTTGGCAAGAACCATGCCTTGGGGTTAAATTGAACAAAAGCGGCTAACTCGAAATAATGTTGCAATATTTCTTCCTCCTCCCTGGCTGTAAGCTGCTTTTTAGGTGGAAGTTGATCCAGTTGAGTCGTTTCGTCTACAAATTCATAAGGAAATGCGCGAATCTCATATTCAGCAGGCCCCCCTGAGTGGAATTTATTGCCTTTTCCGACAACGATGGCTTTGTGGGTAGCCGCAATTCCGTAACAGGCACGTGTAGAAACACCATTATCAATCAGGGTTCTAACATCATTAACCAGTGGCTTTAAAACCTCATCCCAGTTCTCAGGAGTCCGTATATACTCGTCTTCGTCTTTGTCTTCGTCTACTGCTAACAATTTCTTACCATCCAGTAGTTCATTTTCCTCTGACGTAGATTTTTTATGCATTAAGAAAGCATTTTGTTTTGCGTATTCGCTAAATGATGTTGTGATGTAGGTTGCCATTGTGTATTTTTCGCCCTCGAATTCCCAACGAATAACAGCGGGTTTGATTTCAATGGTCGGAACACCTAATTTTTCCAGGTATCTATTCATCATTAATTCATCATAGAATTGGTGTGGTCGATTATTCATTGCCAGTGCCTGTCCATCGCCAATATCATAGTAACGTCTGGATTCACCAATTCTTAGCTCTTCCCCGAACTTAAATGTTGTAAAAGCATTTTGGTCTGGAGTAATCAACTCAATTGGAATATCACCATTCAGGGCCTCAGCCAGTTGTTGGTGAGCTGCTTCCGGGATAGCCTCTGGATGATGTAAGACGTTCTTTGCCAGAAAACGGTTGTGGTTTGCCATCGTAGTTTTGACATCGTTATCATGAATGTCTCTTATCCATTCTACCCTGGATTGGAGATGGGTGATTTTTCTGTCATACAGGCTCTTGGCTGCATAAACAAGATCAACGCCCAGTGAAGGAATGAAGGTGGCTACAGATAGCACAGCGGCAACAACACGCCCAAAAAAGCGAGATGTTTTACTGGCAACAGCATCAGAAATTTTTTTAAACCAGCTTACGCAGGTCCATTCACTATTTGGCGCATTCTGGGGGGAATTGAGCGCTGGATTACCGGCGGTGGGGCCTGTCATAGAAACCTCCTGTGTTTCTTTATTAAGAGTATTGTTGTAAGTAGTTGATTCTTTGATACCCACACCGTTCGCACTGAGTGAAGTGCGGTGCTCCCATCCTTCGGCTCCGCTCAGGATGAGTGGGGTGTATGGGTATTAAAGCTTTTCTGGAGTTTTTGACCACTAACGAATAAGTTCCAACTCTTTTATAATCCGTCTGCATTACGTTAGGCATCAGGCATCTATCCCTCTAATCTGTGTCGTTCAAAAAAGGTTGAATATGATCTATCTGGCTTCTCAATCCCCGCGTCGAGCTGAGCTGTTACAGCAAATCGGTGTTTCCTTTCATCAACTGGCCTGTGAAATTGATGAAACCCCATTCCACGTTGAGGCTCCAGCAGAGTACGTGCTGCGCATGGCCCGGGAAAAGGCAGCGGCAGGCTGGCAGGCATTAGTAACCCGGGATTCTGCCAAAATACCTATGTTGGCAGCAGATACAACGGTGGTCTGTAATGATCAAATTCTCGGCAAGCCTCAGAATGCAAACGATGCTCGTCGTATGTTGAGGATGCTGTCCGGCAAGACTCATCAGGTGATGACCGCAGTAGCGGTGACCGATGGCAGTCAGCTGAAAACTGAGTTGTCTGTTACGGATGTGGTGTTTAATGACCTGCCTGATTCGTTGGTTGATGATTATATTGCCTCCGGGGAGCCGATGGATAAAGCAGGTGCCTACGGTATTCAAGGCTACGGTGCCGTTTTGGTAGCGAGCCTGTCAGGCAGCTACTCTGGCGTTGTCGGGTTGCCGCTTATGGAGACTGCACGACTTCTGTCAGATTTTAATGTGCCATTCTGGCAAGCGTGCTGATAGTCCTTATTTCCAACTAAGGTGTCTCATTTTCTCTGCGTTTTTGCAGTTCAAAAAAGAGCGTGAATACGCTCTCACAACATCATGGAACGGTTTTTGGTATAAAGTTTGTCAGGAAGCAAAAACCGGATGCAAATTACTGGTATGATCGACTGATCTATTTTGTTTCTACCAGTACGTCAACCTCAGACGGCCTCTTAAGGAATGGTGGAAAGTGTATTGACCTGTGATGCCTGAGACGAGACTCATCATCCGTCTGCAGAGGCACCACAGGTCAATGCATTAAAGGAATTGAGGGACTGGGATGAGCGAAGAAATTCTCATGAATATCACGCCCATGGAATCACGGGTGGCTCTGGTTGAAAATGGGGTGCTGCAGGAGATCTATGTCGAGCGTGCCCGAAGTCGGGGTATTGTCGGCAATATTTATAAAGGGAAGGTGGTTCGTGTCCTGCCGGGAATGCAGGCCGCTTTTGTTGATATTGGCCTTGAACGGGCGGCGTTTATTCATGCCAGTGAAATTGCGCCCAGGCAGGACAGCCGCCATGAAAAAAACGGGGAAGAGACCCAGGAACGTCCGATTTATGAACTGGTGCATGAAGGCCAGTCGCTGGTGGTTCAGGTAACCAAAGATCCCCTGGGAACCAAAGGTGCCCGCCTGACCACCCATATCTCCATTCCGGCCCGCTATCTGGTGCACATGCCAAAAAACAACCACGTGGGGATCTCGCTGCGCATCGAAGATATTGAGGAGCGGGAACGTCTGCGACAATTGGTTGAGTCTTGCCTTGGCGGTGATGATGGTGCCGGTGGCTTTATTCTGAGAACGGCAGCAGAAGGCATTGGCGAAGATGAGGTGCGTGCGGATATTCTCTTTCTGCGCAGGCTGTGGGCCACCATCGAAGAGAATATCCGGGAGAGCAGGGCACCGGCCAATGTCTATGAAGACTTGCCGCTGCACTTGCGAACCATGCGTGACCTGGTCAATCCCAACATTGAAAAGATCCGCATTGATTCCCGGGAAACCTTTGAAAAGGTGTCCAAATTCGTCAAGAAGCTGGTGCCTGAGATTGATGGCCGGGTGGAATATTACCCCGGCGAACGCCCGATTTTTGATCTGTTTGGCGTTGAGGATGAGATCAACAAGGGGCTTAGCCGTAAAGTTCAGTTGAAGTCCGGTGGCTATCTGATTATTGACCAGACCGAAGCCATGACCACCATTGATGTCAACACCGGTGCCTTTGTCGGTCATCGTAATCTGGAAGAGACTATCTTTAAAACCAACCTTGAAGCGGCCGTTGCCATTGCCCGCCAGCTCCGTTTACGGAACCTGGGGGGGGATCATCATTATCGACTTTATTGATATGGAAGATCCGGAGCATCAGCGGCAGGTTCAGCGTGCTTTTGAAAAGGCCATGGAACACGATCATGCCAAGACCAATTTTACCGGCGTCAGTGAACTGGGCCTGGTGGAGATGACCCGCAAGCGAACCCGTGAGTCACTGGAAAATGTTCTGTGTGAATCCTGCCCGACCTGTGAAGGCCGTGGTACCTTGAAAACGGCAGAAACGGTATGCTACGAGATTTTCCGGGAAATTCTCCGGGCGGTCCGGGCCTATGATGGCGACAGTTATACGGTGTTGGCGGCTGAGACCGTGATAGACCGTCTGCTGGATGAAGAGTCCAATAATGTGGCCGATCTTGAAGAGTTTATCCAGAAGCCTATTCGTTTTCAGGTAGAGCCGATCTATACCCAGGAACAGTTTGATGTAGTTCTGGTGTAACGAACGCTGCCCGCTTCCCGTTAACCGCTATCCCGCTTCTCAGGGGAGCGGTTAACGGGAAGCGGGTAGTGTTTTTTTAGTATTTGGTAATGGTTACTGGATTGATATTTTGTTGAGCGTCACTTTTGTTATACGGCTGTCTGATGGTCAGTTGTCCAATGGTTTGTCAGGGCGGGAACTCGGTTGTTGAAGCGGATGGTAAACAGCCTCAGGCGGAGTGCTCCGTCTATTCATGAGGCAGATGATGAAAAAACACCATCTGGCAGTCTCCGTCTACTGAATAGTTTGATGAAATGGAGTTGGCGGCTGCTACTGACCGGGTTAACCATTCTGGTCATTCTGGTAGGACTCGGGCGACTGATGTTCAGTGCCCTACCGGTTCTGCTGCCGCAGCTTTCAGGTGTTCTCAGCGACCGTTTACAGGCTGATCTGCAAATTGAGTCCATGTCGGCGCAATGGAATGATGGCGAGCCATGGTTATCCATGCAGGGGTTGACGCTTAAGGGTAAAGAGGCAGATCAGGCCGGGTTCAGTATCTCGCAGCTGGCTTTGGAACTGAGCCTGAAGGAGTCACTAATACACTGGACGCCGGTATTTTCATCCCTCAAAATCAATGGCGTCAATGTTGCGCTGGTCCGTGGCGATGGTGCCCAGTGGGCGCTATCCGGTATTCAACGGGTTGCCGGGTCATCATTACAGGCTCCTGAATATCAACAAAGTTCTGCACTGGAATGGCTTGCCCTGCAAAAGAAGGTGGATATTCGTGATATCCGCCTGAGTATGCGCAAAGCCAATGGTGAGAGCAGTGATATTCGTGGCCAGCATTTGACGGTCGTGACGGATGGTGACCAGAAAAATCTGTCGGTTCGTCTTGAAGCGGGTGCTGGTTATCTTGCCATCGATGGCTCTGGCATCGCCGGCCCTGGTCAGTTTTCCCGGTGGCAGGGAGTGGCCGTCGCCAGTGATCTTGATGCTGAGCAGCTCTGTGTCCTGTGGTCTGGTTGTTATGATGATGTGCTGTCCGCAGTGGTACAGTTGGAGACCCGCTGGCTTTATGATGATGGGGCCTGGCAAGTACAGGGAGAGATCGCTTCTCCTGATGTAACGTATCGGGATAACGCTGGTGCGTTGAACCATCTTTCCGGGCAGACCCATGTATTTATGCAGGGCGTTTTGTCCCGGGAGCCGTTGTCAGAATCCAGCTGGCAGATCTGGCTGAATGGCCTCAATCTGGAAAACCGCCTGCATAACGGGACGGTTTATCAGTGGGAAAACAGCTGGTATCTGGCCGGTGGCCGTGCTGAAGAATATGCGGTAACCGTAGCGACCGAAAACCTGGATCTGGATCTGCTGAAACGATGGTTACTGGATACCGATGCGCTTCCGGAACCAGTGGCTGATCTGGTGAATACCCTGAATCCCATTGGCCAGTTGCAGGATCTGGCCATCCGTTTTTACCCATCCCGTCAACCGTTTGATTTCGACTTGAGTGCCCGGCTTGACAATGTGTCGGTGGCTGCCTGGCATGGCGCTCCTTCCGGGGGCAATGTCAGTGGTCAGTTAAGGATGAACCTGCTGCAGGGCTATCTTGACCTGGATAGCCGGAACTTCCAGCTGGGCTTTCCCAAACTGTTCCGGGAGACCTGGACGTTTGCTACTGCCAAAGCACGCCTTTACTGGGATGTTATTGATGACTTTTATATTTTGAAGTCAGATGACATCGCCCTGGTGGGGGCTGAAGGTGATCTGAAAGGCAAGCTCAGGCTTGATATCCCGCTGAAATGGCATGAAGGTGACACCCTGGATATGGCATTGACGGTGGGCATGAGCAATGGTGATGCCCGTTATACGGGCAAATACCTGCCAGCTTTGTTGCCCATGAACAGCGGTCTGGTGCACTGGCTGGATACCGCTATCCGCAAGGCGGATATCTCAGGGGGCGGGTTTATTTATAACGGTGCGCTGTCTGGTGGTAAGCGTGGAGATATCGGCCCCCAGGATTCCCGCTGGGGACTGTTTTTTGATCTCCAGAATGGCGAGCTGGACTACGCGTCTGGCTGGCCTGTGATTACCGGCCTGGCCGGGCAGGTTTATGTTAACGATGACCGGGTGGAAGTACTGGGCCAACAGGCAGAGTCAGCGGGTGGCCAACTGGATGATATAGTCGCGCGAGTGCCGCTGGACGGGACATCAATACTCAGGATCAGCAGTCAGCTGAATGCCAGTGGCGAGACTCTGCAGCACTTTCTGACCCGGACACCCATTAATGACTGGATGAAGGGTGCAGCAGAGCAATGGACGTTACAGGGGCAGCTGGATGCCGGACTTGATTTGACACTTCCCCTTAATGACCCGGGCCGTTCTGAAGTGGACATCCGTGGTGCTGTGGAATCATTTACCTTCGGGATTCCTGAGGTGGGGATTGCCGTAAAAGGCATTGCCGGTGATCTCTCCTACAGCACTGACCGGGGGCTTACTGCACGACAGTTATCTGGTCAACTGTTTGATCAGCCGGCTCAATTTCAGATACGTTCAATGGTACAGAATCAACAACCCTTATCCACCGATATTGTCTGGTCAGGCAGAGCCTCAGTGTCTTCACTTCAGGACTGGCTGAAGCTGGATTGGCTCAGTTTGCTGGAGGGAGAAACGGATTATCGCGCCAGCTTATCCCTGGGATTAGACGACAATAACACGGAACTCAGGGTCGGCAGTGAACTGCTTGGCGTTAATGTTGAGCTGCCAGCGCCGGTGGGTAAAACAGCCGATACACCGCTACCCCTGACGTTTTCTCTGACCAAAAAAGCAAGTCACCAGCTGCTGGGGGTGACGCTGGGCGAACTGGGGCGGCTGGACATGAGAATGACGCCAGAGTTTTCCCCGGAGTCTGCCCTGATGACTCTGGGTGACGATGCTTCCCACGCTGGTACAGGCTCTGCCGTCTGGCCTTCAGGGAATCAATTTCTGGTGACCGGTGCTTTGCCGGAACTGGATCTCGGTCCCTGGAAGGCTCGCTTTGAAGGGCAGCCCGGTAGTCCTGTCGAGCAACAGTTGGTCTCACGCCTGGCCCTTGACAATGTTCACCTCGGTTCACTGAAGTATGGGGATTATCTCTGGCCGGATATATCGGTTTCACTTCAGCAGGCGGTTCAGAATCAGAGGTCACAGTCTGACAGAAAAGGCATGAAACTGGCCGTTGATGGACAGACACTGAAAGGTGATTTATGGATTCCTGACCAGCAAACTGCACCTTGGTCTCTTTATATTGACCGTATACATCTGCCAGAGCCTGCTGCTGAAACCGCTTCCGGGGACAGTCCTTCAGAATCCGGGGACAGCCTGGCGGACATCAATCCGGCAACGTTGCCCAATCTTGATGTGAACATCAACCATATTCAGGTTGGCGGCCGAACACCTGCAAGCATCGGTTTTAAACTTCGTCATGGACCCAACGGTGTCAAGATCGATCATATTACCGGTGAGCTGTCGGGTATGTCGCTGAATGGTCTGGCAGACTGGGTGCTGATGGACGGTGAACAGCGCAGCTGGGTTCAGGGAGAGCTTAAGGGCACGGACATCACAGCATTGCAGAAAGCCCTGGGCTCTTCAGGTTTTCTTGAGGCCAGGGAAAGCCGTTTCGAGGCCAGCCTGAACTGGGATGGATCGCCTCTTGGAGGTTCTATTGCCACCATGAAAGGCCGGATCGATTTGCTGCTGAAGAAGGGGCGGCTGCGCAAAGTCGATAATGGCTCGTCGGAAGCACTTAAATTATTTGGTATTTTTAATACCGAAGCTCTGACCAGAAGGATAAAGCTGGACTTTTCCGATCTCTACTCGTCCGGTATCAGCTTTGATCAAATCAAGGGCAGCCTGAACTTTAACCGGGGGCTGATTACCTTCAATTCACCCATGGTGATCGAAGGACCGTCTTCCGACTTCAAACTGGATGGCACTATCGATACCAACACCGAACAGCTGGATCTGAGCCTGGTGGTTACCCTGCCTGTGTCATCCAACCTGCCGATTCTCAGCGTACTGCTGGGCACTGCTCCCCAGGTGGCGGGCATTATTTACATTGCGGACAGACTGGTGGGCAAACAGGTGGATCAGCTGGCCAGCATCCGTTACCGGATTCATGGCTCCTTTGCTGACCCTAAAATGACCCTGGACAGGCTGTTCTCCAATAAGCCGAAAAAATAACCCGGCCGATATAATCTTCCTGATTCATCCTCTGCCTGAATGTACTCTGAACTTTTACCCAAAGGCTTTTAGCGGATCTATCGGGAAGCTACCTCCACACTGCTTTTGAGGTTCCTCAGATTTTTCATAGCCTTGGCATTCCCCAGTCTGGCTGCCTTACGGTACCATCGCTCCGCTTCATGCAGATTTACCCCAAAGCCCTCTCTACCGATCTCATACAGTGTGCCCAGTTTGTTCATGGCTGAAGCATTACCCCGCTCAGTCGCCTTGAGCAACCAGAAGATTGCCTGGTCCAGATCTATCTCAAAGCCCTCGTCACCATATAGATAAAGGCTGCCCAGCTTGTTCATGGCGGAATCATCACCCAGCCTGGCCGCTTTCAGGTACCATCGTTCAGCTTCACGCAGATCTACCCCAAAGCCCTCGTCAGCATAGTGATGGAGGTAGCCCAGCAGGTACGTGGCTGAAGCTATAATGGCTGGACCTTCCCCCAGCTCAACCACCTTGAGCAACCAGGTTTTCGCCTGGTGCAGATCTGCCGGAAAGCTCTCACCACCATACAGATACAGGTAACCCAGGTGATACATGGCTCTGACATGTTCCAGCTCAGCCGCCTTGAGCCACCAGGATTTCGCCTGGTGCAGATCTTCCTCAAAGCCTTGTTCACCCTGGTAATACAGGTAGCCCAGGCTGCTCATGGCTCCAACATCCCCCAACCCAGCCGCCTTGAACAACAGGAACTTTCCCTGATCCTGATGATCTGCCGGTAAGCCCTCGCCGCCATCCAGATACAGTAGGGCCAGGTTATTCATGGCGCAGGCATCCCCCAATGCAGCTGCCTCCAGGTACCAGTGTTCCGCTTTAAGCAGATCCACCGCGAAGTCCTTGCCACCATGCTGATACCGGTAGGCCAGGTTATTCATGGCTACAGTATCCCCCAGCCCAGCCGCCTTAAGGTACCAGCTTTCGGCTTTGTGCAGATCGACTGGAAAACCCTCGCCACCATCTGCATAGACGATGCCCAGGCTGCACATGGCTGCAATATCCCCCAGCTCAGCCGCCTTGAGGTACCAGCTTTCGGCTTTGTGCAGATCTATCGAAAAGCCCTCGCCACCAAACTGATACAGGTAGCCCAGATTCCACATGGCGTCAATATCCCCCAACTCAGCCGCCTTGAGATACCAATGCTCCGCTTTGTGCAGATCTACCGGAATGCCCTCATCACCATCCTGGAAAAGATCCCCCCAGGTTTCTCAGACCGATCGGGTCGGATCGGCTCCTTCTGGCCAGCAGCAGGGCGGCATCGAGGTGCTTATTGTCAACGGCCATGGCCAGGGGAGTTTTACCCGCAGCTCGGCCCGCATCCACTTTCACCCCCCGTTGCAGCAGGGCCTGGATGATCTTGATATCACCCTCCTTTGCCGCGTTGACCATCTGACGCCGCCAGCCCCGGGGCAGGGGCAGGTTTTTCACCACCATTTTTTTAATGACTTTCCGCCCGTAAGGGCAGGTCAGATGGTCTTTGGTCCAGCTGGAAAGGCACTTAAAGTGAAACTTATGCCCGCAGGGCCTGGCAATAGCGACGCGCCTGCCCACAAACTTCCGATTGGTGGATGAGTAGAGGCCATCATGGCAGATCGGGCAGATTGGAGGCTCGGTGGGTACAACAACTGCTGCACTGGAGGGAATGCTGTTCATGCCAGGTAACTCCCTTACATTTTTGGGATTGCTACTCTGACTGTGTTGATCTCAAAAATATCCCGTAACAGGTTCTGAAAATATCAAAAAAACAGCTTTGTGGATTTCCTGAATTCCAGAACAGATCAAAATATCCGGAAAGAAGGCGGTTATACGGTTATATCGCACACACTTTTATGGATGCAGAAAGTAGAAACATATTTTGCTGAACCTTTTTTTCACTCCCGGGGGCGCAAAATATTGTCACGTGCCATGGGCATTTGCGGATCTATCGGGAAGCCTTCGTTTTATGCCCCTTACAGTCTGCTGCCTTGGATTCGTCCTCTGGGTGGGCGCGGCCGGGTTCATCAGGAAAGGCTTCATCAAACCCGCGTTTTTTAGCGGGTTGTGGTTTAGCGACTTTTTCCAGTTTTTTGATGGCCAGGTCATTCCCCGACTCAGCCGCCTTGAGCAACCAGGCCTTCGCCTGGTCCAGATCTACCGGGAAGTCCGCCCCACCATGCTCATACAGATGACTCAGGTGGAACATGGCCCAGGCGTTACCCAGGTCAGCCGCCTTGAGCAACCAGAACTTCGCCTGTTGCAGATCCACCTGAAAGTGTTTGCGACCATACAGATATAACCAGCCCAGGTTGGTCATGGCTGAAACATATCCCAGCTCAGCGGCCTTGAGGAAAAAATGTTTTGCTTTGTGCGGATCTGCCTCAAAGCCCAGGTCACCAAGCACATAACGGTCGCCGAGGGTGTTCATGGCTGGCGCATTTCCTAGCTCAGCCGCCTTGAGCAACAGGCGTTCTCCCTTGTACCGGTCTGCCGGAAAGTTCTTGCCACCACCCAGATACAGTTTACCCAGTTTACTCATGGCCAGAGGAGACCCCAGCTCAATGGCTTTCAGGAACAAACGCTCCGCTTCACGCAGATCTAACCCAAAGTCCTGGTCAGCATAGTTATGAAGGTAGCCCAGATGGTTCATGGCTGAAGTTATAATGTCTGGCTCTTCCCCCAGCTCAACCGCCTTGAGCAACCAGATTTTTGCCTGGTGCAGATCTGCCGGAAAGCTCTCGCCACCATGCAGATACAGGTAACCCAGGTTATACATGGCGTGAGCATCTCCCAGCTCAACCATCTTGAGCCACCAGGATTTCGCCTGGTGCAGATCTTTCTCAAAGCCATTGTTACCCTTGAAATACTGCCAGCCCAGACAGGTCATGGCTCCAACATCCCCCATTCCAGCCGCCTTGAACAACAGGAACTTTGCCTGATCCTGATGATCTGCCGGTAAGCCCTCGCCGCCATCCAGATACAGTACGGCCAGGTTAGTCATGGCGCAGGCATCCCCCAATCCAGCCGCCTCACGGTACCAGTGCTCCGCTTTGCGCAGATCTACCGCGAAGTCCTTGCCACCATTATGATACAGGCAGCCCAGGTTATTCATGGCTGTAATATCCCACAGCTCAGCCGCTTTAAGGTACCAGCTCTCGGCTTTGTGCAGATCGGCTGGAAAGCCCTCGCCACCCTTTGCAAAGACGGAGCCCAGGCTGCTCATGGCTGCAATATCCCCCAGCTCAGCCGCCTTAAGGTACCAGCTCTCGGCTTTGTGCAGATCTACCGGAAAGCCCTTGCCACCATGCTGATACAGGTGACCCAGATGCCACATGGCGGCAATATCCCCCAACTCAGCCGCCTTGATGTACCAGTGCTCCGCTTTGTGCAGATCTACCGGAATGCCCTCACCACCATCGCGGAAAAGCCTCCCCATGTTGTTCAGACCGATCGGGTCGGATCCGCCCCTTCTGATCAGCAGCAGGGCAGCATCGAGGTGCTTATTGGCAGCGGCCCAGGCCAGTGGGGTTTTTCCTGAAGTCCGGCCCGCATCCACCTTCGCCCCCCGTTGCAGCAGGGCCTGGATGATCTTGAGATCACCCTCCTTTGCCGCGTTGACCATTTGACGCCGCCAGCCCCGTGGCAGGGGCAGGTTTTTCACCACCATATTGTTAATGACTTCCCGCCCGTAAGGGCAGGTCAGATGGTCTTTGGTCCAGCGGGAAAGGCACTTAAAGTGAAACTTATGCCCGCAGGGCCTGGCAATAGCGACACGCCTGCCCACAAACTTCCGATTAGTGGATGAGTAGAGGCCATCATGGCAGATCGGGCAGATTGGAGGCTCGGTGGGTACAACAACTGCTGCACTGGAGGGAATGCTGTTCATGCCAGGTAACTCCCTTACTTTTTGGGATTGCTACTCTGACTGTGTTGATCTCAAAAATATCCCGTAACAGGTTCTGAAAATATCAAAAAACAGCTTTATAGATTTCATGAATTACAGAACAGGGCAAAACATCCGAAAAAAGTGGTTATAAAGTTATAACATAGACAATTTTATCGATGCAGTAGGTATATAGATATAAATTCATTGTCGTTTAAATTGACCTGAACTTTAACAGACCAGCATTGGTTACCGGATTCATGGCTCCTTTGATGATCCCGGGATAACCCGGAAATAACTCTGGACAGTCTCCCGGGGGACGCAAAATATTGTCACCTGCCATGGGCATTTGGCGGATCTATCGGGAAGTCTGCTCTACCATCGTTTTATACCCGTTACTGTCTGCTGCCGTGGATTCGCCCACTGTGTGGGCGCGGCCGGTTTCATCAGGAAAGGCTTCATCAAGCCCGCGTTTTTTAGCGGGTTGCGGTTTAGAGGCTTTTTCCCGTTTTTTGATGGCCAGGTCTCTCCTCAATTGAGCAGCCTTGAGCAACAGGCGTTTTCCCTTGCACTTATGTTCCGGAAATTTTTCGCCACCACGCAGATACAGGTGACCCAGGCCACTCATGGCCAGAGGAGACCCCAGCTCAATGGCTTTCAGGTACCAGCGCTCCGCTTCACGCAGATCTATCTTCAAGCCCTCGCCACCAAACTGATATAGGCGACCCAGGTTGTACATGGCTAAAACATCCCCCAGCCCGGCCGCCTTCAGGTACCATCGCTCCGCTTCATGCAGAGCTACCTCAAAGCCCGCGCCACCAAAATGATATAGGCGACCCAGCATGTACATGGCTGAAGCTATATTGGCTGGATCTTTTCCCAGCTCAACCACCTTGAGCAACCAGATTTTCGCCTGATGCAGATCTGCCGGAAAGTTCTCGCCACCATGCAGATACAGGTAACCCAGGTGATGCATCGCTTCAACATATCCCAGCTCACCCGCCTTGAGCCACCAGGATTTCGCCTGGTGCAGATCTTTCTCAAAGCCATCCTCACCGTGGAAATACTGGCACCCCAGGTTGGTCATGGCTCCAACACCCCCCAACTCAGCCGCCTTGAACAACCGGGACTTTCCCTGATCCTGATGATCTGCCGGTAAGCCCTCGCCGCCATCCAGATACAGTAGGGCCAGGTTATTCATGGCGCAGACATCCCCCAATCCAACCGCCTTCAGGTACCAGTGCTCCGATTTGCCCAGATCTACCGCGAAGTCCTTGCCACCGTCTTGATACAGGCAGGCCAGGTTATTCATGGCTGTAGTATCCCCCAGCTCAGCCGACTTAAGGTACCAGCTTTCGGCTTTGTGCGGATCGGCTGGAAAGCCCTCGCCACCATTTTCATACACGATGCCCAGGCTGCACATGGCTTCAATATCCCCCAGCTCAGCCGCCTTAGAGTACCAGCTCACGGCTTTATGCAGATCTATCGACAAGCCCTCGCCACCAAACTGATACAGGTAGCCCAGATGCCACATGGCTTCAATATCCCCAAACTCAGCCGCCTTGAGATACCAATGCTCCGCTTTGTGCAGATCTACCGGAATGCCCTCACCACCATCATGGAACAGCCTTCCCAGGTTGCTCAGACCGATCGGGTCCGAACCTCCCCTTCCGGCCAGCAGCAGGGCCGCATCGAGATGCTTATTGGCAACGGCCAGGGCCAGGGGGGTTATACCCGCAGTTCGGCCCGCATCCACCTTTGCTCCCCGTTGCAGCAGGGCCTGGATGATCTTGATATCACCCTCCACTGCCGCGTTGACCATCTGGTTCTCCCAGCCCCGGGGCAGGGGCAGGTTTTTCACCACCATATTTTTAATGACTTCCCGCTCGTAAGGGCAGGTCACGTGGTCTTTTGTCCAACGGGAAAGGCACTTAAAGTGAAACTTATGCCCGCAGGGTCTGGCAATGGCGACGTGCCTGCCCACAAACTTCCGATTTTTGGGTGAGTAGAGGTCATCATGGCAGACCGGGCAGGTTGGGGGTTCGGTGGGTACAACAACTGCTGTACTGGAGGGTACGCTGTTCACGCCAGGTAGCTCCCTTACGTTTTTGGGATTGCTACTCTGACTGTGTTGATCTCAAAAATATCCCGTAACAGGTTCTGAAAATATCAAAAAACAGCTTTATAGATTTATTGAATTACAGAACAAGTCAAAATATCAGAAAAAAGTTGTCATACAGTTATAACGTACACAATTTTATCGATGCAGGAAGTATAGAGATACAAATTTATTGTCGTTTAAGTAGACCTGAACTTTAACAGGCCAGCATTGGTTACCGGATTCATGGCTCCTATGGATGGGCGTGGCCGGGTTCATCAGGAAAGGCTTCATCAAACCCGCGTTTTTTAGCGGGTTGCGGTTTAGAGAGTTCTTCCAGTTTTTTCATGGCCCGGGCATTCCCCAATTCAGCCGCCTTCTGGTACCAGCTCTGCGCTTTGCCGGGATCTGTCGGAAAGTCCGTTCTACCATACTCATACAGTTGGCCCAGGCAGTACATGGCGACAGCATTACCCAGCCCGGCCGCCTTGAGCAACAGGCGTTTTCCCTTGTGCGGATTTGCCGGAAAGTCTTTGCCACCGCGCAGATACAGGAGACCCAAATTGCTCATAGCCGCAGAGCACCTCCGCTTGATCGCGTACAGATACCAGTGCTCCGCTTTGCGCAGATCTATCTTGAAGCCCACGCCACCATGGTGATACAGGTTGGCAAGGTTGTACATGGCTCCAACACTCCCCAGCCCGGCCGCCTTGAATAACAGGAACGTTCCCCGGTCCGGATCTGCCTCAAAGCCCTCGCCACCATACTGATACAGGTAACCCAGATTGCTCATGGCCGCAACAACCCCCCTCCCAGCCGCCTCCCGGTACCAGTACTCCGCTTTACGCAGATCTACCCCAAAGCCCTCGCCACCAAGATGATACAGGTGAGCCAGGTGGCACATGGCTGAAGCATCCCCCAGCACGGCCGCCCTAATGAACCAGCACTCCGCTTTGCGCAGATCGACCGGAACGCCCTCGCCACCAAACCGGTACAAACGCCCCAGTTGTTTCAGACCGACCGGGTCGGCCCCCCCCCCGGTCGGCCAGTAGCAGGGCAGCATCGAGGTGCTTATTGGTAGCGGCCAGAGCCAGTGGTGTTTTACCCGGGCTCTGGCCCGCATCCACGTCCGCACCCAGGTTCAGCAGAACCCGGATGATCCCGATATCGCCTTGTTTTGCCGCATTGGTCATCTGCTGCTGCCAGCCCCTGGGCAAGGTCCGGTTTTCCAACACCATATCCTCAATGGCCCTGCGCCCGTAAGGGCACTCAAGATGATCCTTTCTCCAGCGATCAAGGCATTTAAAGTGGAATTTATGCCCGCAGGGCCTGGCTGTGGCGACGTACCTGCCCGCAAACTCGGGATTTTCAGGTCGGTAGAGATCACCGTGGCAGATCGGGCAGTTTGGGGGGGGCAGTGGGTATGACTGCTGCAATGGACGAAACACGGTTCATCTAAAGTACCCCTTGCGTGTTTGGGTTGGTTACTCAGACCGTGTAAACGCCAAAAAGATCCAATAACCAAGCGCTAAAAACGCAAAAAAAGACCTGCAGAATCCGATATCTGTCGTGTTTTCCAACGACCGCGATGAGTATGAAAATTTGTATCTTGAGAAAAGGCGACGATAACCAAATAACGCGCCAATCTTCAGCGCAAGTTGAAAAAATATTCGCTCCCGGCAGGAGCGAATATTGTTATCCGTTTTATGCCGTTTCAACAGTCACTTTGAAGAAGATGGCATAAAACAGTGGGATAACCACCAGGGTCAGAATGGTGGCAAACAGCAGACCAAACATAATGGTCACTGCCATGCTTTTGAAGAATGGGTCAACCAATAGCGGAGCCACGCCCAGTATGGTGGTCAGGGCACCCAGCAACACCGGACGGGCACGGCTGAGGGCGGCATCAATAATGGCATGATACGCCGGTTTCCCACCTTTGATTTCCACATCCGCCTGGTCCACCAGAACAATCGCATTCTTTACCATCATGCCGATCAGGCTTAAAAAGCCCAGTATCGCCATAAATTCGAAAGGCGTCTGGAAGATTACCAGCCCGATAGTGACGCCCACCAGTGCCAGCGGTGCGGTCAGCCAGATGACCAGGGGCTGGCGCAGGGCGTTGAACATAAAGATGACCGACAGGATCATGGCGGCAAAACCATAAGGCGCGGAAATGACCAGTCCTGCATTGGCGTCCCTTGAGGCTTTGTATTCGCCATACCAGGTCAGCTGATAGCCGGGAGGCAGTTCAATCGCTTCGATTTTGCTGCGGATATTGTTGAATGCATCCGCCGTCAGGATACCGGGTGCCGGGTCACCCTGTACAAGAATGGTAGGTACGCGGTCGATACGACGCAAGATGGCATCCTGATAGACGACATCGACTGAATCGATCAACTGACTCACCGGAATAAAGCGCTGCGCCACCTGACTGAACACTTCGGTATTTTCGATAGCCCGTTGATGATTGCGTTCATCCTCTGGAGAGCGGACCACAATAGGAATCAGCTCATTACCCTCACGGTACACTCCGACGTTTCGGCCAGTAAGTGTCTGGGCAATGGCCTGGTTGATCTCCGGTGTGGTCAGGCCGAAACGTTGCGCTTCTTCAGCGGCGTATACCGGACGCAGGACAGGTACCTGCTGGCGCCAGTCGTCCTGAATCGCAATCAGGTCAGGTTCATTCAGCATGATTGCTTTGGCCTGCTCAGCCAGTTGACGCAACACCTGACTGTCCGGACCCTGGAAACCGGCTTCGATTTTCTTGCCACCACCGCGGCCCAGCATAAACTTCCAGACTTTTATCGATGCATCGGGGTATTTGCTGTCCAGTTCTTTTTGCAGTTCGCTCAATAACGGCGCAATTCGGGTGTAATCATCAATATCAATCAGCAGCTGACCGTAGCTTGGGTTCCGCGCCTCTGGCGAATAGGTCAGCATAAAGCGCAGTCCGCCGCCGCCAATAAAGCTGGTGATATTGCTTATGCCTTCTTTAGCCTTTACATCCTGCTCGATATCAGCAACCACTGCTTCGGTACGCTTGATATCGGAACCCTGTGGCAGATAGACGTCCGCCACAAACTGTGGGCGCTGTGAATCAGGCATAAAGCCGGGAGGCACAAACTGTACTCCCCAGATGGTTACTGCCAGTGTGGCCAGTAGCAGTACTGAACTTACCAGACGATGGTTAATTACCCATACCAGCAGTGCTTTATAGGCCGTGATCATTCGACCCGGCTTAGGGGCCGTCTTGCTGGCATTCACTTTCATAAAGTCATGGCAGAGCATTGGGGTGACTGTGACCGCAAATACCCAGCTGAGCAGCATGGAGTAGAGGATTACCCAGAACAGTGAACCGGCGTATTCCCCCATATCCGACGGTGACAGACCAATGGCACTGAAGGCACAGATGCCCACAACGGTGCCGCCCAGCAATGGCCACTGGGTCGATTTGACAATCTCGGAAGCCAGGGCCTTGCGGTCTTCCTGAGGGTTGTTCTGCAGTCGTACCAGAATACCGTCGGTCACCACAATGGCGTTATCCACCAGCATGCCCAGCGCGATAATCAGGGCTCCCAGGGAGATACGCTGCATGGCGATATCTTCAATCAGCATGATGCACAGCGTACCGGCGACGGTAAGCAGTAAGACAAAACCGATAATGATGCCGGAGCGAACCCCCATAAACAGCAGCAGCACGACAAAAACAATGGCAACAGCGGCAATCAGGTTATCGATAAAGTTGGCCACTGACGCACGCACCGAATCGGATTGCATGGAAATCACATGCAGCTCGATGCCCAGTGGTCGCTGGTTTTCCAGTTCAGCAATCCGTGCCTTGACCGCGTCCCCCATATCCACCACGTTGCCACCGGTAACATTGGAGATACCAAAGCCAATGGCCCGTTCGCCGTTATAGCGCATCAGCATGGAGGCCGGTTCCCGGTGTCCCCGGGTCACATCGGCAATATCGCCCAGGCGGAGTACGGCGTTGTTTGCACCAACGCCGACCTGCAGATTTTTCAGATCAGTAAAGGAGTGTACGCTGGCGGAGGGGATCACTGGAATGCGCATGGTATCAGTGGCAAGACTGCCAGCAACGGCCACCAGGTTCTGTTTTTGCAGTACCTGAAGGACTTTCTCTGCCGACAGGCCGTAGCTGGCCATCCGTTCACTGGATATTTCGACGAAAATGGTTTCCTGTTGTTCGGCCAGCGTGGCTGTTTTGGCGACGCCCGGCACCAGTACCAGCTCACGACGCAGGGTGTCAACGTAATCCTGCAGTTGCCGGTCACTGAACCCTTCACCGGTTACGGCAAAGAAGAGGGCATAAACATCGGCGAAATCATCATTAACGATGGATGGGCCGGCACCGGGCGGCAGTTGCCGTTGAACATCACTGATTTTCCGCCGCAGTTTGTCCCAGACCTGCTGTAAATCCCCGGAGCTTTTGGCAAATTCCAGCTGGATTTCAACGGTCACTTCGGACATGCCCTGTTTGGAGACGGATTTTACTTCCTTGAGCTCCTGCAGGGACTGAACCGCACCTTCGATCAGGTCCGTGACTTCATCGGCTACTTCCTGGGCGGTGGCACCATTATAAGGCGTATTAATGACCGCCTGACGAATAACGAATTCAGGATCTTCAAAGCGACCCAGTTTCAGGTAGCTGATATAACCGCCGATCAGGGTCAGGGCGATAATCACCCAGACACTGGTGCGTTTTGCGATGGTGTAGCGTGCAATATCCATGCATCAGACTCCAGAACTTTTCTGGGTGGAGCCATCAGCTTTTCTGATAAGAGAGCCATCAGCGTTTCTGATAAAAGGGCCATCAGCTTTTCTGATAAGAGAGCCATCAGTGTTGCCAGAGCCTTTCGTGGCTTTTTCACCAGGACTATCGGTATATGGGCGAACTTCCATGCCCTCTTTAAGGCTGGAAACACCGGCGATAATGACCCGTTCACCGTTGGACAGGTGTTGTCTGATCTCGATACGGTTGTTATTCAGGTTGCCCACTTTGACAAAGCGTTTTTTCACCCGGTTGTCACTGCCAACCACCCAGACAAACTGGCCGCCCTGATTGTCCGGAACCACTGCCGTCAGCGGAACGGTGATGGTTGCCAGAGCGCCTTCCGCCCGGGTGCTGGACGCAGTGACTTTAACAGCCATGCCTGGCAGAACGCGGAAGCCCTTGAGGTCATCAAATCCGAATACCACCGGGTAAGTCTGGGAGACAGGGTCCGCTTCTGTTGCCCAGGTGCGTAAAGCCAGTGGGAATAACTGACCGGGTACAGCGGATAATTCCGCATTGACTGTCGCCTGATTATGTTCGGAAAGCATCATCTGATAGGGAAGGTTAATCACGACTTCCAGGTCACTCAGGTCATGCAGTACCAGCACTGGCGCATTGGCCTGGATCTGGATATGGTTGTCCACCAGTTTACGACCGATGATGCCGTCAAAAGGTGCTCTCAGCTCGGTGTACTCATACTGTCGTTTTGCTTCATCGACACGGTTCCGGACCAGATTGAATCGGGTGGTGATGGCGTCCAGGTCACTTTTGGAAATCGCCCGGCTTTTGTCAAAAATCGCTTTGGCGCGATTATAGTCATCCTCTGCACTTTGCAGCTCAAGTTCCGCCGATGCAAGTGCTGTTTTGGCATCCCGGGCATCCAGTTTGGCCAGCAGATCTCCCTGCTTGATGTAATCACCTTCTTTTACCCGGATGTCGGTGATCAGTCCACCTACACGAAAGGCAAGGTTGGCTCGTTCAGCGGCACGGACCACACCATTAAAACTGAGTTCATCATTGATACTGCTGCTGACCACTTCTGTCAGGGCAGGTTGAATAACGACAGTTTTGGTTTGAGCAACGTCTTCTTGACCGCACCCTCCAAGAAGGAGTGATGCCAGGGCAATGGCAGCTGCCCGTCTGGTGATTTGTATGGATGTCAGCATAGTGACCGGTCTCTAAAAAATTCTGATCCGATGTGATCAAGGCAGGAGGAAAATTATTTCCTGAAGTTGTGTTCGGGAGGCTGATAACTCAGAAGTAAACGTTCGGGTTTGATAGTATGCTCGCGTTAGATAAATGTAAACTTCACAGTGTATTTTGCGTGTTGCTTTAATTTGCCCCGTTCTTGTTCAGGGTTTGTACATAGTAGCGCTCAACGTTGAACAATCCGACGTAAAAAGTGAGAACAATCGAATAAAGCGGAATATTTTTCACGGCAAAAGAAATTGCTGATGGCCTTATATAGTCCAAAGCAATCTTACCAAAACTGAAATAACCACAAAAAGCCATCTAGGCTACAGGCTTGCTAATCCTAGGTCTTTGTCTCGCACCTATACGGCAATGGCACTCTCAATGTCTAACCGAGAATCTATGGAGTAAATTGTGCAGCCATTTTCTTCAACTTATGTACCTCTGTCAGGGGCTCCCGGCAATTCCCACCTTAACGAACCAGCAAACACCAACCCCACCGGCACATTAGGAAAGTTTGCCGTTGCCGTCCAGTCAGGAGTTTCCACCTTCTTCAGATCTCTCTCTCCAAATTATGTTCCTGAACATCAACGACACATCAGCCAGCCAACGGCCCCGGTTGCCAGCACTGTGCCTGCTGACCATAAAAACGACAAAACAAGCCTGGCGGATAATGTCGTCCAGGGGGTTGGGCTGGCCAGCAAGGCACTGTCCTGCTGGGTACCCAATGCCAGTGCAGTGGGCGATGCGATAGGAACCATCTGTTCTTCCATTTTCCTGGTGAATAGGCTGGATGATATGGCTGTTTCGGGAAAGTCGGGAAAGTCGGGTAAAGAGTCAACCATCGGTTCAGAAAATGTGTCAAAAGACCCTTCGCAAAAGGTCACTGATAAAAAACAGGAAAATGAAAAGCCGGGCAAGCCGGTAACCGCTTTGGGCACAACAAACCGTGTATCAGGTCCGGCCATGGCAACCGTCACCCTGATGGCGATGGATCGGCTGGCGGGGGCTGCGGCCCAGAATACAACAGTAGGGCACAGCTCAGGTCCAACTTCGGAAACGGCCAACATATCCACGACCACTAGCGACGCATCAACGTCCAACGCAACTACTGTGTTGCCTGGTACAACCATGACAGGAAACAACACCTCAATGCCGTTACCGTCCATCAATGCCACGAACGCTACCGCAACACCATCGGCTGGAACCTTCAGTCACTGGGACAGTCCCTGGTCTGTCCTGGGTTTCAGCCTGAGTACCGCTGTCATTATTGTCACGATCGCTGGAGGTGTTGGTCTATACGCTCTCAGTCAATACTATCATCGTCGGGACGAGGCACGGCAACAAGCGGACCCTGAAATACCGTTGAAACCCTTAAATCAGCAGGCCAATAACTGATCGAGCCATTTATGCAGGTGATGCTGCCCGCATGGGGTGAAATAATCTTTGTAGCGAATCTGGACGACTATTCAGTTTATACTCACGTCATTGGGCAGCCCCCCGGAAAAGGCTGATGGTATGCGGTGTAGAAAGGGAGAGGTATTCGTGGTTCAGGGAGGCCATGGAAGTCGGTAAATTGAACGAAACGGATCTTGGCGTGATGACCAATATCTACATCAGTCTGTTTCAGGGCATGCTATTCTGGCCCCAGTGACTGGTCTCTAAAAAATTCTGATCCGATGTGATCAAGGTAGGAGGAAAACTATTTCCTGAAGTTGTGTTCGGGAGGCTTACCTGAATTCAAGTCATAAATGTAAACTTGGTAGTGTACTGTGCGTGTTGCTTTATTTGCCCCGTTCTTGTTCAGGGTTTGTACATAACAGAGCCCAACGTTGAACAAGCCGCCGCAAAAAGTGAGAACAATCGAATAAAGCGGGATGTTTTTCACGGCAAAAGAAATTGCTTATGGCCTTATGTAGTCCAAAGCAATCTTACCAAAACTGAAATAACGACAAAAAGCCATCTAGGCTCCCAGTGTATGCCTTTGTATTTTACTCATACGACAATGGCACTCTCAATGTATAACCGAGACAACATCTATTATGGAGTAAATTGTGCAGCCATTTTCTTCAACTTATGTACCTTTGTCAGGGGCTCCCGGCAATTCCCACCTTAACGAACCAGCAAAAACCAACCCCACTGGCACATTAGGAAAGTTTGCCGTTGCCGTCCAGTCAGGAGTTACCACCTTCTTCAGATCTCTCTCTCCAAATTATGTTCCTGAACATCAACGACACATCAGCCAGCCAACGGCCCCGGTTGCCAGTACTGTGTCTGCTGACCATAAAAACGACAAAACAAGCCTGGCGGATAATGTCGTCCAGGGGGTTGGGCTGGCCAGCAAGGCACTTTCCTGCTGGGTACCCAATGCCAGTGCAGTGGGCGATGCGATAGGAACCATCTGTTCTTACGTTTCTCTGGCGAATAGGTTGGATGATATGGCTGTTTCGGGAAAGTCGGGAAAGCCGGGTAAAGAGTCAACCATCGGTTCAGAAAATGTGTCAAAAGACCCTTCGCAAAAGGTCACTGATAAAAAACAGGAAGATGAAAAGCCGGGCAAGCCGGTAACCGCTTCGGGCACAACAAACCGTGTATCAGGTCCGGCTATGGCAACCGTCACCCTGATGGCGATGGATCGGCTGGCGGGGGCTGCGGCCCGGCCTATAGCAGGAAGTGCCGAGGATCGGAATGATACGAAAATCGACAACACAAACACTTCGAGGCACAGACAAAATCTGACAACCACGGCACGACCCACCGGAACGGAAACGATCAATGTAACTACTACCAACGCAGCGCCATCATCGTCCAGCAATGCCACGAACACTACCCCCGGATCATCGACTCAGCCGCCAAAGACAACCGTGACAACCAGGATCGGGACCAGCCCAACAACTGATAACAGCACAGCACCATCAACGACCAACAATGCCACGAACACTACCCCCGGATCATCGACTCAGCCGCCAAAGACAAACGTGACAATAGGGACCGGGAGCAGCCTAACTATTCATAACAGCACAGTACCATCAACGTCAATCAATGCCACGATCACTCCCACAACACCATTGGCAACGGCGGCAATGGCACCGCCCGTCATGCCTGCACCATTGGCTGGAACCATCAGTCCCTGGGTTGTCGTGGGTGTCAGCCTGGGTACCGCTGTCACCATCGTTGCAGGCATTGGTCTATGCGCTCTCAGCCAATACTATCATCGTCGGGACGAGGCACGGCAACAAGCGGAACCTGAAATACCGTTGGAACCCTTAAATCAGCAGGCCAATAACTGATCGAGCCATTTATGCAGGTGATGTTGCCCGCATGGGGTGAAATAAGCTTGGTTGCGAATCTGGGCGACTATTCAGTTTATACTCACATTGGGCAGCCTCCCGGAAAAGGCTGATGGTATGCGGTGTAGAAAGGCAGAGGTATCCGTGGTTCAGGGAGGCCATGGAAGCCGGTAAACTGAACAAAATGCATTATGAGAAATTGTAAACTTCCCTTGAGTTAGCCCGTTCTCAGGGAGTAGGCTTGCAATAAGAATAAACCAGTGTGAAGCCACGCTGCTGACAAAACGTGCTGCTGACCAAAGCGGTAACAAAAGTGGTGACAAAATCTATGACCGATATTATTACAACAGCCCGCGACCAACTGCTGACTCCAGCCAATATCGGCGACAGTGAACTCAGCAGGATTCTGGACAACATTCTGGGGCACAATGTGGATGCCGCTGACCTCTATTTCCAATCCATGCGCCATGAGTCCTGGGTGCTGGAAGATGGCATCGTTAAGGAAGGCAGTTTCAATGTCGACAGCGGGGTCGGTGTTCGCGCCATGAGTGGCGAGAAAACCGGTTTTGCCTACTCCAATGAAATTATCCTCCCGGCACTGGAACAGGCTGCCGGTGCCGCCCGAAGTATTGCCCGGGTCGGCCAGCAGCAGCAGGTTCAGGCATGGCAGCGCAGCCAGCCACTGTCGCTCTACGGAACCGCCAACCCTCTGGATTCTTTAACCAGTGAAGATAAAGTTGATCTGCTGAAAAAGCTGGACCAGGAAGCCCGCAAGGCCGACCCCAGTGTCAAGCAGGTGACGGTGAGTCTGGCCGGTGTCCATGAGGTGGTGCTGGTAGCCGCCTCCGATGGCACGCTGGCAGCGGATATTCGCCCGTTGGTTCGTTTGAATGTCAGTGTTATTGCTGAAAAAGAGGGGCGTATTGAGCGCGGGTCGGCCGGAGGCGGCGGTCGGGGTGACTACCTTCAGTTCCTGCTCAACGACACCGGCCTTGAGTATGCCCGCAAGGCCGTGCGTCAGGCAATGACCAACCTTGAAGCAGTAGCCGCTCCGGCAGGCACCATGCCGGTGGTATTAAGCGCTGGCTGGTCCGGTGTGCTGCTGCACGAAGCGGTAGGCCATGGACTGGAAGGCGACTTTAACCGTAAAGGGTCGTCTGCCTATGCTGGCCGGATTGGCGAACGGGTTGCTTCTCCACACTGTACCATTGTTGATGACGGTACGCTGGGCGGTCGTCGTGGTTCCATGAATATGGACGATGAGGGCGTACCCACAGAAAGCACCGTCCTGATTGAAAATGGCATTCTCAAAGGCTATATGCAGGATAAGCTGAACGCTCGTTTAATGGGTGTTGCACCAACCGGAAATGGACGACGTGAGTCGTATTCCCACCTGCCCATGCCAAGGATGACCAATACCTATATGCTGGCTGGCAAGCATGACCCGGAGGAGATTATCAGTACCGTTAAAAAAGGCATCTATGTGGAAAACATGGGCGGTGGTCAGGTGGATATTACCTCCGGTAAGTTTGTGTTCTCCACCAGTGAGGCCTGGTTGATCGAAAATGGCAAAAAGACCGTGCCAGTCAAGGGCGCCACCCTGATCGGTAATGGCCCTGATGTGATGAACAAGGTGTCCATGGTCGGCAATGACCTGGAACTGGACCCCGGTGTCGGGGTCTGTGGTAAGGATGGTCAGTCTGTTCCGGTGGGTGTTGGTCAGCCGACGTTGAAGATTGATGAAATTACCGTGGGTGGTACGGCTTAATATTCTCTGTGGATTGTGCCCATCGTTTCAGTCAAAAACGGTGGGCAATTCCCGTTTATTTTTGTGCTCCAGTAATAATTGGATATCTTCCGGCAAGGTTCTTCCCCCGGAAAGCTCCGGCAGATCGTCAATATCAAAAAAGCCAATATCGGAAATTTCAATATTCTCTTTTGGGGCTCCACCGGTCAATTCGCAGAGAAAAATCAATTTGTAGATATGATAAGGGCTTCGTGGGCGGTAGGGGTGTCGCTGGGTATCCCGAACAGCGACCAGCTTTAATGCCCTGGCGGTATAGCCGGACTCTTCCACAATTTCCCGCTCGACCCCATAAGCGGGAGGTTCGCACACATCGCCCCAGCCTCCGGGCAGCGCCCAGCGCCCATCAGACCGCTCTTTGACCAGCAGTATTTTATTATCGAGGAATACGCCGCCACGGAGGTCAATCTTCGGAGTGGCATAACCATGATCCGGCAGAAAGTAGTCGTTCACTTTTGCTGTGGGGGCTCCGGTCAGCAGTGCGGTCATATCATGGGCAATAGCCTGTAATTGGTGATATCGCTCAAGGTCAAATTCACCTCTGGAGAAGGTGAGCCCGTTCTGGGCAATGGCCCGGATCTTTTCTGCCCAGTCGATCCATGGATTGTTATCCGGGTCATTTTTTTTCAGATCAACGTCAGGTTTATCAACCATCACCGGCTCCCTTTTACCTATTAATCAGCTGTTCTTCTGTTGGTGTTGCTCTGCACTGTCGTCAGGTCCTAACAGAATAGCCATGTTCCGCCACTGTCTGGAAGATTCCATCATGATTTTAATAAACATGGTCAGTGGAACGGAGAGAATCATCCCTACAGGCCCTAACAGCCAGCCCCAGAAGATCAACGACAGAAAGACGACCAGGGGCGACAATCCCAGCCCTTGTCCCATAACGTTAGGCTCAATGATATTACCGATAAACACGTTGATCGCCAGGTAGCCCGCCAGAACCAGCATGGCATCGCCATAGCCAAACTGCAGCAGTGTCAGCAGAATGCCGGGAATAGCCGCCACGATGGAGCCGACATTAGGGATGAAGTTAAACAGAAAAGCGACCAGCCCCCAGAGCACATAAAAGTTCACCCCTTTCGCCCAGAGCATGGTGCCAACCAACAGGCCAGTGATCATACTGATCAGCGTTTTCAGGGCCACATAACGGTTAAATGAGTGGAGAAAACGACGCATGCTCTGTAACTCATGGTCCGGGGATGACAGTGCCAAGCGCAGCTTGCCCGGCAGCAGCGGAGCTTCCAGCAGCATGAAGATGGCGGCGATTAAAATCAGCAGGGCAAAACTCATGGTGCTGCCGAGTTTGCCAATCATATTGGTCAGCAGACTGACAAGCGCCGATGGGTCAAAGGAGTCCATAAAGGTTTTCAGGTCAACACGGATATTTTTCTGTGCTAAAAAGGCCTGAGTCCTGTTAAACGACTCAGTCAGCTGTTCACGATACCCGGGCAGTGCAGCGGTAAACTCCTGAACCGTGCTGGCAACATTACCCAGGAATAACAGGGCGAAGATGACAAAGGCCGTTAAGGTGAACAGGATTCCGACGATTCGGGGGACCCTGAACCGCGCCAGCAAGTCAACCACAGGATTGGCCAGCAAGGCAAGCAGGGCAGAAAGCAGCAGGGGAATAACCAGTGTGCTGCCCAGCTTGATCCCCGTTATGATGATAATCAGTGCTGCCAGCCCCTGAAATATATGGCGGACATGTGTCGTTTTGATGCCCCGCATCAGGTTAACCTCGAGGATAATAATGGAGAGATTCAGTCGATTTCATCATAGTTAACCCGGGCGTGCTATTGATGAAAATGCTATTTATCAGGGCCTGTCAGCCAAGATACCTTTCTTTCAGGTGTTGTTGGAAATGACTGGCTGTTAATGGCTCGCCGGTCGCCCTGGTCATCAGTTCTGCCGTGGAATACTTTCGTCCCTGTGACCAGATGTTGTTTTTCAGCCAGTCAAAAATGGGTGAAAGGTTACCCTGTTGAATCAGCTCTGCAATATCCGGCATGGTTTTTTTCCGGGCGGCAAACAGCTGGGCTGCGACCATGGCTCCGAGGGTGTAGCTCGGGAAGTAGCCGAACGAACCCATGGGCCAGTGAATATCCTGCATGCAGCCATTCTTGTGATCACCGGCTACATCCAGACCCAGGTAATCCTGCATTTTCTGCTGCCAGAGTTCGGGGATATCACCCACCTCGATGTTCCCTTCAATCAGGTCTCGCTCGATTTCATAGCGCAAAATAATATGAGCCGGGTAGGTGATCTCATCCGCATCAACCCGGATAAAGCCCGGACGAACCCGTTTGTAGATTTTTTCCAGATTATCCAGTGCCATGGCCGACTGTGACGTGCCAGCGCAGAGGTGTTTGACGATCAACGGCTGGATCAGCGACAGGAATTCGCTGCTGCGACCCAGCTGCATTTCAAAGAACAGGCTCTGTCCTTCATGGATGCCCATGGAGCGGGGGAGGGCAATGGGGAGTTCACGGTTCTGTTCCGGCAGATTTTGCTGGTAGCGGGCATGGCCGGTTTCATGGATGATGCCCATCAGTGCTTCCACAAAGTTATCTTCTTTGTAGCGGGTAGTCATCCGGACATCTTCGCTGACACCACCACAAAATGGGTGAGTACTTACGTCCAGTCGGCCATGGTCAAAATCAAAGCCGAGCAGCTGCATCACCTCCAGTCCCAGCGCCTTTTGCCTGTCGATCGGGAAGGGGCCTTCAGGCTGAATGATGCTCACCGAAGACTGGCGATCCAGGGCATCCTGAATATAGCCAGGCAGCCAGGTTTTCAGGTCACCAAACAGCTGGTCAAGCTCCCGGGTATTGACGCCGGGTTCATAAAGCTCCAACAGGGCGTTGTAAGGGGAAACATGGTTTTTTTCTGCCCGAACAGCCGCTTCCTGGCGGGAGAGGTTAACCACCTCTTGCAGATTCCTGGCAAAACCCGGCCAGTCATTTGCAGGCCGCTGGCTGCGCCAGGCATGTTCACAGTTTGTGGATGCAATGGTTTTGGCTTTCACCAGATCATCAGGAATGGCACTGGCCTGTTGCCATTCAACCGCCATTTCTCTAATGGAGCGGATGGTGTCCGGGTTGGTTTCCTGAGCCTGTGCTTCTTGCAGCCAGGCTGCCACTTCCGGTGCCGTCAGCAGCTGATGCAGAAGGGTGTTCAATTCCGCCAGCGCTGCACCACGGGCCTGATTGCCGCCGACAGGCATCATGGCGGCCTGGTCCCAGCCAGCGATAGCTCCCAGATGGGAAAGGTGATACATCTGCTGGAATCGGCTCACCAGATGCTCATAAGCAGTGGTCATCGTTGAACTCCATACACGTTATTATGAGGTCCATTGTATGACGTGATAGTGCACAGGGACAGGCTGCTTTTCTCAATTGATAAAAAAGCCGATAACAAAGGCCGTCACCGGGAGGTTAATTAAGCCCTTATTTTTCTCAGTGATTTGAGGCGTGCATAACTGCTCGTTGTCGATCTGGCCCGGGTCAGGTTGCACAGAGATGGAACAAAAAAGGCTTTATGTTGTCCGTATTGAGAGATATCCGCGATTCTAAAGGGGTATTGGTTATGGAAAGTGTACAGCCTTCTGTTGTCAGTGTACCTGGCGTGGTAAGTGGTAAAAATCAATTACCGGCAGCAGCCATAGCCAATCATGCCAGCAAGCGCATTGACTCTGGCGGTTCTTTGGCCGGGATACCCAGCAGTTCGAATACTGTTAAAAGCAGAAAAAATGCTCCGGTGGAATACTCTGCTAAAAAAATACCGGAGAAAAGCCTGACTGAAAGAAAAGTTAACTTCGATGAAGAACCATCCACGGTAAAAAGTTATTCGGAATTAATGTCTTTTTACCGTGAGAATCTCAAACATAAGGAGTTTTCCTACGATCTTGCAGGCTTTACACCAAAGTCAACGGAAGATCTCAAGATGATGGAGTCTTTTCGAGCGGATGTTGCTCGTTTTGACAAGATGGTGAGCGATGAAAGACAGAAGCTGCGTAAAATGGGCGGTGACCGAACAAGCGCAAGACAAAGCTATGAATGCCTCAGAGAGCAGCTGTTTAATTTGAAATATGAGTACTTTGTTTTGTGCTCCGAACGCTACAAGCCTGTATCCGGGATAGTGTTAGTGTTACAGATGGTATCGTCATTGCGTCTTGGTGATGAGCCAGACATGCACCAACTAATCAAACGTCTCACCAGTAAGTATTGCCAATGCGTCGGTGATCTTGACATGGAGTTATACTGGCACGCTGTCTGTAGTGATCGTCTGGCACAGCACTGGCAGGTCTTTATGTCACAATCCATGGAGTGTCTGAATGTCTGTGCCGATCTGACCAGTTTGCATCAACAACTCTCGAAACATCATCAGGAAACATTTAAAGGGTTTCCCGACTCAGCATCCCGTCTCTGTACAACTGTCAGTTTGTCTCTGATCATAATCCTGGACGATGCTGTTAATCACTATGCACAGCTAGAGGACAAAAATGACCTGCATCGTGGGTTAGGTTCTGATGTTACAGGATTGAGCAAATGGTTAAATTCAGCATCAAACCATTCAGACCTGTTCAAGTGTTATAAAATTCCCCAAGTGATACAAATGATCAGTGCTTCACTGTGTATTGGCGAATTTGTCTCAGCGCGCAAGCTGTTAAGCGAGTTCATCAAACTGATTGATGGCAAAATTGATGGCATAAATGCTGAGCTGGACGATGCCGAATGGTTGTTTTATCTCGCCTCGAAGGCGTTATCGTGCCTGGTTTGCATCAAATTGCCAGACATTGGCAATGATGAACTTAAAAATATCGAAACCATCAAAAAGTTGTTAAAAGAGGTAATGCAAAAGGCTGAGCAGATGTTTTCCCTGTCTGCAGCTGAGTGCTCAGAACTCGATGAGTGTTTTCAAAGATTCGTAGAAGGACCCTGCAGAGACGTTTTATTGATGCACGCCCTGAGGGGACAAGAATCTGCCAGGCAAATAAACCGTTTGATCAGTGGAGAAGAATCTGGGAAAACCAGGGAAAAACGGGAGATCAGGGGGAAGCTGAAACGAAAAATGGCCAGGGGCTATGGTTACCGGAAACCGGCGGAGTTAAAAGCACCTGTACCCGCCGCCCAGTCGCCAGCCCGGCCAGATTCACCAACCCCGCCAAGGGCAACATCTTTGCCACAGGGGGTGCAGGATGCGGTAAGAGCGTTTATTGCTGATCGACCAATGGCTGAGGTCACGGCAATGATTCAATCAGTGGTTGATGATCCCGAGAGTACGCCTGTGGTTAAGGCTGAGTCTTATTTCGCTCTTGCTGATATGCTTGACAGAAAAATGAATAGAGAATTCAACCGGATTATCTCTCAAACGTCCTTCATTTATTCCTATGGGCAGTTAATACGAGCAGGTGTGATGCCGTCGCCCGCTTTGGGTGTGGCATTCAAAAAGGCCATTCAGGACGTTACTGAGATAACGAAGATTTGTGGTTGGCTTGATAGTGTCAATGATGTGCTGAGCACCTTGTCGGGATTAATTCTTCGTACTGATGGGCTGGACAGGGAATTTCTGGATGAGCTGGCATCTTTGCATGAGCGTCTCAGGGCAGAGGTTGGGCTGGTTAGTGAGATTGAAGCCACTTTTGATGAGTTAAAAAGCATCTGGAGTGACCGGTTCCAGTTTTTGAAAAGAAACAACAAGCTGCCAAAAGGTCGAAGAAGACCTGTACACGATCGGCAAGATCAATCGCAAATGGCCACCTTCGATCTGCCAAAATTGCTAGAGATCTGGGGTAAACTGACAAGGCAGGTAAACCCGTTGAAAATAACACTGGAAAAAACCGGGGAGGATTTAGACAGGCATCGTATTTCCAGACTGGCAGACTGTGAGCAATGGGAGGCTGGCGGTGATGATGATTCCTCACGCGCTGCCAATGATGACCCAGAGGTGCCTTCTGCGCTTGTCAGTCAGCAGCAACGGGCGCAATTAGCAGACAGTTACTACGGGCCTGAATACTGGTCAAAATTTACCCTGGAGGACTGGTTGCCAGACAGTGCACTGCCCGAAAGGCATCCACTGACACTGATCGCCGAGGCATTGCACAGACCTCTGTCGGTCAGGGCTGGTGGGCAGCAATGGTTAATTGGCGAAGATGGCACAGCAACCATCAAGCCTGCAGCCATTCCGAAAAATTCGCTGAACCTGACGGTTGATGAACTGGCCAATCCACTGACGCCTCATACATAAGTAGCCAGAAATATATGATTCCATATGGCCAGCTACTTAAGTCCTTATATTTTCTCCGTGATAACGCCTCATTTTTGATCTGGCCCGGGTCAGGTTGCATAGATAGGGAACAAAAAAGGCTTTACGTTGTCAATATTAAGAAATATTCGCGATTATAAAAGGTAATGGTTATGGAAAATACAAAGCCTTCTGCTGGCAGTGTACCTGGCGTGGTTACTTTTGAAAAGCAATTCCCGGCAGCAGCCAAAGACAATAATGCCAGCAAGACCATTGACTCCGTCGGTCCGAATGTTATTGAAAGCAGAAAAAAAATACCGGTGGAAGACCCTGTTGAAAAAAAGTGTGGTAAAAAACTGCCTAAGAGAAAGGTTGTCCGTCATAAAGAATTACCCAAAGTAAAAAGTTTTGAAGAATTACTTCGTTTTTGTGTCAATACCTTCCGAAATATGGAGTTTTCCTATGACTTTGCTGGCTTTACACCTAAGTCAATGAAAGATCTCGAGATTATGGAGCATTTTCGAGAGGATGTTGCTCTTTTTGAGGAAATGGTGACGAATGAAAGAAAAAAGGTTGGTAGAAAATCGAGTGACCGAACATTGGCAAAAGAAAATCGTGAATTGCTTAGAGATCAGTTGTTTCTTTTGAAACAAGAATACTTCGCTCTGTGCCACAGACGTTTCAAACCTGTATCCAAAACAGTGTTAGATTTACACTTTGTGTCGTCATTGCGTTGTGGTGATGAGCCAGACGTAAACCAAATCGAACGTCTCGCAAATAAGTATGGACAAAACATCAATGAATTGGTCCAGCTGTTTCAGTCGAATGCTCTCAATGGTGATCGTTTGTCACAGCACTGGCAGGTCTTCATGTCTCAATCCATGGAGCTTCTGAATGTCTGTGACAGTCTAGCCGATTTGAATAGCCAGATCCCGATCAATCCTGATAGTCTGCTTAGCAAGAATGTGGAAAAGCATAATCAGTATATTGACCTGATCTCCAGAGTCAGTGACACTGTCGGTTTGTCTCTGATAAGAACTCTGGATGATGCTGTCAATCACTATCCACATTTGAAAGAAAAAGCAGACCTGAAGCGAGGATCAGCTTCTGCTGTTAAAGGTTTCAGCAATTGGTTAAATTCAGCGTCGGACAAAAAAGACCCAGACCTGTTCGAGTGCTATGAAATTCCCCAAGTGATACAAATGATCAGTGCTTCACTGTGTATTGGCGAATTTGCCACAGCACTCAGGCTGTTAAGCAAGTTTAGCAACCTGATTGATGGCAAAATTGATGGCATAAATGCTGAACTGGACGATATCGAATGGTTGTTTTATCTTGCATCGAAGGCATTAGCGTGCCTGGTTTGCATCAACTTGTCAGACATTGACAATCAAAAACTTATACATATCGAAACAACCAAAAAGTCGTTTAAAGACGCGATGGAAAAATTTAAGCAGACGTTTTCCCTGTCTAAAGCTGAGTGTGCAAATCTTGATGACTGTTTTCAACGATTCATAGAAGGGCCCTGCAGAGATATTTTACTGATGCATGCCCTGAAAGCAGAAGAATCCGCCATGCAAATAAACAGTCTGATCAGTGAAGAAGAATCTGAGAAAGCCAGGAAAAAATCGGAGATCAGGGGGAAGCTTAAACGAAAAATGACCAGGGGCTATGGTTACCGGAAACCGGTGCAGCCAAAAGCACCTGTACCCGCAGCTCAGTCGACAGCCCGACAAGACTCACCAACCCCACCACGGGAAACACCTTTGCCACAGGGGGTGCAGGATGCGGTAAAGGCGTTTATTGCTGATCGACCAATGGCTGAGGTCAAGGCAATGATTCAATCAGTGGTTGATGATCCCGAGAGTACGCCTATGGTTAAGGCTGAGTCTTATTTCGCTCTTGCTGATATGCTTGATAGAAAAATGAATAAAGAATTTGACCGGATTATCACTCATACGTCCTTTATTTATTCCTATGGGCAGTTAATACGAGCAGGTTTGACGCCGTCGCCCACTTTGGGTATGGAATTCAAAAAGGCCATGCAGGACGTTACTGATATAACGAAGATTTGTGGTTGGCTTGATAATGTCAATGATGCGCTGAGCACCTTGTCGGGATTAATTCTTCGTACTGATGGGCTGGACAGGGAATTTCTGGATGAGCTGGCATCTTTGCATGAGCGTGTCGGGATAGAGGTAGGGCTGGTTAGTGAGATTGAAGCCGCTTTTGATGAGATTAAAAGCATCTGGAGTGAACGGTTCCAGTTTTTGAAAAGAAACAACAAGTTGCCAAAAGGTCGAAAAAAACCTGTACAACATCGACAAGATCAATCGCAAATGGACACCTTCAATCTGTCACAATTGCAAGAGGCTGGGGTGAACTGAAAAGGCAGGTAAACCCGTTGAAAATGACACTGGAAAAAACCGGGGAGGATATAGACAGGCATCGTATTTCCAGACTGGCAGACTGTGAGCAATGGGAGGCTGGCGGTGATGATGATTCCTCTCGTGCTGCCAATGATGATCCAAAGGTGGCACCTGCGCTTGTCCAGGAGGAGGTTCAACGGGCGCAATTAGCAGGCAGTTGCTACGGGCCTGAATGCTGGTCAAACTTTACTCTGGAGGACTGGTTGCCAGGCAGTGCGCTGCCCGACAGACATCCACTGACATTGATGGCCGAGGCATTGCACAGACCTCTGTCGGTCAGGGCTGGTGGGCAGCAATGGCTAATTAGAGAGGATGGCACAGCAACCATCAAGCCCGGAGCCATTCCGAAAAACTCATTGAACGTGACGGTTGATGAGCTGGCCGATCCACTGATGCCTCATAACAGTAGTGCTTTATAAATACCGTTATGAATAACCAGTTAATAAGCCAGCGATCTGGAATATGGTTTCAATGTAATTGATGGGCTCCGTCATAGACTGCCAGACTTCGTTCGTCTTGAAGCGTAGTTGAAAGTCGTCAACTCTAACCGCTGAACACTGTGCCAATCACCCTCCCGGTGAACGGAGATTGTACACAGCATCCTCCTGATTCAATTAACTATTTGCCTTGTCAGGATCAAAATGCTCACGCACCCTTTGCAACAGTAAATAAAACACTGGAATCAGCAGAGTGCCAAAGATAGTGGCCGCCAACATCCCGGAGCTCACCGTGATACCGATGATCTGTCGGCTGGCGGCACCAGCGCCAGTGGCAAGCACCAGCGGCATTACCCCGAGGATAAAAGACAGTGCCGTCATCAGTACAGCACGGAAACGCAGGCCTGCGGCATTAATGGCTGAGTCAAAAATACTGTTGCCTTCCCGACGTTGAACCATGGCAAATTCCACGATCAGAATTGCCGTTTTTGCCGCGATACCAATTAACAGCACCATCCCGATCTGGGCATAGATGTCATTGGCCAGCACCGGATTCCACTGTCGCATGATATTGATCCCTACAAAGGCACCAAAGGTAGCAATGGGTACGGCACTGATGATGGCCAGTGGCATGGTCCAGCTTTCGTACTGGGCGACCAGGAACAGGTAGGCAAACAGGAAGCACAGCGCAAACAGGATGGGTGCCAGGTTGCCTGCTTCGATTTCTTGTAAAGACTGACCTGACCAGGAGTAGGTATAGCCCTGGGGAAGGTTCTCAGCCAGACGGGCCATTGCCGCAATGGCGTCACCGGAGCTGTAGCCCGGAGCAGCCTGACCACTGATGCTGGCGGATTGATACAGGTTGTAATGACCGATACTGCTGGGGCCCAGCACGGGTTTCAGGGAAGCAACCGTGGTCAATGGCACCATTTGTCCCTGACTGTTACGGACATAGAACTTGCTGAGGTCAGCCGGTCCCGCCCGGTCAGCACTTTCAGCCTGCAGGTTGACCTGATAGTTCTGGCCAAACAGGGTGAAGTTATTCACGTACAGTGAGCCCAGCTGGGTTTGCAGCGTCATGAAAATCTCAGATAACGATACATCCTGGGCCTTGGCTTTCTGACGATCCACTTCCAGCAGGTATTGCGGCACATTGGCCTGCCAGGTTGAGAACACCCGGGCCAGTTCCGGCTGCTGGTTGGCCTGGTAAATCAGGCCATTCATGACCTGGCTTAGCTCTTGGGATGAGCGTCCCATGGTGTCTTGCAGCCGGAAGTCAAAGCCACCGGATGACCCAAGACCCGGAATGGGGGGGAAGGCAAAAGCCATGACCTGTGCTTCTTGCAGCGACCACAGTTTCGCCTGGGTTCTTTGCAAAATGGCATCCTGGTGCAGCTCAGGGCTCTGTCTCTCTGACCAGTCATCCAGTACGACAATGGCCATGGCCGCATTACTGCTGGAACCACTGAAGATACTAAAGCCGGAAATGGTGATAACGCTATCCACCCCTTTTTCAGAGCGAATCTGGTCGGTGATCTCCCCCATTAATTCCTGGGTGCGATTCAGAGAAGCCGCATCCGGAAGCTGAATGTTGACCGCAAAGAAGCCCTGGTCTTCACCGGGGACGAAGCCGCCGGGTGTGGTGGTAAACATAAAGCCGGTACTGCCCAGCATCACCGCCAGAAGACCAACGCCCAGAATGGAACGGCGCAATAAAAGTTTTACCCAGCCCTGGTAACCCCCGGTCAATTTGTGAATCAGGGTGTCTACTGGCTTCAGCCAGACAATCTGGTCAAGACTGCCTTTTTTCAGTAACACTGAGCACAGTGCGGGGCTTAAGGTGAGCGCATTGACCGAGGAGATCAGTACCGCGACAGAAATGGTCACGGCAAACTGGGTATAAAGGCCTCCGGTAATGCCCGGCATAAATGCCACGGGTACAAAAACCGCCAGCAGTACCATGGTGGTGGCAACAATGGGGCCGGATACCTCTTTCATCGCCTGACGGGTGGCCTCTTTCGGTGCCATGCCTTCTTTGGTGATCAGTCGTTCAACGTTTTCAATCACGACAATGGCATCGTCCACCACCACACCGATGGCCAGCACCAGGCCAAACAGGCTGATGGTATTGATGGAGAACCCCAGTACCTGCATGACCGCAAAGGTACCAATCAACGACACCGGGATAGCGATGGCGGGAATCAGCGTTGCGCGCCAGTTCTGCAGGAACAGGAAGACCACCAGGATAACCAGAAGTACCGCTTCAAACAGTGTTTTGACCACCTCATTGATGGACTCGGAAATAAACTCTGTGGTGTCAAACTTGATGGTATAGTCCATGCCTGCGGGGAAGTTCTTCTTCAGCTCTTCCATCTTGGCTTTTACGCTTTTGGCCACGTCCATGGCATTGGCATCCGGTTGCTGGTAAACCACCAGGAATGCCGTGGGTTGTTTGTTCAGCCGTGCATCACCCTCGTAGTTCTGGGAACCAAGTTCCACTTTGGCAATATCTTTAATGCGGACAAAGAGCCATCCGGGTTTGCCCGGATAATGATATTGCTAAAAGCATCAGGGGATTCCAGCTGTTCCCGGGTGCGAATCGTATAGGTAAATTGTTGATCCGGCTGATTGGGGGGATTGTCCCAGTTGTCCGGCGGGAACAATGGCATTCTGCTCATTAATGGCAAGACTGACGTCGGAAGTGGTGACACCCAGTGCCGCCATCCGGCTGGGGTTCAGCCAGACGCGCATACTGTAGGTCATGGCACCCATCACCTGGGCCTGCGCTACGCCATTGATACGGGTCATTGGGTCTATCAGATAGTTACTGGCGTAGTTGCTCAGATAGACCTGATCAAACTTGCCGGATTCCGACACCAGGTTAACCCCGAGCAGCATATTGGACGACTGTTTTCGTACATTAATGCCCAGTCGGCGCACCTGTTCAGGCAAACCCGGTTCGGCAGCGGCTACCCGGTTCTGCACGTTGACCATGGCGATGTCCTGGTCGGTGCCGGAATCAAAGGTGACGGTGATGGACACACTGCCATTATTGTAGGCTTTGGAGTCCATATAAATCATCCCTTCAACCCCGTTTACCTGCTCTTCAATGGGGCGCATAACCGCAGACTCCAGGGTTTCTGCATCGGCACCCGGGTAGGTGGCGTTGATGGTTACCTGGGGCGGCGTGATTTCCGGGAACATACTCACTGGCAGTGTTGTCAGCGAGATCAGACCGACCATGGTGATCACAATCGAGATGACGAATGCGAACTTGGGCCGGTTAATAAAAAACTGGCTGATCATCTCAGATATCCTGCTCCTGTGGCTTGGCGGAAGCGGGGGATGAAAGCGTACCGGTGGTTGGGTCTACATTAACCAGGGTTGGCGATACGGTGCCGCCCGGGCGCACTTTCTGCAGGCCCTGAACGACAATCTGTTCACCTTGCTTAAGGCCGGAGGTGACTGCCCACATGGCATTGATACGACGACCGACTTCCACCTGTCGGGTTTCAACGATATTTTCCGGCGTGACAACCAGGACAAAATAGCCGGACTGATCCTGCTGAACGGCGGCCTGAGGAATCAGGGGCATGGGCGTTTTCTGATGGCTTTCTGCCTGCAGCGTGACGTAGAGGCCCGGCAGAATAATACCCTGAGGGTTCGGGAAGGTGGCTCGCAGGGTCAGGGTACCCATGGTTTCATCGATCTGGGTGTCGGCAAAACTGAAGGTGCCTGGCTGGTCGTATTCAGTGCCATTGGGCAGTCTGAGAGAGAGCTTGAACCTGCCTTTTTCTTCGGCCTCAACGCTGGCTTCCTGCGCCGTTCTGGCTCCGGGGTGTTCCGCCAGATGGCTGATCAGCTGTCGTTCATCCACCTGAAAAGTAACATAGATTGGATCCATGCTGGTCAGCGTCGCCAGAGGCTGGCTGGTGGGTCCCACCAGATTGCCAACACTGTAGGTTGATTTGCCAATTTCCCCCGTGAAGGGTGCGGAAATTTGCGTGTAGCCAAGATTCAGCCGGGCTGTTTCCAGACTGGCTTCTGCAGCTTCCACCGCAGCCACTGCCTGAGCTTCCGAGCTGGTTTTATTATCGTAGTCAGCCTGACTGATCGCCCCCCGTTTTACCAGATCCCGGCTACGCTCAAGGTTTTTCCGGGCGTTAATAAGGGAAGCTTTGCTGCTTGCCAGCTGAGCCTCGGCACCTTTGAGGGCGGCTGCAAATGGTGCCCGGTCAATTTCGTAAAGCAGCTGGCCCTGTTCAACCATACCTCCTTCGGTAAAGTTTCTTTTGACCAGAAAGCCTTCTACACGAGCACGGATGTCTACCTCATTGATCGCTTCTGAACGGCCAATGTATTCATAATAGTCGCCGACTTCCTGATCGATTACACTGACAACCGATACACCGGGTGGCGGCATTTGATGTTGCGGCTGCTGCTCCTCCGAGCAACCGGCCAGAAGGAAAATAGAGGTGGCTAAAGCGCCTATCGGAAGCCATTTTCCGAGTTTACGATCAGTGATGTTAGCGATCATTGACAGCTCCGTACTGTTTGCATTCAGCAAAATACCTACCACTTATTTGTTTTTGCAAACGTCATAACCTGTTAGGGGAGAAGGTATTGGCGGTCTTAAGTATTACCCTGTATGACTTCAGGGGAAGGGCGTCTTTGGCGGGAAATGCCCCGTGCAAAGCGCCGGAGAGTATACAGGGTTATGTACTGTGACGGATAGTATGAGGTTCATCCATTCAGAGCCATGTGGAAAACCACTATTGGCGAATCCTTTACTGTTTAAAATGGAATAAGCCAGGGCTTTACACTGCTTTTACCGGATCTATTGACCCGATTGAGATGCAAGTCAATACACTGAATTCGAGATTCAGAAACAGTGATCAAAGTCGTTACTGTTTGGGGTTGATGTGTTGTCTTGCCGCTGTTTAACTAAGCATTCCTGTTTGATGAATGATATGATGTCCCGCGCTTTGGGCAAGCCTCTTAATTAAATCAATGAGCAGAGGCAGCCAGAAAACCCGGGCGGGGGCAGACTGGCCGTACCATCAGTTACTTTACGAGCTGTACCTTTAACCCCGCTTTCCCCCAAGGCGGGGTATTTTTTTATGGAGCACATGCTATGAGTCACTCTATAAGTACAGGCAAAACCAGTGCCAGGCTGTTGCTGATTGATGATGATATCGAGCTCTGTGAATTGCTGGTGGAATATCTGGCCACAGAAGGGTTTACGATCTCTGCGGTTCATGATGGTGAAGCCGGGGTTGATGCCGCTCTGTCCGGGATGCATGACCTGGTGCTGCTGGATGTCACCTTGCCGAAGCTGAACGGTTTTGATGCCCTGAAGCAGATACGCCAGCAGTCGGACATCCCGGTTCTGATGCTGACTGCCCGTGGCGATGATGTGGATCGGATTATCGGTCTGGAAATTGGCGCGGATGATTATTTGCCCAAGCCCTACAACCATCGTGAGCTGGTGGCCAGAATCAAGGCCATTCTGCGCCGTGGCCGTACACCATTGATTCCGGAAGGGACCAGTCGAACCCTGCAGATTGATGATATTGCCCTGAACCTGGCCAACCGTGAGGCCGCCATTGCCGGCGAACCACTGGAGTTGACGGCCACTGAATTTCTGGTGCTGAAATCGCTGATTGAAAAGGCCGGTGAACTGATCTCCCGGGATGACCTGACCCAGATCGCCCTTAACCGTAAGTTGACACTGTATGACCGGGCCATTGATATGCATGTGAGTAATGTGCGCAAAAAGATTGGTACCCGGCCTGACGGCAATCCAAGGATCAAAACCGTGCGTGGGTCTGGTTACTTTTATATTCTTCCGGGCTGATGGGGTTGCCAGTGCGAGTTAAAATCCCCGGGCTGGTGGTCTGGCCATGGCACAGTGTCTTCTGGAAGATTTTTCTGTGGTTCTGGCTGACCATGATTGCCATGCTGGTGACGCTGTTTCTGGCCTTTGCCATCACCGTCGATCCTTCGGACTTTCTGTCCGAGCGGCGGGCGCTGTTTCGTGAGCTGGAAATAGCGGCCCGTAAAATGGAGCTGCTCTCCCGTACTTCCGTGCATTTACCCATTCCCCGGTTCCCCGGCAGTGGTTACTACCTGTTCGATACCGAGGGCAATATTCTGGGCAGTGCGTCGATCTCTGAAGAGTTGATTTCTGCCTACAATAAAACCCGGAATCTCAGCGATCCGACCATTACCTTTCGCCGAGGGGTGGTGGTGGTCGGCCCACAGCGCATTACCCTGAATGATGCCCCCTACGAACTGTACCTCACCAAGGAGATGCCAATGCTGGTGCACTGGCGGGTGCAGCAGGTTATTGCACGTCAGTGGCATCTTATTATTCTGGCGTTGGGTGTCAGCTTCTTTCTCTGTGTGGTTCTGGCCCGCTACCTGGTGGGGCCGATTCGGAACTTGCAGCGGGCCTCCAGAAAGCTGGCCCGTGGCGACCTGAGTGCCCGGGTGGGCGGCAAGGTTGCCGGACGCCGGGATGAACTGGGTGAGTTGGCCAGGGATTTTGACCATATGGCGGAGCAGGTCGGGTCTCTGGTGTTCAGTAAAGAACGGTTGCTGCGGGATGTCTCCCATGAGTTAAGGTCGCCGTTAACCCGGTTGCAGATCTCTCTGGCGCTGGCCAGACGAAAAACGCCGGATGCCGAGGCAGAGCATGCGCGCATCGAGCGGGAGATAGAACGCCTGGATCAGTTGATCGGACAGATCATCCACTTTTCCCGTATTCAGCAAAATATGGCCAACATGGTCTGCGAGAAACTGGCTCTCGAAGGTATGCTGAAAAAGCTGGTGGACGATGGCAACTTTGAAGCCCAGGCCCGTGACAAGGCCGTGGTATTGAAAGAGACCGCTAAAATTGAGCTGGTGGCTGTACGAGAGTTTCTTTCCAGTGCGGTGGAAAACATCATCAGGAATGCGATCCGTTTCACTCCGGAAGGTTCGGAAGTTGAGGTACGGCTGTTTCGTGAGAACGATGTGGCGCTGATTCGTATTCGTGATTATGGGCCGGGGGTGCCTGAAGAGACCCTTGGCGATCTGTTTGAACCCTTCTTCCGGGTAGATGAAACCCGGGGTAAGGAAAATGATGGAACGGGTCTTGGCATGGCGATTGCAAGTACCGCAGTATCGCAACATAACGGCTCCATTGCTGCCCGCAATGCCCACCCGGGTCTTGAAGTGACCCTTCGTCTTCCGTTAAGGAATGGGTTGAGTGTCTGAGTTTGCTGACCTGCGCTGGGACCTGTCATTGGCCGAAGCCATATCCATGCAAACGACACTGGCCAGTCAGGTGATCCAACGGGATGACCTGCCTGAAATTACCCGTGTTGCCGGTGTTGATGTGGGCTTTGAGGATAACGGGCGGGTAACCCGTGCTGCCGTTGCGGTTCTGGCTTTTCCCTCTCTGCAACTGCTGGATTACACCATTGCTAAAGTACCGACCCGGATGCCCTATATTCCCGGGTTGCTGTCGTTCAGGGAATGCCCGGCGATTCTGGCAGCACTTGGCCAGTTGCGGATAACGCCTGATCTGTTGCTGTGTGATGGTCAGGGAGTGGCTCATCCACGGCGCTTTGGCGTTGCCTGTCACGTTGGTGTGCTCACCGGGCTGCCCGCCATTGGGGTTGCCAAGAGCCGACTGTGTGGAAACAGTGATACCCTGCCAGAGCAGAAAGGGGCCAGGGTTGAACTGCGGGATAATAATGAAGTGATTGGCAGTGTGCTGCGCACCCGAAGCGCAACCCGCCCACTGTACATCAGTATTGGCCATAGAATATCGTTGAACACGGCGGTGCATTATGTTGAATCATGTCTTACCCGCTTCCGGTTGCCGGAAACCACCCGTTGGGCAGATGCACTGGCTTCCAACCGGGGGCAGGCGGTTGCCAGGGCCAACCAGATTCTGGCTCGCTAACGTTTTCTGCGCTCTGGCAGTTATTCTCCTGGGGGGCTGTGCAGGAAATGACCGGGAGGTTTACAGCCAGCAGCAGTTTCAGCAGCTGGTGGATAAAGGCTTTCTGTCACCACAGATTCGCCATCTGGATATGCTGCCGATGATGACGGTGCAGCTCTATCTGGACACGCCGCAGATTTTTCTTCAGGGGGATGGCAAGCCCCTGATGTTCCATATCGATGGCAAGGTGGATGCGGATATCTTTGGGGGGATGGTTACGGAAAAACTGCCGGTGCAGATTACCGGCTTCACCCAGCTGAGATATTCCAGGGAAGATGAGGCCATTTATTTTACTGATATAGCGTTTATGGAAGCCCGGATTGACCTGGAAGTGGCATTGTTCAAAACCATGATCGTGGACAGCTTTCAGAAAGCATTGCTGAAAGAGCTGGCCGGGATGCCATTGATCTCGTTGGTCAAAACACCGGAACTGGCGGCCACCATCGAATCACTTACCAGACATAATGCTGATGGGCAGATTCAATTTGATATCCGCGAAGGCAGCCTGGTGATTGAACCGGTTCCGGGCCACAGTGATCGTTCTTCTGGCTAAAGTTTGTTCTGGCAGTCATCACTTTTCCCGGGAGACTGTTGACGTTTTGTTACTCAGCTCGTAACTAAACGTCAACAGATCCTATATACAGTTTTCATGCAAATGGTGTATCAGATCAATGCGTAAGCCCTATATTTTAATGATGTCCCTGATGAAGAGCAGACATCATGAACAGTATCAGCAATACGCCAGCACTCAGGATTGAACCACCGGCAAGCCAATCCCCCCTCTCCGGCACTGTTGACCAGGCCAGCAAACAACAAGAGACCAGTCCCCATTACCAGACACTGACCGTACATGGGAAACGTAAAATTACGGTTCGGGACAAGCTGGACCTGGTCATGGCTGTCAGATCCGGACGCCGCAATGAAGTTGAACGGCTACTGCATAAGGGCGTGAACATTCGCAAACAATACTATTTGAAATATCAGGATTCCCCGTTGAAAACGGCTGTGAACCATCGTCGTATCAAGATTCTGGAATTGCTGCTGGAGCATGGGGCAAACCCTGACGATCATGCCGTCGGTGTCAAAACGCCGTTGAACTCTATCCTTAAAGAAAAGCCTATCAGTATTAAGGTCATGAAGGTATTGCTAAAACACGGTGCGAATCCTGACGCCAAGACCAAGGGGCGCTACACCCCGTTGTTTTGGGCTGTCTACCATAGGCATATCAATGCCGTAAAGCTACTTCTGCAGCATGGGGCAGACACTAATAGCAGAAGCTCGGGCTACGAAACGCCACTATACAAAGCGGTGAGATTGGGGGATATCAAGATCGCGAAGCTGTTGCTGGAGTCCGGTGCGGACGTTAATGGCAAGTCAACCGGCTTGACCACCCCTCTGGCTATTGCGGTGCACACCGGAGGTTTAAGGAGTGTGAACTTGCTGTTGGATTATCATGCGGATGTTAATAGCGTCGATGGCGACAGGATAGCCCCCCTTGAGTTAGCTGCCTGGAAAAAGCGGGTTGATATTGCCTTTGAACTGCTCAGGTGTGGCGCTCGTGCGGATAAAAAGCTGACCAGAAATTTGGTCAGGAAGGTTATCCGTAAATATAAGATAAACCCGAAAACCACACCGCTGTCGCTCAAAGGTGCCAGCTTACGTGCTATTGGGAAACATCTCAATGGACGTGATCCGAGAGTTTTGCCTTTGCCCGAGGCCACACGGAAGGAATTGCGATTACAGAGACGGGGAACAATATTTCCGTGAATCTCGTCTTCCGGGTTAACTCGAAGGCTTGAAGGAACCCATCATAATATTGAAAGTATCCATGACCGGATAGAGCGGGTAGAACGTGCGCGGGCTGGCAAAGTTTCGGGTCAGGTCATATTTAAAGTCGCTGAGAATAAAGTCCGGAATCTCCGGAACCCATTGGTTCCCCGCTTTCCTGAAGGTGAACACTTCGCTTCTGGTCTGATAGCCGGAGTATGACTCCGGGAAGATAGTTAGTACGGTTACAATCTCTCCATCATCATCTGCCTGCATACGAAACCCGGGGGGCACATGAATTTCGTAGGCCCGGGAAATACCCACATTAAATTTTGATTTGGAAATAATTCGCACATAAAAATCCTCTGGACTCAGTTCATTGGCTTTTGCCCGTCCTTCAGGAAAAATAATTTGAAACAAATGACTTGAGTGATAGCGTTGCACCTGATGCTTCAACAGTTTTAATGCGTCTGCAGCAAAGAAACTGGCGAATTCGTCAAAGTCAAACGTGTTCAGGTTTCGAACCATCTCAAGGACAGTAGATTTAAGCTCTTCTTTATCTGCTTCAGATAGCGACGAATCCCCGTGCGGCATTGGTGAAGTTATTTCTGCAAGGACCGGTTTGCTTTTGTCGTTGGTTTCTGCCCCACCAAGGCATGACTGGACAGTGACGAAGATGGCAATCATGCCAATAAGACATAATTGAATGACTCTGGACACTTGAACCTCCTGACAAACCAGTTAAGTAGCTAACCATATGAACATAAGATAGCCAGTAATTCCGGTTTCTGCAGGTAGAGATGTGATTGCCAGAAAATATTATGGAAAGTCGTGTCGGTAGCCGAAAGGTAGTCAAGTCCCGGAATTGTTTTCAAGAACTTTTCGGTTATTAATATTGTCGAAAATGTCGCACAAAACAAACGCTGGCCAATTCAGAGTATTCAAGCATGATCAATAACCACTTGGCTGTCAGGCCAGATCTCCCCCGGTCGCTATCAGAAACCTCTGAAACATCGCCAAGTGAGGCTGCGGTTAGTTCTCTGTTGAGCACTCAGCAGTACCAGCAGCAGTTTGCCGGTAGCACTTTGAGAGAGCGAAACGTTGAATGCTCAGAACATTCGGAATCAGTAAGACGTGATGCTTCGGGAAATGCAAGCGACACTGGACAGATAATTTGGTGGTATCGATATCCTGAGGATCCATTCGAGGAGAGAGACGATATCTACAGATGGATTGACAATGGGTCGAATGACAAAATTGTCGAACTGATTGGTCAGGGGTTTAACCTGGACCAGATCGATAGCTGCGATGAGCCACCGTTATTTTATGCCCTGAATTTCGGTTCTCTGGAAACCGTTTTGCTGTTACTGAAACTTGGGGCGGACCCGAATTTATTTCGGGTTCGTCCCAGTTTTACCTCCAAGAGCAATGGTGATTACAGTTTACGGGAGACCGACAAATTATCACGGTTGGTTCTGCTGCTCAGTTATGGTGCCAAACTATTGGAGGATAACAAAGCTTTCGGTGACGTGTTTGAAGATAACCGGGTGTTCCGGCTTGCGGTCTATTACTTCTGGGAAAAATATCGTGAGGGTCATGAGGGTCCCATACCCGAACCAAAATCGGTTGAAGAACTGAACCAGCTGGTTTTTAAGCTACCGGTTCTGCAAATCACGGCATACATTTCGTTGTTTAATGAAGAGCTCGGGGTATTACGCCGACCATCAGGCATCTTGCCCGCTAATTTACAGGAGTTTTTTGACTTTGTTGGAGCCTGACTGTGGGCAGTGAAATATCCGGGTTAACCGCAAGGAATCTCCCGGGGCGGCCTGAACCTTCTCAGATGGGGGTTCAGGAGTCATTGGGCCACTTCATAAATAATTGAGCCTCTGACAATGAAGGAAAAAAAACTGCTGAAAGAGTTTGCTGAAGTGCTGGAGACTTCACGGATATGGTGGATAACTGAATCACCATCCGTGAGAAGTATTTTTGACCAGATTTTTCTGGCAGAAAAACATAAAAGCCCGCTGACAAAGGGCATGATGAGTGTGGTGACTAAATTTAAATCCCACGTCAATCTGAGGCGTAGTCTTAGCAGTAATAAAATTTTTGATAAACGACAGAAAGAATTTTTATCAGTGAGGCAGACTTCACTGGGGGAACGTGATATAGGCCTGAAAACGTCTGAGCTGCCAAAGATAACGTTCACTCCTGGCAGTCCTGAACGTAAACCAAAAGTTTAATTACCTGGTGTTTATTTATGACGTATCCCAACTGGTCACCATTACCATCCACTTCACAACCTGTTGCCACAGCAAATCAATTATCGTTGCCGCCAGATCAGCTAGTCGCCTGTTCTGCAGACGTAGCCAGCTTCGACGCACGGCACGCCACCCTTGCATTATCTGAGCGTCTGCAATTGAAGTATCAGGGGTATTCTGACCAGGATATCTGCGCCGCAGAAAAAACATTGCAGCAACGGTCAACCGAACCACTGACGGTAGATCGCATTCTTCAGGAGCTGACTGACAGACGTGTTGATATAACCTCCACACTGAACAGCCTTGATGCGGCAGTCGACAACACTCCCGGCACTAATGCCAAGCTCCGTCTGGCAGGTCAGGTTATGAATTTCGCCCAGTCACTTAAAAAACGTGTGGACTGCGAATTTAACCAACATTTCTCCGCTGCGTGGCCAGACCGGCAAAAAGTAGCTGAGATGGTCAGCCAGTGGCCAGAGTCACTGAAGGAGTCAGCAATCTATATCCGCTATGGGTGGCCAGTTTTGAAAGTTGGCAGAGGTGTTGATATTTTGTGTGATTTCAGGTCTGCCATGCAGGTTTGCAACAGTCCTGACGATCAATACGAGGGGCTTCATCCAAAGGTTCACCCTGATTTTTGGGGATGTTTTGATCCCGGGGACTTCAAGGATTATTCTGATGATGACTTTCGACGTGCTTTCAAAGAGAGTGCCCCAAAGTATCAGGCCCTGATTAGAAATCTGCCGGCAGATTTTCCGGTAATCAGTCGCAACGCGTACCTGGATTATCCGGTCTTTTTCCGTCTGGTGAGGGAAATCTGGCTTGACGCAATACATACCCGCAATACCGGAACCATGGAAAGAGTCAGTCATTTGATGGTGTCATTTACGGATCGGATAAACCGCAACAGCCATCGCTTCGGCAGCTACAACAACTACATACAAGCACTGGATGACCAGTTGGCGTGTGGCTATTCAATGAAATATGAAGGGTTGTCCGTTTTATCATTTCTGCTGGCAACGCACCCCCGTAGATGGAATGAGAACTATAGTTTTGTTTCCCGGCGGTTGATCCATTATGCGTTATCTGATCAGGAAAGTAAGCTGAAGACATGCCCTGTTACATGGGGAGCAGATCTGACACAGCAACTGAGTATCTGCTATTGGGTAGAGTCAAAGTTGATTCCGGATACCATCATGACCCTGCGTTTTCTGAGTGATATTGTGCAGTATATTGATAAGGATAACCGTCGATTTGGTTCAGGCACTCTCTCGGATCAAGTTTACTGGACAGAGAGTTGCAGGCCGGGACGGTACTTTGATAAAGAAACGCATCAGCTGCTGTCACCCATCATCGCATCGGACCCGCAAACATTATATCCGATGGAGGAAACCAGACAGGTGCTCACTGATTTTTACAGTGGCATTATTGGGACGTCCGGTGCCACTCCAGCAAATGGCTGAAAGCACACCAGCTTTAATGCCTGACTCTTCACTGAATATTTTCATCACGCTCAGAAGGGCCACTCGTCTGTTCAGATAATAAACGACATCGGATTAATAATCTGGGAAATAACAGCTTGAATCTTACCATGACAGATCAACGTCGTTTGTTTCTGATCATTCCGGTCATTAAATTTATAATACTTTCGTCGTAAAAAAGCTCTCTGAATTTTTCTTTACCAGCAACAGCTATTTATATTGAATTATTGTTTATTCTTTTTCCCCAGGCTTTTTCCACCATTTACCAATACGACTGTCTTATGAATGCCGTTGGCTGTTACTCTTATCCTGTATCCACTGATACTTCAGGGTCATTCAGTGATGATGAGTGTTCCATTTGCAAAGAGGATTTCCATGGCCGTAGTGTGGTACCCGTTGTCGTCAAAACCAAATGCGGGCACAGGTTTGATCTGGACTGTATTTCGAGATGGCTCGGTTCCGGATACGGGCAAGGGACCTGTTGCATTTGTCGCCAGGCAGTGTTACCGCTGGTACGGGAGGCCGGTGCCTGTGTTTATGAGGACTCACCCTTCTGCGAAGCCCTACCACTGCAAGCCTGTCGTACTGGTGATGTCGAGAAATTAACCGCGCTTTTGAGGTTGGACCCTGGCACGGCCCGGAAAACGTTCAGGTCTGCAGTTACTGGGCAGCAGGTTGATCTAATGATCGTCGCTGCCCAGAACAATAACGCCGACTGCCTGCAAGCCTTGATGGCTGCCGGGGCAGATCCCAACACGGTCCGGTCTGCAGATGGTGCCACCCCTCTGTTAATCGCTGCCCAGAACGATAACACCGCCTGCCTGCAAGTCCTGTTGGATGCCGGGGCGGATCTCAATGCCACCTTGGCTTCGGGTGTCACACCACTGTTCATCGCTGCCTGTCACAATAGCACCGCTTGCCTGCGTCTCCTGATCGCTGCCGGGGCGAAACTCAATGCCACTCAGGGTCCGGAGGGTGCCACCCCGCTGTACATTGCTGCCCAGAACAATAGCCTCGCCTGCCTGCAAGCCCTGATCACTGCCGGGGCGAAGCTCAACGCTGCCCTGAATACAGGTGTTACCCCGCTGTTCATCGCTGCCCAGAAGAATCACATCGCCTGCCTGCAAGCTCTGCTCACTGCCGGGGCAGAGCTTGATGTCGCCAGAACTTCGGATGGTATCACCCCGTTGCTGATTGCTACCCAGCAGAATAGCGTCGCCTGCCTGAGAGCCCTGATCGTTGCAGGGGCAAAGCTCAATGCCGCCATGACTTCGGGTGCCACCGCGCTATTCACCGCGGCCCAGAATAATTACATTGCCTGCCTGCAAGCCCTGATCTCTGCCGGGGCTGATCTCAACGCCGCCCGGACTTCGAATAATACCACTCCGCTGTTTATCGCGGCCGAGAACAATCATATCTCCTGCCTGCAAGCCCTGATCCTTGCCGGGGCGGATCTCAATGCCGCCCGGACTTCGGGTGCCACCCCGCTGTTCATTGCTGTCCAGAAAAATAACATCACCTGCCTGCAAGCCCTGATCACTGCCGGGGCAGATTTCAACGCCGCCTTGAATTCAGGCTCCACCCCGCTGTTCATCGCTGCCCAGGACAATCACCTCGCCTGTCTGAGAGCCCTGATCACTGCCGGGGCAAAGCTTAACACCGGCCGAAATTTAGATGGTGCTACCCCGGTGTACATTGCTGCCCAGCACAATAACATCAACTGCCTGCTAGTCCTGCTCATTGCCGGGGCGGATCCCAACATTGCCTGTACGGATGATGGTGCCACCCCACTTTACGTCGCTGTCCAGAGCAATAACACCGCCTGCCTGCAAGCCCTGATCTCAGCCGGGGCGGATCCCAACATTGCCTGCACGGATGATGGGAGTACTCCACTGATGGTCGCTGCCGAGACCAATAACATCGACTGCCTGCAAGCCCTGATTGCGGCAGGGGCAGATCTCAACGCCCGGACTACGGATGGTGCTACCGCACTGTCCATCGCTGCAGGGAGCAATAATATCGCCTGCCTGCAAGCCCTGAGCGCTGCCCTGGCCAGGAAGGAAGACTGAGGCAGCAGCAAGCCAGCCTGTGTTCCCAACGCCTTTAAACAGTTGTTATTGCATTGAATTTTTTTGTTTATTGTTCATCTAACCCTGTCACTGATTGACACATGCGGGTGTTTGCTCAATGGATGTCACTTCCGATTATTCATCCTCCGTTCCCATGGAGGTCTCCGGGTCGTCGGATGAGGTTTCTGGTTCCACTGGACATGGGGCTTTTCATGGCCGTGACGCAGTACCCGTGTTCGTAAATACCCGGTGCGGACACCGCTTTGATCTGGATCGTGTTTCCAGGGATTTTGCCAAAGAACTGGCCGGTACCCGTAAGTGCGCGGCTTGTCAGAATAATCCGATGCCTCTGGTCAATGAGCATACCGGTGAATATTACCGGGACGAACACTTCCCTGATCCGATATTTTTTTACGCCTGTATTCGTGGGGATCAGTCTTTGATTCGTTCCCGGTTGCTCCAGGGGGTTAATGTTAATGTTCCTATGGAGCATGACTTAACCGCCCTGATATGGGCATCCCAGAACGGGCACCTTGAGATTGCAAGGCTGCTGATCGGCAGCGGTGCTGACGTCAATGCCGTTACGGACAAAGGCATCACAGCCCTGATGTCGGCATCCCTGATCGGGTGCCGGGAGATCGCCAACCTGCTGATCAACAACAGCGCTGACATCAATGCCGTTTCCAACAAAGGCACCACTGCCCTGATGCTGGCAGCCAGCAGGGGGCACCGGGAGATCATCGTACTGCTGATGGACAGGGGAGCTGACCTCCATGTCTGCCGGAGCAATGCCGACAATCTCAATGGCTGGACAGCCCTGATGTCGGCATCCGATAACGGGCACGTGGAGGCTGCCAGGCTAATGATCAATAGGGGGGCTAAGGTTAATGCCGTTATGGAAAATGGCTCCACAGCCCTGATGTTGGCATCCGGAAACGGGCATTGCGAGACCGCTGAGTTGCTGATCGACAATGGTTCCGAGGTCAATGCCGTTATGGATGATGGCTCAACAGCCCTGAAGCTGGCAGCCAATAACGGGTACCGTAAGGTTGCCAGGCTGCTGATTGGCAACGGCGCAGACGTCAATGCCTGTGCAGACAATGGCTTGACTGTCCTGATGTCGGCATCCATGTATGGGAAGCGTGAGGTCGCTGAACTGCTGATTGACCACGATGCTGATGTCAATGCTGTCAGTGAAGATGGCTTGACTGCCCTGATGTTGGCATCCCGGAATGGGCATCTGGAGATTGCCCGGCTGCTGATCAGCAAGTTCGCTGATGTTAAAGCCAGGATGGATGATGGTGCCAGTGCCGTGATATTTGCAGCCAGGAACGAACATTGGGAGATCGTTAAACTGCTGGTCAACAGCGGTGCTGAGGTCAACGACAGTATGGACAATGGTTTGACTGTCCTGATGTCAGCATCCTGGCGCGGACAGCAGGAGGTCGCCGCGCTGCTGATCCACAAAGGTGCAGATGTCAGTGCCAGGGTGGATAATGGCTTGACTGCCCTGATGTCGGCATCCCAGAGTGGACACCGGGATGTCGGCGTGCTGTTGATCGGCAATGGTGCTGATGTCAATGCCACTATGACAGATGGTTCCACTGCTTTGATGTTGGCAGCAGAGAGCGGGTGGAGTGAGGTCGCGGAGTTGTTGATCGAAAGAGGCGCTGAGGTCGATGCCGTAACTGACAATGGCTTGACTGCCCTGATGTCGGCATCGGAGAACGGGCAGCGGGAGGTCGCCAGGCTGTTGATTGTCAGGGGAGCTGAGGTCAATGCCAGGATGACTGATGGCATCAATGCCTTGATGTTGGCAGTCATGAAAGGGCTGTTGGGCACCACTGAACTGCTGATCAGCAGTGGTGCCGAAGTCAACGCCAGTAACGACGATGGCTTAACAGCCCTGATGATTGCGGCCCGGAGCGGCCACAGTGATATTGTCAGGTTGCTGATCGACAAGGGCGCGTCTGTCAATGTCTGTATGTCCGACGGTTTTACTTCTCTGATGTTGGCATCCCGGAATGGGCACCTGAAGGTTGCCCGGCTGCTGGTTGATAACAACTCTGAGATCGATGTTGCCATGGATGATGGTTCCACTGCCCTGATGTTTGCCTGCGAGAAAGGACACCGGGAGGTTGCCAGGTTGCTGATTGACCGGGGCGCTGACGTCAATACCGTTATGCACACTGGCCTCACTGCCCTGATGTTTGCATCTCAGAATGGACACGAGGAGATTGTCAGGCTGTTGATCGACAGGGGGGCTGAGGTCGATGTTGTGTTAAAAAATGGTACCACAGCCCTTATGTTGGGGTGCCTGCACGGGCGTCGTCAGGTCGTCGAGCTGCTGATCAACATCGGCACTGAGGTCAATGTTGCCAGGAACGACGGTTTTACTGCCTTGATGTCGGCATGCGAGAGAGGCTATCGGGATGTTGCCGGGCTGTTGATCGACAGTGGCGTCAAGGTCAATATCCGCATGGGAAATGGTGCCACTGCCCTGATGTTTGCATCCCGGAATGGACACGTGGAGACTGTCAGGCTGTTGCTCGACAAGGGCGCTGAGCTCAATGCCAGTACCGACAATGGCGTCACTGCCCTGATGTTGGCAGCACAGAACAGGCAGTGGGAGGTTGTCGAACTGCTGATCAAAGTCTTGATACGGGAGGGGATAGGATAAAATACGATTTCATTCGGTCAGCTACTCGCCGGGCGACTCACCCTCATTTTCCTGCTCTTTAATTTCCTGTACCCAGCGGAATACTTCGGCAACGGGCTCAATCAGCTCGCCGGGAATAAAATCGGCAATGTTTAAATGAAACAGGGCATGCGCCAGTGGTACGTTTTCAAGAACAGGAATGCCTTCTTTTTCAGCAATTTTGATAATAAACCGGGCATGACCACCACGACCTTTTACCGTGACAATAGGCAGTGGCGTCTTACCCTGGCGGTACTGCAAACCAATGGCCAGATGGGTCGGGTTTTTAATAACCACGTCTGATTTGCCGGTGTTTTCCGCCTGGTTGAGTATTTCCTGATGAATTTCCTTCCGCTTACCTTTGATCTCCGGGCTGCCTTCACTCTCTTTATGCTCCCGTTTGACCTCATCCTTGCTCATCCGGTTCTGTTTCATAAAGTTGTAGCGCTCAAACATATAGTCGAGGACGGCAATAATCACGAAAGCAACCATGGCGTAGAGCAGCAGCTTTTTTATCAGATGGGCAGCGACCGGTAATATGCATGAAGTGCCGCAATAGGGCATGTCAACCATGTCGCCCACACTGCTGTAAATGACGTAATACACAACAAATGACAGAAACAGGATTTTGATCACCGACTTGAAAAACTCCATCAGGTTTTTCATGGCGAAAATCTTTTTCAACCCGCCAACCGGGCTGATTTTGCTAATATCCGGTTTAATGCCTTCAGGCGCAAACAGCAGGCCAAACTGCATGACGTTGCCGATAATGGCGGAAAACATGGAGACCGCAACCAGCGGAATCAGCAGGTCCATGGTTAAACCAAGAATACCGTGGGTAACAATTTTGAAAGAGACTTCAAAGGGTTCGTTATAGCTCAACGTGGGAAACACCACCATCTGCTTGATCTTGTCAATAAAGGTGTCACTCATGTACCAGAGCGTTGCCAGTACCGCGATAAGGTTAAAGGTGCCGGACACTTCCTTACTTTTGGCGACCTGGCCTTTTTGCCGTGCATCACGGAGTTTTTTGGGGGTGGGCTGTTCGGTTTTTTCTGCACTCATTTCCAGATCACTCCCAACGATTCAAACATCTCGGGGATTCCCATCATGTGCTTTTGGGATAATTCCAGAATGGTTCCCATGTAAACCACCAGAATAGCAAGGGCAACACCAGACTTAATAGGCATGGCCAGGATGAACACGTTCAGCTGGGGAGCCGCCCGGCTGATCAGGGCAATGCCGAATTCGGTGATGAACATGCAGATGATGACCGGCGCAGAGAGCCACATGGCCAGTTTGATAATCAGGTCAAACTGGCCAAGGAAAAACGTCACCGCGTCCTGATTGATATTTGGGAAGTAGCTGAAAACCGGCCAGACCTGATAGGTGAGCATCATGCTTTCCAGCATCAATAGAAACAGCCCACTGGTCATGATCATGGCAATAAAGGCCTGGCTGAACAGGATGCCCATCGGGGAGGTTTCTGCGCCGGAAAACGGGTTGAGGGTACTGGCCATGGAAGCACCCCGCTGGTTATCAATAAAAAAACCGGCAGCTTCCATTGCCCAGAATGGGATCGCCAGGACGAAACCCATGATGGCACCGATAAACACTTCTTTGATCACGATGCCACCGGTGTCGTAGATTGTCAGTGTTTCGTCGGGTTTGGTCTCAGACAGCATGGGGTGCATGAACAGTACCAGGCTCATGCAGATGCCGTTGCGAATCATGGACCCACCAAGGTTCCGTTTGTGCAGCATGGGCAGAACGGTAAACATGGCAACGATGCGAGGCATCCCCATTGACAGGATGTAAAACCACTCTTTCAGATCATCAATGGGCAGGATCATGGTCAGAGCCTTTCGAACATATCCATCACGGCCACTGAGAAGTTATAGACCTCGATGCCCATCCAGCGGGATGTCAGGAAGATACTGATAATGACCGCGACCAGTTTGAAGGCAAATGGCAGTGTCTGTTCCTGAATCTGGGTCAGTGCCTGAATCAAACTGATCAGCAGGCCAACCGCCGATGCCGCGATGATAGGAGGCATGGACAGTAACAGTGTCAGCCAGAGTGCCTGGGCTGTGAGTGTCAGTATATGCGGGTCATGCATAACTTAGCACCAGTCCGTGGATTAGCCGGGTCCAGCCATCCAGCAGTACGAACAGCAAGAGCTTGAAGGGCAGGGATATGGTCATGGGTGACACCATCATCATACCCATGGCGAGAAGGATGTTAGAGACGATCAGGTCAATAACGATAAACGGCAAATAGAGCAGAAAGCCAATCTCGAACGCCTTGGTCAGTTCCGTGATACAGTAGGACGGCATCAGAACCACCAGGTCATCTGCGCTCAGTTGTGCCTGGTACGCCTTTGGCCACAATATTCTTGCGGTTTTCAGAAAGAAGTTTCTTTCCCGCTCCGTGGTATTTTTTTTCAGGAAGTCCCGATAGGGGGCTATCAGCAGTTCGATGTTATTCATCAGCTCTCTACTGTCTTCACCCTGAAAGCTGATGTTCTCCTCTTGCGCGATATCCCATGCCTCAAAACCTACCGGTGCCATGATGTAAAGCGTCAGGATAATGGCCAGGGCATTCATGGCAATATTGGGAGGAATCTGCTGCAGACCGGTAGCGTTTCTGAGAATGGAAAATACCACCACCAGTTTCAGGAAGGATGTACCCATCACCGCAAGAAAGGGCACCAGCGCCATCAGCGCCAGTGGGATCATCAGATAAAATGGACTGGTGAGAGTAATTGCGCCGCTTTCCATAGTCGCCTTTTCCAGTCTCAGAGTATGAACAAGAGACGTTATTGTTTAGGTGGTCAGTCAGTCGACAATTCTGGTAATACGTGCACCCAGTCGATTATTTATTTGCACCAGCTGGCACTCGGCAATCAATTTGCCGCCGGCACGAACCTTAACCGGTTGTTCGATGGGACGATCCAGCTCAAACACATGGCCAGGCTGAAGAGACTGGACTTCCTGTGCGGTGAACTGCTGCCGCCCCACTTCGAATACCAGGTCAATCTCAATATCTGACAGGTCGATAGGCTCCTGTTCATGATGCATTTGATCGTCTTCCATTGAGTCCATCCTGTGCTTGATGGTGATGTGAGAACCCTCTGCTTCCCCGATGAAAGCCGTATCCGGGTTAACTCTGATAATCAGCTGCTGCCCGGTGACGTGGTAATTAAAAAATACAATGTCACCGACACCCAGGGCGCTGGTTTCCTCTTTAGACAGTTTTGCCCGTCCAAGTTCAAGACCTGCCCAGATAGGTATATCGGTGGATTGCTCCCGGATATGAGTGGGCAGCAGTTTGAGCAGCTCAAAAACAATGGGCGTGCTTTCCAGGTAAATGGGGTACTGCGTACCGCCTATCCGAATATTCATCGCCAGTTCTGCACGCTTTGATTTATCTTTATTCGGTGCCAGGTCAGTGAACTGGATGGCAATGCCAAGCCCCTGCATCAGATGCTCCAGCAGGTTTTGCAGCCTGTTCCCCAGGGCGGCCAGCATCAAGTCTTTTGGCAGTTTCAGCAGTATCTTGCTGTTCAGATTGTCCGGCATGATCAGGTCAATGAAGGCACTGCCGGTGTACAGAGAAACGGGCTGGTGATTGATTTCCAGCTGCATGCAGATAGCAGGCATGGTTTCCGGGGCAATACTGCCCAGGGATATGTCCCACCTGTCCTCATTAACCGGCAGTGCAAGCTCTGTCTGGCGGTTGCTGAGGATTTGGCCAAGCAGCAGCTGCGACGGTGAGACAGAGGGTAGATCAAGAGTTTCTGCTGCCATGGTTCAACCTATGCCCGGTCGTTTCTGGGAGAGTTCTGGTCGTTATCATCTTCTGCCGCATACTGGTTACGGGAGCGACCATCACTGTCCTGGTTATCGCCACCTGACATATTGATATTTACCTGAACCTTGTCGTTGGAGAATCGCTCAGCCAGCATTTTCTGCAGGTTGGCTTCATGCTGGGCCAGAAAATTTCCGGCTTCTGCTGATGTGGTGTTCATGGTGACTGTCAACTCGCCACCGTGTCTCTGGATTCTGATCTCGGTACCCGGCAGCACATTGTCTTTCAGGGAAATGCGAACTTCTGCCCCATTCACCGCATCCTTGGCAGACACCTGTATTTGATCGGCCATCTTCTGAAGTGCCGTATCAACTTCTTTTACGCTGCTGGTCTGCTGGATCTCACGAAGCTGGGTATCAGCTTTAATCGGGTTCTGAGCGTTATTGACCATGACATGCTCAGAGCCATCGCGCGCATTCTGGAACATATTCTCACTACCCTTCTCTTCCTGAGAACCTTCGCGAGAACCTTTTTCCTGGCGTCCCCTGATGGCATTTTTAGAGTTTTTGTTCCGCTCGGCCAGCAGGCTTTCCAGACTTTCCAGGCTTTGCTCCTTATCGCCACCCGTTTTTTTCTCTTTGCCACGCTTTTCTTTTGCCATGCGATCCGCAAAGTCATTAGCCTGCTTATCGGATACATTGCGACTTTGCTGGTTAGCATCATTCTGTTGCGGGGGTGGGGTTGGCTGAGTACTGGTTTGATTCACGCCGTGTGTTGACATGATGATTAACTCCTATTCCTTGGATTTAACGGTAAATTCTTCCATTTCCAGATCTTCAAGACGTTTGGCTTCTTTCTCAGCCTCCTCATCCTGAACCTTGCAGAACTCCTCAAACTTCTCCACAGCCATCTTGGCTTTAAAGTGAGCCTGTCTCGCTTCTTCCAGGACCTGCTCCGCTTTGACTACCTCTTGTTGTGCTTCTACCACCCGTTGTTCTGCATCGGCAATGGCCTGTTCCAGGGAGGCATCTTTCTCCCGTAACATGGCAACTTTCTGCTTCAGCAGATCCAGATCATGCTGCTGAACACTGGTGTTCATAATGTTATCGTATAGCCGCTGTTCTTCTTGACTGCGCCATACAACATACTCTTCCAGATCCTGTTGACGTTGTGCCACTTCCTGCTTGCGTTGTTCGACCTCCTGATGGGCGAGATCCAGCTCATGCTGACAGCGCTTCACCTCCCGTTCAGCCGATTCCTCCCGGATATTTTTAACCTTCAGCAGATCATGCAGCATCTTCTCAGTAACCTACGATTTGCTGTAGTTGGGCAATTGTCTGGTCGAGGGGCATCAGTTCATCCGTTCTCTGCTTGAGAAAAGAGCGGATGGTTTCAATTTTCTGAATCGCCTCATCGGCCAGTGGGTCAGCCCCCTGTTTGTATTCCCCGACTTTGACCAGTAACTCAATATCTTCATATTTGGACATCAGGGCTCTTGCCCGACTGACCGCCGCCCGGTGGTCTTCGGTCGTAATGGCATTCATTACACGGCTGGCACTGGCCAGCACATCAATGGCCGGATAGTGCCCTGATGCAGCCAGCTTTCGGGAGAGAATGATATGACCATCAAGAATCGAGCGGGTTTCATCCGCTACCGGCTCGGTCATGTCATCCCCTTCAACCAGCACGGTGTAGAGGGCCGTAATAGAGCCTACATCTGACATCCCGGTGCGCTCCATCAGCTTGGGCAGGGTGGCAAATACCGAAGGCGGGAAACCACGACGGGTCGGTGGTTCTCCGGCGGCCAGTCCGATCTCACGCTGGGCACGGGCAAAACGGGTGACAGAGTCCATAAGCAGAAGAACCCGTTTGCCTTTATCACGGAAAAACTCAGCAACGGCTGTTGCGGTGTACGCGGCTTTGGAACGCTCCATGGAGGACTTGTCGGAGGTCGCCACAATAATAACTGACTTCTTTACCCCCTCCGGGCCAAGGTCGTGCTCGATAAACTCCCGCAGCTCCCGTCCCCGTTCACCGATCAGGGCCAGTACGGTGACATCCACTTCCGCTCCCTTAACCAGCATGGACAACAGGGTACTCTTACCACCACCGGCCGCTGCAAAGATCCCCATTCTCTGCCCTTCACCACAGGTTAGAACGCCATCAATGGCTTTAACGCCCAGGGGAATGGGGTGGTCAATAATTCTTCGGGTCATGGGGTCGGGGGCATCGGTATAAACCGGGTAATGGGCTTCAGGCTCAACGCCATTAAATGCGTCAGGGTTTAGTGGGTTGCCCATACCGTCCAGCACATGCCCCAGCAGGTGAGGGCCAACGGCTACGTGGTGTACTTTGCCGGTTGGAATAACTTCAGTGGTGGAGGAGATCCCCATAATTTCACCCAGGGGGGAGAGTACCGTCTCATGTCCCTGGAAACCGACCACTTCGGCGTATGAGTTCCGGTCGCTGTCATCCGGGTTATTGGGGGATACCAGCTCGCAGAGCTCACCGATTTTGACTCCAGGCACCGCCGCTTTGATGATCATTCCCTGTACTTCAGTAACACGGCCACGAATATCAATCAGCCTGCCGCTTTCCACGGTGCTTTGCAGCGCATTTGTGAGATAGTTAAAAGTTTGGGCCAACGTGATGCCTCCATTATTTTTCTTGCTATGGATATGCTGCTATCGAGATCCTTCTATTTTCCATGCTCGGTAAATGCAGCATTACCTGCCCTGACAGCATGGAGTTATTAAGTAGCTAACCATATGAAATCACATATTTCTGACTCCTTGTTCAGGCACTCTGCTTCGTTACAACTCCGGTCACATAGCTACGGCTATGCTCCCTCCGTTGTGCCTCGCATAGCACCTGCCAAGTAGCCAGAAATATGTGATTCCATATGGCCAGCTACTTATCCAGACGCGGCAGAGTATAGTTGCTCTACTCAATACGTGGCTGAAAAACCGGATAAAGGATTCCCGAATCCATTACAGGCTGCTATTTCTCTTTCGGCCTGATGATTTCGAGCTGAAATGGTGTTGGTAAAATAAATGCAGATAGGGGACGTAAAATAAAAGAAGGGCTGTAAAAGCCCTTCATGGTATTGGGTATTTTGGGAGTTACACCATCATTCCCATATCGCCGGGGCCTCCGGGAGCTCCTCCGGGACCACTCTGGGGGCGGGGAGGGGTGGATGTTGAAGAGGTCTGGTCCTGCTTGGACTCATCCAGCTCACTGACACACCATTCCAGAGTGTTGACGAACTTTTCCAGGGTGGACTCGAATAAACCATAATCACAGGAAGCCTGCAGGGAGCGAATCAGCAGTACTTCAGTTTTGTCATGGTTCAAGGCCAGAAAGGCACCCTGCATACTGTGGTGCTGGAGGTTCAGTGAACACATTTTTTCCAGCAGTGTGGTTTTCTCCGGACTGTCATGGGTAATCATGGGTCGAACAGAAGCAACAAATACCAGCGCCTCATCATCTTCCAGATACTCCATGTTCACGATCAGGGTGTCGTCAAAACACAACCCGCAGGCATCGTGTTCGTTTAATTTGAGTTCTCCCAGGCCGATGCTCTGGGCAAAGTGTTGTAGATGCTGTTCTACATTCTGCTTGAAAGACATCAGGCCCTTCCCTCCAGTGATTTATTTTTCATAATTGAGCAATTTATTTTTGATAGGCTATTTATAGCTTAGACACTATATATAGCTCAGACATTCGCCATGGGAAAAAATTCCATAGATTTAATCGGCGGATTGTCACATTTCATAAAAAGCTGAAAATAAATTCGCCAATCAGGGGATGAAAAGCCTGCCGTTTTACTTCATGATGCAAAATCGCTCAAGATTGTCAGGTTTGGTAGAAAGTTTGTGATTGATGACACCATTTGGATGAAAGCAGCCCTGCTGGAAGCTGATAAAGGCCGTACCCTGGGCGAGGTGCCCGTCGGTGCAGTCGTGGTTAAGGAGGGTCAGATTATTGCCCGGGCGTGTAATCAACCTATTTCATCCTGTAATCCCGTTGCTCATGCTGAAATTCTGGTACTTCAGTCAGCGGCTGCAGCCATTGGCAACTACCGTCTGCTGGATTGTGACCTCTATGTTACGCTGGAGCCCTGCACCATGTGTGCAGGTGCGATTGTCCACAGTCGGATTCGTCGCCTGATCTACGGTGCAACAGAACCCAAGGCCGGTGCCATTGTCAGTGCCGCAAGGGTTCTTGAACAGCCTCAGATGAACCACCGGGTAGAGGTTACCGGAGGTGTCCTTCAGGATGAATGCAGTGGGATGATCAGCGAGTTTTTTCGTTTTCGCCGTCAGCAGATTCGTGAACAGCGGGGAAAGCAGCCTTTTGTTGATAAATAGCCTGTGACTGCTGGTTTCCGAAGGCTGGTTTCGATTATTATAGGCAGCCTTTGAATATCCCCCTGAGTTGAGAGGCTAAAGCATAAGGACTGGCTTGTAATCCAATCAGGAAGTGGCCACTCATCCGGGCTTCCTGATGTTTATTATTAGCTCACCCAGGCTGTAGCTCCTCACTAGCTGTTAATTGGCCCGAGGACAGACCAGAACATGCTGATACTGCGTGGCACCCCTGCACTTTCCCAGTTCCGCCGTCAAAAGTTGCTTGCTCAGCTGCAGAGCCAAGTACCAGAGATTTCCTGTGTTGTTGCTGAATTCCAGCATTATGTGAAAATCCAGTCGTCCTGTGCACAAGGTCTGAGTGAGAGGCAGTCTGATATTCTGGCCAGACTGTTGACTTACGGCTCAAAGATTCAACAGACAGAGCCTGACAGCTTTTCTTACAGATCAGAATTTCTGGTGGTTCCCCGTCCGGGCACGATTTCCCCCTGGTCCAGTAAAGCATCCGATATTGCTCACAATTGTGGCCTCGGTATGATCCAGCGAATCGAGCGAGGCGTTCGGTTTGTGGTGTTTGCGGATACCCGTTTATCAGAAGATCAGGAAACCCGGATTGCAGATTTGCTCCATGACCGGATGACCCAGGCCGTCTTTCGTGATGAGGGTGAAATTACCAAACTGTTTGCTGTGGCCGAGCCAGCTCCAATGACCACGGTGTCCGTGCTGGAAGGCGGCAGGGAGGCACTGGCTGCGGCTAACTCCTCCCTGGGCCTGGCACTGGCTGAGGATGAAATCGACTATCTGGTAGAGAGCTATCAAAAACTCCAACGGGATCCTACGGATGTTGAGTTGATGATGTTTGCCCAGGCGAACTCGGAACACTGTCGGCATAAAATTTTTAATTCCTCATGGAGTATTGATGGTGAAGCGCAGGATCTTTCCCTGTTCAAGATGATCCGAAATACTCACGCCCTGCACAGTGAAGGGGTGCTGTCAGCTTATAAAGATAACGCCTCGGTCATTGAAGGTTTCCAGGCAAAGCGGTTTTACCCGGAATCTGATAGCCGTGAATATGGTTTCAACGAGGAAGATATTCATATCCTCATGAAGGTAGAAACCCACAACCACCCGACGGCCATTGCACCCTGGGCGGGTGCCGCCACCGGATCTGGTGGCGAAATTCGTGATGAAGGTGCCACCGGTAAGGGATCCAAACCCAAGGCAGGTCTGACCGGTTTCACCGTATCTAACCTGAACATTCCCGGCTATAAACAGCCCTGGGAACAGGATTATGGCAAGCCAGACCGCATTGTCTCGCCGCTGGAAATCATGATCGATGGCCCATTGGGCGGTGCCGGTTTTAATAATGAGTTTGGTCGTCCAAACCTGTGTGGCTATTTCCGTACCTTTGAGGCCAGCGTCAAAGGCGTTGCAGGTTATGAGGTTCGTGGCTATCACAAGCCCATTATGCTGGCCGGTGGGCTTGGCAATATCAAAGCTGAACACGTTGAAAAAGGGGAGATCCCGGTGGGTGCCAGGCTGATTGTCCTGGGCGGTCCTGCCATGCAGATTGGCCTGGGTGGTGGCGCGGCCTCTTCCATGACATCGGGTGAAGGTCAGGAAGACCTGGACTTTGCCAGTGTGCAACGAGACAACCCGGAAATGGAGCGTCGTTGTCAGGAGGTAATCGATCGTTGCTGGCAGCAGGGGGACAGGAACCCCATCGCATTCATTCACGATGTGGGGGCCGGTGGTCTCTCCAACGCGCTGCCTGAACTGGTGAGTGATGGTGGCCGGGGCGGTCACTTCCAGCTGCGCGCCATTCATAATGATGAACCGGGCATGTCGCCGCTGGCGCTCTGGTGTAATGAGTCCCAGGAACGTTATGTGATGGCGGTAGCGGCCGAAGACCTTCCACGCTTCGAGGAAATCTGTCAGCAGGAGCGTTGCCCTTATGCCGTGGTAGGTGAGGCGACCCAAGAGCAGCGGCTGCTGGTGGATGACAGCCACTTCAATAATCACCCGGTGGATATGCCGCTGGATGTACTGCTGGGTAAACCACCCAGGATGCACCGTGAGATTCAACGTCAGTCCTTCGAGCGTGATCCCCTGGACCTGAGCGACATTAAGCTGCTGGAAGCGATGGAGCGGGTATTAAAACTGCCATCGGTTGCCAGCAAGAACTTCCTGATCACCATTGGCGACCGAACCATTACCGGTCTGGTTAATCGTGACCAGATGGTGGGCCCCTGGCAGGTACCTGTGGCAGACTGCGCGGTGACCGCAACGGCTTTTCAGGGCTATACCGGCGAAGCTATGTCCATGGGCGAACGCACACCGCTTGCCCTGATCAATGCCCCTGCTTCAGGCCGCATGGCGATTGGCGAGGCGATTACTAATATTGCTGCTGCCCGTATTGGTAAAATCGGCGATATCAAACTGTCGGCCAACTGGATGGCCGCAGCAGGTCATCCCGGTGAAGATGAAAACCTGTTTGATACGGTTAAGGCCGTGGGTATGGAGCTTTGCCCGGCACTGGGCATTGCTATTCCGGTGGGTAAAGATTCCATGTCCATGAGCACCCAATGGCAGGAAAATGGGGAAGATAAGCGTGTCACTTCACCACTGTCTCTGGTTATCTCGGCATTCGCCCCGGTTCGGGATATTCGCAAGACGGTGACGCCCCAACTGAGGACGGATCAGGGTAATACTGATCTGCTGTTGATTGACCTTGGTCGTGACCACAACCGACTGGGTGGTTCAGCACTGGCCCAGGTCTATGGTCAGTTAGGTGACTCGGCACCGGATGTTAACTCTCCGGAAGATCTGAAAGGATTCTTTAATGCCATTCAGGAACTGATGGATAAAGACCTGCTGCTGGCCTACCACGACCGCTCCGACGGTGGCCTGTTTACCACCCTGATTGAGATGGCGTTTGCTGGGCATACCGGTATTGCGGTTGATCTGGATAAGCTGGCGGGCAACAAGTCCATGGTTCTGCCAGCTCTGTTTAATGAAGAGCTGGGTGCGGTTATCCAGATGCGCCACCGCGAGAAAGGCCTTGTTAAGGATATCCTGGCTCAGCATGGTCTTGCTGCCTGTTCTCACACCATCGGTACCCTGGCTGCTGGCCAGCGGGTATCGTTTCGGTTCAATGGAACCGAGCTGGTCAGTGAAAGCCGGATCAAGTTCCAGCGCTGGTGGGCAGAAACCAGTTATCGCATTCAGGCGCTGCGGGACAATGCCGAGTGTGCACGACAGGAGTTCGATAACCTGCTGGATGATCGTGATGACGGGCTTCATGCCTCTCTGCCTTACGATATCTCTCTGGATGTGGCGGCTCCTTATATCAGCACTGGTGTTCGTCCAGCCATGGCCATTTTGCGGGAGCAGGGCGTCAATGGTCAGGTAGAAATGGCGGCAGCCTTTGACCGGGCCGGTTTCAAAACAGTTGATGTGCACATGAGTGATATCCTGTCCGGTCGACGCACCCTGGATGAATTTACAGGTCTGGTGGCCTGTGGTGGCTTCTCTTATGGGGATGTGCTGGGAGCCGGAGAAGGTTGGGCCAAGTCCATTCTTTTCAATGAACAGGCCCGTGATCAGTTTGCCCGTTTCTTTGATCGTCGCGACAGTTTTGCCCTGGGTGTATGCAACGGCTGTCAGATGCTCTCCAATCTGCATGGCCTGATTCCCGGTGCTGACTACTGGCCTCACTTTGTCCGCAACCAGTCTGAGCAGTTTGAGGCCCGGGTGGCGATGGTTGAGGTTCAGAAGAGCCACTCAATCTTCTTCCGGGGGATGGAGGGTGCTCGTATGCCAATTGCTGTCGCTCATGGGGAAGGGCATGCCGAGTTTGCTGATCCGTCTCACCTGGAGCGGCTGGCGAACAGTGGTCAGGTGTCATTGCAGTTTGTGGATAACCAGGGCAGGCCCACCACACGTTATCCCTACAACCCCAACGGCTCGGTGCAGGGAATTACCGGCCTGACTTCCGCCGATGGTCGGGTCACCATTATGATGCCCCATCCTGAGCGGGTATTCCGTACAGTTCAAAACAGCTGGCACCCGGAACACTGGGGTGAAGATGCACCGTTGATGAGAATGTTCCGGAACGCACGGGTCTGGGTCGGTTAACAGGAAAGGTCTTTCCTGTTTTCCCAAAAGGAGTTAACGACATGAATTTGAGACGCTATTGGGCCATATTGCCCCTCACTTTTGCCGCTCTGCTGTCAGGGTGTATGACGGACAGCACAGGGACAACCTATTCAAGCAGTGAGGCCCGGCGAATTCAGCAGGTCAGTTTTGGCACTGTTTCCGAGCTGCAATATGTAACACTGGAAGGCACTGAAGGTGCTGTGGGTACTGTGGCCGGTGCCGCCATTGGTGGTATTGCAGGATCCAGTGTTGGCGGTGGCAGAGGCAGTGATATTGCCGCTATCCTGGGCGGCGTTGCCGGTGGTGTGCTGGGGAGCAGGGCTGAAAAACAGCTGACCACACAGCAGGGTATTGAGATGACCATCCGGCTTGATAGTGGAAAATATATTTCAGTGGTTCAGGAGGTTGACCCAAAAGTACCTTTACAGGTGGGTGATTCGGTAAAGATTTTGACGCAGGGAAACACGACTCGGGTTGTTCGAATGCGATAGTTTGGTGGAGCGGGGATTCATCTCCGCTCATAAGTTTTGGCAGCTTTCCGGCTATGGGTGAGGATGGGCATGAGTAACAAGACAATTGCAGTAGTGCTGGCGGCTCTTCTGGCTCTGGGTGTGACTGGCTGGTTTTTCCTGGTTAAAAAGGATAAGCCTGAACCATTGCCCGTAACGGAAGTCATTCCGATACAGCAGGAGGTCATAGACACGCCGGTGGAAGAGCCTGCTTACTCTCCGGGCATCGAATTTGACGAGTCTTCCGAAGAAACCCGAATCATTCTGGAAACGCCGGATAACGGCGAGTTGAGCAACCTGCTTTCGGAAAAAGTGCTTCGTGATGACAAGGTAGTGGACAAGCCCGCAACCGGAAAATGATAAAAATGTGAGACATGTCTCACATTTTTTCGCGTAATCACTGCTATTGCCATCACGAGTGTATTGATAACGTAAACCTTGCATGGATGCACTTGTCACACGGATGTGACCCCGCCAGCTCTGCTGGCGGGTTTTATTTCTCTTCTTAACTTCTCTTTCCTCTGAACTATTCCTCCATTCGAACCACGGTTATCAGGACTGGTTGCAAAGCCGCTATCATTTTTTTACTGTGTGGCAAGAACAGTAAACCTTCATAAATGTTTCATAGTGGTGTGTTAGCAGTCAGACAGAGGTAAGTGATGCCTTTATTATTAGAGCCGGAGATGCTGGCTACCCTGTTGAACGATCAACACCTGGTGGTTCTGGATGCTCGATTCAGTCTCGCCGACCCGAAACAGGGGCGGACTATGTATCACCAGGGACATATTCCGGGAGCGCTCCATGCTGATCTTGAAGCAGATCTCTCCGGTTTAATTATTCCCGGTAAAACCGGCAGGCACCCACTGCCCGAGTCGGCAGACTGGCAGGCAACACTCCGTCGTTGGGGAATGGATAAGCACTCTCAGGTCGTTGTCTATGATGATGGCGGTCATGCCATGGCCGCCAGGGCCTGGTGGCTGTTACGCTGGGCGGGTATCTCTCAGGCTATGATTCTGCATGGCGGCATGAAAGCCTGGCAGGCGGGCCGTTATCCTGTGACCAACGATGTGTCTGAGGTGGCAGAAAGTCAGGCTGATTTTACCATGGGACATATGCCAACGGTTTCAGCGCAGGATCTTATGGCGCAGATAGAAACTGAAGGTAGCCTTAGTTATAAACTGATTGATGCCAGGGCTTATGAACGATTCCGTGGAGAGGAAGAAACCCTGGACTCGCAGGCTGGGCACATTCCCGGGGCGGTATGCCATCCATTCGCCAAAAACCTGGATGAAGATGGCCGCTTTCTTTCAGCGGATCACTTGCGGGAACTATTTACTGCACTGGTTGGCGGCGACTCCCGGCCTGTCTTCTACTGTGGTTCCGGTGTTACCGCCTGCCACAATATTTTTGCCATGGAGCTTGCGGGTTTGTCAGGTGCCACACTGTATCCCGGCTCATGGAGTGAATGGATAACAGACCCCCGGCATCCTGTCGCCAGAGGCCAATAGCTTCGCATCATTCAGAGCAACCCTCGGGATTTTATCGGGCTCAGCTCACGGATGTGTTTCTGCTGAGCCAGCCTGCCAACAATCTGATGCTGACTGGTAAAACCGGAAATGCACATCTTGATTTCATACTGATCCTTTTTGCTGTTCAGCTCAGCAACAAAACTTTTCAGGTGTAACCCGTTCTCGCTGCTGCACTGGAGAATTTGTTCAAGGCTGCCGGGATCACTGGTGGTGATCAGTCGAAGGTTCAACTCGTTCACGCTGTCATTTCCTGTCAGTGGCAAATGGTCATAAAAAAGCCCCCGGACCGGTCAGGGTGCGGGGGCTCGTTTCTGCTTTTCAGCTATCCACGATAACCCCCCCGGAGCATCATAATGGTGCCGGGTTTCATGGTAATCGTGGCAAGCAGTGAAAAATTCATAGTGATAAGTAGGTATACGTATTATTGTTCGGTCAAAACTTATAACAAACCAGATAGGTTATGTAAAGTCTTAAGTTCGGCTAATCAGCGATAATTCTTGATATATCTTCCATAATTATTCATGGAAAAACCTCTCAGCCTTGATGATGTATTCAGGTAGAATGACTGTTTTTAGCGAGTGTGAAAGAGCTGGTGACTTAATGAATTCATGGACTGTTGATAGCTGGAGACATATGCCGTTGCTCCAGCTGCCGGAATATCCCGACCAGGAAAAATTGAGCCGGGTTGAACAGGAACTGGCTGCCATGCCACCGCTGGTTTTTGCGGGTGAAGTGAATGAGTTGAGAAACCGCCTGGCAGAAGCGACCGAAGGCAGAGCATTTCTGCTGCAGGGGGGAGACTGTGCAGAAAGCTTCCTGGAATTCTCGGCCAATAATATCCGTGACACCTTTAAAGTCATGATGCAGATGGCGGTGGTGCTCACCTTTGGTGCTGCCTGCCCGGTGATCAAGGTAGGGCGTTTGGCCGGCCAATTTGCCAAGCCAAGAACGTCCGGTACTGAAACCATCAATGGTGTTGAATTGCCGATCTATCGCGGTGATATCATTAACGGCACCGAGTTTACCCCGGCGGCTCGTAATCCGGAACCCCAGAGAATGCTGCAGGCCTATCACCAGGCGGCTGCCACCCTGAACCTGCTGCGAGCTTTTGCCCAGGGTGGCCTGGCCTCTCTGGAACAGGTGCATGCCTGGAATCTGGACTTTGTTGCAAACAGCCCACAGACTGATCAATACCGCAACATGGCTGACCGAATTGATGAATCGCTGGATTTTATGAGAGCCTGTGGCATCTCAGCAGAGCATTCGTCCACCATCCGTGAAACTGCCTTTTATACCTCCCATGAGGCGTTGTTGCTGCCTTACGAACAGGCGCTGACCCGCCGTGATAGCCTGTCCGGTAACTGGTATGACTGTTCAGCCCATATGCTCTGGGTGGGTGACCGAACCCGTCAGGTCGATGGTGGCCATGTTGAGTTTGTCCGCGGTATTCAAAACCCGATTGGCTTGAAAGCCGGCCCAACCCTGCCATCGGATGACCTGATTCGGCTGATTGACCGGATCAACCCGGAGAATATTCCCGGCAAATTGAACATCATTGTCCGCATGGGGGCTGACAACCTGGAGAAAGGCCTGCCGCCATTGCTGAAAGCGGTTCAGCATGAAGGGCGCAATGTGCTCTGGAGCTGTGATCCAATGCACGGGAATACCTACAAGGCCAGCAATGGCTATAAAACCCGTGAAGTGTCGAAAATTCTCTCAGAAGTTGAGCAGTTCTTCGCGGCCCATCGCGCCGAGGGAACCTATGCTGGTGGCGTTCACTTTGAAATGACCGGCCAGAATGTGACGGAGTGTGTCGGCGGTGCCAACGCCGTGACCGAAGATCATCTGGGCAATCGTTATCATACCCACTGTGATCCTCGCCTGAATGCTGATCAGGCGCTGGAGCTGGCATTCCTGATTGCTGATACCCTGAAGAAGTGCCGCACGTTGAGAGATGGCGTATAGTTGAGGCTCAACCATGCAAGACCGCATTAGCATCATCCTGGGGGATATTACGACATTAGCTTTGGATGCACTGTTAATGCGGCTAACATATTCTGTTTAACCAGCAAGTTTAAAAAATAGACATGGTTTACTGATAGCTGTTGACTTATCGTTCAAAAACAATATGATAGGTTTCATCTGACGGGGTATAGCGCAGTCTGGTAGCGCGCCTGCTTTGGGAGCAGGATGTCGGGAGTTCGAATCTCTCTACCCCGACCATTTTTCCTTTCCTTACTTCTCTTCTTAAAGCTTCATTGAATTCTTCTCTGCTGCCATTGACAGTTTCGTCTGCATGTCTAGAATAGCTCTGGCTTCGGCGTGTAGCGCAGCCTGGTAGCGCATTTCGTTCGGGACGAAAGGGTCGGAGGTTCGAATCCTCTCACGCCGACCAAGGAAATCAAGGGCTTACGAGAATTACATATAAATAATTATTGATTTGAAGCCCTTTTGAGAACACAAGTGAGAACACCACGCCAATTTTAAGCAACAACTGTAGCTTATCTTGAGCCCTTGATTTTGGGCGCTTTTCGGATGTAAATCTTCCTGCCTGTTTCGGTTCTGTGTTCTGAATACTGCCCTTCATGATCGGATATGGTTTATGACAATCTGGGGTGCTGGAGTTTCAGTCAAAATTTCACTTCGATCATCGTTTTAAAAGACTTTTGCATAGCGTTATTATTCCAGATCAGCCATTAATAAAATCCATTTTAGTCGGATTATAAATCCGTAATGGTCGATTTTTTAATCCATATTAGTCTAAACTGAAATCCATATTAGTCATGACTGGATTGCTATGGATTTCATACCAAGAGCCATTGAACGTAACTTGCGGGAATGCTTGAAGGATACGCCGGTAGCCATTATCACCGGTCCCCGGCAATCTGGTAAAACGACCCTTGCGCGGCATCTGCTGGAGACACTCAAGTCTGAGGATTCCAGCAGTTATCTGACTCTGGATGACGAAAATATCCTGACGGTTGCCCGCAATGACCCTATTGGTTTGCTGCGTAATCAACCGCGTCCCGTCATTATTGATGAAATACAGCGGGCTCCGGAATTGATTCGCACGATCAAACTGCTGGTCGATGAAGATCGTCAACCCGGGGCTTTTATCCTCACCGGCTCCGCCGATCTGATGACGCTGCCGACGTTGGCTGACTCGCTGGCTGGTCGGGCAGAATTTATTACCCTGTACCCCTTCAGTCAGAGTGAGTTGATGCAGAGGCCTGCTGGCGGGAAGGGAGAGCATGATATTATCCGGCAGCTACTGTCTGTGGATTTTGCTCCGCAGCACGGGGCGCTGCTTGAGCTTGACCAGGTGATTTCGGCCATAGCGTGTGGTGGTTATCCGGAAGCAATACAGCGTTCTGCCAATCGCAGGACTCGCTGGTTCAGATCGTATGTCGATGCAATTATCCGGCGGGATATCAGAGAAGTTTTTCAGTTGCAAAAGCTGGATGAAATGGCGCTGCTGCTTAAATCACTGTCTTCTATTTCTTCTGAGGCGCTGAACTATGCAAGTCTTGGTAAAGCGATAAAGATGGATAGCAAGTCTGTTCAAAAATACGTTGCAGCTCTTGAAAACCTTTACCTGGTCAAGCGAATTCCCGGGTGGCATCGGAATGAGCTCAAACGGGCAATTAAACAGGCAAAGGTTCATTTTGTGGACACTGGGCTGCTGTGTTCCCTGAGAGGCATAAATGCAGCAGCTATTAAGGCTGACAGAAATCTTATGGGATCGTTAATGGAAACCTGGGTCTGCTCAGAACTACTGAAGTCTATCGCCATCAGTGATCAGGACTGCCAGCTTTTTCACTATCGCGACAAGAGTCAGCGGGAAGTGGACTTTATTCTGTCAGGGCATAATGGCCAGGCCACAGGCATTGAGGTCAAGGCAGGCATGACGATCAAAAAAGAGATGTTCACGACTCTGGAAATGCTAATTGCAACGGGCAGTATTCAGCGGGGGGTAATTGTTTACAACGGTGATAGGGTGCTGCCCTTTTCGGATAAACTGGTGGCTTTGCCGGTAGGGTGTCTGTTTTGAATATAATTTGAATATAAGCTGTATGTCGTGCAAAAAACAGTGAGAACAAAATCATTTCGCAGCATAAAGAAATCAAAGTATGACAGAACCTGGTGAGAGACCATTGAGTCTGCCGGTCTCAAAGTGCCAGAGAGTAGAGTTATCGCTGAAACCGTTAGCGGCAGTTGCCAAGCCATGCAGAGGAAAGGCTTTCAGCAACTGTAAAACGATTGCAAAAGGCTGCATAAGCAGCCTGTTCAAATCCTATATGATAGCGTGCTGCTATAGGATCCCCGCTTTCCTCATGCGGCTGAACCTTGCCCTCAATAAAAGCCCCTCTATTCTTCAATCCGCGAAATAAAGCCTTGCCTGCTTGCAATGTTACTGTTTACTGGAGAACCTCCGTCTTGCCGAAGTGTCTACATCGTATATACTGGTGTATCTACATAGTAGATGCAGAGAGGGTCATGCGGACAGAATCCACCATCAAACGCTGGGGCAATGGTCTGGCCCTGTGGATCAGCGGACCGATGCGGGATATTCCCGGGTTTGAAGAAGGTATGGGGGTTGAGGTTGAGATCCATGCCGACGGGTTGTTTATCCGCCGCAAGGTTCCCGCCGAACCTCTGCCTTATTCGGAAGAGGAGCTGGTTGCCAGTCTGCAGGAGACACTGGCAGACAATAACGTCAGTGACTGGCTGGAAGATACACTGCCAAGGGAAGAGGACTTTTGATGGCTTCCTCCAGTTCCGGGGTTTACATACCCGAAAGGGGTGATATTGTCCTGCTTGATCCGGGCAAGGGGAGCGAGATCGGTAAGCGTCGGCCAGCTCTGGTGCTTTCTTCGCGCCTTTATAACGAGGCCATTGGTCAGGCTATCTGTATTCTCATTAGTTACCAGGGGAAAAAACGGCCCGCCAATGTGGAGATCAGCGGTCTGGATATAGAGCCATCCTTCGCTATTCCGGGGCTGATCCGTACCCTGGACTGGCAGCATCGCCGGGCTGATCGGGTTGGGCAGGTGGATGAAGCCGTATATAAGGAAGCGATCCTGAAACTGCTGCCCCTGATTGGTGCTGAAACATTCCTTGACTAACCACCAGACAATTACTTAAGAGCAGGTTCTGAACAACTGCCGCATTTCTCCAGGCCGCGTTTACCCTGAGGCCTGTCGAAATCAACTAAGAGTTCGCCATTCTAATCCTTGATTACTGCAAATTACATCTGAATTTTCAGTAAGAATTGGCTTTTTATCTATTAAAAAATACATAATATTGTATTTTAATGTATGAGAAAGTATATAAATTCGATTATTATTCTATAATAAACACAAAGTGACCGCTTTGGATGACGTTCGATAACCATGGACAGATTACTCATTACCCAGCTATTGAGCTGGAAGAATCAGCCAAAACGCAAACCTCTGTTACTGGATGGTGCCCGCCAGGTGGGTAAGTCTTATCTGATCGAAGAGTGTTTTGGCAAAGACCACTTCCGTCGGGTTCTTAAGCTGGACTTTCTGGCTAACCCCAACCTGGCAGGGCTGTTTGGTGCCAATCTGAACCCACAAGACATACTTCTGAATATTGAGCTGGAACTGGGTGTTGATATTAACCCCAATAATGACCTTCTGTTTTTTGATGAAATTGGCGAGTGTCCTGCAGCGTTAAGTTCGTTGAAGTTCTTTGCTGAGCAGCGCCCGGATCTTTACCTCTGCGCGTCTGGCTCAAATGTTGGTCTGCTGAACTCGTTTCCGGTTGGTAAGGTAGAAGCTCTGGAGCTGTTCCCTATGTCTTTTGAAGAGTTTGTCATGGCATCGGGAAACGAGAAAATTCTGGAAGCCTTCAGGCGAGGACTCCAGATTCAGGCCTCTCACAATAAACTGTGGGATTTGCTGCTGGATTATTATTTTGTCGGCGGCATGCCTGAAGCAGTAGAAACCTGGTTTGCTGACGGGGGAAAGTTCAGTGGCATTAATGAGCGATGCAGCCGGATACAAAACATCCACCGAAGTCTATTATCCGGCTATCTTCGTGACTTTGGTAAATATGGCGGCAAAGTCAATGCACAGCATATAGAAAGGGTCTTTCGTAATGTGCCGTTGCAACTATCCAAAAACATGGATGCATCGGTTAAACGTTATCGGTTTAGCGGTGTGATCGAACGTAAACGCAGCTATCTGGATTTAAGCAGCCCTATTGAATGGTTGGAGAAAACCAAATTGGTGTCGCGCTGCTACCCTATTGACTGCAAACCGCAATCGCCCTTATCTGCCTATCGGAAAGACAATTTATTTAAACTGTTTCTGTTCGATATAGGGGTATTAGGATATATGCTGGATATCAGTTATCAGGAGCATCGTCAGCAAAGCTATGAGTATAAAGGTTATCTGGCAGAGAATTTTGTTCAGAATGAGTTAATAGTCGCCGGCTGTTATCCGGTCTATTCCTGGGACTTCAGGCAAGCTGGGATTGAGTTTCTTTTCAAAACCAATAATGGCGAGATCATCCCGGTGGAAGTGAAATCTGGCAAGCGCACACGGGCAAAGAGCCTGAAGACTTATATAGCACGTTACAAACCTGCTCGCACGGTCAAATTAATTGGCTCAGCAGGAGGGACTGAGCAGCCCGGGCAGAACATAGCCTGGCCTTTATATTATGCAGGCAGGTTAAAGACTTTGTAGAAAATTGATCCATGGGGTTCACTTTTGAGGATGGAAGATAAAAAGTACGTATGATCCTTTGCAGATGCAAATCTTCCTGCCAGTCTCGGTTTTCTGTCCTGAGTATCGCCCTTCATGATCGGGTACACCTTTAGCTTTCATATCATGAAAAAATCTGGAGTTTTCTGAATTGTCATCAAGAGTGACCGGAACAGGTTCCTCTTCAGGTGCTCTGGAACTGACTAATTCAGCGTGCTACTCGGCAAAACGGGATAAATAATCTTTTTCAATCCAGTGCGGACGTTCCAGTTGAAAATGTTCTTCCAGCATCAGTTCTGTGCTTGTCAATGCGCCCTCTACCCAGCCTTGCAGATCGGAATAAGAGTCACCGCAAATGTGAATGGGTAAACCGGGCAGGTGGCGCATACGCTTTTGAGTAGTCAGGCTCTTTTGTCCGGGCTTCCACAAACTGTATCCTCCCCCATAGGGGTCTTGAGACCAATCCATGTAGGCCGCAGTATAAGGTTTCGGAATGTATTTCAAGTCATGAAGCGCCTTGAGTTCCTTTTGGGCTTGCACAACCTGGTTATTGGTGGCCCGGCTCTCGCTGGGAAGAGGGCTCTGTCCCACCGGAACAAAGGGGTTCTCTGCTCCGGCAAACTCATTCCCTCTGGCCAGGGTATGCCAGTAATCCAGCACCCGGCCATCGGTGTAGGCTGCCAGCAACAGAGCGTTGGTGTTGCCAGCTTCACCGGCAGGTCGATCCTCTTCTACACCAAAATAATAGGACTGTTTGATCTGAAGGTCAGTCACCGACTTACCCCCTCTGATCCCGAGCACCTTCCTCCAAGGGTAAGGGTAGCCAAGATAAAGTTTAATGGTCGGTTTTGAAATGACTGAGTCAATGTCCGACCGTATTTCGGCGGTGCGTAAATGAACTGAATCCTGATCCAGTAGCTCCAGCGAGCGTTTTGGTAACCCTAAAATGACGTGCCGGGCATTAACCACCATTCTGCTACCCCGGGCATTCTCGAACACGAGTTTAACCCGGGTCTGTCCGTGCTGTTCAAATGGGGTTATGGCACATAACCTGTGACGGGAGTGGTACCGGCCTCCTTGATTAATAAATCCTTGCACCAGGGCTTCGGGTAATGATTGAAAGCCGCTTGCAATCATCCTTGAGGGAACATCCCAGCCCGGTGCATTATTTCTGAAGACATCCATCGCCACGTCGGCATTCCAATTGCGAAACGGCGCGTCGTAACCCCCGGCATCATTGATCAGTTCAATCGCTTCTCTGGACAGCACCCAATCCATCAGACTCCACCATCCGTACTCATAGAGCCTTTTCCCTTCCAGGTCAATTTTCTGGTGTTCAGGAGCCGAAATTTTATCCCTTAAGCGCCATGCTGAATAAGCGCCGCCCACTCCTGCCCCAACAATCGCAATATCTGTCTCGTAGGCTTCCTGATTCATTATTTTTGGATATCCTGATCAATTGAACCTGGTTGGTTGTTATGAAATCATGGGAGGAACCAGTCTGTTATTCATGATGCCAGCACGGGGAGCAACAGTGATGACCTTTCTGAAACAACGAAGTGACCCTGATTGATTCCACAGTGCATATCTGACTGAAAAAGAGCATCACCAAAGGGGATATCGGCAGGGAAAAATAGTCATTAATGTAGATGATAGTGAGGACAAAACCATTTGCCTTCAGCTGCTCAGTGCAACTTGCTGGCAATATAACGGTTCAAACTGACACCGGATTCTGCCGCCTGAATAACCAGATGTCGATGAGTTTCCGGTGGTACTCTTAGCAACACTTTGCCGCTGTAGTCCCTGATGGAAAAAGGCTCCGGGATTGTCTCGTTAGCCGCTTGCATATCCGCCACGGTGTCTGATACCAGTTTCCGAATACCGTTCAGTGCTGCTATCTGGTCTTGTTCCAGCCAGCTCAGGCTGGGAAACTCAGAACACAAGCCCACATATTCCTGATCTTCTTCAGACCAGGTGACCCGATAGGTGTATTTGTCGGTGGATTTATTCATTGCTTTGTTGCTCTATACGTTCAATTGCCATTAAGTAGTAGCACCATTGATACTGATTTCAATACCCCTAACAAGCCAAAAGAAACTTAATGCTTCGGATAACCAGTAATATCCCGAATGGATTTATACAACGGCTGCAGGCGTTTATAGATCTTTTTATAAACCTCATTGTACAAACGATCATACAGCTGCATGGTTGGCAGATCCGGCGCAAACACATCGCCCACCCGGGTCATTTTATCAATGGCTTCGTTATAGTCTTTATGAATGCCAAGGCCGACACAGCAGTTAATGGCTGCCCCAAGGCCGGAAGCTTCGTAGGTGTGTGGCCGTTCTGCCTCCATGCCAAAAATATTGGCCGTCAGTTGCATGGCGGCATCACTCTGGGATCCACCGCCAGAGACTCGTAATCGGGTGATCGGTGTGCCACTGCGTTTTTCAATCTGCTCTTTACCGGATCGCAGTTCATAAGCCAGCCCTTCCAGAATTGCACGGTAAATATGCGCCCGTTTATGAACATCGCCAAAGCCAATAAAAGCGCCTTTGCCTTCGGGGCCGGGTTGACGTACGCCCGGGGACCAATAAGGTTGCATCATCAAGCCCATTGAGCCCGGTGGTACCTGGGTTAACAGGGCATCGAAAAGCTGCTCGGGCTCTACACCCAACTCTTTTGCTTTACGCTGCTCGGCCTGGGCCAGCTCATTTTTAAACCAGCTGACCATCCAGAAGCCCCGATAAATCATCACCTCGGTGTTGTAACGCTTTGGCATCGCCGCTGTGTAGGGTGGAATAAAGGGAACTGTTTCAAAATATCGGGACGTTGTCGTACTGATGGTGGCTGTAGTGCCAAAACTCAAACAGCCAATATGAGGGTCAACACCGCCTGCGCCCAGTACTTCGCAGGCCTTGTCCGATGAGGCTGCGATCATTGGTAACCCCGCAGGCAGACCGGTATGCTCTGCAGCTTCAGCGGTAATATGACCTAACTGCTCTCCGGGTTGTACCAGTTCCGGCAACATGTGTCGTCTGGTGGCCAGCAGTTGCCATTTCAGATCGTGCTTGCCAGCCCATTTCTGACGGCGATAGTCATAGGGCAGGTAACCGGCCACTGAACCACAGGCGTCTTTCATTTCGCCAGTCAGTTGATAGGTCAGGTAGCCGGATAAATTCACATAGTGACGGGTCTTCTGCCAGATATCGGGCTGATGTTGTATGATCCAGTTATCACGGGCTTTGGCGCGCAGATCTTCGATCAGGCTGGTCAGGCCGATGGTCCTGATTAACAGTCCCCAGAGGCCACCAACGGGCTTTTCCGGTTCGGCTTTGCGCTGATCCATCCAGACAATGGCGGGTCTCAAAGGCTTTTTATCTTCATCCAGGTTAATCATGGTGTAGCGCTGTGTGGTCAGTGCCATACCTTTGATCTGCCCGGGCGTGACAATGCCCTGGTCCCATAACGCTTTACAGGCTTTTCCAAGTTGCTGCCAATAGTAGTCAGGGTGCTGTTCTGCCCAGCCGGGGTGTTGTGAAAAATAGGCCTCCAGCGCAACTTTGCTTTTGGCGATCTCATTGCCGGCACTGTCAAATACCAGGGCCCGAATGCTCTGTGTGCCATTGTCGATGGCCAGCACATAGTCTGAATCACTCACTACACACTCACTTCTTGTTTCTTATTATCGAGTATCAGCGTTCTTGCGCCGTTTCGGAACACTGTAATAAGTGTTCCAGATGGATTGATAACGGGTGACTTCCTGTTGCCACTGCTGCTCACTCCAATCCAGTTCTTCCTGGCAGATGGCCTTGATTCTGTCGGCAAAAATCAGGCCTCCCTGTTCCAGCAGCAAGCCCAGGCGGGTACGGCGGAGTAGAAGATCATCCAGGTGCACAACGGCTTCATTGCCGGCCGACCAGCGCAACTCGGCCCAGAGGGCACGGGCACCGGGAATAACGTCCTGTTCATCGGGTTGGGTCTGTGCCAGTAAACGATCAGCGTCCATTCCGTAATGGCCCCGGATACGTTTCTTTAAATAGTCCGGCAGCTGGTTAAACAGAGAACTATCAGGCTCGTATTGAGTAAACATCTCCGCGCCAGAATCACTGAAATCAACACCGGGCAGGTACTCTTCAGCTGCTTTTAAAACATCCAGGGCAATCAGCCGGAAGGTGGTCAGTTTGCCGCCACTGACGGTCACCAGCCCGTTATCGTTCCAGATACTGTGGTCACGTTTTTCTTTCGACGGGTTCAGTGTCCCGGAGCTGACCAGCGGGCGTACACCGGCCCATGAAGAGATAATATCCTGTTCGGTTAACCCGGCTTTCGGGAACTGGGAACAGGCGGCTTTCATCAGGTATTCCAGTTCATCACGGGTCATGGCTACTTCATGGTTGCCAATAGTGCCGTTGTCCAGGTCGGTTGTCCCGACCACGGTTCTGCCTTCCCAAGGGTAAATAAATATGGGTCGTTTATCATCCGGGTGCATGGCGGTGTATGACTGAGCCACCGGCAGTCGCCAGCCAGGTACGACAATATGGCTGCCACGGGCAGGGCGAATATGCTGCTCTGAGGTCATCTCACCTCGAAGTTTATCCCCCCAGGCACCTGTGGCATTGATCACCACTTTGGCTTTCACCGGCATTATCTGACCGGTTTCGGTATCCTTCAGTTGAGCACCCGTCACCTGGCCATTGTTGTTAATCAGCGCATCGACACCAACATAATTTATTACCGTAGCACCGTCTTTCTGAGCTTCGCGCAAAACCCGGATAACCAGGCGTGAGTCATCGGTAATGGCATCGGCAAACTGGGTGGCACCGAGCAGGTTGTGCGCATTAATGAGCGGGCTCAGGTTTTCAACGTCGTGTAATTTATGAAACTTGCGGTAACGCTTACCGGCAAAAAAATCATAAATACGCAGCAGAATATTAAACACCAGCGGCCCCGGAAAACCACCTTTGTAATGGGTCATCAGATAGCCCATTTGATCAACAAGGCCGGGAGCCTCTTTCATCAGGCGTTCCCGTTCGGAAACTGAGTGCATGGTGGTTTTGATATCGCCGGAAGCGATGTAGCGTAGGCCGCCATGGATCATTTTTGATGAACGGCTGGAGCTTCCCCAGGCGAAATCCTGACGATCAACCAGCAGCACCTTCAGGCCCCGGCGTGCCGCTTCACGGGCAATGCCAGCACCGGTGATGCCGCCACCGGCCACAACGATATCCCATTCCTTGTCAGTATTGTGTTTTAACGCTTCCAGTAACTGATTCCGGTTACCTGTCTGCCAGGATTTCTGCCGCATGGGTTGGGTACCTGATTAATTCAACTTATTCGCTGTCCTGGAGTAGCACGCCGGGGTTCAGTCGTTTGTCCGGGTCAAAGTCATGCACCAGGGTGGCAATCATCCGCATCCCCAGCTCACCTTTTTCTGCCAGCATATAAGGCGCGTGGTCACGGCCAGTGCCATGCTGGTGGGAAATGGTGGCATAGCCTTGGGCAATCACTTCAGAGGTTTTGGCCTTCAGCTTTTTCCAGCGTGCCAGAGTGGCTTCGTAGCTGTCAGCGCAGCGGAAGAAATAGGTGGTATAGATACTCGACCCCTGACCGTAGATATGGGAGAGGTGAGTGAATGCCATGACATTTTCCCCTTCATCCTTTAAGGCGTTTTCCAGGCTCGCTTCCATCTGATGCATCAGGCTGTCCACATTTTCCCAATCGGTGGAGGTCTCCAGTGTATCAACTGCTATGCCCCGGGCCCAGGTGGTTTCCCGCAGATAGGGGAATTTGAAACGGCCATGGGCCCAGATGGTGCCCATGATATTGGCCAGTGTACCACCAACACCGCCATGTTTTTTCAGAATCTTGCCCAGCTGTTTCAGGGCTACTTTATTTTGGTATTCAGAGCCGGTCACGCCAAAGGTCAGCATGCAGCGATTGTCGTCCAGCCCGCGAAAACGCAGATAGCCATCCAGCAGTTTGAACTGTGTCAGTGAAGTACCAAGATGAGCGTGGGCACGGGCCTCTTTAGCGTTGCTGACCCGCATCATGGAGAGCGGGATCTTCTGCTGTGCAACTTCCCGGGCGACGGCTTTACCTGCCTGCCAGTTTGGCATAAAGCAGACCATAAACTTTTCTTCTTCTGCTGCACGTTGTACGCGAACTTTCACTTCGGTAAAGATACCCAGGCGGCCTTCGGTGCCCATGGTGAGCTCACGAATGTCCGGCCCGGCGGAAGAGGCGGGAATCGAAGGAATATCCAGTGTGCCCTGCAGGGTTTCCATACGACCACCGGCAAACATCTGTTCAATACGGCCGTAACGGAGTGACTGTTGGCCTGAAGAGCGGGAGGCGATCCAGCCGCCAATGGTGGACAGTTCCCAGGATTGGGGGTAGTGCCCAAGGGTATAACCCCGTGCCTGTAGCTGTGCTTCAACCTGTGGTCCGGGAGTCCCTGCACCAAAGGTGGCAATCTGGCTCTCTTCATTCAGATCCATTAATTGGTTCATGTGACCCATATCAATGGTCAAAATGGCTCTGGTATTTTTCTGTGGGGTGATGTGACCGGCAACGGATGTCCCGCCGCCATAGGGAATCACAATAAAATCGTGTTGGACCGCAAGGGCAAGAAGTTCGCGAACCTGTGCACTGGTTTCCGGATAGGCGACACCGTCCGGGAAAACCCCAAAATCACCACTGCGCATGGCCAGCCAGTCCGGAAAGCTCTGGCCACGGGCATGGCGAACCCGATCTTCTGCAGCAGTGACAATCAGTGGATGTTCAGGCAGACGGGATGGCGGTACCCTGGCTATCACGCTCTCCAGAGTGGCATCTTTCAAGGGGGTCGGTTCACCGATAATACGGCGAATCAATGCATCTCCATGGTCGGAGACTTCCTTAACGTAACTCTCATCACCCCAGCCATTCCAACGGCGCATGGACTACCTCTGTTCTTTTTATTCTGCTAATGCGCATAACTGCCATGTAGAACCAGGAAGCAGCCAACGCTTATAAACTGACGACGGTGTCTGTTTTTAGAGTTGCTAATGTAGCAAGTTGGGTTGTTATATTTCAACAATCAGCCTCTGGGGAGCAAACCGTACAATATCGTTAATGGCAAAGTCTCCAATGTTTATGATTGAGTGGAGGGGTAAGCTTAATGCCCGCCTTAAACAGGAATGTTAAGCGCCATCAACCCCAACGCCCATTTGCCGATGACCTGTAACAACCTCTAACTCAGGGCCATCCAATGAATGAACTGATTACCGCACTTCAGGCAACTCCCCCTTCAACCTGGCAAATCCTCTCTTTGTGTGCCCTGGCCTTTGCCCTGTTTATGTCATTGATACCTGGCAAATGGGACCCCACCCGTTTTATCAATGATAAGGTGAAACATGTGCTCACCTTTATGGTGCTGTCTCTGCTGATCGATCTGGCATTTCCAGCGGCCAGCGTCTGCTGGTGGAAACCGGCAGGGCTGATGGCGTTTGGCGTGTTTATCGAGGTCTGTCAGCACATGACCCGTTATCGCCGTTTCAGTTTTGGCGATATTATTGCCAATGGGGTGGGTATCGGGCTTTATCTGGGGATCAGTCTCGGAATCCCTGCATTGGTCGCCTCTGAAGGTGGCTGCCAGCCCTGGCCTGAATGTATGAGTGTGTTGTTTAACCTTTAGCCATCGAGAAAGTGAGCCTGGTCCTTAAGCAGGGCCAGTCACCTGTTTCTATGACCAGAAGCTGACAAGGCTCTGGTCAGCATGGATTTGCCATTGTTTTCCTGATGTAAAGTCTGCAAAATCACCGGGCATCTGTTTAAATGAATCAACAATAAAAATGCACAACGGCTATTTTGATGTTTGAACTTATTGGATTGGTAAGCACTGTTTTATGTTGTCTGTTGCTTCTTTCTATCGCAATCTGCCAGGGCGTTCATGTAAAGAGAAGTGCACTTCGTTTGCCCGAGGCCAGTGGTAAACGGCTGCAGGCCAGAGGCTCGGATTTTTCCATTGTTCATGTGGGTGAAAGCCCTGTCGCCGGGGTGGGGGTGGCAGAGATAAGACAGGGGCTGACCCACCAGGTTATCAGGAACCTGACTCAGGATCGGGGTGTGGAGTTTGATTGGGAAATACTGGCAAAAAATGGTGCCAGAGTGTTCGACTCATTAACCTTTGAGGCGACCATTAAAGAACCGGATCTGTTGATCATCAGCTTTGGCGTCAATGATACGACCAGATTTACCTCAGGCTCGGAATTCAATAAACATGTGCAGGCGTGTGGCCATCGCTTTGCTTCCGACAATACCAAGGTATTTATCACCTCAATTCCAAAGATCAACCGGTTTCCCCTGATTCCAGCGCCGTTAAGCTGGTTATTGGGAGCAAAGGCCTACTTGCTGGACAGGCAGTTGCAGAAGCTCTGCCGACAGAAGGGGTGGACGTATATCCACAGTGACACGAATCCTGACGCCTCGTTGATGGCGGAAGATGGTTATCACCCTAATGAGTCGGGGTGTCAGGTCTGGGGAGGAATCATTGCGGACAAGATAATAGATACCCGGAGCGACAGGGTTTAACGACTAATTAATCACTAAGTATTGATACGTATCAATATGCGTATTGATAATTTGTTTAATAATCAGCCTGTTGATTGGTCATTGACCGTCACGATTTTGTCATCTTTTCAGTGTTAATCTGCCGATAGCATTAACAACACCAATAAAAGTGATCGTGCACAGTCAGAATAAAGAACGGAAACTATCATCCGCAATGTTGAGAATTGAGAAATATACGCTCAGAGATGGGCAGGCAGGTTGGCAGGCGCATCTGGTAAAACCCGATTGTTCCAAAATACACGAAACTCGTCGTTTTAGCTATTCAGACTACGGCGACCTTGCATTTCAGGAAGCATTAGACTGGCTTGAGCGTCAGTACTATCAGCCCGCTGCCATTGATGCCGGTGATCAATGCCCGGTGTTGGCTATAAGCGAATCACACTGAGTTTTTTTTCAGGGAATGCAGTGTTTGCTATGGATGGCAACCTTTTTCCGGGAGAAAGAAAAACCATTTCGCCACAAATCTTCAGCTCTTGCGTTGCATTGCTAATTTTTACCAGTCAGGTAGAGTTGAAAGTGCGTATAAGCAAATATATATTGCCTGAAAAAAAGGGGGTAGCAACATGTCCCGGACAATAAAAGGCTTGATAACGGCTATTATGGCAACAGCATTGTTGCAAACCAATACTGCGGCTGCAGCCCAGAATGATAACCATGTCTACGCCGGGTTGGGCTGGACCGTAAAGCATGGCTGGATACCCTCAGCCATCGTCGGAGTTCGCAGCGTCGATGTGGATGGTATTAAGGATGTAACCGGTGTTGACCTTTCCCTCTCTTATCACTTCACCGATGGCTTTGATAAGTTCCTGCTGAAAGGTGTTCGGGGTGAGATTGACTGGCAGGCGGAGTTAGGCGTTGGCTATGATTTTCAGGGACAGTCTCTGCTGGTTATCGGAGGTGTGCAGGGTCGTCTGGTTAATTATTCCGTGGATGTCTCTCTGAATGGTGATATTGATGCTGGCCTGACCATCAATAGCATTGATAAATATGACTGGGAGCCATAGTTATTAAATTGACCATAAAAACCTCGATGGCAGTTGACGGCGTTCGGAAAATAGGGATAATACGCCTCCACTGGCTCAGCGCAACGTCGGTTGAAGCAGCGGTGAGTTAACGGGGTATAGCGCAGTCTGGTAGCGCGCCTGCTTTGGGAGCAGGATGTCGGGAGTTCGAATCTCTCTACCCCGACCAGATCAGGTAAAGCCCATGCTCTTGAGTATGGGCTTTTTTGTTGCCTGAAGTATATTCCGCAGCTAATTTGCGGAAATCACCACTGTAAAAAGATGGTTGGTTTGCTAAAGTATCAACCGTTCCGGTATGACGGTGTTTCAGGAAGTATCACTGTTCATGATGTCCGGAACACTGTTTTTATTCATAACCTGGTTATGAATCTCGGGGTATAGCGCAGTCTGGTAGCGCGCCTGCTTTGGGAGCAGGATGTCGGGAGTTCGAATCTCTCTACCCCGACCAGATTTGTTTTTTATTGGCCAGCATCATGCTGGCTTTTTTTTATTTTCAGAGATGTCGCCTGAATTTTAAGCCATCAGTTGTTCTATCATATTCACTTCATCATCCGTCAGTGGCGTCTGCAAACAATTCAGATCCTGTTGCATGTGTTTTGTATCACTGGTGCCTGTTAAGACAATCATCCCCATTTTTAATGCTGCCTGAAAAATGACCTGTGGTCCGGTTAATCCTGTCCTCTTCATAATGGTCTGAAAATCAGGCATTGCCAGCAGTTGGGTGTTGGCTGTCAGTAACGAAAACCCCTGGTAAAGAATGTTATGTCGATGGCATAGCGCACGGATATTGGCGTCCCATCCGGTTCTGGCAAAGCAACGGTTCTGCACCAGCATGGGTTTGATCGTCGCATGGTGGTTCAGGAGCTCCAGCTGTTGGTGATTTACATTGCTAACCCCCAGAAGTTTGATTTGGCCGGACCGGTGGAAGCCTTCCATTGCTTCCCAGACGGCAAAGTCCCGGTCACTGAGTCCATGTGACCGGGATGGACCATGCAGCAGATAAGCATCAAGGTAATCCGTGTTCAAGTGCTCCAATGATGAGAGAAGGGACTGCTCAACCTGGGTTTTGGTATCGGCTTCAGGATGGTAGGGCAGACGGTTGTCCTGTCCTTCAGCGTAGGTGAATTTTGTTTGCAGGAAGAGGTCTTCACGGCACTGGCCACTGGTTTGGTAAAAGTTCTGCAGAGCTTCCCCAACCCCTTGCTCAAAATAATGTTTGCGCTGATTGGCGGTGTCTATGGCTGTGAAACCGTTATTCAGGGCTTTCAGTGTCAGCTCAGAGGTGGTCTGTTCTTTCCAGGCCGTGCCATAGATAAAACGGGGAATACGGGTATCGTGCAGCGTAAACGGATTGGTTTCCGGTTGTTCGGTCATCTCCTTGCCTCCCCTGGAAATTATTGGCGATATTATGACTTGTCTGGATTCAGTTGAGATTTACTTTAGCCCAGAGCGGCGCTCATGACATAATGTCGGCTCGGGTAGAAACTTTCCGAGGGCCAGGAGGCTGCTTCAGGTTTTTTTGCAAGCAACGTTACTTTCCAGAGGTGGCGCTTTCAATCTATGAGCATGTTCACGACAGAGCTTTTTAAAAGCAAACCCTATCGGCTGGGCCTGACCCTGTCCGGTGGCGGAGCAAAATGCATGGCTCAGATTGGGTTGCTGCAGTACCTGAACGAGCATGGAATCGAACCGGATATTATTTCCGGTGCCAGCGGTGGTGCGATGGTCGGTGCTCTGCACAGCGCCGGATATGCACCGGCCGAGATTCTGGACTTCTTTGTCTCGACCCGAATGTTCAGCTTTAGAAACCTGTCGTTCAATGCACTCGGATTGATTGACTCAGAGAAGATCGCGAAAAATTTTCAGGCTTATTTCCCGGAAGATAGTTTTGAATCATTGAAAAAACCTCTGTATGTGGTTGCTACTGATTTGAACAGAGCGCAGCAGACGGTATTTAACAGTGGTCCACTGATTAATGCTTTAACGGCATCGTCCGCTTATCCGGGCATGTTCACCCCGGTTAAATGGCAGGGGACCGTCTATGCCGATGGCGGGATTATCAATAACTATCCTTCAGACCTGATTCACGACCAGTGTCGTCATCATATCGGGATGTATCTTGCTCCGGTTATGTCCAGGCCCTGTGAGCATTTCGCCAACACCTTTGATGTACTGGACAGGGTATTTCAGATTTACAGTTCTGCCCGGCAGTTTTCCAATATCAACTTGCCGGAGGTGTCATTGGCACCGGAGGGTATCGAGGACTGCAGCGCTTTTATGGTGAAGCCGGATCAGCTACGGTCTATCTATGACATGGGCTACCATTCCAGCAGAAAATACTTCGAGAACGAAGGAGCCCAATGGCTGAAGACCATGAAAGGAGGAACGCAAAAGCGTTCCTCATGGTTTAAATTGCCGATAGGCTCTGATACTCCGTAAGTACGAAGTGGTCAGTCATGCCACCTACATAGTCCAGAATCAGTCTCGTTCGGAAATACCATTCAAGATCGTTCTGTTCAGCGGGAGAATGCTGTTCCTGACGCATTTGATGCACAGCCCGAACATAGGCTGCTTTATACTTCCGGGACAGGCGGTGATTGAGTCGATGCTCGATAAAGTGTTCGCCATCATCCAGATTATCGAGGTTTGCGAATGCGGTGCCGGGGAGTTCCAGGATTGGGCGATAGATATCGAGCAAGCCCATCAGAGCGGCATATCCGCGCAGTTCCGGTGTTTCTTTTTCCTGACTACTGAACACATGTCGTATGGCGACGGTTTTCAGTGTTTTCAGTGCCAGATGCTGGTCTGAGCCGCCATCAATTAATGGTTCATCCAGCGTCCCATGAAAAACTTCCGTATGCTTCTGCAGGTATCGGTTGGCAGCATAGCTGACCAGGTCCCGGACCAGCTGTGAGCGTAAATGGCGAATAAAGTTCTGTGGGTTGTCTTTGGCAACATGTTCTGCGGTTTTAATGATATCCGGCAGGTATTGGCTCTTTTTGCCGGTGAACTCCTGCCACACTTCTTTCAGCCAGAAGCTCAGGCCCCTGAATGACAGAATGCCCTTATCAACAGCATCTTCCAGATCGGCAATGCAGTAAGAGATATCGTCTGCTGCCTCCATGATGTAGACCAGTGGAAAGCGACAGTTCTCCTGTATCGCAAGATGTTTCCAGATGTCCTGGATAAGGCGCTGTTCTGAGTAGTAGAAGCCGGGCTTTTTCTGACGGTAAGCAAATCCGCTGGTCGGATTCTGATAAGGTGCCCGGGTGTATTTGATGGTGGCGGCCAGCTGTGACCAGGTCAGGTTGAGTGTCTGCAGGCTGTGAATGATGCGCAGCCCCTGGGCGTTGCCTTCAAAGACGGACAAATCCGGTAACAGTACCTGGTAGAAAAGCTCTGAGTGACCGGTTTGGCCATTGACGGCGGATTGTCTGGCCATGGCCTTGTGATGGCAGGCTTCACCATGATCCTGAACCCAGCGGCTGAACGCGGCTTCCCCAAAATGGCCAAAAGGTGGGTTACCTACGTCGTGTAGCAGGCAGGACATTTCTACCAGATTGGTAAAGGCCGTTTCGATACCTTCAAGACCAAGTTTTGCCAGCTCCCCATGTTGTTTTAGTTGATCCAGAATAGTTTTGGCCAGATAGCGGCCCGTTTGCTGAACTTCCAGTGAGTGGGTAAGACGACTGCGGACGGCTGCATTGGTTTCCAGTGGGTAGACCTGGGTTTTCTGCTGAAGCCTGCGCAGGGCCGCTGATTGAATAATACGACCCCGGTTACTCTCGGTCTCGGTAATCAGATCCTCTGGCCGGGCGCAGGTGACCGGCTCAGGGCGATCGCAGGTGAGTTTCTTGAGGTAATCCAGAGGTGCCATAGACTTGGTAACCGGGAGTTGGGAAGAATTCAGATTACCATATCTTTCGGCTGATCGGTGAGTGGCATGATTTGCCTCGTTGATCAGTGGCCGGGCATGACTATCCGGATGCAAGCCTGCTGATTGGCTTTTTACTTTTTTTGTTTTCAATTTTGTCTTGACGGTTCATTGCTTTGCTATAACTACTGCTCCCTGATAAGTCTTTATTTGAACCTGGAGTTAAATTGTGGAAGAGAAACGAATGATAATGTTATTTGTGTTTCTTTCTTTCTTACTCTTTCCGGGTGAAAAAGCTGAAGCCTATGATCTCTATTCTTATATTCCATTTCTCTACAAAGTTCCGGAGGGAAACGTGGGGGTATTCAGGAATGGAAGCCAATTTTATGAGGATGTCTATCCTGCCGGTGTTTATCCAGTCTGGCCTTCTGATGAAGGGTTTGTTATCAGCATTGTGCCTGAGACGGCGGCTGTTACGGATATTCTCTGTATTACTGCCGATGGGATAATCATCACCTTTCCCCAAATCACCGTTCGTTATCAGGTACATGAACAACATGTATTGAGTCTGGTTAAAGGCTATGGGCTTGATTTTATCAAACCCGCTATTACAGATCCTGTGAAACCGGGGGTTGCTCATTTATGCAGGGCGCTGAACGCTGAAGCGGTTTACTTTGATGAATTGATACCATTTAAGGCGATTCTGGGCCGTTATCTGGCAAAGGGGCAGAGGGATAAAGGCACCGGAATCTCGATTTGTCACCTTGACATTGAATACCCCCGGGTTCCGGATGTCATTATTGACAATCATGTTGGTCATACAGATCACAAGCCCCAACCCCCGATAACTTGCGAACCGCCTTATGAGGTTTTCTACACGCTGGAAAATGAGCAAGAAGCCATTAATCGCCTCTGTGGCTCTGTCAGACAACCTGATGATGAACCTTACCCGGAGCCTGTTTTGGAAGAGCATTCAGCCATAGTTCCGGAACCCTCTGCTTCAGTTGCTGAAGACGAGATTGCCGGTGTACTCAGCCCCGCAGAGGAAGTAAACACCGATGACACCGGGCAGAGGGATTATGAGGTACCTCAGGAAGATCTATCATTTTCTTGGGCTGAGGAGCCATTTATTAATGGTCAGGAATCTGATGGTGAAGATGCCGGGCCTTCAGAAAACGGTCGGGATTCAAGTTTAGAACCTATGGCGGAGGTGGGTGTTAATACCGTGCCAGTGCATACTTCTGATGTTGTAACAGAGGTGAACCGGAATCTGCTACCAAGATTGGTTGATCCGGTGCCGGATCAGGAAAGGAGTAAGGAAAAGCTGTATCAACAGATGCAAGACTCGAAACACCTTTGGAAAAATAACAACAGCCGACTCTACCTGGGCTGGTAAGAAAACGGATGAATGCTCGCCAAATGGTGAGTTATGCTGTATAAAAAAACAGTATTTTAGTCATTATCAGCCGGATTGTTTTTGAATGCGGTTATTTATCGCCGAAAAGCCCAGCCTTGGGCGAGCCATTGCCGATGTTTTGAAAAAGCCCCTGAAAAAACAGGAAGGCTATATCGAGTCTGCGTCAGGAGATGTGGTGACCTGGTGCATAGGTCACCTGCTTGAGCAGGAGGAGCCGGATGCCTATGATCCGGCCTTCAAAACATGGAAGCTTGAGCACCTGCCTATTGTTCCCATGCAATGGAAGCTGAGGCCCCGGAAGGGAGGGCGTGGGCAGTTATCCGTGATCAATAAGCTGCTTAAACGGGCTGATATTATTGTCAATGCCGGTGACCCTGATCGTGAAGGCCAATTGCTGGTGGATGAGGTGCTGGACTATCTGAAGCTCTCTGCCCAGCGTAAAAAAGATGTTCGTCGTTTATTAATCAGCGATCTGAACCCTTCTGCCGTTTCCCAGGCCCTTGGGCGGATGCGGTCCAACCAGGAGTTTGTGCCGCTGGCGGTTTCTGCCCTGGCTCGTTCCCGGGCAGACTGGCTTTACGGTATTAACCTGACCCGCGCCTGCACATTGCTTGGCCGGAAGGTTGGCTTTAATGGGCTGCTCTCTATCGGCCGGGTGCAGACACCGATTCTGGGTCTTGTCGCTCGACGTGATGCCGAAATTGAGCACTTTCAGCCTAAGCCTTACTTTGAGGTTTTTGCCACCTTGTTAACGGCAAAAGAGGAAACCTTCAAAGCCAAATGGCTACCCAGCGAAGCCTGCCAGAACTGGATGGATGAGGAAGGACGAGTGCTGGATCGGCGTCTGGCGCAGAATGTGGTGGACCGTATTACCGGCAAGCAGGGGACAGTAAAACGCGTCGAAGATAAGCGTGGCAAAGAACCCCCGCCATTACCCTACTCGTTGTCGGCACTGCAGATAGATGCTGCCAGGCAGCTGCGTATGGATGCCAAGACGGTGCTTGATAGCTGTCAGCGTCTTTATGAGCAGAAACTGATTACTTACCCCCGTTCAGACTGTCGCTATCTGCCCGAAGAGCACTTGTCCCAGGCACCTGAAGTGTTGGCAACGATTCGCCACAATGTCTCTTCGCTGGGGAAGGCGGTGGACCAGGCATTACCGGAAAGGAAAACCAGTGCCTGGAATGATAAAAAAGTTGGGGCGCACCACGGGATTATTCCTACCTCCCTGAGAACGGACCTTGAACGACTGTCTGAACTGGATCGCAAGTTGTATGGATTAATTGCCAGGCAATATGTTGCGCAGTTTTATCCTGATCATACCTTCAGAAAAAGAGTCGTCGATATCGACATAGAAAGAGGCCTTTTCCGGGCCGGAAGCCGCCAGACTGTCGAGGAAGGGTGGAAGGTTCTGATGAATTCGGGCAAAAGTCATCAGCGTTCCGCCGGTGATGAAAATGGTGAAAATAATGAAGAGAGCACTTTTTTACCTGAGCTGGCCAAAGGTGATGTGCTTGATTGTCCTGAAGCCGAGCTGAAGGAAAAAATGACACACCCCCCCAAACCATTTAATGATGCAACACTCCTATCGGCCATGACGGGCATCGCCCGATTTGTTCAGGATAAAGACATTCGCAAGATTCTCCGTGAAACCGATGGCCTGGGCACCGAGGCAACCCGGGCCAGCATTATTGAACTCTTGTTCAAGCGCCAGTTCCTGGAGCGCAAAGGCCGAAATATTCATGCAACAGCCACCGGCAGAGCCCTGGTCAACGCATTACCGGAAAGAGTGACCACGCCTGATATGACCGCACGCTGGGAAGCCTCGCTGAATGACATTGTTGAGCGAAAAGGCAGCTACGGTGCCTTTATGGGCGGGCTTGATCAGGAGCTGAGAGCGTTATTGATGCAAACCATGAACGATGGCTTACCCTCTGTTGCCGGATTGCCTGCCCCTTCGAACCAGCCGTTTAAACGAAAGGGCAAAGCAAAAAGTGCTGGCAGTCGTCGGAAGAAACGGAGTCCGGCCCGGAGTTAGTTCCGAATGTAATACTCAGAAAAAGAGTTTCACAAAAAACTGGGTGGTGTACTGGTCAGAATTGCCGCGATAATTCAGGCCGAATGCCCACTCATTATCCACTTGATATTCTGCTCCGGCAGTGAAGAAGCCGGTATTGTCATCTTCGTCCCGGTCATAGTATTGCTGAATATAGCCGGAATTCAGCCAGAGGCCTTGTTCCAGGTGATAACGGGCGCTGACCGACGCTGTGTAGGCTGTGACTTTATCCTTTATCTCATCCGCATCCACAGACAGGCCGTTTCTGAGTCGGCCACTGGTGACCGATGGAATGACATGGAATCTGTCCGTTGGCTTTAATAACAGGCTGGCTCCGGCAAAGTAGGAGCTGCCATCAATCTCGACATTACTGGCAATATCGTCTTTATCAATGCGGCCGTAGGCGTATCCTGCGTTCAGGATGACGGGTATGGATGGGACTTTATAGGCACCATTGACGAACCAGGTGGTTCCATCGAAGTTTTGCGTGCCCTGATTCTGATTATTGTAACCAAAGCCGGTATTAATAAATGTATAGTTATAGTCATTACCTGCGAATGCCATAGCTGAACTGGAAAACAGTAATGAGATTAATAATATGCGAAAGGTCATCGGTTTAATCCCTGGTTTGCCGGGAGAGTAGTCAGTTAAGTAGCTAACCATATGAAATCATATATTTCTGACTCCTTGTTCAGGCACTCTGCTTCGTTACAACTCCGGTCACATAGCTACGGCTATGCTCCCTCCGTTGTGCCTCGCATAGCACCTGCCCAAGTAGCCAGAAATATATGATTCCATATGGCCAGCTACTTAATAGGGGAGACGTGGTAAGAGATATACCTGCCACTACGATCTTTAGAGTGTTATTTTTTCAAAAAGTTCATCGAGCTGAGTTTATTCGATCTTCTTCAGGATGCATCATCTCAAGCAGTGTGGTAATAAATGCCTTCCTTTTGATTTGGTAGCCATTAACCTGTGGAGCTGTTGATAGCAAGTCGTTAACCCTTTGCTCAAAATCATGACGGCAAACATGGCCGGTCAATTTCATTTGCAGATGCTCAGTCAGTGCATGCAGGCGTTGTTGTTCAAGCTCGGTGGTCGAACCGTCAGTTTTACCGGGTCTGCCTGCAGAGTGCAGAGCGATAAACTGTCTGGCTTTATTCAGGGTAAGCAGGCAGCGTAACAGCAAACCATAAATACGTTCATCGGTATTTTGGGGGCTGTTAAAAAGAAGGGTGCGGGGGATGTCAAATACCGGCCCGTTTTGCAATTGCTCTGTCAATGGAACAAGGTTCTCAGCGAGGTATTCCAGCGTATCATTGAGCAATCGGGTTTCTTCAGCAAACGACAAACACCATACCGACCTGGCAACGCCGGGAACCTCAATGGCCAATCCTGTTGTATTTTGGGCTGCCCTGTTGTCAACACTGACCTGAAACCCCAATGCCCTGGTCGCCAGATCACCATCTTCAAGGTCAATATTATAGGCACCTGGCAGTTGAATCGCCGGACATCCCGGGACTGGTGAGATGATGATGCTTTTGGGGATGTCTGAATCCCTGTCGGTGTTTAGCGCCTGCAGCTTGGCAAGGAGTGTTCTGGTTGATTTTTCTGTCGTGCAGATAATGTCAATATCATTAAATACTGAGCAGAGGTTCTGTAAAAAACGGGCGTAAGAACCGGTAATCAGAATGGCTGGATCGTTATAAGAACCATTGATTTCCTGAATAATTTCCAGCACTTTCAGCGTTAGCGGAGTTAACCGTCGGGTCGACTTGTCCGGAACATCCGATCCGCCTGTTGTTAACGGTGGCTCCATAGTTTGAGCCGCACTGGCGGTCACTGCCCGGGTGGCGCAGGTATTTTCTGTTTCATCCCGGTATTCCCTGACCTGATAAGGGCGTTGGCATTCCTTTCCGGGACTGGCAACGGATACCTCTACCGTGTTTGTTCGTTCAAACAATAAATTATCCATTATATTGACTTCAGGACTGTATTGTTCAAACCAGCGGCCTAAAGCATGCTGCCAGTTGCTTCTTTTATGAAAATTCTGGAGGCACTCCAGAACCTGATGCCTGTGGATTTGTCGTCCATCAACAGGCTGGCCCCTGACATAGCAGTACGCCAGGAAGAAAAAATGCAGGCGTGCGTTCTGAAATGAGCGCTTCAGTGTTTTGATGGATTGCGATACCTGTTGTGCTGACACTCTCTGATGATCAATGGTCAATTCATTCTGCATCGCTATGAATTTCAATGTGCATTGCAGTCGTTGCTGCTCATCTTTGACCGGTACGCTGTTTAAGATTTGCCAGGCCTTTTGCATGATATCCTGGGCTTCACTGGTTTCATCGCACTTATGAGATTGTCTCAGCTTTTTAATCAGATACTTGGTTTGCCCTGAAGAATGGTCCCCGGGTGCTGCATCAAACGCTGCTAATACCTGCCGGTTATCCAGGTAGTTGCCATGCAATTTTCTGGCATTCAATGCCAGCAGAGAGTAGAAAGTCGCTCTTTCGAGCAACCAATTACCACTTTCATAATCCCGGATCACCGCTTCCGGTGTCACCTGTCGGCCATTCAATGGCAGGCCTCTCAGGCAACATTCGGCCTTGAAGCGCGCTGTGGCCAGTTGGCCATCCGGACTATCCGGGAACTCCATAACCACCTCATCCGCTGTGACCTGCCTGCCTCCCAACGTCAGGCCCCTCAGGCAACATTGTTGCTTAAATCGTGCCAGCGCCAGTGGTGCCCTGGCGGCCTGAAAATCCCTAACAACAGTATCCGGCGTGACCCGCTGGCCATTCAACGGCAGGCTTTTCAGGCAACATTCTGCTTTGAAGCGCGCCAGCTCCAGCGTTGCCCTGGCGGCCTGATAAGCCTTAACCACCGCACCCGGTGTGACCTGATGGCCATTTAATGCCAGGCCTTTCAGGCAACATTCCGCTTTGAAGCGTGCCAGCGGGAGTATTGCATTGATTTCCAGGCACCCCTTAACCACCGTATCAGGTGTCACCTGCTGGCCATTTAACAGCAGGCCGCTCAGGCAACATTGTTCCTTAAAGCGCATTATTCCCAGTCTGCCTTCCGGGTCATCCGGGAAACTCTCAATCACCGTATCCGGTGTGATCTGATGACCATTCAGCAGCAGGCCCTTCAGGCAACACTCCTCTTTGAACCGTGCCAGTTCCAGTGTTGCTTTGGCTGCCTGACAACTCTTCACCACCGCATCCGGTGTGAGTAGCTGGCTATTCACTGCCAGGCCCTTCAGACAACATTCCGCCTTGAAGCGTGCCAGCCCCAGTCTGCCTTCCGGACTATCCGGGAAAGCCTGAATTACCGCAGCCGCTGTGACCTGCTGACCATTCAGGGTCAGGCTTTTCAGGCAACATTGCTCCTTAAAGTGCGCCACCCCCAGTTTGCCTTCCGGACCATCCGGGAAATCCCTGACCACGGTATCCGTCCTGACCGGTTGGCCATTCAAGGTCAGGTTCCTCAGGCAGCATTCCGCCTTGAAGCGCGCTATCGCCAGTTGGCATTTGTTATTTCGACCTGGTTCCCGATTGAATTCCTGAATAACCTGATCCGGCGTTACTTTTCTATTGTTATGCAGAGTGTTTTGTAAGCAGAGTCTTTGCAGGAAGAAGCCACCTCTGAGCGAGGTCGTATCATTGCCATAGGCTCTAAGCACATCAGCTGAGGTGATTTGACGTCCGTGTAGTGGTGTTTTTTTCCAAAAGGCATTCTCAATACGCCTGGTCTCATCCATGGTGGAGGCTGTGCTTCTATGGCTGCGATGGCGGGAGATTCTTTTACCGTTAAATGTACTTGTGGAGCAGTCAGGCATCCTGCCTGAACCGGTTTGTCGGTCAGCCCGGGCAGCAGACTTTGGGTAACGATAGTTGGATGCGGTTACTTTCAGAATAAAACCCTGGTCATCTGAATTCTGCGATTTGACCTCAAGAGCATTATTAGGTTCCATCTATTCTGCGTTGGTTACCGGTGATAAAAGTTCATGGCGTTGGATTTACCTGATCAGGATTCATTATGGCGAGCAATTCCTTGATAAATTCCTTCCGCTTGATTTCATAATCATTAATATGCTGAGTTGTCGATAGCCAGCCATTAACCCTGTGCTCAAAATCATGGCGGCAAACATGGCCAGACAGCTTCGCCTGAAGATTTGCAGCAAGTGTATGAAGGCGTCGTTGTTCTTCCCGACGCTGGTAGCAGTCAGGTATTGTGGGTTTGACTTCCGAGTGCAGGGTGATAAAACGTCTGGCTTTATTCAGGGTAAACAGGGAGCGCATAAGTAAGCCATAAATACGTTCACTGTTGTTTTGGGGGTTGTTAAAAAGAAGGGTTCGAGGTAAGTCAAGCACGGCCCCGTTTTGCAGTTGTTCCGTCAGCGGATCAAGGTTCTCTGCGAGGTGTTTCAGGGTATCGTTCAGCAACCTGGTTTCTTCAGTAAACGACAAAAACCATACCGGCCTCTTAACGCCGGGAACATAAATGGCCAATTGTTCTGCATTTTCATGGATCACCCTGTCATCGATACTCACCTTAAACGCCACTGTTTGCCTATCCAAATCACCATCTTTAAGACGAATATTGTAGCCGTTTGGCAGTCTGATCGCCTGACACCCCGGGATTGGCCGGATGGTAATACTGTTGGGGAAGGTTTCATTCCTGTCGATGTGCAGTGCCTGCAGTTTGTCAAAGAGTACACTGGCAGACTCTTCTGTGGTGCAGATAATGTCAATATCGTTAAATATCGGGCAGAGGTTTTGTAAAAAGCGTGCGTAAGAACCGGTAATCAGAATGGCGGGATGAATATAAAAACCATTGACTTCCTGAATAATATCCAGTGTTTTCAGCGTTAACGTATGTGATCGGGTAGCCGGATTGTCCGGGAAAACCGTTCCGGCGTTATTTATCCGGTGGGCTGAGTGCCTTTTGTCATTACCGGGCAAGCAGCCAGGCCCGGAGCTGTCCAACAGGTTGGCATTCAGTGCCAGCCGAGAATAAAAAGAATCTCTTTCGAGTAACCAGCCACCGCGTTCAAAGTCCCTGACCACCTCATCCGGTGTGAACTGCTGGCCATTCAACGTCAGGCCCCTCAGGCAACATTCCGCTTTGAAGTGCACCAGTTCCAGTGGTGCTTTGGCTGTCTGATAGCCCTTAACCACCGCATCCAGTGTGACCTGTTGGCCATTCAAGGGCCAATCCCTCAGGCAACACTCCCCTTGGAAGCGTGCCAGCTCCAGTGGTGCCTTGACTGTCTGGTAATCCTTAACCACCGCATCCGGTGTAACCAGTTGGCCATTTAACGCCAGCCCCCTCAGGCAACATTCCGCTTTGAAGCGTACCAGCTCAATTGTTGCTTTGATTGCCTGATAATCCTGAATAACTTCATCCGGTGTGATCAACTGGCCATTCAATGACAAGCCCCTCAGGCAACATCGTTCCTTGAAGTACGCTATCCCCCGTTTCCCTTCCGGACTGTTCGGGTACTCCATCACGACGACGTCCGGTGTGACCGGCTGGCCATTCAACAGCAGGCCTCTCAGGCAACACTCTGCTTTGAAGCGCCCCAGCTCCAGCTTTGCCTTGAATGCCTGATAATCCTTAACCACCGCATCGGGTGTGAGCTGCTGGCCATTCAACGGCCAGCCCCTCAGGCAACATTCTGCTTTGAAGCGCACGGCTCCCAGTCTTCCCTCAGGACTATCCGGGAAATCCTTAATCACTTCATCCGGGGTCAGCTGCTGGCCATGCAATGCCAGGCCTTTGATGCAACATTCCGTTTTGAAGTGTGCCAGCTCCAGTGTTGATTTGGCTGTTTGAAAATCCTCAACCACCTCATCCGGTGTGACCTGCTGGCCATTCAGTGCCAGGCCCCTCAGGCAGCATTCCTCTTTGAACCGGGCTAACTCCAGTGTTGCCCTGGCTGCCTGATAACCCTTCACCACCGCTTCGGGTGTGACCTGTCGGCCATTCAACGGCACGCTTCTCAGGCAACATGCCTCTTTGAAGCGGGCCAACTCCAGTGTTCCTCTGGCTGCCTGATAATCCTGGACCAGCGCATCGGGTGTGATCTGCTGGCCATTCAACGCCAGCCCACTCAGGCAACATCTTTCCTTGAAGAGCGCCATCCCCAGTTTGCCGCCCGGGCTGTTCAGGAATGCCTTAACCACTTCATCCGAGGTGACCTGTCGGCCGCTTAACGGCAGGTCTCTCAGGTAACATTCCTCTTTGAAGTGCGCCAGCTCCAGTGCAGCATTGATTGCCAGATATTCCTTAACCACAGCATCCGTTGTTAGTAGCTGGCCATTTAACGCCAGGCCCCTCAGGCAACAATCCGCTTTGAAGCGCGCCAGCCCCAGCTTGCCTTCCTTGCTATCAGGGTAACCTTTAACCACCTCATCCGTTGTGACCAGTCGGCCATTCAGGGGCAGCCCTCTCAGGCAGCATTGTTGCCTGAAGCGCGCCAGCCCCAGTTTGCCTTCAGGACTATCCGGAAAATCCTTAACCACCTCATCCGGTGTCACCTTCCGGCCATTCAGGGCCAACTCCTTCAGGCAACATTGTTGTTTAAAGCGGGCTATCGCTAACTGGCACTTATTATTTCGATCCGGCTCCCGATTGAATTCTTGAATGACCTGAACCGTGGTGATTTTTTTACCGTTATGCAGAATGTTCTGTAAGCAAAGTTTTTGCAGGAAGAAGCCTCCTCTGAGCGACGTTCTGTCATTGCCATAGGCACCAAGCACCGCAGCTGTGGTGATTTGACGCCCTTGTACCGGTTTTTTTTCCCAAAAGGCATCCTCAATACTTTTGCCATAATCCGGGAGGGTGGCTGTGCCGCCAGGGAATTGATGGCTGGAGATTCTTTTACCGTTAAATGTACTTCTGGAATGGGCAGGTACCCAGACCAGGCCGGTTTGTTGGTCAACCCAGGCAGCATACTCTGGGTAGAAGCAGGTTGAAGTGGGTGCTTTCAGAATAAAACCCTGTGCACTTGGCATGTAAATACCGCCGTTTGACCTCAGGGTGATTGTTAGGTTCCATTTAAAGCCACTTATGCAGGATGCATCATCGCAAGCAGTGTTTTGGTAAAGTCCTTCTTCTGGAGCTGATGATCATTAACAGGCTGAGTTGTCGATAGCCAGTGGTTAACTCTGTGTTCAAAGCCATGACGGCAAACATGGCTATGTAATTTCGCCTGTAGATTTGCAGCGAGTGTATGCAGGCGCTGTTGTTCTTTTGCCAGCGGGGTAGTCTGGCCATCAGGTTGTCCGGGTTTTTCTTCAGAGTGCAGGGCGATAAACTGCCTGGCTTTATTCAGGGTAAGCAGGCAGCGCATAAGCAAACCATAAATACGTTCATCGTTGTTTTGGGGCGTGTTGAAAAGCAGGGTTCGAGCCAAGCCAAATATCGCTCCTTTTTGCAATTGCTCTGTCAGCCGGTCAAGGTTCCTGGCAAGGTATTCCAGCGTATCGTTCAGTAATCGGGTTTCTTCCGTAAACGACAAACACCATACCGGCCTCTCAACGCCGGGAACGTGAATAGCCAATGGTGCGGTATTTCCATGGGCTACTCTGGCGTCAACACTGACGTGAAGCTCCATTGCCTTCCTCCCCAGATCACCGTCTTTAAGTTGAATATTGTAGGCGTGTGGCAGTTTAATGGCCTGACATCCCTCGATTGGCCAGATGGTGACGCTTTTGGCGATTTCAGAATCCCGGTCGGTGTTCAGTGCCTGCAGCCTGTCAAAGAGTGTTCTGGAAGACGCCTCTTCCGTGCAGACAATGTCAATATCATTAAATGATGAGCAGAGGTTCTGTAAAAAACGTCCGTAAGAACCGTTAATCAGCAGAGGGGGAGTGGTATAAGAACCATTGATTTCCTGAATAATCTCCAGTGTTTTCAGTGTTAGCGCATTTAATCGTGGAACCGGCTTGTCCGGGATGCCTGTTTTTGACCATTGTTTCAGGGTTTTAGCCATATAGACGGCAAATGTCTGGTGGATGGAAGCGGTTTCTGTTGTATCCCGATATTCCCTGAGCTGGCAGGGGAGGGGGTCTTCCTTGCCCGGATTGGCAACGAATACCCCTGCCGATGTTGTGCTTCGCTCAGAACGCTCGATAACGGGAATTACGTCGGGCAGGTGTTCTCGCTTAGGTCCGGTGTTCTCGCTGCTAACGGCAACAGAAGCCTCCTGTTGACTGGCAAAGGTTGCATATCGGTGAGGACTGTCACTCCCCTGGGCATCGAGTAACTCATCCATTACACAGGCTTCGGAGCTGCATTCTTCAAACCAGCAGGTTAAAGCATGGCGCAGCCTGCTTCCTTCAGGAAAACTTTTAAGATACCTGATTACCTGATCCTTATGAATGTGCTGTCTGCCAATAGACTGTCTGGTGATACAGCAGTGCGCCAGAAAGAAGAAATGCAGGCGTGAATTCTTAAATGAGCGCCTCAGTGTTTTGATGGCATGGAATACCTGTTTTGCAGACACTTTCTGTTGATCAATTGTCCATTTATTCTCCATAGCCATGAATTTCAATATACATTGCAATCGAGATTGCTCATCGTCTTTGACTGGCACTTTGGTTAAGATTTGCCAGGCCTGTTGAAGTATCTCCTGACCTTCGCTGGTTTCATCGTATCGATGGGATTGCTGCAACCTTTGCACCAGATATCTGGTTTGCCTTGAAGTATGATCTCCGGGTATATCATTAAACGCTGCCAATACCTTCTCGTTATCCAGATATTTGCCATTCAGTTCTCTGGCATTCAATGCCAATAGCGAATAAAAAATAGCTCTTTCGAGCAACCTGCCACCGCGCTCATAATCCTTAACCACGGCATCCGGTGAGACCTGCTGGCCATTCAACAGCAACCCCTTCAGGCAACATTCCGATTTGAAGCGAGCCAGCTCCAGCGTTGCCCTGATTGCCTTATAACCCCTGGCCGCGGAATCCGGTGTGACCTGTTGGCCATTCAACGGCAGCCCTTCTCAGGCAACAGTCTGCTGTGAAGCGCGCCACCCCCAGTTTGCCATCCGGACTGTCCGGGAAACTCTTCACCACCTCATCCGGTGTGACCTGTGCACCGTTGAGCCACAGGTCCTTCAGGCAACACACCGCTTTGAAGCGTGCCAGTTCAAGTCTTGCCCTGGCGGCCTGATAATCCCCGACGACTTCCTCCGTTGTGACATGCAGGTTATTCAAACACAGCCCCCTCAGGCAACATTCGGCTTTAAAGCGCGCCAGCGCAAGTTTTGCCTTGGCAGCCTGATACATTTCGGCCACTGAATCCGGAGTGACCGGCTGGCGATTCAACGCCAGGCCTCTCAGGCAACATTGTTCCTTAAAGCGCGCCAGCTCCAGTGTTGCCTTGACTGCCAGATAACCCTTAACCACGGCATCCGGTGTGACCGGTTGGCCATTCAATGTCAGGCCCCTCAGGCAACATTCCGCCTTGAAGCGCGCGATACCCAGTCTGCTTTCCCGACCGCCCGGGAAACCCTTAACCACCGCATCCGGTGTGACCTGCTGGCCATTCAACGCCAGGCCCCTCAGGCAACATTCCACTTTAAAGTGCGCTTTGCCCAGTTTGCCTCCCGGACTACCCGGAAAATCCTTAACCACCTCGTCCGGGGTGACCCGGTTGCCAGCCAGTGTCAGGCCTCTCATACAGCATTCCGCTTTGAAGTGCGCCAGTTCCAGCGTGGCCCTGGCGGCCTGATAATCCTTAACCACCGCATCCGGTGTGACCAGCTGGCCATCCAGAGTCAGGCCACGCAGACAACATTCGGCTTTGAAGCGCGCGCTCCCCAGTTTGCCCAACGGATTATCCGGGTAACCCCTGATCACCTCATCCGGTGTGACTTGCTGGCCATTCAACGACAGGGATTTCAGGCAACATTGCTCCTTAAAGCGTGCCAGCTCCAGTGGTGCTTTGGCTGTCTGATAATCTTTAATTACCTCACTCTGGCTGATCGGCTGGCCATTCAATGGCAGTTCCCTCAGACAGCATTCTGCTTTGAAGCGTGCTCTCCCCAGTCTGCCTTCCGGGCTGTCCGGGAAATCCATAAACACCTCATCCGGTGTGACCAGCAGGTCATGCAGCGGCAGGCCTTTCAGATAGTAGTCCGCTTTGAAACGTGCGATCCCCAGTTTGCCTTCCGGACTATTCGGGAAAGCTTTAACTACCTGCTCCAATGTGACCTGCTGGTCATTCAAAAGCAGGCCCCGCAGGCAACATTCTGCTTTGAAGCGCGCTAATCCCAATATTTCCCTGGCGGCCTGAAAATCCTTAACCACCTCATCCGCTGTGACCTGCCGCCCATTCAGCAGCAGCTCCCTCAGGCAACATTGTTCCTTAAAGCGTGCCAGCTCCAGTGCTGCTCTGGTGTCCTGAAAATCCTTAATCACTGACGCCGGTGTGATCCGATGGCCATTTATCGGCAGGTTCCTCAGGCAGCATTCCGCTTTGAAGCGTGCTCTTGCCAGTTTGCCTTCCGGGCTATCCGGGAAAGCCTTAAACGCTGCATCCGTTGTCACCTGCTGGCCATTCAACGGCAGGTTCCTCAGACAGCATTCCGCTTTAAAGTGGGCCATTTCCAGTCTTGCGTTGGCGGCCTGAAAACCCTTTAATACCGTATCCGGTGAGACTTGCTGGCCATTCAACGGCACGCCTTCCAGGCAACATTCTTCTTGAAAGCGTACTATGCCCAGTTTTCCTACCGGATTATCCGGAAAAGCATTGGCCACCGTATCCGGTGAGACCTGCTGGCCATTCAATGGCAAGCCGCTCAGGCAACATTGTTCCTGAAAGCGTGCTACTCCCAGTTTGCCTTTCGGATTATCCGGGAAAGCCATGACCACCTCATTCGGTGTGATCTGCTGGCCATGCAGGCCCAGGCCACTCAGGCAGCATCGTTCCATAAAGCGCGCTATTCCCAGTTTTCCTTCCGGAGTATCCGGGAAGTCTTTGACCACCGCATCCGCTGTGACCCGCTGACCATTCAATAGCAGGCCTTTTATGCAGCATTCCGCTTTGAAACGTGCTATCGCTAATTGGTACTTGTTATTCTGACCCGGCTCCCGTTTGAATTCCTGAATGACCTGATCCGGGGTGACTTTTCTATTGCCGTGTGGAACGTTCTGTAAGCAGAGCTTTTGCAGGAAGAAGCCGCTTCTGAGCGATGTTATATCGCTGCTATATGCTTTAAGCACCTCAGCCGAGGTGGTCTTGCGTTCTTGTAACGGTTTATTTTCCCAAAAGGCGTCTTCAAGATTTTTGCCATTATGCAGGGGGCGGCTTGTGCCTCTGCAGGGCTGATGGTTTGAGACTTTTTTACCGTTAAATGTGCTTCCGGGGCGGTCAGGCATCCCGCTTGAACCGGTGTTATCCCGACGGTCAGGCTTTGAGCGGGAGTGGGTGGATGCGGTTGTTTTCAGAATACCTCCTGCACCTGGATTATTAATGTCGCTGTTTGACCTCAAAATGATTGTCAGGTTCCATTGATGGTGTGTCAGGTGGAGGAGCAAAGATGCTCCATTGCAGGTCGATCAGAGTCAGCCTGCGAAGCAGCTCTCCTGCGTCCAAAGTACAACCGCTTTCTTTTAATCGCTAAATGCTTATACTGTATAAATAAACAGTTAATGAGTTTGAATGGCATGAAGCCGATCCAGATCTTTCCACGACCTTTGCCAGAGGCATTGCCCTTTTACCAGAGCCCGGCTGCCTGTGGCTTCACCAGCCCTGCGGCTGACTACCTGCAAGATACGCTCTCCCTGGACCAGCTGTTAATCCGTCATCCGGCAGCGACTTTTTTTGCCCGGGCCCAGGGGCGATCCATGGAAGGCGCTGGTATCTTTGATGGTGATATTCTGATTATTGATCGTTCCCTCACTCCGGGAGACGGTGATGTGATACTGGCCTTGCTGGACGGTGAGCTGATTGTAAAACGCCTGGCCTATTGCCATGGCAAACCGGAATTGCACTCGGAAAACCCCGACTACCCCGGGATTAAACTGGACTCTGAAGAAGGGCTCAATGTCTGGGGTGTGGTCACTGAAGTCATTCATCACCTGCGATGAAGGACGTTATTGCCCTCTGTGATGCCAATGCTTTTTACTGTTCCTGCGAGCAGGTCTTTAATCCATCCCTGCTGGGTAAAGCCCTGGGAGTACTCAGCAATAATGATGGCTGTATCGTTGCCAGAACAGCGCAACTGAAAGCCCTGGGCGTTGCCATGGGGACACCGGCGTTCAAGGTCAGGGATCAGGTGGCCCGTGGTGAAATCATACTGAAAAGCTCCAACTATGCGCTGTATGGTGATATGTCTTCCCGCTTTATGTCGGTGTTGGAACAGTTCAGCCCGAAGCTGGAAGTGTATTCGATCGATGAAGCCTTTGTTGAACTCTCCGGTTTCCCGCTGGCAAATCTGCATGCCATAGGGTTGGATATGAAACGGCGGGTATTCCAGTGGACGGGGTTGCCGATTGGTGTGGGCATCTCAACCACCAAAACACTGGCCAAACTCGCTAACTATGCGGCCAAGAAATTTCCGGCAACCGGTGGTGTTGTGGATTTAACCAGCCCGATACGCCAGCAGCGGTTAATGGCAATCACCCCGGTTGGTGAGGTATGGGGAGTAGGCCGACGCATAGAAAAACGGCTGGAGGCGGCAGGTATTCATACTGCTGCACAACTGGCAAACGCCAATCGTCGATGGGTCAGGAAACAGTTTTCTGTGGTGTTGGAGCGGACGGTCTGTGAACTTCAGGGGGAGTACTGCATTCCCTGGGAAGAGGGGAGTTCAGCCAATAAACATCAGATCATGTGCTCCCGGAGCTTCGGCCAGCGGGTCACTACCAGGCAGGCACTTCATGCCGCACTTGCCAGTTTTATCTGTCGCGCCTGCGAGAAACTCAGAAAACAACAGCAGTACTCCCGTGAAGCCATCATTTTTATCAGGACCGATCCCTTTAAGGCCAATCTCCCGCAAACCGGACGGAGTCTGAAGCTGATGGTTCCATCGCCCACCAGTGATAGCTCGGTTTGGCTGCAACAGTTAAATCCGGCTTTGGGCGTGCTGTTTCAGGAAGGTTACGAGTATAAAAAGGCGGGCTTTGCCCTGGTGGATCTTTGTTCCTGTGCAGGCTTTCAGGGAGACTTGCTGACGGCAGCGTCAATTCCGGAAAATACCCGGATGATGACCGTGCTGGATGCCATTAACCAGCGCTTTGGGAGCCAGACGCTCCGCCCTGCATCAGTGGGCTTCCGGGCGCAGCCATGGCATATGAACCAGCAGGTGCTGAGTCCTTCTTATACGACGCAATGGCCGGAGATCATGAAGGTTCAGACGTGAGTCAGGCATTGAGTTCACTTTGATGGATTAATGCATCAAGCCCGGCCATAAACTGGGACGGGCTCAGGTCCCGGGTGCTGAAAATATCCAGCCTCAATTGGGAGCGGCGATATTTGAACCGAAAATCCAGGATGAAGCGTGGATCGTGAGCATAAAGCTTCTCCCTCACTTTGATCAGTTTCCTGAGTTTGCCCTGAAGATCATGCCGGTGTTCATAAAAGTGTTCTTCAACGATTGGCTGAATAAGAAGACCCCACAACTCAGCCCGGTGATCTTTTGGACAGGCACCGATATTCCAGCAGTTAGACGTCAGATCAATAATGTTTTCGATCTCATGATTACTGTCGCTGTATTCACTGAGCAACGGCTCAACCCAATCCGCAATAATGCCGGAGAGCCCCGGGCCTTCAAAGGAGGGTTTCTGGCCAGCACAGAGAAACGCCAGTCGGGAAAATATACGCTTTAAACGGTTAATCATGGTATGCAAAGTACACTCACCGAAATGAATGGTATTCAGTAATGCCCTGCAATTACTCAGGGAAGCAGCCATGCCCATAAATGTAGTCAGTGTTCACTGTGTCAGCATCACTTTTACTCTCCAGTCAGATTTGATTGGGTCAGTGCCAGAAGTGCAGGATCAGTGTGATCATAATCGCAATACCAACTAATAAAACGATTGATTTGATAATGTGTTCCTGGTTTTTCTGTGGCTGCTCATTATCAGCAGGTGAGTCTGTGTTTTTCAGTAAAAAGGGAACAAGGTCGGCCATAACCAGAAAGCAGGTCAGGAGCAGGACGGATACAACAACAGTTTTTATCATTGTTTGAACACTCCGGTTATTTTTTGAACGAAAGAACTAAGTAGTGAATTTGATGTATGACATAGATAGATGACTCTGTGCTTTTTATCCAGATTGTTTGCATCAAGGCCTGAAAACGATTCACGTTACTTTTCATGTCTGTGTTTAATACGGGAATACGCTTACCTTTCTTCGGGAATTGTCTTATGCTGGGCAGCTTCGGGCTTAACAACAAATAAGGAGTTGCCCATGGCAGATGCATCGTATGTTCCTCCCAGGGTATGGACCTGGGAAAGTGAGAATGGTGGCCAGTTTGGTGGCATTAACCGGCCAACCGCCGGTGCCCGTTTTGACAAGCCGCTGCCGGTTGGCAAGCATCCATTCCAACTTTATTCACTGGCAACCCCGAATGGTGTGAAAGTCACCATATTGTTTGAAGAGTTGCTGGCGCTGGGGATTAAAGAGGCCGGGTATGACGCTTTTCTGATTGACATTATGGCAGGTGATCAGTTTGGTTCGGGCTTTGTTGGCATAAACCCTAACTCGAAGATTCCTGCCCTGGTGGATCGAAGTGACGGTGTGGAGATACCGGTATTTGAGTCAGGAGCCATCCTCCTTTATCTGGCCGAAAAATTTAATGCGTTTCTACCAGCGGAACCCGCCAGGCGGGCACAGTGTCTCTCATGGCTGTTCTGGCAGGTAGGCAGTGGTCCATACCTGGGGGGCGGCTTTGGCCATTTCTATGCCTATGCCCCGGAAAAATACCAGTACCCTATTGATCGCTTTGCCATGGAGGTCAAGCGTCAGCTGGATATGTTAAACCAGCATCTGGCAAACAATACCTATATCTGTGGCGATGATTATACCATTGCGGATATGGCAATCTGGCCATGGTACGGGGCCCTGGTGGATGGCAAAATCTACGATGCTGCAGAGTTTCTTCAGGTGGATGACTATCAACATGTTGTTCGATGGTCCAGGCATATTGGGCAGCGAGAGGCCGTTCAACGTGGGAAAATGGTCAACCGCACCTGGGGTGAACTGTCCGGGCAGTTGAGAAACCGGCATGATGCTTCTGATTTTGAACTCAGGACCCAGGATAAACTGGAAGCTTCAGAATAAATTGGCAATATTCCAAAACCAATCGGGTAAGGGCTGGTCTTTCTCCAGCCCTCCCCACAGCACCCGGCATGCGGGTCCGCACCGGGCGGTTCAACGATGATGGTGAAACCTGATCCATAAGTCTTTCAATGAAACAAGCCCAATTTTCGCGAGGTAATTGTTATTCAGTGCCTGTTGTACCGCATAAGTTTTACTCAGACGGTAATACCCTTTGCTGCTGGCTGCGATCTTGGCGGCGTTCACTTTATCAACGCCTAACCTGACCAGATGCTTAAAACGGGTTTTCGGCTTGCGCCATTGCTTCAGAAAACAGCAACGGATTCGCCGACGTATCCATTGATCCAGCAGGGGAATTGGTCGGTAATATTCCGATAACCGAAAATACCCCATCCAACCCCGGATATATTGCGCCAGTTTGCGTAACCGATGTTGCATTGAGACACCCCAGCGACGACTGGTCAACTTGAGTATCCGGTATTTGAATCGGTCCAGACACTTCTGGGCCCAGCGAACTTTCTTCCCTGTGAAGGTGAAACTCAGGAATTCGCTTTCTGTTGCTTTCACAACTTTACTTTTCCGGGAGTTAATCTTCAGTTTCAATTTGCGTTCAATGAATTGGGTAATGCTGTGCATCACCCGATCCCCTGCACGCTGACTTTTGACGAGAATCACAAAATCATCACAGTATCTTGCAAAGCAATGACCCCGATATTCAAGCTCCTTGTCGAGTTCGTCGAGGACCACATTAGACAGCAAGGGTGATAAAGGCCCACCCTGTGGCATGCCAACCCTGGTCGGGTAGACATTGCCCTCAATCATGACTCCGGAGCGCAGGTAGCGACCAATCAGTTTCAGAAGGCGTTTGTCGCGGACCTTACGGGAGACCCTCGACATCAAAACGTCGTGATTAACCGTATCAAAGAATTTACTCAGATCAACGTCAACGGCGTAATGTAGCCCCCCGTTGATCAACTGCTTAACCTGACGAACTCCGTCGTGTGCTGACCGTCCCGGTCGGTAGCCAAAGCTGTTTGGGGAAAATCCCGGGTCAAAGACAGGCGTCAGCACCTGCACAATGGCCTGCTGTATGACCCTGTCGATCACGGTTGGGATTCCCAGCAAGCGTTCACCGCCGTCCGGCTTTTCTATTACATGCCGGCGCACGGGTGACGGCTGATAGGTTCCGTCCAATAAGGCTTGACGCACTGAAGGCCAATGCTGTTTGGCAAAGTCTGGATAAGCTTCAATGGTGACTCCATCGATACCCGGAGCACCCTTGTTGCTTCTGACCTGTTTCCATGCGCTTGCCAGATTAGCCGGTTCAAGTACGCAATTTAGTAGATCATGGTTCAAAGCTGGTCAAAGATTCTGTCGCCAGGTACGGTGAGTCGCCGGACGGCTGCATCGCCCTGAGGGAATCAGTCTCCTCTTTGTCATCGATGTTCGGCCCTTCGCTGACGACTTCCCGTCCATTAATGACTTTTGTCGTACAGCTACTATGGCCTCTGCTGACTTCTGTCCAATCACCACGCGGAGTTGCCTCTGCTGGCGCTATTGGTTGCCATCGGGTTTGCTCGAACAGGATGATGAGTCACTGTTCGCCGAGCCTGTTGTAACCAGTGGCTGAGAACTGGGAACTTACCAATCGCATGTTGAACAGATCTCCCCGGATAAGAACATGGACTTTCAGTGCACAACCGCCGCATTTACCGTGTCTCACGAACCAGAGGGCTTTGTGATCCTTGGCTCACTCGCCCAGAGACTCAGCCTTGTATGCGATTTCTGTACGTCGGCTCGCACCTTTGCACTCAGACTGCCTCCGCACAGCCCCTCGCGGGACTGCACTTGCCTTAAGCTAGTGGTTGTCATCAGCAGGCGTCTTTACCGCCAGTCAGATGTAGGTTCTCCCACAGGGGACTTTCACCCCATCAGTTCATGCCCATGCCGGGCGTACCAAGATAACGGAAGGGTGAAATTTTCACCGTTCCGTTGTAACGGTGTGAAGCATAAGAAATAACGTTTCTATCCTATCTTTAATTCCACTTTTAATTCCACTTTGACCGAGATTCAGTCAGTAACTTCAAACGAAGGCGTAATAGGCTAAATGATTATCTGTAGAAAAATGGAACAAAATTCATTAACTGTTATCTAATAAGAATTATCAAAAGGATCTATATAATGAATTTCCCAGTCTTAGTTGATTTAGCCAGCAATTATCGAAACAGGCAGCCAGACGTAACTCAGGAAAAACAACCGGCAGCTTCTCTAAAAGCAGATTCTCTAAAAACTGCGCCACAGCGCGATATTTCCATTGAGAATCTGACTTACGATCTGGTGTTGCCAGCTGACCAGCTACAACCTGCTGATGCACTGGGTAAAGCATTTTTCCGGGATGTGATGACTACAGCCTTTTGTGCGAATCCCATCAAAACAGACTGCCTGAAGCCGGTGCATGTCAACCATCATCAAATAGAAGAAAGGAAAGTCAGTCCATTATTGAAAGGCGGCCTGTCTGAGTTAGTAAAATTATGGGGTCTTGTCGTCGAAGCAAAGGAGGTGGCAAATCAGGAAAGACAGACCAATACCCTGCCTTCTCAGGAACTGCAACGACAACGCATTACTCAGGATACAGGGTCAATGCTGACCTGCGAAGAGCAGAGAATACTGAATGAAGGCGTGATATTTGCACTAAAGTACCGCTGGTATGACATTTTAGAACGGATTCAATCCATCGTTGAAATCACTGGGGCAGAGTTGCCAGAGGATGTCCGGATAGCACTGAGTAACGGTCTGGTAGAGGCAGTAGATGATCACCGTCTTTACGATCAGGCAATGCTGTTACTGTCCTTCATTGTCAGCACTGGGACAGAGCTGACGAAGGAGGACCGGATAGCACTGAGTAACGGTCTGATAGTGGCAATAGATAACCGTCTTTACGATAAGGCAAAGCTGATACTATCCATCATTGTCAGCACTGATACAGAGCTGACGAAGGAGGACCGGATAGCACTGGGCAAAGGTCTGATAGTGGCAGTAGATAACCGTCTTTACGATAAGGCAGAGCTGTTAAAGTCCGTCTTTGTAAGCACTGAGACAGAGCTGACGGAGGATGTCCGGATAGAACTGAGTAAAGGTCTGATAGAGGCATTAGATAACCGTCTTTACGATAAGGCAAAGCTATTACTATCCATCATTGTCAGCACTGGGACAGAGCTGACGGAGGATACCCGGATAGCACTGAGTAACCGTCTGATACTGGCAGTAGATCACCTTCTTTACGATGTGGAAGAGCTGTTACTATCCATCATTGTCAGCACCGGGACAAAGCTGACGGAGGATGACCAGGAAAAACTGAGGAGTCATCTGGTATGGGCAGCAGCTTTCCAGAACTACGGGCGGGCAGAACGGTTAGTATCCACCATAACCACCATAAAGAGTACCGGGGTAGAGCTGACGGACGATGACGTAAGCAAACTGAATGAGTCTGTGGAGCGGGCCATAGCTGACGATCATTACGATGGCGCAGAGTGCTTAGCAGGTGTCATTCTGGCCCTGGGGGCAACGCTAACGGATGGGGTTCTGGATAAACTGAATGAAGCTCTGGAGCGGGCAATAGTGACTGACCGTTACGATGACGCAGAATGTTTATATGGCACGATTTTGAGCGCGGGGGCAAAGCCGACGGACAAAGTCCGCAGGGCACTGGATAGCAAACTGAAATGGGCAAAAAATCACGGTCATAACGATATACAAGAGTTGTTACAACTGATGATTCAAGGCAGAGCAATCAGCGAAATTCAGAAACGCAACAGTATGTGGGAACTGCTCGATACTGTAATGAATCCATTTCAGTAGGCCCGCAGTGACTGCATTCCGGGTATCTGAATCTGATGTTTAATTTCACAGTCATCCTGTAAATACGGGGGAAATGGCCTATTCTTCTAGCCCGGAAGAATAATGTTATGGTTGTGGTGTTATGAAACTGTATCCATTTATCCTTTTATTACCATCGATTGTCCTGGGTAAACCAATCGGCCTCGAACGGTTTACCCCTCCACCTTACCCTGAGGTGCCGGCCCATCCTCAGCCTGAAGGGCCGTTATACCCACCCCCGCAGGATTACTTATATCATGGTTATAGAACAGGGCCCGCACCTGCCTATACGCCGCCGATGTCCCCTGACTTATCCTCCTTTACTGCCTGTCAAATACCCGCCGGAACCTATCGTTTTGATGCTTACAGAATTGCCAAAACTGAAAATCTCTGGCTCTCTGAACTGGTGCTTTATCTGCATATCAGCCACGCGGGCATAATGGTGCTGCGTTTCAGGCTTAAGCCAACGGGTGGTCGTGAAGAGCAGTATGTAGTGATCCCCTATAGCAGTCATGCCGATCTGGTAAATGTTTGCAGTGGGGTCAATTTCAGCTTTTTCTTTAAAGGGATCAATGTGTATGGGAAGACCTTAAACGGAAATCTGTCCGGGCATCTGAGCAGGGATGGCAGCAAGAACAATTACCACATTACTGCTGATGGTTGGATGGAGCGTTACGATACCTCATACAATTCAAGAGTGACCATTAATCTGACAGGGCAGCAGTTTGGCTTTGTCTACCCATACATTAAATAGCGAACTGTGCACCTCGTTTGGCGGGGAAACGAGGTGCGGTCAGATTATCGAACCATGTGCAGGAAATGCATGTGCTTTTCATACTGATCGATAATATCACCAATCACCTGATCACTGGTCCAGCCCATAATGTCGTAACCCTGGCCGCCTTCTCTCAGGAAAACTTCGGCCCGGAAGTATTTGCGTTGTTCTTCATCTTCTTCGTCCAGCATAAAACTGGGCTGAAGGTAAGAGCGGGGCGTTACTTTGTAAAAGAAGTCCACTTCATCGCCGTGGAGTACCACCAGGCTGGGTATCTGTTTTTCGGTATCCAGTTGAATCGTGCTTTCTACCCCCTGTTTGCCCAGTTCTGATGCGACGGACTCCATAGCCGGGAGAGCAACATCCTGAATAAACCGATTGACATGGGCCCGTCGGGGAAAGCTGACCATCGTCGCCAGCCGGTTCTGCCAGGGAATCGGTTTATGACCCACTTTGGGGGTGAGGGTGGTTCTTTCCAGGCTGGCTTTCTTGGCAGCATCAACAGCCAGCGCTTTCAGTAAGCCATAAGCCGACACCAACAGTACGATGGAAAAAGGCAGTGCTGAGGCGATGGTCACCGTTTGCAGGGCCTCCAGGCCACCGGCCAATAGCAGCACCATGGCTACAATGCCTATAAGGCCGGACCAGAACACCCGCTGCCAGAGCGGCGTTTTACTGTTGCCCCCGGAGGCGAGCATATCGACAACCATGGCACTGGAGTCGGAGGAGGTGACAAAAAAGATCACGACCATGGCAATGGCCACCATCGAGAGTACATTTGAGAACGGGAAATATTCCAGAAACCTGAACAGCGCAATGGGTACATCGGTTTCTACGGCCTGACCCAAACCGGTCATGCCCCGGTTCATGATCATATCAATGGCGGTATTGCCAAAAGCGGTCATCCAGATCAGCGTCAGCCTGTTGGTACGAACAGAACGCCGGTAACAAACTCGCGGATGGTTCTGCCCCTGGAAATACGGGCAATAAACATACCGACAAACGGTGACCAGGAGAGCCACCAGGCCCAATAGAATAAGGTCCAGCCGCCAAGCCACTCGGTGGGCTGATAGGCGTAGAGATTGAAGGTTTTACCGACGATGTCAGACAGATAACCACCGGTATTTTGCACGAACATCTGCAACAGCAGAACGGTGGGTCCGAGCAGTACCACCATCACTAATAACATCAGTGCCAGTAGCAGGTTGGCTTCTGAGAGGCGTCGGATACCTTTATCAAGGCCTGTCGCCACAGAAATGGTGGCCAGTGCTGTGATGACCACGATCAGAATAACCTGTGTCTGTGTGCTGATGTCGATACCGAAAAGGTAGTTCAGCCCCGAGTTAACCTGCAAAACCCCATAACCCAGCGCAGTTGCAACACCAAAAATGGTGCCCAGTATGGCGAACACATCAATGGTATGGCCGGGAATGCCGTAAATACGGTCACCGATGATGGGGTAAAGAGCTGAGCGGAGAGTGAGCGGCAAGTTATGCCGGTAACCGAAAAAGGCAAGAATCAGCGCCACGATGGCATAAATCGCCCAGGCATGAAGACCCCAGTGGAAAAAGGTGAGTTTCATGGCTTCTCTGGCGGCTTCCACCGTACCAGGCTCACCCAGCGGTGGAGACAGGAAGTGCATAACCGGCTCGGCGACACCGAAAAACATCAGGCCGATGCCCATGCCCGCAGAAAAGAGCATGGCGAACCAGGAGCCAAAGCTGAATGAGGGTTCGGCATGATCAGGGCCCAGCTTTATATCACCATATCGGGATAGCCCCAGAAAGGCGACGCACAGAAGGATCAGGGCCACGGCCATGACATAAAACCAGCTGGCGTTGGTCATGATGCTGGACTGGAGATGCGTAAAGCGGCTATTGGCATCTTCAGGGAAAAAAACCGTATAGCCCACCAGTAAAAGTATTAACATGGCTGAGCCAAAAAATACGGGGGGGTTGATGGTTTGCCTGGAAGGCATAGAGATTTCCGGTTGGGACATGTTGCTGGCTCTTGCTGAATAGTCAAAATCAATTTGATCGTTTGGGTTTGGAGCAAGAAGTCCGTCAACGCTCTGAGGGGATGAACATGAAGAGGATCCTGTATACAACTTTAATTAGGAGTCTAGGTGAAATATATTACAGTTCAAACTATTTGAGATCAAATTGTGTTTGTTTTGCGGTTTATTTTGTGGCAAATAAATACGTCTGTTTTCTAAACCTCTTCGATGAGTAAATTGTATGACTGAACCGTGTTACTGGACTGACGTACTTATTTCTCTAAGACGCATAATACGTGCAACGGATCTGCACTCAAAACGTATGATCAAAGCCTGTGGCCTGACCACGCCCCAGATCATGGTGTTGAAGGCAATCAGCGATCTCGGTGATGTGACGGTCAAGCGGATTTCCCAGGATGTTTCCCTGAGCCAGGCGACAGTAACCATTATTTTGAATCGGCTGGAAGAGCGGCAGTATCTGGAGCGAGTCCGAAGCATCAGTGATAAACGAATTGTTAACGCACGGTTGACCGAGCTCGGACGCTCTGTATTGGCAACAGCACCGACGCTACTGCATGAACAGTTTATTGAGCGTTTTGAGGCGCTGGAGGCGTGGGAGAAAACACAGGTCTTGTCGTCTTTGCAACGGGTTGCAGCCATGATGGATGCCGAGTCCATTGATGCCGCGCCGCTTCTGGATATCGCCGGGACAGAACCTTAGCTGTTTGATTTTTGGTCTTTTTCTCTGGGGTGTTGATGAAAGTAATTTGAAATCTAATCATTAGAAGTGTAAGTTAGTGCACCAGTTGATATACGGGAAAGTACAGTTAAGTGTTCGGCGCTGGAAAATGGGCTTAAAATTTCTGCTGTAAATCGGCGTACGGAAAACCGCAGGAGCAGAAATTTTTAATCCCTTTCTACACCATAGAGCCAGGAAGGCACTGCCCGGTATCAGAAACGGATTAATAAAAACAGGATTGCACATGCTAAAAAGAACATTGTCTGCCGCTGCCTTACTGGCTGCTTCCCTCCCTTTTGCTGCCTCTGTGTCCGCTGATGAATGCGGTGATGTCACTGTCGCCGATATGAACTGGAACTCGGCAACGCTGATAGCTCACGTTGATCAATTTATTCTTGAGAATGTCTTTGGCTGTAATGTGGAGCTGGTGCCCGGCGACACCATGGCGACAGGTACCTCCATGGTTGAAAAAGGAGAGCCGGATATCGCGCCGGAAATGTGGAGTAACTCCATGAGGCAGGCTTTCGATAAAGGTGTTGAGGAAAAGCGCCTTCGCTATGCTGGCAACTCGCTGTCAGAAGGCGGTGAGGAAGGGTTCTGGGTACCGAAATACATGGTAGAAAAAGACCCTGAGCTGAAAACCATCAAGGGTATTAAAGGGAAGGCAGCCATCTTCAAGCATCCGGAAGATTCCAGCCTGTCCGCTTTTTACGGTTGCCCGGCGGGCTGGAACTGCCAGATTAATTCTGGCAACTTGTTCAGGGCACTGGAGCTGGAAGAACATGGGTTCGACCTGGTTGACCCGGGTTCCGGTGCCGGTATGTCCGGCGCTATTGCCAAAGCCTATGAGCGGGAAGAGGCCTGGTTTGGCTATTACTGGGCACCCTCGGCGGTACTGGGCAAGTATGAAATGGTCAAGGTAGATTTCGGTTCCGGTGTTGATGTTGATGAATTCATCAACTGTACCACCAAAGAAGATTGTGAGTCTCCGAAAGTTACTATGTATCCGCCATCACCGGTCAATACCATTACCACCGAACGTTTCGCGGTTAAAGCACCGGCAGCCTATAAGTACCTGGCAGGGCGCTCGTTTACCAATCAGCAGATGAATGAGCTGTTGGCCTGGATGGAAGAAAACCAGGCGGATGGTGAAATCGCCATGGAGCATTTCCTGACCAACTATGAGTCCGTCTGGTCCCAGTGGTTGCCTGCTGATGTGGTGGCAAAAGTAAAGCAAGAGCTTGCGGCTCTCTAAAGTCACCACTGGATGGGTTTATTTATTGACCTCCAAACTCCGTTCGTCTTGAGCGGAGTCGAAAGGCGTAAACTCCATACTCTGAATACTGTGCCAATCACCCATAATAAAGGCTGAAGTGTATGGCTAAGGAATCCTGGGTTACTGAGTTCCCGGATATGGAACGCAGTGACCTGATCGCTTTGCGAAAGACTCTGGATGGTGCCTACCGGGAATTTTCCCGGGAACATGGCGATTTGATTGAGTCGTTTTTTGACCCGTTACTCTCTTTTCTTGTCTGGTTTGAAAACCTGCTGATCAGCTCTCCCTGGTTACTGATACTGGCGGCTATCACCGGTTTGGCCTACGGCGCCAGCCGTTCCTGGAAGCTGTGCCTGGGTGTTGTCTGTTCCCTGTTGACCATTGGTTATTTTGGTATGTGGGAAAATACCATGAGAACCCTCAGTGTTATCACGGTATGCACTTTGCTCTCTCTGGTGCTGGGCATTCCAATCGGTATCGCCATGGCCCGTTCTGACCGGGTGCAGAAGCTGGTAACGCCGATGCTGGATATCATGCAGACCATGCCGGCATTTGTTTATCTGATTCCGGTGGTGATGTTGCTGGGGATTGGCAAGATTCCCGGTGTGATCGCGGTGGTTATTTATGCTATTCCACCGGTTATTCGACTGACCAACCTGGGGATTCGGCTGGTGGATAAAGAGGTATTGGAAGCCGCTACCGCTTATGGTGCCAGCCCGTGGCAACGGTTGTGGGGGGTACAGCTGCCACTGGCAATGCCTACCATTATGGCCGGTATTAACCAGACCATAATGATGGCGCTGGCCATGGTGGTGATCGCTTCCATGATTGGCGTGAAGGGCCTGGGGCAGCCGGTACTGAAATCCATTACCAATCAGTATTTCACCCTGGGGCTGCTCAATGGTCTTGCCATTGTTGCGCTGGCGATCATCTTTGACCGGGTTTCTCAGGCTTATGCCCGCAGAACCCAGAAACATCTGGGAGGCGCTGAGCATGCATAACAGTGACAAGACAAAACCTCTGATCCAGATTCGTGGCCTGTACAAATTATTCGGGAAACAGCCTGACAAGGTCATGTCCCGGGTTCATCAGGGGGAATCCAAAGATCAGATTCTGGCTGATACCGGGCATACGCTTGGGCTCAGGGATATCAACCTGGACGTCAAGGCAGGTGAGATTTTTGTGATTATGGGGCTTTCCGGATCCGGTAAATCCACCTTGATTCGCCATTTTAACCGTTTGATTGATCCCACTGAGGGGGAGATCCTGGTGGATGGCACCGATATTACCCGGTTTTCCGCCAAAGAGCTGGAAAGCTTTCGACGTCAGAAGATGTCCATGGTCTTTCAGCGTTTTGGTCTGATGCCTCACCGGACGGTCATAGACAATGTTGCCTATGGTCTGTCGGTTCAGGGTGTTGGCAAAGCCGAGCGACTGAAGAAAGCGGAACAATGGCTGGATACCGTGGGGCTGGCTGGCTATGAGCAGCAATACCCCTCCCAGTTGTCGGGCGGGCAGCAGCAGAGGGTTGGTCTGGCCAGGGCGCTGTGTACCGATGCGGAAATTCTATTGATGGACGAAGCTTTCTCCGCCCTGGATCCACTGATTCGCAGTGAGATGCAGGATCAGTTAATCGGCTTGCAGAGTAAGCTCCAGAAAACCATTGTTTTTATTACCCATGACCTGGATGAAGCGCTGAGGCTGGGTGATCGCATTGCCATTCTGAAAGATGGTGAGCTGGTTCAGCAGGGGGCTCCGGAAGATATTCTGTTGAATCCGGCCACGGATTATGTGGAAGCGTTTGTTAAGGATGTTAACCGTGCCCGGGCATTGACCGTAGAAACGGTGATGAAACCTCCGGCCTGCCGCATTACCGCGGAAACCATTGATGAAGCCTTGAGTCAGATGAAAAAGACCTCTGAAGACTTTGGCTATTACGTTAATGATGATGGCTATCAGGGGGTGATTCTTCAGCAGACCCTTGAGCAGGCCGTGCAGAAGGGGAGCCACAAGAAGGTCACCTCGATATTGATTGAGACGGTGCCGACTATTCAGGCAGACTCAATACTGGAGTCCGTTATTCCCGATACCCTGGACACCGACTTTCCCCTCCCCGTTGTTGATGACGATGGGCAGTTGCAGGGGCAGCTTTCCCGGTCCAGTCTTGCGGAAGTTCTGGGGGATGTTGGAATAAATCATTAATCGGGCAAAAGACATTAATGATAAACTCTTATTCAGGTGCTGAATGACGGTTGTATATCGGTAATGGATACTTTTTCAGAGTTGTCATCGACATTAGCTAACTTCATCCCTGGTCCTGACAACCAGCAAGATGCTTCACTTAATACGGCTGCTGCCAAAGGTGCAGCGTTTGGGGAAAGATCCGCATCTGTACTTGACCCCGGCGACCTGCAACAGGACAACCTGAAAATTGATCCCCGGTCCGATGGCGTAGCTGATGTACTTTTCACGGATCTGGCAAGGCGTCTTATCACGCCTTCTGAATTAGACGACATGTATAGTAATAGCGTTAACAAGCTGGAAGAATTCAGTGAAATGGTGTTGCTATCCAGCATGGATAAGACAAAAATATCGGCTTTGTTGACCAGGTATCAGATTAATCGATTAAAAAATCCTGATGTTTTAGCAATGGAAGCAATTTATTATAAAAATTTGAAAAAACACACGACTGTGTTTATTCAGGAAATTTATAATCTTGCCAACAATAGCAAGCTTGACCAATCATACAGAAACCATATTTGCCTGATGGCGATAGCCATTTATAACTTTTTGGATGAAAACGGCCATAAAACCATAGCGCATACTATGCAGTATTCTTTTACTGATATTTATAGCGTTCCTCTTTCAGCTCTTTATTTTCTGAGACTTGGCCAATCGCTGCTATATTCATCCGTTAATGATCCAATAGGTACATTGAAAGGTTATGAATTCCCGGTTAAACAAGGCGAACTGAGCTTTCAGGATTTGAAACGCCTTGGTAATTTACGGCTTTGTGTTATTGCAGACCAGGTATATACCAATATGCAGGAGGACAAGACAACTTCAGAACCGGTGATGACTATAACCAGAGCTTGTCATCCCGGGGATATTGTCAGCATTTATCATCAGATCTACACTTTCCGTCAGCATTCAGAGCTGAAAGATTTACTAGCGAACCCATTCTCGGAATCGATCGTTATTCATCATGCACTGTCACAACTGGAAACTGCCTTATCTGAAGAAGATTACACCTGTGTATCTGACACGCTATGGCAACATCATTGCCACAGCATACAAAATAAAATTGGCAAAAAACTGTTCTAGCTACAAGGGTGTATAACCGGCAGTAACGCCACCATCAATAGTAAAGATGTTGCCAGTAATGAACGACGCCTCATCTGAGCATAACCACACCACCGCATTCGCAACCTCATCAGGTGTTCCAAGTCTCTTTAGCGGATGAAAGTCGGCCAGTGCCTGACGACAGTTATCTGACAACGAGGCCGTCACATTGGTCAAGATCCCACCCGGGGCCAGCGCATTGACCCGAATTCCCTCTGTGGCATATTCCAGTGCCGCCACTTTTGTTAAACCAATCACCCCATGTTTGGCAGCGGTATAAGCGGACAACCCCGACGTCCCCGCCAAGCCTGCAACTGATGACATATTGATAATCACACCCCGACTACAGGCGCTCATCATGACCAGTTCATGTTTCATGCACAGCCAGGTTCCGGTCAGATGCGTAGCAATAGTCGCATTCCAGCTTGCCGTGGAGGTATCTGTCAGCGGCTTGGGAATACAATGGTTGCCAGCATTATTGAAGGCACAGTCGAGGGTTCCGTACTGGTCACGGATAACAGCAAACATTGTCCGAACCTCATCCGGATCGGAAACATCCGCCCGAATAAACGTTCCGTTACCGCCCAGACGACGAATGGCATCAACCGTTTGTTCCCCGGCATCCTCACGCCTGCCACAGACCAGCACCGTTGAGTTGTTTCTGGCAAAAGCAAGGGCTGTTGCCCTTCCTATTCCTGATGTACCGCCAGTGATAAGAACGACGCTGCCACGTTTATCCGGAACCCTCATAACGCCTGTAGTCTCCTGGGATACTTCTTGATTATTTGGCATATCTATCTTCGAGAATTTTCTTTAAATTATTAATTTCAATATTATGGGCGCTATACATTAAGCCAAACGCTTTTGCATACAAAGGATCATTTAAAAACCGGGCATGGCCATAAGTTATCCATAACAAGACAGAACCAGGCCTGCCAAACAACGGTTGAGCATCCAACAACTGACACTGGTAATTCATCCAAAGATCATCAGGGTTGTCATGCCCTACCAGCCAATTGATTCGATACTCTTCCCGGCAAGCAAGACAACGTAAAAAGACCCTGCCAGCAGGTGCCAATGACTCATCTCCCTCATAGATATCATCTTTGGCAATCCGCAGATTTTGTATGGACATCGTCCACTCTTCCAGTTTCCTGATATCGCTGACATAGTCAAATGCATCAACAGTGGAAACCTGTTCAAAAACCGCCGTGTTAGCAACATGCTGAGTGAAAAACTCACCGGGCTTGCGGGCAACTTCCGAGTCAGGCAAGATAAATCTTTCCCACAATTCATTAGTTGTATAATTTCTTGAGTTAATTAACTGCCCTGCAAACGTCATTGGCTGTTTATTAAGTAAATAATTTTCAGGCTTTTTATCATTATTCCATGTCCAGATACTGCAACCTGCACTATTTTCCCCCACAGAAGCCATTACTATGGTATCACCTGAACGTATCTTATTGAGCTGACACGCCATCGTCAGGTTGATCAATACCGAAGCGGAGGATACATTTCCATATTCTTCTAAAGTATCTACCGTCTTATTCTGTTGAATACCCAGTGCTTCCTTCCAGGATTCAAGAAATACTCTGTTTGGTTGATGAAGAATAAAAAAATCAATCTCATGATCACTCAAACCTGCTTTTGCCAACGCCTTATTGATTACATCCGATATCATTTCAGTCGAGAAAATCTTTAGCTTATCAAAAACACCTTCAGGCTTAAGGGGTTCAGGCATCGACATCAATTCTCTGAACCTGAAACTGATTTTATTACTGGCCCTGTTGTCTTTAATGTTTTCATTAACCTGCATGACCAGGCCACTTTGAAACCTGGAATCACTGGTGATATGTGCTGCAATCCGGCCATTTTGTTGACCATCTGCGCCTAAAATAATCGCTCCTGCGCCATCCCCCATACTCATGGCAATTTTCATGGATGCTTCAGATGTATCGTCCTGTAGTTTGGAAAATGTCTCACTGGAGACAATCAATACATTGTCAGTCTGTCCGGATTCGATTGCATAAGCCCCAAACTCCATTGCCTGGATGACACCATTACAAGATTCCAGCATATGCAGATATAAGCAATTTCCGAGTTTCAGCCTGTCTTTTAATTCAGCGATACCTGTCGGGATAATGCATTCGGCATTAATAGTGCTGGCAACCAAAATCAGTAAGCCAATATTGTCAACAGATATGCTCGCCTGGGTAATGGCTCTGAGCGAGGCACGGTAAGCCAGATCAATATAATCAGTATGACGACTGGCAAATCGCCTGTTTTTGATTCCCGCGCTTAGCAGCCACTCATCAGTCACACCCCTGGATTTGTAATCAAACTCATTATTACTGACAGTATTCTCTGGTAAATAGGCACCCACGCCAAGGATATTAACAGCCATAAATATCTCATCCAACATCAAGTTGATTAACAAAGCGATGCTCACAAACCATTGACTTGCAAAAGACGGGGTGAGATTTTTTGTAATAAAGCGCCATGGTTTTCACCGACACCTGACGACACCATCACAACATTATCACCGCAATTCACTTTCCCTTTTTCCAGCGCATCCAGGAGATTAACTGCTACCGACGCCACGGCGATATTCCCGTAATGCCGGAATGTTTCATGGTATTTACCGGCAGGAATACCGAGCGCCTCTCGCCAGGCATTGCCCGCCCAGTGAACAGGTTGATGGGCAACAAGAAAATCAATATCCTCACGGCTATAGTTGGCCTTGCCCAAGGCTCCATCAACAACAGTCACTATGTCATCCCGGCAATTTTCGGCTATTTCCTTGCAGAGTGACGGGTCGTTGAAGGTAACAAATTCCTGTTCAAAATCGGGCCCCTGCGAGGTAATGGCAGACAGCCTGGGCCGACGACGCTGAAAGACAATGGCAGCATGGCGAGCTCCCTGGCTGATGGAGTGTGAGCTAATATACCCGTATCCCTCGTCCACCCTGGATACAATACCGGCGACCGCCGCATCGCCGGTATTCGGACTGTAGTAATTGGATTTATCGCTAATATGTGAATCAATAGCACTGCCAATAATCATCACATTGCGCTTCAAACCACAACGCACGTAGAGTACTGCCATTTCCAGCATGGTAATAAACGAGGAACAACAGGTATCAATGTTATAGGCACCAGCGTTGGGCAGCTTGAGTTTATGTTGAACCAGTGAAGCATTCAGGGGAACATGCCGGTCCGGCACAAGGGAACTGACCATCAGCAAGTCAACCATGCTCTGATCCATTCCTGCATTGTACAGAGCAAGCGCACCGGCCAAAGTCTCGGCATCAGAAGATAGCATCAGATGGGGCCGGATAGCGTTAGCTCTGGATTCTGGGTCTACCGGTACCCGGCAACGAGTTTCAATCCCTGCAAACGGATTACTCTTCTTTTTATCCGGCAGACGATCAAACCAGGCCTTATACCATGGCTGACTTTGCCACCCGTCATAATTCGTTTCTACGGTTCCCGGCAGCAAGCCATTTTCCGAGATGGGTTTTAAATAATCATGGTGCAGGCGAGTCTGCTTGGCAAGATAGGCGGGCAACTGGGAAGCGTCTCTTTCCCTGATATTTTTACCAGGCAGATAACCCCCCATGGCGACCAAACCGGCAGAAAACTGACCATTAAGAAACTCGCACATTAAACATATCCCCCATGCCCGTTATTAACCAAGGCAAATTCACACCATGGTTGGCACAAGAATCAGTGGTATCTTCCAGTTTGCCTTTTCCCTGAACAACGACACTCCAATATAAGTCACTTATTAATTACTGTCAGATAATCAATTAAAAATATATTATTTTCCTGTTTAGGAGCCCCAGTGTCGTGTCGGTATTCTTTCTCGACTGACAAAACCAAAACGTTCCGCTTTCTTCAGGAATGCGGTGATGGTGTTTATTTTTACCTGGCCATACCCCTGAATCTGTTCAGGTAATTGGGCGAATTCAACCATAACCTTATAGTTGTCATGGGTGATAAAGTCTAAATGTTGGTTAATAATAGACTGATATTGCGCCAGTGCCTCTTTTTCCAGTTTGCGAATATTGCTATAGGCAAAAATATCAAACCGGGAACCTCGCAAAAAACGACAATATCTTAGTAATTTAAGGAACCATTTACCCCATGATGGCAGTTGAAATTTCTTTTGGCTAAAGGGCAGGGCAAAGTGGTAGGAAAGTTCTGCATTGTGGCCAAACATTCGCTTCACTCCAGTCTGAAAGTCTGGTTTAAGGTAAAGACGGGCCACTTCATATTCGTCCTTGCTGGCCATCAATTGGTATAAATTCAGAATCACCGCCGTACTGAGTTCCGTGTGCCCCATTGATTCATCAACAGCCAACACCCGGCGCACAAAATCCTGATATTTTCTGGCGTAATGAATATCCTGATAATCTTCCAACTCCCTGATACGCAACAAGAAGCGGTCATAAATATTGCTGGCTGTACCCTTCACAGATGCAACCGATTTGAACAGTGCATCCGGGTCAAGACACAGCTTTCGCCCGAGCAAAAATGCCTGTCGGACAGCAATACCATCACCGAGGGCCGCAACAATAGCCGATTCCAGGGATGATCTGGCTAATGGGATAATTCCCCCGCTGGTATGCAGTCCCAAGGATAATAACATTTGCCAACTCTCTGCGGTTAAATGCCAGCTCAGCCAGTTCACAAAAATCGAAACAGACATTACGCTCTCGATCAGTGTTTTCCTGTATGGCATCCACAGCATCAGCAATCGTCATTTTATCTATCAATACATTGTTGTGTAAATTAAGCGATGAAAACCTGGCCGTAGATATCACGGCAACGGTCTTGTCAACGCAGGTCAACTTTAATGAGTCAGCCTCTAAAGCAGACCATACATCCAGCACAATATAAGCGTCCGCACTGCCCGGAACAATGATTGGGCTGCTGATACCGGGAGCCTCGGAAATCTTCAAATGTGAGCCAACCACTCCTGCCCTCTGGCTTAGCCCCTTTTTATTGACCAGAGAGACGAATTTACCATCGGTTGATGCGGCGCTGGCCAGAATTTGCCCCATGGAGGTCACCCCGGTGCCGCCCATGCCGGTAATATACAGGTTGGTGGTACCGCTTTTTGCTATGGGATCGGGCAGAGCGATCTGGATATCACGGGTCAGGGGCGAAGATGTAAACGTCGTTCGACAACCATTTTTAATGGTCACCAATGCAGGGCAAAGCGCTTTTACGCAGGCCAGGTCTTGGTTGCAGCTGGTCTGATCCACTTTCAGTTTCTGGCCAAATTCCGTGTCCTCGGGCAGCAGGCTAAGACAACCTGACTCAAGCACACACTGGTCGCAGCCTTCACACAACTGCTGGTTAATGTATACATAGTCCTGCGGCGTGTTATTGTTTTGCCGATCTCTTCGTCTGGCCAGGGCACAGGTACGATCATAAATAAGCACCGTAACCCCCTTGATACGACTTAACCGAGTCTGGACAGTAGCCAGATCGTCAGCCATTCCAACCATTGTGCGTTGATCCAGCTGGTCCTGATAGCGCCGGATATCATCACTGACCACTGCTACCTGCCTGACTCCCTCAGCATAGAGCATCATCACCAGCACAGGGGTCGAGATATTTTCTTTCGGCAACGGACTGTCTGTCATGGCAATAGCGCTGTTATAAAGCAGCTTGAAGGTAATATTGCTATTGGCCACAACGGCCTGTCTTATCGCCAGGGAGCCAGAGTGAAAAAATGTACCATCGCCTATATTCTGGAACTGGTGCGGGATATTCAGAAATGGAGACATACCAACCAGCTGGACACCCTCTCCTCCCATCTGGGTCATGCTTCCAATGTCGTTTGAATGCAAGGCCTGGATACCATGACAACCAACACCGAGGCCAGTCAGGGCATTTGCAGGCAACCGGGTAGAACGGCTGTGGGGGCAACCGGGACAAAAATAGGGTAATCTCTGTGGCCCCTGCCCGACATAATCCGACCTCACGACAGGCGATAGACAGGTATTGGCGGTACTCCATAACTGCAGGTAGGGTTCAAGGGCAACGGCAATAGTTTCTGCATCCAGCCCTCCCCAGGGGGGAAATAGACAGGCTCCGTATTCATCCTGCTTACCACAAACGACAGGGCTATTTGACTCGGAATAAAGAATGGACTTTACCCCTGACTCAATAAACCCCCGTTTCTCTTCAATCACTACAAGTCGTTCCAGGCCATTGGCAAAGCGAATAATGATGTCCGGATCCAATGGATAGACCATACCCAACTTTAGCAGCCGAATGCCGTACTGTTGGAGATCCTGTTGCTTCAGGCCTAGCAGTGCAAGCGCGGCCATCAGGTGATAGTAGGTTTCCCCGGCAGCCAGGATGCCCAGCCTGGCCTTTTCTTCAGCACAGCAAGTGATAGAGTTCAGGTCGTTGACCGCCGCCATAGCGATGGCATTCGCTTCGCGGTGAGTATGAATGTCACGTTCCACACGCATGGTCCCGGGAGGCAACAATTTGGATATGACTCTCGGTACCAATAGCTGTTCAGGGTTTCCGGGCTCAGGTTTGCTGATAACCGGAAAAGGCATGGAAAAATCCAGGGTTTCGCTTAAACCACCGATAACAGACGACACTTTTATCCCAACCCAGAGGCCGGAATAACGGGACAGCTCAAAGCCGAAAAGTCCAAATTCAATCAGTTCCCGGAGATTTCCCGGACACAATACCGGCATACAACTGTCATATAAGGTAGTAATTGAACATGAAGGCAGTGCCGATGATGAGCAGGTGGCATCATCTCCCACCAGAACCAGAACGCCTCCGTATTCGCTGACACCGGCGTAGTTTCCGTGCCTGAAGGCATCACCGGAGCGATCGGCACCGGGAGACTTCCCAAACCACAGCCCCAGGATCCCATCATAATCATTTCCCGGGTACAGGGCAGCCATCTGGGAGCCCATCAAAGCGGTAGCACTCAGTTCCTCGTTAACACCTGGCAGATAATGAATTCGGTGGCGTTGCAGTCTTTCATGGTTTTTTCTCAGCGTCGAATCCACTTCGGCCAGTGGTGACCCCGGGTACCCTGATGCCAGGATTGCCGTTTTCAGGCCCTTTGCCGTATCCCGTTCAGATTGCAGAACCAACATTTCCATGATGGCTTCGTGTGCGGAAAAAACGCCTGACATTGCTTTATCCTCTTTGCATGCCGCTGACTCTAAAGCGGACCCGGCTGTCAAGCTCACTTTCACCACCCCGTTTGTTATTTTCCTGAAACCTGATGTCAAAGGACTGATCAGATAAGCAGTTCGCCAAATGGAATTGTATATTTCTGGCTAAGTGGGCAGTCTATTCCCGGTTAGCTATGTGACCGGAGTTATAACGCCGCACGACTGCATGGATGCAGGAGCTAGTGTAGTGTGTTGGAATTTTTACTGCATAATAATTTTCAAACCCGTCATTATTGGGTGGCATCATCTTTTGCATGATGGGCTCTTCTGAATAGCGGGCCATTGATCACTCACTGGCTGTTCAGGTTTTTAAATTCAGGAGAGGCAACAGCTATGTTGGCGCAAGGGGGGGGATTGTGCTTGGCATTAAAAAGCCCGCAAGAGCGGGCATGTGAATCAATGCTGACTTTTAGCCGGAACGACGGGTAAAGAGTCGCTTATTGTTGCTGGCTTTCACCATATCGGTCAGGATGACACCCGCTTCCTTCAGGAAGGCATCAGGCTCTTTATCTTTTTTCTTCTGCTCCTGTTCCTGGTTGTTGATCTCCTCCAGCTCATCCAGGTTGTTCAGCAATGCCAGACCTCTGGATTTTCGCAGGCGATTTTCAATGGCCAGTCGCTGGCTGCGCATGGTTTGCAGCTCCAGTTGTCGTCTTTCCTGATTCAGGGAAACCTTTTTCTGATTTTCATAATGTTCGAAATAGTCCTTCATCTCATGGAGGTAAACAAAATCCGCATTTTTACGGGTGCGGAATTCATGCTTTTTCTGCAGCTCCGGCAGGTAAGGACTTAAGTTGGCGTAAGGTCTGTAGGATACCGGTGAGATATTGTCCCACGGCAGGGCATCCGGCAGCGTGTCCTCACCAATATCCCGGCCATCGTAGAGGGAAGGGAAGATGATATCGGGAATAACGCCACGATTCTGGGTGCTCTGGCCGGAAATCCGGTAGAATTTGGCCAGCGTCAGTTTCAGCTGCCCGTGGTTCAGTGGCTGGATGCTTTGCACGGTACCTTTGCCGTAACTCTGGCTGCCAACGATCAGCGCCCGGCCGTAGTCCTGCATGGCCCCGGCAAAGATTTCAGAAGCGGAAGCGCTGAGGCGGTCAATCATCACCACCATGGGGCCATGGTAGAGCTGCTCTGAGTCTGGGTCTTCCTGTCGCTCAGCGCGACCCCGGTTATTGCGGACGACAACGGTAGGCCCTTTGTCGATAAATAGTCCGGTCAACTCATTGGCTTCTTGCAGTGAACCGCCCCCATTACCGCGAAGATCGATAATCAGGCCATCCACTTTCTCTTTCTTTAATTTTTCCAGGAGCCTGCGGAACGTCACGGGTGGTGCTTTTATAGTCGGGGTCACCGGCCTGGGCAGCCTTGAAGTCGATATAAAAGGTGGGTAACTCGATCACACCGATACGGCTGGTCTTGCCGTTCATGGGCACTTCAATGATTTTACTGGCAGCATCCTGCTCTTCCAGTTTGACCCGGTCCCGGACAATCTCATAAACCCGGGTGCTGCTGTCATTGCTACTGCCGGGAATAATCTCCAGGCGAACCAGGGTGTGTTTGGCTCCGCGAATTAATTTGACCACATCATCCAGACGCATGCCCACCACATCTTCCAGGTTGCCTTTTTTGCCCTGGCCAACGCTGACGATCTTATCACCGGGTTTCAGCTGCCCGGCTTTCTCTGCTGGGCCGCCGGGGACAACACTGACTACCCTGGTGTATTCATCCTCAGCAGAGAGTACGGCACCAATCCCTTCAAGAGAGAGGCTCATGTTGATATCAAAGTTCTCCGCCGTCTGGGGGGAGAAGTACTGGGTATGAGGGTCGTAAATACCAGCGAAGGCGTTGATGTAGGTCTGAAAGGCATCTTCGCTTTTGCTCTGGTGCAGCCTGCGCAGCAGGTTGGTGTTTCTTCGGCGCAACTGATTGATAATTTCTTCGTCGGTTTTATTGTTCAGCTTCTGGCTTAATACGCTGTCTTTAAACTGCTTGATCCAAAGCCGTTGCTGGGCTTGCTTGCTGGTAAGCCAGGGTTCATCCTTGCGCTCAATCACCAGCTCTTCATTTTTCCTGAGGTTCAGGTTGTTAATGCCCAGTTCTAGCTGTTTAAGCATGAAGCGTGCGCGTTCTCCGCCCGCTCACGGTAGCGGTTGAAGATGGCGAAGGCGGGATTGAGGTCACCGCTTTTCAGAGAGTCTCCCAGTTTTTTCCGATAGGGCTCAAAATCCTGGATATCTGCCTGCAGGAAGAAGCTGCGGTTCGGGTCCAGTCGATCAAGATAGCGATCAAACACCTTTTCCATATTGCTCTGGTCAAGGGGGATTTTCCGGTAGTGGCTTCTTGACAGCAGTTGTACCACATGAACGCTGGCAATGGCCTGTTGCAGGTTGGGTGTCAGGGTGGGTACTGGCTGGCTGATGTCCTTATCGACGGCCTGAGCGAGATTGCCTGAGAGAAGTGCTGTGAAAAGCAGCGCTGAAAAGAACAGCCTCATTCTTTTGGCTGGCTGCAGTTTCGATATCATAGAGGCGTTAGCTCCGTGTCATTCTGTCTGTTGAAGTGTGCCTTCCTGGCTAACCTAACGGATAAGACTCTTTCCATTACTCAAGTCATCGCTCAGGATCTTGAACTCTTGAATATCCTGTAAGGATGAATACAGCATAATACAGTCACATGGTGGATGACAGCCGTTGAGCTTTCATATTCTGAACAGCTCAGGTAAATCAGGCAATTACCTGGCCGGTAAAATGTTTGAATAAGTGCTATTCCATCAAGGCTATTGGAAAAAATCAATGATTCATTTGGCCGGAGAGCTGTATGCGGAGTTCGCAGTATAGAAATGGTGGGACACAGGTGAATTATCGACTGTGTCCATAATATGCAGTGGTTTCAAGGTGGGGTAAGGTCAATTATAACCTTTGATATAGCCGCCAGTCTCATCAAATGACTTTGCCGCAGGCAATGTTGCAGAAGCCTTTAGCAACGGCTTGACCGAATTAATCGTACTGCGATGAAGTGAAAAAGCGTTCCTGGAGTTTGAGGTTGAGCGCAGTGTTGGCCGGTTGTTGGCTTCGGGTTTCATGGGGTTGCCTGCAATGTTGGCTGGTCTGATGACATGATCGAGGTTAGCAATATCGGCCGGATAATTGGAGTCTGAAATTGTACGTATGACGGGGCCTCGCGTTGTGTTTTGCCAATAAAACGAGATGTCCGGAGAAGTTTGCTGGCTCTCGTTCAAGAGCCAGCTGATGATTAATTATTCAGTGAATGGCAGTTTGGCCAGGGTCATAAAATGGGCCAGGGTTTTGCTGAGTTCAAAGGCGTCCTCACTCCCGGCCAGCTCTCTGATTGAGTGCATGGCGAAGGTTGGCAGCCCGAGATCCAGTGTGCGTACGCCCAGCACGCCGGCAGTCAGTGGGCCAATGGTGCTGCCACAGGCCATATCGGTACGGGTAACAAAGTGCTGAACTTTGCTGCCGCTGGCCTGGCAAAGGGTGCGGTAAAGGGCTGAAGTTTCATCATTGGTGGCATAACGCTGGTTGGCGTTGACTTTGATGACTGCCCCATGATTCAGTTTCGGTGCGTGATGCTCGTCATGCTTGCTGGCATAGTTGGGGTGGATGCCGTGGGCATTATCCGTTGAAATCAACATGGAGCGGTTCATGGCCCGGGTCAGTGCCTCACCGGTGCCATACATTCTTTCCAGTACGCTCTTCAGGAAAGGCCCCTGGGCTCCGGTGGTTGAGACACTGCCCACCTCTTCATGGTCATTGCATACCAACAGGGCTGTGGTGTCTGATGGCGGATGATTGAGCAAAGACTCCAGGCCAACATAGCAGCTGAGCAGATTATCCAGGCGGGCACCGGCGATAAAGTCACCGTTCAGGCCAATAACGGCAGCATTTTGGGTGTCATAGAAAGAGAGGTCGTATTCCATCACTTGCTGACAGTCGCTGTGCCCTTGACGTATCAGCTCTTGTTTCAGCCGTTCACGGAAATCGACGTTTTCGCCATCGGCCAGTTGAAAAAGGATCGGTGGGATATCGGTTTGTGGATTGACGGCACGGCCACTATTGGCCTCGCGGTCCAGGTGAATAGCCAGGCTGGGGATAATGGCGACTGCACGCTCAAAATTGATCAGTTGCTGGCAAAGCTGTTGCTGATCGTTGAGGTATTGGACACGGCCAGCGAGGGAGAGGTCACGGTCAAACCATGGGTTTAACAGGACGCCACCATAAACTTCAACACCCAGCTGAAAATAGCTGTGCTTATTTAACTCTGGCTGAGGTTTTACTTTCAGGCAGGGCGAGTCGGTATGCGCTCCTACCATTCTGGCACCCAGCTCAGGTTTGCCCATGGTAAAGGCAATGATGGATGATCCGTTGCGGGTTACGTAATATTTTCCGCCCTCTTTGAGAGACCAGGATTCGGACTCACTCAATGGCTGGAAGCCCGCTTTCTGTAGTTTGGCCACCATGGTGGCTACTGCATGATAAGGGGTCGGAGAAGCATTGAGGAACTGGATAAGCTCCTGATTAAAGTGTTCTTTGCTCATGGCGCTACCTTGCAATGTAAGCGGTGATCTTACTACAAAGTTAGGTTTTATTTCATTGTTGAAACTGACCTGTAGCAGGATTGGATAATGCTGCCTGAGCCCACTAAAGTAAGTGGCTGTATGAACTTGTTGTTGATTGCTCTGTCTAAAAAGAATAATACGAATGAATTTACCGAAATGAATGAAATAAGCATGCTCCCTCAAACCTCTGCTGAAAACCCTTGCCTCATTTGCTTTGAGGATTTTTCCCAGGAGCCTGACCATGCATTATCTACCCTGAAGTGTGGGCACGCCTTCGGTCGTTCATGCATTATCGAATGGCGAGAAAAGAACACACGTTGCCCCATGTGCAGGCAAAATTTTTTTCTACCAAAAGAGACTCCTGACGGCAGTTTTACCAGTGCATTGAAGGATCAATTCTACAAAACCCTGTACAATCGAACGGTGTTGGCGTGCATACTTGTATATGGTGGATTTTTTTTTGCAACCAGTCCTGGGGAGCTGGCCCGCTGTAATGCCAGTGTTGTAGCTGCTGATCTTGCTTGTACCCTCGCCAAACGATATGCATCAGAAGTCAGTGATGATGTAATGTCTGTATTTTTCGGCAGGCTTGGCACTCAAAACTATCACAATCATAATCTGCCCCAAAAAATAGTGACTAAAGGTATTGTCAACTGTTCGCTCATTACTGCCGGTTGGCTAGCTCGGAAATGGCTTTTGGGTTTTTGACCGGGTTGAAGCGATAGGTAGTGATCTCACAAAAAATATGTTTGACTTCATTTTACGGGGGATCAAGTTGTCCAGGAATAGACTGCCCTACGTGGCAACTGCTGTACGGCAATCTATTCTCGGTCAAGCTCCAAGTGTGGCCAGGCGTTGATACCCATACCGTTTGTGCTGAGTTTGTCGAAGTACGGTGGCACCATCCTCTAACAAGCTCAGGATGAACTGGGTGTGCGGGTATTAGCACTTTTCTGCACTAGTTCGGCAGCTGTACATTGACCTCGAGGATAGAACAACCATCCTGAGAGTCCAGCTTGATGTCAATACACTCCTGCTGGACCTCTATATATTTTTGAATAACCTGAAGAATATCCCGCTCCATGGCTGGCAGAAAATCACGCCCACTTCGGCTGCTTCGTTCATGGGCTACTATGATCTGCAGCCTTTCCTTGGCAATCGCGGCGCTGTTATCTTCTTTGCGTGAGCGGAATAGCTGCATAAGACTCATCCTATTCCTCCGAACATGCGCTGTAAGAACCCTTTTTTGACGGGTTCGAGAAAACGGTGTGGTATGTCTTCCCCAAGGAAGCGCGCTACCACATCGTTGTATGCCTGACCGGCATCACTGTCGGTATTGCATACGACGGGTACCCCCTGGTTGGAGGCTTTCAAGACTGAGGTGGACTCGGGAATTACGCCAATCAGCGGTATCGCCAGAATTTCCTCGACATCCTGAATATTGAGCATTTCGCCCCGCGTCACCCGCTCAGGATTGTAGCGGGTTACCAGTAGATGCTCTTTGACGGGTTCAAGGTTTTCGACTGCACGACGGGACTTGCTTTGCAAAATACCCAGGATACGGTCAGAGTCCCGGACGGACGACACTTCAGGGTTTGTGGTAATAATGGCTTCATCGGCAAAGTAGAGGGCCATCAGGGCACCGTGTTCGATACCTGCCGGAGAGTCACAGATGATGTATTCAAAGTCTTTTGCCAGCTGGTTCAGGACTTTTTCGACCCCTGCATGGGTAAGGGCTTCTTTGTCCCGGGTTTGGGATGCTGGCAGAATGGACAGGTTTTCTGTGCGCTTGTCTCTGATCAGCGCCTGATGCAGCTCGGCCTCGCCGTTAATTACGTTGACAAAGTCGTACACGACACGACGCTCGCAGCCCATCAGGAGATCCAGGTTTCTGAGGCCTACATCAAAGTCAATGACAACTGTCCGATGACCTTTAAGAGCCAATCCTGTTGCAATGGAAGCACTGGTGGTGGTTTTTCCAACACCACCTTTTCCAGAAGTCACAACAATAATACGAGCCAAGGTGAAATCCTGTCATAAATCAAGAACTGAACTATTGTCCAGTATTTCTTAAAGTTTCTTTATGTGCAAGCTTTGTGCCTCGAGGGATACAATAACACTACCGCCCCAAAGGGGATCACTGTTACTGGCTGCTGAGGGCATTTTATACTGACCGTTGATGGAAATGAGTTCAGCTTCAAACTGCAGACAGAAAATACGGGCGTCAGTATTACCATTGACCCCGGCCAGGGCCCGGCCGCGTAATGGACCATAGACGTGTATATTACCGGCGGCCAGAAGTTCTGCACCGGAACTGACCGGGCTGGTAATGACCAGATCGCCCTCGGCATAGACCTGCTGACCAGAGCGGATCGGATGTTCTATAAGCGTGGTCTTATGAATGACTGGTGATGTTTGCGTCTGGTTGGCACTCTCTGCTGCAGCGGGACTGGCGGTGTGGGATTTCTGCATGATGACCACATTGGTTTCAACATGGCTTTCCACATGAGCAGCAGAATTTTCTTCTGACCGGTTCCGTTGCCTTGGTGACGGGAGCCAGGGAATGCCTGCCATCATGGCGTCCTGTTTATGGCTTTCCTGGCCGCCGCGAACAGCAATCAGGATCAGGCCAAACTGTTGCAGGCTATGGCGCAGTTGGTAAAGATCAATCGGTGGTTGTTCCGGGCTGAGTTGGTCGAAGGCGATGATGACAGGTGTCTGCTGGAAAAACTTGGGTGCCTTGCGCGTCATGTTCTCCAGCTGATTGGTGATATCCGCAGGATTGGTAGAATGCAATTCAAGAGTAGTCAGTGTATAAATACCACCGGTCATCTTGAAAGCTGCAGTACCGGTTTGCAGTTGAAGGGTCATAAAGTACAACTCTGATTTTGTATAACGACTTTGTATGACAAGAGTCAGCAGATTAAATGGTCAGCTTTTTATACAACAGAATGTAGCGTAGAGAACTCAACGTTCAGATACAAGTATTGAATTAACCTATATGTCGCAAAACCCTGATGTTAACAAGCAGGCTGATGCCCGTGCAGACGACGTCTTTCGCCGGGCCTATCTGCACCCGAAGTACTGGCTTACCTGGCTGGTGATCGGGCTTACCGTTATTCCTTCGCTATTGCCTTATCGCTGGCTTCTCCAACTGGGACGATGGCTTGGACGTATCATTTACCATGTAGCGGGTTACCGTGTTCATGTTGCCCGGGTGAATCTGGAGAAGTGTTTTCCTGACTTGAGCCAGGCTGAAAGAGAGGCACTGCTGAAGGAAAACTTTGAGTCAGTCGGCATTGGTGTCATGGAGGTTACCATCGCCTGGTGGTGGCCTGCCGACAGGTTGGATAAGATCGTTTCTTATCAGGGCCTGGAAAACCTGGAGTCTGATGATGGCACCCTCCTGATGGTTATGCATTTCACTACCATAGAGCTGGCAGGTCGCCTGATTACCCAGCGCCACAGCGTGGATGCCACCTATCGAGAGCATGGGAATCCGGTCTTTGAATACGTTCAGCGTCGTTTAAGACACCGTTTTGATCCCGGCAGCCAGTTGCTGAGAAGGAAGGATGTTCGTGGCATGCTGCGCTCATTAAAGTCGGGCAGAACCGTCTGGTACTCTCCTGACCAGGACTATGGCATCAAAAATGGACTCTATGTGCCTTTCTTCGGTATTCCCGCAGCGACTATTACCAGTACCTCACGCCTTGCCAAAGCGGGCAGGGCGAAAGTGATTCCCATGACGGTGACCCGGCTGGCTGACGCCAAAGGCTACCGGGTTCAATTGCATTGTGCCCTGGAAGGGATTCCTTCCGGTGACGACTTTCAGGATGCGCTGCAGGTTAACCAGTTTGTCGAGCAGCAAATTCGTAAGCATCCTGAGCAGTATATGTGGCTTCATCGGCGGTTTAAAAATCGCCCTGAGGGTGAGACGGACTTCTATCGGGGCTGACGGCCCTGAATGCTCACTGATTGAGTGTCCGGAATACCCTTGGTCAGAAATAGCGTTTCCCGTGTTCTTGCAGAGGGCGGCAGCTGGATAGACGCTGCTCTTATATTCAATAAAGCCTTCAGCACTTCCCTGATCATATAGAACCCGTCGTTCAATGGTCATTTCTTTTGTCACAATTTATTTATGGCTTAAGGCCATAATTCATGGCTCGCTGTTGAGCTTGCTTGAAAGTATTGCGAAAAAGTAAATCCATATTCTCACGTAATTGATCAAAACTTACATCATCCCCACTCTGGTCGACTGGAGGAAAAAGCATCTGTAAGTTCATAACTTTATCATCATTACTCATATTTTGATCAAACAAAAATGTCCTCAGTTGAGCAAGAAATTGTTTGTTTTTTTTCATAAGCTGATACTTGTCACTATATAAAAGATAAAAATCATCATCAGAGGACAGCTTTAGCTCAACAGAATCACCAGAGATAGATTCTGGCTGGTTCGGCTCTGTTGGCGACTGGCCAGTACTGGCAATGAACGAAGATGTAAGAGAAGAAGTGGTAGGAATCATAAGTCATACCGTTACTTGTTTATCTGGTAGGACAAAATAAAAACAGGAGGGTTCCCTGAACATAATAAAATAATTACATAATTCCAGATTACTGTCGGTAAGGCAGACTACCAGGCTGAACAGTTGTACTCTTGTTGGGATAGACCGATTCTTTCCCCGACAGGAGGCGAGTGTCAGAAACTATCCAATATGCTCAATAATGGATATTTCCGTAGATTTTGTAGGTCTTTATGCTTATTATCTCTTCGGAAACTCCGGTGCATAAATGACCGGTTTGAATGGCATATCAGGCAGGATGTTTACCATGAACATGTAGCCAAAAAAATTAACGTCCCTTTTTGTTTAAAGTTGATAACTATTGTTTTCGCAGCTGCAACGGCTGTTCATTATTGAAGACCAAAGATTATGGAAGAGCATTTTAAGCTTGTTGATAAGCCGACCTTTTTTGGTGCGGTTATTTTGTTGATCTCGGTGGTTATACCGCTGGCACTGTTTCCGGATGAGGGCGCTCACTGGATTGCCATCGCAAAAACCTTTATGACGGACACAATGGGGGTGCTTTACCTGGGCCTGGGCCTGGCCGCCGTGGTGTTTATGGCCTACGTGGTATTTTCCGATATTGGCCAGATCAAGCTGGGGGATGCCAATGACCAGCCGGAGTATTCGACCACCTCCTGGGCGGCCATGCTGTTCTGTGGTGGTATCGGTGCCAGTATTCTCTACTGGGGTTGTATTGAGTGGGCTTACTATTATCAGTCACCGCCTTTTCAGCTGGCCTCGGGCAGTGAAGAGGCGGTTCGCTGGGCGGCCACTTACGGTATCTTCCACTGGGGGCCTGTTGCCTGGTGCATTTACATGATTCCGGCCATTCCTATTGCCTACTTTTTTCATGTGCGCAAAAACCCGGTTCTGAAGGTATCAGCTGCCCTGATGCCGGTGCTGGGAGAAGCCCGCAGTAAAGGACCTCTGGGCAAGGTGATTGACGTGCTGTTTATTTTTGGCCTGCTCGGTGGTGCTGCCACCACGCTGGGTCTGGCGGCACCTTTGATCAATGAGGGCATTACCTACCTGACCGGTATTCCATCCACCAATGGCACCCAGATTGGGGTATTGATGGTGTGTACGGCACTGTTCGCCTATTCCTCGTACAAGGGAATGGACGGTGGTATCAAGCTGTTGAGCAATATCAACTTCTGGGGAGCCCTGGGTCTGCTGGCTTTTGTCCTGGTGGTGGGGCCTACGCTGTTTATGGTGGAGACGGGTCTGGACTCCATTGGGCGGATGCTGTCCAACTTCTTCGTCATGGCCACCTGGGCAGAACCTTTCGGTGGTTATGGCACCTTTGAAGATACCCACTTCCCTCAGGACTGGACCATCTTCTACTGGGCCTGGTGGTTGGTATATGCACCCAGTATGGGACTGTTCGTAGCCCGTATTTCCAAAGGGCGAACCATTAAACAGATGGTCGGCGGTGCGATTTTCTGTGGCTCCCTGGGGTGTGCGGTGTACTTTATCGTACTGGGTAACTTTGGTCTGTCCCTGCAGCTTTCCGGTCAACTGGATGTTGTGGGTATTCTCAATACTGAAGGCCCAACAACCGCTATATTCAGTGTGCTTGAACAGCTGCCGTTCAGTTACGTGGTTATCGTATTGTTCACATTGCTCTGTATTATCTTCACTGCGACTACCTTTGACTCCATCTCCTTTATTCTCGCGTCAGTTGTCCAGACTAATGTGACTGAAGACCCCATGCGCTGGAACCGCCTGTTCTGGGCTTTCACTTTGTCACTGATGCCTTCTGTGCTGATGTTTATGGGTGGTTTGGCCACCTTGCAGACGGCAGCAATTGTCGGTGGTCTGCCGCTGCTGGTGATTGCGGTGATGTTGATGATTTCTGCGGTGAAAGCCACCATGCTGGATATCTCCCGCCAGGAAGGCTACGAAGAACCCACCATCAATATTGAAGAACTGCCGGAAGTGGACCCATGGAGCCTGGAAGGTTCTGCACTGGCCCGCTTTGAACAGCTGAAAGATCAGGCGACAGACGCCGTAATTGCAGAGCGCCAGGCCCATGAAGCGCTGGCTGCACTGAAAAAGCAGATTCGCCGGGAGGCTATGGCTCGTGGTGCAACGGGGTCTGATCTGGGGGATGCACCTGCCCCATTGCTGGAGGAAGTTGAGCGATTAACCCGGGTTGCCATTGAGGCCAATGAGAAGCGGCAGGCTGCTTCTGAGTTGGCCCAGCAGGCGCGCATGGAGTTTAATGAGCTGATGCGTCAGAAAGAGGAAGAGCAGAAAGCGCTGGAGCGTCTGCAGGCTAAAGAAGAAATTCTGATGCGCATGGGCAGAGCTTGATTTTTTAAAGTTTAACCACTGCCCGGCCTGTTGGTAAAAGGGTTGGGCCATGTGATTTGAACATCCATACTGGAAACAAACACGGGCTAACGACAGTATGGTGGTATACATCTGGCAAGAAAGTCCTTGTAAAGTTTGTAGAGGGAATTCGCAACCTGATCACGAGGGAATTGGTTGAGTCACATAGGTATTTTGACTGATCGTATGAAAAGTTGGAACTTATCCCAAGGCTGCTGGTCAAAAAGATCGTAATGAAATAATTACTGATCTCCGTTTGGAATGAGTCTGACTAAATCAGGCACTGCCACTTGTTCAAAGCAGGCAGGGTGGAAAAATTAAGTACGTTATTGACAGGCTTTTCCTGAGAAAAAGTCCGGCATTGACTGTATCTTATGGTCATTCCTTAATATCTTTTAACTCATAAAAGTATGAGAACACTAACATGTTTCCTGCAACTACCGACTATAAGTTTGCCTCATCTACCCACACTGCCCAGCCGCCGTCTGGCAGCTCAGCATTAATAACTGCTGCCGTTTCCCAATCCTTTAAAGCCCATATCACGTCGTTGTCTGAGGAAATACGCAGCAAAACTATTCAAGAAACGTTGATGTTTATACATGATCAGTTCCCTAATGAACTGCCGAAATTTCAAGAAACCTTGGATAAACGAAGGATAACCCTTGCTGAAAACTCCTCTGAGACCGGGGCTGTATCGATAAGACCGTTGGAAAAATTAGTTGCTGATCATAACTGCCCTGAATTAATTACTGATTTGAATAGTATGGTGAAAGAATTTAACACTCATTTAAAACATTTCATAAATTATTCAGAAGATAGTGAAATTTCTTCATACTTGAGAGAACATAGTTCGAGAAGGTTTTCAAAACAATTGGAAGATTTTGGTAAGGATATTCACAAAAGGACGAACCAAAATTGTGAAGCAGGCCATGCGGATAGTAAAGTCGTTGTGGAAACGCAGCGGAAACTTGTTGCATGGCATAACTCGGTAAAAATTCTTATTCATGGACTGCTTGATCCGTTATTTAATAATCCAGAGGGACCCGATCACAATTCCAGAGAGAAGGATAAAGCACTTGCCACTCTGCATGATATACAAAGTCTAAAGCAAGATGTTGGGAAAAATGATTATTTCAAGATTGATGGTATATTAAGATATTTAACTACAAAAGTACCGCGCGAAAATATTTGTTCCCGCTTGAGTGATTTAATTCTTACGGATTTCATTGGTAGTGGTAACCTGAAGGTATTCCAGAAAACCCTGCAGCGGTTATTTGATTATTATCATTTTATACCATTCGAAGGGCCTCTTGGTGAAATTACAGATGAGCTCTGTGAATCTATCCAAATATATGCAGCAATGAAGAAGCCGACTGGGTTCGATTATTAATTCAGTAACTGGTGAAGGAAGTGGATTCGTGGAGCCTGGAAGGTTCTGTACTGGCCTGCTTTGAACGGCTGAAGTATCTGGCAACAGAAACCGTAATTCGGAACGTCAGGCCCATGAAGTGTTGGGCTCAACTGAAAAAGCATATTCGCCGACAGTCTTTTCCTGAGAGAAAAATCCGGCATGACTGCATCTTATGGTCAATCCTGAATATCTTTTAACTCACAAAAATATGGTAATACTAACATGTATACTGCAACTACTACCGGCAGAAATCAGTATGCCTCCAATATCCGCACAGTTCAGACGGCGTCTGACAGCTCAGCTTTAGTAACTGTTACTGTTTCTCAAGCCTTTCAAAACAATGTCAAGGCGTTAAAGATGTCTGACAAAGGCAAATGCAGCGAAGCTATTCAAGGAATGTTGAGATTTATAAATAATGAGTTCCCTGATGAAATGTCGAGCTTTCAAGAAAAAACCTTTAGAGAACGAGGGGTGACGACCCTTGCTGAAAATTCCTCTGAGACCAGGGCTGTAACGATAAGTCCGATGGAGAAACTGATTGCTAATCATAAAAGCTTTGAGTTAATCACTCATTTGAATAGTTTGGTAGATGACTTTAACGCCAGGCTAACTGCTTTTATAGGCTATTATCACGATAGTGAACTTCCTCCATCCGTAAGAAAAAGGGAGTTGAACATCTTTTCACCAAAATTGAATGATTTTGGAAAGGATATTCTCAAAAAGACTAACGAGGATTGTGATACATTTTATGGAGGTAGTGAGTTTGCAGAGGAAACGAAACGGCAACTGGATGCATGGCACAACTCAGTTAAAATTCTTAGTGAGGGATTGGTTGATCCGTTACTTGATAAATCAGAAGGACTTGATCACAATTCCAGCGAGAAGGAAAATGCAATTTTCCTTCTGAAGGAAATACAAAAACTACAGCATGAGGATGGAAAAAAAGATTATCACAAGATTGATATTTTATTACAATATTCATCTAATAGTGCTGCATTGCGCGAAACTTTTCGTTCTCACATGAGTGATTGTATTCTTAAAGATTTTATTGGCAGTGATAACTTGTTAGTTTTCCTGAAAACAATGCAGCTGTTATTTGATTATTATCAATTTACCCCACACAATGAGCCTCTTGGAGAAATTACAAAAGACTTCTGCGACACTATCAAAAAGTATGCAGAAATGAAAAAGCCGGCTGGGTACGGTTAATTGAGAGACTGGTGGAAATAGACAGCATCTAAGAGCTGTCATTTTTAATAATGTTGACTATTGCTGCCCGCCACCGGAAAAGCCGGAAACGTTTGTGCGGGCGGCAGGCGGCACCCTCAGACTGAGTAAAAAGTCAGATAGAAGCCAACAGAAAAATATTAACCGGCAATCATGATTCGTAGCGCATCCAGTCGAAGAACCGCTTTCTGCAGTGCCTGATGCCCCAGGGCTGCGCGGTTTTTCAGATATTCAATCTCTTCACCACGGACGTTCGGGTTAACGACTTTAAGCGCCGCCAGTCGTTTGATCTCTTCAGTGACATCGGTCAGCAGGTTCTGGCAGGCCTGATTAACAATGGGTTGTACCCGATCTTTGGCATACCCTTCGGCTTTATCCAGCATGGCCAGAAAGGGGGCCCGCTGGGCATTCACCAGTTTTTTGGCAACACCCCGTTTCAAAGGCTGAAGCTGGGCGTTCAGGGTATCAAACGCCACTTTTTCGGACAGGTCATTGAACCCCGGGTCGATCAGACAGCGAATCGGGGTGGCTGGCAGGTAGCGGTCCAGCTGCAGAGTTCGGTCGGCGCTGGTTTCTACCACGTAAATCGCTTCCAGCAGCATGGTGCCGGGCTTCAGGGCTTTGTTTTTGAGCAAAGCCACAGAGGTATTCCCCAGCTCGCTGGTCAGCACCATATCCATGCCTTCGGCAACGATGGGATGCTCCCAGGTCAGGAAGTGCATGTCTTCTCTGGACAGTGCCATGTCCCGGTCAAAGGTGACGGTCATGCCATCATCCGGCAGGCCGGGGAAGGTGGTGATCATGTGGCTGCCCGGGCGAATCACCAGACAGTGTTTGGAATAGTCTTCCGCCTCAACACCAAAGCCTTCGAACAACTTCTCCATAAACCGCTTGAGCTGTCTTGGCTGTTCCTGCTCTTCGATGTCGTTGATCATATCTTCATTGGAGATCAGGCCCCGGGAGTTCAGCTCCAGCAGTCGGTCTCTGCCTTTATGAAGGTGCTCCATCTGTTGCCGGTTCAATTGGGCTGCCTGGTTGAGCAGGGTATCCATGGCTTCTGTGGAGGCCTGGCTGCCCGGTTGCAGATAAGGCAACAGCGCTTCACCCAGTTGCATCTGCACCATGCTACCGGCAGGGCAGGTATCGGCAAAGGCGTTCAATCCCAGCTGGTACCAGTGGAACAGTGCCTCCTGACCGGTACCAGAGAGATAGGGCACGTGAATCTTGATGGCTTCAGTCTGGCCAATACGATCCAGTCGGCCAATACGTTGTTCCAGCAGGTCGGGATGTTCGGGCAGGTCAAACAGCACCAGATGGTGAGCGAACTGGAAGTTACGGCCTTCACTGCCAATTTCTGAACACACCAGTACCTGGGCACCATGCTCTCCTTCGGCAAAGAAGGCCGCAGCACGATCCCGCTCAATAATGCTCATGTTTTCGTGGAAAACCGCTGCCGGAATGCCGGACAGTATGCGCAGGGCATTTTCCAGGTCCAGTGCCGTATTGGCATTGGCACAGATAACCAGTACTTTCTCTTTCTTCAGCAGTTTCAGCAGGTTTATCAGCCAGTCTACCCGGGGGTCGACTTTCCACCAGGGATCCATATCATCGACACGGATCTGGGCCTGATAAGCCAGCTCCGGATAAAGGTTATGGCGGTAGTTGGACTCTTCTTCCAGGGCGATTTCGTACAGCTCCGGCAGCACCTGGGGGTAGCCCTGGGCTGCTCGACCAGAGAATCCGCCAACGGCTGCCCGGGTATTACGAAACATCACACGGCCGGTACCATGACGATCCAGCAGGCGGCGCAGCAGCTGGGTTCGGGCCGTGTTTCGAGCCTCTTCATCACCCTGGTCAAGGATATCAATCAGCGACTTGCTGTCTTTTCCAAGGAAACTGATCAGATGGTCCCTTGCCTTGGCAGGGAGTTTCTGATTGTCATTGTTCAAAAGTTCCTGAACCGCCTCTGCCACCGGCTCATAACGGCTTTCTTCGGCGGCAAAGGCGGCAAGATCATGGAAACGGTCCGGGTCCAGCAGACGCAGATGGGCAAAGTGGCTTTTGGCACCCATCTGCTCCGGCGTCGCGGTCAGCAGCAGGAGTCCCGGAATCTGCAGGGACAGCGCTTCAACACAGCGGTATTCCGCATTGGTCTCCTCTTCAGACCAGATAAGGTGATGGGCTTCATCCACAATCAACAGGTCGAAGTCTGCTTCCAATGCCTGTTTGCGGCGCTCGTCATCATGGCAGAGAAAGCCGATGCTGCTGATAATCAGCTGCTCGGTATTGAACGGGTTTTCATCCGGAGACTGGCGGCAGCGCTCTTCGTCAAAGACACTGAAACGCAGGTTGAAACGGCGCAGCATCTCCACCAGCCACTGGTGTACCAGGCTTTCCGGCAAGAGAATCAGCACCCGGCTGGCACGGCCGGTAATCAGTTGCTGGTGCAGTATCAGGCCGGCTTCAATGGTTTTACCCATGCCCACTTCGTCGGCCAGCATAACCCGTGGCGCATGACGCTGGGATACCTCCCGGGCAATATGCAGCTGGTGGGGAATCAGGCTGGTGCGTGGGCCAATCAGGCCACGCATCGGGGACTTGCGCAGACCGTAGTTATACTGGAGTGTCTTGTAACGCAGGGTAAAGTTGCTGTTCTGGTCAATCTGACCCGCCAGCATCCGGTCCTGTGGCTTGTTGAAGCGAATATGGTTGCCCAGCTCGGCTTCTGGCAGCTGTCGTGTTTCTCCGTCAGGGAGGGTTCCGCAGTAGGTCAGCAGGCCATCTTTCTCAATCACCTCGGTGACCAGCATAATCCAGCCCTCGTGGCTTTCGACACGATCTCCGGGGTTGAACTCAACGCGGGTCAGAGGGCAGTTGTTTATTGAGTAAAGCCGGGTTTCCCCGGTGGCAGGAAACAGCAGGGTGACCATTCGACTGTCAAAGGTGAGCACAGTGCCCAGCCCCTGTTCGGTCTCAGTATCACTAATCCAGCGTTGCCCAGAAACGAAACTCGTCATATTTGACTACTAACCTTGCCTGACTGACAGACCGCCATTATACGTTACCGCCCGGGCGGTGCGTAGGCCGGAGATGGACCGGCGGACTGTATTTTGAAAATGGTTTACGGTGAGAAAGCCTCTGTATCGAACAGCAGGTTCTCAGTCTACTCGGGCCATCTCAATCATACGCTTCCCCGCAGTGTTTTGCCTGAAGATTATGACCGATGTACCAAAAAGCGCGCTATATTAGCGGAATCCTCTTAAATTGCACTACGGGGATGACCGAAATTCAGCATGCCACGATGATTATAGACGGGAGTTTGGCTTTTATTGGCCTGGCTTGTCTTAAAGAAGATGTTCTAAAGGGAGTAGTATTGCACAGGAGCTTGCTGCGGCCTGTGCAGAAATATCATCGTGGGATAGTTAGAAGTGGTAGCGCAAGCCCATCAGCAGTGTGGTGGATTCCAGCTTGCCCTTGAGGGACTCGTCACCAGTAGCTGGCAGATTTTTCAGCTTCCAGTCTCCGAGGTTGCGATGTTCTACCCCAAGATCCAGGGCAAGGTGTTTACTGAATATGTAGGAAACGCCTGTACCTACTGTCCAGGCTATTTCATTGCTGCTGTGGTCATCCCATTTTTCATTCCAGTTCGCATTTGCTGAAAAGGTCTGTACACCGGATGCCTTGTTTTTTGCATATCCTGCGCCAGCCATAAGGTAGGGGACTACATGTTTATTGAGTGGCAGGTCGAAATAGGCCTTAAGCATATATACTTCAGATTCAATACTGATGTTGTTATATGCGGTACCAAGAAGTGTCGCATTGAATGGGCCTCCTCCTGTTAACCGATAGCCCAGAGAAACATCAATCTGATAGTCTGACTCTTTCTGATAAGACCCTTCAAGCTCCAGACGGAAATTAGGGCTAAATACCAGTCCGGCACCAAATGCTCCAACAGCAACGCTGTGATCGTTATTCAGATTGGCTATCCCCATGCTGCCTTGGAAAGTGGCAGGGTTATTGTCAGAGGGTGCACCAGACAGTGCAATGAAAGGATTGACAGCCTCAGTATCTTTAATCACCGTATAAGCCGCCCCACCCCGGGCAAAAGCATAAATATCCATAGCCTGACTGGTGGCCGGTACAGCCAGCGCCAGACTGACCAGCATTGCGTTCAATGTTTTCATCATTATTTTACCGTTCAATGGTTAGAGAATTTTTATTTGAAAGCGATGTATGCCTGCTTTCTTATTAAAAAGGATAGACAAACTATGGGTGAACGGTATCTGCGGCAATGGGGGAAAGGGACTACATATTGTGTACTTCTGGCTCTAAACCCGCCTGACGATAGGCCCGGAACTTCGCCCTGGAAACCGCTTTCTGGTCCGGGTTCTGAACCACGACTTCACAAACGCGGGCAAAGTCTTTGAAGAATGGAGGAACCTCAGGGCTGAGATTAATCAGCAACCGCTTTGACGCCACGGCAGGGTGGTCAAACCCCAGGGTGATGGGAGACTCTCTGGCCAACAGTACACTTTCCGGGGTATTGCCCTGGATGGGTGAAATAATCCCATGGGGAAGAAAGCTATCCTCACGCCATGACCAGAGCAGTTGATCCATGGACTGGCAGCTGCCTTCATCCGCTGTATGGATATGCATGGGCAGGCCTCCACGCCATGCTTTGTCGATAAGGCGACAGGCAAACTGCTGTTCGTTTTGCCCGTTATTGTCAGGATTGCTGTTAAGGAGGTAGAAAGTCACTCTGGTCATGGGGAAATCATAAACTAATCTGAGCAAACAAAAAGGCCCTGATCGTTCAGGGCCTGTCATCAGTACTGGTAACAATCAGATTTTATTCAGCAGGTATTGTACCAGCATGGGCACTGGACGACCGGTAGCCCCTTTTTCCTTGCCTGATTGCCAGGCAGTTCCGGCGATATCCAGGTGCGCCCAGGGGTAGGCTTCGGCAAATTTAGCCAGGAAGCAGGCAGCGGTAATGGTACCCGCAGCAGGGCCTCCAATATTGGCCATATCGGCAAAGTTGCTGTCCAGCTGGCGAGTATACTCTTCACCCATCGGCAGCTGCCATGCCCGGTCCATGGCTTCTTTGGAGGCACTGATCAGCTCTTCAGCCAGCGGTTCATTATTACTGAGCAGGCCGGTGGTGTGATGGCCCAGGGCAACGACGCAGGCACCCGTCAGGGTGGCAATATCGATCACCGCTTCCGGCTTGTAACGTTCTGCGTAGGTGAGGGCATCACAAAGCACCAGACGACCTTCGGCATCGGTATTGAGAATTTCAATGGTCTTGCCGGACATGGACGTTACGATATCCCCCGGGCGGGTGGCCTTGCCGCTGGGCATGTTTTCTGCCGCAGCCACCATGCCAATAACATTAATGGGCAGATCCAGCTCAATAATGGCATTCATGACGCCGAATACACTGGCGGCACCGCACATATCAAACTTCATTTCATCCATGGCGGCACCGGGTTTGAGGGAGATACCACCGGTATCAAAGGTGATCCCTTTACCCAGCAGAACGAGAGGTTTGGCACCGCGTTTGCCATTTTTGAACTCCATACAGATCAACCGGGCTTCCTGTTCGGAACCGGCACTGACGGAGAGCAGGGAACTCATGCCAAGGTCAGACATCTGTTTTTCATCGAGCACCTTGGTGGTCAGTTTGGCATGCTGTTTCGCCAATGCTTTGGCTTCATCGGCAAGGTAGGTTGGATGGCAGATATTGCCTGGCAGGTTGCCCAGGGTTCGGGCCACATTCCGACCATTACCAATGGCGTGCCCCTGGGCCAGACCGGCTTTCACTTCTTCGGCATTTTTACGGTCCGCCAGCAGAGTCAGCTTCTTCATAACCGGGCTTTTGCCGGTGTCGTTTTTAAACTGGCTGAACTGATAAAACGCATATTCAATCGCTTCAACCAACTGACGGGTGATCCAGTGCAGCGACTTGCCCTCGACGTTGATATCTTCGATGGCAATGCTTGCTTCCCTGGCATTCAGCGATTTCAATTGGCTGGCCAGGTTGACCGTCAGTTTGTTAAACCCGGCTTCTGTTAATGGCTTATCATTTTCACCCATGGCCAGCAGCAGCAGACGCTCAACCGGCGCATGTCGGCTGTGCAGAAGCATCAGTGAGTGGCCGGGCTTGAAATCCAGATCGCCACGTTTGAGCAGGTCGGCAAGATACCCCTCGGTTAACGAGTCTAAGGCTGTCGCAGAGGGGGGAAGCGTTTTCTTGTGGACGCCCAAAATAAGGCAGGCAGTTTTCTGTTTTTCTGCAGCACCACTCTTAACAACAAATTCCATGGTCTCTCCAAGGGGACAAGTTATCCGATTTCATGGATAATAATACGGTTAAGCCATTTCAACCAGACGCTTTAGTCCGGATATGGGATATTCAGGCACTATCCAGACGGCTATCAGAACGTAGAAGTCATTGGGTTAATTGTATGTTTATTCTACGATTCTGTCAGACAGGCCGGGATTATACCGGTTTTTTAAGGCGACTGACGTATAATTGTTCGTTTTGATTTGATGAATTTCACCAAGGCATGCCTTTAATCATATTTCGTTACCTGTCCAGACAGATGCTGCAGGTTATGTTAGCAGTGACGTCTGTCGTATTGCTCATTATCATGAGTGGACGCTTTGTGAACTATCTGGCACAGGCGGCAACCGGGACGCTGAAAGCGGATTTTCTCTTTGCCATCATGGGTTACCGGATCCCGGAGTTTCTGGTCATGATACTGCCCCTGGGGCTTTTCCTGGGCATTATTCTTGCCTATGGCAGGCTGTATGTTGATAACGAAATGACGGTACTCAGCGCCTGCGGTCTCAGCCATCATCAACTGTTAGGCATAACCATGGTGCCTGCGGCCGGGGTTATGCTGGTGGTTGCGCTGTTAAGCCTGGTGGTTGCCCCCTGGGGAATACAGAAAGTTGAAAGCATTTTTGTCGAGCAGGACGCTCTGACTGAGTTTGATACCCTGGTTTCCGGACGTTTCCAGAAGTTTGGCTGGCAGCGCGTGACCTACGCAGAGACGTTAACCGACGACCGGCAACAGATGAACAGGGTTTTTATCGCCAACCGTAACGGGGATAGCAAGAACACCGGTTCGATGACCTTGCTGCTGGCGCAAACGGCAAACCTTGAAGTCAATGCAGCAGAGGGTGGACAGCGCTATCTGATATTGGATGATGGTTACCGCTATGACCTGACGCCCGGTGCATTGCCTCTGCGGGAAATTGCCTTTGAACATTACGGCCTTCGTATGGAAGAGCGCCGCTCCGGAAAAGAGATCAGCAAGGAGCAGGCCCTGCCAACCGCGACACTTTTGGCGTCCGACACCCCGGGCCATCGTGCTGAGCTGCAATGGCGGATCTCTTTGCCACTGTTAATACCCATCGTGGTGCTGATGGCATTGCCCCTGGCCCGGGTCAATCCCAGACAGGGGCGTTATGTGAAGCTGTTGCCCGGAATATTGCTGTATCTGCTGTATCTGGCTTTGTTAATGAGTGGCCGTGGCGCGGTTGAGGATGGACGACTGTCGCCGGATATTGGCCTGTGGCCGATTCATATTCTTTTCTTGCTGATTGCTTTGCTGTTGTACCTTGTTGAGCCGGGTAAACTCTGGCTGGCGCGCCGGAGGGCTGGAAATGCGTAAGCTGGATCGTTATATATCCAGAAATGTTCTGGGGGCAACGGTGACTGTCCTGCTGATTCTGGTATTTCTGGAAGCGTTGTTTGCTTTTCTGGGGCAGCTGGATGATGTCAGGGGCAACTATCAGTCGCTGGACGCTTTGATGTATACCCTGTTGATGATACCCAAAAAACTGTACGAGCTGATTCCCGTGTCGGCGCTGGTTGGCTGCCTTATGGGGCTGGGCTCCATGGCGTCCAGCAGTGAGCTGGTGGTTATGAGGGCCGCTGGTATTTCACTGTGGCGTATTCTGGGGGCAGTCATGAAGCCCACCCTGGTCATGATTATGACCGGATTGATGCTTGGCGAATATCTGCCCCCATGGCCGAGCAGGTTGGCGAGACCAGAAAAGCGATAGCCCGCTCCGCTGATGGCACATACACCGGAGAAGGCTTCTGGCATCGTGAAGGCCGTGAATTTATGTACTTCAATGCGGTCGAGCCAAACGGCGTGCTTTACGGCGTGAGTCGTTATGTTTTTGATGATGAGATGAAGCTTCAGGAAAGCGCTTTTGCCAAACGGGGAATCTATCAGGGTGATCATTGGCTGCTGGAGGATGTCACCACCATACGTCGTAAGAATGAGCAGTTTATTACTGAGCAGAGTCTGGTTGAACCCTGGGATACCAGCCTGACAACAACACTGTTGAAAGTGGTGGTGGTCAAACCTGAAGCATTACCCATATCCGGCCTGCTCACGTATACGAAGTACTTGAAAGCACAGGGGCTGGATGCCGGAGAGTATGATCTGGCACTGTGGACCAAGCTGCTTCAGCCGTTATCCATACTCTCCCTGGTTATTGTCGGCATCTCTTTTGTCTTTGGTCCTTTGCGTTCGGTCAGTATGGGGTTGCGGATCTTCTCCGGGGTGATCACCGGCATTGTCTTTATGATCGTTCAGAACCTGATGGGACCATCCAGCCTGGTATTCGGGTTCCCGCCGGTATTATCGGTAATGATTCCAGTCGTCATCTGCCTGCTGGCGGGTGCGGCGATGTTAAGGCGGGCTGCATAAAGGGTTAAAGGGCGTAGGCTCCATGCCCTGAATAAAGGCTGTGCCAATCACCCTTTAACTCCGCTCAGGGTGAACGGAGATTGTTCGCATCCTTTAGGCTTCCTTATGCGTTCCCACGCAGAGCGTGGGAACGATGGGGATGGAGATTATAGTTGGAAAGGGTGCCCGGGAGTTCTTCTTACAGGCTTTTGTGGGGTTCGTGTGACCGGGCAGTAGAGCCTGCACTCTTCCAGTTGATCTGAGTGGTGGAAAGATTCCGGATTTCCTGATAAACGACGAAAGACTTCCGCCAGTTGAGATACAACCTGTTCAAATAGCCAAGTGTTCATACTGGAGTCTCCCTTTTTACTGCCTGCTGAAAGCCTATCTGCTATGAAAAGCCATCGATAGTCTTGTTGGTACACCGTCGTCGGTGAATGACGATGGTTTCATTTTAATGCCGGATAGGTAAAAATACCAATAAATGTTTCGGTATATGTGTATCGGGCGGCAGGCAGCAGTGAACAGTCGTCTGTAAATATTAATGCTGGTAGTGTATCCAGTGCCTCTTATTTATGAAGCTGCACTGAGATATTAGAAGACTGTTGTCAGGTTTTCTTTACCGGTTTTTCCAGAAGAATAACTCTGGATGACGATGCCAGGTCCTGCCAGCTTCGCCGCTGATGATCGATCAGTGCCCAGAGAAGCCCGATACCCGCAAGCGACAGAGCAGGAATGGCAATCAGAAAACGGATCACGCTTTGCCATGGGCTGATCAAATGATTGTCGCTGCTGACCACTTTTATTCTCCAGGCCTGCATGCCAAGGGTTTGTCCTGACCGGGTCCAGAAAAAGCCAAAGAAGCCGTAAATGATGACCAGCAGGGCGGCGTAGAAAAGGGGCCTCCAAGCTGGTAGCCCTCTTCAGTCATGGTTTTCAGTTGCTCATCACCGAAAATCTGTATCTGGATGAACAGATTAATAAAACCGGCCATAAACAACAGAGCCAGGATTAACAGAGAATCGTACAACATTGCCGCAGCTCTTCTCCACACTGGAGCCGGGGTAAGATTAGTGGCTTCCATCGACCTCTTGCCTTGTTATTAAACGTGTCGGGACATTCTATCAGCAAATTTTTTTCACGCACATAACTACTGCTGTCGTCCACTCAATGTTTGCACCCAGCACAGGTGTCTCAGTATTTTTCGGCCTTTGGACTTTTTAATGGAACAAATTTACGTGTTTGTTGTCCCATAAGGGCTGAAGATTTTTGTGAATCGGATTATTACGATTTGATTACATTATTTATCTTTTTTTAAGTGATGAAATTGTCTTTCATTATTGAATGGTGATATGCCTGAAAAGAATAAAATGCTTTCCGGGGAGTATGATGAGGCAGAATCGAGTTGTTCATGATTTCTCATTTTTAATTGTTCTTATGTTCAGTTTGCTGGCCATTAATACCACGGCCGGCGTAGATGAGCATACTGAAAATATCTCAGAATCATTAATGTATCTGGATGATGAAGATTTAATTGAGGAAGATCAGGATGATGAAGACGATTTAATTGAGGGAGATCTGGATGGTGAAGATGATTTAATTGAGGAAGATCTGGATGGTGAAGATGATTTAATTGAGGAAGATCTTGATGATGAAGACGATTTAACTGTGGAAGATCTGGATGATGATGCTGAAGAAAATGAAGCCAGCAATGAACCCGAGAAACAAAATACAGACAGTGAATATTACCAGGATCTGATTCGATCCAGAAATAAGAAGGCAACCTCTCTATACATGTCGATCATTGATAATAGTAACTACCTGTTTAATGACCTGATGATGGACCTCCTGATCCGTCCTTTTATCAACTTTGCTTCGGAGTATCAGGATGTCTTCAACCATCACGTGTTAGATCCGGTGCGCCGTGGTAAACACTATATGAGGTATATGGACAGTGTCATGCTCGGTACCTTTGATAATATTTTGAATGAAGATACCGGGACTACAAACTGGCCTTATGCTATTGCAGGCGTGCCTTATGGCTGGGTTGTAAAGAATGTTGTTGCTGATTTTAAACTGGGCTCTGAGGTGCGCAGTCCGGGCATTACCGACAATAAATATCATAATAATCCCGTTCTGGTGGAACGCCTCGGGGCAGAGACGGCAGAAGTGGGAACCAAAATGTCAGAGGAACACAAAAATGAACTGATTGTTATTGATGTTGTAAAACCTTTTATGCCGAGGCTGGAGATATGGGATGAAGAAAATTCACTGTTTTCGTCCCTGTACAATTTCTATTATGCAACAAAGGAGCTGGTAACTGACGTCTATCAAGTTGTCGAATTTGAAGAGACGGATTTTTTCCAACGAACAGGTCGGTATGAGGAGTCTGACCGAACGTTTCTGCATCACTGGAATAAAACCATATCAAAGCGCAGTGCATTCAGAAGTGGTCAGATTATCAGGGTGGACAGGAAAGGGTATTTTTCCATGGGGCCTGTTCCCATCGCCTGGAATTATTGTGAAGTGATGTTACACGAAGGTGGCAGCAAAGATATTGAGGTTGTTGAAGAGGAAGATGAAACCGAAATTTATTATCAGCATCCTGACACTTATGTATGGGGGGCACGGGGTGACAGAATGACTCCCAGGGAGAGAACCAGAACGGTGCGTAAAAAGGTGGTCAAACAGGTACCGAATGTTACCACATTCCGGGTTTACACCGAAAACCTGTGCCTGGCAGCGGAGGCATCCGTTCGCTCTAAAAGTGAGGTCATTACCTTCACCACGCGCAGGTTGTTTTCCTGGTTCGTGCCCGGGCTGGCATTTATTGGTACCCCTTCCGTTTCTTATCTGCTGATGGGGCAGTTTGGTATTAATAATTACTTCCCGCTCACAGCCGGCCTGATGGCCACTGTTTTTCTGACGTCCTGGGTGGTTCCCTCAATGTGGGAGTCTGACATTGAAGATACCATGCACAGTATCAAGTTCCCTCCCCCGGACGAGTTGTAATGCCTCTCCTGATGGTTGTTTCGGTTCTGATTCTGAGCATCACCTGACCGGTGTTGAAACGTCTTTTGCCGTTTTCAGGCTATCTTAAATTATCTATCCATTGACTTAAGATTAATTTCTCAGGGGATTTGGCATGACCTGGTTGCAGTTGATCATTGTTCTGGCATTTATTTTCCTGGGAGCCCGGTTGGGCAGCATTGGTATTGGTTTTGCCGGTGCTGTCGGGGTTGTCGTGCTTACCCTGGGGCTTGGGATGAATCCTGGCACCATTCCGGTGGATGTGATCCTTATCATCATGTCTGTCATTGGTGCTGTGGCAGCCATGCAGGTCGCTGGCGGGCTGGATTATCTGGTATTTATTGCGGATAAATTGCTTAGAAGGCGGCCGCAGTACGTGACGTTCCTGGCTCCGGCTATCACTTACTTTATGACGTTGCTGGCTGGCACAGGCCATACGGCTTATTCAACATTGCCGGTTATTGCCGCTGTTGCCCGTGAGAATGGTATTCGCCCATCCCGACCTCTGAGTATTTCGGTGATTGCCTCTCAGGTCGCCATTACCGCCTCTCCGGTCTCCGCAGCTGTGGTGGTATTCAGCGGTATGCTGGAACCCTTTGGTGTTGATTATCTGGATCTGCTCCTGATTTGCATTCCTACCACATTTGTTGCCGTGATGTTGACGTCGCTGGTGTGTAATTACCTTGGCTGTGAACTGCACAAGGATGAAGTGTATCTGCACAAGCTTTCTGAAGGGCTGATTCAACCTGCAGAGGTTGTGGATAATCGAATAAAGCCCGGCGCAAGGATGTCCGTGCTGATTTTTGGCCTGAGCATCCTGGCGGTGGTGGTATATGCGACGTTGGTCAGCGATAAGGTGGGTGTTATTGACAATCCCGTACTGCCCAGAGACAGCGCTATTTTTGCCTTTATGCTCAGTGCAGCGTGCCTGATTACCCTGGTTACCCATATAGATACCAATCACATTCTGAATGCCCAGACTTTCAAGTCGGGTATGAGTGCATGTATCTGTGTTTTGGGCGTTGCCTGGCTGGGTAATACATTTGTTGGTGCCCATCTTGAGAATGTTCAGGAGACCGCCGGGGATATTCTTGATCACTATCCCTGGCTGCTTGCCCTGGCACTGTTTCTGGCGTCCATGTTACTGTATTCCCAGGCCGCAACGACCCGGGCTCTGATGCCAGCCGCCCTGATGATTGTTGACCCGGTGACCGCTATTGCGTCATTTGCTGCCGTGAGTGCCCTGTTTGTTTTGCCAACTTACCCTACCTTGCTTGCAGCGGTCGAGATGGATGAAACAGGTTCTACCCGTATCGGCAAGATGGTGTTTAATCATCCTTTCTTTGTACCTGGAGTGATCTGCATCCTGCTTTGTGTGGTTTTTGGTTTTCTGCTGGCTCCGGTTATTATCTAGGAGCCTGTCGGACTTAAGACTGTCCTACTGCGGTTGCGATAAATTGGTCTAAAAATTCCTGCTTCTTCGTCAAATAGCCCCGCTATTCTCCTCAGAAGCAGAAATTTTTATCCTCAATTTCTCGCAATCCTCGCTACGGACGCTTAAGTCCGACAGGCTCCTGGTTTCAAAAAATAATATTGATCTAAGTGGCAGGGGGAACAGGTATGTTAAATCTTGATACGACAGTGCTCGTGGTTGTCGATGTTCAGGGCAAGCTGGCCACTCTGATGCATGAACATGAGTCACTCTTTGATAATATTGTGACCATGGTTAAAGGGGCCAGATTGCTTGATGTGCCGATTATCTGGCTGGAGCAGGTTCCGGAAAAGCTGGGGGGCACCATTCCTGAACTGGCTGATGAGTTATCGGACTTCAGCCCGGTGAGAAAAACATCCTTCAGTGCCTGTGGTGAGCCTGCTTTTATGTCAGCACTGGAACAGACCGGTGGCAGACAGGTGTTGTTGACCGGCATAGAGACCCATATCTGCGTATATCAGACGGCGATGGACCTTCTTGCCGGAGGCTATGAGGTAGAAGTGCTGGTTGATGGGGTTTCATCAAGAACATTACAGAGCAAAGAGGTGGCTCTGGATAAAATGTCAGCCTTGGGGGCTGATCTGACAACCGTTGAAATGGCGCTGTTTGAACTGATGAAATCTGCCGACGCACCACAGTTTCGTGATGTCGCCAGGCTGATTAAATGATTCGGACCTGAGCCTCAGTAGGCTGAGGCTCATTTTTCGATGTCAGAAGATAAGGTGGGCAATCCCGGCAATAACGGGCAGTGTGACCAGCGTTCTTAGAATAAAAATAATAAATAGCTCAAACAAGGTGACCGGAATCTTGCTTCCCAGGAGCAAAGCACCCACCTCAGACAGGTAAATCAGCTGAGTCAGGGATAATGCCGCAATTACAAACCGGGTCATATCATTGTCAATGGATGCCGCCAGGATAGAGGGCACGAACATATCGGTGAAGCCCACCATCATGGTGGTTGAGGCCGCCTGGGCTTCAGGAATCTGCAACCACTCCAGCAGCGGCAGAAAAGGCATGCCCAGATACTGGAAGACCGGGGTGTATTCGGCAATGATCAGAGCAATGGTACCAATGCCCATCACCACTGGCAGTACCCCAAACACCATATCGATGGCGTTCTTGCCACCATCCTGAATGATCTTCATGGGATTGGTGATTTTTGCGGCTTTCTCCAGTGCCTGCTCCAGACCCCAGGCAAAAGCACTGGTACCCTGAGGAATAATTTCATCATCATCACTGCGGGTTTTGCCGCAGATGAACACGTCTTTTTTTCTGGACAGGGGAGGCAGCTTGGGGACGATAAAAGCGGCAACCAGCCCGGCAAAGCAGACGGTCAGGTAGAAGCGGGTAAACATGTGTTCCAGACCCACCTGGGCAATCACCACCAGTGAAAAGGTAATTGACACAACAGAGAAAGTGGTACCGATCACCGCAGCTTCACGCTGAGTATAATAGGAGGTTTCATATTGCTTGCTGGTCATCAGGATACCAACGCTGCCATCCCCCAGCCATGAGGCAATACAGTCAATAGCTGAACGGCCGGGCAGGTTGAATACTGGTCGCATTATGCGTGTCATCAGGGTGCCCAGCAGCTCCAGCAAGCCAAAGTTCATTAATAGTGGCAGCAAAAGTCCGGCAAAGATAAAGACCGAGAACAGGGTCGGCATCAGGTCATTCAAAACCATGCCGCCAGTGGCTCCTGACCAGATGGCTTGCGGACCAAACTCGAAAAAGCTGGAAAGCACAAAGACCATGCCAGCAACCCTTACCAGGCACCAGAGTGGGGTGATATCAAACAGAGAGTTAAGAAATGGGCGCGTCATTATTGCTTGTGGCTGAAACAGCTTGGTAATGATGGTGATGCATCCGGTAAAGCACACAATAATGGTAATGATGGTGGTCAGCTGGTCTTTGAGCAGCGCTTTTAACCCGCCGGCCAGAAGGGCCACAGGAATGGTAAATTCATCATTAATACTGACCGGAGTGACAAATAGCAACAGACCCATCAGTGATGGAATTAAAAACGTTAACCAGTGACGCAGGCTGGTCTCTCTCTTTTTTACGGCTGTAAACTGCTTCATAACAAGCCCCTGGCTCCTCAAACTCAGCCATGTACGAAAGTATGATTCAAAAACCTCAAATTTCCTGCCCAGCAAATAAATGAGTCAGGAGCGTGGTCGTGGTCTAAATGAATCAGTGCATATCGCAGCCAGTAGGTTTGCTAGCTGTTGATTACACTCTGTTTAGGTTGATTATGCATTATTTCGTAATAAATATTAACTTTCTACCCCGGAAAAGACCTATCTCATTGATTTTTTATTAAATACCAAGGGTTAGTGATACTCATTGCATTGGCTAACGATAGAAATGAGGATGGTGATATTGATATGGGAACCAGAGGGGATAATAAATCAACAAAGCTGCCAACTGCCATATGTCAGTTGGCAATCATTATGAGATATCAATCAGCCCCGATAATAACGCTGTTCGATAAATGGCATTTTACTGACGGTCATTGGCAACTTTTTACCTCTGACCAGTGCATACACTCCTGTTCCCAATGCCGCATAATCAGCGTTGATCAGAGCCATCGCAACCGGTGCCCCAACCGTTGGGCCAAAGGTGCCGGAGGTTACCCGGCCAATAGGATGACCGAGATCATCAACCAGTTCTGCCCCTTCACGAACCGGGGCTCGACTACTGCCAACCAAACCAATGCGTTTGGTGGCCACCTGTCGGGTCTCAATCTGCTGCAGAATTTTTTCGGCTCCGGGGAAACCGCCTGCCCGCTTACCGTCATGACGACGATTTTTACTGATGGCCCACATCAGGCTCGCTTCAATAGGGGTGGTATTGACATCCATATCATGGCCGTAGAGACAGAGGCCCGATTCCAGTCGGAGGGAGTCTCTGGCACCCAAACCAATTAATTCAACCTCCGGATGGTCGAGCAGTAGCCGGGTGATGCGTTCAGCGTCTTTTTCCGGGATGGAAATCTCAAAGCCATCTTCCCCGGTATACCCGGAACGGCTGATAAAACAGGGTGCCCCATCGATGGATAGCTGGCGGGAGTCCATAAAGACCAGTTCAGCCACCTCAGGAACAACCTTTGCCATAACCTCTGCGGCCATGGGTCCCTGAAGAGCAAGCAGTGCCCGGTCATCGAGAACGTCCAGCTTGATACCTTCCGGCAGTCTGGACCGGATATGCTGAATATCCTGCGCCTTGCATGCCGCATTAACCACCAGGTAGAGGCAGTCGTGGTAACGGGTGACCATCAGGTCATCAAGGATACCCCCAGCCTCATCGGTAAACAGGGCGTAACGCTGCCTGCCAATGGCAAGGTCTGCAATATCAACCGGCACCAGGGATTCCAGGAAATAGTCAGCCCCTTCACCGGACAGTTTCAGCTGCCCCATATGGGAGACATCAAAAAGCCCGGCCTTACTGCGTGTATGGATATGCTCATTCTTAACCCCGGATGGGTACTGCACCGGCATTTCATAACCGGCAAAAGGCACTATTTTTGCTCCCCGGGCCAGATGAAGACCATATAACGGGGTTCTTTTCAGGCTTTCAGAAGACGCTTCAGACATACCTCATCTCCATTTATTGATAATTATCAATGCCGGGGCATGAACAGATAAAATTGCGGTCGCCAAAAACGTTGTCGATGCGATTGGCCGCAGGCCAGTATTTCGACTTATGACCGGCAGCTGATGGAAACGCCGCGACCTTCCTGCTGTATGGGCGTTGCCATTCATCTTCCGCCAGGTCTGCCATGGTATGGGGGGCGTTGACCAGAGGGTTGTTGTCCTTTGGCCATGTGCCGTTGGCGACCTGATCAATTTCCTGCTTGATTGAGATCATCGCAGCAATAAAGCGGTCTATTTCTTCCCTGGATTCGGACTCGGTTGGCTCGATCATCAGGGTCCCGGCCACGGGGAAAGACATGGTCGGGGCGTGGAAACCATAATCCATCAGGCGTTTGGCAATATCTTCCTCGGTAATACCGCAGGCTTCTTTGGTTGGACGAATATCAAGGATGCATTCGTGGGCAACGCGGTTGTTTCTGCCCTGGTAGAGAATCGGGTAATGATCACCCAGCCGTTTTGCCATGTAGTTGGCATGCAGGATGGCCAGCTCTGTTGACTCCCGTAGACCCCGGCTGCCGAGCATGGTGATGTACATCCAGCTGATGGGAAGTATGGATGCGCTGCCGTAAGGCGCAGCAGATACAGCGCCAATGCTTTCATTGTGGCCTTCGACCGGGCTTATCGAATGGTTAGGCAGGTAAGGGGCCAGATGGCTCTTGACGCCAATGGGGCCCATACCCGGACCGCCACCACCGTGGGGAATGGCAAAGGTCTTGTGCAGATTGAGATGGGAGACATCGGAGCCGATATCGCCCGGGCGGGAGACACCAACCATGGCGTTCATATTGGCACCGTCCATATAGACCTGGCCGCCATGATCATGAATGATCTGGCAGATGGTGCGAATCTCTTCTTCGTAGACCCCGTGGGTGGAAGGGTAGGTGACCATCAGGGCACAGAGCCGGTCACTGTACTCTTCAGCTTTGGCTCTCAGGTCATTGACATCCACGTTACCGCTATCATCACAGGCGACAATCACAATTTTCATGCCGAGCATCGCCGCTGAAGCGGGATTGGTGCCGTGAGCGGAAGAGGGGATCAGGCAAACATCGCGGTGCTCCTGCCGGTTTGCCCGTTGATAATTACGGATAGCCAGCAGGCCTGTATATTCCCCCTGGGCTCCGGAGTTTGGCTGCATGGAGATGGCGTCATAACCGGTAATCTCCACCAGAGCCTGTTCCAGTTGTCGGATCATGGTCAGGTAACCCGGCACCTGGTCTTTGGGGGTGAAGGGGTGAATACTGGAAAATTCCGGCCAGGAAACCGGCAGCATTTCTGCCGCAGCATTGAGCTTCATGGTGCATGAACCCAGTGGAATCATGCCATGAACCAGTGAGTAATCCCTGTTTTCCAGACGCTTCAGATAACGCATCATATCGGTTTCTGAGTGATGGCTGTTGAATACCGGGTGACTCAGGATGCTGTCTGAACGTCGCAGTTCCGGTGCGAGTCCGATGCTGCTCCGGGTATGAGACAGCTGACTGTTATTGGCCGAGATCTGACGGTCAATGGAGGCAATATTCAGCTCTTTGCCGTCACCCATAAAGATATTGAACAGTTCAATAATGTCTTCAGAGCGGGTGGTTTCATCAAGGCTGACACCCAGGCGGTCAGAACCGATTCGGCGCAGGTTACAACCATATTTCAGCGCCCGCTGGATAATGGTTTCCTGCTCACTGCCTACCTTGAAGGTCAGGGTATCAAAGAAGGTTTGGTTGCACTGGAAACCCATTTCAGTGAGTCCATGATGAAGGATTCGGGTCAGGCGGTGTACGCGTTCTGCAATGGTTTTTAACCCTTCCGGACCGTGGTAGACCCCATAAGCGGCCGCCATGTTGGCCAACAGAGCCTGGGCGGTACAGATATTGGAGGTGGCTTTTTCCCGGCGAATATGCTGCTCACGGGTCTGCATGGCCATACGCAGGGCGGTATTGCCACGGCTGTCTTTGGATACCCCGATAACCCGGCCGGGGATTGAGCGTTTCAGTTTACCGGTGGTGGCAAAAAAGGCAGCGTGGGGGCCGCCAAAGCCCATGGGCACGCCAAAGCGCTGGCTGTTACCCAGAACAATATCAGCGCCAAGTTCCCCGGGGGATTTCAGTAATGTCAGGGCCAGCAGATCCGTGGCTACTGAAACCATGGCACCCTGTTGCCGGGCCATGGTGGCAATGCTCTCAACATCTGTGATGTTACCGTAGGTGCCCGGATACTGAAGCTGCACACCAAATACATCGTGATTGCCCAGCTCGGTATGGGGGTTGCCAACAATAACGTTGATGCCCAGCCAGTCGGCACGGGTTTTCATCACATCAATGGTTTGTGGGTGCACGTCATCGGCCACAAAGAATGTTTGTGAGGCCGCCTTGCTGCGTCCCACGCTGCGCAGGCAGAGGGTCATGGCTTCGGCAGCGGCAGTTGCTTCATCCAGAAGGGAGGCATTGGCAACTTCCATACCCGTGAGGTCCATAACCATCTGCTGGAAGTTCAGCAGCATTTCCAACCGGCCCTGGGAGATTTCGGGCTGATAAGGGGTATAGGCGGTATACCAGCCGGGGTTTTCCAGCAGATTACGCAGAATGACATTGGGCACTTCGGTGTTGTAATAGCCCATGCCAATGTACGACTTATTCACTGTATTTTGCCGGGCCAGGTCATAGAGCCCGGCCAGTGCCTGCTGCTCTGTTTTTCCCGCAGGCAGTGCTAACTCCCGATTTAACCGGATGCTGCCCGGAACGGTGTCATTGATCAGCTCTGCCAGCGATTTAAGCCCGAGACTTGCCAGCATGGCCTGCTGCTCTTGCTGGTCAGAGCCTGTGTGACGATGGGTAAAGGCATCGTTATGTTCCAGTTCTGCCAGTGTCGGCAGAGTAGAAGTGTGTTCAACGGCCATGTTGTCGTCCTGTTGTCACTATTACGTTATTTTAATAAAAATTTTTTGAACTGACGGATTTGTTGTTAAAGACAAAGGTCAGTAGTGGAAATAAAAGACAAATGTTGTTTTCGGTTCGGGTTTCAGCACATCACGACATTAACAGCCAAGCCACCGGTGGCAGTCTCTTTGTATTTATCCTGCATATCCAGCCCCGTCTGACGCATGGTTTCAATGACGTCATCAAGGGATACCCGGTGCTGCCCGTCACCTTTCAGGGCCAGGCGGGCCGCATTGATGGCCTTGACAGCGCCCATGGTATTGCGCTCAATACAGGGAACCTGTACCAGACCGGCTATCGGGTCACAGGTCAGGCCCAGGTTGTGCTCCATGCCTATTTCAGCGGCATTTTCAATCTGGCGGTTATTGCCGCCCATGACGGCGCACAGAGCGCCTGCCGCCATGGAACAGGCCACCCCGATTTCCCCCTGACAACCCACTTCGGCGGCCGAGATTGAGGCGTTCTTTTTATAGAGCATGCCAATGGCAGCAGCGGTGGCCAGAAAGGTCACAATACCCGCTTCACTGCTACCCGGAACAAAACGATCGTAATAGGCAAGAACCGCCGGAATAACACCGGCTGCACCATTGGTTGGCGCGGTAACGACACGACCACCAACGGCGTTCTCTTCATTGACGGCGATGGCAAACAGGTTGACCCAGTCCATGACTTCCAGGTGATCCTGCTGGTCTTCCGGGCGGTTCAACAGTTCCTGGTGCAGCTGATGTGCACGACGATTGACGTTCAGACCACCAGGAAGTACCCCGGTCTGCTCACAGCCACGGTTGATGCAGCGGTCCATTACCCGCCAGATATTCAGCAACGCTGGTTGGATCTGGTCAGATCTTCCCAGATGTTGTTCATTCTCCAGGACAATTTCACCGATGGAGAGTCCGGTTCTGTCTCCGATATCCAGAAGGTCCTGGGCGTTATTGAACGGAAAGGGGACCTGAATGTCCGTTGCCGAAGTCGTCTGCTCGGTTTCCTCTTCATTCAGTACGAACCCTCCGCCCACGGAGTAATAATTGTCATGAAAAAGCTCGAGGCCTGCTGCATCAAAGGCTCTCAGGGTCATACCGTTAGGGTGCTTGGCAAGGGAGTGACCATGCAAAAAGTGAAGGTGTTGATCTTCAACGAAAGGAATCGGATATTGGCCAGCAAGTATCAACTCACCGGTGCTGCGGACATTGTTGATCAATGCCGGAGCCTGGTCAGGATCGAGCTGGTCCGGTTTTTCGCCCATAAGGCCCAGCATCACGGCCGTGTCGGTGGCATGGCCTGCACCGGTCATGGCCAGGGAACCGTAGAGCTCAATACGAATCTGACGGGTATTCTCAAGCTGCCCCTGTTGGAGCAGGGCGTCAAGGAAGCGGTTGGCGGCTACCATTGGACCCACAGTATGGGATGAGGAAGGCCCTACACCAATCTTGAACAAATCGAGAATACTTAAGCTCATCGCCATGACTCCATTTGTTGGTATATTTTTGTGATATCTGCTTTCAGGGCTATTTTTTTGTTATTTATCAAAAAGAAAGATGGTCATAAGAGCCATTAATAGAAACCAGCCTGAAACCAGGCATCAATGGGTTATTAACGGGTTTTGACCAGATCACTGAATTCCTGACGGCAAGCGTAACAATACCTTCCTCTCACATCAATAAACAAGTTTTCAATAAGGAACAAATTTTCACAGCGAGCTGATGGTGATGGTAACAAGTTGCATGTAAGTCCTCTCCTGCCAAAATGCCAAATTTTGCCAATATCTGCTAATATTCAGTCATAAGATGATAAAGGAGACAATTATGGCCACACTCAATATTTCATTACCCGACCAGCTCAGAGACTGGGTTGCCCAGCAGGTTAAACAAGGCGAATACTCAAGCGCCAGCGACTATCTGAGGGACCTGATCCGCAACGACAAACGCCAGCAAGAGCGGTCGGCCAAATGGTTAAAAGGGCATCTGGAGCCCATCTTGAATACACCGGAAGACGAGTTTCAATCATTCAACGCTGATGACATCAAGGCAAGAGCCAGAAAGAGACTGAACAATTCCGGAGGTGATGAGTGAGCGAACTCTACCGCTTTCACCCGGTAGCCATTGCTCAGCAGGAAGAAATCTGGCTCTTTACCTATAAACATTGGGGAGAAAAACAGGCCGATCTTTACATTGATGGACTGCATCAATATTTAACCAGCGTCGCCAGAAACCACGCTCTACTGAAAGCGCTACCGGAGAGCATCATCAGTGGCGTCAGTTTTTTGCGTTATAAGAAGCACTATGTATTTGTAAAATCCTCCGATGGTGCGCAATCGGAAGTTTTATACGTCCTGTCTATTTTGCACAGCAGTATGGACTTACCAGCACGTTTAAATGAGTTGCTTGATGAGTTATAGAAAGCAGCCTGCGGGAGAGGAGTGCTTCTTTCTCAGTTGGTTGATGGGGCGGCGATGTTGGGAGGAAGTTCAAGATGCAAGACCCCAGCTTTTGGGGCGGACCATATATGATACCGGTTATGCACTGGAGTGTGATTTTTTACCTGAACATTAAACCTGTTTGCCAGTTAGCCAGTCAGCAGCTGCTTCCAGTGGGTTGGCGGCCATTTCCCATTTCACTTTCTCTCCGGACTGCTTGATGATACCCCACTGTCCGGGTTGAAAGAATGAACGACAGATAACCAGCTTTTCATCGGATGCCAGATGATTGGTTGCTACAGAGTCCTGACAGGCAATGTAAAGCTGGCTGGTGAGGTCATAGTCCACAATCTGTTTTTCCTGCCAGCCTTCCGGCGTTTCCGGTAGACCATCCTGAAACAGCACTGCAATGTGTTGATCAATCATGTAGTAGTGCATTGCTCTGGAAGCAAAACCATGACCGGATACGCCAAAGACGACCATGCTTGGGCACTGACCAGTTAGTAACTGGTTCAGATAGAACTGGAAATGATAGGGGTCGGGCAGGGATGGAGCTGTCGTGAACAGCGGTGAATGGGGGATTTGCTGAAGTTTACCGATAAATTTGTGATGTAACGGTGGACAGGGCAGCCCCTCGCTGGTCAGGAGTGCAACAGCCGATTGATAACAGTTACGGCCCGCTTCGTGCTCAAACATAACTATAAACCTTGTGATTGTCCCTGGACGGATAATAGATAGCTGTCGGGTGCATGGTGGCGCTGGAATTGCGCAGCATTCAATCCTGTGGACGGATCTCTCCATTGTTGCCAATTCTCAATAACCCGGCCATTGCTTGCCAGCATGGAGGCATGGCTCTGCAGTTCTTTCACACGGCTGACCGTAGACTTTGCTTCCTCTCGGGTTATCAATCCATCCATTTGCTGGTGAATCTGCGCCGGGGTGATTGACATCAGTTTCTCATAGACTCTGGCATCAATCACCGAAGGTAACCCTGCGGTACTTCCTGCAAACCGGCGAAATCCTCCGGGCTTTGAAGGGGTGCGTACCTGATGGAGGCCAGGGTAGAAACCCATGTCATTATCAATCAGCGTAACCTTACCGTCTTCCGGATCGATAAACAGGTTGCCTGGATGACGATCCTGCTGGGCACAGATTCCATCAAGCCATTCTGCACTGTTGAGCTGTTCCTGAATCTTTGCTGCTTTTTGAGGCTGGCTATCGTCTTCAACCGGGGTCCAGTTATATTGGTTAGTACTTTGGTCGTAAGGCTTGACACCTTTGGCCACATCCATCAGTACGCCGACTTGTCCGTCGTGCACCGTCAGCTCCATCTCAGGCATCAGTCCGGTTCCCAGCAGGTTGTCAAATTTTGCTGCTGCAAAGTTGCGTGTGGCAAATCTTGGTTTGCTTTTATCAAGATAGTTTTTTGCGCCAGTAATGGAATCAAATGGGCAAGGATCAACAGGGTCATCACCTTTAAAGATTTTTCGACCACCCCGGTGCTGGTCTGAAACTGGAGTTTAGTCACTGAGTGAATAGCACCTGAACCAAAATTTTGATCAGACCCCCGTATCAGTTGGCTATCGTTAAAGGAGCTGAAATGCTTGACCATAGTAGGCGTCAGGTCGTATCCAAGTCGTTTAAGCTCCATAGCCTGAGTCAGATCCAGTGAGCCTGCAACACTGGCAACTCCCGGATCATCCATAACCTGAAGCATCAGCTTCTGTTCATTGTGAAAGGTTCGCAATAACCCGTTCAGTTGTTGGAATTCTGTTGGATGCATGATTCCGCCTTGCTGATTAAGCAGCTGGCTCAGCTCGTTAAAACCTTTCTGCAAATTATCAATGACCTGCCTGCCCTGCTGCTCAATTTCACCTTTGTTGGTTGCCAATGGTTGCTTAATGGCTTGACTGTGCAGAGAAATATGGTTGCTGACCTGACCAAGCTGACCGCCTTTTACCAGTAGTGCATGGTTTTTTCCCCAGGGGGTTTTACCCTGATTATGAGCAGACCAGGCTGCATTCAATATGTCTCTGGAGACCTGCTGGGGCTGCTGAAATTGAGCGGTTACCCGCTCCCTGGAAACCAGGCGGCGGTACTTTTTATTTTTGTACAGTGCAGCTCCTTCACCGGATGCTTTCTGGCGTTGTGGTAATTGAGTTCTTTTGGATTTTGATGATGATGCGGTTGGATTGACATGATTTTGTGGAGAAACCGTCTTTGCTCCACGCATGTGAACAGATTTTTTGGGGGGCGGCCAGATGCTTGTTGATGAATATGTTTGGTTGCCTTATTGGGAGCAACGGTACGATTAAAAGCTGCTCCAATTTTTTTTATACGACTTTTGACAGAACCAAACAGCGACGCATGATTCTGCCGATTGACTCCCTCTAAACCCGCCATTCCCTTTCCCTGCTTATAAAAAAACTTTTTTTTAATTGCGCTAAATAGTATAGCGAAACCAAAAAAAAACAGTTACAGGCCTTGAATCTTGCAGACTAGGAGGCTGACCGAGAATAGCGCCCGTAGCGAGGATGGCAGAAAATTGAGGATAAAAATTCGGTTTTGTGAGGTGAATAGCGGGGCTATTTGCCGAACAAAAGCGAATTTTTAGACCAATTTGCTGCCACCGCAGTAGGGCAGTCTATTCTTGGTCAGCCTCCTAAGTAACAGCCCGAATCGTTCCGTTTAATCCCTGATGATTATCCCACAGGCAGGTGCTAGAATCCGGCCAGACTTTCAGCCGGGAGCTTTCTCAGAGCATCTTTTCCAGCGCACCGACATAAGGTAGTTATCCTTGCCCGCACGGTGTTAAGAGAACTGCCTGAGATTGACCCACGCCCTATTGAACCACTATCTATTAGGAGCTCCACTTGCTTTCCCGATCTCTGAAGCGATCATTGATACCTGCCATCATTGTGCTGGTGGCGGTATTTCTGGTGTTGAGTACGCGGCCCAGGCTGAATAGCTTTCAGGGACAGGTTATGGGAACGACCTATAACGTCAGTTATGTAGCGACTCTGTTCAGTCATCCGGTAAAGGATGTGTCTGCTGTAGTTCAGGATGCTCTGGCTGATGTGGATCAACGGATGTCAACCTATAAGCCTGACTCTGAGCTGATGCAGTTTAACCGGGCCCCTATAGGGGAGCCATTTAAACTGTCCAGTGATATTGTTCAGCTGGTTCAGCAAGCCAGGGCGATTTCTGATCTGTCGGATGGAGCCTACGATATTACCGTAGGCCCCCTGGTGAACCTGTGGGGCTTTGGCCCGACACAATGGGTTGCCGTCAACGACAGTCACGAGGATAGTGACTCCCACCCACTGGCCAATGCTCCGGAGTTTGTTAAATGGATAGAGGACCAGTATCCGGGCCATATTCCCGAGGCAACCGCTATTCAGGAAGCCCTGGCCAAGGTTGGTTATCAGAGTCTGAAAGCGGATCCTGAAGGCTCAACCCTGACCCGTGAAAAGGCGTTGTTTGTTGATCTGAGTTCCATCGCCAAGGGCTATGGTGTTGATCAGGCGGCAGCGGCTCTCAGGGCTCAGGGTATTGATGACTTTATGGTAGAGGTGGGTGGCGAAGTGCTGGTTCAGGGTGTCAAGCCGAATGGCACCCCCTGGCGATTGGCGGTGATCGGTCCTGAAATGGGAAAAAACGGCGTATCAGCATTGGTTGAGCCTCTGGACAAGGCACTGGCAACCTCTGGTGATTATCTGAATTTTTTTGAAGTCGATGGCAAGCGTTACTCACATACCATTAATCCCGTTACCGGCTGGCCTGAAGCCAAGCGGGTAGCGGAAGTGGCTGTCATTGCCGATACCTCGGCCCGAGCCGATGCCCTGGCCACCATGTTTATGGTGCTGGGGGATGAGAAAGGACTGGAACTGGCGAACAGGCTGGGTATTGCGGCACGTTTTGCCTATTATACGGATGAAGGATTTGCAACGGTAACCAGTGAGGCCTTTAAGCCTTACCTGGTTCAACAGCCATGAACCACCTTGAGCGGGAAATAGCGCTTCTATAAACAGGTTCCGTGTATCACCTGAACCCTTTCATGGTAAATAATGGAGGAATCAGTCATGACCATTATGCTGATTACATTTTGTACTTTTCTGGTACTCATTGCGGCTATGGCAGTGGGTGTGATTTTTGCCAATAAGCCGATTAAAGGCTCCTGTGGTGGCCTTAGTAATCTTGGCCTGAAGGACAGCTGTGTCATTTGTGGCGGCGGCGACAAAACAGATCCTCTTTCCGAGGTGAATGATGACCTGTTTTATGACGCGACGGCTGCAAATCAGAGTGAAAAGGCGTAATCGTTTCTGGTTACGCTTGTGTTTTGTTGGTTGTCGACACCAGTGACAGCCTTCTGGTGTAAAGCTTTTGGACACTCAAAGTATAAGCTGTAAAAAAGAATAAACGGATAATGTTTTGGAACCGGGGGAATCGAATAAATGGGTGTCAGTAAATACGATTTGGTCATCCTTGGGTCGGGGCCTGCGGGTGAGGGGGCGGCCATGAATGCCGTCAAGCTTGGTAAAAAGGTCGCTGTCGTTGAGCAGTTTAACTTTGTCGGTGGCAGCTGTACTCATCTGGGTACGATTCCATCCAAGGCTCTGCGCCACTCTGTCAAACAGATCATGGATTTCAATACCAACTCCATGTTTCGTGAGATTGGTGATCCCCGCTGGTTCAGCTTTCCCAAAGTATTGAAAAGGGCGGAATCGGTGATTCAGAAGCAGGTGCAGTCCCGTACCATGTACTATGCCCGGAATCGCATTGATCTCTACTTTGGCCGTGGTGTCTTTATTGATGAGCACACTCTGGAGGTGACTGAGCCCAGCGGGAATACGGAACGTCTGTTCGGGTCCAACTTTCTGATTGCCACCGGGTCCCGTCCCTACCACCCACCCGGTGTCGACTTCCACCATCCCAGGGTTTTTGATAGCGATACCATCCTGGAGCTGTCCTCTACGCCCCGACGCATGATTATCTACGGTGCCGGTGTTATCGGCTCTGAATATGCCTCGATATTCTCTGGTCTGGGCGTGCTGGTGGATTTGATTGATACCCGTGAGCGGCTGTTGTCGTTTCTTGATAAAGAGATTTCCGATGCCCTGAGCTATCAGCTGCGCAAAATGAACGTCATTATTCGCCATAATGAAGAGTTCCAGAAACTTGAGACCATGGATGATTGCGTGGTGCTGCACCTCAAGTCGGGCAAGAAACTCAAGGCCGACATGTTGCTCTGGGCCAATGGCCGGACAGGCAATACCCAGGCAATGGGGCTGGAAATGATCGGCCTTAAGCCCGATGGCCGTGGCCAGTTAAGTGTTAATGAAAGCTATCAGACCTCATTACCCCATATTTATGCGGCGGGTGACGTCATTGGCTGGCCCAGTCTGGCCAGTGCCGCTTATGACCAGGGACGCTCGGCGGCAGCACACCTCTGTAACAGTGAGGACTGGCACTTTGTCAATGAAGTGCCTACGGGAATCTACACCATCCCGGAAATCAGCTCGGTGGGTTGCACCGAAGAAGAACTGACGGCAGATGCCATTCCCTATGAAGTGGGCAAGGCGTTTTTCTCCAGGCTGGCCAGGGCGCAAATCACTGGCGAGGTGGTTGGCATGCTGAAGATTCTTTTCCACCGGGATACCCAGGAAGTGTTGGGCATTCACTGTTTTGGTGACCAGGCTTCGGAGATTATCCATATCGGTCAGGCGGTGATGCGGCAAGAGGGCAAGGCCAATTCACTCCGTTATTTCCTGAATACCACATTTAACTATCCGACCATGGCGGAAGCCTACCGTGTTGCTGCCCTGGATGGGCTGAACCGATTGTTTTGATCCTGCTTAATCGACTTATCATCCCAGCTGCCTCCGGAGTTTGAACGCTTCCGGGTGCGGCTGACGTTCCGGAACACCCTTTTTAGCCTAATCATTCAAACAGAGGGTGACTCTGTTTGTTATACTAAGAACGTTTCTGAGGCAGGACTTGAATTTTGCTTTTATGCAAAGACCTGCCACCGTTTCCCGCCTCCTCTTTTTGCCGCCTTTTTCTCTTATCACCGTAAACGACCAGAGTTGTGAACCATGAAAGACCTGCCCCCAGCTTTCGTGACCCCGGCTTTCAACATTTACCGGGACCCCGCTACCAGCCTGCGAGAAACAATGGCTAAACGACAGGTGTGGCTGGTTCTATTGATATCTCTACTATCCCTACAGCTCACTTTTGCAGATATTCCCAAAGGCAACCCTCAGCCTAACGCCGCAGGTGTGGTCACCCTGCGCGGCTGGGACGCCAAACTGGGGGCAGGTATCACCTGGGAAGCAAGCGCAAAGTACTTGTTGTTCAGCGGAAGTTCCGCTGGTTCTCAAGCAGAATGGACAATCAAAGGTCTGGAGAACATTTCTTACGATGTAAACCTTTTGCTCAGAAATGTCCCTGCCAGCTCTGAAGGCAAGAGCGTTCAGTTACAAATTGGTCCGGAAACCCTTCAATTCACTCTACCCCAGACAAGTGGCGACTTAACCAGTATCAAATTGGGCACGGCTACGCCCGGCGAAGGAGAGCACAAAGCATTTTTACAAGGTTTGGATGACTACAATGACAGTTTGATGGAAGTTTATCGTATCGTCCTGACTCCGGGCACGATCCAGCGGTGGTGGAATCCCCTCGGCCAGACATGGGAGACGAAGAGGCCCCCTTTAATGCTCGGAGCCCAATGGTATACCGGCAATGGTAACTTCGACACGCCATCGCCAATGAAAGATGTGGATGATGTCCGTCTTAACCGTAAAGGTTATGCAATTGTAACCACCGAGAAGCTTAGAAAAAATCTGACAAAGTTAAATGACTTTATCGCCCATAAAGAAGCCCTCGGCTTTACCGTATATGTTGTCACTGAAAAGGATCACGGTGGCGGTCATGGTGCCTATGCGGCGGATAACATACGTACCTGGCTGCGTAATAACTATCAGAGCAAGGATATTCTGTATGTCCTTATGGTCGGTGATCCCGATATTTACCAGGGCGATGTGCCGATGGCCATTGCCAAAGGCGGTATCTCACGCTTTGAACGCCAAGCTAAAGTCGATGCGGGTGAAGTTAAAGATTGGTACGAATATACCTATGGGGTAGCGGCTACCGACCATTACTACGTGGACCTGGTGAATGAAACGATTGATGCCGATGGCGATGGCGTTCTCTACAGTAATGGCGATTGGGGTAAAGGGCATTCAGGGCAGTGGAGTGTCCTCGTTGGGCGTATCCAGGTGGCGGGTGAAGGCAGTCAGTTTGGTAAGTACAGTGATGTGGATGCGATTTTGCAGAAGTTTATCGACTACGAAAACGAGGCCGATACCACCTGGCGCTACAGACCGGATATCAACGACACAACCTGGAATATCAATGCTGCTCTCTACGAATTTGCAGGCGTTGAGTATCGGGTTCGCGGAGGCGTTGTTGGCGATGGTCACGTGCCGACGGATTTCCAACAGTGGCAGAATGACCACTTCCTGACCAACTACGATATTGGCTATATCCGTACCGGTGGCCATGGTACACCCACCTGGACACAAGGCGGCCTCAGTGTCGATCTCTCACGCAACCATGGTAACAATGTCCACCCGTACTTATCCGAGATCGGCTCCTGTGAAGCCTGTGAAGTTGGTTTCGACAATAACCTTTGTGCCTCACAGTTGCGTTATGGATCCATTGGTGTCATGGGAGGGACTCGCCCGGTGGCGTCACTTGGCAAAAATAATGGTATTGGTGAACCGTTCTACCGTCATAGCCGCTTCGATATTTTCACCAAAGGTGAGCCTATGGGACTGGCACATTGGCATAGAATGTGTGATGGGCATCGGAGTCTCACAGGAAGTGATATTCTCTGGACACTCAATGGCGATCCGTCCGTCCAGGTGATTCCACAGGCGATGAAGCCAACGTACCCGATCATCGCCCGCCCGACGCAGGAAGTCGTCTATGACTGGGATGGTAATGGCAAATTACCACATCAGGAATACGACATTACCAACAACACAGATGTAAGTCAGACTCTGTCAATTCAAGCAGACAGTCCGTGGTTAAGCCTTGACAGGACATCTGCTTCACTGGCAGCAGGTGAAACGATCACTGTCACTGCTACAGCGAATACTGCCGCCGTGAACCTTGATGAAGGTCAGTCAGTCGCTCATATCTATATCAAGGAAACCGGTGGTTATACCACAACCCGGAAATTCAATTTCTTTAAACGAACACCTCACGTCGATGGTCTAATCGACTTCGACCATGTTGTTTCAGGTCAATCACAGACACTGGGTTCTGGTGGCGCGAAAGCGGCAGTCAATGAGGCAGCGGTCGTTTCCGGTGGCGTCAGTGGCAAGGCGTACGACACATCTATCGACCCCCATGGCCTGGTGATCGGCAATGATGTAATACCCTCTGCACGCCATCACAGCATGACACTCTCTTTTTGGTTTAATTCCGCCCAGGCGATCAGTTCTAACGTTAATTTACTCCATGGTTCTTATGATAAGGAGTCACTCAACATTGATATCGTCAACCATGGTACTGGCATAAAAATGCACTGGCCATCTTCACAATTGGCCGGTGCCATAGAATGGAATGAAATCGACGCCAAATACACCAATGAAGGGGCTGTAGACATTGCAACAGGGACCTGGCATCAGGTAACCATGGTCCATGAATATGGCGGTATCAACAAGCTCTTCTTCGATGGTCAGCTCATCGATTCCGCCCCCCCACGTGGGCTATACCTATAACTTTAACAGTCTGACTTTCGGCAAGGGCTTTAACGGTCTCATCGATGAGATTCAAAGTTTTAACTATGCCCTGAATGACGCTCAGGTTGCTGCCAATTATCAACGGACTCAACCGGTCCCGATTGCGCCTGCTTATAACGGTATTGTTGCTGCGGGAGATGTTCGATTTGACTGGACAAGCGTGCACGGTGCGGCAGGTTATGAACTCTTTGTCAGTTCAAACAAAACGGATGTTGATAACCCGGACAGTGGCTTGGCAGCTGCCTGGACAGGCAGCCCTACTGAAGTTGTACAGACGGTTAACGACACCGACCAGGTTTTCTGGCGAGTGGATGCCATTATGGCTGACGCCAGCCGTAACCGGGGCGATACCTCCAGCTTCCGAAAAGTGGCTTCTGGCTATGTGGCTCATACCAACCAGGCTCCGGTGGTCACTCAGTCAACCATTGACCTTGGTACGATTGAGGGAAGTAAACCCTTTGGACCTTTTGATCTCAGCCAATACTATAGCGATCCTGAGGGAGGTGAACTCCTCGTCTTCCAGAAAAATACCGCCACTGGTACTTATGGGCCATGGGGTGGTGCCTTTTCAGCGGGTTTGAACGTTCATGGTAGTGGTCAGGTTTACTCTAATGAGGGTGTAACGAATGCGGACGCACAGACCATAAACCTCAAGGTTGTCGACGACCGGGGTCAGGAAACGTTCTTTGACTTGAATTACCAGGTTGAGCAGGCTCCGAAATTCACCAGCAATGCTTTTCTGGTAATGGAGGATACGGCGGTCAACACTGTCGTTACGACGCTCACTGCAACGGATGCCAACCGTGGCGACACAACCGTCATCTATTCTGCAGTGGGCGGTGATGGACTCAGTCATTTCGCAGTTGCCCCTGATGGTACTGTGACCCTAATAGCAGCTTTGGACTTTGACCTGAAACCTTCATACAGCCTCGTTGCCAGTGCAACCGATGAGCACGGCTACTCTTCTGAACAGACCTTTACCATTTCAATTGGCAACACTGTGGGGCTGCCGCTGCTTACTACTCATTCGACGTCTTTTGCAGGCGCTACGCTGACCGACTCTGGCTTATCTGCGGATATCCCTGATAGCTCACTGGCTTCTATTACCATCGATGAGGTTAATGATCAGTAATTCCCACAACGACTGAAAGCCCGCTGTTCCCAAGGTCTGGAAGCTTACAGGACAATTTCAGCTACGCAGTCTAAAATAGATGATGCTTTTGGCAAAATAGCAACACAGTATCCTATGCCTACCTCTCATAATCATTCGGTTACTACTGACCTCATTGATCTTGTCTTTGAACAAGTTCAAGAGATTCCCGATCCTCGCTCACAAAAAGGGCGCTCATCAAATTTTTCCATTTCCGATTTGTTTATGTATGCCCTTGCTGTTTTTCATAACAAAAATCCATCGTTACTGGCCTGCGATGACAAACGTGAACAGCCCACTATCAAGGAAAACGCCAAGAGTTTATATCATGTTCAAAATATACCCTGTGATACCTATCTGAGATCAATAATTGATCACGTTAAGACAAAGCATATTCGACCACTGTTTCTCGCCCTTTTTGCTTATTGTCAGCGTCGTGGGAAATTGAAACATTTTCAATATTTTAAAGAGGGCTACCTGGCTCCCATTGATGGCACACAAACTTTTACGTCAAAGAGTATCAATTGTAAAAACTGTTGCACAAAAAACGCCGACAATCCTAAAAAAACAACTGTTTTCTATCATCAGTTATCCGCGATCTGTCTTGTAAAGCCAGGATTGAAAACAGTTCTGCCGTTAATGCCAGAACCTATTACTCAACAAAAAGATGCTTCCAAAAATGACTGTGAAGTGCGTGCCCTTGAACGCATTCTGGAAGATCTCTCCAGGGAACACTACCACCTGAAATTGGTACTGGGTTTAGATGGTCTCTATTCCAAGGGGCCAACCCTTAAACTCATCCGGTCTTATGGTCACAATTTTATCACTGTTGCCAAGGACAGTGATCATGAGGCTTTGCTGGAAGCCGTTGATGATCTGGACCGGGAAGGCAAAGTCCGTCGGTTCACTTATACCGACAAACGGGGTCACCGGCATTCGTTTCGCTACGTAAACGATGTTCCACTCAATAAGTCACATCCTGATTTTATGGTCAATTATGTCGACTATGTGGAAACGGATTCGGATGGAAAAATAAAGTACTGCAATAGCTGGGTAACCAGCCTGCCCATTCACAACCATATGTGTTGCATGAAAATCATGCGAGGAGGACGCGCACGGTGGTTAATTGAAAATGAAACGTTCAATACACTGAAGAATTTGGGTTACAGTCTTGAGCATAACTATGGTCATGGTGAAGAGAATCTGGCAAGCAACTTTGCCTGTCTGATGTTTCTTGCCTTTCTGATTGATCAAATTGTTGAGCTTTCCTGCCCATTATTTAATGAAGCGCTGAAGGCTAACAAGCGGAAAAAGATTTTTTGGGAAAAGCAGAGGAATTTTTTTGAGATTTTTGTGGTTAGTTCCTGGGTGTTATTCATGAAGGGGCTGATCTTGCAGGGTACACCTGAACCAAAACCGAAAGGCAAGCGAGTGAAACCAAGTGAACAGCCAAAACGGAAAATGATCAGCATCCGGAGTTTATTCCCTGATACGGCATAGTTACCAAATAATAACCCATTTTCTTCAGTGAATTTAAGTTAACCTATGGATCAGATTTTGTGCTGAGTTTTTTGTTTGTGTCCAAAAAAGTAATGAGACAATTAAGGGAAAATCTTTATTTTTTCCCTTTTTGCGGGAATTGCTGGTTAATGATCGTCTCGACATTACCACAACGGGCAACACGGATATGTGGAAGGCACGTAACAATGGCCCTATTGCTTATTTTACAGCACCCGCCTCTGAGTCCTGGGCAGTGGAAACAGAGCTCGAACTGAACACCGCACAAAATCGTCAAATTGCAGGCCTTACTGTCTATGCGGATGAAGATGGTGCACACCCGGTATTTTCCTATGGCCTGGACTATTGGAGTGGCCGTGATGGACTTATTAACCTTCAAGGCCTTGGTACCAACAACCCGCTTATTAACGTCAGTGCCCATGCTACTGGCAAGGTCAAACTGCGAATGGAAGTGATTGAAAATGGTAATGGCACCGGGGTTGACAGGTACACGTTCTTCTATGACCTGTTGGATGGTAATGGCATGCAGAAGCTGACATCTTATGGCTTCGCAGTAGACAGAAGCCGTATTGGCCTATTCCTGAAAACAGCGTATGCACGTACAGCGTACTTCGATAACTTTGAGGTTTCTGAAGTTACCATGCCAGCGCCTTGAGTTTTGGTAAAGTGTCGTCTTTCTACTTACCAAAGCCGGGACGGCACCATAAACATGAGCTTAAAAGGTGCTGGTGAGTACTTTTGCTATATTCATTATTCAAAATGAAGAAGGTAATAAATCAGATGCATATTAATACAATACCAATGCAGCCAGATCAGATGCCACCAGATGAATCATCTGGCGCTGTAGGAATAAATCCTGCCAATCATACAAATAAAGAGACAACGTTCAAACAGTTCTATGTTCATCAAGTTGATCACCTGAACCTTTATTTCACACCAACGGAAGGGGAATATATTGATCTCACCACAAGTGAAAGCGCGCAGGCCGCTATTGATCAGCAGAAGCGAATAGCTAGCCTTAGAGAAAGGCAACGTGTCAGTAGAATGAACGATGCCTATGAGGCACTTAAAAATAAAATTCCCGGAGCGGCTGGCAAATCATTAACAAAACTACAGATATTAAGACAGGCATGTCTACACATTAGAGCCCTTGAAAACCAACTCAGAAATCCCCCCGGACCTTTCTGATTGGTTGAACGGTATTATCGTTGATGCACAGCAGGGGGGTAACTGTTTGAAGGTTTAACCTGCAGCTGGTAATCACCCAGGGCGATACCAGGGTAAGAATGATTATCCTGGTTACACTTCCTTTTTTGCTGTTTCTTTGCGCGCTCTATGGTAGTTCCTTTGGCGCTCCCTTTTGTATGCTGCAAAATCGGGATCATTATGGTAGCGCTTCCTTTGATACTCCCTTTGTTTCTTCTTGCGGCGTTCTGCAAAATCGTGATCATTCTTGTATTGTGCCCTTTGGCGTGCCCTTTCGCGGGCTGCATAAACCTTATCATTATTGTAGCGCTCGCTTCGGAGCACCCTTTCGCGTTCAGCGTATTCAGGGTTCCGGCGAAGCTGCCTTATACGCTCCCTTTCACGCTCACGGAAAGAATGGTCTTTGCGAATCGTCTTATAGCGGCTCCTTTGGCCCTGCCTCTGGCGCGCAGCATAAGCCGGATCATTCTGGTCACGGCTCCTTTGGTGCTCTATGCAAGTGGGACCATTGAGAAGTTTTTGGTACTCGGCGTAATCAGGGTCTTCCCGGTTGTGCTGCCGTGGAGGAAAATTATAGGGCTGGAAAGCAGCCTTTTCGCGAAGTTCAGTTTGGTGCTTAATTATTGCAGCGTTACCCTCAGTTATTTCTTCTGTCTGTTGGAGAGGGACAATTGTCGTTTGGATCAGGTTTGGTGTGTTAACTACAGCAATAGGCTGAAAATCTTGGGGGTTGAATAATTGATAATCTGGATTCCAATAGCTCATTGTAGTTGGCTCCCTGATTTCAGGCACACTCCCCGATAAGCATGCCTCTGTTATTGATGATGGTGGAATATTAGTTCCTTCATAAGCAGGATGGTATGGTACATATTCATCAAGAACTGATTGGGGTATCTCATCAAGATCAGTTCTGAGGAGGTTTGCCGTGTCATGAATTAATTGAAAGTCAATATTATGTTCAGTCAATAATCTTAAAAAATTTTCATTATTCGGGAGCTCGGCTGATTGGCTATGGTAAACAGGAAAAGGATTGTCCAGCCTGATAACAGGCCTGCCTTGATAGATCGACAGTGGTTCAACAGGATAAGGTTGTTCTATTAAATTTAAAGAGTCGAAATAAAAGCCAGAAAAAGCAGGGGTGTGTGAAGGTATGCTGTTGTAGTAGTTCATTGAATTATTAAATTACTAAATTATAACTTAAGACTGATATTCGTGATAAAAGTTCATCCCTGATACACATTCAATACTTATGTCAACCTGGAGTAGTAATTTTTTACGTCTATTCCTGATAGCAATGCAAAGCTCTTTGAAAGCTGACCAGTTACTCAGGGAAAGATGGATTTGATCTTGTATCTATTTTGATTCTGGTCTCCTTGTGTTTATTGGATGCTTCGTATTTGGCTCTGGCTCTGGCTCTGGTCTCCTTGCCTTTACGGGATGCTTCGTATTTAGCTCTGGCTCTGGCTCTGGTCTCCTTGCCTTTACGGGATGCTTGGTATTTAGCACTGGCTCTGGCTCTGGTCTCCTTGCCTCTAGGGGATGCTGCGTAATTGGCTCTGGCCTTCTTGGCTTGAGCGGATCTGTTGTATTGGGCTTTGTATGCCTTTCGTTTAGGGGATGCTTCTAATCTGGCACTGGCCTGCCTGTATTTTTCGGATGCCCTGTATTTAGCTGAAGCCCTGGCTTTGGCCTCCTTGCGTTTATCGGACGCTTCGCATTTAACTCTGGCATCAGACACCTGAAGAGTACTTTTGACCGTGGAAGCACTGGATGAGTTCGTTGCCAGTTGAGGTTGAATAATCATAACTGGTTCTGTTGTATTAAAAATTTCTGCAGGTTGATGAAGATTGTTATACAAAACCTGTGGGTTTTGTGAAGCTGCCTGCTCTAAACCTAAAATAGACTGGATCGAAAAAGGTTGATTGCCAAACTCATATGAGGTGCCAGAATGATTGTCATAGCTTTTATTTCTAACGGTTACGTCAGGTTGTCGATCTTTTTTAGTATGGCTGTTAACGATGACTATTGACCTTTTTTCAAACCGTGGATCATTAAATGGATTGTGAAAAGGCACCACTGTCTGCTGATGGTCGTCTCCAGTGGTTTCATGGCAACGGATGGTACGCAGAACATTGTCAGCTTCTCTAACATCACGGGAATAGGCTTGGACTGATGAGCCTGGTCCAGGTAAGTTATGAAAGCTACCTGAAACTGTACTTGACTGAACGAAATGAGCACGAATATCCATTAAGTCATTGAATTATTGCATTATTGAAATGTAACCCTTGATCATCTCTTTTTATAAAAGTTCCTTCCTTAAATAATTTACCTGATTATAAATCAAATAAGAATAAATTTTAACTATATTTATTAGCCGTGGTAATGTAAAATTCGACAATTTGCAATTATGAAGAATGGTGCTCGTCGGATTATTGGTGATTGAATCTATGAGGGAAAGGATTTAACGGATGAAACCAGGCAGCTCTTTTAGCCTGGGGTTTGAAATCCAGGGGTGGGAGTGGGATTGGCTTTAGTAGCAGATTCCAATTTTTTTATGTATTCAGATTTGAAAAGTCTTGATTTTGTTGAAGAGTATAAATTTCTAGCCTTCCTTTTTAAAAGTTTAAATCTATTTAAATCCTTTATGTCAATTGAATTGATTGTTATTCTTTTAGTATCCATTATTAAATTGGATAATTTTTCAATGCCGTGTTTTTTTACCAGTTTGTTGTTTTTCTGGTTGCGCTCAAGATAATCTCTAATTGTATCAAATTCTTTAATGTTGTTGATGTTTTTTCTACAAATTGACTTGATTGATGCGATTTGTTGTGAATTCAGCTTTGATTCCATTTCTTGTATATGGTTTACTATATTGTCTCGGCTTCTTTTTGCAGATGTTCTATTTAATTTCTTTCTATTATTTATTCTCCAAACTTCATATGTTGTCATGTCTGAAATTATATTTTTGTAAGCCCCTGTATAGGTTAATTGGTTAAGGGAGGGGGGTGGTTTCGAAGATATTAAATTATGAGATAATTGGCATTGATTTAATGATGTTGAATCAATGGTTGTCAATTCCTCATTGATAGGTTTGTTATCAGAATTAAATAAAAATTGATTGTCAGTGGTCTGTGATAATTCAGGAAATAAATCATCAATATCAGGTGAAATATGAGAAATAGAAAATTCAGTTAAAGAGCGTTGAGGGGTTAATATAATCTGGTATGTTGTATCCTTGGTAAGATATAAAGGAATGGTGTTATCAAATACCGGTTGCACGGAATGACCAGATATGCCTGGCTCATGAATTGAAGGTGCAGCTGGGCTGGGAGTTAAATCTTGCCACCGTATCGAATCGCAAGTGCTCGGACAAAAAGAAACATCATTTATGATTGGTGAACTGTGCATTGAGGAATTGTAGCATTTAAATATATTTCAAGACCGCTATTTTTTATCGACTGGGAAATCCTTTTTTCCCTGGATAAGGCGTATCTGGCCAGTTTTCTGGCCTTGGCCGCCTGGCCCTTTTCGGATGCTCTGTATTTGGCCTGGCTCGCCTTGCGACTATCGGATGCATTGTATCTGGCTATGGTTGCCAGGCCCTTTTCGGATGCATCGTATTTGGCCTTGCTTGCCTTGCCCTGATCGGATGCATTGTATATGGCCCTCACCGCCTTGCCTTTTTTGGATGCGGTGTATTTGGCCTGGCTCACCTTACAATTATCAGATGCAAGGTATCTGGCTCTGTTTGCCTGGCCTTTTTTGGATGCAGCGTATCTGGCCTGGGCCGCCCTATGCCTGGCTTTTGCAATGCATTTGTCTTTGCTTTCCTTGCTTTTATCGGGTGCGGCGTGTTTGGTTTTGCTCGTTTTGTCCAATCCAGAAGTGCATGCCCCTTCATTGGGAAGGGGCAGAGCTTCACCAGACTCGGAAGATTCCGTTGATTCTGGTCTGACATAAACAGGAAAAGGATATGTCAGTGTCTGGACAGGGATACCTTGATAGGTGGAATGCTGTTCATTTTTGTCATGCTGGTACGTTTGTTGAACCGAATTCAAATTGAGTCCGGAAAACGCAATATGGAAGGACGGTAATTTATTATAGTGATCCATTGAATTATCAAATTAGAGAATTACAGATTAAGACCACACTTTTTTATAAAAGTTCCTCCCCACTACAAATTATTCAATATTTATGCAATTCGGGCCAGGTTTACCTGAGGCCGGAATGATAAAGGGGGGCGAACCCCCTTTACTGGTTAAGTGGCAGTATCAAATGTCAGCGGCAAGTCGGCAGCCCTGGTTGATTGCCCGCTTGGCATCCAGCTCAGCAGCCACATCCGCTCCGCCAATCAGGTGCACAGTCTTGCTGCTGATGCTATCAGCGAGTTCGCGCATGGGCTCCTGGCCTGCGCAGATAACGACGCTATCCACATCCAGCACCTGAGGCTCCCCGGCAATGGACAGGTGCAGACCCTGATCATCCACCTTATGGTACTCACAGGCTGAAACCATGCGCACCCCCCGGTTAGCCAGTGATGAGCGGTGAATCCAGCCGGTGGTTTTGCCGAGGTTTTTACCGGGCTTGCTCTTTTTCCTCTGCAGCAGAAAGACTTCTCTGGAGGATTTTGGGTGCTCACTTTCGGTCAGCAGGCCACCGCGATTTTCCAGGGTCATATCCACGCCCCACTCTTTCATAAAGGCTGGAATATCAAGGCTGCTGGATGGGCCTTCCTGGGTAATCAGTTCGCATAAATCAAAACCGATACCGCCAGCGCCGATAACGGCTACCTTGTTGCCCACAGGTGCTCCTTTGAACACATCCAGATAACTCAGCACCTTGGCGTGATCAATACCTTCCAGCTCCAGAGTTCTGGGGGTGATACCCGTGGCGACGATGACTTCGTCAAAGTCACTGTTTTCCAACTCTTCTGCCGTTACTCTGTGGTTGAGCTTCAGCTCGACGCCGGTCAACTCGATCTGTCGTTTGAAGTAGCGCAGGGTCTCTTCAAACTCTTCCTTGCCGGGTACGGTTCTCGCGATATTGAACTGTCCACCAATTTTGTCTGCCGCATCATACAGTGTGACGTTGTGACCACGATAGGCGGCTGTGGCGGCAAATGCCATGCCAGCAGGACCTGCGCCCACCACGGCCAGCTTCTTGGGTTTACTGGTTGGCAGATAGTTCAGCTCGGTTTCATGGCATGCTCTGGGGTTTACCAGACAGCTGACGGGTTTCATATAAAAGACATGATCAAGGCAGGCCTGGTTACAGCCAATGCAGGTATTGATTTCATCGGTTCTGCCTTCCGCCGCCTTGTTCACCCATTCGGCATCTGCCAGCATAGGGCGGGCCATGGACACCATGTCGGCATCACCGCGGGCCAGAACTTCTTCTGCGGTTTCCGGCATGTTGATCCGGTTGGAGGTGATGACCGGAATACTAATTTCGTTACGAATTTTTGCCGTTACCCAGGTAAAGGCCGCTCTTGGCACCATTGTCGCGATGGTGGGGACACGGGCCTCGTGCCAGCCAATGCCGGTATTAAGAATGGTGGCACCCGCCTGCTCAATCTCTTTGGCCAGTTCAACAATTTCATCCCAGCTACTGCCGCCTTCAACCAGATCCAGCATGGAGAGGCGGTAAATAATGATGAAGTCCGGGCCTACTCTTTCCCGGGTCTGTCTCACCATGGCTACCGGCAGGCGAATGCGCTGACGGTATTCTCCACCCCATTCGTCCTGTCGCTGGTTGGTACGATTGGCAATGAACTGGTTGATGAAGTACCCTTCAGACCCCATGATTTCCACGCCATCATAGCCTGCCTCTTTTGCCAGGGCCGCAGAGAGGACAAAGCTCTCGATCTGCTCATCCACCTCTTCGGAGGTCAGTTCTTTAGGTGTGAAAGGATTGATAGGTGCCTGAATGGCACTGGGAGCAATGCATTTTGGGTGGTAGGCATAACGGCCGGTATGCAGGATCTGCATACAGATTTTTCCGCCAGCCTTATGTACGGCACCTGTCACCAACTGGTGGTGCTTTACATCATTCATGGTTTCCATGGTGGAGGCACCCGGCATACCCCCGCTCTCCTGGTTCGGCGCAATACCGCCGGTCACAATGAGTCCCACACCGCCGGCTGCGCGTTCGGCAAAATAAGCCGCCAGTCGTTCAAAACCGTTGGGTCGTTCTTCCAGGCCAGTATGCATGGAGCCCATCAAAACCCGGTTTTTCAGTGTAGTGAAACCCAGATCCAGCGGTGCCAGAAGATGTGGGTAGGGGGTAGTCATTTTTATAATCCTTCTTGTGATTCGACGCCTCATCAAGCCCGGGTATTTCATAAACTGCCCCGAATCTCGCGCAGGATTTTGTCGCTCTAAGGGATTTTGTGAGGGAGCGCCGTACCGGGGAGTACGGTCGACCGAGCAAAACTCCCTTAGAGCGACAAAGGACAAGCGAGAGCGGGAGCACGTTTATGAAATATCCGGGCTAGACGCTGTCAAGATAAAATGGTATTTTGACACTGTCAAGATAATTTGTATTGTCTCTGGACTGCACCCTTTTGTATCAGACAGCGCACGGGCATTAAACGATATATGACTGGCAGAAAATCCTACCACCACGGCAACCTTCACCAGGAGCTGCTTGAAGAGGCAACCCGGATGATCGGGGAGCAGGGGGTGGATGGCATTTCCATGCGCGCGCTGGCGGAGCGGGTAGGGGTCTCCAGAACGGCGGCTTATCATCATTTTAAAGATAAGAATGCGCTGCTCTGTGCCATCGCTGAGCAGGGGTTTGAGAAGTGGCAGGCACACTTTGCACAACAGATGCATGAGCAGTCAGGGGGCATGAATGGTTGGTTAAAGGCTTTTGTCCATGCCTATCTGGATCTTTCCTGGAAGTATCCAGAGGAGTATGACCTGATGTTCGGTCGTCCGGTCTGGAAAAATGGTGAACCAACCGAGAGTCTGAGAGCGGCCTCTTTTGCCTGCTTTCAGCACTATGTTGATCTGATCCGCAGCTGGCAGGACAAGGGTAAGTTTTCGAAAGATATGGATGGTCTGCGCCTTGCCCAGGTGAGCTGGAGCATGTTGCACGGTATGAGTCGCTTATTGAATGATGGTATTTATCTGGATAGAAACTCCATTGATGCCATGTCGGACAGTGCAGTAGAGATGATACTGGCAGCGGCAGCGGTATAAAAAAGTACATTTCCATGATGGATCAAGAAATGTGCATTATGACGGTTATTCTGGCAGTGGGGATCAAAGTCCGATCTGGCGCAGTATGAGGTGTATGAAGATCCAGTGTCGGTTTTCTTAAACCTTTTTATATGGAATTAGTGATAATAACTGCTTATCCAGGCAGATCAGATGATAGTGTTCCAGGCTCTGTTGCCGTAAATAATCTCGCACAGGTGTTGCTAATTTCATCAGTGGTTCTGATTCTCCTGTTTTAACTTTTTCAAAGCCAAATTTCTCATAAAATGAAATAGTATCGTAGTCACTATTCAAGACTATGTCAGGGACTTTCCTGGACGTAGCAACTTCAATAATGGATTTCATCAACAACTTTCCAAGTCCATTACCTTGATAGGATTTTTTCACCGATAAGATTTCAATAGATATTGATTCATGATTAAGTTTAAATGACAGATAAGCAGCTGTAGTGGCAGCACTGATATCAATAAGTTCAATAACTCTTTTGTTGAAATTTTTAGTGATATCTGTTTTTTTTAATGCTTTCTTCGCACCTTTAATAGGTGAGACTTTTAGATTTTTGGAATGAAAATATTCCCGGATATATGATATGTCGGATACTTTGGGCACAACGCTTATCCTATAGCCTTTAAACCTGGCTTCTAAGATAAGGTTGTATGGTAGTGCGATGTCACTTACAGCTTTTGTACAGGATGCAAGCTCAATTATAGGGTTCATATATTTAACTCCTGTAGAAGTTTATTTCATAATGAGAGCTTATTTTGGTAGTTGGTCATCTGTTTTTTATAAATCGCTGACACTGAATCTACTTTTGGGGTCAAAGAGGAACTTTTATCATCCAGGAACAGTCTCAAGCGGTATTTCAATAATTCTATAATGAAATAATCCAATGGACAGATGTAACGCTGGTTCAAACTTCTTTTCTGCTTCTTCCTGTTTACAGAAGCCTTCAGAATCACCTTCAGTACCCTCTGGCTCTTCCAGTTCATGGCCAGGTGTGACGGGCTGTTCTGTCCAGACAGGTCATTCATTAGATTATGAATATTTAAGGGAGGGTACGATGAATCAGGGCATGCCATCTTCTCTTCGCTCGCTTGATGATTTTTCAATTTCTCTATTACCATCCCCTGAAAATGAGTCAGTGTTACCTAAACTTTTTCTGGATCTGGAAGACCTTGACCAGGTTTTATCTTGTGATTTTTTCCGTGAACCTGTTTATGACGACTTTGCATGCACAGATTTAACCTTGACAAACGTTCAGCCAATAGTTCAAAAATTTTCCCTGAGCAATTCATTGTTGAGTTTTTCTCAGCCATCATCACGTCCCGTTGCTATGATTGATCCTTTAATTAAGGACACACATGAGCAAATTACAACGAAAACCACTGAGTTTAACGCGCCTGAATCGTCCAGTTCTGTTGAACCTCAGCCTCTCACGCTCTCAGTAGCTCACCAGCAGACCGATGAAATGAAGGGTTCTTTTGCGCCAGGGAAAAGAAGGTCTGCCAAGAAGACTTACCGTGAGACTGAGAAAGGAAGGGCTGCCCAAAAGGCTTACTGTGAGTGCGGGAAAGGCCAGGCGGCCAGAACCAAAACAGATGCCAAATACGCCGCAACTGTTAAAGGCAAGGCGACCAGAGCCAAATACCTCGCATCCGATAAAGGCAAGGCGACCAGAGCTAAATACTTCGCATCCGATATAGGCAAGGCGGTCAGAGCCAAAAACGATGCCAAATACATCGCAACTGTTAAAGGCAAGGTGACCAGGGCCATATCAAATGCCAAGTCAAACGCCTATAGAGTAGCGCTAAAAAAAGGCTTTAGTGAAAAAGAAGCGAGGAAAAAAGGAGAGTCAGCAGCAAATGCAAAAAAAGCAGAATTATTATCGGTGGGTCGTTGCCCTGACTCCTGATCGCCTACCGGTTCCCACGATACCTTAATGCCGGAAACCACATAGCGCTCAATCCGGGAAATACTCTGAATAAGGTTTCACTTTTCGGATGGTTACTTATCAGAAGTAACACTGATTTCAGTGCTCAATATATTTTTTTCACCGGGCATTAACAATGCACCCGACGCCAGGTCCTTCGCATAGCGGGTTGCCTCAACGCAAACCATTGTTTCATAACCATCGTCGTTCATATCACCCATATTTCTGCTGGTTTCTTTCCATGGATTCCAGATAACGGCGGAGTTATGACCGGCATTAACAACATGGATAATGCGTTGATTACCCCGGTCATGGATGGCGATGGTAGCATCCGGGGCGGTATAAATCCGGTCAATGGGTTGATTGATGATCAGGGCTTCTGAGGTGTTGCAAGGCAGACCATTTTGCAGGCTATCAAGGTAGGAAGTGCCGGCACCGGTAATCCAGGTTTCGGTGGTTGCGGCTATATTGAAGTAGCTGTGCAAAGCACCACTCCATTGCCAGGGGCGCTCACCGGTGTTGATCATTTCCAGGTCTATGCGCAGGGTTGCTCCCAGGGTAAAGGTGAGAACGGCACTGAAATCATGGGGCCAGATCTCTCGGGTCTGTTCGGAGGTACAGAGTTTCAGGCGAATGGTAACGGTCTGTTCATTTTCCCCGTGATCCAGCAACTGCCAGGGGCTGATTCGGGCAAACCCGTGTGAAGGCGCACTGACCGGGCCAAACCAGGGCCAGCAGACAGGAACGCCACCACGTATCGCTTTGCCTGGTGAGAAGATTGCTTTCTTGCTGAGCCAGATAACATCCTGATGCCCGGTCGGTTTGAACTGCAGCAGATGGCCCCCGTGGAGGGATATTGCCGCCTCACATTCATGGCTCTGAATTTTCAGAATGGGCAGGCCATTCAGGCTATGCCGGGTAATGTTGGGGCTGAGAGTTGATTCGGTAGACAGATCGCTGGTGAACATTGGGTGAACCATTTTTTAAGTAAGAGTGCCGAATATGGAAAGTGGTTAGCTACTTAATAAACAACTTACGTTTTTTCGTTGTGGCTTGTCAGGAAAAACCGGGGCTCAAACAAAAAAACAGGCTGACCGCAGGGGCACCGCAGCAAAACAAGGTGTTATTCAGTTGCAATGTCCGTGAAGGTACTCTGCAAAGGCGGCTGAAGCCAGTTATCGATAATCAATATAGCTTTATTCTTACAGTCTTCTATCACGCTTTTGTCATCAACCTTCAGTGCATCAAGGGCTGTTTTTATTTTGGCAATGATTGGATCACGTATGGCAAGCAGCTCATCCCTGATGGGCAGGGAAAGTATGCTGATCGATTGCAGGATATACAGGTCATCGGCTGCCAGGTCCGGCGCAAACAGAACCAGCCGGAGAACGGTGAGGGCCACCAGATTTTCCACATTATCCAGCGTTTCCTGATCGATCACATTATCACTCTGGCGGTCAGCATCGATCGCTATGATTGCCTGATAATAGCTGTTGGCGATAGAGGTAATGATCTGGATCAGTTGCGTCCGCATATCCAGTTCCGGTTTGCCAAAATAGAATTTCTGGCGGCGAAAGAGTCGGTCATTTCCTGGTTGGCAAAATTGACACCAATCATCTCTTCCTCCGGGTAGAAGGAGACGACATTGAGCATCTTCAGCCGGGACCAGGCATAAATCTTCTTTCTTAATGAGTCAGTAGTGCCATATTCAAAAATATTGACAAAAAAATGCGCCATCGACTGGCTGATCACATCCACCGTTTTTTCGTCATGGACCAGTGCTTTCACCATGGCCTGGGTTGAGAATCCTACGGCGGCCAGCAGGTAATCACCATAAGATGCCCAGGTGTCCAGCACATCTTGTGATTTGGCTGTCGTCTGTATGTCATGTTTAAGGCCCCAGCCTTGCAGCATTTTCAGGTAGATATTGCTGATGTCCTGTTTGGCGAATGCCGGATCCAGGGCTTTCAGGGCAGCGAAAACCTGCCGGGTAAAGTGTTCAATGTCACCCTGCTCCCTGAGTATCTCAAAGGCTGGCTTCAGTCGTGCTACTGCCAGGGTTTTCATCACCAGGTTGTCTTCCGTAAATTCGGCGTGAAAATAACGCTGGGTATAAGCAGCCAGGGCCAGTGTGGCCGCCGCCCGGGACTGTGGATAATGTTCCGGGTGAGCCAGCAGATGACTGGACAGGCTCCAGTAACGGGTGAGCAGGCCTTCCAGTGTGGCACGGTATGAGCGGCTGGTCTGGGCTTCAATGCTGAGCTTGCGATTAAGGGCATTGACTTTGGTGGCCAGCTCGTCCTGGATTTGTTTATCCTCTGACGACAGAATGCCCGTGGTGCTGCCAATCCCGTTTTTGATCACCGTTTGCAGGTGCACAATGGCCGGTTCACCCAGGGAACGCAGGCCAAATTCGAACATGGAGGTCAACAGATAGTAAGACGCCAGATTCCAGTAGGGAGGATTGCCAGCCACTAGCCGCTTGACAGTCAGGGGCTCAAGGATGGCCACCAGTATTGAATAGCCCAGGGCAGTACCCTGGATGGTGATCGTGGATATGGTTTCCTTGTCCGGAAGGTAGCTCTGATACCAGGATTTGCTCGGGGCCCGTGGCCGTGGTTTCCCGGAAGGCATTTGGGGAATCTGGCTGATCCATGGTATGTCGGGGAATTCCGGCAGATCCTGTGCTGAGCCATCCGGGGAGGAAAGCCTGAACCAGGTGGTCAGTTGCTGCTGATACCAACGCCTCACCTTTGAACTTGTTTTGTATTCAGGTTCCAGTATTTCCAGGGCTGCCACGACTTCAGGAATCAGTTCTTGATGATACAGTGGCCGGAAGGCCAGCAGGGTAGAACGGATCAGGCTGTCATCATTGGTAACTTCAACGTTCTCCCGATAATGCTGAACCAGCGCAGCGGCCAACAAACCGGCACTGGCCTGGTCGTCATCGACCCTCTGCAGGTTGAAAGCTTCTGCCAGGTTGACCACCAGGGCCTCCAGGGCGCGCTGGGCATTGGAGCGGGCAAAGTTGGGCTGTTCGGCCAGAATGGCGGTGGCATTTTTTTGCAGAGTGTTGAAGTAATGGTTGGCGAATTCCCCGGTGGGCGATGTCGAACTGCCTTTGCCGGTATCAATGGCCCCCCAGTTTTCCAGGCTGCGGCGGGAATTGGAGGAGAACCGTTCAATGTTTGCTTTGGTGGTTGCCATACCGGTTACCCTGGCAAAATGGTCCACCACGGTGTAGACAACCGGTGTCTTCTTTTTGTCCAGGAAATGGAGCAGTACCGCCGGTACAGAGACCCCCATAATGAAAATGGCGTTTCTGATGTAGTGCTCAGGAACCCCCTTGAGAACGGACTGGATGACCCCGGGCCTGGTTCCCTTTTCGGCCATGATGGCCATGCCCTCCAGTTCCTCTATGGCACCGTTTTCAAAGTCGCTGCAGTCCTGATAACTGATCTGCCACTGGTTCAGGAGATCGCAGTAACGCAGGTTAATCAATGTTGAGCGCCGGACCAGTGGATCCATAGTCCGGAGATGGCGCTGGATGTCGTTGCGAAACTCCGGAATATCGGACCAGTCAATATGGTAATTGAAATGGGTGCTGATGCTGTCAGCCCCGTCACTGGCCCGGGCTTCGGGGTGAATGTAAACCATGGTCTGTACGGCGAGGGCAATCATGGCACTGGCCCGGTCATAATCGCCATCAGTCAAAGCGAGTCTGGCGGTGGAGGCGATGTTGTCCAGAATGTCCTGCAGGCGGAAATAGGTTTTTCTCGCTTTCTGGGCATTCATGCTGAGAATGGAAAAGGTAAACAGCGAACGGAACAGGAGATCGGTTTGCAGATCATCGGTCTGCTTTTTCAGATGTTCGTCCGACAGCGTTTTGTAACTGAGGCTCTCCAGCCGGGCGCTGAGATTGTCGGTCAGATGCTGGCTGGTTGAGCGCCGGATATTACTGCCGTGGATTTTCAGTAAGGTTTGGAGAAAGGTGTAATTATGCTGTTTTAAGTAATTTTTGCTGATGTTCAGGGCAATTTCTGAACTTAATGGCACCAGGCCCCAGGCAACCGCCGTTTTCAGCGTGTTCACCAGACGGCTGACCTCCCCGTTTTTGCTTTGCTGCGCTTGCTTCTGCCGGTCAGTTTCAGCCTGATGAACCGCTGCAAAGACGCTAGTACCGGAATATGGCAGAAGACTTGCCATTAACAGGCATAAAAATATAAGAAAAATACGGTAGTAGCAATAACCTGTTTTCATTGAGATAAGAAACCGGAGTGATAAATATCTAACCAATCAAAATAGGCTGTAATGCGCCTGGTAGTGATAAATATTTGTTATTTATGGTTTGATTTTTTTTATAAGGGATTTTTTTATAAGAGCGAACGATGATTCATTGGGAGTTTTTTCTCCTGAATTTAGAGTTTTGTTGTTTTGTTTGTCCGAATGTAACAACTTATAAAGTTTTTTATTTCGTTCTTTTTTTGAAACTGGTAATTAAATGAAATAACCATTATTTTTCTATTGTTGTTTCAGGGTTGAACAGAGAGGTCAGGGAGTCAATTCTCTTTGACAGCCTCCCCTCCGGTAATGGGCTGCATCTGGCTCATGAGCAGGTTTTCAGACTGATAGTGGACTTCCGTGTTTGTTTCTTCGGCTTTTGTTAGGCCGTATTACCGTATTAAAAAGGGGTGACGTTGTTTGTTTCGGAGGTTTCTGAATGAGTTCTGATCCTGAGTTCAGCAAATGGCGGGAACGGTTCTGGCCGGTTCACAGTCATGAGCTGAAAAAGCTGATCCCCATGATTTTGATGTTCTACCTTATTCTTTTTAACTATACGATTCTCAGGGATACCAAAGATACCCTGGTGGTCACCGGTGCCGGTTCCGGTGCCGAGATTATCCCATTTCTGAAGCTCTGGGTTAATGTCCCTTTTGCTATCGGGTTCACCCTGATTTATTCGCGCATGAGTAACCTGGTCAGAAGGAATACACTTTTTTACCTGGTGATTACCACATTTGTTCTGTTCTTTGTTTTCTTTGCGCTCTGGCTCTATCCCAACCGCGAAACCCTGCATTTTCATGATACATCGGACTATCTGCAAGGTGTTTTGCCACCGGGGTTCAAGGGGTTGATTGCGGTGATGCGTAATTGGACCTTCTCCCTGTTTTATGTCATGTCGGAGTTGTGGGGCAGTGTCTGCCTGTCGATGCTGTTCTGGGGATTTGCCAACCATATCAATACCATTGCCGAGTCAAAACGGTTTTATGCCCTGTTTGGCATGATGGGCAATCTGGCGCTGCCCACGGCAGGTTATTTTGTCTATATTGCCTCCGGGGTCAGGGAGAACCTGCCTGAAGGTGTGGATTCCTGGGGGTATTCCCTTAATCTGATGACCGGGGTTCTGACGCTGGGCGGGGCGTTGATTATTTTGATTTACTGGTGGATGAACCGTTACGTCCTGAGTGATCCCAGCTTATACCATCAGCTGGGTGCCCATGAGCCAGCCAATGAAAAACTGAGCCTGTCCCTGCGCGACAGCCTGAAAATGATCATCCATTCCAGATATCTCCTGTGCATTGCCCTGCTGGTGATCAGCTACGGGGTGTGCATCAACATGGTGGAGGTTACCTGGAAAAATCAGCTCCGTATGCAGTTTCCGGACCCGAATAATTACAACCAGTTTATGGGACTGTTTTCAACCTGCACCGGGTTGGTGACGATCTTTATGATGCTGTTTCTCACTAATAATGTGATCCGGTATTTTGGCTGGACATTCGCGGCGCTGTGTACGCCGGTCATACTATTGGTCACCGGGTCCCTGTTTTTCTGTTTTGTCCTGTTCCGGGACTGGTTGCCTGAAAGCCTGATACTCTCCCTGGGGATTGCCCCGTTAATGCTGACGGTGATTTTGGGGGCTATTCAGAATATTCTGAGTAAATCGACCAAATATGCCTTGTTCGACCCCACCAAGGAGATGAGTTATATCCCCCTGACGCCTGAGCAGAAGGTAAAGGGCAAGGCGGCAGTGGATATTATTGGCAATCCCACCGGAAAATCCACGGGTTCATTGATCCAGCAGATATTGATGGTGATGCTGGGGTCACTGTCTGCCATCGCGCCCTATGTTGCGGTGATTGTCCTCTGTTTCTTCGCCATCTGGATTGCATCTGCCCGGTCCCTGGGCAAGCGGTTCACGGAAATCACTGAGCAGAAACACATGGAATAAGCATCAATTATGGCACGACCTCAGCATAAAAAAGCTGGCAGCGCTTAAGTTCGGTAAGGTAACGGTCCCTGAATGAAGGGTCGATATCGGAAACACGCAGCCAACTGGTTACGGTATTGCCGGAACTGATGGTTGCCACTCTTGGGTCAACAATACGACAGCGGACATTTTCAAACGTTATGGTATTTGCCCCGGGATGGCTAACCTCATGCACTTTATGCCAGGCGGTCAACATTTGCCCGGCTAATGTGCGTACACCGGGCAAGGTGCTTTGGTGTATTTTCTGCCAGACCTGATCGTCACCCATGGTATAAAACAGATCATCGGCCCCGAGTTCTCCTGCCCTGACCAGCTGTTTCAGGGCATCGGCTGTCCAGAGATAGAGAACCCTTCCCCAGGCGGTAACAAAAATATGCCGGTTCAATTCAATACTGGCATCAGCGGTCAGCCGCGCGGATTCCAGGCTGTTGGAATACCAGTGTTGCGACAGCGGGTCAAAGAACAGGTCTGCCAGGATAGCTTCGACCTGTTGACTGGTGAGCTTTTTCCGTCTGGCAGCACCCTGCACTATATAATCAAGCCGGTCAGCGGCAAGGTCTGGCAGTGGCCGTTCCAGCCGGGTAAACGAGGGATTTTTTTTGGGGTGGACGGTTTCAGGCGACAGGTGATGTCTGTTCAGGATCGGGGTAATGCTGTGCCTGTCAATAAAGTTGGTGAACTGTGAATCGTGATAGTCCGGGTTGCCTGCTGAACTGTCAGAAAACAGGTAGTCAGACACATGGCTGAAGGTGCTGTGGGACAGGTCATGGAGCAGGCCGCTGATCTGTTCCGGGAAGGGGGCACCGAAACGGTTGAGTAAATAGAAGACACCCAGAGAATGGTCGTAACGGGAGTAGGGTTCATTGTTACTGCCCTGTGAGTCCACCATCTGTATGGGGCCGTACTGGTTGATGTGTTTCAGCCTGTTGACTGCCGGGTGGGCCAGAAGGGAAGAGAGTAGCCGGGATTGATCATTTGCCATGGCCTTTAACGATATGGTTCCGTAAAAGGTGTCGATGCTGTCAATCTGGTTTTCAATATGACTTTCAATGTCAGTTTGATTGCCATCGGCGGACAGCTCATGACTGATGATAACGATAAATGGTACCAGACAGCTCAATAATTTGATCATTGCTCAATTATGTATCCGGTGTGCCTGACGATTTTATAAATGAACGTTATCAGCCAGGCTGTGCGACGTTGTCGTAATATTTTACCTGCAACACGCCAATCGTGTATTCCCTGAGCCTGGATGACCACCGACAAGTGTAGCCAGCAGGCCGGGATCTGCAAAAAAATCAAACAGGCTTGGTCGGAATTGGCGTTTTACCCAAAGAATCAGCGGCTAAACGCCAGAACTTTGTGTTCCATAAACCGGATCAGTACTGTCAAAACGCCCGTCATGGCCAGATAGATCAGGCCAGCCATGGTGAACACCGTTAATGTGTCGTAAGTTTGTGCGTTCAGTCTGGCCGCATAGCCCATTAAGTCCATCAAGGTAATGGTACTGGCCAGGGACGAACCTTTCATAACCAGAATGACCTCGTTGCCATAGGCGGGCAGTGCCCGGCGCACGGCATGGGGCAGGATGACCCGCAGCAGTGCCTGTCTGTTGGTCATGCCCAGCGCCATACAGGCTTCCCGGTCACTGCTTGGCACGGCATCAATGGCTCCCTTGAACAGCAGGGTAGAATAGGCGGCTGAGTTCAGGGCCAGGGCCAGCATGGCGCAGAACCAGGGTTGGCTTAACCAGGGCCAGAGAACGCTGTTTCTGATGGCATCAAACTGAGCCGGACCGTAATAAATCAGAAATATCTGGATCAGCAGTGGCGTGCCGGTAAACAGCAGAATCTGCAGTTTGACCAGCCAGGTCAGCGGCCTCACTTTCAGGGCAAGCACCAGAGTGAACAGGATGGCCAGCACCAGCCCGGTAAACAGGCTGGCCAGGGTCAGTTCCAGTGTGGTGCCAAGACCCTTCAGCAGCTCGGGTAAATAGTCCATATTCATGCGGTGGCCTCACCAGGGTTGACTGGTTTGTCAACGGGCATTTCTGTCACGCCGTTACTGGACGTCAGGTGTCGATTAGATCGGGATTTTATGCGTTCCAGTATATGCTGGCTGACCAGGGTAATCGCCAGGTAAATCAGGGCGGCAACACCATACCAGGTAAATGGTTCATAGGTACTGGCGGCGGTCATCCTGGCCTGGAGCAGTAAATCATTGACACCAATCAGGGCAACCAGCGCCGTATCTTTCAGCAGTACCAGCCACTGGTTACCCAGACCGGGCAGGGCATGACGCCAGGTTTGTGGCAGGATAATGCGGAAAAAGCAATGGCTGCGGCTGATCCCCAGTGCTACCGCTGCTTCGGTCTGTCCTTTGGGGACCGCCATAAAAGCGCCGCGCAGGGTTTGTGAGGCGTAGGCCGAATAAATTAACGACAGGGCAAGGGTACCGGCAACAAACGGGCTGACTTCAATAAACTCATCCGTGAGCAGGAACAGGGCATGGGTTGAGCCAAAGTAGACGAAAAACACCACCAGGATTTCCGGTAGCCCACGCAATATGGCAACCAGAGTGCTGGTGGTGAGGGCAAGGGGTTTGCAGCGGCTGAGTTCAGCCAGGGAAAAAGCGACGGCCATTAACAGGCCCAGAACCAGTGATGACAGGGCCAGGCCCAGGGTCATCACGGTTGCTTTGGCGAAGAGAGCGGTCAGGCCCACAGTTATCTCACCTGTGCAGAGTTGAAATACTTGGCATGCAGCTGCTGGTAAACACCGCTCTCTTTTACCTGAGAGAGCGCCGTGTTCAGTTTTTCCACCAGGGGGCCACCTTGACGGGCCGCGATGCCCATGCCGATGCCAAAGTAATTGGCATCCTTCACTTCTTCACCCACGCTCTGGTATTGATCTTTGCCCTGCTGAACCAGCCACTCACGGGCAACCGCCGTATCGGCAAACACGGCATCAACCCGACCATTGGTCATATCCAGCAAGGCGTTCTGATAGCTGTCGTATGGGCGGATTTTTACGCCCTGTTTTTCCAGTTTGTCGATCAGATAGGCCTGGTGGGTACTGCCATTCTGTACTCCGACGGTTTTACCCTTCAGATCTTTCGCTTCTTTAACATCACTGTTGATGCCAGCCACAAAGATGGCTGAGTTTTCATAATAGGGCTGGGTAAAGGCGACCTGTTCCAGTCGTTTCGGGGTGATATCCATGCCGGAAATGACGGCATCAAAGCGACGGAATTTCAGGCCGGGGATCAAACTGTCAAACGGCTGGTTGTTGAACTCACAGGTGGCATCCAGTTCGGCGCAAATGGCATTGGCCAGTTCAACGTCAAAACCCGTCAGCTCATTCTGTTCATTAAAGAACTCGAAAGGAGGATAGGTCGCCTCCATACCAAAACGAATGGTGTCCTGCGCCTGGCTTATCCCGGAAAAAGACAGGGAGGCGAAGGCAGTACTGGCCAGGGCAACAGTGGCAATTGTTTTTTTCATCGGGCTTTCCTTAATGAGAGCTGGTTTTTGCAAGCAATGGGTTGCTGGTTGAGATTGAATTAATGTTGCAGGTAACGTTTAAATGCACGGGTTTGTGGGGCGGTGAATCGTTCAGCAGTCCCTTCCTCGACAATTTCCCCGTTTTCCAGATAGACCACGCGGCTGGCGATTTTCCGGGCAAAGTCCACTTCGTGGGTGACCACCACCATGGTAATGCCAGACGCCTGCAGCTCGTTGATAATGGCCACCACCTGATTGGTAATGGCCGGGTCCAGTGCGGCGGTGGGTTCATCAAACAATAATACTTCCGGAGAGAGCATCAGCGCCCGGGCAATGGCTACCCGCTGCTGCTGGCCACCGGACAGGGAAGCGGGCCAGGCGTTGGCTTTATCCGCCAGCCCCATCCGTTGCAGCAGTCCCATGGCCTTGTCTCTGGCCCCTGCTTTGGGCATACCCTGTTGAACAGGGGCTTCCACCAGGTTCTCCAGAACCGTCATATGGGGCCACAGATGATACTGCTGGAAAACCATGCCGACTTTGCGTCGCAGCTGGCAGGCTTTTGCTGATGCAGTCGAGGATGATGGTTTCTGGTGCTTTTTTTGTGGAAAACTGAATTCCATATCGGCTATGTTGAGAGTGCCCTGATCCGGACTCTCAAGAAGGTTCAGCATGCGTAATAGCGTACTCTTTCCTGCTCCGCTGGAACCCAGTAATACCGTTGTTTCACCTTTACTGATGCTGAAGCTGATGTCCCTCAGTACCTGATGGCCACCAAAGGATTTGCTGAGGCTCTGTACTGCGATGCCCATTGCCTGAATCTTCTTATTGCCGGTTGAAATTAATGGCTGAATTGTCCAGCACTGATTGGGTAAAATCAACAAAAAAATGAATAAAAATTCATATTGCAAAGGTAAGAGTCTATAATTGTCGCCAATTTATAACGCTCACCCTGCGAACACATCCAGCAAGTGGAAAATCGAAGGTTGTGCTGGTTTTTGGATATATGATTGATTAAAAATGCTGCCTTACTCAGAATTTTCCGATAACGGATAACCCTGAAAGCAGCATTTTTTCTGGAAGGTTATTTGACGACTATGACTAGCCAAAAACAGGATGCCCTGGTTCGTTCTTTCCGTCAGTTGCTTAAAGAAGAGCGCTGCGGCTCCCAGGGCCAGATGGTTACTCTGCTGCAGGAGCAGGGGTTTGACAATATCAGTCAGTCCAAGGTATCGCGCATGCTCAGCCGTTTTGGTGCGGTCCGGGCGCGCAATGCATTGAATGAGCTGGTTTACTGCCTGCCTCCTGAGCTGGGCAAGATGGATTCCAGTATTGCGGTAAAAGATCTGGTAGAAGACGTTAGCCATAATGAGTCCATGATTGTGATCAAAACCAGCCCGGGTGCTGCCCAGATGATCGCCAGGCTCCTGGACTCTATTGGCGTAAAAGGTGGGATTATGGGGTGTGTGGCGGGGGATGATACCATTCTTGTAGTACCTGCCAGTGTGCAGGAGATTAAGGAAATTACGCTGAGTATTGCCGGGATGTTCAACTGAGTGTTCCTGTTCAGGAACACACTTGGTGCCCGGAGCTATTGGTAGCAATGCTTTACCCGTGGTCAGATGAGTGGTTCGGGCTGGCGCACGGTTTTCTGGACTGCTCGTTAAGAGGTTGACGAGCGGGAGGGATCTTCAAAATACAATGTAATGGTGTTGGCAGGAAAAAAAATCTTGTTCTCATCTGGCAGGATGCCGGGATGTGATGAGTGAAGTATTGTTGAATTATTTGATATTTTCGAGAATAACCATTTTGGGTCGTATCTCAATCTGCCACGAATTTTACCCTGTTCCAGGTAAACCGATGGATCTACGCTCTGGTCTATTTCAGTAGCAGGGATTTTAAAGCTGATAAACAGTAATTGGCCGGATTTCAGGTGACAGCATGCCTGCCCCTGAAGTGTGGATTTCGCTCTGGGTGTACCTTTCAGGCTGACAATATCGGTATCGAGCAGTTTGTTAAAAAGCGACGTAATTGTATTGTAAACTTTCTGCTGACCTTTCGTTAAGATGGGAATATGTAGTAAATGTTGTCTCGTTGAATCTTTTTTAAAAATTTTTATGCTGTTTTTAGCAAGATGAATGGGGTTGGGTGGAGTATGCTGCTGCACTTCTGCCAAAAAGCATCGGGCAGGCATTGAGATAACTTTCTTTACCATCGCGTTGTCATCAAATAACAAATTACCTGATATAGCGTACTTTTTTTGCAGTGTGTGCAACGGTAATCCGCTGTTTGATAAATCCTTTTTGAAGTGTACCTGAATGCGCAGTCTACTTCCCCCGGGGCAAAAGCTGGCAAAACCTGCGCTAAGTTCTTTATTGATATATCCAAAGTTAGCGGTTATCACTTTTCCGTTCCATGCTCTGAGCGTGTTGATAATGGCATAGTGGTTAACAGAAGGTATCTCAGGTAGTGCTTTGGCTGAAGTTGCCTGATCAGCAGTCGTCTTACCAGCAACGATGATACCTGATTGCAATTTTTCCTTTTTGCACAAGGAAGCGGTTTGCGTCAGTGAGCCGTTTTGCCTGCCAGTTCCCTTCCCATCAGAGAGCGTGGTGTTTGCAAAGATGGGCTCTCCCCTTAAAGTGCTGGGAGCAGGTGGTTTATCGGAATCTGATGGATCAATATACCTTCTGCCTTCCACTATTTGCAGTAACGCTTCGCATATTGGGTTTTCTTCAGGTCTGGAACTGTAGTCTGGAACGGCAAGCGGGTTATGAAAGGCTGCTGTGCCCATTTTTTTTACCTCTGAAGAGGTAGGGGTCCACACTGAAGAGGTGGGGGGAGGCAATGGCAGGGTGGTAACGGGACATAGTTTTGTTTCGAGTGGATCGATACTCCCCGTCTCACGCCCTAACCATAACAAGCGTGTGGTAGGGATCAGGGGTTGTAGATATTGTGACCCACATGGGTGAATCACCCTCAATGTCTGGTTCATAATGGCGAACATTACCTGGTTGAGGTTACTTCAAGAATGTAGGAGCTGGGAGGCTGACCGAGAATAGCCTCCTCGGGCACTGTCCTGAAATAGTTTCGACAAGCACGGCAATCAGGACGAACGTAACTTTGAAACTCAGAAATCTTCTTAACTATTTCTGGACAATCCCTCTGTTAGAAAGCATATCTGGTAGATAGTTCCCACTTTAGCCGTTTTGGTAAGAGGTAGTGAAAGAACAGTGAGTCAGTAAGTGTTTTTCATGCTTGCCTGTTGTTGGTATTTTCCTGTTATCATTGACCCTTTTTTCAAGGCATCAACCAGCATGAACCAGGCGACACTGACCTTTGATAAAGTGTCTGACCCAAAGGTTGTGATCACTCTTCAGGGCAGTTGGACGGTTAGTGGTGTTTTGCCCGCCCTGGATCAGCTTTCTGCTTTACCGGATTATGATCAATTAAAAACCGTTGCCTTTATTAGCGGTGATGACTTCTCGTGGGACTCCAGACTGCTGGCCTGGCTATTGGCCTGCCAGCGCATGCTGGAGCCTTCCCATTGCCAGCTTGATCTCAGTGGCCTGCCTGAGGATGTAAGAGATCTGTTCAGGCTTGCCAATACCGTACCGCCCAATAAGGCTCTGCCGGACAGAAACCCATCCCTGTGGCATCGGCTGGTCGACCGGGTTGCCCGCCTGGGTGATGAGGCGATGGAGCTGTTGGCGTTTATTGGCGAACTGGCACTGTCCCTGAGTCGCTGGTTGTCCCGGAAAGGATCCGCCCGCTGGTCAGATATTATCAGCTTTTGCCATCAATCCGGCCCTTCTGCCTTGCCGATTATCACGCTGCAAAGTGTCCTGATCGGGATGATTCTTGCTTACCTGGGTGTGGTTCAGCTCCGCCAGTTTGGTGCCGAGGTGTATGTCGCCAATCTGGTGGGGGTTGGCATGGTGCGTGAGATGGGAGCATTGATGACGGCGGTGATTATGTCCGGTCGAACCGGTGCCGCCTATGCCGCTCAGCTGGGCACCATGCAGGTTAATGAAGAGATTGATGCATTGACAACTCTGGGCATAAAACCGATGGATTATCTGGTGTTGCCCAGAACCCTGGCCCTGATTCTGACCATTCCTCTGCTCTGTCTGTACAGTAATATTCTGGGCATGCTCGGGGGTGGGTTGGTGGCTACCAGTATGGATATTACCTGGTTGATGTACCTGTACCAGCTCCAGGATGCGATCTCTTTTGGTGATATCATGACCGGCGTTGCCAAGAGCTTTCTGTTTGCCCTGATGATTGCCATGGCCGGGTGTCGTGCCGGCCTGGCTTGTGGTCGTTCCTCCGCTGCGGTAGGTCAGGCGACGACCAATGCGGTAGTGACCGCCATTATTTATCTGGTGGTGGCCGATGCCGGGCTGAATATCCTTTTTTATCACCTGGGAATTTGAGCATGGGGCAACTGCAACAGGAAGGTCAGGAGGTGGTGATTGAAGCCCGCGGCTTGACCATGAAGTATGGTAGTAACCTGATTCAGTCCAACCTGCATTTTCAGATCAACAAAGGTGATGTGTTTGTCATTATGGGGGGCAGTGGCTGCGGTAAAAGCACGCTCCTGAAACATATGATTGGGCTCTACCAGCCGGCAGAGGGCGATATCCTGTTTGGCGGGCAGAGTTACTTTGCCGCATCCCCGGAGCAACAGTTGGCGATGCGTAAACGCTGGGGTGTTACCTATCAGGGGGGCGCGTTGTTCAGTGATAAGACACTGGCCGAGAATGTTGCCCTGCCACTGGCACAGTATACGACACTGTCCAGCAAAGATATTCAGGATATGGTGCGTTATAAACTGGCGCTGGTGGGTTTGGCCGGTTTTGAAGACTTTTACCCGTCCCGGATCAGTGGTGGTATGTGTAAGCGTGCAGGGCTGGCCAGGGCCATTGCCCTGGACCCGGATATCCTGTTTTTTGATGAACCCTCGGCTGGACTGGACCCTCTCAGTGCCAGACGACTGGATGACCTGATTCTGCAATTAAGAGATTCCACCGGTGCCACGGTCGTGATTGTCACCCATGAGCTGGCCAGTATTTTTGCCATTGGCAGCAACGGGGTCTACCTCGATGCCAACAGCAAAACCCAGCTGGATACCGGGTCTCCCGACTATATGCTTAACCACAGTAAACACGATCTGGTCAGGTCGTTCCTGTCCAGAGGTGAGTGTTAAGAATGGGGGAATTTACAAAGCGACTCAATGAATTAAGACTGAATGAATCAATCAGTGAGGCTCGCTTTTCCGAGAGAAGCCTATGAATAGAAAATCCTTGTCAGTATCCGTTGGCCTTTTTGTCATCCTGATCATCGCCATGACGCTTGCCCTGGTGTTGTTTCTTAATGCGGATGGTTTTTCCAGGAAGGCTGTCCAGCGTTATCAGATCCTGTTTGACAGCTCGATCAAAGGCCTGAATGTTGGTGCTCCCGTGACTCTGCGCGGTGTGAAAATTGGTGAAGTAGTCAGTATCAAGACCAGGTTGTATCACAATCACCAGAAGGTCTTGAATGTGGTCACCATTGATATGTACCCGGATGCCATCAGTGAGCATGATAAAAGCAGTGACCATGATGTGCTGGGACAGTTGCTGCAGCAGGGGCTCAGTGCCCAGATTGGACTGCAGAGTGTATTGACCGGATTGCTGTATATCGAAGTGGATTTCTTTGACTCTTTTCCGGAAATGCAGCCGGTGGCCACCGAGCATCCACAGATTCCCACGGTGCCCAATAACCTTGAAGAGTTTATTGAACGGTTTGAGAGCATTAATATTGCGGAAATGGCCAGCAGCTTAACGGAAGTTCTTGATAATCTGTCCCGGCTGACCGGAGATAATCGCCTGAACAAACTGATTGATGATGTTGATAAGGCATTTGTCAGTATGGCAGCGATGTCCAATGAGATGACCTCGAGCATGGCGGGCATTCGCAAAGAATTTGCTGCCATGTCACAGGATTCCGGGGAAGTGGCCGCATTGCTGAAAACCCATCTGCCTGGTGCCACGCAGCAGTTGAATGAAACCATGCTGCAACTCCAGCAGACCATGTCCGCCGCGGAAGAGACACTGGCACCAGACTCACCATTGATGTACCAGCTGACGCAGAGTTCAAAAGACATCAGTCGTGCTTCCAGGGCGGTGGACGATCTGGCGGACCTGCTGCAACGCCAACCCGATTCGATTATCTTTGGTAGACAGTCAGGAGACGTACGGTGAGCCGTTACCTTCGTATATTGAACCTTGTTAAGGGTCAGAACGCTGCTGCAAAGGCTTTTTTCCTGATCATATTGCTCTCGGGCTGTTCCGCCAGGAACCCCAACTATCATGATTATACGCTGGTGGCAGCAACGGTTTCACAGGAGCAGACTGTGCTGCCGGACACCGCTACACTGGGGGTTTTTCCGGTGACTGTTGCCGGTTGGCTGGATAAGAAAACAATTACCTGGAGCGATGGTGGTGTTCGTTTACAGTCCTCTGCGAATGATCACTGGGGGGAGCCCTTACCAGAGCTGCTGACACAGGCTATGGTGCAAAATCTGCGTCAACGGGTTCACTCCGGCACTTGGATAAGCTCCGGCCCCTGGGTCCGCAATAAACGCCCGGAAGTGGTCGCCTTTGTTGATGTTCAGTCCATAACGCTGGTGAACCGGCAGTTACGGATGAACGTGGCCTGGTCCCTGGAAGGGCAGGATCAGCAGGTCATTGCCCGGCAGGAGAGGGTCTATACTCTGCCGCTGGCGAGTGATGTTTCTACACAAGCTCTCGTTCAGACATTAAGCCAGGTCTGGGGAAGGGTTGCCAACGATATGCTTCAGGGTTTTCTTGGCAAATAAGGGTTCGTGTGAGGCAATCTGCCCGGCAGGTGGTTTGGGAATGGTATCTTCGGATACCCTCCTGTATTGAGCTTCAGGCATGATGTTGCGCTTTCTGCAGCCTCTGAAGTGATTATTGTCAGTGTTCTCAAGTAATACAAAGTCGCCAATCCCATTTAAATCAAAGTTTTTCAGCTGATCGTCAGTTACGGGGAAGTAGAAACCATAAGCATCAACAGCACTCATAATGGTGCCCTTGTTATTTACTGTAATGACTGGCTTTTGCAACACTCTGGCAACCAGGGGGGCGATGACTGTATACATCCATTTGCCATCACATTTGATGGCGTCCATACCGGTCATGCCGTCGTGATCAGAATCATTCGTTAAATAGAAGTAAAGGTCTTCTTCCGGCACAGAAGGCCGGCAGCTTTCGTCTTCATTGAAACGTGAATGATTGTTTTGGTAATTCTGTAGCCATTCTCTTGCTTCTTCATACACCTGTTGACGTAAGCTGTGAGCATCCCGGCCGGGGCGTTGCACGGATGACACAAGGGCAGCATGGAAAAAACAGTTGCCATCGCCGGGGACATCGACAACTTCGTACCCCTGGTTGTAGACAATGTTGGAGGTGCTTTCAGATAAACAGCTGAGTAGGTGGCTCAGTCTATCGATACCACGGGAAAATGTAGAAGGATTGGTAGAAAGGGTATTGTGTGGTGAACAGGCATTGACAGCACAGTCCGCAGACATGACGGTAAGCACGCCAAAAACTGCTGCTGCGACGAAGCATCCTGAAGAGATCGCACTCAAGGTAAATGCTGCGGACACAAGGGTGGAAGCCGCTGGGAATATACACACTGCCCAGCGCTTCCAGCTGGCCTGAGGTTGATCTGTCGGAGGCACATCTCCGGATCGATCCACAGGACCGTTGGATAAAGGTGTTGGTAACGATTGTATCAAAGAAGTCTCACCGGAACGTTGTATCATTCCCAATCTTATTGCCATGCCCATCCGGGGCCTGGTTTAATATTCAGCCCGTGTTGCCCAGAAGCCTCCTGGCTGCCCCGATCACGGTGTTAATCGCGTTGGGCTCAACACTGGCCAGCTTTTCAGTATCTGGCGTTTCATTGCAGGTACGGTTAACAATGACCCCGGCAACGCACCCGGCCTTAAGCCCCATGGCAGAACACATGGTCAGAAGGGTTGCAGACTCCATTTCATAGTTAAGCACTCCCATCGACTGCCACTCTGCCATAGAGCCCTGTAGCTCTTTTCTGACCCGCTGGGTGAAGGTGTCATAACGTTCCTGACCGGGGTAGAAGGTGTCGCTGGAGGCGGTAATACCAGTCCAGTAGTTAAGCCCGTCTTGTTCAGCGGTATCTACCAGTGCCCGGGTACACTGAAAGTCAGCAACGGCAGGATAGTTGATGGGGGCAAAATGTCGGCTGGCACCGTCCATGCGGACGGAACCGGTGGTGATAATGACATCGCCCACATTGATATGGGGCTGGATGGCGCCCGTGGTACCAACTCTCAGAAAAGTCCGGATACCCAGTTGTGCCAGCTCTTCTATGGCAATAGATGTGGAAGGTCCACCGATACCGGTTGAACAAACCACGACAGATTGACCCTCCAGCTCCCCTCGCCAGGAGGTGAACTCCCGGAGGCTGGCCAGCTTGATCGGGTTATCCATCAGTGCAGCAATACGTTCGACCCGCTCCGGATCACCGGGGACAATGGCCAGTGTGGCACCATTCAGAACCTTCTGGCTCAGGCCGAGATGAAAAACTTCGCTACTGTTCATATATGCCTCTCATATATGCCTCTCATATATGCCTCCGGGAATGACCCTGGATCATTGAACTTTACTTCTTAGCATCCATCATAGACGCATCCATGGGGAGTGTTTATCGATCTGGATCAATATTTGATTCGCAGAAGGCCTGATCTGGAATCCTGCAGAGCCCATCCGATGATATAAGTATGCGTTTGCGTCTATGCTGATAATGACCTGTTGGTCAGTACATACCATTAGAAAATGGACAGTCCATGCCACCTGAAAACAGAATCACTTCCAATCGTGCGTTTATTTTTGCTATTGCCGGGGCTGCCATCGGTTTGGGAAATATCTGGCGTTTCCCTTATGTAGCCGGTGAAAACGGAGGAAGCCTGTTTTTCCTTCTGTATATTATTTTTGTGGTGTTGCTGGGGTTGCCAGTCATGGTTGCCGAGGTTGTGGTTGGCCGGGCAGGGCGGGCATCACCCGCCAGCAGTCTGCGCCAGCTGGCGGTCAGTGCTGGCCATACCAGGCACTGGAGTAAGCTGGCCTGGATGGGGACGCTGGCGGCCACAATGATTCTCTCATTCTACAGTGTGGTGTCCGGCTGGGTGCTGCACTTTTTCTTTCAGTCGCTCTCGGGGGGACTTTCAGCCAACAGCATTCAAGCGACTTCGAGACATTTTCAACAGCTGCTGGAATCACCCTGGCAGGTGGTTTTATATCACGGTCTGTTTATTGTTATGACTGTGGCCATCAGTGGTCGAGCCATTTCCAAAGGCATTGAGCGGTTGAATAACTGGCTGATGCCCCTGATGTACCTGATTCTGGTGGTTCTACTGATATATGCCAGTCAGTTCAGTGGTTTTGCGCCAGCCCTTGATTACCTGTTTGCGATCAGGTTTGAGGCCCTCAGCGGCGGTGTGGTGCTGGAGGCAATGGGCCATGCCTTTTTTACCCTGGCCATTGGTGCCTGTTGTCTGATGGCCTATGGGGCTTATATGCCGGAGAGGCAGTCGGTGGTTAAGGCAGTATTGGTGGTTGCCTTGCTTGATGTGCTGGTGGCGGTGATGGTCGGTATTGCCACCTTTGCCGTGGTATTCAGTGAAGGGCTGTCGGTGGCGGAAGGTCCCGGGCTGATGTTTATCACCCTGCCGGTTGCCCTGGCTCAAATGCCCTTTGGCTCGCTGGTTTTACCCTTATTCTTTCTTCTTCTGGTCATGGCGGTTTGGACATCGGCAGTCAATCTGGCGGAGCCGCTGGTGGTGATGATGAGTCGCCTGTGTTCAGGCTTGCGCGCCACAGGAGCCACCATAGCCGGTGTTATGATATTTCTGGTCGGGTTAATACCCGGGCTCTCTTTCAGTGTCTGGCAGCAGGTTGCTGTTGATGGCAAAACGTTGTTTGACCTTTATACCGCCTTTGCTACCCAGGTTATGCTGCCAGCCGTTGGGCTTTTGGTGCTTTATTTTTGCGGGTATATCATGGAAAGAAAAGTGCTGATTGAACAGTTGGGCATGCAGGGCAAATCCCTGAAAACCTGGCAGCTCCTGATCCGCTGGGTCAGCCCTGCATTGCTGTTGATGGTCATCATCGGTGAGCTGTTTCAATTTTGATCACATCAGAGATTTGATCAGAGCCGCCACTAACATAACAAAAATTAATACCATGGCGATTTTGGCAAGCTTGCCCTGCTGTTCATTAGTCAGCGGTTTGCCATGGCGCTCGGTCAGCTTAACCACAACAAACAGGGTGATAAACAAAAGTACTAAAATTGAGATCAGGTTCATATTTCACCAAAAACAACGGGCAGTCGTCGTACTGCCCGTTATTGTACCCAGCCTGAGGATTTATTTCGTGGTTTATTCGCTGGCGGCTTCTTCTTTGCCTTCAATGCTGATCAGCTCAACCTCAAATACCAGCACGGAGCCTGCTGGAATGGAACCAACTTCCTGGTCGCCGTAAGCCAGCTCAGCGGGAATCGTCAGGCGATATTCAGAGCCAACAGACATCAGGGCAACACCCTCAGTCCAGCCCTTGATTACGTTTGCCAGGGGGAACGTTGCTGGCTGACCTCTCTGCTTGCTGCTGTCGAAGACAGTGCCATCAGTCAGCGTACCGGTGTAATGAACGGTAACAGTATCCGCTGCGGTTGGTTTTGGGCCGTCTCCCTGCTTGATAACTTCATATTGCAGACCGGACTCAGTCACGGAAACACCTTCTTTAACGGCATTATCTTCCAGGTATTTGGCACCGGTTTGACGGGTCTCCTCACGCTTTTTGGTAGCGTTCTCCTGAACGACGGTGTTCATCTTCTGCTCATGAGCCCGAAGTGCTGCGCCCATTTCTTCCTCGTTCATTTTGACCTGATCGGCAAGGGCGTCCAGCAAGCCCTGCTGAACCAGCGCACGGTCGAGAACAACACCCAGCTCATCCTGCTGCTTCAGTGTCTGACTGGCAAAGTTACCAACAGAGGCACCAATGGCATAGGCGGCTTTCTGATCATCCGTGTTTAACTCAACTTCAGGAGTCTGGGCGGTCTTTCCTGACAGCCTGCTGCCAAGAGTACAGCGGCTGCCAGAGCAGATATTTTAATAACCTTCTTCATATCAGTTTCCGTTGTTTTTGGCCAGAAATGCCGTATTGGCCAGGATGATCTTGCCTGTATCAGGATTAAAGTAAAAACCCTATCAATAATGGCACAGCCTTTACGCCAGTTGAACCAAATAACAATAATTTTTCAAAAAAATCACATTATTACCTTACGGTATATCATTACCGGTTTATACAAAATCAATTCTTTCTGAATGTAATGGGGCGACGTTATGCTGGTCTGCTTAAGTTATCAATTGAGGCGTTGATTGAAAGAGCCATCAATTATTGCAGGAAGATGAAAATATCAATTTCACGAATCACGATTCAATTCCATTTGACCAAGTGTTTACCGGGGGTAAAAGGTTGTCTGGGGGGGATTCTGTCGGTCGGTCTTTAACAGCGTGCTTCGAATTTCCGGTGTAAAATACGATATATTTTTATGATCTTTGTCTTTTTGTCCCAGTTTAAATCTCTGGTTTCAATCTATAGAGTTTTTCGTTAGCCATTGTTTGCTTTGGAGCCGTCGCTTGGAGCCTGCTGTTAGTACTACCGTTTTTATTCAGTCTGGAAAGCAGCCTGAGACACCCTTGTGCAATACAAGTGCAGTAAAAAACGGGCCATTTCTAGCGGGTTGTCGGACGGGCTGGTATTTTCTGGCGTTGGCAGCTGTTGTTGTCTTCATGGGCTTTTCTCCTGTGCCATGCCATGGACAGGGGGACATGGCAGAGACGGATAAGCGTCAAATGGATAAGCCCTACCGGCCGGTCTGCATTCAAGACCCAAAAGATGGCTGGCAGTCGTTACGACATGGTTTTCGGTTAATGGCCTACTATCACAATGCCAAGGTCAAAGAGCAGCTGAAAGCATTTCCCCAATATTATTTTAACCGTCTGTCCGAACGAATCCTGGTGTATCAATTTTATTTGAACAGGAAGATTCAGGAAAAAGGTCTGCCGGCAGAGCTGGCCCTGCTACCGCTGATCGAAAGCGAGCTTGACCTCAAAGCCCGTTCATCAGCACGGGCGATGGGGCTGTGGCAGTTGATGCCCCGAACAGCCAGGGCTTACGGGCTTAAGGTGTCGAAAAAGTGTGATGAAAGAACTGACCTGGAAAAAGCCACTGATGCCGCATTGACCTATATTGAGTACCTCTATAAAAGAACCAGTGACTGGATGTTAACCATTGCTGCTTATAACGCTGGCCTTTACCGGGTGAAACAAAGCATTGCTCAGGCTGAAGCGTCGGGAGAATATTCAGATGCGGGTTTCTGGAGCCTTGATTTGCCAGCTGAGACCCGAAAACATGTGGCCAAGTTTCTGGCCCTCAGCCATGTGGTTCTTCTGCCGGATAAGCATGGCATCAGGTTGCCAGCCCTTTCTGTTGTCGAGGGTGATGGTTTTTCCAGAGTCAAATCGGGCTATCACTCTCCAGAGTGTGTTATTCACAGCGCTGGTTGTCTCTATTGTCGCCAGCTGGTGCTTATGGTGCTTTACATTTATTTTCAGGCATTTTAATCAGGCTGAATGACACTATGCCTAACCGTCTTGTTAGTCAATCAAACTGAATACCCTGGTAAATTCCGGGTCTGATAAAGCATTACCTTAATTTTTATATCAACAGGGAGGTGGTTTTATGAGCTATCCGGGTGTTGCTCCAGTTTCGACCAATGTCAGTCAGACCCAATTTCCTGCCATGGAGGGAAGCAGTCGTCGTTCCGTATGGTCAAGTATCGGCAAAGCTGCTGGTAAGGCTTGTGCCATGCCATTTCGCATTGCCTCAACGGTGGTAAATGGCGGTGTTTTTGCTGCCTATTACGTTACCGCTGTGGCTGTTACCGGGCTCGCTGCCACCGGAGGTGCTGTCTATGGTATTGGGAAAATGGCCACAGATGCGATCCGTGGAAAACCACACAAAAGCCTGCTGGAATATACCATCAAACCCGCCCGAGAGACGTTCAACTGTATTTCACGCCTGTACTATGAGCTGCCAAGACATGGATCTGAATTGATCTTCTCCGGGGTAGCTGTCACTGCGGTAACTGTCCTGGCAATCGTGGCAATCGTGGCAGGAGATGGCAATAGCCACGTATGGATACATACCCCCTGCTGTTATCACAGTTGTGGCGATGCCGGTGGCACAGGTCACCAGAAACCTGTGGATGATGACTATAACCCTTCAGGCTTGTCCGCGGTACTGCATCCATACAGACCTTCTATTTTACTCGGACGTAAAATCATGGGGACAACTACACAGGCACTGAATAGCGGCCATAAGGTTGACTGAAAAGGAGAAAAAAAATGCGAGTATTAATTAGCGTACTTGGACTATTGTTTTCACTTTTATCAACGACTGTTGTGGCCGGTACGGAAACCGGATTGAAGATAATCAGTATTGGTGCCAATGCCCAGGGAAGCAGAACTTTTTACTTCAAAGTTGACCGTACTATTGGTCCGTATGGTTGCCGAAGCGATTTGGTAAAGGTGGATTTATACAATGATTATGATTCACAGGCTGAGGTGATTTCAAACAATATCGTCCGATCTATGGTGCTTTCAGCATTTGTCGCCAATTCTAATGTGCAATTGAAGGTTAGGGAAACATGCCTGCATTCCAATCCAACCATCTCACAGATTTGGTTGAGTAAATAAACTCACATAACGAACAGGGCGTTACATCAGATGGACTTCGCTTTCGGATTGGTAACGCTCCTTCAGTCTGTTGACTGAAAAGTGGGGGGGGACTGATGTTAATTCTGCTTTTTTTGCCTCAGCTGCCAGCTCTGCTTTTTCCCTCGCCAACTCTTCACTCAAGCCTTGTTTTCTAGCCAATCGATAGGTTATTGTCCTTGTATATCTTATGGCCTGGTCTGCCTTACCTTTATCACTTGCAGCGAATTTGGCCCACCTTCTGGCGCTGGCCTCTTTGCCTTTATCGGATGCCATGTATTTAGCCCTGGCCCTGGCTATGGCCTTCCTGCCTTTTTCGGATGCAGCATATTTAGCCCATGACGTCTTGCGTTTATCAGATGCGGTGTATTTGGCTATGGTCTCTTTGCCTTTATCGGATGCCATGTATTTAGCCTTGGCCCTGGCCATGATCTCTTTGCCTTTATTGGATGCCTGATATTTAGCCCTGGCCCTGGCTATGGCCTTCCTGCCTTTTTCGGATGCAGCATATTTGGCCTTTGACGTCTTGCGTTTATCAGATGCGGTGTATTTGGCTAAGGTCTCTTTGCCTTTATCGGATGCCATGTATTTAGCCCTGGCCCTGGCCATGATCTCTTTGCCTTTATTGGATGCCTGATATTTAGCTTTGGCCCTGGCTATGGCCTTCCTGCCTTTTTCGGATGCGGCATATCTGGCTCTGGTCGCCTTGCGTTTATCGGACTCACTCACCTCTTTTAGTGTCTTAAGTGCCTGGGGCAGATCAGGAGTGGGGGGCAGAAGTTCGCCGTAACCGGAAGATTCAGTTGCTTTAAACTCAACAGTGTTGGCAGGAGCCTGTTGTTGAGTGTACCTGATCAACGGACTGACTGCCGCAATGGAGCGTGGTGGTGGCTGGGAAAAAGTAACTGTTGAATGTACAGGGGGAGGTAAATGGAACGTTGAAAAAACACTCAGAGCACGTGAAGAACCGGGTGTCTCCTGATTCGGTATTTGTTGTTTTAAATATCCAGAATGGGACTGCTCAAGTATCTGTACGGGATAACCGAACCCACTGAGTTGTGAGCTTGAAACCTCCGCCAGTAATAGTAAGGGATTTTTTTGCAACCCCTGTAAACAAGGAGATCCATAAAAGATAGTTGAGTCCGGGCTAAACCTGTACATTACATTACTGAACCATTGAATTACACCCTGAGACCACTCCTTCATTATGAAAGTTCAACCCTGATACCGCTAATCTGATATTTACGTCAGCCAACTGTAAAGATTGGCTACGGCTATTAATTCGGATATTGGTTAGTTGAAAAAGATTATTGTACGACTCCCAGCTGTGTTTTAAGTTCTGTAAAACCTTTAATGACTTGCTCAAGCTGCTGTTCGGCAGAATTACGCATATCACAAACTGAGCTGTCAATTTTCCACTCCCTTTTTGATTTCTTCAGCAGTGCTTTATAAACGGTGTTCTTTGCTTCTTTGTCCTGATCTGCTTTGCCACCGTCTGGCACACTGGTAACCTCTTTTGTTTTAAGTGTTTTAAAAAGTTGTTTTCTTGTAGCTAAAAGATTGGATATGTCAGGCACCGGTTGCAGGTCTTGCAGGTACTGCTTTACATCGTTCATTTCTTCAATGATAAACGCTACCCTTTGCTGCAGGTGATACATTTGCAGATCATTTTCCTCATTTGTCAGGCCGACCATCATATCCTGAGTCAGTTGATGGGCGGCATCTCTGCCTCGATCAAGGGCTGACTGATACAGGGAAGCGCTGGTGAACGCACGTTTGATCAGGACCTGAATCTGCTCTGGATCAGATAACCGCGTAAGGAAATTGATGCTGCTGATGCTAATTGGCTGATTTGGATTTCTATCATATAGCCACTGGGCGTCGTACTGCCATGGATGTTGAGCAGCTTCCTTAAGAGCATCATCACAGAAGGCTCTCATTTTGTCGAACTTCTCGACAAAAAGTGTGGCCCGGTTAAATTTATCCGTACACTTATTACATAGGTTGTAGGCAAGATCACCATAAACCCAGACAGCCAATACGGGGGATTGCTGTATTTCAGGAAACACAGAATCGACTGTCGTCAGTTCGTTAACATAATTTTCACCGTACTCAAGATTTTTATTAAACAGTTGCAGTCGCTTACTCATACTATTAACCAGCTTTGCATGATCTGATTCCGGTTGTTCTTTCTCCTGTGGCTCAGATTTTACTCTGGTAATCTCCTGTTGAAGCTGCTGTTTTCTTTTGTTTCTTATTTCCTGTTTCTGTTTTGCCCGCTCCCTTTTTTTTATATTTTCCCGTAATATGTCATGATTGCTGTTTTTCTCACTCTCAAATTCATTAAGATAATCCTGGCGTACCTTGTCAATTTCAGTGAATCGAATTTTACACGCTTCATGGAGAGCCTTTATAGAAGCTTCCAGATTTTGTGACTCAGTGTGAACAAGGTTGGATTTCTGAATGACTTTTTTATGCACTTGATTGAGTGTCGAACAGCAACTGTTCAGCTGTTGTATAAATTGATTATGAGTCGAAAGGTCATCCGGGAAATTATTAGTCAGTGTTGTTAATAAACTATTAGTAATCTCTGTTGCCACTCTGGCTAATCGAATCATGGATATTTTGTTATTGCCAGCTTGTCCCGTTCGGAATATTTCATGGTCAGATAGCGTTTTAAGGAGGCACATGGTGGTGTTTAACAGCCCCGGGTGCTGCAATGATTTTACCAGAATCATCAGGGTCGTACTTTCCAGTTGTTCTATATATTTAGGCCAAATCCTTGCAACGTCGCCCGGTACTTGTGCGTCCTGTTGCACCAGTAAATGCTGAAGCGGGTGACTTTGCAGCAAGAGGCACAGTGATTCAGTAAGCATTATGAACTCATCGGTAAATTTTGAAGAATAGTCAGACAGTTTGTTAATACTCACAAGCAGAGCATCCATTGAGTAAGCAATAGCCTCTCCAATGTCGAGTGTATTCTCCTCACCCAATTTAATCATTTTGTAAACAAGATCAGAGGTAAATTGTATATGCCACTGAATGCACTGCCTGGAAAAAGTTTCTGGTGCCTTGGCAGGCGTATTGTTATCCACCTGTTGGTTCAACTTGATACTCAGGGTTTTTGTTAATGACATGATGGTATTGATAATGTCGGCTGATTGTTTATCATGGCTTTCATTAAGGGCTTGTTGTTGTTCACTGATATCAAACAGTTTTTTTCCATGTTGTAGCAACGGTTGACTGCACAAACGTGGATGGCAGTAAATCGTCTCTGCCGACCTGATGAATGGGGCTTTGAGTGTAAAAACCTTTTGGTCAAAATAGGGATAGTAGTACATGGTGGTAAAATCCAGATTCCATAGATCATCTGTTTCCAGTTTTTCCACGTACCCTCTTGCCTCTTTGGTTTTGGCCATCTCTTTCAGCTGGTTCATCTCTTTGCCGGAACACTTATAAAATGCCAAATGCGCGGCCAGACTGTTTCTTACTTTTTCCCTCTTGACAAACTTATCCGGGTCTAATGAAGCTGCGGTACGGTTTAATTGACTGCTCAGGGGGTGAATATCAATATAACTTGTTGGCCTGGTCAAAAGTATATCAGTCGATGGCAGTTTTTTTATTTTATGTAACGGAGGTAGTTTTACTGTGCTGTTATTTTCCCTCAGCTGGTTTTGTAGTGTCTTGTGTTGTTTTTTTAACTCGCTCCTGGAAAGCTTTATCCTGTTCCCCTGTTTATCAAAGCAATTATCGTTGCGCATTTTCTGATGAAAATCGAAGCATTCCAGGTAAAGCAGCCTGAGTGCCCAGGGTGTTTTTCTGGGAGCCCCGGGGTGCCCCAGTTGCAGGACTTGTTGAACTGAAAAATATGTTCCGGGACTTTTCGGGTAATCCGGGGCTGTTGCAGGCGTTAACTCAGCAACGGCCTCATTAGATTCCGGACCGGTAACCTGCGGGAGTGGTATAGCTCCCACAGGTACTTCATCCTTTGTCGGCAGCTGTTGGGATGGGCATGCTTTTTCATTGCTGCTGGCAAAAGCGTTTGCCGGTTGTCTGTCATCGCTCCGGGATGCCTGTTCCTCGGAACATTGCAATGTTTTTGGCACGAACTCGTTTGTTTCCGGATCCAGATTAGCCTTTGTTGTTATTGCTCTTTCTCTAGCCGCTTTCACCATGGTTGCCTCAGGCTGAGCAGTTTTGTTCTCAAACCCCTGGTGAAGTGCTCTATCATGCGTAAGGCTCTCAACCGGGCAGGCAGGTGGCCAGCCTGGCATTTGATCAGAAGGTACTGACATGAAATTCTGCCCGGAAAATGGCTGGCATGCTGCATTGTAAGTGTCTGGCTCTATTGGCCATGGCAGTGTGTTCATACTGATCGGTTGTTGTTGCGGCAATGGAATGACAGGCTGATTTCCACAATATACGGCAGCAACCGGCTGACCGGTCATTTGGGTTGTCGCCAGAAATTGAACTGGAACTGGTGAAACGGGAAGGATGCCCCTTGCAGAAATATCTGTAGTTTGAAAAGGATATGGATTAGCGCGACAGGGTATCAAAGCTGCACAATTTAATGGAACCGGGTTTTGTTCATTGCCTCGTTTGGCATGAGGTGTGACAGGCAATCCTGAAACTTTTAGCCCTGGATAATGTACCCTTTGATCAATGTTCATAGGAGGCAATGGCATTCTAAAAGTTCTCTTAATTAATTTATCCCGATTTTTTTACACTGTATTATAGAAAAAATTTCCATTTTAACTGCGATCAGTTTCAGTTGGTCAGGCGGGAGCGACGGCTTTTGCTAAATATGCCTGATGGCAATTTATTGTTGGACGGTTAGGCAGAATGTATTGGGGCAGGGGCAAAATGGCATAAAATGAATTTGCTGAGAGGATGCTCCCAGCAAGTTAAGCGGATCTATTCGGGATACAGCTCACCGAGCAGCTGATCTTTTTTTCGACCAGACTTTGTACCTTTGAGCTTTTTGCACACTGCCAGCAATGCGGTCAACTGCTCTTCTTTAGCAGCTGTGGCAGCCCCTCCTGCCTGAGTTTGATAAAGACTGGCGGACAGTTGGTGGCAGATCTCGCTCAGTTCCTGTGAGCCAAGCTGGTTGAGGCAGTCGGTCAATGAAGTCCGGTTCTTGTTGTTAAGGTTGTTGTTAAGATATATGCGACACCAGTTTTTCAGTTCACTCAGCGTCAACCGAACATCGTTCTGCAGGCAGGCAGCTTCCAGTTGCCGGAATGCTGCTGCTTCAGAGGCGTGTTTCCCGGATTGATGACGACCACCCATGTTAGTGATGGGTTGATCTGACTTTGTTGCGGCACCGGATTTGAACCGCCAGAGCCCCAGGGTCACCAGCCATAACAGTGCAAAAAAAGCGGTTAACCACTGCCAGAAGACAGGTGTCTGCCAGATGCTGGCAGGCTCCAGCGGTGTTGTATTGATAACGCTTGCAAGATCCGGACATTCAGCAGGCTGGTCTGTTGGTAATGTGGTCGGGGAGGCCACGGTTAAGGCATTCGCGTTTGGATCGGCGGATACCTCTATCTCTGTTGCAGGCAGTCTGGAGGTTTTAGTCTCGCCACTTGCTGTATCAAACCAGGTGTATTCAATCGCGGGCAATGTGATTTTTCCGGGGCGGGTTGGAATCATGGCTATGGAATCCGTGCGCTGCCCTTGAACACCATTGGCCGTTTCCCGGTCTGCTGTCCCGGATTTATCCGGGTAGCTGTTCACTCCCTTTGGCTGAGTCATCAGAATAGGCGGCAGTTGTGCGGCACTGAGACCGTCGGCATTGACGGTAATGGTTCGGGTAATGGCATCCCCCACCTGCAAACTGTCCGGTGGCTGACTCCATTGCTCCTGAATCGTTACCTTTCGCGCGGGTAACCAGGTGTCACTGGCAGGGTAGTTTTCAGGTCTGGGTTTTACCTCAATTTGCATCTCCCTGGAGCGGGCAAGTACGGGTTTGCCACCACTGGAAAAGAAACTGCCAAATGGATCCCGGGGCTCGGCCGCCACCCCGGTAAAGGTCAGTGATGGTATGATTATTTCGCCCACCGATTGGGGATGAATCGAGTACTTCAACTCAAATCCCCGGTAGCGAATACCCTCAATAATAGTATCCAGTTTCCGTGTTTCCCCCAGCTGCTGAATCAACGCATCACTGATATCCAGGGCACTCAGCCGGTTATCATCATACAGCTGGACTCTGGAGAGAATGGTCAGGGTGAAGATCAGCTCCTGCTGGACATAAATACTGTTACTGCTGACCTCGGCGTTCATCAGGATTGGGCCGGTATCCGTTGTCGGGTCATCGGGTCGGTTATCGTTGACGGTGATGGTAACCGCTTCAGATTGCCGGTCACCCAGTTGGATGGGGGGGAATCACCAGGGTTCCCTGCTGTTTCGGAGCCAGGGTAACCACCCAGTCGCGGGTAAACTCTCTTTTACCGTTAATGATACTGGTCTTGTTCTGTTGCCGGGTGCCCAGTATGTCAAAACTCCACTCCAGGGGTTTCAGGTCCGGGGCGTCACTGGAACTTTCATCCGTGCGCAGGGTGAGTTCCAGGGTTTCATGGCTGGCCAGTGATGTTCTGTTAACACTGGCGGTAAATGCGGCATTGGCCACCATGGAAGCCGAAAGACTGATCAATGCGGTCAACATCAAATAAAATGACTTTCGATTTACCATGATGCCTCCTCCGTTCTGTTTTGCTGTTGCGAAGAGCGTTGCTGATGCAGAAACTTTCTGCGTAATAAACCACCAGGGTCATCAGGAATAGTTCTCAACCAGCTTTCAATAGCCTGTTGTTCGGGAGAAAGTGGCTGTTCATCCCTCCCTTCATCCGAAGCGCTGGCCGTTGTTTCCGGAGCCTTATCATCAACTTTATTTTTTTCTGCCTGAGCGGATTGTTGCGATGGACTGGTACTGTCCTTATCTTCAGACGGTTCAGATTGGGCGTGTTGTTGATCTTGCTGCTGGTTCTGATCAACTGGGGGGTTGTTCTGCGGGCGCTGTTGCGATGAAGATTCCTGCGCACTGGTGTTTTCACCTGTCTGGTCATTTTCAGGAGCAGCGTCATCCCGGTTGTTGTTTCTGGATTGGTTATTATCGCTCCGGGACTGCTGTTGGCTATTTTCACCCTGGCCACTTTCTTGTCGGGTGTTATTTTGCTGACTGTTGTTTTCCTGATTTTGCTGCGATTGGTCTGACTGCTGCTGCAATAACTGTTCAAGCAGATGACGATTGAACCTGGCATCCTCCATATCGGGTTGTTGGGATAATGCCTGATCATAAGCGTCAATGGCTTCCTGAAGTTTGCCTGCCCTGGCCAGTGCATTGCCCAGGTTGTAAGCTGATATTGGCTCAATCGTTTGATCATCAGGAGAGTTCAGGGTTGTTGCAGATTCCTCAAACTGTTGATTCCGGAACAAGGCTTCCGCTTTCCAGGCCGGATCATTGAACAGGCTGGCCGCCAGCTCCGGATTCCCCTCCTGAAGCGCCTTCTGCCCCTGCTGATCCCGTGTCTGCCAAAGGTCATTCCAGCTCAATGCCATGGCATCCTGAGGGACCGGCAACAGGGAGACCATGATCAGTACTAACCACCCACGGCGAAAGCCCAGCAGGGCAGCCGGTAATAGCAGCCATACCAACCAGTAACCGGCGTCATACCACTGATCAAACTCACGCTCAGTTAATATCTGTTCACTGAATAGTGGATTGGTGTTGCCTGCTGGCATTAAGGCTTGCAGGTCGGTAGCTGCAACGGTCATGGTCTGGTATCCACCGCCATTGGCCCGGGCCAGTGACTGCAGACGGGATTGCTCCAGCTGAGGGACGACAATGGCTCCCTGTTGATTTTTCAGATAACCGCCATCAGGCAATGGAATCGGTGCCCCCTGTTCCGTTCCGGTACCAAGAATGGATAAACGGATACCGCTGTTCTGCAGCAGACTGGAAATCTGCTCCGCCTGTGCTGCGGTCATGGAGCCCGTAACCAGCAAAATATCGCCGGACTCACTGCTGCCCTGAGTCAGGAGCTGTTTTGCCAGGCGCACTGCTACTACAGGGTCATTACCCTGTATGGGCATAATGTCAGGGCCAAGGGCTTTGGTCAGGTTGTTTAATGTACGACTATCGTCTGTCAGTGGCGCTACGGTATGGGCAGAACCAGCGTAGGCGACCAGGGCAGAGAGTCCTTCACTGCGCTGGTTAAACAGATCCTGCAGCTTGAACCGAACCCGGGTCAGGCGGTTGGGGGAAAGATCCGCCGCGTACATGTGATAGGAGAGATCAACGGCAACCACCCAGGGCTGTTGATGCTTACTGACAGGGACCGGCTCCTTCTGCCAGGCAGGCCCGGCAAGGGCCAGAGAGGCGATCACCCAGCCAGTCAATACCAGCATCAGCGGCCAGCGAGCCGGTTGCCCCTGCTCTCCTGCCAATAACCAGGGCAGGAGAGCAGGGGCAATGACTTTAGACCAGCTGCCCCGATCCCGATGTTGTCGCCAGAGCAGGAACACCAGGGTGATGCAGGGCAGTAGCATCAGCAGCCAGAGTGGTCTGAGAAAATGGAATTGATCTATAAACAAAGAGAAAAATTCAATCATGGTGAGCCTTCCCTTTGTCAGCTTGCCAGTGGTTAAGAGCACTGGAGAAATTGATCTTTATCATTGCCGGGATCAGGCTTAGCAGCAGCGCCAGCCCCAGTGGCCAGAAAAACAGGTTCTTGCTGGGGCGAAACACCTCTTCTTCCTGAACGACAGGTTCAAGCTGATCCAGCAGCGCATAAATCTTATTCAGTTCATCAATGTTGCGGGCCCGGAAGTACTGACCGCCTGTCAGTTCTGCCATTTCCTGTAAGGTTTGCTCGTCCAGGTCCGCCGATGGATTAACCCGGCGGGAGCCAAAGAAACTGCGTTCCACCATCTCTTCAGCCCCGAGGCCGATGGCGTAGATTTTGATGCCTTCTTCCCGGGCAATCTGGGCAGCCTGCAGTGGCGAGATCTCTCCGGCGGTGTTGGCACCATCGGTCAGCAAGATAAGCACCCGACTGTCTTCGGGGCGCTTACGAAGATGCTTGACGGTAAGACCCAGGGCATCGCCGATGGCTGTCTTGTTGCCCGCCATCCCGATAGCCGACTCATTCATCAGTGTTTTGACCGTTTCCCGGTCAAAGGTCAGCGGCGTTTGCAGATAGGCCTGGGTGCCAAACAGGATAAGTCCAAGCCGGTCGCCACGGCGGCGCTGGATAAAGTCATTCATCACCGCTTTGGTGGCGCTCAGCCGATCAACCTGACGGCCATTGAGCACCATATCTTTGATCTCCATACTGCCTGAGAGGTCAACGGCCATCATCAGGTCACGACCACTGTCTTGTATCTCAACGGGGTCTCCCAGCCAGACCGGTTTGCTGGCAGCAATAAGCAGCAGTAGCCAGATCACACCGGGTAGAATGATTCGTTTGCCAGAAGGCGTTTCCTGTTCTGCCCGTTGTTCTCCCACTATGGACGACAGCTTGCCATAAAAAGGGGTATACAGCGCGGCATCATTATTACTGCTGGCTGGTTTGACCCATCGATAAACCAGCAGAGGTAAGGGCAGGGCAATCAGTATCCAGGGCCATTCAAGCTCAAGCATGGTGTCTCTTTATCCATTGCCGGGTGAGTTTATACACGTTTGCTGGCATCTCGTCAGGAGTGCCGTGGGTTGGCGTTAGCGGTGTCTGCGGGTTATAGCGGTGGTTATTGAAGGCGCTGTGGTTGAGGAAGTCGGGCATATCACCGGTATCCGCCAGAAACTGGCACCAGGAAGCCCCACTCAGCCCGGCAACCTTGTTTGCAGGAAACGCGTGCAAGGCTAACCGTTTTAACAGTTCATTGGATTCATTGGCCAGTCTGTGCAGCGACTGGTGAACCTGATAGTCAGCATGAATTTTTCTGGCTTGCAGCAGTGCTTCAGAGCGATAACGGTTTTTCTGCCAGCGACGCCAACTATAGACGGTAACCAGAACCATCAGGGCAATACCGATCAACGCCAGAAGCCACCAGCCAATGGCGGGTGGCCATAATCCAACAGGGTCCGGGAGATGGTTCGGGCGGAGTTGGTCCAGAGGATTTTGCAGGTCCATAACTAAGTCCTCTGTGCTGCCGTAAGCTCAAACCAGGCGTTAACCACCAAATATCTCTTCACTGAGCCAGCTCCCTGTTGTTCGTCCTGACACCATACAGCCCCAACAACTGCTGCGCGGAGGGTGTGGCACAATTAATCTCCAGCAGCGGGATGCGATACCGTGCCAGCATCTGCTTCAGCTGTTCATGGTGCGTCAGATACTGCTGATGGAACTGCTGGCGCAGCTGAGGGTGGCCGGTGTTCACCGACAGATTGTGCATGCCATCGGTTATCCGGTATTGATCCGGAGTTGGCAGGTGTTGCTCCAGAGGGTCGTTCACTTTGATCGCCATCAGTTCATTGTGCCGGGCCAGCTGAGCCAGATGCTGTTCGGACTCTTTATTAACATGGCTGAAATCGCTGATCAGAAATATCTGGGTGCCGGGGTGTGCCACTCGCCGGGTGTGCCTGAGGGTTCTGGCCAGCCCATGTTCCGCATCCATACTGGCTATGGAGGCAAGGCGGAGTTTCTGGTTCATCCGCTCCGTCTGGTTAAGCCAGTGCATCAGGGTTTTTCTGGAACGCTTTGGTCGTGTTTCATTCAGCTCATGTTCATTGAAAATAACACCGCCAATCCGGTCACCATGGTTAAGGGTGGCCCAGGCAATCAGGGCGGAGATTTCCGCCGCAGTGACGGATTTGAAGTTCAGTTGGCTGCCAAAGAACATGGCATGGCTCTGGTCGAGCAAAATCATCACCGGCCGCTCCCGCTCCTCCTGAAATACTTTGGTGTGCGGCTTCATTCTCCGGGCCGTGACCCGCCAGTCGATGGAACGGATATCATCCCCGAACTGATAGGCCCTGACTTCTTCAAAGTCGATACCACGGCCCTTGAACGGGGAGCGGGCGTTACCCAGCATCTGCCGCTGGCTGCGTCCCTGGCGAAACAGAGGCAGGTCCCTGGCCGACAACCGCAGATTAACCAGGCTCTGTAATGTACAGTAGGCTCCACTCATGGCTTGTCTCTGATAGCCCTTTATATGCATGTGTGAATCAGTTCAGGCGATGGGAACGATGTCTAATAGCTGGTTGATGATCTGGTCTGCATCCTTACCCTCGGCTTCTGCTTCAAAGGTCAACAGCAGGCGATGGCGCAGCACATCGTGAGCGATCGCCTGGACATCATCAGGGGTGACATAATCACGGCCATCCAGCCAGGCATAAGCGCGGGCACAGCGATCAAGGGCAATGGTACCCCTGGGGCTGGCACCGTAATCCAGCCATCCTGAGAGTTGATCGCTGTAACGCTCCGGGTGGCGGCTGGCATTAATTAACTGAACAATGTATTCCTCAACCGATGGCTCCATATGCACGGCCAGCACTGCCTGGCGAGCCTGCAGAATTTCTTCCCGGGTAAGCGGGGATTGGGGGCGCTCAACCGGTGTCTGCATGGCTTCGCCCCTGGCCAGTTTCAGAATTGCCCGCTCTGCTGCCACATCGGGATAGCCCACCCGGACATGCATGATAAAGCGATCCAGCTGGGCCTCCGGCAATGGGTAAGTGCCTTCCTGTTCAATGGGGTTCTGGGTGGCCATCACCATAAAGACCTCAGGCAATGGGTAGGTTTTCTGGCCAACACTGACCTGCCGCTCGGCCATGGCTTCCAATAATGAAGACTGAACTTTGGCCGGTGCGCGGTTGATCTCGTCCGCCAGAATCAGGTTGTGAAAAATCGGGCCGGGCTGAAACCGGAAGCTGCCATCTTCCGGCAGATAGATGTCGGTGCCGGTGACATCGGCAGGCAGCAGGTCAGGGGTAAACTGGATTCTGTGGAAATCGGCATCCAGGCCATCGGACAGTGCTTTAACGGCTCTGGTCTTGGCCAGGCCGGGCGCACCTTCAACCAGCAGGTGTCCGTCAGCCAGCAGGGTGGTTAACAGGCGGTTAACCAGATGTTCCTGGCCAATGATGGTGCTGGAGAGGTAGTTTTTCAGCTGACTGAATTGGGTAAAACAGTGGCTTGATGACATTTTTTTCAACCTGGCAATCTGTCTGCGTCTTTAAAGAGAGTGCATGGCACCACTTTTCAGTCTGGAAATTCTACAAGTCATTTGCGCTATTGATAAGTCCCATCCCTGTGTCTTGTCGAATGCTTTACGGTTAACTGCTTAAAGATCTTATTTTCCACAGCGCCCTTCAATATAGGTTTGCCAAGGCCGATGGTCTAGTACATGGATTTTTAAACAGATATCTATTCAAAATGGAGAGGCCAGGGATGGGGCAGTTAAATAGTCAGGAGCGTGAAGAAACTCTGGATAAACTGATCAGTGATCTGGCTACCCATATTCCGGTAGAGCAGCTGGACAGCTTTCATGAGTTTGTCTATCGGTATTACTCACTGGATACCCATGAGGACCTGGTATCCGGCAACTGGCAGGAACTGCTGGGCGCTACTCACTCATTCTGGAAGTTTATTCAATACCATAATCCGGGCCAGCCGCGCATTGAGGTGATCAATCCGGAATACAACATGCACGGCTGGCACTCAACCCATACCGTCATCCGAATCCTCCATCGGGATATGCCTTTTGTAGTGGACTCGCTCAGGATGAAGCTGAACGATTATGGCTCGACCATTCATTTATTGCGCAATGGCGTCTTCTACTCCCGGCGTGCCGCAGACATGACTTTGCAGTTTGGGGATGAACGGGGTGAAGGTGAATTTGTTTGCCAGGAGGCCTTTGTTTATCTCGAAATCGACCGTTGTGAAGACCAGAGTCAACTGGACCAGCTGGAGAGCCAATTAAATGCGGTGCTGAGAGATGTCAGTCGTGTTGTCGATGACTTCGATGAAATGACCGGACGGGTGAAAAGGCTGGCGGCGATGGCCGGAGAGCCGGGGGCGATGCCGGGTGGCTTGCTGAAAAAGGACGATGAGGTTCAGGCCTTTCTGGAATGGCTGCTGGATGATAATTTCACTTTCCTGGGGTACGAGGAACTGATTGTCACAGAACATGAAGGCAGTCGTCGTCTGAGAAGACCGTCGGAGTCACTGTTTGGGTTGTTGAAACCTGTTAATGAAGGTCAGCCCGGTCAGCTGTCACTGGAGCCCTTTATCGAACATGATCTGTTTGAGCTGACCGAGCGGCTCTCTTTCTCCAAAGCTTCTGTCCGCTCCAGTGTTCACCGGCCAGCCTATCCTGACTTTATTACTGTGCGACGCTTTGATGAGCAGGGGCGCATTGTGGGTGAGGCACGTATTGTTGGTCTCTACACCTCTCCGGTGTATCGCAAGACGCCCTACGCCATTCCCTATATCCGTAACAAGGTGTCGGCGATCCTGCAACGCTCTGGTCTGGACCCCAAAAGCCATCATGGCAAAGACCTGGTGCAGATACTGGAGATTTTCCCCAGGGATGAACTGTTTCAGACCAGTCAGGACGAACTTTTTCAGACCGCGATGTCAATCCTGCGAATGCAGGAGCGGAAACAGATAAAAGTCTTTATCCGCCAGGACCCCTACGGACCATTCTGTTCAGCGCTGGTCTATGTGCCAAGGGATATCTACAGTACCCGCTTCCGTCGGCGGGTGGAAAACATTCTCTGTCACCGGCTGGAGGCAGAAGACAGCGAGTTTACCACCTATTTTTCCGAGTCGATCCTGGCCAGAGTTCATTTCGTGTTCAAGTTGAAAGGGCGGATTGATTACAACCTGGACGTGATTACCCGGGAGATTATGCTCGCGGGATCATCCTGGAATGATGACCTCAGGACAGAGGTGCTGGAAACCTTTGGGGAGGTGCGAGGGAATAAACTGCTGGCAAGGTTCTCCGATGGGTTCAGTGCCGCCTATCAGGAAGCGTTCAAGCCTCAGTCTGCGGTGACGGATATTCGCCATTTTGAAAAAATGGACAATGACCGGCCGCTGGCCATGGGATTTTACCAGTCACTGGACGATGCCGCCGGGCTGGTTCACCTGAAGCTGTACCATTTTATCGAGCCCCTGCCGTTAGCTGACCAGATTCCAATTATTGAAAACCTGGGTCTGCGTGTGCTCGGTGAGTATCCCTACCTGATTAACACCGCTTCCGGTGACACCATCTGGATCCATGACTTTCAATTAAGTTTCGATTCACGAATTACCATTGATCTGCAAAAAGTAGGTCCCACCTTCCGGGAAGCGTTTGAAAAAATCTGGTTCGGGGAGGCGGAAAATGACCGGTTCAACCGGCTGGTATTATCTGCTGGCCTGAGTTGGCGGCAGGTTGCCATGCTTCGGGCTTATGCCCGTTATATGAAGCAGATTCGTGTCGGTTTCAGTCAGACTTATATTGCCGAAACGTTGTGCAATAACATTGAGATTGCCCGGTTGTTGGTGGCGTTGTTTGAGGTTCGCTTCAACCCCATGCTGAAGCTGTCCATAACCCAGCGGCTTGCCCGCCAGCAGCATATTCAGCAGCAAATTCTCCATGGGCTTGATCAGGTGGAAGTGTTGAGTGAAGACAAGCTTATCCGGTGTTATCAGGATGTGATCAAGGCAACACAGCGAACCAACTTTTATCAGCAGGATGATGAAGGCAGTGCCAAGTCGTATATCTCCCTGAAAATGGCGGCAAGGGAGATACCGGACATTCCCAAACCGGTGCCACTGTATGAAATTTTTGTCTACTCGCCCATTGTCGAAGGTGTTCACCTGAGAGGGGGCAAGGTGGCCCGTGGCGGTTTGCGCTGGTCTGACCGGGTGGAAGATTTCAGAACGGAAATTCTTGGACTGGTCAAGGCCCAGCAGGTGAAAAATGCCCTTATTGTCCCCGTTGGTGCCAAAGGCGGTTTTGTGCCCAAACAGTTACCGGTTGATGGCAGTCGGGAAGCGATAATGGCAGAGGGGGATACGCTGTTATAAAACCTTTATCAGAGGACTGCTGGATATCACCGATAACCTGGTGGAAGGTGACGTGGTTCATCCGGATGGCGTGGTGATGTATGACGACAGTGACAGTTATCTGGTGGTGGCCGCTGATAAAGGCACGGCAACGTTTTCCGATATCGCCAACGGCATTGCACAGGATTACAACTTCTGGCTGGGGGATGCCTTTGCTTCCGGGGGCAGTGTGGGTTATGACCACAAGAAGATGGGGATTACCGCCAGAGGTGCCTGGGTTTCGGTGCAGAGGCACTTCCGGGAAAAAGGGATACATGTCCAGCAGGATGTGATCTCTACCATTGGTATTGGCGATATGGGCGGAGATGTTTTTGGCAATGGTATGCTGTGCTCCGAAACCATTGCTTTAATCGGTGCATTCAACCATCTGCATATTTTTGTTGATCCCAATCCGGATGTTTATCCGAGTTTCGCCGAACGCCGTCGTCTGTTTGAATTGCCCCGTTCCAGCTGGGCAGACTACGACACCAGTCTTATTTCTGAGGGCGGGGGCGTTTTTTCCCGCCAGGCAAAGTCAATCGCCATCAGTCCTGAAATGAAAGATCGCTTTGGTATTACCGCCAGTCATCTGCCACCCAATGAGTTGATTCGCTGTATGTTACGGGCCCCGGTTGATCTGTTATGGAATGGCGGTATCGGTACCTACATCAAGTCAATGAACGAAACCCACAGCGACGTGGGGGATAAGGCCAATGATCCACTGAGAATTAATGGTTGTGAAGTTCAGGCCAGTGTGGTCGGGGAAGGGGGGAATCTTGGGCTGAGTCAACTGGGGCGTATGGAATATGCGCTGCAGGGCGGTGGCTTGAATACCGACTTTATCGATAATTCCGGTGGCGTTGACTGTTCTGATCACGAGGTCAATATCAAGATTCTGCTGAATGATATGGTCGCCAATGGCGATATGACCATTAAACAGCGAAACCAGCTGCTGGAAAGCATGACCGATGAAGTGGCCGCCCTGGTATTGACCAATAACTACCGTCAGACCCAGGCGATTTCTGTAGTTGAATCGGACGTTGCCTCAAGAATGGGCGAATATCGTCGTTTTATGCAGCACCTTGAGGAACGGGGTAAGCTGGACAGAACCATTGAGTTTTTGCCGGATAATGAAGCGATGGCCGAACGGGCCGCTAATGGGCAGGGGTTAACCCGGCCGGAACTGTCTCTGTTGATTTCCTACAGTAAAGCTGACCTGAAAGAAGCGTTACTGAACTCGACGGTGATTGATGATCGATATCTGACCCGGGAATTATACAGTGCCTTTCCCCGGATTCTGGTGGACCGCTTCCCGGAGGAGATCAGAAAACATCGCTTGCGCAAGGAGATTACCTCTACCCAGATTGCCAATCATCTGATTGATATGATGGGGATTACTTTTGTTTATCGGCTGCAGATGACTACGGGGGCGTCATCGGCCGAGATCGCCCGTGCCTTCAGTGCCAGTCGTGATGTGTTTAATGTTTCCCGTTACTGGATGATGATTGAGCAATTGGATCATAAGGTTTCCAGTGCATTGCAGTACCGGATGATGGGCGCATTGATCAAACTGGTGAGGCGAACTACCCGCTGGTTTATCCGCCTGAAGCGTCAGGATCTGATACCGGCCGAGTGTGTTGAACATTATGGACCCAGGGTGGAGAAATTCCTCTCCTGTTTTACCGAATCCCTCGGTGAAGAAGAAAAGGCAGAGTTGGACAAGGCCGTTGACAGTATGGTTGCACAAGGCGTTCCACAGGCGCTGGCTCTGGTGGTTGCCGGGCAGCGTTATCTGTTGAGTGTGTTGCCGGTGATCAGGGTAGCCGACGAAACCGGGGTTCCCCTGGAGGTGGCCATCAGGACTTTCTTTACCATAGGTTCTCGCCTGGAGCTGACCTGGTATGGTAATGCCCTGTCGCAACTGGAAGTGACTAATCACTGGCAGTCTCTGGCACGGGACAGCGCCAGGGATGAACTGAGCTGGCAGCAGCGTAAATTATCCGAAGGGCTCATCACCATGGCGCAGGATGGCGTACCCATTGAGCAAACCATCGATAAATGGATTATGGATAACCATGCCCTGGTAGCCCGCTGGCAGAATATGCTGGCCGATATACGCAGTGCGCCACAGGCCGACCTGGCCATGTTTGCCGTTGCTAATCGTGAGTTAATGGATCTGGCTCAGGTTAGCTTGCATGGTTAGTGACTGAGACAGCCTGAAAAGTTACTGTTCAGTTGCATTAAACGTTGGTTCCAGAACTAGTGGAGCAACATTCAGCTTATTCCAGAACCAGCTTGTACTGTCTGGAATCAGCTTGGGGCGAGCAGCATATCGGGCGTGATAATTCGCAAAAAAATACTGGAGAAACTCAGGAAGAATATAAACACTGTAGGGCTTTGATGGGCATTTTCTGGGCTCATAGCCAAAGGCGTGCCCTTTGATGGCGTTGGTTATCAGTATCATATCATCCGGTTGAAAATGTATCTGGTGGCTTTCTGTTTCTGATCTGGTTGTTACCCGGAAGGGGCGGTTCACTTTTCTGGGAAACAGCGTTGCCAGGGCGCGCAGGTTGTGGACTTCATCAGCGAATAGCTGATGCATATCAATAAGGTGCTGGTTTTGATGATGTTCAGCGATGTGAATAACAAAATTTGTCGCTGTATTGCTGATGTTCAATGAATTATCAATCCAGGATAATAAATTGAAAATAATGTTGATGGCTTCCTCTGGTGACACCTCTTCAAGGTCCTGAATCAGGGAGGGGGCAAATACGGGTAGCACGGCTGCATTATTTTTTCTTAATAGCTCAACTGTTCTTGTTGCCACAGTTTCTCTGGTGGACTGGTGGTTGCCAGAGTGAATGCTCGGCATCAGGGGCTCGTCATATAAATAACAGAGCACTTTGTAAAACTGTTCTAATGTTTGAATATTGGTGTACGGGTGATCTTTTGCAAATAAGCTGTTGGCATGAATGAAGTGATTGGCTTTTAAATCGTATTTTCCGGTATGCACTTCAAGCTGGTCGTAAAGCCGCTTTATCGGGTAATAATGTTGATTAACCTGCTGCTGAATGTTTCTGTTAACGGGGTATTCTGGAGAGACACTGGAAAACAGTATTTGAAAATATATCTGGGTTAACAGATTGCTGATCAGATCGGCAGCCTTCTCGCCATATACGAAGTCTGAGGTTTGCTGGTTTGTTAATAACACAGAAGTATCTGGCAACTGTTGCAGCCTTTCAAACGCCTGCTGAAAGAGTGCTGCCTGCTTGCTTCCATAGCTATGGTGATGCATATCCCTTGCAGCTACAGGATTGTTTTCCAGCAGAAACCAGTTTTGCGCACTCAGCAGTCTTCTGTGGGTATGAACGTTGTGCTCTTGTCCTTCAAGAGCGATGATCTGATTGGCGATATCTGCATTAGCGATAAAATAAATTCTCTTGCCTTTGAAGGATAACTCGTAATAACCGTGTTTAGTGGTTTTGGCATAATCGTTAAGTGCCTTGATATCCCGGTAAGAGATGATATACAGATTGTTGATTCGCGATGCTGCCTGAAATGCCTGTAGCAGGCTGCTTTTAAACACCCATGACAGCATCGGTGATTGTTCATGAAGCCTCTCAATTGAAAACAGCGTCTCGGTTAATATCGGGACTGCATGCCTGGCGACGGAGTATCTCAGGCTTTTGTTTTGCGGATGCTCAATGTTGCAGTAGGCCATTTTTGTGGTTAAAACGGCAATGGTAATGGCGAGCCTGGCAATCAACTTAATATAACGAGGGCCTGTATGCTTTTGCTTATGGCTGCCTGTGTGTTTTCTGTTAAATAACATGGTTAATGGTCACTTTTATCGGAAATCTGGTCAACCACAGATTGATTTAAATGTTATGAATTTTTATTTTTTAAAATTGATATTTCGAAATTTTATATTGTCAGGGATTTGCTGCTGTCAGGTACTCATAAAACACCGTCAATAAACACTTAGTCTGCTTTTTGAGTCATATAGTTCCGCGTGTTGCTTAAATTGGTTTCAGTCAACCAGTCAAAAGTGGTTTATAGCCCGGTAGCCAGGGGCTTGATGCGCCAGAGGTGATATTCAAATTCAGAGTGATTTTGCTGGCAGTTACCAGCCGTCCGGACGCAGGGTTTACCCGGTCAGACGGCCCGGCAGGCAGGCTTCAGGGCGTTTCCTGAAGGTATTGGCTTGGATCAATGTAGAGACCAAGGGAGCGCTTATCAATGCGCTTTTCCTTGTTTTCAGTCTTACCGACTTCCTGATATCTGAAGACTACCGTATCACCAACGTTGACATCCAGTTGCTTGTCTGCCGACAGGTATTTGTAATCCTCACCAGCAACCGTCAGGGTATGGATATAGTAATCCGGCATCCCCAGCCAGTCGCTGTGAGGGCCATCGGTGCTGATAGCTTCAAGCAGACCACGACCTTCCAGTTTTGGCTGGCGTTTTTGAAAACTTCTTTGCATGGGGCTGTTATCTCTAGAGACTTTTGAATAGCGGTTAGTTGAAAGGATCGGGTCGGGAGCGACGTTTGTTTCTCTGGCGCCAGTGGATGACAACATTCCAGCGCCAGGCCGCCCGAATCAGCAGGTAACTGATAAAGCCGAGCACAACGCCTGATACCAGCGATCCCAGATAAAGAGGCTTCCACACACGGGCAAGTCCGGCACCCAGACCTTGTACGGTGAGTTCAAAGGAAGCTTCACTTACCGGTGTCTGAAGGATAAAACAGCCAATTTTGTATGTAAAATAGAATATGGCAGGCATGGTCAATGGGTTGGTTATCCAGACCAGTGCCACAGAAAGAGGCAGATTGCATCGGAAAACAATGGCCAGACATGCCGCCAGAATCATTTGGAAAGGCATGGGAATAAACGCAACAAATATGCCGACAAAAAATGCGGCAGCAGCGGAGCGGCGATTCAGTTGCCACAGGTTTGCATCATATAATGCAGAACCCAGAAACCGCAGGTGGCGATGTTCCTTGATGGTTTTTGGTTCCGGCAAATACCTTTTAATCAGTTTTTTCGCCATATCCTTTCACTATCTTACCGCTATCATGACATCAACTCATTATGCTCTGAGCTATGACTTTAGTTCATGGTTTGCAGAGGTTGCCAGTTTTCCAGTATGGAAGTCTTGCCAGTTGCCTTCAATCGATTTGGGATTGGCTTTTCCAGACTGAAATTCATCTATGCTTGCTGATTTTCATCGGCCATAGCATGCCACTTTTTTAAATAAAGAATGGTTGATTATGCCACAGCACAATTGCGGTCATTCAAGGCAGGGCAGAACAGTGCCTTGAATGAGGTAAAGCCCTGGATTATGCACTGAAATGGTAGGCAAGACTACGTGGATAACACGCACACGACCATAAAACCGGCAAGGGGATTACTTATCTTCGTACTTGCCAGTGGTTTTGTTTCGTTGACATTTGGCATGTCAGTACTGCTGTCGATCAGCCTGCCGCTGTTCATTATTTTTCTGTGGGGATTATCGTCAGCCGGAGCTTCCCGGGTCCGCTGGTGGCTGCTGCCTCTGCTGGCGGGTACTCTTGTCAGCTCATGGTATGCATCGCATTACGCTGTCACTCGCCTTGATGGCTCTATACATGGGCGGGATATCAATATCGAAGGAAAGATTGCCAGTCTGCCGGTGATCAATGGCATGGCAGCGCGCTTTGATTTCGCAGTCAGCCATGCAGGGGCTGTTCTGTATGCCAAAAAGGTCAGGCTCAGCTGGTATGAACCGCCGGATTTTCAGGCTGGAGAGACCTGGCAGTTAACGGTCAGGTTGCGACAGCCCCATGGTTTTTCAAGTCCGGGTGCGTTCGATTATGAAGCCTGGGCGCTGCGTCAGGGGATACAGGCCACGGGGTATGTGAAGTCCGGATCACTGCTCGACAATAGTGTTACCGGGATATATCGCCTTCATCAGGTAAGGGCGCTTTTAAGAGAGTGGTTGCACTCCTCGGTATCTGATAACAACCGAGGGATCTTCTCGGCACTGCTGCTGGGTGATAAAACCGCAATCAACACTCAGCAATGGCAGATGCTGAATGAGACGGGAACCACCCATTTGATGGTGATTTCCGGCCTGCATATCGGTCTTATGGCCTGGTTGGGCTTTTCCCTTGCCACCATTGTTGGGCGATTGGGGGGAATTCCACTTCGGAGCGTACCCTTACCCGTGGTCAAGGCGCTGACAGGCATGCTGTTTGCGTTGTTTTATGCCCTGTTGGCCGGGTTCAGTGTGCCGGTGCAGCGGGCCCTGGTGATGACATTTGCTGCATTACTGGCACCCTTGCTGGGTATCAGAGCCTCTCCCGCCACACTTTGGTTGTTGGCTTTGGCGGCAGTGCTTGCCATTGACCCTCTGGCCATAACCAGCAATGGATTCTGGTACTCGTTTATTGCCGCAGGCGCATTGCTGTTCGGTATGGTTGGCCGAAAGGAGAGGACTGGCTGGCCGGTAACCCTGTTTAAGCCACAATGGCTGGTGTTTGCCCTGTTGACGCCTTTGCTACTGTTTAATGGTCAGCCGGTATCACCACTGTCTCCCCTGGTGAATCTTCTGGCCATTCCATTAATTGGCATTGCGGTCGTTCCCTTGCTGCTGTTCAGCGCCATTGTGCAGTTTGTGTTGCCTGAAGCTGCCGGTTTCATTATGGCCGGGCTGGATTATCTGGTGACAGGGTTTCAATGGGGGCTGCATTGGGTGTCCGGTTTGATGGTGCTTATTCCACCACAGCAGGCCCTGACCTGGCTTAACCTGTTGTTCGCTGTGGCCGGTATGTTGCTGCTGATTGCTCCGGCAACTCTGCGTTTGCGCTGGCTTGCCCCGGTGATGCTGATGCCTTCATTGTTCCCGAAAACACCGGAGATACCGGCAGGTCAGGCTGAGGTCACTGTTTTGGATGTAGGGCAAGGGTTGTCTGTATTGATCAGAACACGTCAGCACCTTCTGGTATACGACACTGGTGACCGATTCTCGGAAAAATTGTCAGCGGCAGAGAGCGTGATTCTTCCGGCGCTGTCCAAATCCGGTGTGGCCCAAATTGATCGCATTATCATTTCTCATGGTGATCAGGATCATTCAGGTGGTTTGCCATCCCTGTTGTCCAGATACCCGAATGTACCGGTTATCAGTGGTACCAGGCTGCCCGGTTTTGAGCAAGAGTGGGTGAAATGCCAATCCGGAGATCATTGGGAGTGGGATGGGGTTTATTTTCAGGTGCTGGCCGGTGGTGAATATCGGCGCAGCAATGATGCATCCTGTGTCCTGAAAGTGACAGCAGAGTCAGACAGTCTTTTACTGCCCGGAGATATTAGTGGACGGGTTGAGAAACGGTTAATCGAGCAGGGCACTGAGCTTGAATCCAGTGTGCTGGTGGCCGCTCACCATGGTAGCCGGTTTTCCAGTAGTTCTGACTTTCTCTCTGCGGTTCAGCCCGGGGCAGTTATTTTTTCCTCCGGCTTTGCCAATCGCTTCGGTCATCCGGCCGCTGAAACATTAGCCCGTGCGCAAAGTTCGGGGGCGAAAATTTTTAATACCGCTGCGGACGGCTCACTTTCCTTTACGCTCGGTAGCGGTGATATGACTGTTTCAGCCTACCGCAAAACACACACCCGTTACTGGTGGCGCTGACGCTCTGCCAGAGCGATCAGTTACTGCTTAAATGGCGCTAATCTCTGTGATACAGTCATACTGGCCGGGAACTGATATGCCTGACATTAACCGGGCCAGATATCATGAATTTGTCATTATAAGGGAAGATTATTGTGTTCGAACTGGTGAAATCCGGTGGTTGGCTGATGGTGCCTATCCTGTTGTCTTCAGTCATTGCCATGGCAATCATCTTCGAGCGGCTCTGGACGTTGAGACCCTCACGCATTGCACCGAAAAATACCCTGTCTCAAGTATGGAGGTGGATCAAAAGTAATGGATTGGACAATCGCAAGCTTGACCAGCTGAAAGCCGGGTCGCCCCTGGGAGAAATTCTGGCTGCCGGTCTGACCAATGCCCGCAGTGGCCGGGAAATCATGAAGGAGAGTATTGAAGAACAGGCGGGCAAGGTGATCCATGACCTTGAACGTTATCTAAATACCCTGGGGACCATTGCCGCGATTACTCCGCTGTTGGGTTTGCTGGGAACCGTGATCGGTATGATTGATGTCTTTACTGTGCTGATGGTTGAAGGTACCGGTAATGCCGGTGTACTTGCTGGCGGGATTTCCAAGGCTCTCATTACCACTGCAGCCGGTCTTACCGTGGCTATCCCGGCCCTGATTTTCCACCGCTATTTTACCCGGCGCATTGATGAACTGGTGGTTGCCATGGAGCAGGATGCCATCAAGCTGGTGGAAGTGCTGCAGGGTGATCGCAAGGGCTCTTCATCCGCTAACGGCCCTTCATCCCTGGGCAGTGAGGCCAGGAAAAGATGAACTTCCGACGACAGATAAATCAGGAAGAGGTGTCGATCAATCTGACGCCCCTGATTGATGTGGTATTCCTGCTGCTGATTTTCTTTATGGTCTCAACCACCTTCACCAAGGAGACGCATCTGGCCATTGACTTGCCGGAATCCTCCGGAGAGGTGTTGCAGCAGCAGCCAAAGCAGATTGAGATCATCATCAGCAAGTCCGGAGATTTTGCCGTTGACGGTCAGGGACTGGTCAATGGTCAGCTGGATACGCTCAAGCGGGCACTGGGTAAAGTAAGCCAGGGAGACAGCAAGATTCCCCTGATTATCACCGCTGACGCCAATACGCCTTATCAGGCGGTTGTTACGGCAATGGATGCTGCCGGGCAGCTGGGTTTTACCAACCTGAGCATGACCACCCGAAAAGATACCGAGTCTGATCAGTGAAGCTCTGGCCCCGTTTCAGCCAGTCGGTCACAGACTCCTGGTATGCTCCTGCCGGTGGCTGGACCCGCTGTCTCAAGCCACTTAGTTGGTTATTTTCCTTTCTGGCTGCGAGAAGAAAGCAACGTTTACTGCAGACGGCGCGGTGGTCTTCGCCTGTGCCGGTCATTGTGGTGGGTAATATTTCGGTCGGGGGGACTGGTAAAACACCTTTGGTTGCTGCCCTCGTACGGGAGTTTCAGCGAAGGGGCTACCGGCCGGGGATTATCAGCCGTGGGTTTGGTGCGAAAACCAGAGGTATGCCCCTGTCGGTCCGGCCGGATTCAGACCCGGCAAAGGCAGGGGATGAGCCGGTGATGCTCGCCCGACAGCTGCATGTCCCTTTGATTGTTGACGTTGATCGTGTAAAGGCGGCCCGCTATCTCTGTGATCAGACAGACTGCAATCTGATCATCGCAGATGATGGATTGCAGCACTATAATCTGCAACGGCATATTGAAGTATTGGTTCTCGATGGTGACCGGTTGCTTGGCAACCAACTGTGTCTGCCCGCAGGCCCGCTTCGGGAACCACCGGAAAGAATGAGCCAGGTGGATATGATTCTGGTCAACACCAACCATGCTTCTGTGTCAGCGAAGGCTGAGGAAGTAGAAAGTTCCCTTGGGCTGACCACGCTGGAGCGGGAGAAACTGTACTGTTTTTCCCTTGAACCTTCGGCGCTGGTCAGCATGACGGGGATTTCGCAACCAATTCCCGATAAAACCAGGGTTCATGGTGTTGCGGGAATTGGTAATCCGGAGCGTTTTTTTAATACACTGCGCGCTTTGGGATACGATGTTATTGGTCATCCTTATCCTGATCACCACGTATTTGCACCGGAAGATATCTGTTTTAACGACGATCTTCCGGTAATTATGACGGCCAAGGATGCCGTTAAATGCAGTGGTTTTGCCGATCACCGACACTGGTATCTGCCGGTGACGACCCGTGTATCGGACTCATGTATAGAGCAGCTGGTAGCAATGATTGAAGCTCGTAAGCCGGTATTTGCTGGCTGATGGCTGAGGAACAATGATGGATAAAACGCTGTTTGAAATTCTGGCCTGTCCACTGTGTAAAGGGGAGGTGCGGCCAAATAAAGAGCGTCAGGAACTGGTTTGCAGACCCTGCGGTCTTGCTTATCCGGTTCGTGACGGTATTCCTGTCATGCTCGAAGGTGAGGCGCGCACATTGACCGTTGATGAACGTTTGGATGAGGCGTCCTGATGGCACAAGGCTTTTTATCGGCTGAAGGCTCTTTATCGGCTGAAGGCTCTCTCCCAGCTGAAGGCTCTCTCCCAGCTGAAGGCTCTCTCCCAGCTGAAGGCTCTTTATCGGCTGAAGGCTCTGACTTCACCGTTGTAATACCTGCCCGATTTGCTTCCAGCCGTTTGCCGGGCAAGCCACTGGCGGATATTGCGGGCAAGCCTATGGTGCAGCATGTTTATGAGCGGGCACTGGCCAGTGCTGCCCGGAAGGTCATCATTGCTACGGATGATGAGCGTATTCTGAAGGTGGCTGAAGGTTTTGGCGCAGAGGTATGCATGACGCTGCCGGGGCATCCTTCTGGCACTGACCGGTTGCAGGAAGTGGCCAGAATCTATGGTCTGAAGGATGATGAAATCATTGTCAATGTGCAGGGTGATGAACCTCTTATCCCTCCCTCTGTGATCAATCAGGTGGCCAGAAATCTGCAGCTGTCGTCTGAGGCAGGGGCTGCTACGTTATCCAGCCCGTTGACCCGGGTGGAGCAGATTTTTGATCCCGGTATTGTCAAGGTGGTTGCTGATGCCCGGGGGTATGCGCTTTATTTCAGTCGTGCGCCCATTCCCTGGGCGCGGGACGATTTTGCCACGGAGGAAAAGAAAGTGTCGGCAGATGCCTGCTTTCAGCGTCACATTGGCATCTATGCCTATCGGGTTGGACTCCTGAATCATTATGTGAACTGGGGTGTCAGCCCGATTGAGAGCATGGAGTCTCTTGAGCAGCTTCGACTGATGTGGCATGGCTACCGTATTCATGTGGCTGAAGCGGTGGCAACGCCGCCCCATGGTGTCGATACGGAGCAGGATCTGCTGGCAGTTCGTGCATTGCTTGAAAGAGAGCAGGAGCTGGACAGTCCTGAGCCCAATGAAACCACGGTCAGAGCATAAACAGAATGACAAAAGTACTGTTCGTCTGCCTGGGAAATATCTGTCGGTCACCCACTGCCCATGGTGTGTTTGCCCATCAAGTGGCGGAAGCTGGCTTGTCAGACTGTATCAGAGTTGATTCAGCGGGCACCAGTGGCTGGCATGATGGCGGGTTACCAGACAGCCGTTCCATGCAGCAGGCGGCGGATCACGGTTATGACCTTTCATTTATTCGCTCCCGCAAGGTAACCTCTGCTGATTTTGTTGAGCAGGATTATATTCTGGCTATGGACAGAGAGAACCTGAAGAACCTGCAAAAGATCTGCCCGCAGGAACATGCCTGTAAGTTGAAGCTTTTTCTTGATTTTGCTGACCTGTCAGTCACTGAAGTTCCGGACCCTTACTACGGTGGTAACGAAGGGTTTGAGCGGGTACTTAATCTGGTTGAGCTGGGTGGGATTGCGTTGCTGGATCATTTGCAGAAAACCCATAAATAGCATCTCCGTTTTGTCTCCAATTTCTATTGAATCAACTATTAATGAACTTCCCGGTTAAGATTTGCGACAACTATTCCCTGGTTGAGAGAAATACCCTGGGTTTGCCGTCTACTGCCAGATACTACGCTGAGGCAAATACGGTTGCTGAATTGCAGTCGGCACTGGCTTTTGCCAGGGAAAAGCAGTTGCCCGTTATTCCCCTGGGCGGTGGCAGTAATGTGGTGCTGGGTGATTTTCTTGATGCCCTGGTTGTGCACGTTAATCTCAAGGGAAAAACCGTGTTGAGTCGTGATCAGGATTGCGTTCGGGTCAGGGCTGAGGCGGGAGAGAACTGGCATGAGTTTGTTTTATGGTCTCTGGATAATCAGGCCTATGGACTGGAAAACCTCTCTTTGATACCGGGTAACGTTGGCGCTGCGCCTATCCAGAATATTGGTGCCTACGGTGTTGAGTTAACGGACTCTTTCGTGTCGCTGGAGGCGATGAACCTGGAATCCGGGCAGGTTGAGTATTTTGACCGACAAAGTTGCCGCTTTGGTTATCGCGATTCGGTATTTAAAAGGGAAAAGCGTGATCAGTACATTATTATCGCTGTGACCCTGGATCTTGATGCAACATTAAAACCCAATCTGGGCTATGGCCAGTTAGGTGATCTGCTTGCCAGACGTCTGGGCGATCAGGCTCCTTCCGCAATGGATATCAGTCGGGCTGTTTGTGATATTCGCCGGGAAAAGTTGCCGGATCCATCTGAGGTGGGTAATGCTGGCAGCTTTTTCAAAAACCCGGAGGTATCACCGTCAGAGATGGATCGCCTGAAGCAGGAATATCCGAATATCGTCGCTTATCCCCTTGGGCAGAAATGGAAACTGGCCGCTGGTTGGCTGATTGATCAGGCCGGGCTGAAAGGAGTGCGGGAGGGTTGTGTGGGGACTTACCAGAAACAGGCACTTGTACTGGTGAATCACGGTGGGGCCACTGGTCGGGATGTGCTGTCTTTCTCCAGGCAGGTTCAGCAGAAAGTAAATGAAAAGTTTGGGGTTCAGCTGGAAAGAGAGCCGCGCCTTTATATGGATGATGACAGAACGCCCCTGTGAATCTGAGGATGCAAATTCCGGTTCCGGGAGGTTTTCAATCAGAAGTCCCATGAGTTGTCCGGGACTCCTGACTAGGAGCCTGTCCGAGAATAGACTGCCCTACTGCGGTTGCGATAAATTGGTCTAAAAATTCCTGCTTCTTCGTCAAATAGCCCCGCTATTCTCCTCAGAATCAGAAATTTTTATCCTCAATTTCTCGCAATCCTCGCTACGGGCGCTATTCTCGGACAGGCTACTAGCGTGTCATATCGTTTAACGGACAGTAATAGTGCCAATTGTTGCTTCGTCGGTAGGAGCCTGATCAACGTACCACCATGTTCCAACGGCCTCCTCGGCACCGTAGGCCTGAGCATAGCGGAAGCGGATCTGGTAAGTGCCCGGTTCGTTGGGCGCAACGATGTAAAAGTCTACATCTTGCTCGGTGATATCATTGTAATGAGGATCAAGATATCGACCATCAATGACAATGGCATTGGCAATTGCTGTTTGAGCACCTATGCCATCAATACCAACAATAATCTGGACAATGCTGGCTTCTTCCCGGGGCCAGAGCCATTTGTAATGGGCATGGATGCCGACAGTTTCACCGGGTTTAACGTCGGCTTCAGTGCCTTGCCCGTGGATATCTACGTTGCTGAAAGCGATGCCTGAATATTCAACGTCTGAAAATGCAGAGCAGGATAGAATGCACAGTAAACTGGCCATTACCCACTGCTTGAATAGGTTGTTTTTCATAAATTTCCCTCTGTTTTGGTTGTTTTAGTTACATGTTTTACTCCTTGTTTTGATTTCTGAAATTGATAAAAGTTCCATCAGTGGCGAGTTGTGGCTCTTTTAATTTGCGTGGGTGCGAGTTCGGAGGAGATTTATTGTCCATCGCTATGACTGGAGAGCCTTCTGGTGGTTTTTCAAGGCAAAAAAACGGGGTGGAAACCACCCCGTTCAGTTCTGTATCAACCCTTATTACAGGTTGCTTTCTTCAGTGCGCACCTGCGGAGCTTCCTGAGTTTCGCTTTCTGGCTCAACAGGCAGTTCGATCTGCTGAGTCTGGCGCTTTGCCCGGGGGTCGTTGTGAGCACGGCTGCGACGACGACGCGGCCTTTCAACGGTTTCATCATCAGAAGTTGCTTGTGGTGCTTCTACAACTTTGCTCTCAGTCGCTGAAGGTTGTGGTGCCGGGGCAGCCTCAGCAGGCGTCTCCTGTTGGTTTTCATGAACAACGGCCTTGTCTTCATCAGACTGATTTAATGCCTGCTTCAGCATCTCTTCAGCTTCATTGGCGGTCATGGTCGGCTTGGGCTCGACAGTCTGTGCTTCCGCTACGGCTGGTTTCTCGAAAGCGGGTGGCATGGTTGCAAACGCTGGCTTGTCGAGATTATGGGAAGCGGCAACGGCTTTTGCCATTTCTGTCATCTGAGGGCGTGGGGTTACCTTCTCCCGCTCAACGGCTGTTGCTTCTGCGGCGGCAACGGGCAGGTCGGCCTGGCGTTCTTGAGTGCTGGTCTCAACGGGGGCTTGTTCTGATTTTTCCGGTTGCGCTTCAGAATCTCCAGCTGTTGCAAGCTCAACTGTTGGCTCTTTATCGACAGAAGGCTGTTGATAGGCTGGTGAGTTGCTCTCAGCAGGGATTTCAGGTTCGCTGACTTCCTGAGGCGCAGACTGCTGAGTTTCCCTGAGACGGCGAGGGTCATTCTTCACTCTTCTGGAGCGACGAGGTCTCACTTCTTCCGGTGCTTCAGGGGTGTTGGCAACGGCTTGCTCTTCGACAGGAGCCTTGCTGGTTTCCTCTGCCTTGTCCATTGGCATGGCCGGAGCTGCGGGAGCTTCCGGGGCAGCTTTGCTGCTTTCCAGCTCAGGCTTCTCGATGCTGGCAAATGACTCTTTTTTGTCAGCACGCTTTTCCTGTGGAATGCTTTCCTGTGCGGCAGTTTCATGAACAGCAGGCGCATTTACTGCCCCTTTAGCGCTTTCAGGCAGCAGTGGCTGTAATTGCGGTTCATTCTGTTGCTGACGCTGAGACTGTCGGTTGTTGCGACGACGGGGCGCAGAGTTCGGGCGGCGTCGACGATCACCGGAGCCTTGTTCTGGTTCCTGGTCCTGGCGGCGTTCCTGTCTGGGTTCCCGTTGTTCCGCTACTTCCGGCTTGTCACGCTGGCGTCTTTCCTGCCTTTCAAAGCGGTTTTCCTGGCTGCCGGAGCGGTTGTCTGAACGTTCCTGCTGACTCTTTTTGCGCTCTTTCTGAGGACGGTTGCTGTCCTGCCTGTCGCGGCGCTGGGAGTCAGTTCGGGTCTTTTTCCTGTTTTGGCCAGCTGGACTGTCACGACGTGCCGGTTGACGTTGCTGGGTGGGTTTGTCCTGGCCAGCGGATTTTTCGTCATCATTTTCCGGGTTGAAGAGGCTGCTGATGGACTTCAGCAGGCTGCCAATAAACCCGGGTTTTGCTTCAGGCGCTTTAATGGCCGGTGCAGGCTGTGCCGGGGCAACATTGCGCACGGCGGCCTGTTGTCTGGGCTGAGGCCTGGTGGCTGTGGTCAGCTCTTCCGGGCTGGCGTCTTCGCCCTCCAGGATGATTTCGTAGCTGCTCTCACGATCCTGAAGATTGTCGTCACGGAGGCGCTGGACATCATAATGAGGGGTTTCCAGATTGGCATTTGGAATAACAATGATGCGGGCATCATGGCGCTTCTCGATCTTGGCGATCATTTTGCGCTTTTCATTCAGCAGAAATGCCGCCACCGGCACAGGAACCTGTGCGCGAATTTCGCACGTCTTGTCCTTCATGGCCTCTTCTTCCATCAGGCGCAGAATAGACAGGGCCAGAGACTCAATATCCCGAATCGTGCCTTGGCCTGAGCAGCGAGGGCAGACCACGCCACTGGTTTCACCCAGTGATGGGCGCAGACGCTGACGGGACATTTCCAGCAGGCCAAAGCGGGAGATACGGCTGGTTTGAACGCGGGCACGATCAACCGACAGCGCCTGACGAATGCGGTTCTCTACTTCCCGCTGATTCCGGTTGCTGCCCATATCGATGAAGTCGATAACAATCAGGCCACCAATATCCCGCAGGCGCAGCTGGCGGGCAATCTCATCCGCCGCTTCGAGGTTGGTGTTGTAAGCGGTTTCTTCGATATCGCCACCACGGGTTGCACGGGCGGAGTTGATATCAATGGATACCAGGGCTTCTGTTGGGTCAATAACAATGGAGCCGCCGGATGGCAGTTTGACTTCACGCTGAAAGGCGGTCTCGATCTGGCTTTCAATCTGGAAGCGGTTGAACAGGGGGACGCTGTCTTTGTACAGCTTGATCTTGTTCTGGTACTGGGGCATGACCTGTTTAACAAAATCCAGGGCTTCTTGATAAACCTGGGTTTTGTCGATCAGTACTTCACCAACATCCTGGCGCAGATAGTCGCGGATAGCGCGGATAATGACATTGCTTTCCTGGTAGATCAAAAATGGTGCGGGATTTTTATCGGCAGCATCCTTGATGGAGTTCCAGAGTTGCAGGAGATAGTCCAGATCCCACTGAAGGTCTTCTGTGGAACGGCCAAGGCCGGCTGTGCGAACGATGACGCCCATTTCGGCAGGGATGTCCAGCTTGCTCATGGCCTCACGCAGTTCAGCGCGCTCATCGCCTTCAATACGGCGTGAGATGCCACCGGCCCGTGGGTTATTGGGCATCAGCACCAGGTAGCGGCCAGCCAGGCTGACCAGTGTGGTCAGGGCGGCACCTTTGTTGCCACGCTCTTCCTTATCGACCTGAACGATAACCTCGGTGCCTTCCTTGATGACATCCTTGATGTTGGGACGACCACCAGTATGGCCGACGAAGTATTCCCGGGAGATCTCTTTAACGGCAGGAAGCCGTGTCGCTCTGCACCAAAGTCCACAAACGCGGCTTCCAGGCTGGGCTCGACACGGGTGATTTTTGCTTTGTAGATGTTGGCTTTCTTCTGTTCACGGGCTCCGGATTCGATATCCAGATCGAACAGGCGCTGCCCATCGACGAGTGCAACCCTCAGCTCTTCTTGCTGGGTTGCATTGATCAACATTCTCTTCATAGAGTACCAAATTGCTAATGGCTACCCTAAGCAGATGTTGGTGGCGAAAAGTTGTTCGTGACATTCGGTAAATCCAGCGCATTCATTGGGTTGACGGGCAATCCATCGTCTTTCCGGAAGCGCCCGGCCTGCCACCTGACGTATTCGCGGTGGCTGGCAGTGCAACTGGTTTCCTTCAGCTTCTGTACAAACTCTCCGGTGCTACCCGAGTGTACACAGGCCAACAACCGCAGGAGAGCGGTGTGGTCGGTGGTAACCAACTATCAGACTTACAGCCGGGCTTATTCAAGGGTAAGGCTGTAACGATATAGCAATCTGCATCCGTATGTTGACCGGATGCATAGTGGGGAGATGCGTTGATCGGGCGCTTCTGGCTGGTGGTGGATACGTTTACAGGTATCACTGAGCCTGTCACTAGCATATGACCCGTCCGCTGTTCTTCATCCCTGGTATCGGGAGCGCAACCTCTGTTCTTGGGTGGCACTGTTTATCTATCACGGCTGTGGCCGTGGTCTTTAATCGTTCAGCACCATGGCAGGAACTCATGCCCTCAGGGAGGGATGCAACTGGTTCATCTGCCATGATGTCTGCCTGAGCGGCTATTCCCGGAGTTACCTGGCCCGGACTTGTTCATCGGGTAAATGTAGCTCCAGTTTATTTTCGGCCCGGTTAGCGGAATTTAAGTGATGCTATCCCTTTCGGGTCATGCTCAGACTTCGTAAATCGAACTGCCTCTTCGGATAGTTACAAGGCAGTGCCACAACTATATCAGTAATCTGTAAGTGCTTCAAATGACACAAAGCTGATAACATTGCCTGAAAGAAAATCGCGGTAATCCCTGAAAGTCTTTTTATCTCAACCGGTTAAGGTAGAGCTTGCGGGGCGGCAACTTGGCATAAACAGATATGTGGTTAGACGATTGAAACAAGCAAATGTTAACTTTATGACCATTGATGAAGATGCGGCGGGTCAGCGTGTTGATAATTTTCTGTTGCGGGTTCTTAAAGGTGTGCCCAAGACCAGGGTGTATCGTATCGTTCGCAAGGGTGAGGTACGGGTCAATAAAAAGCGGGTAAGCGCAGATTATCGCCTTGAATTGAACGATGTTGTTCGTATTCCTCCGGTCAGGCTGGCCGAAAGGGTGGCTCCGGTAAGGCCCGCTGACAGTGTGATCGCTCAATTGGAAAAAGCGGTTCTTTATGAAGATGATCTGCTGCTGATCATCAACAAACCGTCCGGGCTTGCTGTGCATGGCGGGAGTGGTCTGTCTTATGGCGTGATTGAAGCACTTCGCCAGCTACGGCCGGATAACCGCACGCTGGAACTGGTGCATCGCCTGGACCGGGATACCTCGGGTTGTCTGGTGATTGCCAAGCGCCGCAGTATGCTGCGTCATCTGCATAACCAGTTGCAGCAGAAAGAAAAAGTTGAAAAGCTGTATCATGCGCTGGTGGTGGGCAAGTGGCCAGCGAGAAAGCAGCTGGTCAATGCGCCGCTGCTGAAGAACGTGCTGAGCTCAGGAGAGCGGATGGTCCGGGTGCATGTGGATGGCAAAAAATCCCGAACGGCGTTTCGGGTGCTGAACCGTTTTCCAAATATGACCCTGGTTGAGGCTTATCCCATCACTGGGCGGACCCATCAGATTCGGGTTCACTGTCTGCACGCGGGGCATCCCATTGCCGGGGATGAAAAATACGGTATGGATTCAGATAATCAGTCCCAGAAGCAGTTTGGTCTTAAAAGGCTGTTCCTGCATGCCGCCAGTATCGAATTTGACCTGCTGGATGGTAAGCGCTTGAAGGTTGAAGCACCTTTGCCGGACGACCTGGTTGAGGTGATATCAGCTTTGCAAGGGCTGGATGCTGGACCGAAGAATTGATAAATATGATCGTTTTTGAGTGAACCTGTTTAAGGGGTGATTATGCAAGACAAGTGGCGGGAGTCCTCGTCTGAGGCGCAGGATAGCCTGGACAGTAATCGAGCCTGGGATCTGGTGGATGCCCTGGCCAAAGGCGCGCTGCTGGAGCAGCAACGTTCCCGGCGATGGGGTATATTTTTTAAACTGCTGACCTTTGGCTGGTTGTTTTTCTCCGTTGCTGTCATTTATAACGCGACCAATATCAATGATGTAGTGATCAGTGATGGCACCGGTGAGCATACGGCGCTGGTGGAGATTGATGGCCAGATTGGTGGTGGCGATGTAAATGCAGATGTCGTGGTGTCGGGATTGCGTTCAGCCTTTGAGGATTCGGGCACTAAAGCGGTGATTTTGAGAATTAACAGCCCGGGTGGTAGCCCTGTTCAATCTGGCTATATCTATGATGAAATTCTCAGGCTGCGCGAACGGCATAAGGATACGCCTCTTTACGCGGTCATTATGGATATTGGTGCGTCTGGCGGCTACTACATTGCCGCTGCTGCTGATGAAATTTACGCTGACAAGGCCAGTCTGGTAGGGTCTATCGGTGTTATTTCCTCTGGTTTTGGTTTTGTCGGGGCGATGGAGAAACTGGGGGTTACCCGCAGAACCTATACCTCCGGTGAAAATAAGGCATTCCTTGATCCATTCCAGTCCGTGGACCGTGAAGCTGCGGTCGAATGGCAAGCGTCGCTGGATACTATTCACCAGCAGTTTATTACTGCGGTAAAAACCGGGCGGGGTGATCGACTGGCTGATCGATCGGATATCTTTTCAGGTATGGTCTGGTCTGGTGAACAGGCCAAAACACTGGGGCTGATTGATGGTCTGGGCAGTGCCGGTTATGTGGCCCGTGAAGTGGTGGGTGAAGAGGATATTGTTGATTACACCTTCCGCCTCTCACCATTGGAAAAATTTGCCCGGGATTTTGGGGCTGGGGTCAGCGCCACCCTGGTGGAAGCCCTGGGTGATGGTTTTCAGTTAATGTAATTTGATCACCGGGTCTGCTGTGCAAGACCCGGTGTATTTACCTTCCCAAAGGGTAAATCCCTTCATTCATCAGCATGGTGGTCAGGGTGATCAGTGGCAGTCCAACCAGACTGTCAGGGTCATCGCCAGCCATTTTCTTGAACAGGGTTATGCCCAGTCCTTCACATTTGAAGCTGCCAGCGCAGTCCAGCGGACTCTCTGCATCTATATAGGAGGCAATCTGTGTGCTGGACAGTGTTCGGAACCAGACGGTGTAATCCACACAGGTCAGCTGATGCTCTGCTGTCGCGGTGTTCAGTAGACAAAGTCCGGTGTGGAAAACCACCTGTCTGCCGCTGCAGCTGGACAGCTGTTGAATGGCTTGTTCCCGGGTTCCGGGTTTGCCTAGAATTCGATTGTCCAGTGCGGCGGTTTGGTCGGAGGCAATAATCAGGGTGTCCGGATACTGATCGGCCAGTATCAGGGCCTTTTCCAGGGAAAGCCTGATAGCCAGCTCCCTGGCGCTCTCTCCGGGTTCAGGAGTTTCGTCAATGTCCGGTGAGGCCTGGCTGAAGGTCAGGTTGAGTCGTTCAAGCAGGCTTTTTCGATAGGGTGAGCCTGAGGCTAACAATATATTCATCTTTTATGTTGTGCAGGTGATGCGGGCAAAGGGTGCGGATAGTCGAGCACAGTATGCATGGTTACGAATTTTTGTAAAACCCGCCTGCGCCATCCGGCAGCAGGTTGTGAAAAATACAGTCTTCAGGCATGTTATTCATGAAATAGTTGAAATTCTGATAAACCTCACCTGAAAAGGATGTTTGACAGCAAAGGGGCATCGCCCTATGATTGCGCGCTTATGTTATCAGGCCAATTACCAAAAACCGTTGATCCGCGGAAACTCGCGCGTCAGGGGTTACAGTTTGAAGGTTCGCTGGCGCTTAAACAGTTTGATCGACTGGTGGCCAGTCTCGCTGACGATCAGGGCGAGGTGAAGGTCTTTCTTCATTTCTATATGAGCGAAGATCACCGAGTGGTTCTTGAGGGGCATGTTGAGGCGAATCTTAACATGATTTGTCAGCGCTGCCTTGATGTAGCAGAACTTCCCGTGCGTTCAGACCTCAACCTGATGGGTGTATTGACCGATGAGCAGGCCCGGTCCCTGCCAGAGGGTTATGAACCCCTGATGCTCCAGGAGGAGCCGATGGAGTTAGTGCCCCTGTTGGAGGAAGAGCTTCTGTTGAGCCTTCCTATCGTGGCTTATCATCCGCCTGAAGCCTGCCAGGTTCAGCAGAACTTTACTACTGAATCTGATGAAGAGGCTGAGGCTTCCGCTGCCCGGGCAGCGGAAGAGAAAAGCGTCGTAACCCGTTCAGTGTTCTGGCTAGTCTGAAAGCTGATCAGGATAAAAGTACTACCGAACCCAAATAGAGTTCCAGGCAAAGAATTTAGGAGAGTTGACACATGGCTGTTCAGCAAAACCGTAAAACCCGTTCCAAGCGTGACATGCGCCGTTCCCACGACAGTCTGACTGCTTCTCAGCTGTCTGTTGATGCGACTTCCGGCGAAACTCATCGTCGTCACCACATGACTGCTGACGGCTTCTACCGTGGCCGCAAAGTGCTTGAAGGTAAAGTCGGCGAGTGAGCCGTACCATGCCAGGACGGTCAGCAGCTCCAGGACGGAGAATAGCGCTTGATGTTATGAGCGGGGACGAAAGTCCCCGTTCTCGTATCCGGGCTGCCCTCCGAGCCCTGGATGCTTATCCGGATCTTCATCTTTCCCTGGTAGGTGATCAGCAGCTGATTACCGGTCATCTCTCTTCTATTGCTTTCGATCAGTCCCGTCTTACGGTTATTCATGCTGGCAAGACCATCGGCATGGATGAAAAACCCTCTTTTGCACTGAGATCCAAAGAAGACAGCTCCATGTGGGTTGCCCTTGAGCAGGTGGCTGACGGCCATGCGGCTGCCTGTGTCAGCTCGGGGAATACGGGTGCTCTGATGGCCATGGGTCGATTTGCCCTGAAAACCTTTGTGGGGATTGACCGTCCCGCCATTGCCGGAGCTATTCCCTGTGCCGGTGGCAGTGTTCTGCTGCTGGATATGGGGGCCAATGTGGACTGTTCTGCCAACAGTCTTTACCAGTTTGCCGTGATGGGGTCTTTGCTGGCCGCTACTGTCAGGGGTATCACTGCTCCGAGGATAGGGTTGCTGAACGTCGGCACTGAGGATATCAAAGGGAATGAACAGGTAAAGCTGGCAAATCGGCTATTGAAAGAAGATGGTCGTTTGAACTACATCGGTTATATCGAAGGGAATGATGTGTTTGCCGGTGGCGCGGATGTGGTGGTCTGCGACGGTTTTGTTGGCAATATTGCCCTGAAAACCGGAGAGGGGGTTGCCGGTTTAATCCGTGACAGCCTGGTTGCCGCTTTTCAGCAGACGCTCCTGGCGTCGCTTTCTCTCTGCTGATTGCGCCGGTCATGCGCAAAATCTATAAAAGCATTGATCCGGTAGTATACAATGGTGCCAGTTTTCTCGGGCTGCAGGGGATTGTGGTCAAAAGTCACGGACACTCCGATGAAGAAGGTTTTTTCCGGGCTATCGGTGAGGCCGTCAGGGAAGTGGACAGCGATGTTCCCGGGCGGTTGGCAGAAGAGATAGAATTAATGCTGGGAGGGGAGTAAGGGTATCGTTCAGTGATACCCTCTACGGATTAACAAACAAGGGAGTATTGCAACTCCCATCCCACAGATATCTCATTCAATAAACTCTTTGTACTCCTGCTTTAGCATTTCCATGACCACAGCCTTCCAGCTCTCGTCGGTGATCTTCCCTTTTAATGCGTACAGGCTAACCCGTGCTATCTGGTTGATCAGCTCATTCTTCAACTCCGGATCAATAGGTGCATGGTCAAATACCCGTGGGAACTGTTTGGCAACAAATGCCTTGAGGGCTGAATAACTACTGATGATGCTGGCAATCCGTTCGTGCTGGTATTTATGGAGTTTGGCCGGTGACGGGATGGCCTGATCCGCCTTGATGGTCAGTTTGGCATGATCACTGGCACTGGCCTGTCGGGGCAGCAAAGCCAGCACCAGTTCCTGGAGCTGCCTGGTTTCTCCGGGTTCTATCAGACCTCGGCGGTTGATCATGGCCTGAATTTTTACCCGGTTCATGGCTTCTTTGGGCACGGCAACTTTGGCATCGTACAGGTTGTTGAACAGTTGCCAGGCTCTCTGGCTGAGGGCAAACGACTGAAGGTCCGTTATCTCGTCATTGGCTGCGGTTTTGCTGCTGGTTGCTTTTTGCAGATCAGACTCCAGTTGCGCCAGTTGTTCGGCAAAATAATCCACCCCCAGATAATCAGGCAGTCCCGCCAGCTCATGCACCATTGCCAGCTGATGTTGCAGGGAGTGCTGCATAAACAGTTGTCTGCCGGGTTCGTACTGTCCCCTGGCGAGGGCATTAATCAATGGGTTATGCAGTGCTTTTTCCGGTTGCCGGGCAGACTCAGGAATTAATCGCTGCTCAATCATGCCCTTTATATCAGTGACGTCATTTTTATGGTCGGTCAGCTTCCAGGGTTGGATGGCACTATTTTGGTTCTGTCGCTGTTGCAACTGAACCGCTTGCTGGATGATCTGTCGACTCAGGGAGTCAGGTAACTGGTTGTCCGCCGAATAACCGGCCAGGCGATTGCTGGCCATCGCTTGCAACATCGCTTGTGCCAGCCCCATGGCGGGCCCCCTGGCGGTTGTTTCACCCGTTGCCTGGTTATGGAAAACCGACTGTGACTGCCCCTTATTGGTTCCTGTCCCCCGGACCATACCCTCGGCACTGAAGATATTATCCGGGTGCTCATGGCGTATACCAATGGCCGATGAGGTGAGCGCTTGCTGTAAAAAGTTCTCTGTCACCCTGGCCGGTATTTTTGCTGGTGTTGTCGGTGTGGCCAGAAGGATGGCCATATTGACCAGATCATCCCGGTTCCACTGGCTGGCAACCGGGTCGCTATTGCTGTTCAGGTGATGGATAAAAGCAGCCACTTCACTGTGCAGCTGCGGAGCTATTGCCAGGCTGTCGGATAATAATTGCATGCCCGGTGCCTGGCTCAGCAGCTCCTGTCGCTCAGAAGTGGGTTCTGTGTCCTTGCCAGACGGTAATTTCCGTCCATTGAGTTTGGCGGCGAGCAGGGTTGCCAGGGTCAGGCTGGCGTTGGCGTTGTACTGGGGATTGTTGGCTACTCCGGGTGCCTGATTGGAGCGGCTATTGCCATTATGGAACGTCGCCTGTTCAGTGATCCTTGTCTGTGTGGAAGAGGTCGCCACTGGTGCTGACGACATGGGCCCGATATAACCAAGCAGCCTGCCAAGTCCCTCTTTGATGTTATCCAGCATGCCTGTTTGCCGGGTGGCCGACGAGGTTAAGTGTGGTATGGGCTGGTCAATATCTCTGCGTTTTCTTCTGTGGTGTAAAGGGGGTTCAGTGGTTGGCTCAGACGTCCCCAGGTTTGGTGAAGCGTTATCATTGTCCAGCACTATGCGATAGTTATCCGGACATTTGACAACGTCAAGAAAGGTGCGGGGATTATACAGCACATTAGGCCCTGCCTCACTCGGCGAAACTTCATCCTTAAAGTGACCTTTATCCCGCTTATGCAGAGCCTGAACATCGTTAATAAACAGTTCTTTCTCTTGTTTCATAACCGACCACAGTAGTTCTTGGTTGTAGGGGGAGGACTGTTTGCCGACGACATCGCTACTGATCGTTTTGCTGCCGAATTTTGCAATAGACGACCAAATATTTTTGCTTTACTGCAAAATCGGGCTGGTAGTACCGGACTCTCTTTCCTGCTGTTCCAATTCGTCAACTTTGCTGGTGCCTTGCAGGAATATGGCGAGATCCGCAAGGAATTGGCCAAACTTATTGGATGCATCCGATGATGCCTGTTGTTGAGCATCGTTGATGGCCTTGAGCAAATTGGTCGGGTGCAGGGTTTCTTTTCCTTCCGGGCCGGAACCAGCTGCACGGAGTTTCAGAATTTCGTTCCGGCTCAGTTTTTCCGGATCGATATAGCCAGCATCAATAAATAACTGCAGACGCTGGTCGTTCAGTGAGGCATACATCTGCTGAAAGGTACTGGTCAGGGCATCGGTGATGATCGTTCGGGCTGCCGGGAGTTGATGGTCATTATCCGCCGGAGCAGAACGTAACGCCTTCAGTGTTCTGTGGGCATGCTTGTAAGTATTCAGGAATCCCTTAGCAAATACATCATTCAGGGCGTTGAGGGTATCTCCGAGAATAACTCGGGTCTGGATACTCTTTTTTTCCTTATTGGCAGTGGTTAACTGGTGAATTCGCTCCAGGGCCTGTTCAGAGGTTTCGCTGATGGAGCTATTAAACAGACCTGTTATCTGTTCGTTCCTGTCAGAAAATGCCTTGACCAGCCGGGGGAACAGCGACTGCTGTTGTGTATTGTTTTCAGTGGGAGACTTGCTGTTGGTGTTGGTTGAAGTTGGGGCTTTGCTGTCAGCCCTTTCAGTGGTAGTTGGCGAAGTGGTTGTGTCACTTTCTATGAAAGAGTGATGTGAAGATGACCGTTGGCCGTTGATGGTCTTTCCAGTGGGGTTTGCTGGCGTTGTGGCTTTTGCTTTGGTCGTACCCTCACTTGTTGTCGTGGCTGGCTGGGTAGTTGATGAAGTGGCTGTGTCACTTTCGGTAGAATAACGACGGGTAGGTGACGGCTGTTCCGTGGTTGACTGGCCTTTGGTGCCTGCCGATGTTGTGTTTTCGGTGCTGGAGGTCTCCTTTATTGTTGATATGGCTGATTGCGTAGTTGGTGATGTGGTCGTATCGCTATCAATGGATTGATGGGAAGATACCTGCTGTCCGGTGGTTGACTGGCCTTTGGTGCCTGCCGATGTTGTGGTTCCGGTGCTGGTGGTTTCCTTTGTTGTTGATATGGCTGATTGCGTGGTTGGTGAAGTGGTTGTATAGCTATCAGTGGATTGATGGGAAGAGACCTGCTGTCTGGTGGTGGTCTCACCCGTGGTGCCTGGTGATGTTGTGGCTCTTGCTTTGGTCACACCTTCAGAAGTTTCTGCCGTGTTTGGCCGGGTAGTTGATGACGTGGTTGTGTCACTCTCGGTAAAAGAACGATGGGCAGATGACGTCTGGCCTGTAGTGGACGGATCTGTGGTGCTGGCCGATGTTGTAACTCGTGCTTTAGTTATACTGCCTGTTGTTGCAGTGGCTGGCTGGGTAATTGAAGAAGTGGTTGTTTCACTTTGAGTGGCAGATTGATGAGTAGATGACGTCTGTCCGATGGTGGGCTGCCCTGTTGTGCTAGACGATGTTGTAGTGGCGGTACTGGTGGAATCTTTTGTTGTTGATGTGGCTGATTGCGTGGTTGCTGAAGTAGTTGCTGAAGTAGTTGTATCGCTATCAGTTGATCGATAGGAATGGGCCTGTTGTCCGGTGGCGGTCCCACCCGAGGTGCTTGCCGGTCTTGTGGCTCCTGCTTTGGCCGTATCTCTGGTTGTTGTCGTGGTTGGCTGGGATGAAGTGGTTGTATCACCTTCAGTAGAGGATTGGTGGGTAGAAGGCTGTTGTCTGGTAGTGTTCTCTTCAGTGATGCTTGCTGAAGTTGTAACTCTTGCTTTGGCCGCACTTTCAGTTGTTGCTGCGGATGATTGGGTGGTTGCAGAATTGGTTGTGTCTCTCCTGGTAGAAGAGCGGCGGGCAGATGGCTGCTGTCCGGTGGTGGAAGTGGTGCTTGCCAGTGTCGTCGTCTGTTCAGTTGTTAGCTGCTGCGCGAGGTCTTCTACAACTTGTGCGACTCCTACAGCGATTGCCGGTCCTGCTGCTGAGCCTCGGGAGGTTTGCCTTTCAGGCTGTTTTGCATCTTTTTTGTGTTTGTTTTTGTGTTTGTTGATACCGTCTGCTATGGCCTTTACCAACTTTCCTAATACCTTGCCTGCTTTACTTAATATGACAGTACCACCACCAAGGACTGCCCCGTCAGAGGCACTGTCGCCGACACTTGCCGCCCCAGCGCCTGCTCCAGCACCTGCTCCGGCTCCACCCGCAACTTCACCACCTGTCTCGCCTGCAACTTCACCTCCTGTCTCGCCTCCTTCACTTTCGCCTTCTACCTGGTTACAGCTGCCGGGCGAACGTCGGCATCTAACGGCCTCTTTTGCCGCTTTTTCACCGGCTTTCTGTGCAGCTTTTCTTGCGGCCTTTTTTGCCAGTTTTTTTGCTGCTTTCTTTTCAGCCTCTTCAAGGGCATTGTCTCCAACTTTATTTTCAACCTCCTCCCCGAGTTCCTCCCCGGTTTCCTCGCCTGTCTGTTGAGATCCTCGATTAAGGGCGTTGGCTATCCTGTCGGCAGCACTCTCGCTATTCCTCGTGCCGAACTCACTGGCCATTTCTGACAGGCAGCCGGGACACGCCTTTTCGAAAAATCCCAGAGCCCCCCCAACTGCCAGTCCAAAAGCGCCAAAGCCAACACCGACGTTTTCTCCGGGGCTGAGTTTTCTCAAGGGTTTGTGGTGTTGGGCAGGATTGTGGGCCGGGTCAGAGGGGCCTGGCTGCGGGTCAACAGCCTCAATGCCGAGGCCCTGGATCTCAGGTTCCAGTAGCTCAAGAAAGTCATGCTTGATGCCCAGTTTAATCAAATCACTGGCGCTGGGATTGGCGGGCATCGATGCCTGGCTGCCGCTACTGTCGGCACCTTGGGATGATTGAGGTTTAGGGTCATTCAGATGTTTGGAGATAGTGTTGAGTACTTTAACGAGGTGGGCATTGAGTTCTTTAATATTGTCAGGCACTGGGGCGGAGGTATCTTTAAGCAGAACGGTCAGCACCTCACGCATTTGTGAAATAGCCGGATCTTTGGTTGTGATGGCATTTTCAGGTGTAGCGGATGCCTGGGAATGTTTTGGGGACTTTTTGGGGAATTTGAGCCGTTTGCGATTTTCCGCCTTGTTAACTTCCTGCAGGTAGTCCTTAATCATTTCCTCGGTATTTTTTACATCAATTTTCTGCAGTTGCATAACCGGATTAGTCAGGACTTCCTTAATCGTTAATGTCGAGTCTGGAAATGGTACCAGGTTTTCTAATGGAGCCAATCGCTGGGATGTCACTTTGGTAAAGCCCACATTTTCCAGTGTTTCTCCGGTTGCAGAAGTTAACGGTATTTTATAAGTTTTGGCATAGGCTTTCAGAGCCTTGGGTATTGCGTCTTTCAGCTCTTGAAGTGTGATTCCGGTAACGACTGTTAGCCCGGTATTTATATCATGAACGGTTAGCTTGTATAGATATGGCGTTTTCCTGATTGAAAAGTAAGTGACGTGACAATCTTCTGGTCTGACAAAATATTGGATAAGATCAGTGGCAAGGTCGTCATCAGGTATTAATTGGTTGATCAGGTCTTTGAGGGAATTAAAATTGGGAGTTTGATATCCTTGTTGGAAGTTCTTTCTGACATAATTCAATATTGTCACCATATCTTGTACCCAAACACTGTCCTCTGCCAGTCCTAATGCTTTTAGTTCATTGGGTACATCCTTGGTAATGTTGGAAAATGAGAGATGTTGTATGATTCTTTTTACGTCAAGGGCGTATTTCGAGTAATCGCTGCCGAACAATATTCCTTCTGCCATGCTTAGCAGTGAATTGGGTATTTTTTCATAGAGATCTGCTATGCTCAGGCTGACAGTGTCCCCGTAACAAATGCCTTCACCATCTCGCTCTATCAGTCGTTGCAAGCGCAGAGGGTCGTATATGTAGGCATAGCGAACTATTTCATCCAGCGGAATTGAAGCTGAAATATCATCAGCACCAAAAGCAAGCTCCTCAAGGCCATCAATATGGAGGTTTTTGAATCTATCAATTTTATCCAAAAAATCTTGATAGGGATCTTCTATTGTTTTTTTATTTGTATATTCACCGGACTGGACAAATTTCTTTCCATAGCTGTAAAGAACGTTGACCTTAAATGCTAATTTACCAACTTCACCAAATTTTCCTGCATCCAGTAGAGGCTTAATTGTATTTTCATATTTGTCCATCGCTACCAGAATGGACCCGGGAGATTTTACCTGGTTGAACAGTTCCTGGAATTCACTTCCAAGTGTTTCTGGCAGTGTACGCATGAGTTCTGTAAAAAGACCACGTTCTTGTTCAAAGCCTTTAAAAAAAACTCTCATTTCATCATTCATTGGTGCTTTTTCAAATTCATGAAGACTCTTTAACAACATTTTTGCCATCTCCGATAGAGGAGATCTTCGATGCCTGGCATGGGGGCTTTGGGTGGGGTCAATGTTTTTTTTCAGTTCAGTCAGGGTGTTCTTAATAATCTTTTCATATTGCTTGGCAGCGAAAGGATTGGATTTTTTGATGGTTCTGGTAAAAGCCGTAGCGGTGATCAGCAGGCTGAAAACCTGAAGAAGGTCTAACTCTTGATCAATTCCTGAGATGAGTTTGGCCAGATTCACTTTTGGGTGTTGCGCCTGGTAGGACAGAAGGCTCTCCTTGAGCCCTGCCATCAGGGTGAACTCCACACTGTCAGCTACCAGCGCCTGCAATGATGGCAGTGGCGTGGTTGGGCTGACAGCGGTGGTTGATATGGTCGTTGTGTTTGAGGTTGATGTGGCTACGGTTTCTGTGGCTGTCCCCGGCGTGAATGCAGATGTGGATTGGACAGCATGGGGCAGTTCAGTGTTGGTGGTGCTGACGTTTTTTGTGGTTGCAGTTGTGGCTGTGGCTTCGGGGTTTTCCGTCGTATCAGCAGGCGCGACAGAGGTATTGGTTTGATCGGTAGTCACTGCTTTATCAATGGCGGTGGTGTGGTGTGGTGTGGCGAGGTCGCTGCCGGGTCGGTTTTATGGGTATATGGCGTTGACGTGTCGTTAGCGGGGAGGACTTCAGGAATATATTTTAAACCTTCATGGATGGTTAATAATTCTTTGGCAAGTTTAACCATTCTGGTTTCATTACCGGATAATGTTTCTCCCCTCAATTTTCGTTCCATTAACTCCCTGATTGCGTGACAAACTTCGTTGTTTTCGAAATTTACCGGGTTTTCAGGGGCTGGTGAGGAAGCGGTATTAATTTTTTTGGTTGTTTTGTCGGGTGCAGGGATATCTACGTTGTGGGACTGGAAGTTACCATTTTTTTCCCGGCTTTTTGCTGGCGGAGCAAATCGGTTGGGTGATGAAGCCTGAAATGAATTGCCGTTGATCATGGTGGATGTTGTTGATGGATATGATTGAGTGTCCATTGGGTTTTCCGTTATGAGGGTTAATGATGATTGAAAGTCATCCCTGGAAGATATGATCCGAAATAGTTGGTGACATAATCACCGACCCTGAAATAACAACAGGGTTACTGCCTCAAAAACCGACTGTTGGTTTTCCGGGTCTGGTAGCTGATCTATTGCCTCGGTAAAACAGGTTGTATTGTTCGCCAGTCGATGGGCAAGGCAGTTATAGAGTGTTTCTGTATGGTTCTCTTTGAGCCATTCCAGAAATGATGGTAAGCCCGGCGTCTGCTGAACCCCGGGAGCCTGGAGAGGATTGGTCATTGTGGTGCTGGCCGGGTGGCTGGAGATCTCATAGCAGGTGACAGGCCTGCCGTTTTCCTGATGGTGGGGATTGCCGGGGGTGCAGCATATATGGCTGACGGGTATTGTTCGTTGAACAAAAACACCCTTCACTGATTCCTTTGGCGCTTCTGCTTTATTGGCTGAAGGGTGTGTAACATCATGATGTTCAATGACAGGCGCGAAACCGGATGTTGCTGGAACGTTCATAATCCTTTCTGAGGCCTATGGTGTGCAAGGCATTGTTATCATTATTTGGCGATGCGGTTTGTCTGGAATTTTTCGCTGATCGTTTCTGAGCGAATACTCAGGATAAATAAGTTGCCAAGTGAATCATCGCAGCTGCCCTGTTTAGCTTATTTTCAGGGCTGAGCCTCTAATAATGATCAATCGCAACTCTAGGTCGGAAGCTTTACGGGATTTGCAGGTAATGGTATCTATAATATTTTGTGTTAATTATTCTGTGCTTATAATCGTTTTTGGTTCTTTTTTGTTATTGGAAACATAAATTTACTTACCTTGTTGTCTATTTTTCCTATAATTGCCCCGGATTTTTACTGGGAAGCGTATCTGGTCTCCGGGCTGACTGCATTAACTGGTGCGGTTGTACCGAGAGGTTCGCTTCGTATTCAATTGAATTTCAGGCCTCTCGGTAACAAGAGAGCCAAGCGAAAGAGCGGGTTGCAATGACGGATAAGCTTGCTTTTGTCTTTCCAGGACAAGGGTCCCAACAAGTTGGCATGATGGCTGACTATCTTTCCGAACCAGTGGTGCAGGCAACGTTTGCTGAAGCCACCGGGGTGCTTGGTTTTGATCTCCTGAACATGGTTTCTGAGGGGCCTGCTGAGGTGCTGAATCAGACGGAGAATACCCAGCCTGCACTGCTGGTATCCAGCGTCGCTCTCTGGCGTCTCTGGTGTGAGCGTCAGGGTGAAGCGCCGTCGATGATGGCCGGGCACAGCCTGGGTGAATATTCGGCCCTGGTGTGTGCCGACGCGATGAATTTTGCCGACGCCGTCAGTCTGGTTCGTCTGCGTGGACTGTTTATGCAGGAAGCAGTTGCCTCCGGTGCAGGAGCCATGGCTGCTATTATTGGCCTTGATGATGCGGATGTGGTGGCTGCCTGTGAGAAGGCGGCAGGTGATGAAGTGGTCGAGGCGGTCAATTTCAATGCCCCCGGTCAGGTGGTGATTGCCGGTCAGGTTGCTGCAGTTAAACGTGCCATTGAGTCTGCCAAAGCAGCGGGTGCCAAAAGGGCGATTGAGCTGCCAGTCAGTGTTCCTTCCCATTGTGCCCTGATGAAGCCTGCTGCCGAGCGCCTCCACAAAGCGTTGGACGATATTGAGTTGATCGAGCCGGTGATTCCGGTGGTGCAGAATGTTTCTGCCAGTGTCTGTTCTGATCCGGCTCAGCTTAAGGCGAATCTGGTGGCGCAGCTGTACAGTCCGGTTCGCTGGGTTGAGTCTGTGGAAACCATGATGGCCGCTGGTGTTGGCCGGTTTGCTGAATGCGGCCCCGGGAAAGTACTGGCTGGACTGAATAAACGTATTGCACGACGTGCGCCCATTGCTACGCTGGAGTCTGCTGACGCTATGGCTCAGATGCTGGCAGAAGCTAACCAATAAGGAACAGGCGGGAAATGACTGCTGAAAGAGAGCTGGAACAGTCCATTGCAGGAGCGGGTCTGAAGGGGAAGGTTGCCCTGGTTACCGGTGCCAGTCGTGGTATTGGCAAAGCCATAGCATTTGCCCTGGGGAAAGCCGGAGCCATTGTGATTGGCACGGCAACGTCTGAGTCCGGTGCGGCGGCCATTACTGACGCTTTGCAGGCGGAAGGCATTCAAGGTCAGGGCATGGCCCTGAACGTAACCTCAGCGGATGAATGTCAGGCGGTGCTCAAGGTGATCTGCGCAGAATATGGCGTACCGTTGATTCTGATCAACAATGCCGGCATCACCCGTGATAATATCCTGATGCGCATGAAGGAGGAGGAGTGGGATGACGTTATTGATACCAATCTCAGTTCCATCTTCCGGATGAGTAAGGCTGTCCTGCGTGGCATGACTAAAGCACGCTGGGGGCGGATAGTGAATATCAGCTCTGTCGTTGGTTCCATGGGTAACCAGGGGCAGGCGAATTATGCGGCAGCCAAGGCCGGTATTGAAGGCTTCACCAGGGCGATGGCCCGTGAAGTCGGTTCAAGAAGCATTACCGTGAACACCGTTGCTCCGGGCTTTATCGAAACCGATATGACCAGGGCGCTGCCTGAAGAGCAGCAGTCCTTCCTGCTTGGCCAGATTCCCCTGGCCCGGTTGGGTCAGCCGGAAGAAATTGCCGCTGCTGTTGCATTTCTGGTCAGTGAGCCTGCCGGGTATATCACTGGTGAGACCTTGCATGTCAATGGCGGCATGTACATGAATTAATCCTCCTTTGCCGGAACCTGTAGTTATGAGCAGGGCGAGGCAAGCCCTGTTCTGATGGGTTAGGTTTTGGGGTTTTGTTAAATCTGTTGTCAATTTGCGTGGATAGTCACCGGTTTTCCATGAACTGGCTTGAAATTCCCATAATTGACCATATACACTAGTTCACCTGTAGCCTCAGGCTGCACCGAATATCGATAGGAGCACAACAAGGTATGAGCACCATTGAAGAGCGCGTTAAGAAGATTGTTTGCGAACAGCTTGGCGTGAAGGAAGACGAAGTCACTAACAGTGCGTCATTCGTAGAGGATCTTGGCGCGGACTCTCTGGATACTGTTGAGTTGGTGATGGCGTTGGAAGAGGAATTCGAAACCGAGATTCCTGATGAAGAGGCTGAGAAAATCACCACTGTTCAGGAAGCAATTGACTACGTTGTTGCACACTCCTGATTCTGCCTTGATTTGCACAACTGTATCTTTGTGACACGCTTTTTCGATACATCTTCTTTAGCGAAAGTATCTCCAAATTGTGTCACTCGAAAGCCGCATGACGATGGTCTGCGGCTTTTGTTGTTTATGGCAGTCTGCTCGCTATCGCGGTAAAAGCTGGCTGCATGATGACGTTGTCATCGTGTTGTTGTCGTTTTTTCATAGTCAGGCTGCTGTGGCGATGCTTTGATGTGAATGACGGTTCATTAAATCTGGACGACAGGTCAGCAGGAGAGTCAGTCTTGTCGGAAGAAAAAAATACAGAATGGTTATCGCAGCGAATGCGTAGAAGGGTTGTTGTAACAGGCATGGGGGCAATAACCCCGGTGGGCAATAATGTCCATGACAGCTGGTCTGCCCTGTTAGCGGGGCGCAGTGGTATTGAGGCAATCTCCCACCTTGATACGGAAGGCTTCAGTGTATCTATCTGTGGCGCGGTCAAAGGTTTTGATCCTGACGGTGTTATCGATAAGAAAGATGCCCGTAAAATGGATGTCTTTATTCAATACGGTGTAGCCGCTGCTGCCGAGGCCATGGCTGACTCCGGCCTGGTGATTGATGATCACTGTGCGCACCGATATGGTGTGGCGATCGGCTCAGGTATCGGTGGTTTGACGTCTATTGAACAGAACCACTCTACACTGCTGAACAGCGGCCCCCGTCGAATATCCCCGTTTTTTATTCCCGCTGCCATCGTCAATATGGCGGCAGGCTGGGTTTCCATGAAATACAATCTCCAGGGACCCAACTTTGCCACCTCTACAGCCTGCGCTACCGGCAGCCATGCCATTGCTCTTGCCGCAAGAACCATTGCTTATGGTGATGCCGATCTGATGGTGGCGGGTGGTGCCGAAAAAGGGTCGTCTGCGCTGGGCATGACCGGTTTTGCCGCAGCCCGTGCGCTCTCTACCCGTAACCATGAGCCTGAAAAAGCCAGCCGCCCGTGGGATGTGGATCGTGATGGTTTTGTCCTGGGCGATGGAGCCGGTATTCTGGTGCTGGAAGAGTACGAACATGCGGTTAACCGTGGCGCCAGGATATATGCTGAGCTCAGTGGTGTTGGCATGAGTGGTGATGCCTGGCATATGACGTCGCCGCCAGAAGATGGTCGTGGTGCTGCGCGTGCCATGATTTCAGCCCTTGAAGATGCCGGTCTGGCACCTGAAAATGTGTCGTATATTAATGCCCACGGCACGTCCACACCGGCAGGGGATGTGGCTGAAACACGGGCGATTCATCAGGTGTTTGGTGCCCACGCCGCGCGTCTGGCGGTCAGTTCCACCAAATCCATGACCGGTCATTTGCTGGGGGCTGCCGGGGCGGTGGAAGCGGTATTCAGTATCAAATCCCTGGTTGAAGGTGTGATTCCCCCGACCATCAATCTGGATCAGCCCGGCGAAGGCTGTGATCTTGATTATGTGCCACACCATGCCAGGAAAATGCAGATGGATCATGTGCTTTCCAACTCTTTTGGCTTTGGTGGTACCAATGTAACCCTGGCATTTTCCAGATTAGACAGCTAAGAGGGGGTTCCGGGTGAGTGAGTATCCAGTCTGGGTGAATGGAGTGCCTGAAAGTGTCCTGCCGGTTTCAGACCGTGGGCTGGCCTACGGGGATGGCTTATTTGAAACGGTTCGGATTGCCGGTGGTAAGCCAACGCTGGCTGACTACCATTGGCATCGCCTGCAACGCTCTTGCCAGCAGCTGGGTATTGCCGTGGATATTGAGCGATTGCTTGAAGAGGTGGATGCCTTTCTGTTGGATAACCAGGCCGGTGACGGTGTGCTGAAGGTTATGATCACCCGGGGCAGCGGTGGACGCGGCTATAATCCAGAGGGTTGTCTCTCTTCGCGTCGGATTCTGTCACTCCACCCGCTGCCGTCAAGGCCCCGTGATCCCGGAGTGCATGGGGCACGGGTAAAGCTTTGTCAGATGCGTCTTGGGCGAAGTGACCTGGCAGGTCTGAAGCATCTGAATCGTCTGGAGCAGGTGCTGGCCAGAAGTGAATGGCAGGGCGATGCTTACGACGAAGGTCTGCTGTGTGACTTTGCGGGCAACCTGGTTGAAGGCACCATGAGTAATCTGTTTGTTGTGACCCATGAAGGAGCCCTGGTGACTCCGGATCTGTCATTCCAGGGTGTGGCGGGGGTTTGTCGCGATTTTATCATTGAGTTTGCCCGTCATCGTGGGATGACGGTTAAAGAGCAGTCCGTACCCCGGGGGCTGGATGTTGCGGAAGTCTTTCTCTGCAACAGTGTCAACGGTGTCTGGCCTGTGATTGAATACGAGGGAAGGGAGTGGGAGATTGGCCCACTGACTGTCCAAATTCGAGATTGTGTACTGGAAGAATTCAATGCTTAGGAAGTTGCTGCTGACCCTGTTCGGTGGTTTGCTGTTGGCTCTGTTTCTGGTCCTGGCAGGTCTTGTAGCTGGCTGGTATGGTCTGCGCTGGTATGGTGATCAGCAGGTGCCGGTAACCAGTGAAGCCGGGTTCGTCATTGTTACGGGCGACTCGCTGGGACGTGTGGTGCAGCGACTGGCGGCAGACCGGCTGATTCAATATCCTGATATGTTTAAGGTCTTTGCCCGGGTCAAGGGGGTTGCTGCGGACCTTCATGCCGGGGAATACCTGATTGCTCCCGGTACCACCTATCGGCAGCTGTTGCACAAGTTTGTTACTGGCGATGTTCATTACTTCAGCGCGACCCTGGTGGAAGGCTGGACATTAAAAGAGTTGCTCACAGACTTGAATAGCCACCCGAAACTGACCGCTCCGGTAGAGCTGAACAAACTGCCTGCGGTGATGGGGGCGTTGCCCGGGGATGTGCCGCAGACCGATAACCTGGAAGGGTTGTTCTATGCGGATACCTACAGCTTTGAAGCGGGGACGCCGGTGGCGTCAATTCTGCAAAGAGCCCATCAAAGGCTGCAATCCGTGCTTGCGGATGAGTGGGATCAAAAGGCCGAAAACCTGCCGTATACATCCCCCCTACGAAGCCTTGATTATGGCGTCGATTATTGAGAAAGAGACAGGTGTGCCATCAGAACGGCCTGATATTGCCGGTGTTTTTATCCGACGTCTGGAAAAAAGGATGCGACTGCAGACCGATCCGACCGTTATCTACGGTATGGGTGATCGTTACCAGGGTGAATTGAATCGTCGTATGCTGCGGGAACGTACCGCCTATAACACCTATGTGATTCATGGTCTGCCGCCAACCCCGATAGCGACGGTTGGACGTGAGGCCATTCAGGCGGCACTGAATCCGTCCAATGGCGAAACGCTTTATTTTGTTGCCCGTGGCGATGGTACTCACCACTTTTCCAAAACGCTGGCTGAGCACAATCGAGCCGTCAGGAAGTATCAGATTACGGAACGGCGGAAAGATTATCGTTCTACGGTGCAATAGCAATACTAATGAAATTGAGAGATTGATGGGTTTTTTTCTGACGATTGAAGGCTGTGAAGGTGCCGGTAAAACCACCGCCAAAGGGGTTGTTCTGCAATGGTTAAAGGCTAATGGCCATGATGTTGTAGAAACCCGGGAGCCAGGTGGCACGCCATTGGCTGAACAGCTGAGAAACCTGGTGCTGGCCGAACACCAAGAGACGGTGACAGATACTACCGAACTGTTGATGGTCTTTGCCGCGCGCAGCCAGAATCTCAGTCAGCGTGTCGAACCTGCACTGGCTGAGGGCAAGGTGGTGGTTTGTGACCGGTTTACCGATGCAACTTATGCCTATCAGGGTGGTGGTCGTGGTATCGATGAGCAGCGTATCGCGGTACTGGAGCAGCTGGTGCAGGGAGATCGCCGGCCCGATATGACGTTGCTTCTGGATATTGAGCCGGAACTTGGCCTGGCAAGGGCGAAAGGTCGGGCTATTGAGCAGGGTGGGGCTCTGGATCGGATTGAGCAGGAAGCGATCGAGTTCTTTCACCGCGTTCGCACTGTCTATCTGGCAAGGGCTGAGCGTTTTCCTGATCAGTACGTTGTTATTGATGGCAGTCAGTCGATTCCAGAAGTTGAAGCACATATCATCAAGGCTTTGCAGCGTCGGCTTGGGAGTTAATAGCTCCACGGCCAAGGATAAGGGTTGGATTAATTGAGTTCTGAATCAACTGATATGGTGGGTCACTTCTTGTCAAAGCCGTTACCCTGGCACGGGGCTCAGTGGCAACCACTGGTTCAGCGAATGCAGGCAGGCCTGCTTTCCCATGCCCTGTTGTTGAAGGGGGTGCCTGGGGTTGGTAAGGGTTATTTTGCCAGGGCTTTGGCCACTCGTGTGCTTTGTCATCAAAACAGTGGTGAGTACGCCTGTGGTCATTGCAAGAGCTGTGAGCTGGTAAAGGCGGGAACTCATCCTGACCTGCTGGTGGTTCAGCCTGAGGCGACAGGCAAGCCAATCAAGATTGACCAGGTTCGTCAGGTCAATGAGTTTGCCCGTAAAACCGCTCAGCAGGGGGGGCGCAGGGTCATCGTTATTAACCCGGCGGAAGCGATGAATGTTAATGCCGCCAATGCATTGCTGAAAAGTCTGGAAGAGCCCGGCGGTGATACTCTCTTTATTCTGGTCAGTGCCCGCTCCGGAGATATGTTGCCGACCATCCGCAGCCGTTGTCAGATGGTGTCTTTTACTGTGCCGGATACTGCGCAGGCAAAAGCCTGGTTATCGGATCATATTGCCGATCCTCTGGTGGTGGATCAGTTGTTGACCCTTTCATCAGGTTCGCCCATGACCGCCAGGGCAATGTTTGATCATGATACGCTGGCAGTTCGAGGACGTTTGTTTAATGCTATGCCTGAACTGTTTCGGGGGAATCTGACTCCTGTAGAAATGGCGAAAGAGTGGCATACGGGTAACCTGGTTGAACTGCTGGCCTGGATGGGCAGCTGGCTGGATGATGCTGTAAAACTGAAACTGGCGGCCGATGAAAGCTGTGTTCGGAATCGTGATTTGATGAGAATGCTGGACTATATGGCTAACAAAGTGGCAGCGGCTGATCTGCTGGTATTGCGCGATAAGATCATGCAACAGCGACAGCAGTTGCTTGAGGGCGCTAACCTGAACAGTCAGATGTTGATGGAAGGTGTGTTCAGCGATTATCTTGAGCTGGTGATATAAATCGGGTTTCAAACCCGTTCAGAATTTGAATTCAGGAAAAAAGGAGAGGGTTGTCATGGGGAAAGGGATGCAGGGACTGATGTCTCTGACCATACGGGACACGGCATCACTCTATGAAGCGTATATGCCGTTTATCAGTGGCGGCGGACTGTTTGTGCCAACCCACAAACATTACAACCTCGGAGATGACGTGTTTATTCGTCTGACGCTGATGGATGAGCCGGAGAAGATTCCTGTGCCGGGGAAGGTGGTTTGGGTGACGCCAATGGGAGCCCAGGGTGGCCGACAGGCAGGGATCGGTATTCAATTTAATGATCCGACTGACAGTGTCCGCAGTAAAATTGAGAAGCATATCGCCGGTGCCTTGTCTTCGGACCGCCATACCAACACATTGTGAGTAGTCTTACGCAGGCGGCTTATTATGATCCGCCCCGTTTTACAAGAGCCTGTTTGATTCATTAATGCTTATGGCCGATTCGCTTTCGGCCACAATTATGTATGAAAATAACTTCGGCTTTGAGATAGCATCACCAGCGAAATTAAGATAGCGACTCCTGGCAAAACCAGACCAAGATCCTGAACAATGCCTGCCAGCATCAAACCACTGCCGATGATCAGATAATACAGTAAGCCAAAAAGTGCTCCAGCGCTACCGAGATTATCCTGATATTGCTGTAGTGCTGAGCTTATAACGTTAGGCATGGCAATCCCAAAAGCCATGACGACCAGCAGCATTGGTATCAGGAACCAGATAGTGGAAATTAAAAGGTATACACCCAATGCACCGAATAGAAGAAAGCCATTAGCCAGCCATAATAATTTATGCTGACTAATATCTCTCTCCAGCAGTCTTTTATTTAAGTAGCTGCCCAGCAAGGTTCCAATACTCAGGATTAAACCACTGTGGCCAAATTCCTCAACACTGCGGCCAAGTTGATGAAACGTGAAGCTGCCAAGCTGGTAATAAGAAAACAGAGCAACATTGTATAGTGCTACCAGCAGTGCTGAGTGCCATATATGTGAATCGGAATAGAGACGCCTGGCAAGCAACACAAGGTTTACCGATTTTACTCTTTCTGGTCGTGTTTCGGGAAGTTTCGCACTATTCAGCACAAATAACAGGAATGCGGAAAAAGACAAAGCAGCAAAAACGTACTGATAACCGCCCATTTGAGTAAGTTGCCCGCCAAAAAGCATGCCGATAATCCGACTTAGTGCAATTCCCATACTGATAAGGCTGAAAACTTTACCCAGTTCGACTCCGGTGTAGAGATCCCGCAACATGGTTTGTGTGATCACCGAACCAACAGCAATGCCAAAAGCACTCATCGCTCTTGCAAACATTAATATGGTGAAACTATCGGTTAACATTGCTATGCAAGTTGCCAATCCATAAATCAATAGGCCGGCTAACATTGAAGGTCTTCTGCCCCATTTATCAGCAATGATGCCCCAAACCGCAACACCTATTGCGAAAGAAGAAAAATAAACAGAGAGAGTCTGGGCGGCCTGGACCGAGCTCACTGAAAAAGCATCGACAATAGATCCCAGCGCCGGGCTATAGATCGTTTCGACAATCTGTGGAAACATGATCATCAGCAGCAGAATCAATAATGTGGAGTTAACTTTCACAATTCAGTCTTGCCTAAAAAAACGTGGGAAAAGCAGAAGTGGGTTTATGATATTCTAATGCTCTGATGCTTTAACAGGAAAAAACGTATGCTGGGCCGCGAAGTTGCTTTTGTCATCGCTTCAGCATCGCCGCAGTGGTTTTTTTTGTATTGACGTAAGGCTTGACAAACTGAGGTGAATTGAAAAGTTCAACCTTGTCATGGTTGAGCTTTCAGGAGAGAAGAATGTTTATTGACTCCCATTGTCATCTCGATCGTCTTGATTTGAGTGCTTATGAGGGGAATCTTGACCTTGCAGTAGAGGCAGCCAGGGCGGCGGGTGTGGATCGTATGCTCTGTATTGGCATCGATCTGGCCAATGGTCCGGAAGTAGTATCACTGGCGGAGCGCTATGAGGATGTCTATGCCTCGGTTGGCGTTCATCCCCTGGACTGCAAGGAGGTTGTGCCTGATATCGACGCCGTGCGCTCACTGGCCAACCATAAAAAAGTGGTTGCTATCGGTGAAACAGGGCTTGATTACTACTACGCCACCACCGAAGGGGCTCAGGCGGTTCAGCGGCAGTCCTTTATTAACCATCTTGAACTGGCCGCAGAACTGGCGTTGCCGGTGGTGGTGCATACCCGCGATGCCCGGGAAGATACTCTGGACTTTCTCCGTGAATACGGTTCCAGAGAGTCTGCCGGGGTACTGCACTGCTTTACCGAGTCTCTTGAGATGGCAAAAGCGGCATTGGACCTGAATTACTACATTTCCATATCGGGTATTGTGACCTTTCGCAATGCCTCTGCGTTGCGGGCGGTGGTTGACTATTTACCTATGGATCGTTTGCTGATTGAAACAGACTCTCCCTATCTGGCACCGGTCCCCCATCGGGGCAAGTCGAATGAGCCAAGGTTCGTTGCTGACGTGGCACGATTTATTGCTGAGCTGAAAGGAGTGACACCTGAGGAGCTTGGAGAAAAAACGTCTGACAATTTCTATCGGCTGTTTAGCCGGGCAAGCTGATTGTTATTCCATAGTCGTGTAATTTAATACTATAAAGGAAAAATTATTTATCAGGTTTTGCATGATCGAAGGGTGAGTTGGCCGGGATTTCTCGCTGTTTTCTCTGCCAGGGAAGAGCGAGAAAAACTCTGGCGATTAGGGTATTTGTTGGTTATTTCTTATAGGTATTGGTAAAAATATCCTCCCTGCCAGTATGGCATATCACCTCCAGTCTCTTTATAATTGCGTCACCATTTTCATCGGTGATGTTGCGGATTTAGGCTCAGATACGGAATTTCCGATCATGCTTCGGCTAATTATAAAGAACACAAGTTCTACAGTTACGATGCTTGTCCATCTGGATGCCCATCAGAATTCGGCTGATTTTCAGCGGAGTTTTTTCTGTGTCTGATCGGATTGCCAGATTGCTTTCCGGGAATAAAACTGCGCAGCAGTAACCTTGAAAAAGGGGGGTTGCTATCAGCTTCTGCTGCCTGACCCTGATGCTTTCGGCCTCAGGGTTTTGCCTTGCCCGGCGTGTTTGCTCCCCCTTTCTCAAGTTGTTTACTGACCATAGTGTGCAGTGCCCCGGCCAGTGTTCTGGTTACCGGGAGCTTTGTTTTTTTGTGTTTTTCGTCAGGGAAGACTCAATGAGCATTGCTTCCTTAATTCGTTACGACAGTTCCAGGTCACCGGAGAGACGGGTTACTCCTGACCTCAACTTGATTGATTAGGCGAAAGGTATGATCAAAATCAAACAGGGGCTGGATCTCCCGATCTCAGGATCGCCTGAACAAAGTATCTCGGCAGGCAGGGCAGTGCGCTCTGTTGCCGTGATTGGCTTTGATTATGTAGGTATGAAGCCTACGATGGCGGTTGCTGTGGGAGATCGAGTTAAGAAAGGGCAACTGCTCTTTACCGATAAAAAGACACCGGGTATCCGGTACACAGCATTGGCTGGCGGTACAGTTTCAGCAATTAACCGTGGTGAAAAACGGGTGTTGCAATCCGTGGTGATCGATGTCGATGGCCAGGAAGAAGAAGAGACCTTCACGGCCTTCAAACCTGAAGAACTGGCGGGTCTGACCGCTGAACAGGTGGAAGCGCTGCTGAATGAATCCGGTCTCTGGACTGCCCTGCGCACCCGTCCGTTCAGCAAGGTACCCGTATTGGGAACCCGCCCGGTGTCCATCTTTATCACGGCGATTGATACTCACCCGCTGGCTGCCAATCCGGAAGTGGTGATCAGGGAGCAGGCCGAGGCGTTTGAACAGGGTATCAATATCCTGGGTAAACTCAGTGGCGGCAAGATTTTCCTGTGCAAGGCTCCGGGTGCCAACATTCCTGCGGGCATTGCCAACAGCGAAGAGTTTGCTGGCCCCCATCCCGCCGGCCTGCCAGGTACCCATATCCACTTTCTGGACCCGGTTTCTGCCACCAAAACGGTTTGGCAGGTGGGTTATCAGGATGTTATTGCCGTCGGTAAACTGTTTACCACTGGTAAGCTGTTCACGGATCGTGTTGTCTCTCTGGCAGGGCCTCAGGTTGACAAGCCACGCCTGGTTCGTACCCGCCTGGGTGCCTCTACCGATGAAATCACTGCCGGTGAACTGAAGCCTGCCACCAACCGTATTATTTCTGGATCGGTATTTGGCGGTCGCACAGCCAACGGTCCATTTGCTTACCTGGGACGTTACCATAATCAGGTTTCCGTTTTGGAAGAGAGTGACGAGCGTCTGTTCCTGGGCTGGGTTAACCCAATGGTGGATCGCTTCTCCATTCTGCGTGTTATGACCTCCGGCCTGAGCAAGAGCCGCCTGTTTAACTTCACCACAACGACAAACGGTGGTGAGCGTGCGATGGTACCCGTAGGCAACTACGAGCAGATGATGCCTCTGGATATCCTGGCGACTCAGCTGCTTCGTGCCATTATTGTCGGCGACACCGAGACCGCTCAGAAACTGGGTGCCCTTGAGCTGGAAGAAGAAGACCTGGCTCTCTGCACATTCGTTTGTGCGGGTAAGTATGAGTACGGCCCCCTGCTGCGTGACAACCTGACCCGTATTGAGCTGGAGGGGTAATCAGTGAAGCCATTAAGAAATCTCCTTGACTCGATGGAACCCCATTTTGTCAAGGGCGGTAAATACGAAAAATTCTATGCGCTGTATGAAGCCGCTGACACGCTGTTCTATACACCGCTGGACAAAACCCATAACACCAGCCACGTGCGTGATGCGGTTGATCTGAAGCGCATGATGGGGCTGGTCTGGTTATGTACCTTCCCGGCCATGTTCTTCGGTATGTGGAACGTGGGTTATCAGGCAAACACGGCCATTGCCAATGGTCTGGGCACTGTCCCGGCTGACTGGCACGGTATGCTGATTGCCATGCTGGCCGGTAATGATCCTGCCAGTATCCTGGATAACCTGATCTATGGTGCTGTTCACTTTCTGCCCATCTACGCAGTCACTTTCTTTGTCGGTGGTTTCTGGGAAGTGCTGTTTGCCATTATCCGTAAGCATGAAGTGAATGAAGGTTTCTTCGTTACCTCTGTGCTGTTTGCCCTGATTGTGCCACCCTCCATCCCGCTCTGGCAGGTAGCCCTGGGTATCTCCTTCGGTGTCGTTATCGGTAAGGAAGTATTCGGCGGTACGGGCAAGAACTTCCTGAACCCGGCGCTGACTGGGCGTGCGTTCCTGTTCTTCGCTTATCCGGCGCAGATTTCCGGTGACCTGGTATGGACTGCGGCTGACGGCTTCTCCGGTGCCACCATGTTGAGCGTTACCCAGCAGGGCGGTATGGAAGCCTTGCAACAGTCCATCAGCTGGATTCAAGCGTTTGTTGGCGTGATGCAGGGTTCTGTGGGCGAGACATCGACACTGGCTATCTTTATCGGTGGTGCGGTTCTGCTGTTTTCCGGTATTGCTTCCTGGAGAATTGTCGCGGGTACCATGATCGGTATGATTGCCCTGTCTACCCTGTTCAACATGATCGGTTCTGACACCAATTACATGTTCCATATGCCCTGGTACTGGCACATGGTCCTGGGTGGATTTGCCTTCGGTCTGATCTTCATGACCACGGATCCGGTATCGGCGTCCATGACTAACCAGGGACGCTGGTTCTACGGTGCGCTGATTGGTGTCATGGTTGTCCTGATTCGAGTGGTCAACCCTGCGTATCCGGAAGGGATGATGCTGGCCATTCTGTTTGCCAACCTGTTTGCGCCGCTGATTGACCACTTTGTGGTAGAGGCCAATATCAAGCGTCGGGAGGCTCGGGCCTGATGGGAAACGATACGATTAAAAAGACGCTGCTGGTCACGGTGGTGCTGTCACTGATCTGTTCGGTGCTGGTATCCATGGCAGCAGTATTCCTGAAGCCGGTTCAGGACCGGAACATCAAGCTGGACGTTCAGCGTAACATCCTGGATATCGCCGGTCTGAGCAGTGATGCCAGGGCGCTTAGTCCCGCTGAAATTGCTGAGCTGTACCAGCAGATCCAACCACGGCTGGTGGATCTGAAAACCGGCAAGTTTGTTGATGAAGCCAATGGCCTGACCGTTGATCAGTACGATCAGCGTACTGCCGCCAAAGATGCCAAAACTTCCAGAGCCCTGGGCAGTGCTGACATCGCCGGTATTTCCCGTCAGGCTGATATTGCCAAGGTCTACCTGGTGGAGCAGGATGGCCAGATGCAGACCCTGATCCTGCCGGTTCATGGCCGTGGCCTGTGGTCTACCATGTACGGATTCCTGGCGCTGGAAAACAACCTGAACACCGTGAAAGGTTTCGGATTCTTTGAGCAGGCGGAAACCCCCGGACTGGGCGGTGAAGTCAGCAACCCGGTCTGGAAATCTCGCTGGGTTGGCAAGGAAATCTACAGTGTTGATGGCAAGGTAGCGCTGCACGTCATCAAAGGTGGCGTTGATGCAACCAACCCGGGCGCGGTAAACCAGATTGATGGCCTGGCGGGCGCGACGTTGACTGCCAACGGGGTCAGCAACCTGATCAAGTTCTGGTTGTCCGATGCCGGTTTTAAACTGTTCCTGAATAATCTGAAAGCGGGGAATGCATAATGTCTGTGAAGACCAAAGATATCCTGCTGGAACCGGTTGTTAAGAATAACCCTATTACCCTGCAGATTCTGGGTATCTGTTCGGCGCTGGCGGTCACCACCAGCATGCAGGTCAGCCTGGTCATGGCACTGGCGGTTATCGGGGTAACCACCTGTTCCAACCTGGCGGTTTCCCTGATCCGTAACCACATTCCCAACAGCATCCGTATTATCTGTCAGATGACGGTTATCGCCTCGCTGGTCATTGTGGTTGACCAGATCCTGAAAGCCTACGCTTACGACATCTCCAAGCAGTTGTCGGTATTCGTTGGCCTGATCATTACCAACTGTATCGTCATGGGTCGTGCGGAAGCCTTCGCCATGAAGAACGGTCCAACGCTGTCAGCCCTGGACGGCTTTGGTAACGGCCTGGGCTATGGCTGTGTGCTGATCATTGTTGCTTTCTTCCGTGAGCTGTTTGGTGCGGGCAACCTGTTTGGTATGGAAATCTTCGCAACCGTAAACAACGGTGGCTGGTATGTTCCCAATGGCCTGATGCTGCTGGCACCCAGTGCCTTCTTCCTGATCGGTCTGCTGATCTGGGCGATTCGCAGCTGGAAGACAGACCAGGTTGAAGAGGTGGAATTCAAGATTGCACCTAATACCAAATTCAGTGAGGCGCACTAAGTCATGGAACATTTTATTTCGCTATTTGTGAAAGCAGTGTTCGTGGAAAACATGGCGCTGGCTTTCTTCCTGGGGATGTGTACCTTCCTGGCCGTATCCAAGCAGGTGAAAACTGCTCTGGGTCTGGGGGTTGCGGTGGTTGCCGTACTGACCATCACCGTGCCCATTAACAATGTCATTTACCAGAACATCCTGAAAGACGGGGCGCTGGTTGCCGGTGTTGACCTGAGTTTCCTGGGCCTGATCACCTATATCGGTGTTATCGCTGCCCTGGTACAGATCCTGGAAATGTTCCTGGATAAATTTGTACCTGCTCTGTACAACGCGCTGGGCGTGTTTCTGCCACTGATTACCGTAAACTGCGCTATCATGGGTGCGTCACTGTTCATGGTTCAGCGTGACTACAACCTCGGTGAATCCGTGGTTTATGGTTTCGGTGCTGGTGTGGGCTGGGCTCTGGCTATTGCTGCACTGGCGGGCATTCGTGAAAAGCTCAAGTACAGTGATGTACCTGCAGGGCTGAGAGGTCTGGGCATTACCTTCATTACCGTTGGTTTGATGTCCCTGGGCTTCCTGTCTTTCTCTGGCGTACAGCTGTAAGGGGGATTGGGACGATATGGATTTAAATATTATCTATGGCGTTGCCATGTTTACCATTATCGTACTGGCGCTGGTGTTGGTTATCCTCGCCGCCCGTTCGAAACTGGTGAGTATGGGTGACGTGACCATCGGGATTAATGAAGATCCCGGCAAGGCCGTAACCACGGCTGCCGGTGGCAAGCTGCTCAACACCCTGTCCGGTGCCGGGGTATTCCTGCCCTCCGCCTGTGGTGGCGGTGGTACCTGCGCGCAGTGTAAGTGTAAGGTGCTGTCCGGTGGTGGTGAAATGCTGCCAACCGAGCGCTCTCACTTCACCAAGCGGGAAGAGAAGGAAGGCTGGCGTCTTTCCTGCCAGGTGGCGGTTAAGCAGGACATGGAAATTGAAGTTGAAGAAGAACTCTTCGGCGTCAAGAAGTGGGAATGTGAAGTTGTTTCCAATGACAACGTAGCCACCTTCATCAAGGAACTGGTACTGAAACTGCCAGAAGGGGAAGACGTTAAATTCCGTGCCGGTGGTTACGTCCAGCTGGAATGTCCTCCTCATACCGTCGAGTACAAAAACTTCGATATCGGCGAAGAGTACCGTGGTGACTGGGATAAGTTTAACCAGTGGCAGTACGTTTCCAAGGTGAATGAAGAGACCATCCGTGCCTACTCCATGGCCAACTATCCGGAAGAAAAAGGCCTGCTGAAGTTCAATATCCGTATTGCTTCACCACCTCCGGGTACTGATTTTGCGCCTGGCAAGATGTCTTCGTTCGTCTTCAACCTGAAGCCCGGCGACAAGATGACCGTGTACGGACCTTTTGGTGAGTTCTTCGCCAAAGAGACCGACAATGAAATGGTCTTTGTCGGTGGTGGTGCGGGTATGGCACCCATGCGTTCGCACATCTTTGACCAGCTGAAGCGTCTGTCTTCTACCCGGAAGATCTCTTTCTGGTACGGTGCCCGCTCCCTGCGTGAAGCCTTCTACGTGGAAGAGTTCGACAAACTGGCTGAAGAGAATGAGAACTTCAGCTGGCACCTGGCACTGTCCGATCCGCTGCCAGAAGATAACTGGACCGGCTACACCGGCTTTATCCATCAGGTTCTGTTTGATAACTACCTGAAGGATCATCCGGCTCCGGAAGATTGCGAGTTCTACATGTGTGGCCCACCCATGATGAACGCAGCTGTTATTAAGATGCTGGAAGATCAGGGCGTAGAGCCTGAAAACATCCTGCTGGATGATTTCGGTGGCTAAACCCTGGCTTTAATGAAGTAAAGGCCGGTGCTCTTTGAGCCCGGCTTTTTTTATAGGCAATATTTATAGCAACACCGCTCCTAAAAACTTACTCAAACCTATTCAAAGTTATCTAAACCTGAGTATTTTTCGCAAGACGCCAGCCGAGCAGTACTACTGACGATTCACGTGTCGGAATCTCACCGACAGACCAAAGTTAAAACGGGAGCGCCGCATCGAAAACAACACCGCTCTCTCCCTCACGCAGCCCTGTCGTCGCCGACAAGGCCGGTGGATGCTTCAATCGCTTTGGTCGCTCTGCAAGAGCCGTTGCCAGTTTCCCGCGCAGAATCGCCCAGCGAGTCCATACGTGCTTGCCGTTATCCTCTGGTAACTGCAAGGCGACATGGCCCGCCCTATCATCCCATAGCCAGGCAGTGGGACCACGGGGCTCCCAGTCGCGCTCCCGGCGCTTGGTGGGATTTCCCCCATCCTTGGGGGGCAATCGCTCAGAAAACCGGAAATAACGTCGGGCTATCCACGGCTGCGCCATGGTGCACCGACAGGCCATACTGGCCACTGAATTTTGTTCGACCTATTACCGACGTGTAAGCCGGGTTGACCCTGGCCAATTCCACGCCTTCACGGTACGCACGACTGACCAGTGTCTTATGAATCTGGTCGTATGCCAGTCCGGACAGCATCCGGGCATAACGGGCTGAGTGACTCTTTTCCAGCTCGTCTTTCTTTTTCCGGAACGACAGGTGTTCCATCACCAGTGGTACTCCGGCCTTTTTTGCCAGTTCAATCACTTGTTTGCAGGCATCACCAATCACCGCCTGACGTTGCTCTGAGGTTTTGCCAAAGGTGTGACAGGGAATGGTCCATTTGTTCAGCGGGTTGCCATGGCGGTCAATCAACGCCAGGGCCAGGTGGTCGGAATTGATATCCAGCCCCATGGCACCGGCTTCCGGGCAGGTACACGGGCGACCCCGTATCGCTGCCGTTGTCACCAGCAACCTCCACCCCTTCTTATCATCGCGGGCAAACCGAAAGGACAGTGCCTGACCATAGTGTTTATAAAGGTCGCCAAATTGAGCCCGACCTGCCTTCAAGCCCAACGTCTGCCGTCGCCGGTTGTTTTGAAGTGCTGCATTGATCGTGTCACCGCCATAGGCAAAGTGAATATTGGTCAGCTCAAGGTATTGGCCGTGTTCACTGGCCAAAGCATCTGGTACTCGCAAACGAGCAGATAGGGTGCCGTCTTTGGCTTGAGTCAGGGCACACAGCTGGCAGCCATGGGACTCATCCTTGCTGCCCACGATAAAAAACTGTGATTGCCGGACATCCTGCCAGTCCTGTTGCCACTCGCTATGGCCACAATAGCCGTTTTTCTCCAGGAGGAACTGTTTTTTAAACAGGACTTTGGAGCCAAAGCAGATAGCAGGGTCATTGCTTTTCAACCTCTGCCGTATACGAAACAGGCAAACCTTTAAGGTTGACAGACGTCGTTTAGACTGGTGCAGGCCAAAGCGCAGTTGAGCGCGTTTTTGAGGATTTTCTTCTTTGTTCAGTGTCTTTGTCTGTTTCTCTATGTGCCGATGCTTTGCCTTGATGCGACGCTGATAACTGTCTTCACTGTTTGCCAGGTTGGATATGACTGAGCGAATCTTACCCTCAAGGCTGGCTTTCGCTGCATTAAAGTACCGGGCAGGAATCTGGTAGCGGGCAATGGTCTTGTTTTTCAGGGAAGCCAGTGATTGTCCCTTACGCCATTGGACATATAACCCACGTTCGATGGACGACATCAGCCCGGCGATAGCAGACAGGGTGCCATTCTGAGCAGTGGAGACGTTCAGGCGGGTCTGAAAGGTCAGTGACAGGCTGTCAGTCAGAAACGAGTCTTTTTCGCTCATGGCTGCTTTTTCGCTCATGGCTACCCGGCATCCTCTACAACTTTGGTCAATTTCTCCATCAGCTGCTGGTTTTTGCGACTGCCGTAGAGGCGGGCAGAAAACACAGCGATAATCTCCAGAACATCCTTCGCCAGGTCTTTTTTCTGGTCATGACTGGAAACCCGACTGTAAGCTACCGTTTTGCGCTGTACCTGTGGAGTCTGTTGCGTCATTAACTGACTGGCACTGTAACGTCGTTGTCCACCGGCAGTAAGCTCAGGCACGAGTTTTCCACAAGCCTCCCAGCGACGCAGAGTAGGAGGGGATACCCCTAAATGGTCAGCGGCCCGGGAGATGGAGTATCGATCATTCACAACAGAACTTACTTATTTTGAATAGGCTCGAGTAACTATAGATAGGTTTTTCTTAACTGCAACAAGCCCCTTACTCATGCTTCTGCAGTAGAACCCATGCTGATGTTGTCTCTGTAAAGTCACTCATCATGATGGAATTTTCTCCTTTGTTTGTTGTCCAAGAGGACCCCCATACCAAACCGCGAATCGCGAACAGAGGTGTGAAAATGGAGAGTGTCAGGACTAACATCAACAACCCTTCGTTTAATATCCGCCAGAGCGAAGATGTTTCCACCCCACCAGGGCAATGTGCTTCCTGGTCGCGGGTCGAAATGTCTGGTCAGGATGGATGGCAGCTTCATCTTGACCATACCGCGGATCAGGAGCCCTCCAAACTGAATCAACGGGGCTGTGTCGAATCTCATCAGCAACCCCGGTCGTCGCTTCCCCGTCAATCCGGGCCATCGTCTGGTATCCCGGCACTGGAAAGCGCCCTTCGCACCGGAGATATGCAAGCCCTCGAACAGAGTCTGACAATAAACAGTGATCGTGTTGGCAACATACATGAATATGGCCACTTGCTTTTTATCGCTTTGGAGGCAGAAAATTATGCAGGCTTTAAACGATTGTGCGAGGCGGGTGTCAATGTCAACGTTACTAATGAGATGGGCCAAACGCCCCTGCATATAACCGCCTTCGTGGGCAAAGCGGATTACCTGCAACTACTGATTGATTTCGGTGCAAAGGTTAATGCCGTTAATGAGAGCGGCTACACTCCCTTGCATCGGGCCTGCATAAACGATAACGTCGGCTGCGCGCAACGACTGATTAACTGCCAGGCGGATGTCAATGTCGTCGGTCTTTCCCTTGGTACGCCCGCTCACCTGGCTGCTTATACCGATAGCAGCGACTGCCTGCAACTACTAATCGAGTTCGGGGCAAGGGTTAATGCCATTAATACCCTCAACGAAACCCCCCTGCACTGCGCTGCCAGAAGAGGAAGCGTCAAAAGCCTGAGGGTACTGCTCAATACTGAAGCGGTGAATGTCAATGCCATCGCGCAGGTAGGCCACACGCCTCTGCACCTGGCAGCCATAGAGAACAGAAGCGATATCCTGGATGAACTGCTCACTCACAGTAAAGTGAATGTCAACGCCTCCAATTCTTGCGGCGAAACACCGTTGCACGTCGCTGCTGAAGGGGATAAGACCCTTAGTGTGCAAGCGTTACTTAAAAACAGCAAAGTGCTTGTCAATGCCAAAAATGATTTTGGCAAAACCCCCCTGAGTTCAGCTGCCCAAATGGGCCAGGCTGGTAGCTTGAAGTTGCTGCTCACTAACCCGGAGGTGAATATCAATGTCATCGATTCAATGGGTTTTACGCCCCTGGACTGGGCCATCAGTGAAGGTCGAGACCGATGTGTAGGACTCCTGCTTGCCAGAGGGGCAAAAAGTTGGAGGATCTGTGGCGATGCCGTATTTTGTGAGGGCTTGAGATTTAAAAAGCAGGTGGGGTGTCTCAAAGTGATTTTTTATGACCCCAATGATACAGGAAGGCATAGAACTTTTTCATTTTATGTGATGCTTTGATAACTGATAAACTGCAACTGAAGAAATGAAATGGAGTTATGCAGAATGAGTTTGCCCACCGTTTTGATCACAGGAGCAACCTCCGGTTTTGGTCTGGCCAGTGCCCGGTTATTTGCTCAACATGGCCACTCCCTGATAATCACTGGTCGCCGTTCAGAACGGCTGCTGGCACTGGCGGAAGAGTTGACGCCTGAAGTACCGGTTCACAGTGTCACTCTGGACGTTCGCGATGCCCGTGCAGTATCAGACATGGTGGATTCACTGCCTGATGAATTTCGCAATATTGAGGTTCTGGTCAATAATGCCGGACTTGCGCTGGGTGCTGGTCCTGCGTGGGAAGCCAGCCTGGAAGACTGGCATACCATGATTGATACCAACGTGACCGGTTTGGTGAATGTCACCCATAAGTTGTTGCCCATTCTACGTGAACAACCCAAAGCTGCCATTATTAACCTGGCTTCTGTGGCTGCTAACTGGGCGTATCCTGGTAGCCATGTCTATGGAGGCAGTAAGGCATTTGTTGCCCAGTTCTCCCGTAATCTTCGCTGTGACCTGGCTGGCAGCGGCGTACGTGTGACCAGTCTTGAGCCAGGCATGTGTGAAACCGAGTTTTCACTGGTTCGTTTTAAAGGGGATCAGGCGAAAAGTGACAGTATTTATCAAGGAGTTAACCCACTTCGTCCGGAAGACATTGCAGATATCATTTTCTGGATTGCTCAACAGCCAGCGCATATCAATATCAACACTCTGGAAGTGATGCCAACTTCTCAAGCGTGGGATAACTTCAAGGTGGTCCGAAAAGTGGACTGATGGGAAGTTATCCCGGGGATTGGCTGGTTGTGTTAACCTTGATGTTCTGGGCAAACTGGGTTCCTGCCATACTCTCTATTATTTTTTTGCGTTTCATACGGTACTTCTTGTTGATGATCCTTTGGCGTTCACGGTAAGCGGGATCTTTGAGAAGCTCCCGTGAACGATCTCTTTGACGCTTCTTTACGCGCTCTGCGTATTCGGGATCATTATGGTAGCGCTCCTTCTGGCGCTTCCTTTGGCGCGCTGCATACTCGTGATCAGTCTGGTAGCGATACGTTGAGTACGGACACTTGCGCTTTGCGTAAGTGGGCTCTTGGCGGGGTACCCTTTGGTGCTCAATGATTGAAGAGCTACCATCCGTCATTTCTTCTGTCTGAGTTGCCTGGTTCAGGTTTAGCGAGCGAACTACAGTAACGGGTCCTGAATCTTGTGGATTAAAGAATACGACAGGAGGACGAGTTAGCCAGTAACATGGATTGTAGTGGTGCGCTGGTGTTGGTTCCCTGATCCCAGGCGAACTTTTTACTGGGAATAACGGCAGAGTAAAGTGGATGTTTGGTATTGGTGGCAGGGCACCATTAACGGGTTGATTGCGATAATCCCGGGGTGCATATTTCTCAAGAGCTGGTGGTGGTATCTCAGACATATCCATTCCGGAAGAGCCTGCTGGATTGGCTGATGCCACAGGTGCAATCTCATATTCCTTTAATAACCCGGAAAAGCCAGCGCCATAATGATGTATAGCTGATTGATTGAGGTAAACAGGAAAAGGATCATCCACCCTCTGAACAGACATACCATGGTACGCCGGTTGTTGTCTGCCACCGTAAAATTGAAAATTCTGCTCTAAACCTGATGATCTGGTATAAAGATCAAAAAAAGCAGGGTTGAATAAAGATGACGTATATTGGAAATTCATTGAATTATTGAATTGCTGAATTACTTCTTAAGACCTCTCTCTCTGGTAAAAGTTCTTATCAAACACAGTTCATTTAGTATTTGTGTTAATCAGGAATGAAAATTGGCTATAACTATAAGCAGTTGTGAGGTAAAAACCTGAAAATTCAGCCTCTCACGAATGTGGAGGCGGGAGGTAGTGGCAGAGAGGTCATTGATGGTGACGTCAATGACCTGTTTCAGAACATGGGGACGAGGCCTGTTTAGTCGGTGATAACCGGCAAATATATTGTGAATCCGGCAAAGATTTTATCCGGATCTTTTATCAAACGCGTGTTGTTCTTCCAGATGGCTTTCCAGTGACGGCTTGAACCATAAGTATTTCTGGCAATGGATGCTAACGTATCTCCACGCTTTATCAGGTATGGATCCCCTTTTTTGCTTTGAACAAATTTATCCGTTGGTTCTGGAAAAGTTAATGTTACTCCTTGTTTTATTACATTTTCAGGATCAATTTTTTCGGAATTGGCATTCTTAATGACTATCCATTGTTCATAATCACCGTATATCTCAAATGCAATTTTCATCAGAGTGTCATTTTGGTTGACGGTGTAATAGCCAAGGCTATAAGAAAGGTCGTTTATATCTGAACCTGATGTGGCAAAATTCGATGATTTATAGGATATAGGTTTGGCTTTATGTTCTGTATAGGTGTTTGAAAATGAACGATTTTCTTCTGTCTTTTTGGTCTTTTCCCGGCTGGGGTTTTCAGAAAGTGGTGATGATTCTTTGTCTCTGTTAATCGTGCCTTCTCTTTGCTTTGAATCAGAGCAGGCAGCCAGACCAAATGCCAGACCGATGATCAATAAACTTTTCATATATACACCTGGATAAAATGTTTTTGAATGAAGTGATCTTATTGTTGGTGAGGAAAATGAATAAATAAAGGTTGTTTGGTTTATTTGACTGGTCAGGTACTAACTATGACTTAACAATTACGTCAGGTATGCTTTATTGACAGTTATCTCTGTTATTGGTCTGGAGTTACTAAATCCGGTTGCCTCATTTTCAATTCATTGAGCAAGGGTCGAGCCGGGTCATCCGGTACCCTCAGCTGCTCTTTTCTGATGACCATCAAACCCGCGGATCACCTCGGGAACCGTTATCAGTACATTTTACATCTATTTATGCGGCCTCCACGTAGAGGTGGGTTGCAACTTTGCAAATTTTTCCGCAATCTGCTTGCCAGAAAGAAATGGTATTCATGGCATTCACTTTTCGTTGAGAGGGCCGGATGATAAGTAACGAGGCATACCCATGAAAGTTGCACTGATTGGAGCCGGACTTTCCGGGATAAAGGCCGCAAGTCTGTTGGCGGAATTGGGGCATGAAGTGACTGTTTTTGAGAAAAGTCGCGGATTGGGTGGGCGCTTAGCCAATCGACGGGAAGCATGGGGCAAGCTGGATATAGGTGCCCAGTACTTTACCGCCAGGGATCCGGGGTTTCAGAAACAGGTAGAGCTCTGGCTGCAAGCATCTGCTGTAAAGGTCTGGGACTTTTCACCCTACTGTGTTGCACGGGGAACATTAACACCGTCACCGGATGAAACGGTGCGCTACATTGGTTCCCCATTAATGAACCAGCTGGTTTATTGTTTGAGCAGCAACATTGCCATTAACTTCCAGTGTCACATCTCGAAGGTGGAAAAGAGACGGGAAGGGTGGCGGCTGTTGTCTGCCGATGGTGCGCTTTTTCCGGCTTCGACTGGTTGATTGTCAGTAGTCCTGCCGAGCAAAGCCGTACCCTGCTTGATAGCTGTTCTGATGTGATGGCTCTTGTACCTGAGGCCGTCCATCAACCCTGCTGGGCAGCAGGCCTTGCTACCCGGGGGATAATTCCAGCAGATGTGCAGGGTATCTTTGGGGATGAAACGGTCCGCTGGGCTTCGCGGTTATCCAGCCGACCCGGTTTCAGGAAAGCGCCGGATGTTGACGATGTCTGGATGTTGCATTTCTCGCCAGAGTGGTCTGAACAACAGGGTAAAGAAACGACAGTGGACATTGGTCAGACAGGTTTTAACTGGCTGCAGACAATAATGGCTACCGGACTTGAGAAAACAGCAGAATATCGACATTACTGGCGCTATGCCAATATTAAGCCAGTAACCTTTGATCAACCTTATCTTTTGGATGAACGTCAGCGGCTTGCGGTCATTGGTGCCTGGTGTGCGGGTGGCAGGGTTGAGGGAGCCTGGTTATCAGCACAGAAGTGTATACAGGACCTGTCGGGTTAGTGATGAACCGATTCATCATGATCGTTGATCACCCCCGGTAATGCCGGGGCTTGTAACCATTCAGGAAAACATTGCCCTGATTCGGGGATAACATTAACTGTTATCCAACCGACAGCTTTCTTACGCAGCCTGCAAAGCAGCAGATGATTCATTAACCGGTATGGACACCTTGACTCCCAGTCCGGGCATGCAGTCACTCAGGGCAATTGAGCCATGATGCAGACCAGCTACGGCTTTAGCCAGTGAAAGTCCCAGCCCCAAGTCATTCGTGCATCTTCTGCGACGTCCTGATAAATCTCTGTCACGGTATCTACGATCTGAGCCAGACCTATCCTGGTCAAGCATAAAGAGCTTGCTGAAAATATTATCAAACACCAAAAACAGCTTTAGGTAGGGTAATACGCTTAAAACTGGAGAGCAGGGCTTCAAGATTTTTGTTGGAAGCAGATTGAAGCTCTATTGAAGATTCATAATTATCCTGTTTATGGTGCAGGATAACCGTGTCACCATTTTTCTCCCCGGCCGATTCACGAATGAACCTGAGCCACGCCCATGGGCCAGAGTAGGTTTTGGCTGCCTGCTGTTGAGTCACATCATGGAATGATGAACTCAGTATTCGGTCATCGTCATTCATTCGATAAATACTTTTCTGCCATAACGATGGGCCATGATTGTAAATTATTTTTTTGTACCCATCGTCCAGCTGGTAATGGGTTGAATCTGAACTTAAGGAAAATACCCGAATATTGATTGAATTATCAGCCATGGTCCCGGTGTCATTGAAAAAGAAGCGTCTAATCACCCGGGCATGGTTAAAGAATACCTGTAGTTCAGGGCTAAGGCGGAAATCCTGATGCTCTAAAAGTTGAAGCCGATTGGCGTTGACTTGAAAAGGCTTCAGATAGGACGAATAAAAATTATCTATCCAGCCTCCCGGGCCGAAAGCCGCTTGAAATGCATCAGGCTCTATTTGCAGTGAGCCATTGCCATAAACCGGGAACCGGCCAACAATGGTCTGGTGCCATGGGGACACCAACTCGGTTAACCACTGATTCTCTATATATTGTTTAGCCAGCCGGAAATAGACATTGCCCCATTGTGAAACCAGCTGTTTAATCCATTGCCGGACGGCCACCGGCTGCCCTTCAGCCAGCAAGGTAAGAGCCAGCACCGGGTGATGCCCGTTAAGCAGCTGACGAACCTGTTTGAAAGCAATCACGGTGGGGTTATCAGCACTGCGAAGGTGGATCAGGTTTTCAAGAATTTCTTCCAGGTGTTTGTGCAGGTTGCGGAAAAATTCCCCGTTACTGTTTTCGTCAACCAGGCGGTGATAATCCGTAAATGCCAGTGACAGCAGTTGATTATGACCGGCGGAGCCACCGAGTTGGTTATAGGTCCGCAGAATATTCTTTCCTTCACTGCTAAAACCATCCTCACTACCGGGGTCATTGGTTTCTGCCGCTGTCTGGAACCTGGTGTGCTCTTTAACGGCACCCAGAACATCGGTTAATGGGGAAACACCCAGCAACGCCAGCAAAGAGACAATATCGGTAAGCTCGTTTATGGTCGACGATCGACGTATATGTATGCAGTTCAATAACTGATGCCAGTGAGTAATGTATTCCTGGGCAAAAAGTTTTCTGACTGAGTCCAGGGTGTTCACGGCTAATGCTGTGGAGATCGGGGCAGATTCTCCCTGTATTTTCAGGGTATCCTGAATGCTGTTGATGATCAGTGGTGCATCATGGTGTAACTGTTTATTGTTCCAGCTGTTGGATGTGAACAGTAACGGGTGGTATTTGCTGCAGGAGGGGGCATTACTAACTTCAAATACATGACTGAAATGAGGTCCCATCAGGTTGGCAATAGCAATGGACTGTTTGAAATCAGGCAATACCTTCAGGCGATTGTAGATCAAAATGCTGGCTGTCATGCCTTGTAGCTGTTTTTGTGCTCTCTGTATTAACGCAGGGTCCGGCTGGTAATGGATATAATCTGGCAGGGTCAGGTAATCTGTCAGACGCTGCTCAAGTTGTTCAGTAAACGGCTGGTTTAAGCCCGCCGGTTGTGCCAGAAGAGGCAGGGTGTTGTTGATTAATTCATGGGTTACCATTTGGGATGAGTCAAATAGCATCATATAAAGCCGCAGATTTTCAAAAACCGGCACCGTGTTTCTTTTTTGAATCTGCAAGTCCAGCGATTTGGCTAACGCGGTAATCAGATAAGGCGACAGTCTCAACTTTAACTGTTGATAATAATAACTCCTCAGCATTTCCTGTAACGGTTGGAGACTTCGACGACTGGCCACTAACATGCGGGGTGTTTGCTGGTACCCGGTCAATAAGTCTGCCAGAGAATTGAGCTTTGCCAGCGTGTCAGGCAAGGAGCTGATACGGCCCCGGTCTCGCACCAGCAGATCAGTGTTGGCTTTGTAAGCCAGCAGTACCTGTCTGGTCTGGTTGGTCAGCTCTTTTCCAGCCGTGAAATTGCGATATAACCACCAACCGGAAAGACACAGCAACAGGCAACAAAAGCCGTAACTACTCAGGCCGACAAAGCGATAAAAGTAGTGTGCTTTTTTATTCATGCCAGCGCGGTTGGCAAGAGGGAGCAGAAACTGTTGGAAAATATTCTGCAGGAATGAACTGTGATACTCAGAACTGATGGTGTCGAACTTCTGTCGGTTACCGGAAGAAAACAGGGAGTGACAATAGGTGGCTGCGCAGTCATAACGGTTGTTGTCGTCGGGATTGCTCGGTGGGCAGATAAAATAGCCGGCAACATCCAGCCTGTTGGTCAGCAGGGTCTTCTGAAAAACGGACGATAAGCGGCTGAATCTGACTGCCAAATGTTGATAGTTGAAACAGTATTTCCAGGCTGTCGTTTGCGTGTTGGGTGTTGTATATCAGACCAATGAAATCTGACTGGCGGAAGTAAAGCTGTTGCAACAGCTTTTGCCAGGATGAGTTAAACCAGAGAACTATTTTTTCGGTGCTGTCTTCTGGTCGTATAGCGCCTAACGAGCAGGTAAGCTCATCCCTGTGCAGGCTTTTACAAAAGCTGTCATACCCGGGTAACTGGCGAATACCGGAGAACATGAACAGGGTTGGCAGCTTTTGCTGTGCAGCTACAGCCGCCTGATTGCTGTATCGGCAGATACAATCAAGGTAGGCCTCCTGCTTTTCAGGGCTCATGGAGAGAGTAGCCAGTGGTAAATCCAGCAGAATGCCATTAAAAGGCTGTCGTGGTCGTCTGTTCTTGACCATGGCAAGCATGGTATTCCAGAAATGGTTGCTTTCTGCCAGTTCGTTGAGTTTTTTGACATGGAGCAACAGGCAGTCTTTACCGTGCCAGCCCTCGATAAGCTTTTCCCCGGCAATTCGTGGCATGAATAGCTCAAGTCCCATGGTCAGGAAAAGCTGATCCAGGGCAGTGTTGTTATCAGAAAAGACCAGGAATAATGGGCGGCGATAGCGATTAGTACGGGAAATATGTTTGCTGATGAATGCCGATATATAGCTCTGTGTGGCACGCTCATCCTGTTCTCTGCGTTTCTGAAGCAGGGTAAAACAGAATGCTGTACAAAGAAAAATAATACTGACAGCTACCAGGCAGTAAAGTGTGACCATCCATTTCAGCAGCAACGCCAGCAAAGCCAATGGAAATAAAGACACCACTCCCACAATTAAGCACGTTAGCTTAATTATTCTTATTAAATAAGAGTTCATAAACCTTGTCCTTTGTAGTTAATTGGTAACCGTCAGTCGGTTGATTTGTTACATTTTCGGTATCTTCAAGTGTGATGATGGCAATATCTTTTTGTTCATAGATTAAAATGCCACCGATAATAAACAGGAACATCAATGCCCCCAGAAAACACAACAGTGTTCGTCGATAGGGGAAAGATCGTAATGGCTGAAATTCCTGTTGAATGTTGCTGGTCTCCAGCTTTATTTTTTGCAATAAACCCTGTTTGATAAACAGGTGGTAGAGTTTTACCAGTAGTGAGTTCAGTTCTTCCTGTCTGCCCTCATTGAAATGGCCACTAAAGCCGGATTTGAAACAGAGAAATGAGAGAAATAACAGATCCATGTGTTGGTCAGCCCCTTTGAGGCTCTCATCAATTATCTCGAAGACATATCTACCAGCATCCCTTCTATTGAATAAACGGCTACATAAGGTTTCCTGAAGCCAGAAACCGGTTCCCCAGGAGGTCGCCATAATGAGTTCATCCAGCGTCGCGGCCAGAATCAGCAGAGCTTGTCGGGTATCCGGATGCTGAACCTCATTTTCGTAGTTTTGCAGTTGCTGTTGGATATTATGGTAGAAGGCAGAAATACTCTCCGGTGGCTCAAGCCGCTGAATCCCATTGATCAGGGTAAGCAGTGGTAATGCGCCGTCTACAAGACGGTTACCGGTATCAACGGGTATCATACCTGTTACAGGGGCAAGCCCATCTCCCGGTGATTGGAGTTGGCCATAAGTTGAACTATTATTCTCAGGATTAGCGACCGGATCAGACATATAAGGTTCTTCTCAAAGCGTTTGAATCATGAATAACCTGACTTCCGGGTCACCCAGCTGTTTATCAAAATGCAGGGCGAAGTGAGAGCAGTCCCTGATCAACGGATCGCTGAGATCAACGACAAAAGTCTGGCAATTCGGCAAACATAACTCAATGGGGGGCGTGGCCAGTGGCGTCAGCTTGAGTCCTGATATGGCGGCTTTTAACAGAGATTGAATCCGGTCCTGCGGGGCTACTGTAATAAACCGCGGTATATTCGCCATTAACCAACCGGAGTCAGCACCGGAAATGTCAAAAGAAAGCACGCACTGGACATTAGAGCCCAGTGCTGCGGGAATAGCGGCGGTGAGGATTCTCTCCATGGGAAAATCAGAGTGATCCAGGGGGACTTCCATGACCGTGTCACGGGAGACAACATCCATGGCATTGATAAGCTGTTCAAATATTTCAGGTAACACATCGCCCAATGAATCCTGATGGAGCGTTTTGGGTTTGGGAATTTCGTAACCTGTCAGGCCGGATAGTCCACCGGCCATGGAAAAAAGTTCTTGATAAAGCTCCCGGGGAAGCAGATGAGGGCGGGTCATCATCACGGCCAAACGTGCTTGCCACTGACTGAAATACATGCTCCATAAACGATCCTGTAATAATATGTGCTCGCTTTTAAACTGCCTGCCACTATTGATCCTGAAAGCAACGGCACTGGCCATCTGCTGGATTCTGTTAAAAAGATGCTCGACTTTATCCATGACCACCCGGGATATTTGCAAATTAATGGCAGAAGGAATAAAGCTGCTATCCAGGCAAATGGCACCATTACCATCAATATAAGAAATCCGGGCCACATTAAGACTCACATAACTTTCCATGGCCTCATTGCCAATCATTAACTGGAAATTTGGCAGAGCCATATCGACATGGGCGACGGGGGCATTTGGGTTGACACTGTCAACCAGAGACTGCCCATGGAACCGGTAGCGATGCTGGGCTGAATCCCCAACTTCAGAACAGCCATCACGGGTTATTGGCAAGACGAGAGTCACTATCGCATCGCTGGTGGCTGATGAAGGTGTGGCGGTTAAAGGTTCGTCCAGAAGGAAAGGGGTGCAGTCAGGCAATATGCCACTGGCATAATTGATGCGGAATCTACCGGATTTCAGCGATTCGACGTCAATTTCCAATGCCGTGAAGCCAAAACAGGCCGGGTTCATCAATTGGAAATACTGTCCTGCCAGGTACTGGGTAAACCGGTTTTGCTGTTGAAAGTGCTGGGGAGTCATAAAAGCACCTTCAAGCCAGCACACAGGATAGGGTTTCACTATAATAGCCCTCATATACCAACGATAAAGTGAAATACAAGCAATTGTGCTGCTTATTTGCAGCGTTCTAAAACCCCTTTATTGTTATTGAAGAAAACATCAAAACATTGTTTCTTGCCGGGCTGGGTTGCTAGCCAGTGACGGGTAGTCGCCTGTTCAAAGTTGCTGAAAAAATAAAGGAGTCCGATAAAATTTGTGCCCATTTCAGGTTTAATGGATTTTGTTACAGTGGTTCCCGGTTTTATTGGGAAAGATTGTTCAAGGTAGATAAGGTCTTTCCCAAGTGAATTTTCTATATCCTGGTATAAAGAGATGAAATCCAGTGATTGAAAGCGATCAATCTGTTTGAGCTGAACGACCTGAATAAATAAGGGATTTTGTTCATTGCCCAAATATGGGTTTAATATTTCACTGGCTGTAATGTTGATCGTAATGGCTTCTTTCGCTGTTAACCCGCTTGATGTTAATCCACTGGAGCAACCAACAGGTGTTGTACAAAGCAAAATCAACAGCATCTTCATGGCATATCTAATCATCTCTTCTCCCTGTTGAAACATGATCACAACACTCAAGCCCCTATCAGAACAGTAGGACACCCCATGGCGATAACCCCACCGTGCGCAGTGGAATCGCCCATCCTGGCCTGTGGCATTTTATTGACCAGAACCGACTTGCTGCAGCCGACGATGGAATCCGGTGGTCCAACACACAGGCATTGCTGACCGGCACCAGCCGAAGGCATACCACCAATCAATACAGTGGGCACCGAAGGTGCTGGCAACACCGGCCCACCCACATGAGGAATTGGAGGTACTGCGGGGCTCTGCATCGGGCACATGTGCATATCAAGAACACGGGCGGCGGGCATCATAAATTATCGTCCTCCGGCGAGAGAGTGAGTAAGTCATCTTTATGCATACCCCCAATCAGCTTGATCCCAAGGTTGATAAATCGCGGGAAGAGTGTACTGGTATGCATGGCATCCTCGACCAGTGCCGCCAGTTGCACAGCTCCGGATACCGCCTGGCGAAACAACGAAGGACTGGGGTCAACAGCAGGCGCATCTTCAGGCGTAATACTGCCGCCACTCCAGAATATTGCCTGTCCCAGCCAGGCTACCGGGGATTTTACGCCAAGATGATGTAAATCTTTTTCGTGGGACCGGCGGTGCTTTTCCACAGGTGTCTTTAACCATGAATCTATTCCTTCAAGAACATTTGCCTCTTGCCTGCTCCATAAGACAGGCGTATGCACCAGACAGAGGTAACCCCATGAGATGGAATATTCTTTCTTGAAACAGTGGGCCAGAAATACGACAGAGTCACTGTAAGCCTGTTCTGTCAACAGGCTGGTCAGCAGTTGATCCGGGCTTGTTACTTTTTGTGCCTGCTGCACAAGGTGCTCATTAAAATTGTACACCTGCAAAAGTCTGGTCAGGTCATCGAACAACAAAGCACTCATAATCTCAATTGACCATTGTTAACTTGCCATTAATGATTAACACACCGTCGCTTTTTAAATTCACACAGGCATCACCACTGGTCGTCACTATTTTCCCTGCTATTTCAACCATCTCTCCACGCAGGGCAGCCAGTTCTCCTTTAATGTTAACCATCTTGCCATTTATTGTTGTTGAGACATCCGCCTCGATAGCAATGCTGGGCGATTTTATGGTGACATCTGAAGGGCTGATACTGATTTCACTGTTACCACAGGCCAGAGTGATACCTGAACTGCCTGATATATTGATCTTCTGTCCCTTGATAGTGGTGTCAGAATCAGAGGAATAACTGGCATTAGCCTCGGATGCAATATTGATGTCAGCACCGGATACCAGTTTCAGGCTCTTTTCAATATTCATTGTCTGATTACCCGCAACAGAGGAGACCAGATCGTTGACAACTTCCAGTAACATGTCTCTCTGGCTCCTTATGTAAAACTCCTCCTGATCTTTGCTATCATCCAGCCTGACTTCGTGACCTTCAGCACCCTTGGGCATAGAAAGTGTTTTGAAGCCGGTAAAATGCCCTTCACTGTAAGGTCTTTTATTGAGACCATTAAACAGACAACCTACCACTACAGGTTGATCGGGATCTCCATCAATAAAACTGACGACCACTTCCTGTCCGACACGGGGCAACATAAAACTTCCGAAACCAGAACCTGCCAATGATTGAGCCACTGGAACCCAGCAGAAGCATTGATCGCCTTTTGTCGTTCCTGAACTGTCCCAATGAAAACGGACTTTTATATCACCCTGGTCATTATGATAAATTTCTTTGCTGTCAGGCCCGGAAACCAAGGCGGTCTGTATGCCTGGAATTCTGTTTTTGTTGAGGGCTGGGGGAACAAAAGGGGAGTCAATATTGATACAGGTAAAGGTGTTTTCATACTCCTTTTGCTTATTCCTGGACTGTTCATTGACGTTGCAGTGAAACTGGTGAGAGATTTGATCAATATAATACTCTCCCTGCTGACTAGAATCCGGATGACAGCTGATTTCAAACCTGGTGCCAATACGAAACCCGGATTGTGAACTTTTACAGCTAAGACGATGGCTGGATAAACGATTGGCAAAATTCAGGGCTGCCTGATCAGCAGTTGATCTCTGATCAACCCGGGAATCCCAGAGCATCGCCTCCGTGGAAGGCGCTGTAACCGAGCCTGTTTTGGCCTGGGCAGCAGAACTGATGATGGCCTCGGCCTGCTCGCGGTTATAACCGGCGACAACAGTTTTACAGCTGTAATGGGTGTGGAAAACCGGAGTGCAGCTTCGCAGGCTTTTGATTTTATCGCTGGCCTGTTCGCCATATTCAACCGGCTCATCGATCCGGGTAAAGGCCTCATGGTTGGAACCAACAACCATGGTATGGCTGCCAAAGTCGTGGGCAAAATAGTAGCACTTACCCTCTTCACTAAGGAGTCGGGACAAAAATTCAAGATCAGTTTCCAGGTACTGTACGCAAATTGTTCGAGACTCGATATCATTGAAATCAGAAAAACGGATCGATGTATCGAATTCATACTCAGAACAGATCTGATCAATGATTTCGTAGGCATTCATGTTTTGAAAAATACGACAGTTTTTTCTGGTGCTGAGTCTATACAGCCAAGGGCATAGTTCTATCTCCCATAAGGTATCTCCTCGTTCCCTTGAATACTTGCAAAGCTCTTTTACGTAGCCATTGACAATAAAACGTGTTGTTAGCTGTGTTTCAAAGCCCGATCTATAGCTGATAGTTAAAGGTTTGTTAATAAAGCTGTGTTCATCAAAGCTTCCGCTGGTGAACACCGTTGCCCGAACCGTAAACAGTTCACACAGTTTTTCACTGACTTGCAGTTTTGTGGCAATATACTTGTTTCCTGCAATATCTTCAGCGATAAGACGTCTATTGTCTGGTGTAAAGTTACTATTCATTTTTTCTCATTTTCATTGTCTTATATATTTTTTAATACAGAAATATTTAGCCATGGGATCCTAGTTATTTTTTTAAAAAATGAAAATAAAAAAAACTAATTAATAAATGCTGTATATAGCATAAAAAGTTAAGTGTTTTTTTTGAAATTGATCTAGATTCTGAGTTGTCGGATTGAATCGGTCCGGCTGGAAAGGAAATAGCCTTCAATGTTCGTCTAACTAAACTTCTTCAAGGTTTTGTTGAACTGGAATATATGTTATTCCGTTAAACAGTTATCTCTGATGTACTTTGATTATGATTATTTTGAATGAGAATCTATATCTATCCCTTAGTTCTCACTTTGCAGATTCATTCGTACCCCCCCTGTTACACGGTACTGAGCAATACAGGTTTCTCCGCAAATTGATTGCGGAGGCTAATTCGGTTTCCAGGGCCTGGTTGCAAGAGCCTGATGCTGAAGCCGCGATCAACCTCAGAAAGAGTCTGTTCAGCGCCTGGCAGGAGTGTCATCAGTGGCTGTTAGGTGAAACGAAGAGCAATGCGTTGTGGTCACCGGAATGGTTTGGCTGGCTGGCGTATTCTGGCCTGTACACTCTTGAATCACCATGGCAGTCTTTCAGCTTTTCTTTCCTTCTGCTTGATCTGTGTCTTGAACAGGTGCCCACCGATTGTAGTAGCGATATTAAAGAGTCTTTTTGTGAATCTCTGGGTCGCCTTGCTTCCATGATCTCAGATGAGAGTAAAGAGCCGCTGTTTTTGGCCCCCCTGCTGGAAACGGAACTATTGAATAACCACTCCTTGAAAGACATTAAGGCAATTAGCCAGGGATATGAAACACCTGACCGATTTTCTACTGAAATATTGAATAGCCTCCAGTCTCTTGCTGAATCATGGGAGAAGCTTCCGGGGCATTTCAAACGTTTTGGCCAAATAATACATCTTGAGAAAATCAGATCGGTTATTAATGACGCCATTCTGGTGCTCAATCAATGTATTCCAGACTCGCAGCCCGTTGCGCAAGAAATCACAGACGGTCTGCAAACATCAGATAGTACGTGTGATGGTAGTATGTCAGTCTCACCTTTGGCATCAAAAGTCCTGAATCGTGATAGTGCCAGACTCACCATTCAGGAGCTGCTGACCTTTTTTCGCCGGACCGAACCCCATAGCCCGGTTTCCTGGCAACTGGAAACGGCGTTGAACTGGCTGGATCTCAGTTTTCCTGAGCTGCTTTTAAAAATGACCGGTGAGCAGCAGGAACTGTATCAGGATATCAGTCGGCGGCTCGGTATGGTTGATACCCTGTCAATTGGAGAAAAAAACGAGGGTTAATCTTATGAGAAATTGAAAAACCAGGTCTTCTGCTATTTGTATTAGCAGAGCTGCCTTTAGCCGTTGGATGTCTGGCTGACCTTTTTAAATACAGCCGGTGCTACATACTATCAATTTTCTACATTCCCGGGAAAACTACCATGGCCACTTTTTATATGAATATTGACGGACAAACTCCAAAAGGGGCGTCAACATTGGAAAAATTCACTGGTGGTGATGGTTTGCCAAAGGAAGGCTGGTTTGCCATATCGTCGTTCAGCTGGGGAGCTTCCCGATCAATAGGCATGGATGTTGGCGACCACAGTAATATGGAAAGTGGTAATTGTATGATGCACGAATTCAGGCTCAATAAAACACTCTGCGGAGCCTATGAAAACATATTATCCCTGTTACTGGCACCTTCAAGTGAGGGAAAGAAGTTATTTCTGATTGGCACAAAGCCTGAAAGGGTGGCAAATCAGGGGCCTGAAGTCTACCTGCAGGTGACCCTTGAGGAAAGTCGGCTCAGTTATTTCAGTATGTCCGGTGATGATGGCACACCGACGGTCCAGTATCACATCACCTATAGCATGTTCCATATAAAACACTGGTTTGAATCGGCCAGTGGTGAATTAACACCAGGCGGGTTGATTACTTATAACGTTAAATCAGCATCGGCAGAATCTACTGTAACAAGTTAATCAACTGTGTCCGTTGTTAAAATTTATAGAAATCATTGCAAAAAACTACCTGAAATTGGTGAGGATCAAAAAAATGCCTCAAAATTCCCAACATAAACGTATTCATAAAAATCGTGTCAGTATCACATACGATGTTGATGTGAGTGGATCAACCCAAACCCGTGAACTGCCATTTGTGGTCGGGGTTATTGCCGATCTCTCAGGTCACCGCCCTGATGATCGAAAAGATGCCATTGAAGACCGCCAGTTTATCCGGGTAGATCAGGATAATTTTGATTTGATCATGTCAAAGCTGGGTCCTGAACTCAGTCTTTCAGTAGAAAATAAACTAGAAGAGGATGGTGCCCCAATTGCCTGCGATCTCTCTTTTAGTGCTATGGAAGATTTTGAGCCCGACAATATCGTACAACAGGTGCCTGTTCTGAATGACCTGGTTACTGCCAGAAATCAGTTGATGTCGCTACTTGGCAAGTCGGACCGCTGTCGGGATCTGGAAAAAACACTGAGACAAGTGATCAGCAATAATGATTTGATGCAAAAACTGGCCGATGAGCTGGATATTAGTAAGGAGTAGTTGACTGTCATGAGTGATGTTGAAGCTAACCTCACAGAAACAAATCTTCCGGATGTTTTTGCCAACGGTGTTTTATTAACCCTTCAGGAAAACCGGGGCCAGAGCAATGCGGATGACCTGAAGTCTCTAATCATCAATCTTGTTATTCAATTCAGAGAAGGGCACCTGAAGTGGATGGGTAACCTGACCCATACCATCAACGATGCGGTTGCCAATATTGATGCCCTTGTTTCACGTCAACTGTCTTCTGTAATGGCAGATCCTGAGTATCGCCGTCTGGAGGGCAGTTGGCTGGGCCTGAAAAAGCTGGTACGTAACTCAGAACTCGGTACCAGCCTGAAGATAAAACTCTTGGATGCTTCTCAGCAAGAGTTGCTAACGCAATTTGAGAATGCCCCCGCAGTTGATCGCAGCCCACTGTTTAATAACTTCTATCAGCAGGAGTTCGGTACGGCCGGCGGTGAGCCTTATGGCCTGCTGGTGGGCGATATGTATTTCAGCTACAGCGATCAGGATATTACGCTGCTCCGTTATCTTGCGGAAGTCGCCGCCGCCAGCCACTGTCCGTTTATAGCGGCTGCCCCCTCCGGGATGTTTGAATTACCTTCTTTTGTTGCCCTGGCAGAAGGCAGGCCTGTGGCCACAGGTTTTGATGATCCACTCTATGGTGCCTGGAATGCTTTCAGAAGCTGTGATGATGCCCGCTTTGTTACCTTGACCATGCCCCGTGTACTGGCCCGGCTCCCCTACGGGGCCGAGACCAACCCGGCAACCCGATTTAATTTTGAGGAGCTGACCCGCAGCGAGGAAGGCATTGTTCAACTGGACCATGAACGGGACTTTGTCTGGACCAACGCCGCCTATGAACTGGCGTTGAATATGACCAGGGCATTTAGCCAGTTTGGCTGGTGTACCGCCATTCGTGGCGTTGATAATGGTGGCAGGGTAGAGAACCTGCCCAACTTTACCTATCAATCGTTGTCAGGTGATCGTCTTCAGTATTGTCCTGCCGAGGTCAATCTTACCGATGAACGGGAGAAGGAGCTCAGTGACCTCGGTTTCCTGCCGTTGGTGCATTATAAAGGGCAGAACTTTGCCGTATTTCTGGGCGCGCAAACGGCCCAGAAACCGCAGACTTTTGTTGAGCCGGAAACCACAGCCAATGCTGCAATATCCGCCCGGCTGCCCTATGTTATGGCCTGCAGCCGGATTGCCCATTATCTGAAAGTGATGGGACGTGATTATATCGGTTCCAATTTGACCGCTGAAGACGTTGAAAAGCAGCTGAAAAACTGGATTGGCCAGTACACTAACCCCAATGCCATTGGTAATGAAGCCAGGGCAAGATGCCCCCTCAGGGAGTCGCAGGTATCGGTAGTAGAACAAAGAGGCAAGCCTGGCAGTTATTTTGTGGTTGCCAATCTCAGGCCCTGGCTGCAAATGGAAGAGCTTACTGCGTCGCTGAGAACCGTGGCCGCCATACCCTCTTCGTAAAAAAAAGCTTCCATAACTTTCCATAGCTACGGTTCCAGAACCACCTGAAACTCTGTCGCCTGAGATATTCCTGAATGAAACTCCACAGCTACGCATCAATATTACCTGCCTGGAAGGTCGATATAGAGGGTTTGAAGAAAGGGCTGGCAAGAAGAATCAAAACAGTAGTGAAAACCATCGCCTGATGGTTATCAAAAATATTAGTAATGATTCTAAAGACCAGCTTGTTAATAAAGCTGATGTATCAAATTGTGGCAAACCCAATAGAAAAGTTTGAGAGAATCGTCTTTTAATAAAACTGACGAATATAAGACTATTTTTTTTCAATCGGATTAACAACCCTGACTATATTAATCTCCCAGTGTTTAATAGAAATTTACCATTCACTATTTAGAGCTGTTCAAAATCACAACAATATGCCTTTACTTGAAACTGAATTATTACAAAAAATAATAGCGTCTGACTTATCCGTTAGTCTGCCTGTAAAAATCATAAGACACTGGCCAATACATTGTTCTACAACAACTGACTAATACAAAGGTAACAGGTAATGAATAACCAGATAGCACCAACATCAGCTACTTATCCGAATGCCTACACTGCTGATGCCACTCAAAAAGATTTATCCGAACAATCAACCAAAAAGAAATTCCTATCTTATCGAACAAGTGTCGAGCCAGATTTCCAGAAACTGATTAATAAAAACCAGGCAGAAACCAAGGTTCTGGAAGGCAAGATAGAAAATATGCAAAAGAAATTAACTGAATACCTACAGTATCGTGCTCATGATAAACTTTTCATTAAGCCTGCACCTGAAAAAAATCACAGCAATAGCATTGAGACAAATTCCATTGCTAACAAACCACTCACACCATTATCTGAAAACTCCACAACCACCGATGTCAACCCACAAACCACAGGACTACCGTCTGGCTCAACCACTGACAGCACGGTCTCATCACCCATCTTATCAACTGCTGACCATACCAGTACTTTCACCCCCTCAATACCAACACATACAACGGTTAACGACAGTTCAGCAACGGCTACAGCCCAGTCGGTAAACACAACTCAGGCGACCAACACAACAAGTCCACTTACACCGACGACTGCCCTGCCGCCACTGGGGGAGTTGCTTTCCAAAAGTGTGAAAATCACGTTAATGGCGTCGCTGAGAGACGAGCTGGAGTACTACCAACAAAACAGGCCCATAGCAACCGGCGAAAATTCCTGGGGGAATATCACCGAGATAGCTCAGCAGCCCGAAACAATCATCGGTAAACGCCCGGATGGTCCATTGCCGCACATCCGTGACAATCAGCGGCCACACCCAATGATTGCTTTGTCCGAGTTAATATCAGCTATTGAAGCAAGGGTGACAATGTATGAATTATTCAATCTGGTACTCATTGTTTCTTCCTTCACCAGGGCTATTAAAAAATCCTTTCCTGCCGTCGCCGGGCGTTATGACAATAAACTGAAACAGCTCGCTGACCAAATAAAGAGTTATCTCCCGAGCCATGACCAGGATGACACGAAAAGAAAAAGAACCAGAAGAGAACTTACAGAAGAGGAAATTAAGGGCATTAAATTTAAGTTCGAAAGGCTGCTTGATGAATTTGAGGAAGAACCAATGAAGAAAGAGATGAAAAAATTCTTCCAAGGCTTCAGGCAAATGCGTGATACCTTCACCAAAGCTATGTATGAAGGTAAAAACATCACTAAGGAGCCTGAATTAAAAGAATTCGAAGAGATGTTCGAATTGATGAAAAATAAAGAAACGATTAAGTCAGGGCTGGAAAAGTACAGCCAATACATTGACAAGGCTATCAAAGACAAAGATTTCTACCAAGCTGGCCAAATTACCTTCAAGGTTAATATACTGTACAACAAAATAAAGAATATCCTGGAAGGCTACGAATCAAACAACCCTTATCATGAATTTTTAGTAGAATTCAAAGCGTTAGATGCCACTCTGGATAAATTGCAATCACTGGCCAATAAGGCAGCTGCCTTGGTCGATTTGGATAAGATCTTTTATCAAGCGATTGCTCATGATGCCCTGGCCCTGGCTTACGATAAGAAACTGGGATATTGTTTCGCGGATGTACTGTCCACAGCCATAGCAGGCCAAAATGGGAAGTACTCAACTTCATTGACTAGTCTGGCAGAGTCAATATTGTTTGGTACCGGTTATACTCGGCTCCCAGTCCAGATCAGAATAACCTTGCAGGATGTATTATATCTCAAGACTCCATCTTCACTAAAGAATCATCCAGCTTCATTGGGGCTGAATGCTGACAGCTTATATATTGCCCAAGCCTACAAAAAAGCACAAACAGTGAGGGTTGCAGTAGATAACGAGCTTGAAATCACATCGCGCGGATTCAATTCAATAAGTGATCTGATCAAGAAACTGCTTCACCAGGTTGATGTTGACAGCCTTGGTACTGAATTGGTCCAGTTTGGGGTTGCACCTGCTTCTAATCATATCTTTTACTTAGCTTTTAGCAAAAGCGACAATGTCTTCAGGCTCACAGTTCAGGATGTTCAAGTCGGTGTGATAACGGTTACTGGTAATGATCTGAATCAGCTACAAAGGAACATACTAATGGTACTAGAGCGTTTTTCCGATCATTATAAGATACCACTGGCCCCCCCCCACGGTAGATGCTGTCCCCATTCCAGGTACAGGTTTCTGTCCTCTTACCAGGGATATCCTGAGCCCGTTTGAAAACATTGAGTTTGAAAACCTTGAACTGATCCAGGATTCAGCACTAACTCTTAAAGATATAATGACCCACCGCCCCTACGAACTCGAAGCACTTGACAAGGAAAGAATCAAAGCCCTGACGAAAAAATACCTTGAAACCGTCAAAAATGCTGCCACCGGGAAACGTCTGCACATCAACCTGAAATCCCTGTCATCATCAGAGTCAGAAACACTGGCAGAAATTAAGCAAATGCCCATGGTTTATCTGATGCGGGAAGTCCTTACCGCCCTGGAAATGTATCCGAATGCAGCTGAATACTCAACCAACATCAGGCTGATGAATGCCCACGTTGTCACCACACTGAATGACATCGCCAAACACTTGCCCTCCGCCCCGAAAAAAACCGCTGATGCCGATGCTCAATCAGAACCACAAGGTGCGGCACAGGCAACCACTAACCTGGACACCATCACTGACGGAGAGCGGTTCAAGCTGGCTGGTGAAAGAGACTTCCGCATGCTTGACCCAGAGCCGGGCGCTAGTGCCGTTGGAGCGCAGGCCGGTGCAGCCCAACCCGGCGGTGCCCATGGAGCATCCGAAAGCCAGGACAGCAGCGGTGTATCCGGTAGTACTATTGGTGGGATAATCGGTGGCGGGATCGGCGGTACTGCCGCACTAGCAGTAGGATCATTCTTATTCCACTGCTCCCCCGGATGCCTGTCACTACTGTCAAAACTGGCAAGGGCCACTGAGGTCGGCGAGGATGCTGCAGACAGAATCTTTAACCGGCTATCTCAAAACGCAGGTGAGAACGCAGGTGAGGAATTCGGGGAGGAATTTGGAGAGAAAGCTGGAGAAAAAGGCGGAGAAGAAACTGGAGAAGAAGTCGCGGAAAAAACCCTTAAAAAGGTTGGAAAGAAAGCTGGCAAAGGAAAGCAGGCCGCCAGATGCACACGCTCGGTTGGCAGCTGTAAACTGGAAGACGGCGAAAATGATCCTGTTGAAACTGATGGTGAAACTGGTGGCGGTGGAGGCGGTGGTGGAGCTGGAGCAGCTGGAGCAGCTAGTGAAGCAGGTGAAGTAGCTGGTGAAGTTGGAGGAAGCATTGGAGCAGGTGTTGTCGGGTTAAATAAAGCAGCCAAAACACTTAAAAAGTTGTACGAGGCCATAAAAAAAGCGATCGAAAAAAATCATAAAAAACACTCTGAAAAGCAAGTCTCCCATGGCTCAACAGCAAAACCAAACCAACCACCAATAAAAAAGGCAATCGCTGCAGAGCACACCACGATACAGCCAACAACCAAACCAGTGACGTCATCAAGCACCGCAAACAGCAACAATATAAATGCAGGTATTGCCACTGTTCCAGACGATGCAACCAGTGTTGACCAACCAACAGGGACATTAACAACTGTAATAACCAGAGAGCCATCAACCAGCACAGAGCCATCAACCAGTAAGACTGATACTGCTGGCACTATCCCAAAGACAGGAGATGATGACAGTTCCCAAAGTGCCGCCGATTTTACAAGTTCTGCACCAGCGACAACACAGGCTGCTGAATCAACAAACCAACCAATAGCCACTTCAACCCCTGAGGCTATCACGCAGGAAGCGAAGAAAAGTACCTCTGATATTTTAAATGGCGCAACTGCTGCGTCACCACCTTCAGAAACTTCAACGGTCATAGGAACAAGTCCATCAGTGACGTCATCAGCTTCAGGTACAACAACTCAGACGACAATTAATGAAAAATCAAAACATCCATCGACAGCCCGACAAATAGCATCAGCAACATCCGAAACCATCACGGCAGAAGTCAACTCCGGTATACCTGACAGCACAACGGCCTCACCAACCTCAACAGACGGATCAACCGCTGCACAGGCCAGGCAATCAAAACAATCAGCCCCCCCCCGACACGGCCAAGCAGTCAGTTATTTCTGGTTCCAGAGATAGCTCAGCCGCTTCTCCATCAATGACGCCTGCATCAACAGGCACGACGGCCGAACAGACCACAACAAAACAATCAATTCCTCAGGCAATTACTACTCAGGAAAAAGCACGTTCAACATCTGATACCACCAGTCAAAAAATGACTTCTGGCATTTCGGGCAGCACAACTATAGCTTCACCGCTGACAGAAACGTCAACGGCCACAGAAACAACTCAATCAACAAAATTGACAGCAACCGCTACAACTCAGGCGACAATTGATAAAACCGCAATACTTCAATCGACAACCGGGCAGGCAGCATTATCATCTGCAACCACTGCAACAGGAGGTGACCCTGGCATCTCTGACAGCACAACGGCGTCTCCAACCTCAGCAACCATCTCAACCGCTGCACAGGCCAGGCAATCAAGTCAGGCAGCAACAACAATCCACGGCACCACCGCTCAGACAGTCACTTCTGGTTCCACGGATAGCTCGGCTGCTTCTTCATCAATGACGCCTGCATCAACAGGCACGACAGCCGAACAGACCACAACGCGACAATCAATTACTCAGGCAACTACTCAGGAAAAAGCACGATCAACGTCTGATATCACCAGTCAAACAATGACTTCTGGCATTTCGGATAGCACAACGACTGCTTCACCGCTGACAGAAACTTCAACGCCCACAGAAACAACTCAATCAACACAATCGCCAGCAACCGCTATAACTCAGGCGACAATTGATAAAACAGCAATACTTAAAACGACAACCGGGCAGGCAGCATTATCATCTGCAACCGCCGCAACAGGAGGTGACCCTGGCATCTCTGACAGCACAACGGCGTCTCCAACCTCAACAACCATCTCAACCGCTGCAACAACCAGACAATTAAGCCAGACTACGACACCGACCTTCGGCACCAACACACAGACAGCTACCTCTGGTTTCAGAGATAGCTCAGCTGCTTCATTGACGCCTGCATCAACAGGCTCGGCTACCGAACAAACAACAGCGCAACAATCAATAACTCAAGAAAAAACACAATCAAAGTCTAATACAGGACTACAGGGAACTTCCGGTTTTACGGATAGCACAACGGCTGCTCCAACCTCAACAACAATGTCAGCCGCTGCTCAAACCAGGCAATCAAGCCAGGCGGCAACACCAACCCTCGAGACCACCACGCAGACAGCTACTTCCAGCTTCGGAAAAAGCTCAGCAGCTTCTCCATCATTGACGCCTGCATCAACAGGCTCAGCTACTGAACAAACAACAGCGCAACAATCATTAACTCAGGAAAAAGCACAATCAACGTCTGTTAGCCCGGGACTGCAAGGAACTTCCGGTATTCCGGATAACACGATGGCTGCTGCAACGCTGGCACAAGCCTCATCACCCGCAGGAGCAGGAACAGGTTCATCATTAACATCATCCGCTTCGGCCACAACAACTCAGACGACAATTAATGAAAAATCAATACATCCATCGACAGACCGACAAATAGCATCAGCAACATCCGAAACCATCACGGCAGAAGTCAACTCGGGTATATCTGAGCACACAACGGCCTCACCAACCTCAACAGACGGATCAACCGCTGCACAGGCCAGACAATCAAAACAATCAGCACCCCTCGGCACGGCCAAGCAGACAGTTATTTCTGGTTCCAGAGATAGCTCAGCCGCTTCTCCATCAATGACGCCTGCATCAACAGGCACGACAGCCGAACAGACGACAACACAACAATCAATTACTCAGGCAACTACTCAGGAAAAAGCACGTTCAACATCTGATACCACCAGTCAAAAAATGACTTCTGCCATTTTGGGCAGCACAACTACAGCTTCACCGCTGACAGAAACTTCCACGGCCACAGGAACAACTCCATTCACAAAAACACCAACAGCTGTTACAAATCAGGCGACAATTGATAAAACAGCAATACTTCAATCAACAACCGGGCAACCAGCATTATCATCTGCAACCGCCGCAACAGGAGGTGACCCTGGCATCTCTGACAGCACAACGGCGTCTCCAACCTTAACAACCATCTCAACCGCTGCAACAATCAGACAATTAAGCCAGACTACGACACCGACCTTCGGCACCAACACACAGACAGCTACCTCTGGTTTCAGAGATAGCTCAGCTGCTTCATTGACGCCTGCATCAACAGGCTCGGCTACCGAACAAACAACAGCGCAACAATCATTAACTCAGGAAAAAGCACAATCAACGTCTGTTAGCCCGGGACTGCAAGGAACTTCCGGTATTCCAGATAACACGATGGCTGCTGCAACGCTGGCACAAGCCTCATCACCCGCAGGAACAGGTTCATCATTAACATCATCCGCTTCGGCCACAACAACTCAGACGACAATTAATGAAAAATCAATACATCCATCGATAGCCCAACAAATAGCATCAGCAACATCCGAAACCATCACGGCAGAAGTCAACTCGGGTATATCTGAGCACACAACGGCCTCACCAACCTCAACAGACGGATCAACCGCTGTACAGGCCAGACAATCAAAACAATCAGCACCCCTCGGCACGGCCAAGCAGACAGTTATTTCTGGTTCCAGAGATAGCTCAGCCGCTTCTCCATCAATGACGCCTGCATCAACAGGCACGACAGCCGAACAGACCACAACACAACAATCAATTACTCAGGCAACTACTCAGGAAAAAACACGTTCAACATCTGATACCACAAGTCAAAAAATGACTTCTGCCATTTTGGGCAGCACAACTACAGCTTCACCGCTGACAGAAACTTCCACGGCCACAGGAACAACTCCATTCACAAAAACACCAACAGCTGTTACAAATCAGGCGACAATTGATAAAACAGCAATACTTCAATCAACAACCGGGCAACCAGCATTATCATCTGTAACCACCGTAACAGGAGGTGACCCTGGCATCTCTGACAGCACAACGGCGTCTCCAACCTCAACAACCACCTCAACCGCTGCACAGGCCAGGCAATCAAGTCAGGCAGCAACAACAATCCACGACACCACCTCTCAGACAGTCACTTCTGGTTCCACGGATAGCTCAGCTGCTTCTTCATCAATGACGCCTGCATCAACAGGCATGACAACCGAACAGACAACAACGCGACAATCAATTACTCAGGCAATTACTCAGGAAAAAGCACGATCAACGTCTGATATCACCAGTCAAACAATGACTTCTGGCATTTCGGATAGCACAACGACTGCTTCACCGCTGACAGAAACTTCAACGGCAACAGAAACAATTCCATCAACAAAATCGCCAGCAACCGCTATAACTCAGGCGGCAATTGATAAAACAGCAATACTTCAATCGACAACCGGGCAACCAGCATTATCATCTGCAACCACCGCAACAGGAGGTGACCCTGGCATCTCTGACAGCACAACGGCGTCTCCAACCTCAACAACCATCTCAACCGCTGCACAGGCCGGGCAATCAAGTCAGGCAGCATTAACAATCCACGACACCACCGCTCAGACAGTCACTTCTGGTTCCACGGATAGCTCAGCAGCTTCTCCATCATTGACGCCTGCATCAACAGGCACGGCAGTCGAAAAGACAACCACCACCACAACAACGACACCTGTCAGCACACCGCAAGAGCAAACCGCCAGTATTTCCAATCGTACAAACCCGACCGAAAACACAACGGCCACGGCAACAACAAATGCTACGCCTTTGCCAAAGACGGAATCCGTTAACAACCAACGGCTACGGCTATCCATCAAATCATTCACAGACAAATGCAAAACGATCCATTCACGATTCAATAAAAACATGGCCAAAATCTATGCCGATACCCGCAACAAGGTCCGCCAGGCACCAGCAACCGAGGGGCAACCATTAGACTGTTTGGGAAAAGGGATTCTTCCGAGGGAATCATTGCACCAACTGAATCAACAATTCAGCAACAAGTTCCTGAATATTTATGAAAATGCTCACAAGTTTATGAAGCATCTGACCCCGGCTGCAATCAGTGAAAAAAATCACCGTACTCCCCAGTCCATCATCAGCGACAGGGTCATTTCCGAGTTCCGGACAATGTATGCCACGTTCAGCAATATACGCCAGCAGATGCTGTCAGACCTGGGCTGTAGCAACCAGCAACCTCTGGACCGTGCCGCCATCATACGACTTTCGTCTGGTGTTTATACCCCTCCTGCAACGGCCTCCGTGAACACAGATCATCTGCTCAAAGCCATAGAGGAGCAACCACAGTCAGCCAATCCTGACGGCTTTGATCGTTTTTTGAACGACCTGAGCCAAATTCTGCATGGAAAAACTGGCCAGGAACAGCAGACGACGCCGGAAACCGGGAACTCCCGACCACAGGAAAAACCTGAGCCAGCGGAGAAAGCGAAAAAACTGAGCAGTGATATCATTGACCGGCAACACAGGCACCACAACCAACAGTTATTAATCCGTATCTTGCAACAGGAGCAAGCCCTGTTTCTTGAGAATATCCAGCAACCCGACATAAATCCTGTCAGGAAACTGCAAGGTAATACCGCTCCAACTCCCCCATCCCACGGCATGACCAGTGTCCAGCCTGACCCGGGCAAAACCAGCACACCATCGGCCATAGCCAGTACCCCCAGCAGCAATAGCCAAACTGCCTCAAGAGCCATAACACCGACGAACTATCCACTCACCGACAACCTGACGCTGGCTAACATGCTGGCTGCAAAAATCAGCGATCGTCCCATACACCTTAACCACACCATGGCACCAGGAACCCCAGGAAAGAACGCCACCTCACTTGACCAGTCACCGGGTATGCAGCTGCTGACTAACAGCCTGGCTCTGGCCAGACAACTGCGGACAGAACTCACGGCCCTGGCCAACGATCTGGCCACCCTGGATAAAAAGGTCAATACACAGTGCGACCAGGACGATCTGATTAACCTGGCCATTATCCAGACCCTGCCTGAAGCATCCGCTGGCAAGGCAACGGAAAACTTTCTATCAAGCGTTCTCACCTCAACGACATTGGGCATACAACACCAGAAACCTGACAATATATTCCGGGCTGACGGCTCCCTGCGCGGCACTAGCCAGGCACCTGGCACACCACTTTTCTATGATCCATCAACGGGCCAAACCATCGACCACGGTGCAACCAGGCAACTGGCGAGTGTCATGTTAAAGGCTATGGCTGCAAGCCGACTGGCTGAACAGACAATAAATGACGATATACCACAACATCTGTCCAAAAAGATTATTGACCAGGTAGCACAACTGAAGAATCACCAGCCGAAGAGCTGGGCCACTCGATTCAGCCAATGGCTTGGGCTGGAGCAAGGTTCACAGGCCAGCACCAGGTCCTCACTGGCTACACGTTTCAAACAGCGACTGTCGTTTAGTAAAAGTATCAAGATCACACCACCTACCGACATGCCACTGGTCAAAGGACTGGCCTCCGGTCGTTACCATCAAACCCAGTCCCGCTTTATGAAACTGGCACCGGCCAGGCAACTGGAGCTGCTGAAGTCGTTGGCCAGCAGCCCCGATTATCTGGGGCTTGACCATTATGCTGAACCCCTGGCCCGGTTGGAGGACGATGTTGCCGTCGCTACACAGACACCATCGCCTATCCCGGCAGGCTCGGATCAACCGTCGGACAGGCAGCCCCCCGATTGGCAAACCTTCCAACTTGATCAGAGAGCCTGGCAACTGTTTACCCATCTGTATAACGCCCGGTTTGAGGCACCGGCAGAAGCCATGGAACGGATAAAAACAGCAGCACTGATCCAGCGCCAGGGCATTGAGCCCCATCCGGATGAGGCCCAGCGTCTCAATCAGCTGGTGATAACACTATTGCCAGTGCGCACCAGTGCCAGTGACCGGGCCCAACTGATCAACACCAGGGGCAAGGCGCTACCGAAGCCAGTTAGACTGCATCAGTTCAATCAGCAACGTATCACCGAAATTCTCAGCAGCTACGCAACCATCAAGTCACTGGTCAGCAGACAATTCCCGCAGATATTTGGCGACCGGGTCAGTGATGCCCGATTAAAGGATGAGCTGGTCTCCCAGATAGCAAGGGCGAGTTTGCAGAAGCTTAAGGGCAAAACGACAACCGGTCAGTGGCAACAGGCAGTGACAAGGCAAATGGAGAGAGAGTTTGATGATTTCCGTAGCGACCAGGCTGAAGCCAGCTGAAAAAACAGTCAGGCTCTTTTCGTATTGCAGACTGCTGATGTCATAAATCAGGCTGGAATCCTCCTGTGGCATGGCTTGGCAATATTTAGCCAGCAGTTTCCTGAAGGCATCGTATATCATGGCCTTTGGCCAATTTTCATTGCAGAGCAGTCTGTAACCCGAAAAGAGCCAAAAAAAACATAACCCGGGAACTTTTACGTCACTGCATAAACGAACAAGGGAGTGCGTCGTCATTTTTCGTGCACTTTCTAATGTACTGTTATGCACTACTACAACATCAGGAGCCCTGTTTATGATTCAGCAATTCAATCAGCAACCCATTCAGCAATCAATTCAGCAACCAATTTGCGACAGCGCTTCCCAATGTTCAGGGAATGGTGCCGAATATTCCTGGCTCGGCCATGGCGTTGCTGTTTCTAAAGCATTTGTGAAATCATTGATTCCAATGGAAGACCCTTGCCTCAGTTTCAATTCCCGCAAAGCAGTGAAAGATCTTTTGCGACTGGCCACAACAACTATCGTGCCGTCGAGTTCCATCCTTTTCATGGCGAAAGATATGGCCAATGCCTGGTTCGGGAGCGGTTTGCCCGGGCCGGATGCAAAACCGGAATTACCACAGACATCAAAAGAAACCCGGGAAGAGGCTCAGGAAAAAGAACCCGGCTCGAAAGATGTATCCCTTCAACAGCCATCCACAGCCCGCTATCAAGGGAGTCAGGGAGCCAAGGGATTGCTTGCACTTGGCACGCTGGCCAGTTCTTTTCAGTATGCCAATTCGAATGACAGTGCCGGTGATTCAATTCCCATAAAGGATGCAAAAGACCTGAGAATGATTGGTCAGTCTGATGACTTTCCAATGAATGGTACATACCATCAGACGGGGGATATAGATATCTCTGGAGGCTTTAAAGCCATTGGTCGTGGCAGCATACCTACATTCACCGGTAAGTACGATGGGGGGTGCAATACCATCAAAGGCCTGAGTGACTGTCTTGTTTACGTTCTGGAAGGCAGAATCAGTAACCTTGGCTTTACCGATGGCGAGATAAATCGAAGGGCAGCTGGGATAGCAGCCTGTTACGTCGAGAAGAAAGGCATTGTCAATGATATATGGGCCAAAAATATTCATATTAAGGCCTTGTCTTTTAAAGATGATGACGTCGGCATCGGGGCGGCGGTGGTTAGAAAAGGAGGATGTGTTGCCAATATCACGGCGGTGGGTTGCTCGGTCACAAGCGAATATGACAACTCAAACGTCGGCATCGGGGGTGGGAGGGTGGACAAAGGAGGAACCGTTCACCATACCACGGCAGTGAATTGCAAGGTCAAAAGCTATGGATATAAGTCAAACGCCGGCATCGGGGGGGGGAGAGTAGCAGGAAAGGTTGAACACACCACGGCGGTGGACTGCACGGTCGAAACCACCCATATAGCCAACGCCGGCATCGGGGGGGGGGCAAGTTGATAAAGGAGGAAGCGTTTCCTATACCACGGCGGTGGACAGTGATGTCAGAGCCTGGGGTTATGATGGTCTTGCCGACATCGGGGGGGGGGGCAAGTTGATAAAGGAGGAAGCGTTTCCTATACCACGGCGGTGGACAGTAAGGTCAATGGCGCACCACAGAATTATTCCTCTATCTCTGATTATCATCTTCGTTGCCAAAATGCAGACCCACGAGTGTTAACAGCCAATTGCTCTATCAGAACTGAATTTCAGGATTCGGGTTTTACGTATAATGATGCTTGCCCGGTAAATGGCACTTCAGCGTCAACAGACGCTACAGTATCAACAGCCGCTAAAGAGTCAACACCCACTACAGCATCAACAGCCGCTACAGCATCAACACCCATAAAGATTAATGATACAGAAACCCTGAGCAAGATTGGCCGACATCCCGACTATCCACTGGACGGTACCTATCAACAGACAGCGGATATTGTTGTCACTAAAGACTATCAATCCATTGGCAATGCTACCCATCCATTCACCGGGGAGTACGATGGGCAGCGCCGTACCATCAGCGGCCTGTCTGACTGTTTAGTTGATACTCTGAAACAAGGCAACATCAGTCGCCTTGGCTTTACTGATACCCATATAAATTCAACGAAGACGACCGGAGTGGCAGCCTGTACTGCGAATGGCACAGTCAGTGATATCTGGGCCGAGAATGTGCATATTTCCACTTCGGGTGACAATGCATACGCCGGCATTGGGGCGGGCTTGGTTGGCGGTGGAGGAATGGTTACCAACACCACGGCGGTGAACAGCACGGTCGCAACCTCGGGTGAAAATGCACTCGCCGGCATCGGGGGAGGGGGCGTTTTTGGAACAGTTGCCAACACCTCGGCAGTGAACAGCAGGGTCGAAACCTCGGGTGAAAATGCACACGCCGGCATCGGGGGGGGGGAGCGTTTTTGGAACGGTTGCCAACACCACGGCAGTGAACAGCACGGTCGAAACCTCGGGTACAAATGCACTCGCCGGCATCGGGGGGGGGGATTGTTTGGGTCGAAGGAACGGTTGCCAACACCACGGCGGTGAACAGCAGGGTCGAAACCTCGGGTGAAAATGCACTCGCCGGCATCGGGGGGGGGGGATTGTTTGGGTCGAAGGAACGGTTGCCAACACCACGGCGGTGAACAGCACGGTCGAAACCTCGGGTACAAATGCAGACGCCGGCATCGGGGGTGGAGACGTTAGAGGAATGGTTGCCCACACCAAGGCGGTGAACAGCACGGTCAAAACCTCGGGTACAGCTGCAGACGCCGGCATCGGGGGGGGGGGGGACGTTTCAGGAACGGTTGCCAACACCACGGCGGTGAACAGCACGGTCGAAACCTCGGGTACCCTGGCACATGCCGGCATCGGGGGGGGGGATTGTTTGGGACGAAGGAACGGTTGCCAACACCATGGCGGTGAACAGCAGGGTCGAAACCTCGGGTGAAAATGCACACGCCGGCATCGGGGGGGGGAGCGTTTTTGGAACGGTTGCCAACACCACGGCAGTGAACAGCAAGGTCGAAACCTCGGGTGAAAATGTACACGCCGGCATCGGGGGGGGGGGGTCGTTTTTGGAACGGTTGCCAACACCACGGCAGTGAACAGCAGGGTCGAAACCTCGGGTGAAAATGCACTCGCCGGCATCGGGGGGGGGGGATTGTTTGGGTCGAAGGAACGGTTGCCAACACCACGGCGGTGAACAGCAGGGTCGAAACCTCGGGTAAAAATGCACTCGCCGGCATTGGGGGGGGGGGGGGGTTGTTTGGGACGAAGGAACGGTTGCCAACACCACGGCGGTGAACAGCACGGTCGCAACCTCTGGTACACATGCAGACGCCGGCATCGGGGGGGGGGATTGTTTGGGTCGAAGGAACGGTTGCCAACACCACGGCGGTGAACAGCAGGGTCGAAACCTCGGGTACAGATGCAGACGCCGGCATCGGGGGTGGAGACGTTAGAGGAACGGTTGCCAACACCACGGCGGTGAACAGCTATGTCAATGGCATTAAAGAGAATTCTGGATCTATCTCCAATGATCAGCTTCTTTGCCAAAAAGCAGACCTACGTGTGTTAACAGCCAATTGCTCTTCGAGAACTGAATTTCTGGATGCGCTGGATTTTCCGAACAGTAATGCTTGCCCGGAAAATGCCGCCACAGTGCCAACACCCATAAAGATTAATGATGCAAAAACCCTGGACAAGATTGGCCGACATCCCGCCTATCCACTGGACGGTACCTATCAACAGACAGCGGATATTGTTGTCACTAAAGACTATCAATCCATTGGCAGTGATACCGACCCATTCACCGGCGAGTACGATGGCGATTATCACAGGATCGACAACCTGACTGACTGTTTTGTTAAAAAGCTGCACCAAGGCACCGTTAGCAAGCTTCACTTTACCGGTGCCCATATAAACTCCGAGGGGCCCACAGGTCTGGTGGCCTGTAAAGTTAATGGCACAGTCAGGGATATCCTGGCCGAAAATGCACATATTTCAACCTTGGGCAGGAATGCACCCGCCGGCATCGGGGGGGGGGAGGTTTTCGATGACGGCACGGTTGCCAACACCACCGCAGTGAACAGCACGATCAAAACCTCTGATTGGTATTCAAACGCCGGCATCGGGGCGGGAAGGGTTGGTGTCGGAGGAACGGTTGCCGACACCACCGCAGTGAACAGCAGGGTCGAAACCTCGCAATACAGTGCCGAGGCGGGCATCGGGGCGGGACTGGTTAAAGGGACGGTTACCGACACCCTGGCGGTGAACAGCACGGTCAAGACCTTGAGTTGGGGGTCAGATGCCGGCATCGGGGCAGGACAGGTTGATATTGGCGGAAAGGTTGCCGGTACCACGGCGGTCGACAGCAGGGTCGAAACCCTGGGTGAATATGCATACGCCGGCATTGGGGGAGGACAGGTTGAAGGGATGGTTACCAACACCACGGCGGTGAACAGCAGGGTCGAAACCTCAAGCTCGGGTGTCAATGCATGCGCCGGCATCGGGGGCGGGCTGGTTAAAGGAACGGTTGCCAATACCAGGGCGGTGAACAGCACGGTCGAAACCTCGGGTGTCCTTTCAGGTGCCGCCATCGGGGGAGGGCAGGTTAAAGCGGGAGGAAGGGTTGCCAACACCACGGCGGAGAACAGCAATGTCACAACCTCGGGTAACGCTGCACACGCCGGCATCGGCGGGGGGAGGTTAATATTGGCGGCACGGTTGCTAACACCAGGGCGGTAGATAGCCATGTCAGAACCTCGGGTATCATTGGAGGATGCGCCGGCATCGGGGGCGGGCTGGTTGAAGCTAAAGCAACGGTTGCCAACACCACGGCGAGGAACAGCACGGTCAATACCTCGGGTGAGAATGCATACGTCGGCATCGGAGGGGGGATGGTTGACATTGAAGGAACGGTTGTCAACACCAAGGCGGTAGATAGCCATGTCAGTACCTCGGGTGACAAAGTTTACGCCGGCATTGGGGGTGGGGAAGTTAGAGGAACGGTTGCCAATACCAAAGCGGTGAACAGCACGGTCAAAACCCTGGGTGAATATGCATACGCGGGCATCGGGGGTGGAAACGTTGTCGCTGGAGGAATGGTTGGCAACACCACGGCGGAGAACAGCACGGTCAATACCTCGGGTGAGAATGCATACGCCGGCATCGGGGGAGGGCTGGTTAAAGCTAAAGCAACGGTTGCCAACACCACGGCGGTAGATAGCACGGTCAAAACCTCGGGTGACAATGCATACGCCGGCATCGGAGGGGGCCAGGTTTCCGATCTGGGAACGGTTGCCAACACCACGGCGGTGGATAGCACGGTGGAAACCTCGGGTGAGAGTGCATACGCCGGTATCGGGGGGGGGGGAATGTTTACTTTGGAGGAAAGGTTGGCAACACCAGGGCGGTGGGCAGCACGGTCAAAACCACAGAAGACCAGGCATACGCCGGCATCGGGGGGGGGGGTATGTTACAGGAAAGGTTGGCAACACCGCAGCGCAGGGCTGCACGGTCAAAACCGCGGGTGAGAATGCATACGCCGGCATCGGAGGGGGCAAGGTTGTCACCAGCGGATCGGTTGCCAACACCATGGCGGAGAACAGCATGGTCAACACCACGGGTAAAAATGCCTTCGCCGGCATCGGGGGGGGAGTGGTTTTCGATGGAGGAAAGGTTGCCGACACCGAGGCGGTGGGCTGCACGGTCAATACCACGGAAACGGAAGCATACGCCGCCATCGGGGTGGGATTTGTTGACTATAGAGGAGAGGTTGCCAACACCAGGGCGGTAGATAGCCATGTCAGCACCTCGGGTGAGTACGCACACGCTGGCATCGGGGGGGGGGGGAGGTTAACAATAGAGGAACGGTTGTCAACACCACGGCGGAGTACTGCACGGTCAAAACCTCGGGTAAAAATGCACGCGCCGACTTCGGGGCTGGGCAGGTTAACTATGGAGGAATAGTTGACAACCCCACGGTAGTGAACAGCACGGTCGACAGTGCCGACACCGGGGCACACCACCGCGGGCGAAGGAGTCTTGGCGTTGGAGGAATGGTTGCCGACACCGGGGTACACCACGGCATCGGGCACAAGAGTGTTGGCGATGAAGGAATGATTGCCGACATGGACGGCAGCAATGCCGCTACAGCGACAACAGCCGCTACGATGGGAATTACCACAGGTTCCCTTCTGGCAGCGGGCGGATTGGGGATTGCCGGCTATTCAACCTATCAATGGGTTACTGGTTACCAGGATGGGTTGCGTGGTAAGGAGCTGGCGATGAAACCATTTACCCGTGGTAAAGAACTGGCAAGCGCTGCGGTCAACTCGGTATCACAGGGTATTAAGGGAATCCGGGAACGAATGAACAGGCAGAGTGTTCCTGTGCAGGAACCAGCCCGTGAAATAAATGAACTCGGTACAGACTGGGACGGCTTGATAAAGTAGCTGAGATGGACAAACGTTTTAATCAGCGATCACAACCGGAATAATCCTGACTGATACCCGTTACCAAAAAAAACCGAAGCTCCTACTATTAAAGGAGCTTTTTTTTAGAAATCAGTGCCAGTTCTTGAAATTTGAATGTGTTCAAAAAGAAAAAAATCAGGGCCAGCTCTTTCTTTATGCACAAACAATGTCGTTTATAAGAAAGTTCAGAGTTTTGCAAGTAGAATCGGGGAGAATAGAATCAAGGGGGGATGGGCAGGCCTTGGGAATTGTCCTGAAATAATTTCGATGGGCTCTTTTCGAATTCCGAACTGCTGAACTATCCTTGGTGGCTATAATTAGCTATCGCCAGCACTGACCATGAATATAGGCCGAATCTCAGATCTCATCAGTAATGAAACCTGCTGGTTCTTTTCGGGTTACAGATTGCTCTGCCATGAAAATTGGCCAAAGGCCTTGATATACAATGCCTTCAGGAAACTGCTGGCTAAATATTGCCAAGCCCTGCCACAGGAGGATTCCAGCCTGATTTATGCAATCAGCAGTCTGCGATACGAAAAGAGCCATGACTGATATGGGCACACTGGAAATCAACATCCTGCGCCTGGTTGCAGCGATTGATGATCTGTTGCATTGCCAGGTTCAGGTCGTTATTGACTCTGTCGCCTATACAGAACTCAAGGCAACCTGGGCCGGTTTGTCCTGGCTGGTCCGGCAACAGCAGGATGGCGATGGCACTAAAGTCAAGGTCATGGATTTATCTCAGGCCGAGTTGCGCAATAACCTGCAATCGTCGGGTAGTCTGTCACAAACCCTGCTCTATCAGAAGGTGTACCGGGAAGGGCTATGTATGCTGGGAGGGGAGCCTTTTGGTTTGTTGATGGCAGACTATCGTTTTGAGTTTTTCAACCAGATCCCCTCTGAGCAGGCAGAGCTTGTCGGCAAACTGTCTGAGTTGGGAGAACTGTCTCTCTGTCCTGTTGTTATTGGCATGGGCAACCAGTGGCAATGTGACAACCCTGCGCTATCCAGTTGTGCATCAAGGTTGGAAAGGGTGGGTACATTTGCCGATTATGAGGGGTTCAGGGCCATCAGAGAACAGGCGTCTGCCGTTTTTCTTGCCGTTACCTGGCCTCGCTTTACTACCGGCAGTGACCGGGGGGCTGACGACAAGGTTTATCTACCTCGCACCGGGGCTGCCTGGTGTCATAGTGGTTATGCGCTACTTGCCCTGGTGGTCAGGGAGTTTGGTGAGCATGGCTGGTTTTCCGGTTTGCAGGCCTGGGGGGAGGGGGTCAGGTGCGGGGCTCTACTGCCCGATCAGCCGGGGACCATGGCTGAAGTCCGGCTGACTGAAGCGGTGGAATCGACCTTCACCAGACTGGGCATCATGCCGCTGGGTAGTGGCTGGCTTGACCATAGAACGGGTTTTTTTTCCATGTCCATGGCCGGGGTACTCCCGGGTAAGGAGTACTGCCAGTTTCTGCCGCCTTTGCTGATTGTCTGTCGCTTTGGGCATTATCTGAAAGTAAAAGCCCGTGAGCGGGTAGGCTCGACCCATCAGGTTGTGGAGTATGCCCATGACCTGCAACGGTGGCTTGACCAATACTGCAGCCCCTCAGAAATCAGGGATCTTTCCCTGCTGGCGGTTTCGCCTCTGAAATGGGCAGGGTCCCGGTTCAGGAGGTAGAAGACAAGCCGGGAGTATTTCTGGCAACGCTGGAACTGCTCCCGCACTTGCCGCCGGGATTTACCCTGGATGCATTAAGAATTCACTTGCAACTGTCAACGGAGTCTGACGATTTTCTGTCACATCACACCGCCGGATAGTGCGGAGGTAATCATGTTCGAAAAGTTTATTAATATGACCACCCCTGATGAGCATGACAGTATCCGTGGCGCTGTCGTCTACACCATAGTGACGCTGTTATCAACCCGGGCTCCTCCCGGAAACTCAATGCTGTCCGGCCGCAATGAATCCGGGCCCGGGCAAACCGGCCTTGCCGGTTTTGGCATACCGTGCTGTCAGACTCACCTGATCGATAACCTTCGCCTGCGGCAAACGCTCTGGCAGCGCATTCTTATCTTTGAACCACGCCTGGACTGGGTAACGGTGCATGTAGATTATGGACAGAATCTACTGAGCTTTTTTATCGAAGGGGCGCTGTTCGATCGTTACCAGCAGAATATTCAATTCAGGGTTAGTTACCCATGCCATCTACACATAAGTTGAGTCTGCAGAACAGGCGTTACGAACAGGAGTTACACAAACTCAGGGTTAAGCTCCGGGCGTTTGCCAGTGAACAGCCAGAGACCGCACGACAACTGGATTTGAACGAGGGTTACCCATCAGATCCGGATATATCCCGTCTTCTTGAGGGGGTTGCCTGGCTCTGTACGGATCTTCAGATTCGCCTGGACGACGGTTATGAGTCCGTTTGTCAACAGATTTACCAGCTGTTTTATTCGGATTTTCTCAAGCCGGTACCGGCACTGGGTATTCTGACCTTTGCTACTGGCACATTAAAGGAAGCAACAACCCTTGAGCAAGGGTCATTCTTTGAGCTTACGGATAAACAGGGTAAATACCAGTTTCAAACCTGCAGAAACCAGTACCTGATACCGGCCAATATAAACGGCATTGAAAGCCTTTCAGCGCCATTTCCGGAAGAGGTTATGGCGTTATTACCGGAGGTACGTTCAGCCCTGAAGATTTCCATTGCCAGCAATGATTTGTCCACTGGCCTGGGAGAATACCTTGGGCAGGGCATAGAGTTTTACGCCAACCCGAACGCTTTAAGGGCCGATGAGTTTCTCGATACCCTGGTCAGTTCATTGAAACGTATTCTGATCTGCTTTGACCAGCAGGTGATCGCCATACCCGTGGAGCGATTATCCTGGCCGATGTTTGGTGGCGATTGCCGTATATTACCAACGGATCCCGGTCTTTCCGACAGCCATCTGCTGTTGATGAATTTTTTTCAGGCACCGGAACTTTTCCGCTTTCTGCATCTCGATCTCACCGGTTATGCCGAAAAAATCCGCAGTACAACACTGGATATTCTCTGGTTACTGGATGATGAGATTGAGCACAGTACCGATAATATCGGGCTGGATCATCTGCTGCTGGGCTGTACTCCAGTGGTTAACCTGTTTGAGGGTTATACCAATCCGGTCAAAATCAACCATGAAACCCATGATACGCCGCTATCCATGGGGCCACTGCACCATCATGCACGGATACGGGAAATACTGTCAGTCACCGATATCACCGAGCCGGAACAGCCTGTTGAACTTTCAGCGTTGTTTCACTCCAGCTTTGCACAGGTCCGTTCAGACGTGAGCTGGCAGTTCAGCAGTGATCAGGACACCGACTATCTACAGTTCATAGACACAGGGCAGCATAATCATCCTGACAGGAGATTGCTGGCAGTAAAATGCCTTTGCTATGACCCGCAGGCCAGCCAGTTGCCGGTTACGGCTAAAGTCAGAGGGATCAATGTATCTTTGCCTTGCGCTATTCGTTTGTTGAATGATACTTCCGGGGTGTATGTGGATGGTTTGCTGTCTGCGGGAGCCAGCTGGGATTTGCTCTCAGCCCTGCAGCTGAATATACGCAGTTTCAGAATCCACAGGAATGAGGCCAGTAAATTACAACACTTGCTTGAATTATTTATTCAGCCGGGTTCGGGGAATTCAGGCCAAATAGTGCGGAGTATTGAGTCGCTGGAAGTGTCACATGACCTTCGGCCCACCATCATAGACAACCGCCACTTTGTCAGTCAGGGCTGCTGTTTTCATATAACCCTGAACCGTCAGGAATTAACCGCTTTTCCTGCAACGCTGTTGTTAAACCTGCTGTGCCATGTACTCAATTTCTGGCGGCCAATGGGTACCCATAGTCGTATGATAGCGCATGTAAAGTCAGGTTCTGATGCTGGCATAAAGACCCTGAATTTCCCGGTGCTGACTGATGACTGACACTATCCAAAGCACGCTATTCAAACAGTCTGAAAGATTTGAGTTTCGCCAGGTTCTCAGGATATTGCTGGCTATCGATGGGAAGCTGCCAAAAATAGTGACCTCTTTGTATGGGCATCAGTCTGATCAGGAAGTATTCGCCCTGAATGCCACCGACAACGAGACGGTTGTGATGGCAAACCTTCCCTGTCTGACCGGTCCCAAAGGCATTATGCCCCATTACTTTCAAGATGCATTGCGACAGGTTTACATTGAACAACAAAAAACCAGTCTTTTTAATTTTATTGAATTATTTAATCGTACAATTCTTGAAAAACGCTTTTCAATAGATCAATACGCTTCACTGCCGATGATGCTTGAGCGTATCCATCAACTGGGCAAATGGCCCGGGTCTTTTTTAGATATCAACGGGTTATCACAATCCACCGACAGGGTATTCACTAACCTTACTTTATTACGATTCCATTCGATTCTGAAAGTAAAGACCACTTATATTGGCGACCTGAGCAGGATGCTATCGTTCTACTTTAATCTGCCGGTTAAAGTGCGTTGGGGGAATTTGTCGCATTATACGTTAAATGAAGATCAGTGTTGGCGCCTGGGTTACAAGACCAGCAACCTTCTTGGCAGAGGATTACTGCTGGGAAGGCAGGTTATGACCAATGATATGTCATGTACCATACATGTCAGCGTAAACAGTAGAAGCCTTTGGCATAAACTGAAGACAAAGAATACAATAAACAGTTTGTACAATTACGGTTATTTGCTGATGAATTGTACGACTTTAAAATGTTACGCCGAAATACCGGGATATCTTCTTGAGGCCCCTGTGCTATCCGCAGGCAGAATACGGTTAGGGCAATATCAGGTTCTGGGTCCTCAGTCTTGCGATAAGAAAAAGGTTCAGGTGCTTTTGGCGAAAACATAATCCTGGGCGGACGCTTAAGTCCGACAGGCTCCCAGGGCATAAAATAAGTTCTGATAGCTCTCAGCCAGACCAAAAAAAGGAAGGCTGTAAGGTGATGCAAGAAAAAATATGGAAACCAGTTGATAAAAGCATTTTTATCTGAAAAATAGAATTCACCAAAATTGGGATCAAAAAAACAGGCATCCCGGGCAATCCAGGCTGCCATCGTATGCCTGCTAAACCCGGAAATCCGAATCAAGGCATAGTTTCCATAATGGCAGTTTTGTAAGTCTCGCTGCACACTCTTTTAATAAATTGTCTTATAACAATAAATGAGGAATCTTGCATAGGTTTATCACCGTCAATACATTTATTAATAATAATCACATTATATCCACTAAAAAACTTCTCAATGAGCAAGTGAGTGGATAGCTAGATTTAACGGGTTAACTCATCTTACCCGGGAATATCCGGAAATAAATTTTGTACCCGGGTTTGCTCTGTCCATTGAGCTATTGGATCACAGATCAGGGCTATCCTGTTTTTTGCCTTGCCTCTATTGTGGTTAATGATGGCCCTCCTGGCCCTGGTTTGCCTGCCTTTCTCGGATGCTTCGTATTTGGCCCTGGCTTGCTTGCCTTTCTCGGATGCTTCGTATTTGGCCCTGGCTTCCTTGCCTTTACCGGATTCTTTGTAATTGGCCCTGGCCTTTGCTCTGGCTGCTTTGCCCTTATCGGTTGCTTCGTATTTGGCCCTGGCTTTTGCACTGACTCTTTTACCCTTATCTGAAGCACGGTATTTGGCCCGGGTCTTCTTGCCTTTATCAGACATTTCGTATTTTATTCTTCTGTTGGAAAGATCATATTTGGCTTTGGCCTGTTTATTTGGCAACAGAAAAATATCTTCAGTGGTAGCCTGAGTTGAATGTGTAGTTGGTTGAGGTTTACTTATCTCAGCCTTTTCAACCGACCCGGAAATAGTAGCGGTACGAACTTGTGTGTTGTAAACATGAGTGGAAATTTCTTCAGATTGATGATGACTGCTATTAACAACTGATATGCTTTGATTGGTTGATTGCCTTAAACCTAAAAGAGACTGGATTGAAAAACGTTCATTACCGGGAATGTATGCAGGGGGGGGGAGCCTTATTTTGAAATTTACTGCCAGGTATTAAGTCAACTGATTGATTTTTATCACGACAGCTGGCAACGATTACTGCTGGTTTTTTTTCAAACCAGGGATTATAAAAAGGCACAGCTGGATACTTAAGATAGTCTTCAGCAGTTTGACCGCCACGCATAACAGATAGAATATTAGACGCCTCTGTAACATCACGGCAGAAGGCCCTGCCTATTGCTGCTGATTCAGAAAAAGTAGAATCATGAAGGTAAAGTAAATGACCACAGGCTGCATTTAATCGAGCTGACGCATAAGAAGAAGGGCTGTACATCGAACTATTGAATTATTGAACACCACCTTAAGACTATTCTTTCTCATCAAAGTTCAAGTTAGAAAATGGTAATTTTGACTGTCCCGGGTATATGGTGCCAGGGGACTGGGTTAAGAGGGAGTATGCCAATAGCGTTTTCTTTGGCACTTTCTCTGGCTCTGGCGCTCTGCAAAATCGGGCTCATTGTGGTAGCGATTCTTGTGGTACTCTCTTTCACTCTCTTGCGTAAGCGGGATTTTCTCTGAACCTCCCTTTTGCGTTCTCTTTCGCGCTGTGCGTAAGCAGGATCATTCTGGTAGCGAGTTCTTTTGCGATCCCTGTCAAGCTCTCTCAGGCGCTCTGCGTAAGCAGGATCATTCTGTAAGCGAATCCTTCTGCGCAGCTTGTTGCGCTCGTTTTTGTGCCTGGCATAGACAGGATCATTCTGATAGCGCTCCCTTTCGCGTGCATTGTTGCGCACTCTTATGCTCTCTGCGTGAGCAGGATTATTCTGTAAGCGCTCCCTTCTGAACATCCTGCTGTACTCTCTTTTGCGCGCAGCATAGGCAGGATCATTATGATAGCGCGCCCTTTCGCGCGCATTGTTGCGCAGTCTTTTGCTCTCTGCGTAAGCAGGATTATTGTGATAGCGCGCCCTTTCGCGCGTACTGGTACGCACTCTTCTGCTCTCTGCGTTAGCAGTATCGCTTTGCAATGACCTATCTAATGCAGGTGGAACGATTGTCGCTGGTGTTGCTGGCATAAAATGATTATTAACAAACGCCCAATCAGTATTGTAGGCTGGTTGATGAAGGTTATTATCAACACATAATAAGCATTGTGAGGCTGTTTGAGGTAAATCCATGTCATAAATATATGTGGGATCACTACTCTGGAGTTTTCGTCTAATGGAAAAATCAAGAACCTGATCTTTCCTGGTAAGGTTATCAATGATGACTATCGATCTTTTCTCAAACCGGGGATCATCAAACGGATTATGAAAAGGAATTGCAGGCTGCTGAAGGTGGTTTTCAGTGGTTCCGTCTTTACTCATAATATAGAGACTAGTGGCTGCTTCCTCAACGTCACGGGAAAAGGCTCGACCTGATGTGCCAGGTTCAGAAGAAGCAGCACCTTGAAAATACGAAAAGTGATCAGGAGTCGTATTTACCTGACCAGTAAAATAAAGTCTATCCATGATAGAGCCTCTGCCTGGTCAGTGTTCATACAGTTTCTTTGCTCCTTCGCACTCGTGGCTTGTTTGTGGAGCTTTAATTAATTTGTTTTTTCTAATCACTCTTTGCCTTTCCCTTTCACTTTCTGCATAAGCTGGATTATTTCTGTAGCGTTTTCTTCCTTGATTGTTATGTCGCTCCCTCATGCGCCTTGCATAGTCGGGATCTTTATAACGTTCCTTTCGCCGTTTTTTTTGGCGCTCTGCATAATCGGGATCATTCCGGTAGCGTTCCCTTTGGAGCATCCTTTTGTACTCTGCATAATCTGGATTATTCTGGTAGCGCTCCCTTTGGCGCTTTGTGTAATTGGGATTACTCTGATAGCGCTTCTTTTTACCCTTGACTATTGAACTGTTACCGTCATCCGTTGCTTCTGCCGGTCGTGTATGGTTATCCATTGACGTCTGGTTCCGGTTAAGCGGGTTGGCTGCGGTGACATTTAGTAGACTTTGTTGGCTGGGGTGTACGACAGGAGGATTAGTCAATTGATAGTCAGGATTCAAATAGCTCGATGGTATTGGCTCCTCAGTCTCAGGCTCATTCTCTGGCAAGCATAACTGATACAGAAGATGGATGTCCGGTATTGATGATAGCGGATCATTAGCGCGTGCATTATCAGAATCACAAGGTAGATATATATCAAGAACTGATTTCAGATCATCAGTAATATCAGTTCTGAAAAAGTCTGAAGGACTGACATGTGCTAGAGGTGCAATGTTATATCCATCCCAAAAGTTAGCGGAGCCGGTGTTATTGTCTTGTTTACCTGGTTGATCATGATATAGAGGCAACGGTGCAATAGATGCTTTAACAGACATACCCTGGTACGTCGACTGTTGTTCATTTGTGCCTGTCTGAAGCGGTTGATCTGATGGTCTTGCAAAAAGCCCATCAAGATCAATATCGACATCGGGTAATTGATGATAGTAATACATTGAATTATAGAATGATTGAATTATGTATTAAGACATCCTCTTTTTAGAAAGGTTCCTATGATAAATAATCTTTCAATAATTCAGTTGTTTACAAAAGATCAGATACTAGTAAGTTGACGGTTGGGTCGCATAAGCCAGTGCATCCCATTGTTCATCAATCTTTGACTCAAAAAACTGATTTAGTGCCACTGAATCAACAAGATCCTTGGTTTCCCTGAGCCTGTTTAATGAGGTGACATAGGTATATTCATTGGAACTGGTACTCCCTGCATGGTTTTGATCATAATGATCCACTAACCCATCAAAGTTGCTATTTTCCTTTGCTAACCATTGTGATAATTCTTCATCATGGGATTTGATAAACGAAAAAAATATTTCATCCTTGCATAAATTTATCAAATAATTTTTTAACAGGCTTTTGTTGTTTATTGCCTGAATAAAATCATATTGTAATCTTGCATATTGCCCCCTGATAGCATTGACAACACTACGGCCCTGTTCTGGGAAATATTGTTGAATATGATTTTCAGAAAAATCACAAATTTCTCTCGCAAACCGGTTTTTTACATACGCTCTGATTTCAGTGGATTCATTACCTCCAAGGAGGTTGTGCCTGCCCAGGACGCTGATCAGTTGTTCCTCATGAATAAGTAGTTTGGCTTTACCAAGCAATGAAAACCAGTTAATGCTGTTATCTTGATCACACACACCCTCCGTCAGTGTTGCCGCCTTGAATCTTACTTTTATCAGGTCACAAACTTCCGCAGTATGGTCCTCGCAATCTTCGGATGACATACTTTCAATTATTCCGATAATCTCGCCAATGAGCTCTGGTTTTTTCAGCAGATTATTGAGTATTTCTTTGTATACATCACCCAGGTGTAAACGCTCTGAACCGTTTGCACTTTTGACCTTATCTTCAAGGATGTGAAGTTTCTGTATTTGAACTGGGCTGAAAATATTTACCAGCCTTGCTTTGGCTTCGTTAAGCGACAGATTTATATCTGCAGGTTGATTATATGTTCTGTAATGTGCAGGATGCTCTTGATCAAGCCAGGATACTGGTGATGAAGTACCAGAACTAGAGTCAGACCTGTATCCCGATATAGAGCTGGAACTTGAGCTTGAGCTGGCATCGGGTCTGTGCCTGGACCTGGATCTTTCTGTTCTGGATGTTTCTGCCCAAGATCGGGCCCAAGATCGGGCCCTGGACCGGGCTCTGGATCGGGCTGTTCTGGAGGATGAAGAGGCAGGAAAACGTGTTAAGTCATCGCTGGAGCCTGCCACTTGGTGATTACTCTGCCCACCGATAGGTTGACTGTATAAATGTCGAGATCCGGGAATAGTCATGGCTACGACATTTTTTTGTTCAGTGGTAAGGGCCTCTTGAATGGTATTAACCAATTCAGCACCTAACTTCTTTCGGATAAACTGGCACTTTGGAAACTTCTGGGCATGTAAATCATCTGGCGTTTCATCTCTCTTCCAGTTTTGCAGACAACCACCACATGAAAAACATCGCACCAGCTCCCCATCTTTGAGTGAATAAAAACCGCTGGCAGAAATATCCTGATTAGAGACAGCAGAGGAAAAAACAGACGAACGTCTTACATTTCTCCAGTTACTATTGTTAAATGTCTGCGCCCTGTTTGTGTGATTACTCATCGCTTCGTTAAATGGTCTCTCAGGGGCTGTGTCCGTATCAGATCCACTGCTATCTTCCACATCAAAACCACTAATAGATATATCCCTGTCGGCAATAAGTGAAGCTTCCCGGGCAACAGGAATTTCCTCAATATTGTTAACTGATAATAGTAACCACTTCAGATAATCATTTGAGCGAATATCTTTAGCGATTTCCTCTACGGGCTTCCTATGGTGGACATAAATTTCACCAGCAGAGTCCCTTAGCTTTAAAAGCAGTTGATCGTAACTTAACAGCTCTGAAAAATCTTTTGCTATGTGGGTGTCACCAGTCACTACATCTGTAAATTTAAAAACCGTCTCAGCTTCGGGTGAAGGTGCATGGGGTAAATGGGTCTGAGGGGGATTATTATAACCAACACTATGGTGCCCCAGCATTGCTCTTGCGGATTCATCAACTGCTCCGGTATCCTGCTGATTTGTTGCAGAACCGGGGTTGCAGGTATAACTACCGTTGCCAATATTATTCATAACTCGACTGGATCCTTACTCATCAATTATTTTCTGAGATGAACATCTGTAATTACTGAAATTAATTATTAGATGATATTGAGTGATTTGAAAAAAATTAAATAAAAACTGATGAGTTAAACAGGATTGATTGTGTGGTTAATGGCTTTCAATCTGATTAACTGTTTCAGGTTTATAAGTTCTTTCAATATTTATTATTGCCAGTAGTGTTTTGATAAAGTCCTTCCTCTTGAGCTCATAATCATTAGCATGATGTGTTGTCGTCAGCCAGTCGTTAATTCTATGTTCAAAATCCTTACGGCAAGCATGGCAGGTCAATTTTATTTGCAGCGTTGCAGTCAGCACAGGCAGGCGATGTTCCTGAAGGTGATTGTTCTGGCCGTCAGATTGTTTGGATTGGGCTTCTTGCAGAGCGATAAACTGCCGGGCTTTATTCAGGCTCAGCAGGCAGCGCATAAACAAACCATAAATACGCTCTTCAGGGTTTTGAGGAAGATTAAACAGAATGGTTCGTGGCAGGTATTCCGATCCTTTTTGCAATTGTTCTGTCAGCAAGTCAAGGTTATTAGCGAGATATTCCAGCGTATCGTTCAGTAATCGGGTTTCTTCAGCAAACGACAGGCACCATACCGGTCTTTTGACGCCAGGAACGTGCACGGGCAATTGTACGGCCTGTTCATGGGCTGCTCTGGCGTCGATGCTGACCTGAAGTACCATGGCTTTCATCCCCAAATCACCGTCATTAAATTGAATATTGTAGGCGTGTGGCAGTTTAATCGCCCGACACCCCCGGATTGGCCAGATAATGATGTTTTTGGGGATTTCAGAATCACTGTCGGTGTTCAGTGCCAGCAGCCTGTCAAAGAGTGTTCTGGCAGAGGCTTCCTGCGTGCAGATAATGTCAATATCATTAAATGATGAGCAGAGGTTCTGTAAAAAGCGTGCGTAAGAACCGGTAATCAGCATGGGTGGATGGGTATAAGAATCGTTGATTTCCTGAATAATCTCCAGGGTTTTCAGGGTAAGCGCAGTAAACCGCGAAACCTGCTTGGGCAAAAAGCCGGTGTCACCTGTTGTTAACCGTTGTTTCAGGGTTTGACCCACAATGGCACGGTTAGCTGAGTGCTTGTGGCCATCGAACAGTAACTCATCCATTGTACGGGCGTCACAGCAGTATTGTGCGAACCAGCAGTCTAAAGCGTGGCGCAGCCTGCTTGCGGCTGGAAAGCTCTGAAGACACTCCAGGGCCTGATGCTTAGTGACCTTCCGTCCATCAATGGACTGTCCCGTGATATAACAGTATGTCAGGAAGAAGAAATACAGTCGTGAATTCTGAAATGAGCGCCGCAGCATGTTGATGGATTGTAATACCTGTTCTGCTGATACACTCTGATGATCAATTGGCAGCCCATGCTGCATGGCCATGAACTTCACTATACATTGGAGTCGATGATGCTCATCGTCTTTGACCATTACATTGTTTAAGATGTGCCAGGCCTCTTGAAGTGTACTCCGGGTTTCGCTGGTTTCATCGAATTGCTGAGTTGTCCTCAGCCTTTGAATCAGATACCTGGCTTGCTTTGCAGAATAATCTCCGGGAGCTTCATTAAACGCTGCCAATACTTCCCGGCTATCCAGATAGTGGCCATTCAATTCCCTGGCGCTCAATGTCAGCTGAGTATAAAAAATAGCTCTTTCGAGCAACCAGCCACCACGCTCATAATCCTTAACCACGCCCTCTGGTCTGACCGGCTGGCCATTCAGCAACATACCCCTGAGACAACATTGTTCTCTGAAGCGCGTCAGCTCCAGTGTGGCGTTGGCGGCCTGATAATCGTTAACCACCGCCTCCGGTGTGACCTGCTGGCCATTCAACGGCAGCCCCCTCAGGCAGCATTCCGCTTTGAAACGTCCCAGCGCAAGTGTTGCCCTGGCGGCCTGATAATCGTTAACCACGGCCTCCGGTGTGACCTGCTGACCATTTAACGGCAAACCTCTCAGACAACATTCCGCTTTGAAGCGGGCTACCCCCATTTTGCGATCCGGACTATCGAGGAAATGCTGAACCACCGCATCCGGTGTTACGTTCTGACCATCTAATGCCAGGCCCCTCAGGCAACATTGTTCCTTGAAGCGCGCTATCCCCAGTTTGCCTGCCGGACTCCCCGGGAAACACTTGACCACCATATCCGCTGTGACCTGTCGGCCATGCAACATCAGCCCCCTCAGGCAACATTCCGCTTGGAAACGTGCGGCCCCCAGTTTGCCTTCCAGACTGCCCGGAAAACACTTGACCACTGTTTCCGCTTTGATCTGTCGGCCCTTCAACATCAGACCCCTCAGGCAACATTCTGCTTTGAAATGTGCGACCCCCAGTTTGTCCTCCTGACTCTCCTGAAAGTCCTTAATCACCGCCTCCAGTGAGATTTGCTGGCCATTCAACACCAGGCCTTTCAGGCAACATTCCGCTTTGAAGCGCGTTATTCCCAGTTTGCCTTCTGGACTGTCCGGGAAATCCTTTACCACTGAATCCGGTATGACCTTCTGGCCTTTTAACAGCAGTCCCCTCAGACAACATTGTTGTTTAAAGCGAGCCAGCTCCAGTCTTGCCCTGGTGGCCTGAAAATCCTTAACGACTGAATCCGGTGAGACCTGTTGACCATGCAAAATCAAGCCCCTGAGGCAACATTCCGCTTTGAAGCGTGCCAGCTCCAGTGTCGCTTTGGCGGTCTGATAATCTTTCAGCACTGCATCCGGTGTGACCTGCTGGTCATTCAACAGCAACCCCCTCAGACAGCATTCTTCCTTGAAACGCGCCAGCTCCAGTTGTTTCCTGGCTGTCTGATACCCCTTAATCACTGAATCCGGTGTGACCTGCTGGCCATTCAACGACAGGCACTTCAGGCAACAGTCTTCCTTAAAGCGCATTAGCCCGAGTTGCCCCTCCGGACTATCCGGGAAATCCTGCACCACCTCATCCGGTGTCAGCAGCTGGCCATTCAACGCCAGGTTTCTCAGGCAACACTCTGCTTTGAAGAGCGCCAGCTCAAGAGTTGCTCCCACTGCCTGAAAATCCCTGATTACCGCTTCCGGTGTGACTTGTCGTTCATTCAAAGTAAGCCCTCTCAGGCAACATTCTTCCTTAAAGCGCGCCAGCTCCAGTGTTGCCCTGACTGCCTGATAACCCCTGATCACTTGCTCCGGTGTGACCGGCTGGCCATGCAATGGCAAAACTCTCAGGCAACATTCCGCTCTGAAGCGGGCTATTGCTACCTGGTACTTATTATGCCGATCAGGCTTCTGGCTATACTCTTGAATGACCTGATCCGGGGTAACTTTGCGATCGTTGTGTAAAATGTTCTTCAAGCAGAGCTTTTGCAGGAAGAAGCCGCTTCTTATCGTCGAACTTTCATTTCTATAGGCTTTAAGCACGTCAGCCGTGGTAATTTTATGACTTTGTAACTGTTTATTCTGCCAAAAGCTGTCTTCAATCTGTTTGCTTATATCCGGGATGGAGGCTTTACTTTGAGACGGCTGGTTTGAGACTTTTTTGCCGTTAAAGGTGCTTCCGGAGTGGTTGGGCGGCCGACGTGAACCGGCTGCCTGGTCAATCCGGCCAGCAGGCTTTGAGGGGGAGGAGGTCGATCTGGTTGCTTTCAGAATGAAACCCTGAACAGCTGGACTTTAAACATCGCCTTGGACCTCAAAATGATTATTAGGTTCTTGAATTGGTGAAATATCATCCTGACTGTTTCACTGATAATTCTGACTATACTTTCATGCTCAAATATAACCTTGAGATGAGGTGTTTATGTCCACTGAGCATCAGGCCGTAGTGGTCAAGTTGAACCAGATTCTGGAGCATGAGCTGGCAGGGGTTGTACGATACAGTCACTACAGCTTTATGGTGTTTGGCTATAGCAGGATTCCCATTGTTGGATGGTTTCGTTCAGCAGCAACAGAAACGCTGAATCATGCCTATGAAGCGGGAGAAATGATCACTTATCTCGGCGAGCACCCATCCCTTGGCATCGGTGGGCTTTTGGAAACCTCAAAACATGATATTCACGACATCCTGATGGAATCTCTGGATTTTGAGAAGCAGGGGGTCAAGTACTATTATGATCTATTGGAACTTGCTGAGAAAGATAAACTGGTGGTGGTTGAAGAGTATGCCCGCCGTTTGATTGCAGATGAAGAAACTCATATAGGCGACATAGATAAAATGCTGAGGAAACCAGGCGAGATCGCCAGCGTCGTTTAGGAATTGTCCCGGAATAACTTCATCATTTTATTGAGTTCGGGAAAATACCGCTGCCTGCTGCCTGCTGCCTGCTGCCCGCTGCCCGCAAAAGCATAAGAGGTTCCAGCTTTTCGGGAAGCGGGCGGCGGGTAGCGGGTAGCATCTGTAGAAATATCGAAGTTATTTCAGGACAGCGACTTAGCTGATATCAATGGCAAATTGCTTCAAAACAGTCAGCTCAATCACCTTCAGTGTATTGATATGGGTCGCCCGGACATAAACAGGAGGTGCTACATTGTTTGCCAATGCTTCTTGCCATCGTGTTGCACACAGGCACCATCGGTCACCGGCCCTGAGCCCGGGAAAGTCCCATTCCTCCCGGGGGGTGATCAGGTCATTGCCCCTGGACAGCGAGTATTGCAGAAATTCATCCGTCATGTGAGCACACACCGAATGCCCCCCTTTGTCATCGGGGTGGGTATGGCAGAAACCGTCCCGAAAAAAGCCGGTAACAGGGTCCTTACAGCAGGTTTCCAGTATCAGTCCAAGCACATTTTGTTGTTCGAAGAATGACTCGGCCATTTATTTGACTCCCATATTTTGTTTATCCGACATTATAGGATAAGAGATCCATTCTACTTTTTTGCATTAATACCTGAAAAGTGCAGTCATTGAGTCAACATCAATGATCTCTGTCAGGATATTCTCAGAATTTTGAACCTTTCGGTACAAAGCACTGTCGAATCACCTACATATTTTATATATGAAAATGGTTGCTTCTCAGTCATGAGTATTGTTCTGGCAGATTCAGGTGTAAGGCTATCCTGCAGTGATGCGTTCTGGTTTCAGTATGAAGGTTACCGGGAAGATACCTGTGTCGTATATTCTGCCATAAGAGCCTTTACTGACACTGTTGCCAGAAATGTAGAAGTAGCCAGAGATAACTTTGTTCAACATCTGGATGTCCATCTCGGAGAGCGTATTGCCAAGCGCATAAGTGAATGGCAGGTCTCCATTCCATTAGCGATTCCGGTAAGTCAGGAAATGTTTGATTATACTGCCGGACCTCACCTGGAAAACTCTCCCAGGGCAGAAGAGTTGTCACAATATTTAAATTCTCTTTTAAATGAAATGACATTTAAAGGTATTACACCGGAGCAATCATTTACTAAAATAAGCAAATTGTATGACCTGGCTCAGGCATTTGCTGATGAAGCTCGTTGCCTGCCTGAAAGCTGGTATCGTTATGGTTCGAAACCCGCTGCCGGATTACCCAGGTTATCCTCTCCCGGCTACTCTTGCAGTGATCCTCGCCATAATCCGGAAGAAGATGTCTGCCTGAGAGAGCAGCGCCTTGGTTATGCTGAAATGCTGCACAAACAAATTATTAATTCAGTGAAAATTATTTTTAAGCGTATAAGTGATTTGTCATCACCATTTAATCAGACAAATACTGATCGCACAGGAGAAGATGAAATCAGGTGTGTGATGAATTTTAGAGAATATTGGTTAGGTAATAAAAAACTGTGTGAACAATTAATGAAAAGTCAGCGTCAGGATATTAGAGCGGGAATAGAGTCTCTGGAGTTGAACAAGGGAATGTTTCCCGTGGTCTAACAGGAAAAGTAACAACGATTTTCCAAAGGCTGCGTTTTTACAGAAATAGAGGGACTTTCTTGATAAAAAATTGGGTCAGGTATTGCCGGTTATAAACTCACTTTCGTCATCACTCTGACATTCTGATTATTCTATGTATCATCACCATGAATTCATTACCCAATACAGCACATTCATTCTCAACAGCATCGTTTAAGAGCCCTGAGAGTTGCCCGGTGCAACCAGGCAAACATTCAAACAATGAAACTCGTCATTCCCCGGGTAGCAAAGAGCAGATAAAGCAGGAATTGCTGGGTGCTTTCAAGGCAGGCACGTTGGGTGCTCGACAGATCTGGATGTGTCACGGGGAATCAGCTCATGCAAGATTCAAAAAAGAGTCGGCTTATCTTGATCATAACGATGAGTTACCAAAAGCGCCAAGACCCGTCATCCTGATTATGGAAGATGTGCCATTGATGTTAAGATCGCACCATGCCACCGTTGGCATTATAAACCCCGGTACTCTGGCTGTTTATAAGAAAAATGCCGGAACATCCAGATTACAGAACAATGCCTTAAAGCCAGACGAACTGCCTGTTAAATGTCTTCCTGACCACAGTTCACTGCGGGAGAAAATGAAGGAGAGAGCTACACGGCTCTGTACTGTTTATAAGCAATCTTCATCAGGTCAGCTGCGCGGGAAAGGCACATTCAAACCGCCTGAATTCAAAGAAAAAGATAATGAAAATTTAACATGTTATCCAGAATGGCTAACCACCGGGTACATAAAATCACAAATCAAGTGCTATCTCACGGTAAAAGAGGCCACTGGCAACAGCATTACCGAACATTTGCAGGATAAACACCAGTTAGAAGAGGTTTTTGGCATTGATTCGTTGCCCTGGATGGTTTATTCCCAGCAAAGCGGTTCAGCAGAGGTTTATTTTGAGGATGAACTCAGTACTGATCATTTAGCACTTAATGAGGCCAAGCTTGGTAATTTTGCGTTATCCCATAACATTTCTGAAGATGCCTTCAGGGGGATGTTGAATCTTCTGCCTATGCCGTTAAAAGCTAAAACCCTCAATCAACACCATCTGCCAACGCTGCAGCATCCATTTCAGGATATTATAACACTGGCAGAGAGCCCGGACTTCAGTCGTGAACACTTACGGGAATTAATAGGCCGGATTTGGAAATTATTAGAGCGGAATGCTCCTGTTCAAACAAAGTTTTTTTACCGGGGGGAATATCAGACAATACTTGATTTGCTGATCCAGTCAGCTGAAATATTATGGTACAGAAATGATTACAAGTTGTCGGATGATCATGATGAACGCCAGGATTCAAGAGAGACAGCTGACGAGGAAAATAGAGTTTTCCAATTAGCCAGTGATCTGGTCAGACGCGGAGTGTTGTCTATTAGTTGGAAAACCGGCCTGAACGTTCTGGGGCAACTTTATTCAATAAGACTTTGCTGTCATTTTGAGGCATTGGGAATACCCTACAAGGGTCACTTATGGTCTACTATGTCTTTTCTGATTGGTCACCGCTCTTTCAATCATCCGGTTGTTATGCTGCAGTTTCATAAACGTTGTCAGAGTTTCAATGCAGCACAACTGCAGGAAGTGTTTATTGTCACACTTCGGGAACCTTTTCAGAGATATTATTGCTATAAGCACTTTAAGGATAATTTATTAGCCCTGTTTTATTATGGTGTACCTGATGATCAAACACTTGGCGCTGTGAGAAAATCAATAGCAAACACCAGTGCCAAAAGCATTAAAAAATCCCTGGGAACGCTTTGCGCAGATGATTATATTTACTGGGTTAAAGAACTCTGGGAACGTCGAGATCAAGAGCCCTTTTATCAGCAGTGGCCAGAAAATATCAAAAAAGGGCAACAAGAAATCGTCGAACTGCAAAAGTCTCTCGGCCTTACCGGCTGTCAGTCTGCCCAGACTGCATCCCTGACGCAACCAACGGAGTTGCAGTTTATCGTTGACGCCTTCAGCCAGCCACCGGTTCTGCCCAATGCCAAAGATAACGAAGAGACCATTCTGAGAATATTACAGCACTATTACCGACGGCCCGGTCCAGAGCGAGTTATCAAATGCCTTGGCAGTGGCACACTGCCTGGGGTATGGAAGCCGGATCACAACTGCTGCCATGTATTGCGGGCCCGGAACAATCTGTTGTGGTATATCGAGCTGCTGGAGAAATTCCATCAGATGCATTTCTCTGAATCTGAAAAGAACCTGCTGTCGCTGGCGATCATCTATCATGACGCCGCAGCGGAAGATGTCCCCAAGCGAGATGAAGAAGCCAGGGCGGCTGGCTATTTCAAACGGGATCTTCAGGGGCAGTATCCACAACAGTGTCTGAAGGAGATTGGCGAGGCACTGTCTCGCAAGGAAGATGACGTACATGGCAAGAGCGACCAGGGTCTGTCGTCATCGGTTCGGCGTTATCTGCATGTACTGCGCTTTGCTGACCGTATGGATTTTATCCGATGCACCGGGATTGACGCCTCGTTCCCGGGATCCTTCGAAGACCGTCAGCAGCCTGGCCACTTTGACGCCTCGCTTTTGGATCTGCCGTCGCAGGTAACCAGAGATTTCACCAATGACCCTGCCCTGAAACCCGACTTTCAACGGCAACTGGAAGCCGCCATGCACGGTGCCGCTGATCTGCTACAGGTTACTGGCAATAAGCGTGAAGACTGTCGGCCGGATTCCTATGTCCAGACTTACCAGCTTGAACCTGATGAAGCAACGATCACCGAGAAATTTGAACTGACGCCCTTGCCACTAAAGAACATGGAAAAATATCTGGACGATAATGTCCGGCGCTATATTGCCAGCCGTGCAGGCATTCACACCTGTAAAAGCTCTGACCATAAAGGTTGCAAAACTAATTGCCGAAAGGGGGTTACCCGTGGCATCCACAATAGCTTCCATGATCTCAGGCAAGTCAGAGTGCCAACAGGGATGACCCGTCTGGAAAAGATGCAGTGTCGCCAGGGTTTCAGTTTATTAAGTATGGAAACACAAGGTGCCATCGCTCAAGAGGTGCAACGACTGCAATTGAAGGGGATACCTATGAGCCTCGGCACATTAACCCAGGAAACCCTGAAATCACCTCGGGCAAAAAGAGTACTTGCAAAAAGAGGATTTGCCGTGGTCATTCGGAAGCGCTTCAGGGGATACAATGACAAAGGGGGGATAAAAATGCAGAAAATGCTGGTACCTCTGCCGATTCGTCCAAACCATGAGACTGCTGTCTAGGAGGCTGTCTGAGAATAGCGCCCGTCTAGGCGACCCCGTAGCGAGGATGGCAGAAAATTGAGGATAAAAATTTCGTTTTGTGAGGTGAATAGCGGGGCTATTTGCCGAACAAAACGAAATTTTAGACCAATTTGCTGCCACCGCACGACTGCATGGATGCAGGAGCTAGAGCAACGCAGGAGCAGTTGCCGGTAGGGCAGTCTATTCTCGGACAGGCTCCTAGTAAGGCATTGGGCCAGAGTAATGGCGTGTCGTGTTTATGGGAAAAATTTTTCCTTAATTAGTTCGTTTTTCAATAAATAAGGCATATCCAAAGAAGATATTGTTCGTTTATCAAACACATCATCCAAACGCCTCTTGCACAAACTTTCCAGACTGAGAGGGGTTTCCCGGGGGTTGTAGCCAAATTTCCGGGTGACTGTGTGGATAACATGCGGAGCCTGGCTTCTTTCCGGACAGGCTCCGTAGTAGAGCAGTTCAAAAGCAATTTTCCAGTATCCTCTCTGGTTGGCCCAGAACAGAGGAGTACCATCTCCAACTCCATGACTATGAACATCCGCATTATGCCGCAACAACAACAGCACCAACCGGTAATTTCCTGCAAAAGCCGCCCTCGTCAAAGGAGTGAAATAACCAGAGGTATGACCATGAACATCCGCCTTATGCTGCAACAATAATTCCACCACCTTGTCATGTCCTGCATAAGCCGCCTGATATAAAGGAGTACCAAGGGCAGAGGAATGACTATTAGCATCCGCCTTATGCTGCAACAATAATTCCACCACCTTGCCATGTCCTGCATAAGCCGCCCGATATAAAGGAGTACCACGGGCAGAGGAATGACTATTAGCATCCGCCTTATGCTGCAACAATAATTCCACCACCTGGTCATGTCCTGCATCCGCCGCCTGAGTCAAAGGAGTCCAATCACCAGAGGTATGACTATGGACATCCGCCTTATGTTGCAACAATAACTGCACCACCTTGTAATGTCCTGCCGCTGCCGCCCGCGTCAAGGGGGCACCATTACCCTTGGCACGACTATGAACGTCCGCCTGATGCAGCAACAATAACTGCACGACCTGGTCATGCCCTGCCGACGCCGCCAGCGTTAAGGGCGTAAGTTCCCCGCAGGTAAGGCTGTGAGCATCGGCACCGGATTGCAACAGCAGTTTAACCAGTTCAATTTGTCCGAAATCAGCCGCTGTGGCCAGAAGGCTGGGGAGAAGGCCACTACTTGGGGCATTGCAATCAGGATCAGCACCGGCTTGTAACAGAAGTTTGGCTAACTCAATATATCCCCGATTGATTGCCCCTCGCAGTGGTGAATAGATACTGAATCTACTGCCGTTAACATTATCCGCATTATACTTCAACAACAATTTTACGGTTTCGATGTCACCATTATCAACAGCTATTCTAAGAAGACCACTCTCGTTTGCCGGGCCTTGCCACTGTGCGCCATGTTTCAGCAACAGCTCCACCACCTCGACATGGCTATAACAGACAGCTGCGCTAAGGGCACCCGACCTGTAATAGCCGCCGTAAAAACAATTAACGTTGGCTCCATGACTCACCAGTAGCCGGGCAATCTCAATATCTCCCTTGCTCGCTGCCCTGCACAGTGGCGGCCACCATACAGAATCATTACTATCAGCGTCGGCTCCCATAGTCAGCAACAGTCGAACGCTTTCGATATGGCCATTCTTGGTAGCCTGAGTCAGAGGCGTTACGCCTCTGCGGGCAAAGCTGTTAATATCCGCCCCATGGGCCAGCAACAGACTTATCGCCTTGACCTGCCCCATTCTGGCAGCCTGGGTCAGGGGAGTCCGCCAGCCTGTGGTATTGCCGTTAATATCCGCCTGGTAATCAAGCAACAGCTGCATAAGTTCAATGTTACCCCGGGCTGCAGCCGTGGCCAGTGGTGTCATGCCTTTGGCATCCCAGTGGTCAACATCTGCCCCGGACTTCAGCAGTAACCTCGCAATGTCCACTGACCCATGCATGGCGGCCCGGGTTAATGGGGTGAACCCCTCTCTGCCGGGGAATCTGCGGGCTTTACGCTGCTTCCGCAAGCCTTCGTTGCGGCCATCAACCTCGGTGCCATTTTGCAGCAGCCATGCCACCATCTTGATATCCCCGCACTCAACTGCACAATTCAGCGGAACCCTGCTGGTAGCGCCGGTGCAGTGTACGACTGCATCACTGCTGTCAGCGGTTCCTGCAGTCAGTCCGTCCGTCTTGACTGCGGGTTGCACGTTCACAGAGCGATTATGATCATGGGGGGGCTGTAACCCGGTGCTGCCGAATACGCCCGGATCGTCGGAGCCAGAGCTACGGGGAATCTGTTTTACATATGTGGGTGAAGCGGTGTCGTCTACCTTATCCGAAGTTCCTGAGGTTCCAGCAGCACCAGCTTGTAGCAAGGCTGGGTAACCATCGGCATTAAGTGGTTGCATGGTAACTTGTCATCTGTCCTGATTGGTGTCAGATTGCTTAGAACAATCACCATGGAAATAAGTTCCGGCTTGTTACCCGAAGTCGGGGGGGGGAGCCCTGATGTGTCAGAAAATAGGATTTCATCAAGGAATTGTCCCGGAATAACTTCATAATTTTATTGAGTCCGGGAAAATACCGCCGCCCGTTTCCTGCCACCCGCTGCCCGCAAAGCACAAGTGGTTCCAGCTTTTCGGGAAGCGGGCGGCGGGTAGCGGGTGGCGTCTGTAGAAATATCGAAGTTATTTCAGGACAGCTCCTTAGTCATCTACTTATTTATTATTGGACATCGACCTGCTGATGAAGGACAGACTCATTTGGATTTGGCTTATGATTAACGATTAGCTGAGAAATTTCCGAATCATTTTCAGGCAGGTCTGATTTAATTCCCGGGTGTTTCAGAAGCACCTTCAGACAGTCCAATCGCCCATTACTTGCTGCGTAGAATATTGCCGTCCGACCTGCATTCGATTGCGCATTCGGGTCGATTTCCTTCTGTGTCAGAAGCTCTTCCAGACACTGCGTTTGCCCTTTTTCTGCAGCATGCATGAGTGCAGTTTTGCCATTATTATCCCTCTCGTCCACCTTAAGGACTTTCATTGCCAGAATTGCTTTGAGGCAATCAATCTGGCCATTTTTTACGGCCACCATTGCCAGTGTTAACCCTTTTGTATTACGAACATGGATCAATGCTTTGGCAAAATTCAGCAGTTCAGTCAGTAATGTCAAATTACCACTGCTTGTTGCATTCAGGATCTGTTGAAATTTTTGCCATGGTTGACGCTCTGCTAAATTATTGTCCTCCGCAATCTGCAATGCGGTTTTAAAGTAAAAACTTCTTGCATTGATGTCTATATTGGGTTGTTTGAGTAATAACGTGGCACAACGTTCATCCTTTCCTTCTGCTGCCAGCATCAAAGCCGTATAGAATCCCTTTTGTTGTGCATTGATCGACGAAGGATCATGCAGAAGCAACGCCTCCACACAGTCTCCATGACCGTTTTTTGCTGCCAGCATTAATGCCGTCCAGCCACGACTGTCAGTCAGGTTTGCGTCAATTTCCGGTATTTTCAGAAGCGCCAGCAAACAGTCCGTATTACCGTTTGTTGCTGCGTACATTAATGCGGTATAACCGGTCATGCTCCACTCATTCGGTTTGATGTTTTTATGTTTCAAAAGTAATTTCAGGCTGCCCGTATGCCCGTTTTGTGCAGCCAGCATGAGTGCAGTAACACCCCAATTGGCATAACCATTCACATCAATACTTTCGTGTGCCAGCAGTAGTTTCAGGGACTCCTCGTCCCCATTTTTTGCAGCCATGATGAGAGCCGACTCGTATTTATTGTTCCGCTTGTTAACGTCAATTCCTTCCTGTTCCAGAAGTAGTTCCAGGCACTCCGTTTGCCCATTTTCTACAGCAAGCATGAGTGCAGTTTTGCCGTCATTATCTGCCTCGTTCACGTCAATGATTTTTTTCTCCAGAATTGCTTTCAGGCAATAAATATTGCCATGTTTTGCGGCCAGCATTACCAGCGTTTTCCCAAATCCATTACGCAGATGAACCCATGCAGTGTTATCTTTTTTATTGGTTGTATTGCTGCCGCTATCGAATTTCTGGAATAAAAACGAGACGCAGCGTTCATTCCCTCCAATGACCGCCAGCATCAACGATGTATAGCCTGCCTTGTTTTTTTCATCGATCGACGACGCACCATGGTCAAACAATTTCTCTACGCAGTCCCCATGGCCGTATCTTGCTGCCACCAATAATGGCGTCCAGTGCTTCTTGTTACGCAGGCCTACATTAATTGTTTGCTCTGTCAGAAGTGCTGTCAGGCACTCCAATCGCCCATTTTCTGCAGCCAGAATAAGTGCGGTATCGCCAATCTTGTCCTGCAAGTTCACTTTAATTCCTTTCTTTGCCAGAAGTAGCCTCAGGTGCTCTGTTTTTCCATATTTTGCAGCTATCATTAACAGCGTTTGACCTTTTTTATTTTTTGAGTTGAAGTCAATAACAGGGTGTTTACAGAGTGTTTTAAATTTTTCTGAGTCAGACTGTACCGCTGAAAACAAGAATTTCTTGAATTCAGTCGTAATAAACCTGGTTGAACTCTTGTGTAAACCATGTTTTAGTAAAAAGTTAATGATGCCAGCCTGTTTCAGTTTAAATGCCCGGTGTAATAAGTCGGTGAAGAAAGTATTGGCATACTTTCTAAGAGATCTCGCAGGCAGATTCGGTAAAAAGCCGGTTGACCCTGCTGCATCATCGTTCAGGGTATTAATGATTTTTTCTAACATAATCTCCTTTATTTGAGGGTCAGATTTAACCGTTTTGTTCCATTTTTCCGATACAGTTTTATCAAGGAAAAACTCAAAAAAATCACTTGGTTTGTTGGCGTTGTTCAAAGCATATTGAAAAAGATTGAAACGTGCTTCATTGGGTAATTTATCAAAATCAACTGTTTTTAAATGACTCAGAGTCAATGTTTGATGGTTATCCCAATCCAGGCTGCAGTTGGCATTCTGTATGAGAGGAGTCTCTGATTTAAAGACCCAAAAATAAAGATTATCCTTCGAGCCAATGTAGGAAGATGGTGCTTCATCTGTATCTGTAACTGTATCTTTACGTTTCTTCGAAAAAAACCGGGAAGAAACTTCGTCATTTTTCTTGCCAATCATAGTGAGTACGTTCGCACTAGGAGTATGATTCAAATAATTATCGATTAACCATACCTGAAATCGCTCCCGACTCTTTGAAAATTCATGGCTCCCATTATCGCAGGTTTTGATGATTGTACCCAGGCTAAGCCCGCTTTTATCACTGGTTTTGAACCTGAGATTTATTGGGGTTATAAAATCCTCTTTAATTCCATCAGTGATTTCATGCTTAAATTCTGAGCTGAGAACAGGACGGGTTAGCCAGTCTTCTTTATTTCGCTTTTTTAAAGAGGATAATAAGTCCTGGTAAAACACATCTGTCAGTTTATTGAGTATTTTGAACTCTGGCATCAGGGATGGCAGGATAAGTTCAAGTCGTCCAATCATATCTGTCAAATCATCGATCTTTACATTGTGACCATAATCTTTAAGGGGGGGCAAATCAAACCGATTACAGAATAAATTGTAAAGTACACTGTGCGTGTGTACTTCATCCCCTATTAAAAATGCATTCTCATTACCGGCACGCTCTTTTATTAGAAATGATTTGATGCAATAATCCAGTAACCCGTGTCGAATCTGCAATAGCACCTTTTGTGGGTCGCGGGAGTTCTCGATGCTGGTAAATGCACTTTGAATGCGGGCACCATTGCCCCCAAGGCAATTGTCTATCCCTTCGAGAAACTCATAAAATAAAGTGCAAAAGCTGTCTCTGTTGAAAGACAATTTATCAGCATCATCAGGATTTTCTGCTTCCAGCTCAAGAAATCGTTCAGTTCGATGAATGATATTATGGAGATAATAACGAGTATCCTTGAATGATACTAGGCTGTCAGGTTTTTTATCATCATCATTCAGATCATTTGAAATCTTTGTGTGAAAGGTATCAATTTTCTCATCAAATTCATTGCTGATTATACGCTGTGTCAAAGCCTTCAGATTGATAATGTCACCCATAAACTGAGTTTTCATTTCGAGGTATATGACAGGTTCATTTATTTTAACATCTTCCAGCTTTCTAAAATCTCCAGCAGGGAAGGTAACGTAATCAGTTGCTTCTTTATTCAGGTTTTCAGTACTTTCTGAGATTAATGGCCTCCGAAATAAAATAGGGTGATACGTTGATATCATTTGTTGTTTCCTATTGATTATTTAATGTAACAGTTCAGTCCTGACAAAGCGTAATTGTATCTTGTCAAAAAGTCATGCCTGGTATGAAACAAAATCGTAACATAATTTTTGTGATTCAGGTACACTGATTATGAAGCATATTCAAGATGTACGGGTTTTTGAGGATATACAAATTTTAGTCACTCTAAATCATAAGTGATTTTTTCAATGAGTTATCATTTAATAGAATTATTTCCACGCTCGCGGGGTTCGGTGACCGGTGAGTAAGTGACCAGTAATGCCTTTTCAATCATGGACTCCGTGCTCAGTTGCTGCTTTTGCTGATCAACATCTGTGAGCAGTTTCGCGCAGGCCAGAGTTTTTAAGGTGCTCATTAATGGAAACGTGCATTGGAAAATAAGTAGGCACCATAAAAGGGGGCTGAATGCTATCATTGGAAAATGATTTTATGCCAGCTTTTCAGCTATCTAAGTAGTTGGCCAGAAAATATGATTTCATTTTCTTAACTACTTATAACGGATGTCTCACGGTATGTACTCAGATAAAGTCGTTATTGTCACAGGTGCCAGTCAGGGTATTGGCAATGCCCTTGCCAGGGCTTACAGGGAGCAGGGGGCTACTGTGGTTGGCTTCGACCTGCATCAACCGGCAACGGGTGATATGGCTTTCTACAGCGTTGACCTGGGAAAACCGGAGATGATTGAAGCAGCCTTTGACAACATTGTTCGCCAATATGGCACTGCACATATCCTGATTAATAATGGTGCCATAAGCCAGTTTAATAAGCCGGTGACTGAACTTACTGCTGCCGAGTTTTCCAGGGTGATTGATGTTAATCTGAGCGGCAGCTTTAACTGTGCCAGAGAGTTTATCAGGCACCATAGCGATAAGCAGTACGGTCGTATTATCAATATTGCGTCTACCCGCTGGCACCAGAATGAACCCGGCTGGGAGGCCTATGGCGCGTCCAAAGGCGGCCTGGTGTCGCTGACCAATACGCTGGCCATATCGCTGGCACAAACGTTCATTACCGTGAATGCCATCAGTCCTGGCTGGATTCAAACTGAAGATTATGATCAGCTGACCGGGCAGGATCACCGTCAGCATCCATCGGGGAGAGTGGGTAAGCCACGGGATATTGTTAATACCTGTCTGTTTCTGACCCATGAAGAGAATGACTTCATCAACGGTGCCAATATCGTGGTTGATGGTGGAATGACAAAGAAAATGATCTATCTGTAATGGCCAAAGCAGGGGTTCAGTTTGTGCCAAAAGACCCTGCCAGACAGGCTCCCCTAAACATCAAGACTGACTGTTGATGATTCTGGCAATATCGGCAGCAGGGCGATAGCCCGGAATAACCTGACCATTTTCCAACACCATGGCCGGAGTGCCGTTAATGCCCATCTGGACACCCAGGTTGTAGTGGTTATCAATGACAGAACTGCACGCTGCCTTATCACCTTGAATTTCTGCACTGATGGACTTGCCGGTTTTCAGGTCGGTTAATGCCTGTTTGCGGTCTACTGAACACCAGGCATCGGTCATCTTGCCATGCACTGGCGATTGCTGGCCACCCCGGGGGAAGGCAAGATAGCGCAGTTCAATACCCAGCGCATTCAGCTGGTCGACTTCCCGGTGCAGTTTGCGGCAGTAGCCACAGTCGACATCCGTGAAGGCATACACAACACCTTTGGTTTCACCTGTCGGTGCAAAAATCACCATATCTTCTTTGTTCAGGGCTTTCAGCAGCCTGGCGTTTTGCTGGCTTTTCACCTCTTCCGTCAGGTTAACCAGCTGGTTACCGCGAACTTCCAACAGATCGCCTTTAATAAAATACTGCCCGCTTTCGCTGCTGTAGATCACAAAGCCACCTTTGAGCATCACTTTGTAGATGCCGGGCATCGGGCTTTTGGTGATCGACTCAATGGGAACGGCGGCATCAAGTTTTTTCAGCTGACGTTCAATCAGGGTCTCGGGGCCCTGAACGGCACTGTCCTTGCCGGAAGCCTCTGCATGGACGGCCACAGACCAGCCAGCGCTTGTGGTCATCATGGCCGTTAACAGAAGCGCAGAGAATTTAGACATACTGATTCCTTTATAGATTCACAAGATAAGCCCGGACATCTCAGGGGCTATCGGCAAGCCGTTCCAGCATTGGAGAGAAGCGCTGGTTAAAACAAGATAGTCTAGCGTTATTTCTTCCTGTTGTATCGCCTGGACACGGTTATCGGGTGGAGAGTTCTAAAAAATAGTGAACAGACGGCCAGATTACCCCCTGGGATGATGTTCACGGAGCAGTTCTGACAGCCTGTGGTTGGCAATATGGGTATAGATCTGGGTGGTGGACAGATCGCTATGGCCAAGCAGCAGCTGGACCACTCGAAGATCTGCACCATGGTTTAGAAGGTGGGTGGCAAAAGCATGTCGAAGGACATGGGGAGAAACGTCGGTGGTGATACCAGCAATCGTATTGTAGCGCTTGATCCGATGCCAGAAGGCCTGCCGGGTCATTGGACGCCCCTGACGACCCGGAAACAGGGTTCGGCTGTCATACTGGTTCAGCAGATCACCTCTTGCCTGTCGTATATATTGCTGCAGCCATGCAATGGCATTCTGGCCCATGGGGACCAGCCGTTCCTTCCGGCCTTTACCGATAATGCGGAGCACTCCCTGTCTGAGATTAATATTGTCCATCTTCAGGTTGACCAGTTCTGAGATTCTCAGGCCGCAGGCATAGAGGATCTCAAGCATGGCACGATCACGAAGACCAATGGCGGTATCGGTATCCGGGCTGCTGAGCAGTGACTCTACCTCTTCTTCTGACAATGTTTTTGGCAATGCCTTGCCCTGGCGGGGCATGTCAATATTGGCCGTAATGTCAGTGGTGATCTGTTCAGATTGCAGCAGGTAACGGTAGAAGGCTCTCAGGCTGGAGATTTGCCGGGCAGTTGATCGTGGGTGATAACCCTGCTCATAACGCCAGCCCAGAAACCGGCGAAGGTCCTCCTCGCTGGCTGAGAGTAATAGCTTGCCGACGTTTTGTGTGTGCTTTTGCAGCCACTCAGAGAAGAGCAGCAGGTCCCGTTGGTAAGCTTCACGGGTATTTTTGCTGAGCCCTCGTTCAAGCCAGAGGTGTTGTAAAAATGCCTGTATTTCCAGAGAAGCGGGGGTTGGCATGGCAATCAATAGATCCAATATCGTACGATAGTGTAGATAATATCAGTTCTCTTTGTATAGAGCCTCCCGGGAGTTTTGTGTTGCCGTCATAATCAGTTAATCAAATGAAAACGTATTGCCTGACCAGATGACCGGTCACTCCCGGCAACTGATCCAGCATCTATGCAGTCGTGCGGCGTTTTAACGCTTGTCTTATTTTTCCTGTTTTATATTATGATTTTCTTCCATACTTTTTTGGTCCTTCTTCCTTCATGTTTATATTCAGCGATGCCTCAAAATCTTCATAGACAGACTCAACTGGATTCAGGCTTATGATTAACCATTAGCTGATAACTTTCCGAATCATTTTTCTGTTTAGCCAGGTCCAGTACTTTACTATCAATTTTGATGTCAGGATGTGAAAGTAAACACCTGATACAACCTGATTCGCCTGCAAATACTGCCAGCATCAAAGCCGTGTAGCCGTGATTCTTTTGTGTATTGATTGACGAAGGGTCATGTACAAGCAATGCCTCAACACAGTCCCCATGACCGTATCTTGCTGCCGACATTAATGGCGTCCAGCCATCAATGTCTGGCAAGTTTGCGTCAATTCCCTGTTTTTTCAAAAGCGCCAGCAAACAGTCCGTTTTCCCGTTCCTTGCTGCGTGCATTAATGCGGTCCAACCGGTATTGGACTGGGCATTCGGATCAATTTTTTCCTCTCTCAGAAGCTCTTCCAGACAATTCGTTTGCCCATATTCTGCAGCATGCATGAGTGCAGTTGTGCCCGTTTTATCCCTCTCGTTCACGTTAATGACGTTCATCGCCAGAATTGCTTTGAGGCAATCAATCTGGCCATTTTTTGCGGCCACCATTGCCAGTGTTAACCCTTGTTTATTACGAACATGGATCAATGCTCCGGCAAAATTCAGCAGTTCAGTCAGTGATGTCAAATTACCACTGATTACTGCATCCAGGATCCGTTGAAATTGTTGCCATGGTTGACACTCTGCTACATTATTGGACTGCGCACACTGCCATGCGGTTTTACCGTATTTATCTGTTGTGTTGATGTCTATATTCGGTTGTTTGAGTAATAACATGGCACAACGTTCATCCCCACCATCTGCTGCCATCATCAAAGCCGTAGCGCCATCTTTGTTTCGGGCATTGATCGACGAAGGGTCATGTACAAGCAACGCCTCAACCCAGTCCCCATGACCATTTCTTGCTGCCGACATTAATGGCGTCCAGCCATTAATGTCAGGCAGGTTTGCGTCAATTCCCTGTTTTTTCAAAAGCGCCAGCAAACAGTCCGTTTTCCCGTTTCTTGCTGCGTACATTAATGCGGTCCAGCCTCTGATGTCCCGCGCATTCACTTTGATGTCTTTATGTTTCAAAAGTGCTATCAGGCTCTGGGTATGCCCGAGTTGTGCAGCCAGCATGAGTGCAGTAACACCATGTCTGGCCCGACAATTCACATCAATTTTTTGGTGTGCCAGAAGTATTTTCAGGCACTTCGTTCGCCCACGTTTTGCCGCCATGATGAGAGCAGTCTTGAGGTTGTTTTTCTGCTTGTTAACGTCAATTCCTTCCTGTGCCAGAAGTAATTCCAGGCACTCCGTTTGCCCAAATGCCGCAGCCAGCATGAGTGCAGTTTTGCCGTTATTTTCTACCTCGTCCACATCAATGATTTTTTTCTCCAGAATTGCTTTCAGGCAATAAATATTGCCATATTTTGCCGCCAGCATTGCGAGCGTTACCCCAAAAATATTACGCAGATGAACCCATGCAGTGTTATCGTTTGTGTTGGTTGTATTGATGCCACTATCGGATAGTTGGAATAATAACGAGACACAACGTTCATCCCCTTTAATTACCGCCAGCATCAACGCCGTATAACCCTCCCTGTTTTGTTCATTGATCGACGACGCATCATGGTCAAGCAATGCCTTTACACAGTCCCCATGACCGCATCTTGCTGCCGCCATTAATGGCGTCCAGCTATTCTTGAAACGCAGGTCTACATTAATTTTTTGCTGTTTCAGAAGCATCTTCAGACAGTCAGTTCGCCCGTGTTTTGCAGCGAGCTTTAATGCGGTCCAACCGTCATTGGACTCCAGATTCAGTTTGATATCGTCACGGGTCAGAAGTAACGTCAGACACTCCATTTGCCCATTTGCTGCAGCCAGAGAGAGTGCGGTATAGCCATTCATGTCCTGCACATTCACTTTACTTCCTTTCTTTGCCAGAAATAGTTTTAGCTGCTCTGTTTTGCCATATTTTGCCGCTATCATTAACAGCGTTTGACCTTGTTCATTTTTTGAGTTGAAGTCAATAACAGGATGTTTGCAGAGTATTTTAAATTTTTCTGAGTCAGACTGTAATGTTGAAAACAAGACTTTCTGGAATTCAGCTTTAATAAACCTGGTTGAACTATTGTGCAAACCATGTGTTAGTAAAAAGTCAATGACACCAACTTGTTGCAGTTTAAATGCCCGATGTAATAAGTCGGTGAAGAAATTACTGGCATACTCTTTAAGGGATTCCTTGGGCAGGTGTGGTAAATAATCGGTTAACCCCCGGAGGACCGCTTTATCGTCGTTCATGATTTTAGTAAATTTTTCGAACATGATCTCCTTTATTTCAGGGGCAGATTCAACCATTTTGTCCCATTTTTCAGCTGCAATTTTATTAAAGAAAAACTCAAAAAAATCACTTGATTTATTGGAGTTGTTCAAAGCAAATTGAAAAAGATTGAAACGTACTTCATTTGGTAAGCTATAAAAATCAGCTGTTGTTAAATGACTCAGAGTCAGTGTTTGATGGTTATTCCATTCCAGGTTGCAGTTGGCATACTGTATAAGAGGAGTTTCTGATTTAAAAACCCAAAAATAGAGATTATCCTTCGAGCCAATGTAGAAAAGTGGTGTGTTATCTCTATTTTTCTTCGAAAAAAACCGGGAAGAATGTGCTTTATTTTTCTTACCAACCATAGTGAGTACGTTCGCGGCAGGAGTATGATTTAAATAATTATCGATTAACCATACCTGAAATCGCTCCCGACTCTCTGAAAATTCATAGCTCCCATCACTGCAGGATTTGATGATTGTCCATAGGCCGAGCCTGTTTTTATTATTGGTTTTGAACCGAAGATTTATTGGGGTTATAAAATCCTCTTTAATTCCATCAATAATTTCATCCTTCAATTCTGAGATAAAAACAGGACGGGTTAGCCAGTGTTCTTTATTTCGCTTTTTTAAAGAGGATACTAAGTCCTGGTAAAATACATCTGTCAGTTTATTAAGTATGTCGAACTCCGGCATCAGGGATGGCAGGATAAGTTCAAGTCGATTAATCATTTCTATCTTATCATTGAGATTGACATTGTGACCAAAATCTTTAAGGGGTTCCAAACCAAACTGTTTACAGACTAAATTGTAAAGTTCACTGTGCGTGTGTACTTCATTCCCTAATCGAAATATATCCTTATCATTGGCACGCTCATTTATCAGAAATAATTTAATGCCATAATCCAGTAACCCGTGTCGAATCTGCAACAGAACCTTTTGCGGGTCACGGGAGTTCTCGATGCTGGTAAATCCACTTTGAAGGCGGGTACCATTGCCCCCAAGACAATAGTCTATCCCTGAAAGAATCTCATGAAACAAAGTGCAAAAACTGTCTCTATTTAAAGATAATTTATCAGCATCATCAGGATTTTTCGCTTCCAGCTCAAGAAACCGCTCAGTTCGAGTAATTATTTTATGGAGATAATAGCGTGTATCCTTGAACGATATCAGGCTGTGAGGTTTTTTATCATCACTTTTCAGGTCCTCTGCAATCTTTGTGTGAAAGGTATCAATTTGATCATCAAATTCATTGCTGATTAAACGCTGTGTCAAATGCTTTAGCTTGCCAATGTCAGTCAGAAACTGGGTTTTCATTTTGATGTAGCTGACAGGTTGATCCATTTTAATTTCTGCCAGTGTTCTAAAATCACCATTAGGGAAAGCAACGTAATCAGTTATTTTCTCATCCAGGTTTTCAGTGCTTTCGGACAATAATGGCCTCTGGAATAAAACAGGGTGATATTTTGGTATCATTTGTGCCTTGCTCTTGATTATTCAATGTGACTATTTAGTCCCAATAAAGAGTGATTGCATCTTATTAAAAAATCATAACATGTTGGCGTAATACAGGCGCGCTAATTATGCACCATATCCGGGATTTACGGGCTTTTGAGAATGCACAAATTAAATCTATTTTATATCAGTTGATTCAGGGTATTGGTTATGGAAACGAGCATTGGAAAATTAGCAGAAACCATAAAAGGGGGCTGAATGCAATCATCGAAAATGATTTTATGCCAGCTTTTCACTTTGTGCCAGGAGAACCTGCCAGGTGGGCTCCCCCATACATCAAGACTGGCTGTCGATGATTCTGGCAATATCGGCAGCAGGGGGTGGCATGGCGATCAATAGATCCAATATTGCACGATAGTGTAGATAGTATCAGTTCTCTTTGCACAGTTAAAGATGGAACCACGAAGGACACGAAGAACACAAAGAAGAGATTTTATTTCCTTCGTGCTCTTTGTGTCCTTCGTGGTTCCATTCAAAAGCCATTGAAAATGGAGGGATAAGCCTAATGTCCACCCTAAGCAGCACCCATGCAGTCGTGCGGTGTTTTAACGCTTTTCTTATTTTTCCTGTTTTATATTATGTTTTTTTCTTCCATTCTTTTTCGATCCTTCTTCTTTTCATCCTTTATGTTTATATTCAGCGATACCTCAAAATCTTTTAACTCATTTATACCTTTCCCATAAAATTCTGAAGGTGTACCACCACGGCTGTGTAAATCCTCCCCATTTGATTTATTGTATTTCTTATAATTTATTATTGGAGGTATGTATTTCCCCCCAGCGCACATTGCTCCCTGGCTCTGTGGCCAGAACTCATCTTCTATTTTTCCCCGACCTTCCTTCAAGGTGCATCCGTGTTTGATTAATTCAATCAGTGTTTCTTGATTGTTTTTGTGCGCTGCATAATGGACAGGCCTGGCACGTAGATTAGTCTCTATGAATTTTGCCGCACCAAGATCATTTATCAGGTACGAGATAAGTGTATGTTTGCCCAGATAACATATCAAATGAAGCGCGCAGGTACCATTAACAGATATTGTTTTATTTATGTTGGACATATTTTTCAATAACAATTTACTGATATCATCGTTGGCATGTGTGAAAGAAAAATAAAGCAAAGAATGTGTTGCGTATTTACAACGTATGTCCGAGACGGCTCCAGCATTCAATAATTTTTCAGTAGTGTTAATATTATTGTTTTTAACACTGGAATAAAGTGCGGTTTGTGCGTAACTAATCCGGCCCGGCTTCAGATTCGATAATAATGCATCTATAACCTGATCGTTCAAATTTAACTCACATGCAGTAGTAATAGGGGTATTACGTTTGGAATCTGACACATTGACATCAATGCCAGGTTGTTGGCAGAGAAAAAGTATGGCGTCCTGGTTGTTCATGCGAACAGCCAGACTAAGAGCGGTATCACCATTTCTCATGCGAGCGTTAATATGAATACCGTCCAGCTTACAAAGCAATTCTAACACTGCCCACTGATTATTTAAGGCAGCCAGAAGCAAGGGATGAATTAATACATCTGGATCATGTGGATCTCTCAGAGAGTCAATCATTAATTGGGGCTGAGTTTGTTTCAGGCGTTTGATAGTGTCTAAATCACCTGCCACGCACGCATCATAGTACGTTATATTGAAATCGTCACGGCTAAGTGGTGCCTGCGTTATAGTTGCTAGTGCTGATGCCCCGCAGACGTCGTCCGGATCGATATTTTCAGGATTCCTGTTTGTTTCATCACCACTTCTATGTGTGTTGGCAAAGCCAGAATGATCCGTGCCCGGTATAGGCTGTTCAGGTGCAGGTAGCGCACTTGGTGTAGTGTCTGTGGAAGCAACAACTTCGGTTGTTGTTTCAGGTTTTTCTGTAGGCAGTAATTGTAATTTTTGTACTAATTTCTGGAATATTGTTGTTGCTTTTGTATCTTTTCCTTTGTTTTTAATTCCATGTTTCTCCTCATAGTTTATCATCTGTACTTTATCACCTTCAAAAATTTCCAAAGGTGTGCCACCCTTATAAAATAATTCTTCTCCGTTTGATTTATTTGCCCTGGTAAAGTCTATTTTTTGGGTATGACGACCATTAATTATTTTCTTTTTCCAGAAGTCTTTTTCTATTTTTCCTTTTCCTACAAACAGGGTGCATCCATGATCGATTAATCTGCGCAATGTTGTTGCGTTATTGGCATGCGCTGCATAATGAACTGCCATGGAACCGTATTTATTGGTCAAGGATTTAGAGGCTTTGCGCCTATCTATCAGGTAAGTAATGATGTCATCTTTGCCTGTTAAAGCAGCAAGATGCAGCACACGGGCCTCGGCTTTGGATATTTTTTGATTTATGTCTGTCAAACAACTCAATAACAAAATACTAATCTGATCGGAGGCATTTGTGAAAGAAAGGTAAAATATGCTGTCCTTTCCATCACTATGCATCGTGTCAACAGGTGCCGCGCCGTTATATATTAATATTTCAGTGGTTTTCAGATTGTTGTTGTTAACGCTATGGGAAAGTGCAGTTTCACCATTTTTGTTCGGGCCCAGGTACGGCTTTTTTTCCAATAATGTTTGTAAAATACGATGATCTGAGTTTTTTTCACAGGCTAAAATAATCGGTGTGGAACCGAGGCTGTTTTCCACATTTACATCAATGTTTTGTTGTTGACAGAGAAAGTGTACGGCTGCCCCCTGGTGATTTCTGATGGCAAAGTGGAGAGCGGTATTTTTTTCAGGCCCGCAAGCATTTACATCAATATATGGATTTTGGCAGAGAAATTTTAACACTCTCGTCTGATTACGTTCGGCAGCCAGATGCAGGGGATGAACTGATATTGTTGGGTTGTCCGGATGCGTCAGAAAATTATTCATTGACTTGGGATCAGCAGCCTGGAACAGCTGTACAATTATCTCTAAATCATCACTCAGACAGGCATGAAAGAATATATTATTGAATTCATCCGGATTTAATGGCTTGGCAGTGATGGGTGGCAATGCACATGCCCCTTCAAGGTAGTCCGGGAAAGGATTTTCGTTAATCTCGTCTTCTTCTGGTCGGGGCATGACCATGTTTGTCTCATGACCTCGAAACAAGGGGAACAGCTGATCATACGTTGGCAGATTGTAATATGAACCGTCAGACCTGTGGGGGTAGTCTGGCGGTGGATCTGACGGTAGTTGATATTCATCAGCAGTATCATGCCCGGTTTCTTGACCGCAGGGCGGGATAGTCATCGTGCTATCACCTGGATGCGGCAACATGGTTCTTTGCCCGATGCTCATCGCCTGAGGAGGGGGCGATTGTGAATCTGGCAGATTAGCAAAGAGTGAGTTAGCAGATGAACTTTCGTAAATGTGGTGGTTTTCGAAGTCACCTGAATTCCCGAGAGCACCATTATCAGTATTAGTGGTTGTGTCTGGAATTTGATTCTGTGGATTTGTTGAAGTAGCAAAGGAAACTGTATCTGTAACAGTAGTAACCGGATTGCCAACGGAGTAGTACATGGTACATGCCTTATGTCTAATTGGGTATTTCCAAAGCCTGTTTCGGTTTCGTTGTTGGCCTTTGAATTTCCTGATAGCGCACCACTGTAGTACTACTGTTGGGATAAGCCATAAGAGAATCTGAAATGCCGTGCAAAAACTGAACGTTAACGAACTTTGTTAATTAATGCCTTTGTTCAGACCGTAAAACTAATCAATAGTTCAAATGCTGCTTTCTTGTAAGTTCTCAGAAAGTGCTGACATAAAGCAAAATACACGTCTCTGGCCTATCCTTTTACACCATGAATTTTCCTTTTCCTGCAACCAATGTCCAGCATGACCATCCAGGCCAAAAAGTCTTGGATTATCTTGCTCAGCTCCAGCAGCACAACACATTGCTCAAGGAGTCGCTGGCTTTGTCCCAGAAAGCATTGGCTCTGTCCCAGAAAGAGAACGTTCTCCAGAAGGAGTTGATTGCCAGGCTGCAGGCACAAGGCGTTCAGCAGCAAGAGCAGATCACTCAGCTACAGGAGAAAGTTGAAGCCCTTGAGGCTGAAATCCGCCGTCTTAAAAAGCTGCCTCCCAAGCCTGACATCAAACCAAATACCAAGCCCCCTGATGACTCAGACGGCCCTCCCGGTACTCCACCGGCAACCGGTCAAGGTGATGAAGCTGACCCGGATGATGTCCCAAAACATAAGGTCAGCAAACCGGATGAAAGTACTCGTAATCAGCGCAAGCAACCCACAAAGCCACCGCCTGAAAAGAGCATACGTGTCCCGGCCTGTGGTGTTCCTCCGGGATCTACCTGGAACGGCACTACCCCATTCTATGTACAAGATCTGGTGATCAAGCCAACCAGTGTCGAATATCTGCTTGACCAATGGATAACACCGGACGGGAAAACAGTCACTGCCAAGCCTCCAGCGAATTTGCACGGGCACCATTATGGCCCGACATTGCAAGCCTACATTCTTCACCAGTATTTCGGTTGTGGTGTTACCCAACCGCAGCTGCTGGAATGGCTCTGGGATATTGGCCTCTCCATCTCGCCGGGGGAACTGAGCAACCTGATCACTAAAGGGAATGAGCAGTTTCAAAGTGAGAAGGATGAGATCCTGGTCGCAGGCCTTCGTTGCTCAAGCTACATTCAGACAGACGACACAGGGGCAAGGCATCAAGGACAAAATGGTTACTGCACCATCATCTGTAATGAGTCGTTTGCCTGGTATGCCACCACAGGTAGCAAAAGCCGGGAGAATTTTCTAAGCCTTCTGCACCGGCCTTTTCGGACGTACGCGATGACAGGGAATGCCCTGGACTACCTGAGGACACTCAAATATCCCCAAAAGTGGCTGCGTGTACTCCAGCCATACGTTGGAGTGACTTTCCTGAGTTATGAAGCCTGGAAGGCCTGCATGAAAGAGCATGGCCTGACAGGCAAAAAACGCCTGCAACAAGCCAGTGAAGCCTTGATCTATGCCAGTTTGATAGAACATGGCTTAGGGCATCTGACAACCTTCAGCGATGGCGCACAACAGTTCAATGTGTTCAAACACGCCCAGTGCTGGGTACATGCAGAGCGGTTGCTGTACAAGGTTCATCCTGTCAATGAGCAACAAGCCAGTGCCCAGAAATGGTGCCGGACATGGCTCTGGGCGATTTATGATGATCTGAAAGCCTTCAAGGCTGAGCCTTCCAAAGAGAACGCCATGAAGGTACGACTAGGCTTTTTAGCCCTAATCCAGACACGCACAAATTGCAGGGCTCTCCAGCAAGCGCTCTCAGGCCTTGCTGTCATAGAAAAAGAGCTGTTGCTGGTACTGGAAGACCCAAGCCTTCCGTTACATAACAACCTGAGTGAAAGCCTGATACGAGAATACGTCAAGCGTCGTAAGATTAGCGGCGGCACGCGGAGCGAAGCAGGACGGCAAAGTCGCAACACCTTGCCAGTCTGAAGAAAACGTGTCGCCTGTATGGTCTTTCATTCTGGGACTATCTGACAGACAGGTTAAATGGAGCAGCGCTGTTCCCGAGGCTGGAGAGTTTGATTGAAAAAGCTTCCCAGATTCTATCCTGTGGGCTTTGCAGCAGTTTTTGAGAAATTACCTCCGTTCGTCCTGAGCGGAGCCGAAGGGTGCTCAGGGTGAACGGAGATTGTACATATCAAACTCATGATGCACTATGCACACCATTGCTACTTGCATAGCACCTGAGTAATGAGTTTTAAATCACTCAAATATATAAGTTCTAATAGGTACTCATATTTTTCTCAAAATTTTGATAAATGGGTTTGTCTTTTTCCTCCCCTCTGGGGTACGCAATTCTGTCTCTAGTTTTACTCCTTCTTCCTTCAGTTTTTCTCCTTCCAAATTCAGTTTATTCAGTTCTTTTTTTAATCTTTTCAGTTGTTTTTTTCCTTTACTTGTTTCCTTTTCTTCCTGTTTTGTTTGTTTTTGTTCATTTCTTTTCTGTTTCTGTTTTTCTTCTATGTATTGCTTATGCTGTTTTTGTCTTTCCTCCATTCTTGCTTTGTCCTTATTTTTTTCTTTATTTATGTCTATATTTAGTGATTTTTCAAAGTTTTCTAACTGAGTTATATCAAACATTCCATAAATCTCTGAAGGTGTACCACCATGGTAGTATAAACGACACGCATTTGGTTTATTGTAACTTTTAAAATCTACAGTTGGAGGCACGTGTCCAGCCAAAAAAGAATAAAATCCATTATTTTTCTTTCGCCAGAAATCGTCTTCTATTTTTCCAGAACGTTCGTTCAAGGAACATCCTAGTTCGAGTAATACATACAGTGCTTGTGAATGATCATCATGTGCCGCATAATGAACTGGCTTGGCATGATCTTTATTTTCTAAAATCTGGATGCTTCACAATCCTCTATCAAGTGCCTAATAAGTGTTTTTTTGCCTAAAAGAGAGGCTAAATGAAGCACGCGAGCATCTTTTTTAGTTACTGCTTGATCTATGTCGGGTAAATAACTCACTAATAATTTACTCATCTCTTCGTTGTCATCCTGGAAAGCGATATAGAACACGGAGTCTTTCCCATCTTCTTCAACCTTGCCAACGTCAGCTCCAGCCTCTAATAACATTTTAGTAACGGTAATGTTACGGTTTCTAACACTGAATCCAAGTGCAGTTTTTTGGTAATTATTCGGCTTCAGACTCGGTTTATGCGCTAATAATGCTTCTATAACCTGATCACTCAAATTTAACTCACAGGCAGAAATAATAGGGGTATTTCTGTTGTCGTAATCTGATAAATTGACGTTAATGAGTGGTTGCTGACAGAGAAAAAGTATAGTCTCCTCCATTTTCTCGCAGACTGCCAGATTAAGAACTGTCTCGCCATTACTCATGCGAGTATTGATATTAATTCCATCCAATGCACAAAGAAATTTTAACGCCACCCACTGCTTATTTGAGGCAGCCAGATGTAAGGGATGAATAAATGCATTTCGATCGTTTGGATCTACCAGAGAATCTATCATTAAATCGGGACGAGTTTGTTTCAGGTATTTTAAAGTGTCTATATCACCTGCCTGGATTGCATTAAGGTACATGTTTTGGAATTCTTTGTCGTCTAATTGCTGCTCCATCATGGCTGGCATTGTTGATGCCCCGGGCGCGTCGTCCATGTTGGTGAACCCTGGTGGAAACCTCCTGTCATTTACATCATAACAGGTCAACTCACTGTGCATTGCTAAATTTCCGCTTTGGTGCGTGTAAGCAAGAGCAGAGAGATCTGAGTCTGGAGCAGGCTGTTCAGGTGTCGATGGTGTACTTAATGTAATGCCTGTGGCAGCATCATTGTCAGTTGTTTTTTTATTATTTTCTTCAAGTATTCTAATTTTTTGTTTCAGAATTTCTGATTTTCTTTCTTGGTTTGTTTTTTTCTTCTTCAGTTCTTTTTTTCGTCTAATATTTTCCTCTATAGTTTGCGCTTTTTTTCTATCTAATGCTTTTGCTTCTTTAATTGATTCTTTTGTATGGCCACGTTTTGTCTGGTGAGCTGCCATCTGTTTGATATCGCCTCTAAAATATTCTGCAGGTGTGCCACCCTCTCTAAATAACCTGTATCCTATTTTACCATATTTATTTACATCTATTTGAGGTCCAGCCAGATAGGTCTCTACCATCTCCCAAAAGTCTTTTTCTATTTTTCCTTTTTCTTCATGCATGTTGCATCCATGATCAATCAATGTGCGAAATGTTGTTGCATTATTTCCAAACGCTGCATAATGGACTGGCATTGATTTACCTTTATTAGTTACAAATCTTGAAGCGTTAAGAGTTTCAATCAGATAAACAGCAATATCAGCTTTACCTGTGAAAGCCGCCAGATGCAATACCCGGGCATTATTGATGGATATTTCTTGATTTACGTCCTCCAGAGAATCCAGTAGCAATATACTGATTTCGTCAGAGGCTTCAGTGAAGGAAATATAAAATATGCTGTTTTTTCCATCGTCATGTTTCTGGTCAACCTTTGCACCCGATTCTAGTAATTTTTTAGTGGTTTCCAGATTGTTGTTTTTAACGCTGAAGGAAAGTGCAGTTTCGATTTGTTTTTCCTCGTCCAGAACCGGTTGAGTATTCAATAAGGCATCTATTATCTGAGCGTCTGCGTTTTTTGAACAGGCTAACATAATAGGGGTGAAGCCGCTTTTATTCTTCCGATTTACATTAATATCATGGCGTTGACAGAGAAATTCTACGACTGCCACGTTATTGTGATCGATAGCTAAGTGGAGAGCAGTATTCTTTTCAGGTGACGGGGCGTTTATATCAATACACGGAAGCTGGCAAAGAAATTCTAGCGATGCCATCTGATTTTTTGCGGCAGCTATATGCAGGGGATGATATAAATAGTTCCGTGATTCCGGATATTGCAAAGGGTTGATCATGCGCTGGGGATAATCTCGTCTCAGGTGCTCCATAGCATGTAGGTTACCAGTCGCTAAGGCTTCATAGTAGGCGTCATTGAATTCTTCCGGACTTATTGGCTTCTCAGTAACTGGTGGCCATGCCCATGCCCCTTCAGGGTAGTCCGGGATTGGATTTTTGTTCATCCCGTTTGCCTCTGATGGGGCAAAATTGTTCGCTGCCTCAAATAATGCATCATGAGGATATAGAGTCTCATAATCGGGTGGTGGAGCTGAAGGTGTAGGTGAAGGAATTAGTGGCAATGTTGTTGTGTCTGTATCTGTGCCTGTGTCATAACGGACCCACCTGTCATTGTTCGGCATTGCAAAAGTATCTTCATGGTTTGTGCCAAAGAGGGCAGTAATATCTGAATTTGATACTGGTGGTTCATTAGTATCATCTATAACAACAGTTTCAGTAGTTTCTCCGGGTAGCCCAGCAGTATTATTTATGGCAACGTCTTCTGGAGTGATTGTGCGAAATTCAAATGATTCTTCGGCAGCAGCTTCTTCGGGCAATTCAGTAGAGTCCTGGCCAACAGCTTCAGGAGTTTCTTCGTGCACTTCAGTAGAACCCTGGTCAACAGCTCCAGGAGTTTCTTCGTGCAATTCAGTAGAATCCTGGTCAACAGGTTCAGGCGTTTCTTCTAGCAATTCAGTAGAATCCTGGTCAACAGCTTCAGGAGTTTCTTCGTGCACTTCAGTAGAACCCTGGTCAACAGCTCCAGGAGTTTCTTCGTGCAATTCAGTAGAATCCTGGTCAACAGGTTCAGGCGTTTCTTCTAGCAATTCAGTAGAATCCTGGTCAACAGCTTCAGGAGTTTCTTCGTGCAATTCAGTAGAATCCTGGTCAACAGGTTCAGGCGTTTCTTCTAGCAATTCAGTAGAATCCTGGTCAACAGGTTCAGGCGTTTCTTCGTGCAATTCAGTAGAATCCTGGCTAACAGCTTCAGGCGTTTCTTCGGGTAATCGAGCAGTATCAATGGCAGCATTAACTGCATCTATGGCTTCAGCAAGTTCAGCTGAACCACTTGCAGCCGCATCTTGCCCGTTTTTTTCACTGGAGGGTGTGTCAGTGATCGTGATATCAACATGGAGCGGCCACAGGGTTCTTTGCCCGAGACTCTGTCCAGGGAGCGATGGTGAGTCTGGCGGAGGAATGCAAATAGAGTTTTTCGCCGATGACTTCCAGCATACCTCGCGACGACCGAAGTCACCGCGAAGCTCCAGGGTGTCACCATTGGCTGCGTCGGTAGTTGGATTCTGTGGATCAGTTGCAAGAGCTGAAGAAATTGTATCTGCAACACTCGTAATCAGTACGCCAAGATAAAACATTTATCAGGTCCTTTTTTTAATTAAGTATTTTCAAAGCCTGTTGAGGTTTCCCTGTTGACCTTTGAACTTCCTGATAATGCATTACTACGGTACTACTTTTGGTATAAGCCATAAGAGAACCTGAAATGCTGGGCAATAACTAAAACTTTAACGAACTTTGATAATTTTACTTTTATTCAGATCGTAAAATTGATCAATAGTTCCAACACTACAGTTCTTTTTTTTCATTCAACAAGACTGGTTTTGTTGTATGAACTATGGTTTTATTTTTCCCGGGGAAAGCTTGCCATTGCGATTGGTTCGGCTGAGCTGATTGATTCAGTGGTGCAATAAGCTTTTTGCAGTGGGCTTAATGGTGTTTTTGTAAATCATGATTTTTTCCGGCTGCGTAAAGGTGTCTTCAGTGGTCTTGTACCGGTTTGCGTGGTGGTTCTGTAGGGAGCCAGTACCTCCATGAACTCTCTGGTAAGATGTTTCATTTGGGTCTTGTAATGATCGTTAAAATTCAATTCATCCGGGATCAGGTATTTTTCGTATTTTTGCGATGAGCGGATAAGACAAAACGAATTTTTCAAATATCGTTTTGTGTATTGATGGATAATGGCTTCTGTTTCTGATGCCTGATCTCTTTTATTCATCAGTTCAAGTGAATTTTTTAAGCCAATGCCTATGATTCGTTTACAAAGCGATGTATGAACCAGGTCAATTGAGTTTGGATTCATTAATACCGGCGGAGGGAAACCAAATTTCATAAAAATATATTGCATTAACATATAATTTGTTCTGCAGGTGCCATCCATCGGTGTATGTAGCTGCTCAAGTCTGGGCCAGTAGGTGGCAAGTGTGCCAATCAGTTTTGCCAGCAGTTCAGGCTTCTTGATTTTCTTCTGCTGTAGTGATTCCAGTTGTGTATTCAGCGGCGTGAATATTTCTTTCTCAAGAAGGGCCATGAGTTGGTATTTGAACAAAATTTTATCAACGCCGTTTGTTTCTGATACTGGACCATTAGGCCCTAATGCTCTGAAAGAAATGGTGACACCTTTCAGGTTGGTATAATTTGCAATCAGTCTGGTATCAGAAATTATGCTCCCTTTCGGAGAAGTGACAATGGTTGCACCCTGGGTGCCACGGCAAAGCTCATAGCTTTCTTCCAGTCGTTGCTTGTACAGCAGTGCCTGGATGAAGCCTTTTTGCGTATGGTCACTGGAAGGGTAACCCACATGCCTTTTTCGTACGGTTCCGGGAATATGGCTGTCAAGCATATTTTGCACGCCTTTGGTCAGTAAGGCGTTGACCTGCATATAGCGTTGTCGGGAAATCAGGGGAGCATCCGCAGGGTCATGTTGAATCCACTCTAACACCTGGCTCATACAGCGGCACCAGGCTGCTGTGCATCCTGGCTCTTTATCTTCATATTTCTGTGGGGAACGATTGGAAATAATGGCATCCGGATCGGCAAAGAGCAGGAAAAGGTGTTCTTCGGGAAAGCGCAGAAGAAAGTCAGCCCCTTCAGGCAGTGTTGCCATATCCTGAGTTGCCGTTGACGGGAGTGGTGAGTGGCTTGTTGCGGTATCAGTCGAAACGTGCCTGTGACTGATTCTGGTGGAGTTCGAACTACCAATGCCGCTGGTCACTGTGGTTCTGGTGGAGGGCAGGTCTGACTCCCGGAAGTGGCTGGCACTGGTGCTATCTGCAGCGTTATTGTCACTGAGTGGTGCTGTTCTTGCGGCAAAGCTGGAATGGCAGGGTTGGATAATATCCGGCATAAATATGACTGCTTTTATAACTGCTTCTTGGCTTTTTAAGACAGCGAAAAACAGGATTTGTTCAGATAAAAAAAAGCGGCTTTCGCCGCTTTTCCCGGATCGGGTGTTTCACCAATCCGCTCTTCTGAGAAACTCGTGTAAAAATCAGTTGCCGGAAAATTAAACTGAATCTTAGTTGAGCTTTTCCTTGATACGAGCAGCTTTACCGCTCAGCTCACGGAGGTAGTACAGCTTAGCCTGACGAACGTCACCACGACGCTTCACAGTGACAGAAGCGATCAGCGGAGAGTAAGTCTGGAAGGTACGCTCAACGCCAACACCGCTGGAGATTTTACGAACGGTGAAAGCAGAGTTCAGGCCACGGTTACGCTTACCGATGACAACACCTTCGAACGCCTGCAGACGCTCACGGTTGCCTTCTTTTACCTTAACCTGTACGACGACAGTGTCACCCTGGCTAAAAGCAGGGATCTCTTTGTTCATTTGTTCAGCTTCAAGCTGCGCAATGATTTTGTTTTTGCTCATTGATAATTGCTCCTGGTTAGTCAATTCTGTCCCGCTCAAGCTATGTTTCACTCAGATTGCTGACGCAGGGTCAAAACCAATCCGAAACAAGCCGATAGCACAATCTGGTTGGCTTGAGAGTCAAACTCTCAGGCACAGTCGTCGCTCCTGGCTGAGTGTTCAGCAATAAACTCCGACAACAACCTTTCTTCCTCGCTGGTCAGTGACCTGGTTTGCTGAAGGTTCTCCAACAGGTCAGGCCGTCTCAGCCAGGTTCTGCCCAGAGACTGTTTCAGTCGCCAGCGCTCAATCAGAGCATGGTTGCCTGATAACAGTACTTGCGGCACTTCCTGTCCTTCAAAAAGCTCAGGACGGGTGTAGTGCGGGCAGTCAAGAAGACCATCAGCAAATGAATCTTCCTGAGCGGAATCCTTATGACCCAGGGTGCCCGGTACAAAGCGTGATACTGCATCAATCAGAGTCATGGCAGCGAGTTCGCCACCACTTAACACGTAATCACCAATAGACCATTCTTCATCGATTTCGGTCTGGATTACCCGCTCGTCAATACCTTCATATCGCCCCGCGACCAGGATCAGTTTCTTGCTCTGGGCAAGCTCCTCCACTCCTTTCTGGTCGAGCATGCGACCCTGGGGAGAGAGGTAAATCACTTTGGCCTCGGTTCCTGCAGCTTTGCGGGCTGCATGGATGGCGTCACGCAGAGGTTGAATTTTCATCAACATGCCGGGACCACCGCCATAAGGTCGGTCATCCACAGTTCGGTGCCGGTCATGGGTAAAATCCCTGGGATTCCAGGTCTGTACCTCAATCAGCCGTTCCTTAACCGCGCGGCCGGTAATACCGTGCCCGGTTATGGCCCGGAACATCTCCGGGAAGAGGCTGACGACACCGAACCACATTCCGATGTCCATGGCGCTCTTGTCGGTGTCCTGATGAGTTTCTGCCGGTGTTTCTCCGGCGGGCTCATCAAGGGGTGAGTGTTGAGTCGTCATGGCCAGTTAAAACTCCGGGTCCCAATCTACCCGGATAAATCCTTTCTCAGGATTGACGTCTAGCACCACCGATCCGGTAAGCCAGGGTACCAGACGCTCTCGACGGTCAATGCTGCCTTTTGTGGGGCGAATGACCAGTACGTCGTTGGCACCTGTCTCCATCAGGTGGCTGACTTTGCCCAGCAGAACATTGTCTCCCTCAGCGTTGCGGGAGAAAACATCCAGCGATTCCAGTTGATGCCAGTAAATCTCGTCATCTTCCGGTTCGGGCAGATCATCGGCGTTGATGGTAATCTGGTAACCACAGTAACTGCGGGCCAGCTCACGATCGTCACAACCGACGATATGGGCAATCAGACCTTTCCCGTGTGGCCGGGCCTGATCGATTTCAACGGTTTTAACTTCACCGCTGCTGTTTTTATGGACAGCACCAGCAGGGTCAAGAATCCAGCGTGGGTAGTTGAGGATGTTTTCCATCGGGCTGGTGTTGGAGTGAATCTTCAGCCAGCCTTTGACCCCGAATACGGAGGAAATATGGCCTAACGCAATGCGCTTCACAGCGCCCTCTACTGCCGTTGTCACTGGGTTGTTAACCTCACGCAGCCTTTTTGGCTTCTTTCAGAAGCTGGGCAACGCGGTCAGATGCAGTAGCACCCTGGCCCAGCCAGAATTCTACACGCTCGTTATCAACCCGCAGGCGCTCTTCCTGGCCACGAGCACCAGGGTTGAAGAAACCTACGCGCTCAATGAAACGACCGCCGTTAGCGTTACGGCTGTCAGCCACGGTCAGGTGGTAAAATGGACGCTTTTTAGAGCCGCCACGTGCAAGACGAATGGTTACCATGGAATAGGGTTTCCTATAGTTGTTTCCGGCAACTGGTTTTCTGTGTTCACTGGCCAGACGCACAGGGCGTATGACTGAAACCCAGAAGAGTTGAGACAGATTTGAGCGAGGAAAGATCCTTTTTCATCATCCGCCAGCCAATCCATGATCGGCTTCAAGCCAATCATAAAGGGCGCATATTGTAGGGAAAACAAGGGAAGGAGGCAATATGCTGTGATAAGTATGTTCCCTATGAATCAGGCTTTGGTGTCAGAATAACCAGGGCTATTGATTTCCCCAGGTTAGTGACCCTTCGGCTTGCCGAGCAATAGGCATCGAATTGACTTTCACTGTCATTATTAGCGGCTTGTAACATTTCTGCAGTTTCTTCAGCCCCGGTCAGCGGCATTTTGACGACTAAGGGAACTGTCTCAGTGCCTTCCATGTTTCCCATGGAGTCAGCATAATGAAGGACGTTGCCTTCTTTACGCCAGCACACAAAATGGCCTTTTTCAATAGTGACCACGCCAGTGACCCTGTAAACCTTCATTTTTCCATCGACAGTGGGAATAAAGACATCTTTCCACCACTCCAGCTCGGGTCTGATCTCGGTTCCAAAGTTGGGGATGGTGACCAACAACACTTCCGGGAAGTGATGGTTATCAGGTAACAACTCGTTGAATGCACAATCATCAAGTTCCATTCCTTGCTTAGTGTTCCTGAGCCAATTATCGATCAGCTCTTGCAGGGTTGTTGCCAAGCGAGAAGAGGTCATGGTTATTCTGCCACTTACAGGTTCGTCTTTGTTAAAGCCGGTTAGCTTATGATTAACGAATATCTGCACTCCCTGGCTATTGATAAATGATGAACTAACGGTACGAGGAAAGTCGCCATAGAGATAGTGTTCTTCAATCTCGGCTGCCATCTCCCTCGATTTATTCACCGGGTCACCAAAATATACAAATTTCCTACCAACCAGATTGCCTGTGCTGCTTTCATATTTATCCGTACATTTTATGGCAAGTTCCTCACCCTTTTTGTATTCGTCGACAGTCCAAAAAAATTTTGGCGGGTTGGAGGGGGGGGGGGGGCCTTTTGGTTGTTCTTTATTGTTCACTACTTTGGTCAGGCCTGCTGGTGTTGCAATTGAGGGAATTCTATCATCCCTGAGACGGCTGACTGGTTCCTGTGTGTCACTGATAATGACGAAGCCATCCCCGGCTGTAATCGATACTATTTTGTGCTTCAAAGAGGACTCTGTATATTTAAGGATATCGAAATTTTCGGATGAGACTTTTCCAGCATCCGGATAATCATAGATCCGTTTGAGGATTGTGGTGATAATATCCGATATTGAAAGGGGCATGCTGAGTGTTCCATTGCGGAGTTGGAACAGTGTTCTTATGCGGTCCAGGCCCTCATCGGCAATGTAGCCTTTATTATTTTCATCAAAGTGAAAATGTTCGCATATCGGTAAAAATTCATCCAGAGTATTGGCATCTTGCATTTTACCTTTCGATTTTAGTTTACTGGCTCCGGCACGAATTTCGTCAATCAATGAATTCAATGCTCCGTTGTTTGATAGAGCCATAAAAAAGGCAGCCAGTGCACAGTTGTTGTTTTTTGCCTGGATGCCTGAATGCATGGTTAATGAAACATTGCCGAATGAGTGTATTAGCTGTGGCGTCGGAGAAGGGCAGGCCGCGCTGGTTGGACTCTCCGATGGCTCCTTAACTCCTTGCCCCTCCCGTTTGGTCATATCTCTCTGGGGAAGTTTTTGCTCTTGCGGGATGCATTTTTTTCGCTGTTTCGGAACAGGTTTTTGCGTCTGCGGGTGAGATTTTGAGCCAATGGGTTTTCGAGGTTTTGGAACAGGCGTTTGTTTTCGTGGATCAGACTTTTGCTCTTGCGGATCAGACTTTCGCTCTTGCGGATCAGCTTTTGGCTTCTTCGGATCAACCTTTGGCTTGTTGGGATCAGGCTTTTGTATTTGAGGGATAGTTCCTGTGTAGCACATCATTAAGCCATAGAAGGCAAGATGCGAGCCATTAATGGATGTTGGGGGGGGGGGGGCTATCCGGAGGAGATGATGAGGGCGAGTCTTGATTGGGGCTAGCTGATACTTCTTCCGATCCGGTATCAGTCTTTGGAGCAGGGGTGGCGGTTGGTGTGTGCTGGTTAACGGGAATTTCGATCATTCGATTTCGAATCGGAATGTCACCGACATTACCCTCGCCGGTGCAGTTGGCACCATCTCTTGTCAAGCCGAGTGAACCCAGGCAAATACTGTTGCTGCGAGGACGGTCAGGTGTTAAGTCTTGATGTTGCCGGTCAGCTTGGCTTGCTGGCAAGCTTGAATAATCATGGTTGGGCCGGGTAATCTTATCCACTTCGAATACTCCATTATGCTGATGGTCAAAATTTAATTTGTTATAAGGTCATTGCTCGTTTTGGTTTATTAAAATAAATGACTTATTCATTTGCCCGGATTTGGGTCTCTGAACAGGAGCAGTGATTAAAAACAGAGGTCCTTAACCTGACTTGATTTCTAATTACGCAGAAAATTAGACAGCAAAAATTCGTAAATGTTCGGAATGTGGATTTTATTTATTATTCGGGATTGAAATAAATTACCAATTTCAATGAAAATTGCTATTAAATTCAAATGGCCAGCCCTGTTTTGGAGCTGGCCATTAATGGGTTGTTAAAACGGAAACTTTTTGCCGCCACCGGGAGGCATCATGCCACCCATTCCGCCCATGCCGCCGGGTAGCTGGCCTTTCATGGACGACATGCCTCGCATCAGTTTGCTCATGCCACCTTTTTTGGTGACTTTTTTCATCATTTTACTCATCTGCTTATGCTGCTTGATGAGTCGGTTGATGTCCTGGATCTGGGTGCCGGAGCCAGCGGCTATGCGCTTTTTGCGGGATCCGTTCATGATGTCCGGGTTGGCGCGTTCAGCGGGGGTCATGGAGTTGATGATGGCTTCCATCTGGACAAAAATCCTGTTGTCCATCTGACCCTGAAGCTGTGGTGCCATGCCGCCCATGCCGGGCAGTTTGTCCATCATGCCGCTGAGTCCACCCATTTTCTTCATTTGCTGCAGCTGGTCACGGAAATCTTCCAGATCAAAGCCTTTGCCTTTCTTCAGCTTGCTGGCCAGCTTGTCCGCCTTGCTGCGGTCCAGCTTGCGCTCGGCTTCCTCGATCAGGGAGAGAATATCCCCCATGCCCAGAATGCGCGAGGCAATACGGTCCGGATAGAAAGGCTCCAGGGCATCGGTCTTCTCGCCCATACCGATAAACTTGATGGGCTTGCCGGTGATCTGGCGCACCGACAGCGCGGCACCACCACGGGCATCACCATCCGCCTTGGTCAGGATCACCCCGGTCAATGGCAGGGCATCACCAAACGCCTTGGCGGTATTGGCTGCATCCTGACCGGTCATGGCATCCACCACGAACAGGGTTTCTATGGGGTTGATGGCGCTGTGCAGCTGCTGGATTTCAGCCATCATATCGTTATCGATATGCAGACGACCGGCGGTGTCGACAATCAGGACATCCGCATGCTTGATGCGGGCTTCATGAATCGCGCCAGTAACAATATCCACCGGTTTCTGCTCAGCAGACGACGGGAAAAAGTTCAGGCCGGTTTCCTGGGCCAGGGTTTCCAGCTGTTTGATTGCCGCGGGACGGTAAACGTCGGCACTGACTACCATAACGGATTTCTTCTGGCGCTCTTTCAGCCATTTACCCAGTTTGGCCGCCGAGGTGGTTTTACCGGCACCTTGCAGACCGGCCATCAGGATCACGGCCGGTGGCTGGGTGGCCAGGTTCAGTTCGTCGTTGGACGAACCCATCACCTCAATCAGTTCATTCTGAACAATTTTGACAAACGCCTGGCCCGGGCTGAGGCTGGACTGAACCTCCTGCCCGATGGCCCGGTCCCTGATCCGGTTGATAAACTCTCGAACCACCGGCAGGGCCACGTCTGCTTCGAGCAGGGCCATGCGCACTTCGCGCAGGGTGTCTTTGATATTGTCTTCGGTGAGTTTGGCCTTCCCGGTTACGGTTTTCAGTGTGCGGGACAGGCGTTCGGTTAAATTTTCGAACATTCTGGGAATTACCCTGATCTAAGGTGTTTATGCGGTTGAACGCACAGAATGTCGGCCATTATATAGGAATCAAAACTAAAGCGGCATCCATTTCAGTGGATCCGGTGAAAGGTTGTTTGTCTAGCGCCGGGTAATATGACAAACTGCCGATGCTGCTTTACGTTGAAGCCTGTGGTCTTACAGGGCTTCCTGCTTTTTTTGCTGCTTTGGGGATAAATAGGCTTTCGCTAATGAGTGTCATGTTCGTCAGTATGGGTGCGCTTGGTTGCTATCTGGCAGGCACGGTTGGGCAGGGGTTGCGAAACAGTGGGCGTGAAATGCCCAAATCGCTGGTTCTGTTGATTACCGCCCTTGGCCTGATTTTCCACATTATTGCGTTATACATCTCCATCCATACTGATCGGGGCATCAACCTTGGCGTGTTCACCATGGGGTCGCTGACCTCTATGATGGTGACCATGATGGTGCTCCTGAGCAGTTTGAAAAAACCCTCGGAAAGCCTGCTGGTGATGATTCTGCCGGTCACCATGCTGGCCATCGTGCTGGCCCTGCTGGCCCCGGTTGAACATATTGTCTGGAATACCGCATCCTCCATGGTTTCCCATGTGCTTCTTTCGGTTATGGCCTACGGCATTCTGATGGTGGCGGCATTTCAGGCCATTCTGCTCTCCTACCAGGAACACCAGCTGCGCACTCACCGGCATACCATCAGAACACTGCCGCCGTTGCAAACCATGGAGCGGCTGTTGTTTGAGTTTCTGGTCCTCGGGGTTATTTTGCTGACACTCTCGCTGGGCAGTGGGTTTCTCTTCCTGGAAGATATGTTTGCCCAGCGGCTGGTGCATAAAACGATATTATCCATCACCGCCTGGTGTCTTTTTGCCGCACTGTTGATTGGCCACTGGCGCTTTGGCTGGCGTGGACAGACAGCCGTTCGCTGGACTCTGGCCGGTGTCCTGTTTCTGGTACTTGCTTACTTTGGCTCGAGACTGGTGCTTGACTGCGTGGTTTCCGGGCAGTCCTGCTTTTGAAGGGGCTTGCCGAGCGCAAACAGCAATCCCATGCCGGGCATGGGATTGGCTGATAAGTCAGAACGTCATATTGTGCAATGCAGTACCATCGGCCGCCGTCAGCGACAGCGGCCCTTCTCCGGTTAAATCCATGGACCATACATTGCCAGGGTAGAGACGCCTCTCTACATAGCGGGTGCAGTCATCTCTGCTCTGGTCGGTACATTGCCGAATATTATTGAGCATGACATTGGTATTGCTGTTATTGGTCAGGGTCAGGGTGTTGCCGTTTCGCTGGCCTTCCAGGGCAAATACGGTTTTTTCCGGGCGAACCATAATCAGGGCCTGATAGCCTACCATCAGTTTGACTGCATTGTTCCCGGTTTCCAGTTCATCGGATACTGGCGAGAAATTCACCCGGAAAATGCGTTCCTGGCCCTCGGCGGGAAGCAGGTTGACCAGCCGAACCAGACGACGGGTGTTTGGTGGCAAAATAACCTGGTTCGGCGTGGCGATCAGGCCGATTTTGGCCGGGTCATCGGTAATCACCCGGGTTTCTTCCTCAGTTCCGGGGTTATTTACTTCCAGTACCTCGATATTGATAAATAACGTTTCCGTTGCGCTGGTATTGACCAGTTGCACATCATCGCGGTTTGGCGACTCCTCATTGAAGTCCACGATAATCCGGTCAATAGCCAACTGGGCATAGAGGCACTGGGAGAGTAACAGGCCGGCGATACCGGCTAAAAAGCGTGTGTGTTTCATGGCTGGAGATACCTTCCGGCTTTTGATGCTTGTAATTACCGAAAAAAAAAGAGTAGCCAACGGCTGATGGCAACTGTAAGTGAGAATAAAATGAGAAGGCTGGTGGCGAAAAGAGGCGGTTAAACGAAAAGCAGTTTTTGTAAGGCTCAATTGACGAGCCTCAATAAAAGCACCGATTTTTAATCAAATTGACCACCACTGACTTATTCGGCAGCAAGCATGACCCGCCTGTGGCCGGATGCTGTTGGCAGTGAAATGATGTTAGCGGTTTCCCTGGTGCAACTTTCAGCCTGACTGGTGTTAACAGGGTAAGGGCTGGAATAACCGGACAGGTGATGATCGGCTGACCGGTCATTACTTTGTATCCGAAACTGCGCAACCCCTTTGCCGGATATGCACAAAGAATAATCGGCTGGTGAACTCTGATGGGGGGCTAGCACTCTGGCCGTTAAACGGGGAGGGATCACCACGCTGACGGTCAGGTTTTTTGAGTCGGACATCACGCTGGCGTGGGTGTTGGGCGCTGTGCTGATGATTGCCATGGAACACAAAAGTCCTGATAACAACCCGGATCGTGTTTTTTTGACTGGCATGAGGGGGCATGCTCCTTATTGTTCTTACAGTTCGGATAAGCCCGACACTAACAAAAAAAAATTACGGGTGTCAAAAGCCGGGGCGAAGATTTCAGGGTTAACCTGGTAGGTAAAAATGCCTTTTCGGTAAGTAAAATTGTCCTGCGTCAATAAGTTTCAGCAAGAACTGGTATTTTTGCCAGTACCCACCGTTGGCTGTTGTTCTTAAGATAGCGCCAAGTTTGAGTGAAAAGTGATTCGACTGATCATTCAGACCCATGCAAAACAATAAGACTTCAAAAATAATAAATGCCGTGGAGCATATTATCATGAAAACCATGAAATTGTTTGCTGTTAGTTTCATTGCCGCTGCTGTCAGTGTTTCTGCGCTTGCTGATATTAAAGAAGCTAAAGAGCAAATTGACGTTTCAGCGTATGTTAAAGATATGATCATGTTGGAAATCAAGAATAGTTCCAACGTTGAGTTAACGTATGAAGATGCTAATAATCCCATGGGTGGTATCGTTGGTTCCGCAGAAATGGTTGTAAGAATGCGTCATGCCGATGTGGACCCAAGGCGCTATGAACTGACGATAAAACCAGCGCATACTGGTGGTAGTGGATTTATTTTGCAATCCGAAGGCGGTGCTCAAATCCCTATGATGGTTAAATATAAGCATGGTGGCCAAGGCCTTGGGTTTACATCCATGACCCCTGGTACACCGGTAGAATATAAAACCTCAAATGGATTGAGAGGAGAAGTAAGAACATCACTGGATTTTGTAATTCAACCAGATGATCATTATTCAAAACCAGCAGGCACCTACAAAAACAACCTGACATTGACTGTTGCTGCTAAGTAGGTATGAAATACTGCATTCCCATCCTGGTGTGGGAATGCAGACTCCCGACTATCAGAACTTCTTCAAGCCAGGTTGGCTTACTTTCCTGAAGCGTTCAGAGTGCAATGCCGGCTGAGGCTGGATAGTTGTCATTGTGGCGGTGAACCATGCAAACAAAAACAACGTCATCAACCTTTAAACCCCTGCTCACCGTATTATTTATCTTGCTGCCCTTATTCGTTCATGCCAGTCATCAGGATACGGCGGATATGGAAATGAAGGTCAATGCCGATATTCCGGAGCTGATCGCCCTGAGCGGCCTGCCTGCCAACATCACGCTCAATATGTTAACGGACGGTACGCTTGCCTCCGATCTGATTCCATTTCAGGTCAATCGTAATGGTGCCAGTGCGGAGAAACCAAAACGATTCCGGCTGACGATTAGCAGTTCCGAGGGGGAACGGCGGAAAAAGTATTTTCTTGCCCGGAAGGGTGGGGAAGCAAAGATGTATATCCATGCCGGTCTGGCGAAAGGCGAAGTCAGTCGTATGGAGAGTCTTGAGCGATTACCTGCCTCCGGTATTGCAAGCCAGACAACCTCCGCTTTTGGTGCAGGCCAGCCCACCCATACCCTGGCACTGTTCAATAACAACGTGGATTACCTGCAATCACAATTACCGGGTGAATATAGCGCCAGCTTCACCATAACGGTTCAGGCTCAATAAAGAGCCATCAGTTTTCAGCATTGCACCGTGATGGTGACCGACCCGGGGACAGGGATAATGAAGAATGCCAATTACCGCTGCCGTTGGCTGTTTGTGTTCAGCCTGCTGGTTATTGCCTCAACCTCGCTGAGAGGGGATGAGGGCATTGAGATTACCCATCAGCTGAATTTATCCGACCGGAATGTCACGGGGCAGGCAGTGATGAACCTGGAGCTGGAGGATGCTTCCTGGTTTGATGTCACCGTTAATGTGCTGTCCGGTATTGAAAGGGGGGATCAGCGCTTTGTTTATCTTTACCCCCCAAATAGGTCCGGTCATAGCCCTGTCAAGGTTCATATTGACTTTCCTTATGAGCAACTTACCCCGGGCGGTGCCTGGCGGGTAAATACTCTGAATACCGTTGAGCCCGGTAAAAGGCGCATGGCCACCCGTCAGTACTCACAGTGCCCGGGGCAGGACCGGAGAAACAATACTGAACGAGTGTGCAAGCCTTTCTCCTTTGTGGTCATTGATGAGGGTGCCGAGCCTGGCACGCTTTACCAGGCCAAACTGAATGTCCGCGTTGATACTAAAGGCGGAAACTCTTTAGATAAAACCATTACCCTGACCTATAAAAGCACCAGTTCAGCCATAGGGATTTACTCACCCAGTGATCGCTTTCTGCTAAACCAGGCCAATCACTTTACTGAAGAAAAGAGTTTCTGTGTCTACTCCCCGGGGAAAGCAGCAAAATTTGATGTGCGGCTTGAAGGGCAGGGCAGCCAGCCCGGTTTTGTGTTGCGCAACAAGGGCGGAGAAACCATTGAATACCAGGCCAGTATCCGTGGCCGTGAGCGCGGGTATCAACGGACTGAGCCACAAAAGTGGACGCCGGTTGGATTATCCCGAAAGCAGTCAAAAAAACTGTCGAGCTGCGATGCCTGTCGCAACCTGTGGGTACAGCTGAATATTCCTGAGAATGAGGTTATGGCCGTGTCCGGCGGCCATTATTCGGGAATTTTGATGGTCAGGGTAAGAGCTCAATGAAAACCTGTTTCTGTAAGCGAAGTCCTGTCGCTCTGCTGGTTGTTTGCTCGGTATTCGTTGCCCCGGTGTCCATGCCACTGCTGGCTGCAGAGGGCGCAGCGCCTGGCAATACCCGGCCGACCCTGGCAGGGCTTGAGCCAAGCCAGATTCCGGAGGAGTTCCGGGGCATGGCTGCACCACAAACGACAGTGGCTGAATTTTATTATGGTGGCCGATTCGTCACCTCGGCCATGGTTACCTATACGCCGGATACCATTACCCTGACTGACCCGAGGGCATTGCTGGAGCGCATCGGTACGATAAGCCATCTGGACAAGGTGGAGGCCGCCTTATCGGGCAGGATTTTTCCAACCCCGGGCAGGTTTGCTGGAGGGCTGATGATACCCGGTGTGGCCGACTCAACCCGGAAGTTGCCGGGGTTATTTTTGATGCCAGTCGTTTTCGCGGGGATATTTTTATCGCCGAGCCTTATCTGCAGGTGCAGACCCTCAATCAGAGTAAGTATTTGCCCGATTCCAGCAGCTCTCTGGGGCTTATTCAGGGGGTGTCAGCCGTCACCAGTGGTATCACTGCATCTGATGATGATCAAAGCAGCTACTCGTTGTTTGGCAATACACTGCTTGGCTGGCAGGAGAATCACCTGGTAGCGAACTGGGATTACAACCAGGACAGCCGTTTCCAGATCGATGCATTTTACCTGGAGCGTGATGCCAGAGGCCTGCAAATGGGGGCCGGTTATCTGGACTACAGCGGTATGATGACTCCGGAGTTCAGCCGCAGTCAGCAGGTGTTTGGGGTGAAGCTGGGCAGTTCCATGAACTCCCGTCTGGATATTGCTGATGTTAACTCCACACCCATTCGCATTTTCACCACTGGACGCCGACGGGTAGAGGTGTTTCGGGATAACCGGCTGATTTTTGCAGGTTCTGTGGATGCCGGCAGTCAGGAGATTGATACCGGCTCTTTTCCCCAGGGTTCTTATCAGGTCACTATCCGTATCTATGATGGCCCGGTTCTGGAACAGGAAATTACCCGATTTTTTACCAAATCAGTACGACTCCCGCCGTCGGATGAAATTATCTGGTACCTCGAAGGTGGTGAAATGACTGAACGTAATCAGGACACCTTGCCAGAAAGTATCGGCGAATGGCTGCTGAAAGTCGGTGCTGCCGGGCGGGTTACTGACAACTCATCCATTGAGCTGCGCAGCTCCGCCACCCGTGAACAACAGGTGGTTGAGGCAGAGTATTTCCATCAGGGGGATGAGTGGGATATTGCGATAACGGGTATGGCTGGCAGTGACCGGGCCAGGGGATTTGCGCTGGAGACGGCATTTTCTGTGGGGCCGGTATACTTGAGTTACTATCATCAGCGGCTATGGAATGATGAATTCAGGCTGGATCAGGATGCCGAAGAAGACGCTCAGGTAACTCTCCTGGAGGAAAGCTATGAAAATCGCTCTTTATCCGCATCCATGGAGTTTCTGGGGGGGGAGCTTGTCGGGCAGTTATTCTTACAACCGACAGATGACCGATAATTCCTCACCTGATGATGCTGATACTATTTATTCGTTATCCTGGTCCCGTAATGTGGGCCGGTTTAATGACTTTGATCTGGATCTGGAGATGGATTACTCCGAAAGCGATGAGGATAAAAACGCGACTGTTGGTGTTACCTTAAGACACAATGCCCGTAACTGGGATGTCAATATTCGTGGTGAAAACCGCTGGGAAGATAACCGGGAGCAGGATGTTGTAAGCGACTTTGGCTATGCGCTGGACTCCCGCTGGTACCGTGACGACATACTGAATGGAACTGGTGAGCTGGGCATGCGCTATGAAGATCTTGCCCGGGATCAGAAAATACTCGGTGGCAATGTAAAATATGAACACGCCCGCTTCCAGGCTGAGTTTATGGCGGATTATATTTCCCCGGAACAGAGCAGTCAGGACTCCTATATTAACTACAATGGTCGTATTGATACGTCATTTGCCGTCAATGGTCAGGGAGCTGGCCTCGGTGGTGGAAATCGTGCCGACAGTGCCTTGATGGTGGCCATTGATGGCAGTCCATCCGCTCAGTTCGATGTTCTGGTCAATGGTTCGGCGGTGGGTATTGCTAAAGGTAATAGTAAAACCGTTGTTCCTCTTTCGCCCTATGGCATTTACCGCGTGGGCATTCGTCCCCGGGGTAATGAGTTTTATCGTTACGATCAGGGTGAGCGCAATATCACACTTTACCCTGGTAATGTGGAGGTGGTTGATTTCTCAGCAGCAGAAGAGGTTGTGCTGCTGGGTAAACTGGTGGATGGGCAGGGAGGTGCGCTGGTCAATGCCGCCATTCAAAGTGAGGTTGGCTTTGTCCGCACCGACCGCTTCGGGATTTTTCAGGTCAATTTGCCACCATCCGATAAGTACTTCCAGGTGAAATTAGCCGATGGTCAATCCTGCGGTGCAGAAATTCCGGAGAGCTATCAAAAACGGGGAGGCGTTGGGATGGTGGGCGTGCTGGAGTGTCGCCAGGGGGGTGTTCGAGAATAGACCAGGTGTATGGTTTCAATGTCATTGATGGGTTCTCTTTATCAATGGCACCCAAACTCCGTTCGTCCTGAGCGGAGTCGAAGGGCGTAAACACCACACCCTGAATAAAGACTGTGCCAATCACCCTTCGTCGCGATTTCAGCTCTTAAACCCCGATGCCGTCTTAATTCGTGCTTGGCAGGGATGTGTCAATCACCGTCCTGTCACGCAACCATGAGCCAAAACGATCCGTAATCAACTGGTTGCACGCTTGCTGATTTTCTATATGCTTTGCCATGTTGGCGTTATAGTTATCCAGCCAATGTTTTTCTTCGGGATTATTTGTCAACAATAATTTCATAAATTCCCTTGTGGTCTGGGGGCTAACGGCAACATTGTGCTGACTTAAACAGTGTTTGGCTATTGCTAATTTATGCTCTTCAGAGCACTCTTCCCAGAGTTGATCAATATATTCCCGATAATCTTTAAGGTGATACAGACAAAGACCGGCTCTGTAACTACTCAGATTATAAAGAGGCAGGACATCGGATACCGGGTACGATGTCGTGTTATTTTCTGTGCTTTGGCTACCGTACTCAGACATGCTATTCCGGTCATCGTTGTGATCATCTGCGTTGTTGACATTGACTCCAAATTCCCTGTATTCATTTTCGGATTGAGGGAACATCACAAGGTTAATAATATTTAAAATCAACGGCAAAACTGCTTCCCGGGGCAGATCATTGTGCTTGTCCGGTGTGAAGGCAATTAATTCATTCAGTGGGCCACTTTTCCCCCCGGGATAATTTCCTTCTTTCAGGAGGACGGTTCTGAAATCAAAGAACAGATCTCTGAGATCGTTGATTTCGCCAGTATGGAATTCTCGATTATTCCTGATAAACCGTATTGCATGGTCAATATTTTTGAATTTAATGTTGAGCAATTCATTGATCATGCCAATAAGGTGATGTGGATAATCCCGGATAATTTCTTCCATGTGTTGTGACAGGATATCCCGGCTTAAATCGTCCAAAGGTGTTGAGAGGCCCCGTAAAAAATGATTTTTCATCATCACCTCCAGCCATTGTGCCAGATTGAACTCTTCCTGCTGATTAACACACGACTGATATATGATTTGGGAAAGCAGGTCTGTACTTTCAAATACCCAGCCATCAATCGAGGTGTCCGGGTCAAAGCAAGCATTGTCCAATACCGACGATGAAAATTGCTTACCTTCAAAATAACAGGCATTAAATCTGACATTTTCAACAGTGACGCGGTTTAACACCGCTGTATCAAATTTACACTCATTGAATTTAACGGATTGCAACACGGTACCGTTCATGGAACAGCTGCTAAAATCAATGCCATATATTTCATAATCACCCTTCAGCTGCAAGCCATCCAGCGAATCCAGCCGTCCCTCCAGCAGATGGGGATTTTGTTCAACCAGCCGTTGAATGCTCTCTTCGCCAAACGCCTTGATGAGATTTCTGATGTTTTCGTCAACCTTGCCGTATTGATAGGTTAACTCATGGTAACAGTTGGACCAGGATTGCTGAAAAAGCTGTTCCAGCGGTCGCCCGTCGGGCCAGTGGGTATAGCGTTTCTTCAGGGTATGCAACAGCTGTTGCTGATCTTCAGGAGAACTGATCTCAAGTTTGTTCAACTCATCATGCAAGGACAGAGGATTGGAAAACCAGGTTTCCTGATCCTTACCTCCCTGGATCAATTTCTGGTAATCATCCGTTGACTGCGGAATGACTTTCTGATTGTCGATGAAGGCTTTCAGTTTGGGGTATTGGTCTTTATCAAAAGGCAGTTGATTTCGAAAAAATTTTGTATCCAGGCGGCGGAGTGTTTCAGGTTGCAGGACCATAGACATGGCGCCTGTGTACTCTTTTTTGGACTGATCTGCCAGATTATTTGCCTGCTCTATGTCCATGATTCGGGTAAATACTTGTTTGGTGTTGAAATTTATTCTGAAGAACATACCCCCGGCATTCCCGGACGGTTTTATCCCTATCTGAGAACGTCGCCCAAAGGAGATCAGAGCAGCTTCATTTTGCAGGCTATCGTTGACAAACTTGTTACTGTTCCGGTACTGGTCTGGACAAAAGTTTATACTGTGGCCGAGGCAGAACTTCCTTGCCGGGTCTGCCCCAATGCCATGGGGAAACCCCGGGCGGTTATGCACCCGACGTCCTGCGCGAATAAGGGAATGGGTGTCGCAATCGAGCAGTTGTTCATCATTGACGTTCAGCGACTGTTTAAGAAACGCTTTTTTGCTGGTGTTTACCGGAATATTGGTATCCGCTGCCACGGCGAGGTTCATATCACCAAGGCAGCCGTGGAAGTCGGCCAGGGCGTCCAGCCATTGCTCTTCCAGGTCAACAGTATTTGGCCGCTCGCCATCAACGCCCAGCCCTGCCAGTTCCCTGAACAACGCCTCAACCACTGATTTATCGTGTCCTGGAAAGGTGATGATCAGTTGATTTTCAAAGGTAAGGGCATCAGGCAGGTTCGGAGGGAAAAAACAGTAGACTGCCGCCCTCACAGACGTCCGCTTCGAGTTCAACCCCATGTACCGGTGAGGCAGTCAGACCGCCTTGATCCAGCTGTTCCTGATTCAAGTAACTGACGCTCTGGCCTGTCAGTTTGGCAAAACCGTGGCTGAATTCAGCCAGTTGTATTTTTGCATCAACTTCTTCGCCGGTTCTTGAGCTGACTCGTGCAGGAAACTCAGGAGCAGGCAGGGGAAGTTTAATTGATGGCAGTTTTTCAATGGACGGTACGTCGGCCGTTAGCGCTGCCCGGCACTTGTCAACAATGTCCTGCAGAGTCACCACGGTCTTGTCAATGGTATCGTGATGCTCATTACACCATCGTGTTTTATCGTAGGTCAGCTGCCTGGCCAGGCCGTCACAGTCATTGGCCAGGCTGGTCAGCTCACTGCGCCAGTCGCGGTAATTGCCGTTCAGGGCATGGTTGGCATATTTAACCCGGCTGGCCAGAAGGTGTAATCCCCGTTCCAGGGCCAGGTTATCCGCCAGTTTGTTGCCGGCTTCCGGGGATAACTGGAGGGTCATCCGGGTAATGGGTTGGCCATTGGCATCCAGTAACTGGCTAATGCCGATCTGTCCGCCCTGGATATCCCGGCCTTTCACCGGCAGCCAACCGCCACGGATACCCGCTGCCGCAATCGCCTGGTACTCCGCCATGGATACCCGCTCATCTGCCGCCACGGTATGGGGCAGGCGGGTGGTCAGCCAGGCAATACGATCGTGAATGGTCTGCCGTAACCAGCTGCGGTCACCGGGCAGATAACCGCTGTGTTCGATCAGCCGGTCCAGGGCCTGCCAGTCAAGCTGGTGCAAGATATCTTTCAGGGTATGGCCCAGCAGGTCATCATCCAATTGTGCCAGAATATCGACGCAGGGGTTGTGGATGGGCAGCGAGTTCATGGAGGGTGCCTGAGGGTTCCGCAGTTTATTCAGCAGCACCGGCATGGAGGAAAAATCATCCGCTTTGGGGGCGGGTTCTGGTTTTTCAGGACACGGGTAGCGAGTTGCCATCCCGGCAAAGTCCCAGTGGAACATCACCGGCTCCCCTTCCGGGGTTAGTTCAATGCCCTCCCAGTCACTGTTCACCATATTTTCGTTACCGACAATCACATTGATCAGCAGTAATCTGGCCCACTGCTCGGAAGATAACGAGCGCAGGGTTTCCTCCCCGCCTTTGAGTTTACCCTGCCATTGTTCGGGGACGGGACTGACCAGATAAAAATGACCCTGTTCCTGATGGACAAAGCTCTCGGGTACGGTGATGCCCAGCAGTTGGGCCAGATTGCCCATCAGTCGCTGGTTTTGTGCACTTAGCTCACCGCTGGTCGGTTTGATGTAATAGACCTGTTGGCTAACGGGGTCGCTATACAGCCCCTTTGGCCAACTGCCCTGGCACTCTTTTATATCCGCACCGGTTGGAGTCAGTTGTGCCAGGGAGAAGGAGGGTGCCTGTGGTTCTGCCGGGTGTTCGGCATAAGGGGAGATTAACGCCCGGATAACAGCGGACTGTTCACCTATGCTATGAAGCTGATAACTGAATGGCGAAGGGTGGTGTTCCCACTGTTTTTTCCTGTTTTCACACTTGCTGGCGGCACCGATGCTGAAGAAGTGTTCGTGATCTGTGGCGCTGTCCTGCAACTTGATCGGAAACCAGAGATCACCCTGCCTGGCAATCACCCGGCAGACTTCTTCGGCCAGCTTGCGCCACTCTTTTCTCTGGAGGTCATCCTGACAGGCAGCAAAACACTCCAGCCGGTCCATGTAAAAACAATCCCTTACCCGCATAACCTCCAGTGTATCCGCATCATGGAGCAGACTGCGCAGGGTCTGTATCGCCTCTGGCAGAAGCTGGCAGCCCTCAGGGTTATCCTTGTGGCAAATGGCTTCACCACACTGCCAGGCCAGAGACTGCGCCATGCCACAGTTGCGCAGGTGTTCCATCAGGTTGTCAGCACTGGCTCGCTCCCACTCCTCCGTATCGAGCCCATCGCCTTCACGGCCGGTGTCGTGAAACAGACAGGCTTTGATCAGCAGCGGTACCATGTGGTCGGGAAATGCCAGCGCCTGGGGATCGCCGTGCTGTTTGCGCTGTTGCAACAGGGCTACGGCCCATATCGCCGTCCGGCAACTGTGCTGGACACCATGAACGGGGCGGGCAATGGGCTGGGCATCAGGTGAGAGACTTGATGGAAAATAATGCTGTAGCAAGGTCGTTTTCGGGATATCACTGGAGTCAATCAACGATTGATCAATGATCCGAAGGTTGGACGACTCAGTTTCGGCTTTAGCTGTTTTCGGAGGGGTTTTTGTTGGCTCTGTTGCCAGTTCTGTCTCAGTGATTTTCACAGCCGGGTTATTAATGACTGCGACTATAGGCTCTGGCTTATTGGTGAAATCAACATTGGTTTTCAAAGCCTGATTAGAAGAACCAATAACCGGCAGGATTACCTCTTCGCTTTTTCCAACGTCTCTGGCAAAGGCGGTGCCTGTCTTAACCAGCTGGTTAGATAAACTGACACAACGTTGATCAGGCAACTCTTTTTCTATTGTTGCATCTATTGTTTTAAAGTCGAGTGTTCTAATACCGAGCGGATCCATGCTTGTTACCTCCTCTGGCAATCCATGCCGTGTTGATGTGATTAAGTCAAACCGAATTAACGAATTAATAATAATTTGGACAGTTCACCCAATAATTAGTTCCCTCTACAGCCAAAGCGTCCAATGCACCTGTTGGCTTTTCATGGTTCGGTAGCCATGCGAAGTCAGAAAAGTACAGGCTCACTTCATATTGGCAAACACCCGGGCTTGGGACTTCGCCCTGAAGCAGGTAAAATAGGTGATTTTACCGCATCGGTTCTGACAAAAGGCGACAACTCGTTGAGTGAAGCACCCTTAAGCGCATTGATAGGCGCACTGATTTTTCTTCTGCTGTTTTCTGCATTTTTCTCCAGTTCGGAAACCGGGATGATGGCCATCAATCGCTATCGTCTGCGGCACCTTGCCCGCAAGGGTAACCGGGCAGCGAAAAGAACCAGCAGCCTGCTGGACAGGCCTGATCGACTGATTGGAGTCATTCTGATCGGCAACAATTTTGTTAACATTCTGGCCTCAGCCCTGGCCACTATTATTGCTGTCCGCCTCTGGGGCGACAGCGGTATTGCTATTGCCACCCTGGGGTTGACCTTTATTGTGCTGATTTTCGGTGAGGTGACGCCCAAAACCATCGCCGCCATGTATCCGGAAAAGGTCGCCTTTCCTGCATCCATGGTGCTGGTTCCTCTGTTGAAGGTGCTCTATCCGATGGTGGTGCTGGTGAACTGGATCTGCGCTTTGCTGATGAGGCCGTTAGGGATACGGCCGGGCCAGGAAGGTGAGGATCAGCTGACCAGTGAAGAATTGCGGACGCTGGTGAATGAGTCCGGCCTGCGCCTGCCGAAAAAGCGCCGTGGCATGTTGCTGGGCATTCTTGACCTGGAGAAAGTGCGGGTTGATGACATTATGGTACCCAGAAATGAGGTCTACGGTGTCGATATTGAGGATGATATTAAAGAAATTATTCACCAGCTAAGGGATTGTCAGCATACCCGCCTGCCGGTGTATCGCGGTGATATCAATAATATTGTCGGTATACTTCATATGCGCAAGATTGCCCGATTGCTGACGCTGGAAAAGGTCAACAAGGCAACGCTGTTACAGGAAACCGCTGAACCGTATTACGTTCCGGAATCTACGCCTCTGCATACTCAGTTGTTCAATTTCCAGAAGGCCAAGGAGAGAACCGCCCTGGTTGTGGACGAGTACGGCGATATTATGGGCCTGGTGACTTTGGAAGATATTCTTGAGGAGATCGTCGGTGACTTTACCACCGATGTTTCCGACAGCAGCCAGGATATTACGCCCCAGGGGGATGGCAGTTATATCATCGATGGCTCAGCCTCCATTCGGGATGTTAACAAGGCGTTGGGCTGGAATCTGCCAACGGACGATGCCCGAACCATTAATGGCCTGATTACGGAAGAGATGGAAGCCATTCCCGAGGCCAGCGTGTGTTGGAAAATCAAGAATTGCCGTTTTGAGATCCTGCAGGTGAAAGATAACCGGATCAAGAGTGTCCGGATGTTTATGGCGAAATAGTGCTCAAGGGTTTTTCTGATTCTGCAATCTCCGCTCTTCCGAGATGATGGGTCGAGAAGAATACTCTCTTTTTTTGACAGAATGGGAAACTTTATGCAAACACCGTAGTCAGAGTTCAGGTAAATAAACTTAAGTAAGGTTGAGGTTATGAATGCAACAGGCTGTATGGCAACTATTCGAAGTGCTTGTCCGGAAATTACGCCAGCGCGGCAGAATGCTATTGAATATGCGGCTATAAGCGCTGGTATGATCGGCGCTGGATGTGGCGCTGGTGCAACATCCGCGTATCTGGTCACTTTGTGTACAAATGCTGGAATCCTGAAAGCATTATGTCTGGGCGGTGCTTGTGGTGGCTGTGGGACTTGTGCGGCTTTAGCGGCTGAAGATTTACTCTGGTACCGTAGTATATCTGTGCTTGATGAAGCCACCCCCAATCATTTGCCAGTGGTGAATCAGCCAGGAAGTACCTCGGTGCTTGACGTAAGCCAGGCTAATGAAGCTCTCAATAGTGGTGTTTGCTGTGAAGGCGAGGACCAAAAGACAAAAGGTGCAGCTAATTCCTCTATTGTTTCGACGGAACCGCTGCCCTGTGAAGAGTCGCCCTTTAAGAAGATAAATTAGAGTGTATTTGCCCAATAACCTGTGAATCCTTTTGGCGTATTTACTCGTATAGCCTGATAATAGCTATTCATAATAAGGCAAAGGGTTCGCCATGAAAAAAAATGGAGTCAGGTTCTACGTTGCCGGTCTATCCAACGTAGTCATTTTGCTGGTTCTTTTGATACCCCTGTTCTCTGCAAAGAGTTTTGCCCGGGAAACTATAAAAAATGATAAACAGTATTATCCTGTCTGGGAGCAGTGGCAGACGGTTGGGCATTCAACCTTGAAATGGGGCTTATGGGATATTTATGATGCCCAGTTGAAAACGCCCTCCGGCCGTTATGACGTTGCTGAACCCGCTTCCACTGATGTGGCGCTGCTTATCGACTATCGACGAAAGATCAGTAAAAAACGGTTGCTTTCGGCCACAGACCAACAGTGGGCTCACCTCGGGGTATCCCGGGAGAATAGAAAACGCTGGCTTAAGCAACTCAGCAAAATATGGCAGGGCGTTCGTGCGGGTGATCGCCTGGTCTTTGTGCTGTCGGCATCCGGCGGACGGTTTTATTTCGGCCACCGTTTTCTGGGCAGGATTGACGATGTGCAGTTGGCCAGAACCTTTCTGGATATCTGGCTTTCAGACAATACCGCCTACCCACAACTCCGGCAACAGCTTATCGGGAGTAAGCGGTAAACGCCCATTCAAAAGTTACTGATTGCTCTGTCGATGATAGCTAATGAAGGAATTCATTAGTCTGATTGCTATGAACAATAAAACCGTATTCTTTTATCTTGGCGTTGTCTTTTTTGGGCTCTCCCGGTTTGCAGATGCTGACGTGTTAACAGATATCTCAGACGCATCCATCGGGAAGTTGCTCCGATCCCATCAGATTACCGGCACACCTGAGCCGGATACACCTGTGGAGCCGTTCACCTCTCCAGTGGTGAAGTTAGGCAAAAAGTTATTTTTCAGCCCCGATTTAAGCCTCAGTGGTGCCGTATCCTGTGCCAGTTGCCATCATCCCCAAACTGCTGGCGGTGATGGTCTGGCACTGCCCGTCGGTGTGATTGTTAATGACCATACGCTGTTCGGGCAAAAGCGGCTGGATGCCCTGAAAGGTCTGTATCCGGACCAATACGAAGAGCTGCTGATCCCCAGAAACTCACCGACGGTATTTAATGCATCGCTGTACAGAGAGAATCTATTCTGGGATGGTCGTTTGCAGTACCTTCAGGAAGCGTTACCCGACGCTGGCATGGCCTCACCTGCCTGTGGTGTGGGTGGTAATGGACGGCTGGTGCGTCTTGGTAATGGCTATTCCAATGTGCGACCGGAATGCTATGAGGAGAAGAACCTGTTGCAGGCACAGGCCCGGCTGCCGATGGTCTCTCCCTTCGAAATGAAGGGCCTGAAAGATGCGCACTACAATCACCATGAACTCTATGAAGTCATCATACAACGACTTCAGTCTAACCCGCAGTGGTGCAGCGTTTTCCGGCAGGCGTTTGCCGAGTCAGAGGCAGCCACTTGCCAGGAGATGATCCATATTGACCGGGTTACCGAGGCATTATCCAGGTTTCAGGGGCACCTGTTGTTTATCGATAATGCTTTTTTTCGTTACGTAAAAGGCAAAGGTGATTTGACACCCCTGGAAAAAGAGGGGCTAAAGCTCTTTTTTACCCCATTGGTTCGCAGTGGTGCCGGTTGCGCAGAGTGCCATAGTGGCAATCATTTGTCCGATGAGCGGTTTTACAATATCGGTGTTGCGCCCTACGGACGGGGAGCGAATGGGCGCGGCCTGGACTACGGTCGTAAAAATTTCAACTTCAGGCAGATGCCCTATTCGTTCCGTACCCCAAGTCTGCTGAATGTTGCCTTGACAGGGCCTTATTTTCACAATGGTTCAGCCGGGTCTCTTTATCAGGTAATAGAGGCGCATACGCTGCACTGGCAATTCCAGCAGATGGCTGACAGAAAAAATAAGTCATCCATAGCTCAGACTATCCGCAATATAGCGAAGGAAGGCCCGGGTTACCTGCGGCTGCCTTACCATTTGAAATCGTCTCAGATTGAGGCATTAATCGCGTTTCTTAACACATTGACAGACTCGTGTGTGAATAAACGTCAGTGTATAGACTATCTGGTTGACCGGCAGCCCATTATTACGGAACAGGTTAAAACGGATGATGTAAAGCAATCGGCGCTGCCTTTGGTTCCAGCGCCAGAATTATCAGGTGAACGGGTGGCTGTAGCACCACCTCCCGTTCATGGCTGTGCAAGAAATGCCACCGACATGAAATCTGTTGATGCTGTTACCATACCATTGACGAATATCACCCGGTCCAGCGGTCTGGACCATCAGCGGGTTATTGGTCTGGTTAAGCCCGGGTGGATCATGGATATCGTCAACTGGTCTGGCGTGTCGGCATTTGATATTGATAACGATTGCCTGGATGATTTGATTTTCAATGATAATCAGGGGAATGTCATTGTCTACTATCAGCAGCCATCCGGTGGGTTTCGCAAAGAGATGCTGCCGCTTCCAAAAATCAACACAACCGGTGCCATTACTCCGCTGGTGGCAGATATTGATGGTGACTACAAGGCCGATCTCTTTCTCGGGAACAGTGGCAGTTACTTTCCCCAGATTATTTTCAATATGGTCGAAGCGCCATCACCCATGGTGCTGAGCAATGTTCAGGGGCCGACGTTAAACGCCAGTTTTGGTGATCTTGATCAGGATGGGCATCTGGATATGGTGATGGCCTTCTGGCGTAGTTACAAGTCAGCACGTCAGCCACAGGTGTGGCGCAATCATGGCTATCGTAACCTGCGGCCTGAGGGTATTGCCTATCCCGGGCTGAGGGGCAGCTATGGAGAGTTATTGCATGGGGATGGCGTGATTCACCAGCAGCATGATCTGCCATTGTTTGGGGATAGTGATTTTACCTTTACCCCCAATATGGTCGATTTTGATAATAACGGTGTTCCGGATGTGCTGTTGACAGCCGATTTTTTTACCTCGCAGCTTTGGCAATCAACATCTGAAGGCTTGCAGGATATTACGGATATTAATGTCATTAATGGCAGTTTTGGCATGGGGGCAGCCATTGCCGATTTTGATAATGATGGTGACATGGATTGGTTTGAAAGCAGTATTTACAGCGCTGAGCGGAATCGGAAATACACCGGAAACCGGCTATATGAAAATATCGGCAATTTTAACGTCCGGGAAGCGACCGAAAAAACAGGTTTGCAAAAAGGAGGCTGGGGCTGGGGCAGTTGTGCTGCTGATTTTAATAATGACGGTTTGCTGGATATCTTTCATGCCACCGGTTATGGTGCCCTTCCGGAAACCGCTGTATTTAATTCCGGGTTGGAGAAACAGCAGAACCTTCAGTTTTTGCAAAGCCACGAGGCATTTAATAATGCCAGACCAAGGCTGTTTATTAACCAGGGTGGTATGACATTTTCAGAGGAGTCTGCCGCGTGGGGGTTAACTGAGGTGAATGATGGCCGTGGCATTGTCTGCTTCGATTATCAGCAGGATGGCGATATTGATATTGTCATCAGCAACTGGGAAGGCAGGCCAACGTTCTATCGCAACAACAATACAGACAACAATGACTGGCTATCGGTAAAGCTGGTGGGTTTGCCGGGCAATACCGAGGCGTTGGGAGCCAAGCTCTATCTGCATACTGATCAGGGGGTACAGTATCGGGAGTTGCGCTTTGAGAACAACTACGTATCCGCCAACCCCCGGCAGTCTCACTTTGGCCTGGGGCGGGACAGGAACATTGACAAACTGGTGATTGAGTGGCCTGCACCTGACCGGGAATCAACAATAATAACCACACCGAACAAAAACCAACGACTGGTGATCTACCACCCGGCCCTGGAACAGGACTAAATCATCCCTTAAGTAGCCAGAAATATATGATTTCATATGGTTAGCTACTTATGTCGGGGGAAGTGGCTGTTGAAGTGAGGAGCGTTCAGTGAGATGTCGGCATCCAGGGTAATGTTCAGGAACTCCACCAGCATCACGGCAGTCAGCCCCCAGATTAGATACTCGCCATAGTAAAAGGACGGCATCATGTAGTCCTGGTTGCGCAGTTTCCAATGGTTGAACGTCAGGTTGTCCTTGTCCAGAAAGTAGCTTAACGGGACTTTAAAAATACGATCCAGCTCCGCCATATTGGCTCTTAGTGGTGTGTCTGCGGCAATAATCCCGACAATAGGGGTGACTTCCAGACCAAAGCGCGAGACCACCGAACCGGTTTGGCCAATGATTCTGACGGCTTCCGGGGGCAGGGCGATCTCCTCAAAGGATTCTCTCAATGCGGTATGGACCAGGTCCCTGTCGGACTGGTCCCGCTTGCCTCCCGGGAAGGCAACCTCGCCACTGTGGGTGCTCATATGGGGGGCCCGCCGGGTAAACACCAGCTCTGGTTCCGGTGCATTGGTAATGGGTATCAGCACTGCGGCTTCTGGCAGTTGGGCATTTATTGTTCTGGGCTGGTGGTTTTGCAGCCGTTCTTCAACCTGGTTCAACATCATGGTGACTTCAGAGGCATCCTTGCAAGGGACTTGAATTTATCATAAGTAGCTCAGCCGGATTTATCCAGTGTTCTCAGGGCCTGTTGACGTTTCGTTACGTGCACAGAGTGAATGGTCATTCTGCCTTTTATTAACTCTTCGTCGTGTATCCTGTAAAAGAGTTTGTTCATCCCTGAGGGTTTGTTACTCTGGTATGGTCCTTTTTACCCCTCTGCCAGAAACAAGGAGTGAACGTTGATGACAGGATCCTCTATGCATTACTGCAGTGTCTGCGGTCATAAGACTCAAAGAAAAGTGCCTGAGGGGGATCATCGCCTGCGGGATGTGTGCAGTCACTGTCATACCATCCATTATCAGAACCCTCGGGTGATCACCGGTTGCCTGCCCGTATACCGGGATAAGGTATTGATGTGTAAACGGGCGATTGAGCCCAGAAAAGGGTTCTGGACACTGCCCGGTGGCTTTATGGAGTTGGGCGAAACCATCGAAGAGGGAGCGGCACGGGAAACCCGCGAAGAAGCCTGTGCGGATGTTACCATTGAGTCACTGTATACGCTGTTTAATGTGGTGCATGTCGGTCAGCTGTCGGCTTTTTTTCTGGCGAGACTGGAACGGCCGGATTTCGCCCCGGGGGAGGAGAGTCTGGCGGTGGCCCTCTTTGCAGAAGATGAGATTCCCTGGGACCAACTGGCATTTTCTACCATAAGCCGGACGCTTCGCTATTATTTTGCTGATCGCCGGGAAGGCGTATTTCCCATGAGGCTTGAGTATGTCACGCCTCCGCAGCGGCAAGACTGACCGGGTGAAAATCGAAGGCAGGCATTTCATAAGGGTGCGCCTGCAGTAGCGCCTCAATGGCGGGTTTTAAAAACCGCTCCTGACAAAGCATTTCTACTTTCCAGGTTTCTTCTGAATGGATTTCGCCGGGTTGCCCGGAGAAGGGCTGGCTTCCCGGCAAGGGGCGAAACTGGCCGGTCCCCGTGGTTTGCCAGCAACAGCAATCATAAGCTCCATAACGACCAGCACCGGCAGCGAACAGGGCCTCCTTGACTGTTTCAAGCCAGGGGGAAGGAATCATTACACAGACTTTGTACACCTGCGTTGCAGACTGGTGAGAGAGGTGTGCTTCACGTTGTGCCGATGATTCCTTCATGCTTATGAACCGTAGCGGAAACGATTAATCACCGGCTGGGCATACATCTTTAAGAACCAGGGGCGGTATGGCTCAGGGCAGCGTTGCAGGTGTCGGGTAAATTCATCGCGTTTTTTCTGCAAATCGATGGCCGGAAATAACTGTTCGATCCCCGGAACCTGAATAACCTGCTCATGCTGGTTGATCTCACTGCTGATCGCTTCCCAGGCAAACAGGTTGGATGGCTGCAACTGATAGTTATGGTGAATCTGATGGTTAACCTCTTGAACCACCGAGGCGGGATCTTCAAAGTCATCTGTCAGCGGTTTGCCAAACGCAACATGCACATGCCCTTTGTAACCATCTATGCCCATGACGATGCTTTTCAAATCTTCATCGTCGGCTTTCTGATACTGACCGGTCTGTTGTTTCTCATAGAGTTCCCGGGCCTTGTCGCAGTCGCATGGGTCGAACTCGTAGGAGATGGAGACCGGTACAATATTCAGTGAGCGAATATTGTCAGCAAAAGCGCCCTGCCTGCCACGACGGCTCAGGTTAAACATCTTGATAATGGCCGGATCGGTCTGGTCATTACCATCCTTGGCCCGGCCTTCGCTCTGGGCAATCCAGACCGGCTGGCCTTCATCGATGCAGTGATGAATGTAGGCCGAAAGATTCTGGAAGGCGAGCAGCTTTTCCCGTCGCCCGGACAGTGAGCGTTTAACGATAAAGCTTTTGTTCAGACGCATCAGGTCGCTGACAAAAGGGCGTTTGACCAGGTTGTCGCCAATGGCAATCTGGCAGGTTTCCATATCGTTAAGGTAGAGCGCATAGTTGACCAGGGCCGGATCCAGAACAATATCCCGATGGTTGGACAGAAACAGGTAGGCCTTGTCCTTGTTCAGGTGCTCAATGCCGGAAAAAGACACCTTATGGGTGGTGGTTTTGATCACCCGGGTCAGATAGGGCTCGATAATGGCCTGAAAATCCCGGACATTATGGATATTCCGTGTTTTGTACTTTAACGCCAGAGAGGTGATCCAGGCCATGGCTCCGGAAAACTGCCGGGTTAAACCGGGGTAACGGTGCTTTGCCATCACCTGGAGCAGGTCTTTATCAGTTAACAGACGAGCCAGTGTAGGCCGGACCTCATGGTCATGGTAAGGGCGGATATCGTCAAAAGCTTCCATTTGTGCCAATGCTTTGAGGTCAGATAAGGAAAAAATCGTTATTGATCGACGGGCTATTATATTTCATGGATTGACTGCCGGTCTGTATAGACACTGTCGCGTAATGTAACTGAGGCGCAGGGAGGATGCAAACCAGAGGTTATTCATCAGTATGTGTGCGATTGAAGTGATAATGGAGGTGGAATTGGTTGCCGGGTGACTTTTATCGCTGGAATAGAAATCGCTGTGAGGAATACCTGCAAACCGTTCCCGAACATCATATAATCCCGGTTTCAGGTTCCCGGAACCTGACCATTTATAAAAATGCCAGGCAGGGATTATTCATGTTGAAGCAGTTTAAAAGTGCTGTCAGTTTGGTGGTATTGCTGGTCACGGTGGCGGGGCCGGTCTGGGCTGCCACCCCTGTTAGCGGTGTTGTGGCTCAGAAAGAGCAAAAAGAGCCGTCGGTTTCTGGTAAGGTTCAGGGACAGTTAAGCGAGGCGATTCAAATCCTCCACTCAGGCCAGGCAACAAACCCGACTAAAGCCATTAATGCTTTGCAGCGCATTGCCCGCCAGGGCGATCAGCAAGCCCGGGCCGAAGCCATGCTCTGGCTGGGCAGGGCTTATCGTGACGGGCTTGCCGGAACCGCCAAGGATATTGGCATGGCTTTTGACTATTTCCAGCAGGCTGCCGGGCGTGAAGGGCTGAATCCTGAAGCACAGTATGAGCTGGGACGGGCCTATCTCAATGGTGAAGGCACGGACCGCAATCTGATCGCGGCCTATATGTGGACCGAGCTCAGTCTGCAGGCCCCGTCGAACATATCAGCCTCTGCCGAAGCCCAGAAAGCCAGGCTGGAGACTCTGCTCAATGCGGTTCAACTGGAAAAAGCCAGGCAGCTGGTGGATCAGTTGGCCACTCTTTATCTGCAATAATCAGGCTCTTGATCGCAAATGATTAAAGTGAGTTGGAGTAATTTATGTGCAGCCGTTACTCATTCAACCTGTCCAGGGTTGACCTTGGCTTTCTCGGTATCAACGATGTGTTAACTCAGAAACCCGTGCAACAGGTGGTGCCGGGGCAGCAGGTGTGGCTGGTTCGGAACAGTGACTGTGGTGCCCCTGAACTCGCCCAGGCCAAGTGGGGGCTTGTCCCTTTCTGGTTGCAGGATTTATCCCGGGCCCAGATCAACGCCCGTGTGGAGACCGCCGTTGAGTCACGAATGTTCAAACAAGCCTGGCAGGACAGGCGTTGCCTGATTCTGGCAGATAGCTACTACCAATGGCATATGGCTCCGGGCGACCGTCGTCAGCTGTGGCGTATCGGCGCAAAAGATGGTTCGCTGCTACTGATGGCCGGATTATGGGAGCGGTTCACGGTGGACAGTACTCTCTCTTTCGATTCCTGCGCCGTGTTAACCATGCCGGCAATGCCACCGTTAATGTTAATCGCTGAGCGCATGCCGGCGTTGTTAACGAAGGCTCATGCACAGCGCTGGCTGTCCGGGGAACCTTTTGATATTGAACGTTTTTCTGCCTTTCTAGCCAGCTTTCCCTGGCACAGCCAGAATATTCTGAAAGGCTGAGGTTGCGTTGTTCAGAATCTCCATTCACTGCTGAAATGCTGGTCTATCATTAGCGTTCATTGTGGCCGTGTGCAGTGAACCCAGTGCAATTTTCTATCAGGAAAAAAATCATTTTTTTTACTGTCGTGCCTGTCACGCTGCTGTACAACCTGATCTTTGGAATCCACCTCTACCTCTCACTCAAACAGGCCACGGACGCGGTCGCCAAAGGATTGATTGAGCAGGTCTGGCATAATGCGGACAAAATTGACAGCCATACCCGGCAGCTGATGACCATGACCTCGTTTATGGGGGATATGTTGAGTCGGATGCCAGTGACTGACCATGCCATGATCAAACACTTTCTCACGGATCTGGTGGCAAGAAACTCTCTGGTTCGCGGCTTTACTTATGTGAAGCTCGGCAGCAGCCTGCAGCACTGGGATGTTTTTCATGCCTACAGGAATCAGTGTCGGGTCCGGCTGGATGAGAGCGTCGATACCGGCCTGTTCCTGCCCAGTTCTGGTGGGCTAATCAGGATCAGCAGAAAGAGGGATTCTGGACATCGCCAAGAGGGTCTGCGGATAAAGGGTGGATTGTCAGCTATATCGTCCCGGTCATTTCAGCGAACACCCTTTATGGCTATTTCTGGATGGATATCAGCCTGGCGGATCTGCGCCAGCAGCTGGTGGAAAACACCACGGGAAATGCCAGTTTCTCCATTGTTAATGGCGCAGGAGAGTACCTGCAGACGGACAGTGAAACGCCGAAGCGCTACCAGTTAAACAGCATTCATCAAAGCCAGTTCTATTACGGTTCACCGGGGTTATGGCATGACCTGGAAGAGCTGATTGAGCGAGGTGAGCCTGCTTTCCGGCATAAGTGGGTGCCGGTGCGGCAGAATGAGTACTGGTTGATGGGGGCACCCATTAAATCGGCTTCCTGGTGGATGATCAGTTATGCCCCGAGGGAAACCGTACTGGCTCCGGTTATTGACCAGGCGCAGATTAATGCATTGCTGATGCTACTCTCCCTGACACTGATATTTACTTGTGCCAGCCTGGTGTCGGTGAGAATTACCCGTCCGATTATCCGTTTGAAGCGAGCCATGGATGATTTTACCTACCGTCGGGTCATGCCGGTGATTACCCATATCAGCCGGGATGAAATGGGCAGTTTGACCGAAAGTTTCCAGCAACTGGTGACCAGGCTGACGGACCGGGAAAAAGCACTGCATCAGGCCAGAACCAGCAATATCGGTCATTTGCTGGAGCGGCTGAGGGGAAACTATTTCTATTTCAACCTAAATAAGGATGGGTGTGTTACCCATGTCAGTCCGTCAATAGAGGCCATTCTGGGCTACACACAGAAGGAGTTTCTGCGTCCATTGATCGGGTATCTTGCTAACCGGGACAGTAAATTGTGTTTTCGGGATCAGTTTCGTGAGGCCAAGCAGGGGCGATGGGGCGATACCTTTGAGCTGGATATCCGGCATCTGAATGGCAGCACCCGCAGGCTGGAAATTTTCTGGAGCGATATCGGGGATCTGGAAGACAGGCAATATCTGGTGGAAGGGCTGGCCAATGATATTACCGATCGGGTCAGCGATACCAAGAAATTCAAGCTGCTACTGGACAGTGCGCCGGACGCAACCATTATTGCCACACCGGAAGGCATTATCGGCATGGCCAACAGCAGGACGGAAGATCTGTTTGGCTTTCACCGGGAAGACCTGGTCAATATGCCCCTGAGCCTGCTGACGCCACTGGAAAACCGTCCGGGGCACCCTCTGTTGGGTGACCTGGAAAAAGCCAGTTGGGAGCAGTTGTGTCTGGTGGGTTATGAATCCCGGGGTATTGATCGTAAAGGCCGGATTTTCCCGGTAGAAATTACCAGCAACCCCCTGAAAACCGGTGATGGATTGCTGATCTCCATGGTGGTTCGTGATATCACCGAGCGCAAGCGCATTGAGCATGAGTTGATGCGGGCCAAGGAAGAGGCCGAGCGGGCCAACCTGGCCAAAGGTCTGTTCCTCTCCAATATGAGCCACGAGTTGAGAACTCCGCTGAATGGCGTGCTTGGCAATGCCCAGCTGTTGTTAAGAAACCTCTCGTTATCATCGGCCCAGCGAAAAAGCCTGAACACCATTGAGGCCAGCGGCCAGCATTTGCTGTCACTGATTAACGATATTCTCGATTTAACCAAAATTGAGTCCAGCAAGATTGAATTACACCCTTCGGCGGTTCGATTGCTGGAGTTACTGCGCGGGGTGCGCAACATCCTGATGGAAAGGGCGGTCAGCAAGGGGCTTGATTTACGCCTGTTGCCCATTGGCACGTTACCGGAAATTGTCATGCTGGATGAAATCAAGGTTCGTCAGGTGCTGCTGAATCTGCTCAGTAACGGCGTTAAGTACACGGTTAAGGGGTGGGTTGAATGCCGGGTTTCCGTGGCGGGCAATGATATTGTCTTTGAAGTCCGCGACACCGGTGTCGGTATTGCCCATGAGGACCTGGAGAGGGTCTTTGAACCTTTCCGGCAGGTCCATCTGGGGTTGCAGATCGGTGGCACTGGCCTGGGGCTGGCGATCAGTCGGCGGCTGGTTTCGGCCATGGGTGGGGAGCTTGATGTTATCAGTGAGCCCGGCAAGGGGAGCCGTTTTATTTTTGTCCTGCCGCTGGTTCTGGGCAGTTTTGCAGCGCTGAAAGAGCATCAGCGTCTACTGCCCGGTTCCATTTATGTGCATTTGGATGAGCGCTTCCAGGGGGTCCGGGTGCTGGTGGTGGATGATGTTGAAAGTAACCGGGATATGATGGCCGGGTTGCTGGACTCCGCCGGTTTCAGGGTTGATACTGCCGGCAATGGCCTTCAGGCGGTGGAAGCGGTGAAGCAGGTGGATTTTGACCTGATTTTGATGGATATCTCCATGCCAGTGATGGATGGGGTGACAGCGATCAGAAAAATTCGTGAACTGCCCGGAAAAGTATCGGTCAAAGCAGTGGCGGTGACCGCCAGTGTCAGTCATGAGGCCAGGGAGCGGTTGTTGATTCAGGGGTTTGACGAATACATTGGCAAGCCCCTGGATGCCGGGCTGATGTTTGATAAAATCCGCTGTTTACTGGGGGTGGATTATGTCACCGCGCTGCCAAAACCTGAGTGGAATGAGAATGCTTTGCTGCAAAGTCTCAAAGAGATGCACATGGACAGCTTTGTTCATGCCATTATTACTGCTTTTGAGCAGGGCGATCTGGAGTCGCTGGAGCAGGCGCTGCACTCATTTGAGAACGACCCGGCATTGGCCGATGTGATTGGCTTCCTGCTGATGCTGACGGCGGATATGGATATTGCCCGGCTGGAAAATTTTATTGGTCAGCTGGTAGAAAATTTTAACCATAGACGTTAAGGCATTATCAGTCAGTTTTATTGATATGGATTCATTACCAAAAGCAGCAAATTCATGCTCGACAGCAGCGTTTGCCAACCCTGAGAGTTGCCCGGCGCAACCGGGCAAACAGTCAAACCCTGAAACTGCAAACTGCCAGCCTACGGGTAACAGGGGAACAGCTAAGACAGGAATTGCTCGATGCTGTGAAGGCAGGCACGTTAGGTGCTCGACAGATCAGGATGAGCTCCGCGAAATCAGGTCATGCAAGATTCAAAAAAGAGTCGGATTATCTTGACCATAAGGATAAGTTACCTAAAGGACCAAGGCCCGTCATCCTGATTATGGAAGATGTACCCACGATATTAAGGCCGAACCATGTCACTGTTGGTCTGATAAAACCCGGTACGCTCGCTGCCTATAAAAAAAATGCCATTACCTCCAACTTAAAGAACAATGCAGTAAAGCCGGATGAGCTTTCTGCCAAATGTCTGCCTGACCACAGTTCACTGCAAAAGAAAATGGAGGAGAGAGCTAAACGGATCTGTACCGTTTATAGGGGATCTTCATCCGGTAAACTGCGCTTGAATGGCACATTCAAACCGCCTGAATTCAGGGAAAAAGATTATAAAAAGTTAACCTGCCATTCAGAATGGCTAACCACCGGGTATAAAAAATCACAAATCAAGTGCTTTCTTTCTGTAAAAGAGGACCTTGGCAAAGACATTACCGATCATTTGCAAGATAAACACCAGTTAGAAGAGACTTTTGGCATCGACCCATTGCCCTGGCTGGTTTATTCCCAGCAAAGCGGCTCGGCAGAGGTTTATTTTGAGGATGAACTCAGTGGTCATCTGTCAGGGCTGCATAAAGCCAGGCTCACTAATTTTGCGATATCCCATATCATTGCTGAAGATACCTTCAACCAGGTATTGAATTTTCTGCCAATGCCGTTAAGAGCAAAGACCCTGAATCAACAGCATCTGCCAGCGATGCAGTATCCATGTCAGGACATGATAAAACTGGTAACGAACCCGGACTTCAATCATCAACACTTAAGGGAATTAATAGACCAGATCTGGAAATTAATAGACCATGATTTCCCGGTTCAAAACACGTTTCTATACAAGGGGAAGTGGCAGACAGTACTTGATTTGTTAATCCAGTCAGCAACAACGTTATGGTTACAAGATCATCGACGTAGTATGTCTCTGTATAATAACAAACAAGAGCATACGGGAGAGACAGCTGACGAGGAAGATGTTTTTTTCCAATTATCTACTGAACTGGCCAGACGCGGGGTGTCTTTTGATGAAAAAAATGGCAAGTATCTGTTAAGGGAATTTTATTCGATTAGACTGTGCTGTCGTTTAAAGGCATTGGGATTATCTTACAAGGGGGGGGAATTTATGGTTTTTAATTACTGATGCCCCCTTCTTTAATGATCCGGCTGTCATGCTGGAATTTCATCAACGTTGCCGGAGACTCAGTTCAGCAAAACTGCAAGAAGTGTTTCACTACGTCCTTCGACGACCTTTTCAAGGGTATCACCCCTATGACCAATTAAAGAACTATTTGTTGGCTCTGTTTCGTTTTGGTGAACCCGATGAGCAAATATTCAGCGCTGTGAGGGAAAAAATAGCAGACACCAGCGCTAATGGCATTGAACAATCCCTGGGAACACTTTGTGCAGATGATTATATCCAATGGGTTAAAGAACTCTGGGAGCGGCGGGATCAAGAGCCCTTTTATCAGCAGTGGCCAGAAAATATCAAAAAAGGGCGGCAACAAATAGACGAACTGCGAAAGTCCTTCGGCCTTACCGGCAGCCAATCTGCCCAACCTGCCTCATTGATGCAACCAGCAGCGTTGCAATTTATCGTCGACGCCTTCAGCCAACCACCGGTTCTGCCCAATGCCAAAGATAACGAAGAGACCATTCTGAGAATCCTACAGCACTATTACCGACGTCCCGGACCAGAGCGAGTCATCCAATGCCTTGGCCGTGAGACATTGCCCGTGGTGTGGAAGCCTGCGCACAGCTGCAGTCATGTATTGCGGGCCCGGAACAATCTGTTGTGGTATATCGAGTTGCTGGAGAAATTCGATCCGATGCAGTTCTCTGACATTGAAAAGAACCTGTTGTCGCTGGCCATCATCTATCATGACGCCGCAGCGGAAGATGTCCCCAAACGAGATGAAGAAGCCAGGGCGGCTGACTATTTCAAACGGGATCTGCAGGGGCAGTATCCACAACAACAGCTGGAGGATATTGCCGAGGCGCTGGCCAGCAAGGAAGACGACGTACATGGCAAGAGCGACCAGACTATTTCCCCATCGGTTCGCCGTTATCTGCGGGTACTGCGTTTTGCTGATCGTATGGACTTTATCCGATGCAGCGGGGTTGATGCCTCGTTCCCGGGATTCTGCCCAGGCCGACACCAGCTTACAGTGTTTGACCCCTGGCGTTTGGATCTGCCGTCGCAACTCACCAGGGATTTCACCGCTGAGCCTGCCCTGAAACCGGACTTCCAACGCCAACTGGAAGCTGCCATGCATGGTGCCGCTGATCTGTTACAGGTCACTGGCAGCCATAGTAGAGACTGTCGGGCGGATTCCTATATCCAGACGTATCATCTCAAAACTGACAGGACGGCCATCAAAGAGAAATTTGAACTGACCCCCTTGCCACTGCAGAACATGGAAAACTGCCTGGATGATAATGTCCGGCGTTTTATTGCCAGCCGTGCAGGCATTCACACCTGTTCCAGCCCTGACCATAAAGACTGCAAGACTGACCGGCAAAATGGGATTACCCGTGGCATCCATAATAGCTTCCATGACCTCAGGCAAGTGCAGGTGCCAACAGGGATGACCCGGCTGGAAAAGATGCAGTGTCGCCAGGGTTTCAGTCTGCTCAGCATGGCAACACAAGAGGCCATCGCCCAGGAGGTGCAACGACTGCAATCCGAAGGGATACTTATGAGCCTTGGCACATTAACCCAGCAAACCCTGAAATCACCCCTGGCAAAACAAGTGCTTGAGCAAAGAGGATTTGCGGTGATCAGTGAGAAGCGCTTCAGGGGGTATGATGACACTGGCAAGGTAAACCTGCAGGAAATGCTGGTGCCCATTCCTGTGGGTTCTGTTGGTTCATGATGCTTTTGTTTAGTCGAAGAATTGTGTGGGCATGATTTTTTCACCTCTTATTCTGAATGCCATTGCTTGCATTCAGAATAAACGTTCACTGTCTTGTGAGGATCGGTTCCGTACCTGACTTTTGGATTTAACGACATACGTTTTATTAAAAAAATCTGTTTTTTTGTGGAACTTGCCCTGCTGATTTTTTGTCCAACTCGAAGTTTTGAGTCAAATAGCGGGCTAAAGTAATGAATAGTGTCGGTGTAAACGGGGCAGATGTTCGCTTTAACTGTTCTTCTATCTGTATAAATGACGAACATATCAGAGGACAATTTGGTGGACACTCACTGGTGGAGACCTCTTGTAAACCGCAAGGTCACATTTTCCACCTGGGATGCATCACCCGACACCTTGATGAGCAGAGTGAAACAAGTCTTAATAAACGCCGATGCAGTGAATGCGAGCAAACGGCACTGCCACTGATTCGTAAGGACGGGGAAAGCGTCGATGACGACGAATCACCTTATTGTGAATCCCGAATGCTTAATGTCTGCCGTAGCGGTGATCTGAGCAAGCTGAACTGGCATCTGGACAAAGACAAGACGTTGGCCAATCAGCCTTACCGCTCGGCGCTAACCGGTCATCCTGAATACCTGTTAGCTGTCGCCTTAAAGCACCAGCATACGGATTTAGTCCGGACTCTGATCGACCACGGTGCCGATGTCAATGCCGCCGATGGGGAAGGTCAAACACCGCTGCATATCACCGCTGCCAATGGGGATAAAATATGCCTGAAAAAGCTCATTGAAAAGGGAGCGAAGGTAAATGCCACCAATAATAACGGCGAAACAGCCCTGCATATAGCCACCAAAATCAGCATAACCAAGGGCCGTCAACAATGTGCTGCCATGGGCATAGATATCACTGGAACCCTTATTAACGGCAAGACCTTCGAAACACTATACCATCGAACAGGAAAACGACATTGGGTTTCTGCGTGAGCTTGCTGATAACAGAGGAGTGGACCTTAATGCCCGTGATAACGACGGTATCACACCTTTAATGATAGCAGCTCTTTGGGGCAAATTAGATCACCTGACTTATTTGCTTGAAAGAGCGGATTTCAATATCGCTGATAACAGCGGCAATATTGCTGATAACAGCGGCAGTACGGCATTGCATTTAGCCGCTTGTTGGGGTCAAACCGATTGCCTGAGAAAACTGCTTGATAAGAAAGTGGATGTCAATGTCAAAACACATATAGATGGTGCTACGCCCCTGCATATGGCCGCTCAGAACGGCCACATAGAGTCCGTCAAGGAGCTGCTGGAAAATTATCTAACCCCAGTCAATGAAAAGATGAACGATGGCTGTACGCCTCTCCACTTGGCTGCTCGTAATGGTCACACAGAGATCGTCAGGGCATTTAATGAAATTGCCTCCATGCGCATCCAGGTTGATGTCAAGAATAACAATGGTGATACGGCTCTCCACGAAGCTGCTCGTCAAGGCCACACAGAGACCGTCAATGCATTGCTGGAAATTGTGGCCAAAGAGAAGGATATATATGGCCAGACGGCTCTCCACGCCGCTGCTCTTAAAGGCCACACAGAAGCCATCCAGACATTGCTGACCATTGACCCCTACCTGGCCAAAGAGAAGGATAACAATGGCCGCACGGCTTTCCACGCCGCTGCTCTTAAAGACCACACAGAGGCCATCCAGACATTGCTGTCCATTGACCCCTCCCTGGCCAAAGAGAAGGATAACAATGGCTGCACGGCTCTCCAAATAGCTTCTTTTAAAGGCCACACAGAGGCCATCCAGGCATTGCTTTGACCCCTCCCTGGCCAAAAAGAAAGATAAATATGACGAAACGGCTCTCGACCTGGCTATCATGTTTGGCCGCACAGAGTGCAAGCAACTTCTTAAAGACTATGGAACCCAACCATCGGGCTGCCTTCTAAAGTGAGCAATAAAATTGAGCGAAGAACTGATTCTTGGTTATTTCAAACCTCCACCTCATAGTGCGCCAGGTTCGGCGCAGTACCTTTTTCTCTTCTGAATAAATGCCTTCTGGTCAACACCCACAGATTCGCGTTTGATGGTAATAACCGAACCATCCCGAAGCTCTGCCTGAGCCATTGCCGTTATTAGCGGTAATGGTGGCGACGATTCGCGCCCCTTCAGGAATCAGCGCCTTGAACTGTTGCCAGATATTCATGGATGCCATTGCTTGCATTCCAGATAAACGTTTACTGTCTTGTGAAAATCGGTTCCGTACCTGACTTTTGGATTTAACGACATACGTCTTGTTAAAAAAATCTGTTTTTTGTGGAACTTACCCTGCTGATTTTTTGTCCTACTCGAAGTTTTGAGTCAAATAGCGGGCTAAAGTAATGAATGGTGTCGGTGTAAACGGGGCAGATGTTCGCTTTAACTGTTCTTCTATCTGTATAAATGACGAACATATCAGAGGACAATTTGGTGGACACTCACTGGTGGAGACCTCTTGTAAACCGCAAGGTCACATTTTCCACCTGGGATGCATCACCCGACACCTTGATGAGCAGAGTGAAACAAGTCTTCATAAACGCCAATGCAGTGAATGCGAGCAAACGGCACTGCCACTGATTCGTAAGGACGAGGAAAGCGACGATGACGACGAATCACCTTATTGTGAATCCCGAATGCTTAATGTCTGCCGTAGCGGTAATCTGAGCAAGCTGAACTGTTATCTGGACAAAGACAAGACGTTGGTTAATCAGCCTTGCCGCTCGGCGCTCACCGGTCATCCTGAATACCTGTTAGCCGTCGCCTTAAAGCACCAACATACGGATTTAGCCCGGACTTTGATCGACCACGGTGCCGATGTCAATGCCGCCGATAATCAGGGTGAGACGCCCCTGCACATTGCTGCCCGTCAGCGCTTGGCGCTCACCGGTCATCCTGAATACCTGTTAGCTGTCGCCTTAAAGCACCAACACATGGATTTAGTCCGGACTCTGATCGACCACGGTGCTGATGTCAATGCCGCCGATCATCAGGGTGAGACGCCCCTGCTCATTGCTGCCCGTCAGCGTTGCACCGAGGTCTTCAGTATCCTGATCGAGGCCGGGGCGAATATCAATAATGTACTGCGCACCGCTGTCCGGGAGGGCAATGATTCTCTGCTTGAATACCTGATCAGCACCGAACTCAGCCAATCTAACCTTAATATCGCTCTGCGCGAAGCCGCCGGACAGGGACAATCGCAGTACCTTATACTCCTGATCAATAAAGGAGCATACGACATTAACGGTGCCCTGCGCGAAGCCGCCGGACAGGGGCAAAAGCTGTGCCTTGAAACCCTGATCTCACCGCAAGTCTCACAGCGAACGCCAGACCTCAACGGTGCCCTGTGCGCTGCCGCCGAGGGGGGGGCAAACGGAATGCCTTAGATTCCTGATCGAGAAGGGTGCAAACCAACTTGATCTTGATCATGCCTTGTACCGAGCTATTATGGCACGAAACAACCCGAGCCGAACCGTGCTGGTCGAAGAAGGAGCAAATACTACTACCGTAGTGCACACTGCTGCCAGAAAAGGTGATTGGAAATTTTTCAATTACCTGAACAATCCGACAGAGATCAATGCCGCCGATGGGGAAGGTCAAACGCCGCTGCATATCACCGCTGCTAATGGGGATAAAACATGCCTGAAAAAACTCATTGAAAAGGGAGCGAAGGTAAATGCCACCAATAATAACGGCGAAACAGCCCTGCATATGGCCGCTCAGAACGGTCACATAGAGTCCGTCAAGGCATTGCTGGACATTACCCCCATCACGGCCATTGATAAAAATAAAGATGGTGATACGGCTTTCCATTTGGCTACTTTTGAGGGCCACACTGATACTGTTGCATTGCTGATCAGTGCTTGTCCACAGAACGTTCTCCACCGCATGGTCACTGATAAGAATAAAAAAGGATTGACCGCTCTCGACTTGGCTAAAAACTATGGTCACAACGCGTGCAAGGAACTCATTGAAGAAAATGGAAACCCATATAATACTGATCTCTACTTAGCTGCACTTAATGACCACCCGGAGACCGTTAAAGTCAAGGTTTTGTCGGACAGTGACCGATCCCTGCACCTTGATGATCTCCACTGTGCTATCCGCAATGGCAACACAAAGTTGGTCAGGCAATTACTGATCATTGACCCTTCCCTTGCCAAAGAAAAGGATAGCGATGGCAATACGGCTCTCCACTTGGCTGCGCGCCAAGGCCTCACAGAGGCCATCAAGTCATTGCTGACCATTGCCCCCTCCGTGGCCGAAGAGAAGGATAAAAATGGCCGCACGGCTCTCCACACAGCTGCTCTTTCTGGCCACACAGAGGCCATCCAGACATTGCTAACCATTGCCCCCTCCCTGGCCAAAGAGAAGAATAACAATGGCGATACGGCTCTCCACGACGCTGCTCTTAAAGGCCACACAGAGGCCATCCAAACATTGCTGGCCTCTGACCGCTCCCTGGCCAAAGAAAAGGATAAATATGGCGATACGGCTCTCCACTTAGCGGCTAGTAAAGGCCACACAGAGGCCATCCAGACATTGCTAACCATTGCCCCTCCCTGGCCAAAGAGAAGAATAACAGTGGCGATACGGCTCTCCACGACGCTGCTGGTAAAGGCCACACAGAGGCCATCCAGACATTGCTGACCTTTGACCGCTCCCTGGCCAAAGAGAAGAATAACATTGGCCGCACGGCTCTCCACACAGCTGCTTTTTCTGGCCAAACAGAGTCCATCCAGACATTGCTAACCATTGCCCCCTTCCTGGCCAAAGAGAAGAATAACAATGGCGATACAGCTCTCCACGACGCTGCTCTTAAAGGCCACACAGAGGCCATCCAGACATTGCTGGACTTTGACCGCTCCCTGGCCAGAGAGAAGGATAAATATGGCGATACGGCTCTCCACCTGGCTGCTAATAAAGGCCACACAGAGGCCATACGGACATTGCTGAACTTTGACCGCTCCCTGGCCAAAGAGAAGAATAACAATGGCGATACGGCTCTCCACGATGCTGCTCTTAAAGGCCACACAGAGGCCATCCAGTCATTGCTGGCCTTTGACCACTCCCTGGCCAAAAAGAAGAATATCATTGGCCGCACGGCTCTCCACACAGCTGCTTTTTCTGGCCACACAAACGCCATCCAGACATTGCTGGCCTTTGACCGTTCCCTGGCCAAAGAGAAGGATAACGATGGCCAGACGGCTCTCCACTTAGCTGCTTATAAAGGCCACACAGAGGCCATCCAGACATTGCTGACCATTCCATCCTCCCCGGCCAAAAAGAAGGAGAAGGATAAGTCAGTCCGGACGGCTCTCGCAGCAGCTGTTAACGCAACTGCTTTTGCAGTCCACACAGAGGCCACCCAGCCATTGCAAACCATTGACCCCTCCCTGGCCAAAGAGAAGGATAACGAAGGCCAAACGGCTCTCCACAAAGCTGCTTCTCAAGGCCACACAAAGGCCATCCAGACATTGCTGAAGATTGACCCTTCCCTGGTCAAAGAGACGGATAACTTAGGCCGGATGGCTGTCCACTTAGCTGCTGATGAAAGCCACATAGAGGCCATCCAGATATTGCAATCCTCTCTATGGGAAAAATAACGGTGGCCAGACGGCTCTTTAATTGGCTTACAGCCATGGTCACCCCGCGTGCCAAAAACTCCTTATTAAAAAAGGAGCAAGAAACCGGTGCCGGGCCTTGAATCTTGACTGTTTCAAACCTCCACCTCATACTGCGCCAGGCTCGGCGCAGCCCCTTTGATCTCCCCATCCTGAATAAATATTTTTCCCCAACACCCACAGACTCCTCTTCAACCGTAATAACCGAACCATCCCGAAGCTCTGCCTGACTGGTGCCATTGCCGTTATTAGCGGTAATGGTGGCGATGATTCGCGCCCCTTCAGGAATCAGCGCCTTGAACTGTTGCCAGATATTCGTGGATGCCATTGCTTGTATTCCGAATAAACGTTCACTGTCTTGTGAAAATCGGTTCCGTACCTGACTTTTGGATTTAACGACATACGTCTTGTTAAAAAATTCTGTTTTTTTGTGGAACTTACCCTGCGGATTTTTTGTCCTACTCGAAGTTTTAAGTCAATCAAATAGCGGGCTAAAGTAATGAATAGTGTCGGTATAAACGGGGCAGATGTTCGCTTTAATTGTTCTTCTATCTGTATAAATAACGGACATATCAGAGGGCAATTTGTTGGACACTCACTGGTGGAAACCTCTTGTAAACCGCAAGGTCACATTTTCCACCTGGGATGCATCACCCGGCACCTTGATGAGCAGAGTGAAACAAGTCTTGATAAACGCCGATGCAGTGAATGCGAGCAAACGGCACTGCCACTGATTCGTAAGGACGAGGAAAGCGTCGATGACGACGAATCACCTTATTGTGAATCCCGAATGCTTAATGTCTGCCGTAGCGGTAATCTGAGAAAGCTGAACTGTTATCTGGACAAAGACAAGACGTTGGCCAATCAGCCTTACCGCTCGGCGCTCACCGGTCATCCTGAATACCCGTTAGCTGTCGCCTTAAAGCACCAACATACGGATGTAGTCCTGACTCTGATCGACCACGGTGCCGATGTCAATGCCGCCGATGGGGAAGGTCAAACACCGCTGCATATCACCGCTGCCAATGGGGATAAAACATGCCTGAAAAAACTCATTGAAAAGGGAGCGAAGGTAAATGCCACCAATAGTAACGGCGAAACAGCCCTGCATATAGCCACCAAAATCAGCAAAACCAAGGGCCGTCAACAATGTGCTGCCATGGGCATAGATATCACTGGACCCCTTATTAACAGCAAGACTTTCGAACACTATACCATCGAAAAAGAAAACGACATTGAGTGTCTGCGTGAGCTTGCTGATAACAGAGGAGTGGACTTTAATGCCCGTGATAACGACGGTATCACACCTTTAATGATAGCGGCCCTTTGGGGCAAATCAGATCACCTGACTTATTTGCTTGAAAAAGCGGATTTCAATATCGCTGATTACAGCGGCAATACGGCATTGCATTTAGCCGCTTGTTGGGGGCAAACCGATTGCCTGAGAAAACTGCTTGATAAGAAAGTGGATGTCAATGTCAAAACACATATAGATGGTGCTACGCCCCTGCATATGGCCGCTCAGAACGGCCACATAGAGTCCGTCAAGGAGCTGCTGAAAAATTATCAAACCTCAGTCAATGAACAGATGAACGATGGCTGTCCGGCTCTCCACTTAGCTGCTCGTAATGGTCACACAGAGATCGTCAGGGCATTTAAGGAAATTGCCTCCATGCGCATCCGAGTTGATGTCAAGAATAACAATGGCGATACGGCTCTCCACGAAGCTGTTCGTCAAGGCCACACAGAGACCGTCAATGCATTGCTGGAAATTGTGGCCAAAGAGAAGGATGAATATGGCCAGACAGCTCTCCACGCCGCTGCTCTTAAAGGCCATACAGAGGCCATCCAGAAATTGCTGACCATTGACCCCTCCCTGGCCAAAGAGAAGGATAACAATGGCCGCACAGCTCTCCACGCCGCTGCTCTTAAAGGCCACACAGAGGCCATCCAGACATTGCTGACCTTTGACCGCTCCCTGGCCAAAGAGAAGGATAAACGTGGCAATACGGCTCTCCACTTAGCTGCTTCTGGGGGCCACACAGAGGCCATCCAGACATTGCTGACCATTCCCTCCTCCCTGGCCAAAAAAAAGAAGGAGAAGGATAAGTCAGTCCGGACGGCTCTCGCAGCTGCTGTTAACACAACTGCTTTTGCAGTCCACACAGAAGCCACCCAGCCATTGCAGTCCATTGACCGCTCCCTGGCCAAAAAGAAGGCGAAGGATAAGTCAGTCCGGACGGCTCTCGCAGCTGCTGTTAACACAACTGCTTTTGCAGTCCACACAGAAGCCACCCAGCCATTGCAGTCCATTGACCGCTCCCTGGCCAAAGAGAAGGATAACGATGGCCGCACGGCTCTCCACACAGCTGCTCTTTCTGGCCACACAGAGGCCATCCAGACATTGCTAACCATTGCCCCCTACCTGGCTAAAGAGAAGGATAACAATGGCCGCACGGCTCTCCAAATAGCTTCTTTTAAAGGCCACACAGAGGCCATCCAGGCATTGCTTTGACCCCTCCCTAGCCAAAAAGAAAGATAAATATGGCGAAACGGCTCTCGACTTGGCTATCATGTTTGGCCGCACAGAGTGCAAGAGACTTCTTGAAGACTTTCTTGAAGACTATGTAGCCCAACCATCGGACTGCCTTCTAAAGTGAGCAATAAAATTGCCTCGTCAGTAAAATCTGTGGGTCATTTCCGGTTCAGGTAACTTGCCAAGCGCATGATATAACGCAATTTCCGCACATCTGTAGGTTCTGAAACCGTATGATTTTCTCGTAGTGAGTTTTATCTTGGTGTTCAGACCCTCAACGATACCGCTGGAATACGCCTTTTTCGCCTTGAACCAGTTCAGGATAAGTGGCTTGTGTCGTCGAACAGTTTTAGCAACTTTCTTCATCGGTTCTATCTTTGATCGCATCACTCTTGTACACCACCGGTCCAGGTATTTTCCTGCCCAGTGTGGTGAAATGTAGTCCCAGAACACTTGGAACTCTTCTCTGAGAAGATAGGCTCTGACACTTTTGAGGTTGTACTGAAGCACTGTGTTCAGCTTGATCTCTTCTTTCTCGGTCAGGTTCTCTTTTCGCTTGAGCAGACACCAGCGTGTTTTTTTCAGCACCGGTTCATAACCATCTGCCTGAAGCTGTTTGTGTTCCGTGGTCCTGACTTCATCAATGGCCTTATTCAGCATGGCAACGATATGAAAGCGATCCAGAATATGTAATGCTTGGCTGGCAAACACCGCAATCGCTTTTACGTAGGGTTGCCACATATCAGAACAGACATACTCCAACCGCTGGCTACGCTGTGTACCCAGGAAAGCGAAGAAGCTGCGAATCGTAGCTTCGGTACGCTCCTGACCAACCCATAGTAGCCGTGTACAGTCGCGATCAATCTGGTAGACAACAGTCAAGTATTTATGGCCGATCTGATACGCCACCTCATCAACACCAATGGCCTTGATATTATCAAGTGAACGATGCTTCTTGCCCCACTCAACCACATACTCAACAGCATGGAAGACCTTCTCCCACGAGGTATTGAAAGTACGGGCGACCTCCTTCCAGGAGAGCTTTCTAGCCCAGTTTGCCAGAAACTGCATGTAAACTTTGGTGAGTTCCTTCTTGCCTTCAGCCCATGGAACCTGCTCAACCTTTACGCCACATGTCTTGCATTCAACCCTACGCATTTTGTAGAGCAGAAAAACCCTGATTCCCCAGAGAGGGACAAACTCGAAACGACGTTCAGCAAGACGGTCATAGCCCGGAGCTGGTTGCTGACATCCTGAGCAAATAGCATGGCCGTTCTTGCGTGGGACCACGATGACATTGAATACTTCAGAGCCTTGATAGAGACCGAGTTTTACATCCTGATAAACAAATGACTTGAGTTTATGAACTTTATTGAGGATAGTTTTTATCAGCATCAGCGGCGTTTCTTCTTGTTTTTGTCTGCAAATAAAAACATACCTGAAATCAGCCGCTGGTGCTTTTTTTTTCAAATTTGTTGATTTCTACCCACAGTTATCCCTGAAGAGCCGATTATTTCAAACCTCCACCTCATACTGCGCCAGGCGTGGCGCAGTAACTTTTATCTCTTCTGAATAAACGCCTTCTGGCCAACACCTACAGATTCACCTTTGACGTTAATAACCGAACCATCCCTAAGCTTTGTCTAACTGGTGCCATTGCCGTTTTTAGCGGTCATGGTGGCTACAACCCGCGCCCCTTCTGTAATCAGCGCCTTGACTTGAACTGTTGCCAGATATTTGTGGTTGCCATTGCTTGTATTCCGGATAAACGATTACTGTCTAGTGAAAATTAGTTCCATACCTGACTTTTTATTTAACGGTTAAACGACAATCTTATTATTAAAAAATTCTGTTTTTTTGTGGAACTTACCCCGCTGATTTTTTGTCGTACAGGAAGTTTTGAGACAAATGGCAGGCTAAAGCGATGGATGGTGTCGGTAGAAACGGGGCAGATGTCCGCTTTAATTGTTCTTCTATCTGTATAAATAATGGACATATCAGAGGGCAATTTGGTGGACACTCACTGGTGGAAACCTCTTGTAAACCGCAAGGTCACATTTTCCACCTGGGATGCATCACCCGGCACCTTGATGAGCAGAGTGAAACAAGTCTTGATAAACGCCGATGCAGTGAATGCGAGCAAACGGCACTGCCACTGATTCGTAAGGACGAGGAAAGCGTCGATGACGACGAATCACCTTATTGTGAATCCCGAATGCTTAATGTCTGCCGTAGCGGTAATCTGAGCAAGCTGAACTGTTATCTGGACAAAGACAAGACGTTGGCCAACCAGCCTTACCGCTCGGCGCTCACCGGTCACCCTGAATACCTGTTAGCTGTCGCCTTAAAGCACCAGCATACGGATTTAGCCCGGACTTTGATCGACCACGGTGCCGATGTCAATGCCGCCGATGGGGAAGGTCAAACACCGCTGCATATCACCGCTGCCAATGGGGATAAAACATGCCTGAAAAAACTCATTGAAAAGGGAGCGAAGGTAAATGCCACCAATAATAACGGCGAAACAGCCCTGCATATAGCCACCAAAATCAGCAAAACCAAGGGCCGTCAACAATGTGCTGCCATGGGCATAGATATCACTGGAACCCTTATTAACGGCAAACTTTCGAACACTATACCATCGAAAAAGAAAACGACATTGGGTGTCTGCGTGAGCTTACTGATAACAGAGGGGTGGACTTTAATGCCCGTGATAACGACGGTATCACACCTTTAATGATAGCGGCCCTTTGGGGCAAATCAGATCACCTGACTTATTTGCTTGAAAGAGCGGATTTCAATATTGCTGATAACAGCGGCAATACGGCATTGCATTTAGCCGCTTGTTGGGGACAAACCGATTGCCTGAGAAAACTGCTTGATAAGAAAGTGGATGTCAATGTCAAAACACATATAGATGGTGCTACGCCCCTGCATATGGCCGCTCAGAACGGCCACGTAGAGTCCGTCAAGGAGCTGCTGAAAAATTATCAAACCCCAGTCAATGAACAGATGAACGATGGCTGTACGGCTCTCCACTTGGCTGCTTCTGGGGACCACACAGAGGCCATCCAGACATTGCTGAACTTTGACCCCTCACTGGCTAAAGAGAAGGATAAACGTGGCAATACGGCTCTCCACTTAGCTGCTTCTGGGAACCACACAGAGGCCATCCAGACATTGCTGGACTTTGACCGCTCCCTGGCCAAAGAGAAGGATAACCTTGGCAGGACGGCTCTCCACAAAGCTGCTGAAAACGGCCACACAAAGGCCATCCAGAAATTGCTGGAGATTGAGAACTCCCTGGCCAAAGAGAAGGATCGTTTTGTTGGCGAAACGGCTCTCCACAAAGCTGCTGAAAACGGCCACACAGAGGCCATCCAGACATTGCTAACCATTGCCCCCTACCTGGCCAAAGAGAAGGATCCTTTTGTTGGCGAAACGGCTCTCCACCTAGCTTCTCTTAAAGGCCACACAGAGGCCATCCAGACATTGCTAACCATTGCCCCCTACCTGGCTAAAGAGAAGGATAACAATGGCCGCACGGCTCTCCACACAGCTGCTCTTTCTGGCCACACAGAGGCCATCCAGAAATTGCTGGAGATTGACCGCTCACTGGCCAAAGAGAAGGATCGTTCTGGCGAAACGGCTCTCCACGACGCTGCTCTTAAAGGCCACACAGAGGCCATCCAGACATTGCTGGACTTTGCCCCCTCCCTGGCCAAAGAGAAGAATAGCATTGGCCGCACGGCTCTCCACACAGCTGCTCTTTCGGGCCACACAGAGGCCATCCAGACATTGCTAGTTCTCGTCCAAAAACGCATCAGCCAATCATAATCGGACTATACGTACGTTTTAATATTTCCTGAAATTCCAGCGATCCAGAAAAAAACCTCCTTTTTTTTCTCTAATCTGGGACGGATATTGGAGAAAAACGCAAAAAGCAGGCAGAAAACATCCTCCCACCATGCTGGAAAGGTACTTTGATGTAGCGTGGAGGTGGCTATCAGGATGGTGCCGGGTGCCTGGCCAGAATCACCAGGTTGTAACAGACCACCGATAACCAACAATGAGAGTCAAAACGCTCAGAACCCTTGCAGTGGCAACGTGATAGCCCAAAACATCTCTTTAGCCACGAAATTCCCGCTTCAATACCTGCCCGGAAGCGAAAGAGCGTTTTATACACATACTGACTTTTAGTCATCTCTTCGACTTCAAGTCCGCGCTTCTTATTAAAAGCCACATCGCTGATTCCCATAGCCTTGGCTTTTTCCAAATTTACTCGACACGCGTATCCACCGTCACCGCTTGTCTGGCGAGGTACACGACCATAAATTTCTTTTTGTCTTTCCATCATCGGAATGAATCGGTCCGAATCCGCTGGGTTACCTTCCTCAATAACCAGGTCCAGGATCAATCGACTTTTTCCCTGAACCAGGTTCAGTTTATGGCCGTACTGCACTTGTCGCCTGTCTTTTACGATGATATCCGTATGGGGTTCATACAGGCTAACCACTTTCTCCTGGGCTGGCACCTTTTCACCCTTAAAGACCCTGCGCTCTGTCTGGGAGACTATTACATCCACCAGGGGTAACAGGTGATCCACATCGGCCTGCCACTTGTCGGCATCATCAGCCAGGAGACACTGCCCCTGCTGACGGGCGTCTGCAAGCTTGACAGTGGCTTCGATAAGCACCTTCCGGGATTTTCGGGTCAACTGCAGCAGTTTTTTATAATGCTGTTGCCGCTCTTCTTTACCAGAGTAGATGCATTTTCTGGCCGCATCTTTTACGGCTCGGTTGTGATGGGTATATTCATAAAGCGGTGTCGCTGTCAGTGTTTGTCCCCGTTCCAGCAGACGACAAATTTCTTTAACGGAACTGGCTAAAAGATCACTGTCGCAGGGAGGTTTGATATCCGATTCGGTGACTGTGCTGTCAATAGCCACAGTACGCCCTTTTTCAATACCCTGATCTTTAGCGGTCATTAGCTGACAGTTATTAATCCGCTCCCATGTAGATGCAGTAAGAAGGCTGATGAGCCCATGCAAACTGGAGCGACTGGGGCGCTGGTTTGGTTCGAGGCGACAAAAGTCTCGAAAGAGCATGGAGTCCATCAAAACAAACGACAAGTAGTCATAATCACAATTCAAATACTGTTTCAGAAGTGCCGCACGAAGAACGGATTCTGCTGATAGTCCGTTCCGCCCAGTGTTCTGTTTATCACCAGAACTTAAGTCCTCATAAATCCAGTCATTGAACTGTGGATGGGCATCAAGCCATTGCGAGATACCGGAAAGCTGGGAGCAGATTTCATGAGGTACGTAATGGAGTTCCATACTACACTGCAAATTGCGTTTTTTGCGCATTTGGAGCCCTCTGTTTTTGGCAATCCCTTATGTTTCTTGGTCTTGGGAAGTTTAGTCGCCAGATAGCAGTAGGGCTCCACTTAATTTTTCAGAATAAAATCTACAGTTTTCAATTGGTTGTGTTTTTGGACGAGAACTTGCTAACCATTGACCCCTCCCTGGCTAAAGAGAAGGATGTCAATGGCCGCACGGCTCTCCAAATAGCTTCTTTTAAAGGCCACACAGAGGCCATCCAGACATTGCTTTGACCCCTCCCTGGCCAAAAAGAATGATAAATATGGCGAAACGGCTCTCGACTTGGCTATCATGTTTGGCCGCACAGAGTGCAAGAAACTTCTTGAAGACTTTCTTGAAGACTTTCTTGAAGACTTTCTTGAAGACTATGGAGCCCAACCATTGAGCTGCCTTCTAAAGTGAGCAATAAAATTGAGCGGAGAACCGATTCTTGATTATTTCAAACCTCCACCTCATACTGCGCCAGGCGCGGCACAGTACCTTTATCTTTTCTGAATAAATGCCTCCTGGCCAACACCCACAGATTCACCTTTAACGTTAATAACCGAACCACGCCGAAGCTTTGCCTGACTGGTGCCATTGCCGTTATTAGCGGTCATGGTGGCTACAACCTGCGCCTCTTCAGTAATCAGCGCCTTGAACTGTTGCCAGATATTCGTGGATGCCATTGTTTGCATTCCGGATAAACGTTCATTGTCTAGTAAAAATTGGTTCCATGCCTGACTTTTAATTTAAACGACAATCTTCTTGTTAAAAATTCTATTTTTTGTGGAACTTACCCTGCTGATTTTTTGTCGTACTCGTAGTTTTGAGTCAAATGGCAGGCTAAAGCGATGGATGGTATCGGTAGAAACGGGGCAGATGTCCGCTTTAATTGTTCTTCTATCTGTATAACTGATGAACATATCAGAGGACAATTTGGTGGACACTCACTGGTCGAAACATCTTGCAAACCGGAACCCCACGTTTTCCACCTGGGGTGTATCACCCGACACCTTGACAAGCAGAGTGAAACAAGTCTTCATAAACGCCGATGCAGTGAATGCGGGCAACCGGCACTGCCACTGATTCGTAAGGACGAGGAAAGCGTCGATGACGACAAATCACCTTATTGTGAATCCCGAAGGCTTAAAGTGGATGTCAATGTCAAAACACATACAAATAGTAAAACTGCGGTTGACTCTCGTAAAAAGTCATTTAATGAAGGCCCAGATACTGACCCGACACCACGGGAACTGTCAACAATTGAGTCACCCGCTATCAGCGAAAACAGAACTGCTCTGGCTGATTCTGCTGCTGAGGAGGACGGCATAGTATTCCCGCAGGAATATCCGCCCCCCGGGGAAGCCAAAGACGTTGATGAGCTTGGGAAAACAAAGCTGCACCGTGCGGCTGAGAAGGGCGACTTTTTGGAACTGTATTTTCTAAGCTTTAAAGAGAATATCAACCAAACTGACAACAGTGGAAAAACAGCGCTGCATTATGCTGCTGATAAGGGCCACATACAATGTCTGCCATATCTATTCTCTAAAGAGAATATCAACCAAACTGACAACAGTGGAAAAACAGCGCTACATTATGCAATTTTAAAAAAGAATGAGGAATGTCTGGAAAAAATATGTGAAAAATATATGGATCTCTCGCCCAAAAATATTAATCATGCCCTGCGATTAGCCATCGATGAAAATTATGACAACAAAGGTACAGAGTTACTGGTCAATTGGATACGCCTGGAAGGTCAGGACCAAACTGACGGTAAAACACTCCTGCACTACGCTGCAGAAAAAGGCAACAAAAATTACCTGGAAAAATTTCTGGAGAAAGCGAAAAGGGAAGGGAACCTGGAAAAATCCATCAACCTTAAAGATCAGAGAAAGAGGACACCCCTGCACTATGCAGCCGAGGAAGGACAAGGACACAGTAGTTGTCTTCAGTTACTACTGAAGAAAGAACACAAGGGATTAACATGCATCAATGCTAAAGATGAAAATGGTGACACGCCACTGCTCCTGGCTGCTACTGAGGCATGCGTAAGAGAGCTGATAAAGGCTAAAGCTGATGTGCATGAGAAAAATAACAAAGGTATAACGCTACTGCATCGTATAGCCATGTCGGAGAAGAGAATTAATTGGCTGAAAGAAAATTACAAATGCTCTAAAGATATTAATGAACCTGACATGGACGGTAATACTCCGCTGCACCATGCAGCTTTTTACGGTAATATAAGATTTCTGCAAGTGATCTGTGAAAAAGAAGGTAAAACTATACATAAATATTTCCATACTAATAATAAACAAGGTGTTTCACCACTACTTTTAACCATTCATAATGACAACAAAAACGAAGGCCTGATAAAACTGATCAAAACCAAAAATATAATACAAGATAGTTACCAGCTTTCGAGATTATTTCTGTATGCTGCAGCTAATGGCAAAAACGATTGCCTGGAAAGGTTTTTTGATAAAAAGTTTAACAAAACAATAGATATCAATCACACAGTTCGGCATAGTGGTATGGCTGCTTTGCACTATGTCATTATAGATAAATGTTGGAACTACAATAGTTCTAAGGAGGTTCAAGGATATGAAAAATGTCTTGAGCACATACTCTCCAAGTTCGATGACGTAGACATCAATCTCCCAGATAACCAAGGCAAGACACCATTACATTTGGCTGCCGAGGCAGATAATATTAAGTGCCTGATAGGGTTGCTAAACCAAATTAAACACCCAGTTAATATCAATGCTAAGGATAAGCAAAACAATAAACCCCTGGATTTGGCTAAACACTCTGTTTGCCAAGAGGCTCTGCAGGAGGACTGGAATAATCTCAACGACTGTGAACGCAAAGATAAAGGCGAGTATTATCTCAACAAATATTTTGAAGGACAAGCCTGTCAGACCAATGACCAAAATGAAAATACTCACAGTCAAAGTAATCCAGTTGACTTATCAGATGGTTCTATTCGCTATCAAGAAAAAGTATTTATAAATGATCAAGTAGTTGATCGGCTTGATGAAATTAAAGTAAAGCATCCAGATTTGAATTTTGCTCCTTGCCCTGAAGTTGACTCCTTTTTTGTTTTAGCAAAGGATTTTCTTGATAAAATTATTAAAGGCAGCCATGAAGATGCAATTTTTGGCTATTCCGAAGTTAGAGGAAACCCCAATACCGTAAATCCTAAAGGCCTGAAACAAATCTACGCTCCCGTACAATTTATGCCTGGATTTGAACTTAATAATAATTTATCACTGGATGGCTATCCTTTCCATATTGAAGGCACCAAAGATAAAATTATTGAATTCTTGGATAAATATGAAAGATTTCATTTTACGGCAAAAAGCATTGACGAAAAAGTGCAATCAAAAGCCAGAGTCGGTGTGAATATAAAGTTATGCCTGGCTGATTGTGATCTGCCAAAAATGGTGCGTAATTTTTTCGTAGCTCCAATTAAAGACACTTTTGGCCTAATACCATTAGACTTTATTGAGGGAATTATTGAACATGCGAATTTACAAGGCTCGCTTAAGATAATTTCTGATGCTGTTAACACTAGTAAGAAAAAACTTCAGGAGGAACTTCAGAAGGAGCTTCAGAAGGAAGTTGTTAACACCGCAGAAAAAATGCAGAAAAATCTTAGTAGCGAAGTAGCAGAACAACCTGAAAAAATAGCATCCAAAAAATTCGATAGCGTCATCAATAAAATTCACAATGAATTAAAAAGGCTCAACGAAACTGATGATATTGACACATTGTTGTTAGAAAAGAATTTTGAGGTTTGCAGTGGCCCCATCAATTTACTGCATAACATCAAGAGCGGTCAGAAAATTCAAATTGAATTTGACCGGTTTGAGTCATCAAACAGCCCCGCCCGTTTACAGATCAACTCAACTGGCAGCCAGGTAGAGTTCAAAGATCTATCTGAAGCATTGAAGACGATTTTTGAAATTTAACTTTAGAGTTTTTATTGTCCAGTTAAAGCGGTCACAAACCTCAGCCAGGGTATCCAGGAACGGATTGAAGTCAGACTCTTCTCGATAAATAGACTTACGTTTATTCCCCCGGGGAGTCACCTGGTACAGCGCAATTGCGTACTCAATTCTCAATGGACTGCTCACTTTTTATGCCCCCAGCTTATAATCAAGAAGCTGTAAAAGTAGAACAGGATTAATAAGCGTCAAGAATCAAGACCGGCCCCGAGTTTTCCGAAGGTAGCCTTTCCCCAGCGATTCCCGAAAATAGGCTAACCCATTGATATTTAATGGAATATTTAAACACAGTATCGCAGTCTTTTTTGGGTTTAATCTTTATTTATCAATAGGTTAGATGACTTCTTTGTGGGAACCGCTGGCCTTTCCCTGAAATACGACAAGTGCTGAAAGAAGTAATAGGATGAAGATTTACTGTGGCTTTTTCAGCATAGACATAGCGTCCAAAGCATTCTGTACTATGTCGTTCAGATTCACCTTTGACGTTAATAACCGAACCATCCCGAAGCTCTGCCTGACTGGTGCCATTGCCGTTATTAGCGGTCATGGTGGCTACAACCCGCGCCCCACTGTACACGACAAAAATTAAATTAGGAGTAAGCCAGCAGGATTCACTATCTTGAGTTTTTTAGCTCAAAAGACCCACGACAATGGAACCCGCCGACTTACTCATCACGCAGTTTAGAACCTATTTGAAATGGAACAAGTGTCGCCTGAACGTCCTTGCTTTCCTCGTACTTGGGCTGCTGGAAAAACAGACCGTAAACTTCACAAGTCTTGCAACCACCTTCCCCGGAAGGTCGCAGACCCTTTCCTGTTACCGAAGGATTCAGCGTTTTTTTCTCGAGGTGGTTTTTGATGAAAGCATCATGGCCACATTAATTGCCAGTCTGTTCGCCCCGGAAGGCAGGTGGCAGCTCAGCATGGATCGGACTAACTGGATGTTTGGAATATTCAAAATCAACATCCTGTTTCTGGCAATAAACTACAAGGGAATGTCTATCCCGATTTTATGGACACTCCTGCCCAAAAAAGGTTGCTCGAATACGACTGAACGCGTTGAGCTGCTGAAGAGGTTCCGAAAAATTTTCCCTGAGCAAGCCATACAGCGCCTGTTAATGGATAGAGAGTTTAAAGGAAAACAATGGCTGAAATATCTGGTTCATGGTAACTGGCCCTTCTGCATCAGAGTTCCCAACAATACGCTTGTTCCCAATAAGCATCAAAACAGGTTACTGCCAGTAACCAGAATATTTTCACTGTCAACAGGCGAAACTATGGCAATCCGGCAGCCACGAAAAGTCTGGGGGCAAATGGTATACCTTGCCGCCTCCAAAAAAGGGAGCGATCCGATGGTGGTGATCTGTAACGCCGAACCCTGGCGTGCCATTAGTGACTATCTCCAGAGATGGCAGATAGAAACCATGTTCCAGGCTATGAAAGGACGGGGCTTTAACCTTGAGGACACGCATCTGAAGGATCGAGATAAAATATCGAAATTGCTATGCACTCTGGCATTAGCCTTTTGCTGGGCATATAAGACAGGTGAGTGGATAAATGAAACAACGCCCATCAAGGTAAAAAGCCATGGGCGAAAAGCACAATCTATCTTCCGAGCAGGGCTGGATTATCTTGCCCGGATTTTGAATCATGTTGATACGTGGCTGGAAGAGCTATTTGGGGCTGTAGCACTGCTCTTTGAGACCAGGTGGGAGAGAGCCTCATGAAAATTGTCGTGTACAGTGCCCGCGCCCCTTCAGTAATCAGCGCCTTGAACTGTTGCCAGATATTTGTGGTTGCCATTGCTTGTATTCCGGATAAACGATCACTGTTTAGTGAAAATTGGTTCCATGCCTGACTTTTGATTTAAACGACAATCTTCTTGTTGAAAAAATTCTGTTTTTTTTGTGGAACTTACCCTGCTGATTTTTTGTCCTACTCGAAGTTTTGAGTCAAATGGCAGGCTAAAGCGATGGATGGTGTCGGTAGAAACGGGGCAGATGTCCGCTTTAATTGTTCTTCTATCTGTATAACTGACGAACATATCAGAGGACAATTTGGTGGACACTCACTGGTCGAAACATCTTGCAAACCGGAACCCCACGTTTTCCACCTGGGGTGCATCACCCGACACCTTGATGAGCAGAGTGAAACAAGTCTTAATAAACGCCGATGCAGTGAATGCGGGCAACCGGCACTGCCACTGATTGGTAAGGACGGGGAAAGCGTCGATGACGACGAATCACCTTATTGTGAATCCCGAATGTTTAAAGTGGATGTCAATGTCAAAACACATACAGATGGTGCTACGCCCCTGCATATAGCCGCTCAGAACGGCCACATAGAGTCTATCAAGGAGCTGCTGGAAAATTATCAAACCCCAGTCAATGAACCGATGAACGATGGCTGTACGCCTCTCCACTTAGCTGCTCGTAATGGTCACACAGAGATCGTCAGGGCATTTAAGGCAATTGCCCCCATGCGCATCCAGGTTGATGTCAAGAATAACAATGGTGATACGGCTCTCCACGAAGCTGCTCGTCAAGGCAACACAGAGACCGTCCAGGCATTGCTGGACATTGCTCCCTACCTGGCCAAAGAGAAGAATAACGATGACGAAACGGCTCTTCATTTAGCTGCTCGTCAAGGCCACATAAAGGCCATCAAGGCATTGCTGACCATTGCCCCCTTCCTGGCCAAAGAGAAGAACAAGAATGGCCAAACGGCTATCCCTCTCCACTACGCTGTTTATAATGGCCAAACAGCGGCCATCCAGATATTGCTGAACTTTGACCCCTCACTGGCCAAAGAGAGGGATAACGATAGCTGGACGGCTCTCCACTTCGCTGCTCATAAAGGCGAAACAGGGGCCATACAAGCATTGCTGACCCATGCCCCCTCCCTGGCCAAAGAGAAGGATAAATATGGCCAGACGGCTCTCCACGTCGCTGCTTTTAAAGGCCACACAGAGGCCAGCCAGACATTGCTGAACTTTGCCCCCTCATTGGCCAAAGAGAAGGATGACGATGGCTGGACGGCACTCTACAAAGCTGCTGATGAAGGCCACACAGAGGCCATCAATACATTGCTGGCCTTTGACCGCTCCTTGGCCAAAGAGAAGACTAACGATGCCCAAACGGCTCTTCACGCCGCTGCTCGTAATGGCCACACAGAAGCCATCCAGGCATTGTTGAACTTTGACCGCTCACTGGCCAAAGAGAAGGATAGATATGGCTTGACGGCTCTCCACTACGCTGCTCGTAAAGACCAATCAGAGGCCATTCAGGCATTGCTGAACTTTGACCGCTCACTGGCCAAAGAGAAGGATAACAATGGCCAAACGGCTCTCCACTACGCTGCTGAAAAAGGCCACACAGAGGCCATCAATACATTGCTGGCCTTTGACTGCTCCCTGGCCAAAGAGAAGAATAAGTTTGGCGATACGGCTCTCCACTGGTCTGCTGCTAAAGGCCACACAGAGGCCATCCAGACATTGCTGGACTTTGACCCCTCACTGGCCAAAGAGAAGACTAACGATGCCCAAACGGCTCTCCACGCCGCTGCTCGTAAAGGCCAAACAGAGGCCATCGAGACATTGCTGGATTTTGACCCCTCACTGGCCAAAGAGAAGGATAACGATGGCAAAACGGCTCTCCACTACGCTGCTTATGATGGCCAAACAGAGGCCATCCAGGCATTGCTGAACTTTGACCGCTCACTGGCCAAAGAAAAGGATAACAATGGCGAAACGGCTCTCCATGCCGCTGCTCTTAAAGACCACACAGAGGCCATCCAGACATTGCTGGACTTTGACCCCGCAGTTGCCAAAGAGAAGAGTAACCTTGGCTGGACGGCTCTCTACAAAGCTGCTGAAAAAGGCCACACAGAGGCCATCCAGGCATTGCTGGCCTTTGACCGCTCCCTGGCCAAAGAGAAGAATAAGTTTGGCGAAACGGCTCTTCACAGGTCTGCTCTTAAAGGCCAAACAGAGGCCATCCAGACATTGCTGGACTTTAACCCCTCACTGGCCAAAGAGAAGGATATGAATGGCCGAACGGTTCTCCATGCCGCTGCTCTTAAAGGCCAAACAGAGGCCATCCAGACATTGCTGTACTTTGACCCCTCACTGGCCAAAGAGAAGACTAACGATGGCCAAACGGCTCTCCACTATGCTGTTTATAGTGGCCAAACAGTGGCCATCCAGGCATTGCTGGACTTTGACCCCTCACTGGCCAAAGAGAAGGATAAATATCGCGATACGGCTCTCCACTGGTCTGCTGCGAAAGGCCAAACAGAGGCCATCCAGACATTGTTGAACTTTGACCGCTCACTGGCCAAAGAGAAGGATAAATATGGCCAAACGGCTCTCCACCACGCTGCTTTTGAAGGCCACACAGAGGCCATCCAGGCATTGCTGAACTTTGATCCCTCACTGGCCAAAGAGAAGACTAACGATGGCCAAACGGCTCTCCACTCCGCTGCTCTTAAAGGCCAAACAGAGGCCATCCAGATATTGCTGACCATTGCCCCCTCACTGGCCAAAGAGAAGACTAACGATGGCCAAACGGCTCTCCACTATGCTGCTTTTTATAGTGGCCAAACAGTGGCCATCCAGGCATTGCTGGACTTTGACCCCTCACTGGCCGAAGAGAAGGATAACAATGCCGAAACGGCTCTCCACTGGTCTGCTGCTAAAGGCCAAACAGAGGCCATCCAGACATTGTTGAACTTTGACCGCTCACTGGCCAAAGATAAGAGCAACCATGGCATGACGGCTCTCCACAACGCTGCTTTTAAAGGCCGCACAGAGGCTATCCTGGCATTGCTGGACTTTGACCCCTCACTGGCCAAAAAGAAGACTAAAAAAGGCCTAACAGCTCTCCATATAGCTTCTTTTGAAGGCCATACAGAGGCCATCCAGGCATTGCTGAAATTTGACCGATCCCTGGCTAAAGAGAAGGATAACAATGGCCAAACGGTCCTCCACGTCGCTGCTCTTGGAGGCCTCACAGAGGCCATCCAGATATTGCTGACCACTGCCCCTCCCTGGCCAAAGAGAAGAATAAGTTTGGCGATACGGCTCTCCACTATGCTGCTTCTTATAGTGGCCAAACAGAGGCCATCCAGATATTGCTGACCATTGCCCCCTCACTGGCCAAAGAGAAGACTAACGATGGCCAAACGGCTCTCCACTTCGCTGCTCGTAAAGACCAAACAGAGACCATTCAGGCATTGCTGAACTTTGACCGCTCCCTGGCCAAAAAGAAGGATAACAATGGCCGCACGGCTCTCCACGAAGCTGCTTTTAAAGGCCACACAGAGGCCATCCGGACATTGCTGGACTTTGACCCCTCACTGGTCAAAGAGAAGGATCACAATGGCGGCAGGGCTCTCCACGAAGCTGCTTTTAAAGGCCACACACAGGCCATCCGGACATTGCTGGACTCTCCCCCTCCTGGCCAAAGACCTGGCCAAAAAGAAGGATAACAATGGCCGCACGGCTCTCCACGAAGCTGCTTTTAAAGGCCACACAAAGGCCATCCGGACATTGCTGAACTTTGACCCCTCACTGGTCAAAAATAAGGATGACAATGGCGGCACGGCTCTCCACGAAGCTGCTTTTAAAGGCCACACAGAGGCCATCCGGACATTGCTGGACTTTACCCCCTACCTGGCCAAAGACCTGGCCAAAGAGGAGGATGAAGATGGCTTTACGGCTCTCGACAAAGCTGCTGAAAAAGGCCACACAGAGGCCATCCAGACATTGCAGCCTTTGACCGCTCCCAGGCCAAAGTTAAGGATAAGAATTGCGAAACGGCGCCAATTTGGCTAAGGGCTTGAAAGAGACCAACAAGTTATTAACGTACTTTGCTGTTTCCCTGGCCGATCATGAAAAAGACAACAGTACGCTCACAACCAACGTGAAGATCGACGATACAAAAAAAAAAGCTGACAAAACAGCTAAGGCTGGCTCTGTTGCAACTAACGATCCTGCCCCGACTGATAGTAAAACTGCGGTTGACTCTCGTAAAAAGTCATTCAATGAAGGCCCCGATACTGACCCGGCACCACGGGAACTGTTCAATGAAGGCTCCGATACTGACTTGGCACCACGGGAACTGTTAAATGAAGGCCCCGATGCTGACCCGGCACCATGGGAACTGTCAACAATTGAGTCACCCGCTATCAGCGAAAACAGAACTGCTCTGGCTGATTCTGCTGCAGAGGAGGACAGCATAGTATTCCCGCAGGAATGTCCGTCCCCCGGGGAAGCCAAAGACGTTGATGAGTTTGGGAAAACAAAGCTGCACTGTGCGGCTGAGAAGGGCGACTATTTGGAACTGCTTACTCTAAGCTTTAAAGAGAATATCAACCAAACTGACAACAATGGAAAAACAGCACTGCATTATGCTGCTGAGAATGGCCATGAAAAATGTCTGGAACATCTAATCTCTAAAGTGAATATGAACCAAACTGACGACAGTGGGAAAACACCGCTGCATTATGTTGCTGAGAAGGGCTTCAAATCATGTCTGAAAGAACTATTCTCTAAAGAGAATATCAACCAAACTGACAAGAATGGAAAAACACCTCTACATTATCCAATTTTATGCGAGCATGAGGAATTTCTGGAAGAATTATGTAAGCAGTACGTTAAGCATTTCTCGCCCGAAAATATCAGTCATGCCCTGCGATTAGCCATCGATAAAGATTATTACAACAAAGATACTACAGAGTTACTGGTCAATAGGATACGCCTGGAAGATCAGGACGACACTGACGGTAAAACACTCCTGCACTACGCTGCAGAAAAAGGCAACATAAATTACCTGGAAAAATTTCTGAAGAAAGCAAAAAGGCAAGGGAACCTGGAAAAATCCATCAAGCTTGAAGATCACAGAAAGAGGACACCCCTGCACTATGCAGCCGAGGAAGGACAAGGGCACAGTAATTGTCTTCAGTTACTACTGGAAGAACTCAAAGAATTAACATGCATCAATGCTAAAGATGAAAATGGTGACACGGCACTGCTCCTGGCTGCTAATGATGCATGCGTAAGAGAGCTGATAAAGGCTAAAGCTGATCTGCATGAGAAAAATAACAAAGGTATAACGCTACTGCATCGTATAGCCATGTCAGAGAAGAGTATTAATTGGCTGAAAGAAAATGACAAATGCTCTAAAGATATTAATGAACCTGACATGTACGGTAATACTCCGCTGCACCATGCAGTTTTTAACGGTAATATAAGATTTCTGCAAGTGATCTGTGAAAAAGAAGGTAAAACTATACATAAATATTTCCATACTAATAATAAACAAGGTGTTTCACCACTATTTTTAACTGTTCATAATGACAACAAAAGCGAAGGCCTGATAAAACTGATCAAAGCCAAAAATATAATACAACAAAATAGTGACCAGCTTTCGAGGTTATTTCTGTATGCTGCAGCTAATGGCAAAAACGATTACCTGGAAAGGTTTTTTGATGAAAAGTTTAACAAAACAATAAATATCAATCACACAGTTCCGGATAGTGGTATGGCTGCTTTGCACTATGTCATTAAAGATAAATGTTGGAACCACAATAGTTCTAAGGAGGTTCAAGGATATGAAAAATGTCTTGAGCACATACTCTCCAAGTTCGATGACGTAGACATCAATCTCAAAGATAACCAAGGCAAGACACCATTACATTTGGCTGCCGAGGCAGACAATATTCGGTGCCTGAAAAGGTTGCTAGAAGAAAAAAAAAGACATACTTATTATCAATGCTGCTGATAACCAAGGCAAGACACCATTACATTTGGCTGCCGAGGCAGACAATATTCGGTGCCTGAAAAGGTTGCTAGAAGAAAATAAAGGCACACTTTTTATCAATGCTACTGATAACCAAGGCAAGACACCATTACATTTGGCTGCCGAGGCAGATAATATTAAGTGCCTGATAGGGTTGCTAGACCAAAGAAAACACCCAGTTAATATCAATGATGAGGATAAGCAAAACAATAAACCCCTGGATTTGGCTAAACACTCTGTTTGCCAAGAGGCTCTGCAGGAGGACTGGGATAATCTCAACGACTGTGAACGCAAAGATAAAGGTGAGTATTATCTCAACAAATATTTTAAAGGATAAGCCTGTCAGACCAACGACCAAAATGAAAATACTCACAGTCAAAGTAATCCAGTTGACTTATCAGATGGTTCTATTCGCTATCAAGAAAAAGTATTTATAAATGATCAAGTAGTTGATTGCCTTGGTGAAAGTAAAGTAAAGTAAAGCATCCAGAATTGAATGTTATCCTTTGGCCTGAAGTTAACTCCTTTTTTGTTTTAGCAAAGGATTTCCACGAAAGGGGCAGGTCTAGATTCTTGAATCGAATGGTTTTAAGTTTCGTCAAACAGATGATAATGATTGGTCATAAACACCAGGAATGAATTGCCCAGTTAAAGCGGCCACAAACCTCAGCCAGGGTATCCGGGAACAGATTGAAGTCAGACTCTTCTCGATAAATAGACTTACGTTCATCCCCCCGGGAAGTCACATGATACAGCGCAATTGCGTACTCAATTCTCAATGGCCTGCTCACTTTTTATGCCCCCAGCTTATAATCAAGAAACTATAAAAGTAGAACAGGATTAATAAGCGTCAATGACCCGCGAGTTTCGAGTTTCGCGAGTTTTCTGACCCGAGTTTTCCCTAACCAGCCCCTTGAACTGTTGCCAGATATTTGTGGCTGCCATTGCTTGTATTCCGGATAAACGATCACAGTCTAGTGACAGTTAGTTCCATATCTGACTTTTGATTTAACGACAATCTTCTTGTTAAAAAAAACTGTTTTTTTTGTGGAACTTACCCTGCTGATTTTTTGTCGTATTCGAAGTTTTGAGTCAAATGGCAGGCTAAAGCGATGGATGGTGTCGGTAGAAACGGGGCAGATGTCCTCTTTAATTGTTCTTCTATCTGTATAAATGACGAACATATCAGAGGACAATTTGGTGGACACTCACTGGTGGAAACCTCTTGTAAACCACAAGGTCACGTTTTCCACCTGGGGTGCATCACCCGACACCTTGATGAGCAGAGTGAAACAAGTCTTCATAAACGCCGATGCAGTGAATGCGGGCAACCGGCACTGCCACTGATTCGTAAGGACGGGGTAAGCGTCGATGACGACGAATCACCTTATTGTGAATCCCGAATGCTTAAAGTGGATGTCAATGTCAAAACACATACAGATGGTGCTACGCCCCTGCATATAGCCGCTCAGAACGGCCACATAGAGTCCGTCAAGGAGCTGCTGGAAAATTATCAAACCCCAGTCAATGAACAGATGAACGATGGCTGTACGCCTCTCCACTTAGCTGCTCGTAATGGTCACACAGAGATCGTCAGGGCATTTAAGGACATTGCCCCCATGCGCATCCAGGTTGATGTCAAGAATAACAATGGTGATACGGCTCTCCACGAAGCTGCTCGTCAAGGCCACACAGAGACCGTCAATGCATTGGTGGAAATTGACCGCTCCCCACTGCCGGCCAAAGCGAAAAATAACGATGACGAAACAGCTCTTCACGCCGCTGCTCTTAACGGCCACACAGGTGCCATCCGGACATTGTTGAACTTTGACCGTTCACTGGCCAAAGAGAAGGATAACGATGGCTGGACGGCTCTCCACTGGTCTGCTGCTCAAGGCCACACAGAGGCCATCCAGACATTGCTGGCCTTTGACCGCACACTGGCCAAAGAGAAGAATAACCGTGGCCAAACAGCTCTCCACTATGCTGTTTATAATGGCCAACCAGTGGCCATCCAGGCATTGCTGAACTTTGACCGCTCACTGGTCAAAGAGAAGGATAACAATGGCCAAACGGCTCTCCACTACGCTACTGAAAAAGGCCACACAGAGGCCATCAATACATTGCTGGCCTTTGACTGCTCGCTGGCCAAAGAGAAGAATAAGTTTGGCGACACGGCTCTCCACTGGTCTGCCGCTATAGGCCACACAGAGGCCATCCAGGCATTGCTGGACTTTGACCGCTCACTGGCCAAAGAGAAGACTAACGATGGCCAAACGGCTCTCCACGCCGCTGCTCGTAAAGGCCAAACAGAGGCCATCCAGACATTGCTGGACTTTGACCTCTCACTGGCCAAAGAGATGGATAACGATGGCAAAACGGCTCTCCACTACGCTGCTTATGATGGCCAAACAGAGGCCATCCAGACATTGCTGGACTTTGACCGCTCCCTGGCCAAAGAGAAGGATAACAATGGCCAAACGGCTCTCCACGATGCTGTTTATAGTGGCCAAACAGAGGCCATCCAGACATTGCTGGACTTTGACCCCTCACTTGCCAAAGAGAAGAGTAACCTTGGCTGGACGGCTCTCCACGAAGCTGCTGAAAAAGGCCACACAGAGGCCATCCAGGCATTGCTGGCCTTTGACCGCTCCCTGGCCAAAGAGAAGAATAAGTTTGGCGAAACGGCTCTCCACAGGTCTGCTGAAAAAGACCACACAGAGGCCATCCAGTCACTGCTGGACTTTGATCAATCACTGGCCAAAGAGAAGGATATGAATGGCCGAACGGCTCTCCACGCCGCTGCTCTTAAAGGCCAAACAGAGGCCATCCAGATATTGCTGACCATTGCCCCCTCACTGGCCAAAGAGAAGACTAACGATGGCCAAACGGCTCTCCACTATGCTGTTTGTAGTGGCCAAACAGTGGCCATCCAGGCATTGCTGGACTTTGACCCCTCACTGGCCAAAGAGAAGGCTAACCTTGGCGATACGGCTCTCCACGCCGCTGCTTGTAAAGGCCACACAGAGACCGTCCAGGCATTGCTGGACATTGCTCCCTACCTGGCCAAAGAGAAGAATAACAATGGCGATACGGCTCTCCACGACGCTGCTCTTAAAGGCCACACAGAGGTCATCCTGATATTGCTGGCCTTTGACCGCTCCCTGGCCAAAGAGAAGGATAAATATGGCGATACGGCTCTCCACGCAGCTGCTTCTAATGGCCACACAAAGGCCATCCAGACATTGCTAACCATTGCCCCTCCCTGGCCAAAGAGAAGAAAAACAATGGCGATACGGCTCTCCACGACGCTGCTCTTAAAGGCCAGACAGAGGCCATCCAGACATTGCTGGACTTTGACCCCGCACTGGCCAAAGAGAAGGATAAATATGGCCAGACGTCTCTCCACGCCGCGGCTCTTAAAGGCCAAAAGGAGGCCATCAAGATATTGCTGACCATTACCCCCTCCCTGGCCAAAGAGAAGAATAAGTTTGGCGATACGGCTCTCCACTATGCTGCTTATAGTGGCCAAACAGTGGCCATCCAGGCATTGCTGAACTTTGACCGCTCCCTGGCCAAAAAGAAGGATAAATATGGCCGCACGGCTCTCCACGAAGCTGCTTTTAAAGGCCACACAGAGGCCATCCGGACATTGCTGGACTTTGTCCCCTCCCTGGCCAAAGAGAAGGATAAAGATGGCTTGACGGCTCTCGACAAAGCTGCTGAAAAAGGCCACACAGAGGCCATCCAGATATTGCTGGCCTTTGACCGCTCCCAAGCCAAAGTTAAGGATAAGAATTGCGAAACGGCGCTCAATTTAGCTAAGGGCTTCAAAGAGACCGCCAAGGTATTAATGTCCTTTGCTGCTGTTTCCAAGGCCGATCATGAAAAAGACAACAGTACGCTCACAACCAACGTGAAGATCGACGATACAAAAAAAAACTGACAATATAGCTCAGGCTGGCTCTGTTGCCACTAACGATCCTGCCCCGTCTGATAGTAAAACTGCGGTTGACTCTCGTAAAAAGTCATTCAATGAAGGCCCGGATACTGACCTGGCACCACGGGAACTGTCAACAATTGAGTCACCCGCTATCAGCGAAAACAGAAAAGCTCTGGCTGATTCTACTGCTGAGGAGGACAGCATAGTATTCCCGCAGGAATATCCGCACCCAGGGGAAGCCAAAGACGTTGATGAGCTTGGGAAAACAAAGCTGCACCGTGCGGCAGAGAAGGGCGACATTTCGGAACTGCATTCTCTAAGCTTTAAAGAGAATATCAACCAAACTGACAACAGTGGAAAAACAGCGCTGCATTATGCTGCTGAAGTGCTGTATTATACTGAGAAGGATCTCAAACCACTAAAAGAAATAATCTCTAAAGAGAATATCAATCAAACTGACGACAGTGGAAAAACAGCACTACATTATGCAATTTTAAAAAAGAATGAGAAATGTCTGGAAAAATTATGTGAAAACTATATGTATCTCTCGGGCATAAATATTAATCATGCCCTGCGATTAGCCATCGATGAAAATTATAACAAATATACAGAGATACTGGTCAATAGGATGCACCTGGAAGATCAAGACGACACTGACCGTAAAACACTCCTGCACTACGCTGCTGAAAAAGGCAACAAAAATTACTTGGAAAAATTTCTGGTGAAAGCGATACGTGAAGAGAACTTGGAATCCATCAAGCTTAAAGATAAAAGAGAGAGAACACCCCTGCACTACGCAGCCGAGAAGGGACACAGATATTGTCTTCAGTTACTACTACTGAAAGAACCCAAACTGGAGAAAGAACTCAAACTGAAGAAAGAACTCAAAGAATTAACATGGATCAATGATAAAGATAAAAATGGTGACACGCCACTGCTCCTGGCTGCTACTGATGAATGCGTAAGAGAGCTGATAAAGGCTAAAGCTGATGTGCATGAGAAAAATTACAATGGTATAACGCTACTGCATCGTATAGCCATGTCAGAGAAGAGCATTAATTGGCTGAAAGAAAATTACAAATGCTCTAAAGATATTAATGAACCTGACATGGACGATAATACTCCGCTACACTATGCAGCTTAAAACGGTAATATAAAATTTCTGCAAGTGATCTGTGAAAAAGAAGGTAAAACTATACATAAATATTTCGATACTAATAATAATCAAGGTGTTTCACCACTACTTTTAACTATTCATAATGACAACAAAAATGAAGGCCTGATAAAACTGATCAAAACCAAAAATATAATACAAGATAGTTACCAGCTTTCGAGGTTGTTTCTGTATGCTGCTGCTTATGGCAAAAACGATTACCTGGAAAGGCTTTTTGATGAAAAGTTTAACAAAACAATAGATATCAATCACCCAGTTCAGCATAGTGGTATGGCTGCTTTGCACTATGTCATTATCGATAAATGTTGGAACTACAATAGTTCTAAGGAGGTTCAAGGATATGAAAAATGTCTTGAGTTCATACTCTCCAAGTTCGATGACGTAAACATCAATCTCAAAGATAACCAAGGCAAGACACCATTACATTTGGCTGCCGAGGCAGACAATATTAAGTGCCTGATAGGGTTGCTAGGCCAAATAAAACACCCAGTTGATATCAATGCTGAGGATAAGCAAAACAATAAACCCCTGGATTTGGCTAAACACTCTGTTTGCCAAGAGGTCCTGCAGGAGGACTGGAATAATCTCAACGACTGTGAACGCAAAAATAAAGGTGAGTATTATCTCAACAAATATTTTGAAGGACAAACCTGTCAGACCAACGGCCAAAATGAAAATACTCACAGTCTAAGTAATCCAGTTGACTTATCAGATGGTTCTATTCGCTATCAAGAAAAAGTATTTATAAATGATCATGTAGTTGATCGCCTTGATAAAATTAAAGTAGATTATCCAGGTTTGAATTTTATCCCTTGCCCTGAAGTTAACTCCTTTGTTTTTTTGGCAAAAGATTTTGTTGATAAAATTATTAAAGGCAGGCATGAAGATGTAATTTTCGGCTATTCCGGAATTAGAGGGAATCGCAATACCATAAATCCTAAAGACCTGAAACAAATCTACCGTACCGTACACTTTATTCCTGGATTTGAATCTTATAACAATTTAATACTGGATAGCTATCCTTTTCATATTGTAGGCACCAAAGGTAAAATTATTGAATTCTTGGGTAAATATGAAAGATTGCATTTTACGGCAAAAAGTATTGACAAAAAAGAGCAGTCAAAAGCCAGAGTTAGTGTGAATGTAAAGGTATGTCTGGATGATTGTGATCTGCCAAAAATGGTGCGTAATTTTTTCGTGGCTCCAATTAAAGACACTTTTGATGTAATACCATTAGACTTTATTAAGGGAATTATTGAATATGCGAATTTACAAGACTTGCTTAAGATGATTTCAGATACTGTTAACACTAGCAAGGAAAAACTTCAGGAGGAACTTCAGAAGGAAGTTGTTAACACCGCAAAAAAAATGCAGGAAAATCTTAGTAGCGAAGCAGCAGAACAACCTGAAAAAACAGCATCCAAGAAAATCGATAGCGTCATCAATAAAATTCTCAATGAATTAAAAAGGGTCAACAAAACTGATGATATTGACACATTATTGTCAAAAAATAATTTTAAGGTTTGCAGTGGCCCCATCAATTTACTGCAAAACATCAAGGACGGTCAGAAAATTCACATTGAATTTTACCGGTTTGAGTCATCAAACAGCCCCGCCCGTTTACAGATCAACTCAACTGGCAGCCAGGTAGAGTTCAAAGATCTATCTGAAGCATTGGAGATAATTTTTAAAATTTAACTTAATTGCGTACTCAATTCTCAATGGTCTGCTCACTTTTTATGCCCCCAGCTTATAATCAAGAAGCTATAAAAGTAAAACAGGATTAATAAGCGTCAAGAATCAAAACCTGACCCGAGTTTTCCGCCCCTTCAGTAATCAGCGTCTTGAACTTTTGCCAGATATTTGTGGCTGCCATTGCTTGTATTCCTGATAAACGATCACTGTCTAGTGAAAATTGGTTCAATGCCTGACTTTTGATTTAAACGACAATCTTCTTGTTAAAAAAAAATCTGTTTTTTTTTGTGGAACTTACCCTGCTGATTTTTTGTCCTACCCGAAGTTTTGAGTCAAATGGCAGGCTAAAGCGATGGATGGTGTCGGTAGAAACGGGGCAGATGTCCGCTTTAATTGTTCTTCTATCTGTATAAATGACGAACATATCAGAGGACAATTCGGTGGACACTCACTGGTCGAAACATCTTGCAAACCGGAACCCCACGTTTTCCACCTGGGGTGCATCACCCGACACCTTGATGAGCAGAGTGAAACAAGTCTTCATAAACGCCGATGCAGTGAATGCGGGCAACCGGCACTGCCACTGATTGGTAAGGACGGGGAAAGCGTCGATGACGACGAATCACCTTATTGTGAATCCCGAATGCTTAAAGTGGATGTCAATGTCAAAACACATACAGATGGTGCTCCGCCCCTGCATATGGCCGCTCAGAACGGCCACATAGAGTCCGTCAAGGAGCTGCTGGAAAATTATGAAACCCCAGTCAATGAACAGATGAACGATGGCTGTACGCCTCTCCACTTAGCTGCTCGTAATGGTCACACAGAGATCGTCAGGGCATTTAAGGAAATTGCCTCCATGCGCATCCAGGTTGATGTCAAGAATAACAATGGTGATACGGCTCTCCACGAAGCTGCTCGTCAAGGCCACACAGAGACCGTCAATGCATTGGTGGAAATTGACCGCTCCCCACTGCTGGGAAAAGTGAAAAATAACGATGACGAAACGGCTCTTCATTTAGCTGCTCGTAAAAGCCACACAAAGGCCATCATGGCATTGCTGACCATTGCCCCCTCCCTGGCCAAAGAGAAGAATAAGAATGGCCAAACGGCTATCCCTCTCCACTACGCTGTTTACAATGGCCAAACAGAGGCCATCCAGACATTGCTGAACTTTGACCCCTCACTGGCCAAAGAGAGGGACAACGATAGCTGGACGGCTCTCCACTTCGCATCTCATAAAGGCGAAACAGGGGCCATACAAGCATTGCTGACCCATGCCCCCTCCCTGGCCAAAGAGAAGGATAAATATGGCCAGACGGCTCTCCACGTCGCTGCTTTTAAAGGCCACACAGAGGCCAGCCAGACATTGCTGAACTTTGACCCCTCATTGGCCAAAGAGAAGGATGACGATGGCTGGACGGCGCTCTACAAAGCTGCTGATGAAGGTCACACAGAGGCCATCCAGACATTGCTGAACTTTGCCCCCTCACTGGCCAGAGAGAAGACTAACGATGCCCAAACGGCTCTTCACGCCGCTGCTCGTAACGGCCACACAGAGGCCATCCAGACATTGTTGAACTTTGACCACTCACTGGCCAAAGAGAAGGATAGATATGGCTTGACGGCTCTCCACTACGCTGCTCGTAAAGACCAAACAGAGGCCATCCAGGCATTGCTGGACTTTGACCCCTCACTGGCCAAAGAGAAGGATAACAATGGCCAAACGGCTCTCCACTTCGCTGCTGAAAAAGGCCACACAGAGGCCATCAATACATTGCTGGCCTTTGACTGCTCCCTGGCCAAAGAGAAGAATAAGTTTGGCGATACGGCTCTCCACTGGTCTGCTGCTAAAGGCCAAACAGAGGCCATTGAGACATTGCTGGACTTTGACCCCTCACTGGCCAAAGAGAAGGATAACAATGGCCAAACGGCTCTCCACGCCGCTGCTCGTAAAGACCAAACAGAGGCCATTGAGACATTGCTGTACTTTGACCCCTCACTGGCCAAAGAGAAGGATAACGATGGCCAAACGGCTCTCCACTACGCTGCTTATGATGGTCAAACAGAGGCCATCCAGACATTGCTGGACTTTGACCCCTCACTGGCCAAAGAGAAGGATAACAATGGCCAAACGGCTCTCCACTACGCTGCTTATGATGGCCAAACAGAGGCCATCCAGACATTGCTGGACTTTGACCACTCACTGGCCAAAGAGAAGGATAACAATGGCCAAACGGCTCTCCACGCCGCTGCTCGTAAAGGCCAAACAGAGGCCATCCAGGCATTGCTGGACTTTGACCACTCACTGGCCAAAGAGAAGACTAACAATGGCTTCACGGCTCTCCACGCAGCTTCTTTTGAAGGCCACACAGAGGTTATCCAGGCATTGCTGACCATTGCCCCCTCCCTGACCAAAGAGAAGGATAACAATGGCCGCACGGCTCTCCACGCAGCTTCTTTTGAAGGCCACACAGAGGCTATCCAGACATTGCTTGACTTTGACCCCTCACTGGCCAAAGAGAAGACTAAAGATGGCCAAACAGCTCTCCACATAGCTTCTTTTAAAGGCCACACAGAGGCCATCCAGACATTGCTGAACTTTGACCCCTCACTGGCCAAAGATAAGAGCAACCTTGGCCTGACGGCTCTCCACAAAGCTGCTGAAAAAGGCCACACAGAGGCCATCCAGGCATTGCTGGCCTTTGACCGCTCCCTGGCCAAAGAGAAGAATAAGTTTGGCCAAACGGCTCACCACGCCGCTGCTCTTAAAGGCCAAACAGAGGCTATCCAGACATTGTTGGCCTTTGACCCCTCCCTGGCCAAAGAGAAGGATAAATATGGCGATACGGCTCTCCACTTAGCTGCTAGTAAAGGCCACACAGACGCGATCCAGACATTGCTAACCATTGCCCCCTCCCTGGCCAAAGAGAAGAATAACAATGGCGAAACGGCTCTCCACACAGCTTCTTTTGAAGGCCACACAGAGGCCATCCAGACATTGCTGGACTTTGACCCCTCACTTGCCAGAGAGAAGAGTAACCTTGGCTGGACGGCACTCCACGACGCTGCTCTTAAAGGCCAAACAAAGGCCATCCAGACATTGCTTGACTTTGACCCCTTACTGGCCAAAGAGAAGACTAACAATGGCCAAACGGCTCTCCACACCGCTGCTCTTAAAGTCCAAAGAGAGGCCATCCAGACATTGCTGGACTTTGACCCCTCACTGGCCAAAGAGAAGAATAAGTTTGGCGAAACGGCTCTCCACATAGCTGCTAGTAAAGGCCACACAGAGGCTATCCAGACATTGCTTGACTTTGCACTGGCCAAAGAGAAGGATAACAATGGCCAAACGGCTCTGCACACAGCTTCTTTTGAAGGCAACACAGAGGCCATCCAGACATTGCTGGACTTTGACCCCTCACTTGCCAGAGAGAAGAGTAAGCTTGGCTGGACGGCACTCCACGACGCTGCTCTTAAAGGCCAAACAAAGTCCATCCAGACATTGCTGTACTTTGACCCCTCACTGGCCAAAGAGAAGACTAACGATGGCCAAACGGCTCTCCACGCCGCTGCTCTTAAAGGCCAAACAGAGGCCATCCAGACATTGCTGGACTTTGCCCCCTCCTCACTGGCCAAAAAGAAGAATAAGTTTGGCGAAACGGCTCTCCACTTAGCTGCTAGTAAAGGCCACACAGAGGCCATTCAGACATTGCTGTACTATGACCCCTCCCTGGCCAAAGAGAAGAATAAATATGGCCAAACAGCTCTCAACAGAGCTGCTGAAAAAGGCCACACAGAGGCCATTCAGACATTGCAGGCCGCTGGCCGCTCCCTGGCCAAAGTTAAGGATAAGAATGTCAAAACGGCGTTCGATTTAGCTAAGGGCCTCAAAGAGATCGTCAAGGTATCAACGTACTTTGCTGTTTCCCAGGCCGATCATGAAAAAGACAACAGTACGCTCACAACCAACGTGAAGATCGACGATACAAAAAAAAAAGCTGACAAAACAGCTCAGGCTGGCTCTGTTGCCACTAACGATCCTGCCCCGACTGATAGGAAAACTGCGGTTGACTCTCGTAAAAAGTCATTCAATGAAGGCCCCGATACTGACCCGGTACCACGGGAACTGTCAACAATTGAGTCACCCGCTATCAGCGAAAACAGAACTGCTCTGGCTGATTCTGCTGCTGAGGAGGACAGCATAGTATTCCCGCAGGAAGATCTGCCCCCCGGGGAAGCCAAAGACGTTGATGAGTTTGGGAAAACAAAGCTGCACCGTGCGGCTGAGAAGGGTGACTCTTCGGAAGTGCTTTCTCTAAGCTTTAAAGGGAATATCAACAAAACTGACAACAGTGAGAAAACAGCGCTGCATTATGCTGTTGAGAAGCGTCATCATAAATGTCTGGAAGATCTAATCTCTGACGTGAATATGAACCAAACTGACAACAGTGGAAAAACAGCACTAGATTATGCAATTTCAAATAAGGATGAGAAATGTCTGGAAAAATTATGTGAGAAAGAGCAGTATTTCACGCCCAATACTATCAGTCATGCCCTGCGATTAGCCATCGATAAAAATTATGACAGCGAAAGTGCAGAGAAGAAACTGTTTGATAGGATACTCCTGAAAGATCAGGACGAAACTGACGGTAAAACACTCCTGCACTACGCTGCCGAAAAAGGCAACATAAATTACCTGGAAAAATTTCTGAAGAAAGCGAAAAAGGAAGGGAACCTGGAAAAATCCATCATCCTTAAAGATCACAGAAAGAGGACACCCCTGCACTATGCAGCCGAAGAAGGACAAGGACACATTAATTGTCTTCAGCTACTACTGAAGAAAGAACACAAAAAATTAACATGCATCAATGCTAAAGATGAAAATGGTGACACGCCACTGCTCCTGGCTGCTACTGATGCATGCGTAAGAGAGCTGATAGAGGCTAAAGCTGATGTGCATGAGAAAAATCACAAAGGTATAACGCTACTGCATCGTATAGCCATGTCAGAGAAGAGAATTAATTGGCTGACAGAAAATTACAACAAATACTCTAAAAAAGATATTATTGGACCTGACATGGACGAAAATACTCCGCTGCACTATGCAGCTTATAACGGTAATATAAGATTTCTGAAAGTGATCTGTGAAAAAGAAGGTAAAACTATACATAAATATTTCCATATTAATAATAAAATAGGTGTTTCTCCACTACTTTTAACCATTCATAATGACAACAAAAACGAAGGTCTGATAAAACTGATCAAAACCAAAAATGTAATACAAGATATTGACCAGCTTTCGAGGTTATTTCTGTATGCTGCAGCTAATGGCAAAAATGATTGCCTGGAAAGGTTTTTTGATGAGAAAAGGTTTTTTTATGAAAAGTTTAACAAAAGAATAGATATCAATCACACAGTTCAGCATAGTGGTATGGCTTCTTTGCACTATGTCATTATAGATAAATGTTGGAACTGCAATAGTTCTAAGGAGGTTCAAGGATATGAAAAATGTCTTGAGCACATACTCTCCAGGTTCGATGACGTAGACATCAATCTCCCCCGATAACCAAGGCAAGACACCATTACATTTGGCCGCCGAGGCAGACAATATTAAGTGCCTGAAAATGTTGCTAGACCCAGAGAAACGCAAAGTTAAAATCAAAATTAAAATCAATGCCAGTGATAAACAAGGCAAGACACCATTACATTTGGCTGCCGAGGCAGACAGTATTCTGTGCCTGAAAAGGTTGCTAGAAGAAAAAAAAGACACACTTAATATCAAGGCTACTGATAACCAAGGCAAGACACCATTACATTTGGCTGCCGAGGCAGACAATATTAAGTGTCTGATAGGGTTGCTAGACCAAATAAAACACCCAGTTGATATCAATGCTGAGGATAAGCAAAACAATAAACCCCTGGATTTGGCTAAACACTCTGTTTGCCAAGAGGCTCTGCAGGAGGACTGGAATAATCTCAACGACAGCGAACGCAAACATAAAGGTGAGTATTATCTCAACAAATATTTTGAAGGACAAGCCTGTCAGACCAACGACCAAAATGAAAATACTCACAGTCAAAGTAATCCAGATGACTTATCAGATGGTTCTATTCGCTATCAAGAAAAAGTATTTATAAATGATGACGTAGTTGAACTCCTTGATAAAATTCAAGAAAAGTATCCAGATTTGAATTTTATCCTTTGCCCTGAAGTTAACTCCTTTGTTGTTTTAGCAAAAGATTTTGTTGATAAAATTATTAAAGGCAGCCATGAAGATGCAATTTTCGGCTATTCCGGAATTAGAGATAACCTCAATACCATAAATCCTAAAGGCCTGAAACAAATCTACACTCCCATACATTTTAAGCCTGGATTTAAATTTTATAATAATTTAATACTGGATGGTTATCCTTTCCATATTGAAGGCACCAAAAGTAAAATTATTGAATTCTTGGATGAATATGAAAGAAAGTATTTTACGGCAAAAAGTATTGACAAAAAAGAGCAATCAAAAGCCAGAGTCTTTGTGAATATAAAGGTATGTCTGGTTGATTGTGATCTGCCAAAAATGGTGCGTAATTTTTTTGTGGCTCCAATTAAAGACACTTTTGGCCTAATACCATTAGACTTTATTGAGGGAATTATTGAACATGTGATTCTACAAGGCTCGCTTAAGATGATTTCTGATGCTCTGAACACTAGTAAGAAAAAACTTCAGGAGGAACTTCAGAAGGAACTTCAGAAGGAAGTTGTTAACACCGCAGAAAAAATGCAGAAAAATCTTAGTGGCGAAGTAGCAGAACAACCTGAAAAAATAGCATCCAAAAAATTCGATAGCGTCATCAATAAAATTCTCAATGAATTAAAAAGGCTCAACGAAACTGATGATATTGACACATTATTGTCAAAAAAGAACTTTAAGGTTTGCAGTGGCCCCATCAATTTACTGCATAACATCAAGAGCGGTCAGAAAATTCAAATTGAATTTGACCGGTTTGAGTCATCAAACAACCCCGCCCGTTTACAGATCAACTCAACTGGCAGCCAGGTAGAGTTCAAAGATCTATCTCAAGCATTGAAAACGATTTTTGAAGTTTAACTTTAGTGACTGTTGTAAAAGTTACTGACCATTAACTCAGGATAAAAACTCAACGTCGTCTATAACTACAGTATCTGATTAGTTTAAGGAGGATAATTATGTATCCATCCGGCCTGACCAATGACGAGTGGGCAATCCTCAAGCCTCTATTCCCTGACCCTGGCTATGATACTCCAAAAAATGGGCGACCACGTGACTGGAGTTATCGTCTGATATTGAATGCCATATTCTATCTCACTAAAACAGGCTGTCAGTGGCGAATGCTGCCTTCTGACTTTCCACCATGGAGTACTGTCTACACCTATTTCCGAATCTGGAAACAAGATGGCACATGGAAGAAGGTGCATGATGCTCTTCGTGACCAGGTGCGAATTCAGGCGGGCAAAGAGCCACAACCAACAGCAGCAAGCATTGGCCGAATGCTCCGGAATGCGCAGTAATGTGTTCAGACTTTTTTCTTTTTTTTGATCCTCAAAGAGGGAATGCGTGATTGGAGTTGATCGTGGAAGTCGGTTTGAGTTTCTGACATGGTTGTCCGGTAATGGGGGACGAATGGGCAAGGTTTCCCAAGCCAACTTGCGGCCATGGCAATAATGGTTTGCTCTTCTTCATTGCCCGGGAATGTATTTTCCGTGCGAGTAAACAGGTCATCCATGTGCTTTTCAAACACGTTATTTTTATTGGCATTGGGAACCAGAGACAACCTGGCACAGCATACCATTACTCCCCAGAGAGACATTAATATGTCTTGCTGAGAGAGCTGAGGGTTTTCACTGATTTGACAGACAAGCGATTCGAACGTAGAGGTAACCACGTTCAGCTCAACGAATTCACCCAGTTTCGCAATGGACGACAGCAGGTTGGCGATTGGCTGGGTGTCAATTTCGCTGGCTCCAGGTTGTAGGTGGCACTTGAATATTATTGCATCAAGTAGCGTTGACAATAAGGCAGCTTGAGTATGCCTGACACCCTCATCCATGGGGTGATGAGGGGTAAAAGCACCTGCTGAAGTAAATGAATGAAGTGTTGTGGTCAGGCTTCGCCAATTCCAGCTCCGTGTTACTGTAAAATTTTGCAGAAAACGCATCAGCTGGCTTTGTTCCGCTCGATTTAACGGTCTTTTAGAAGCTGACGCGTATTTTTTAATGGTACTGGCAAATTGACCATGTCATGTCTATATCGCCCGGGCCTTGAAGAAGCGGCCTGGTTATCCGGTTGGCGGTAATAATTGCCTGATCTTGCGTTAGCAGCAGAGGTTCTATGCATAATTATATTTCATTAATTCACGAAAATATAATAAAGCAGACAGCTGTTCTGTGCAGAGGTTCTTTTTGCTGCAATATCTAAACTAAGTTTCTGCCAAAATGGAATTACATGGTCGTACCAGTGGGGACATTAAATGTCGATTTTATTTCGGGACAATTACCTGGGAGGCTGACCGAGAACAGCGCCCGTCTAGGCGACCCCGTAGCGAGGATGGCAGAAAATTGAGGATAAAAATTCGGTTTTGTGGGTCACAGTAGGAATGGCGGTCACCCGCCACCCCCTGCGCAGACTGTAGTTGCACTTTCAAGACCTTCTTAATGCATATCACAGCTCTTGTAGGAACTCTTCCATCCAGTCATCGTTGTTGACCAGTTCTGACTCTGTCGCCAATGAATCCAATGTCGCCAATGAATCCAAATCCCATTCCACTATTTCATCAAGCCCAAGTGGGTCTCTTCTCCTTTTCTCGCTGGCTTCATGCCATTCTTTCCGTGTTTCTGAATCCACTGCGTAGCTCATTTTGCAGATAGCAGTGCTTCTTAGGGTAGACATTAAGCCCAAGAAAGCATACCACCAGTGCAAAACTCATCCTGAACAGCCACAATGAAGCTTCTCAAACCACTATCGTGGACTGAACAGGATGAGTACTGCAAATAGTATATCAGTTAAAAAAAACTGCTGACCTGTTTCGACCGGTCAGAACTCCTCAGTATGGCGGAACAGCTAGGTTTTACTATACGACAGCGAGATATCCGTCCTTTGGATTTTTTCCTCTCACTAATCGATGCCCTCGCGGGTGATGGAAACTGTGATACCCAAGCGGATCTACAGCGTAAATTTAACGAGTTGACGGGATTGAATGTCTCTTATCATTCCTGGACAAATCAAGCTAAAAAAGACGCGCTGCCTACTCTTGTCCTGTGGCTGTGGGTACAGTGTCTGGAAATATTTTCCCGCAAAGTCATGGCGTTTGATGAAGACAGTCCATTTTCAGAATTTGAGCACATTCTTATTCAGGACGGCTCATCGCAAGCTGTCTATGATGCGCTGAAGGAAGCATTTCCCGGTAGGTTCTCAACGGTCAGTCCTGCTGCCGTCGAACTTCATAACCCACTTTTACCACCAAAATAACGTAATCATTTGATTTTGAAGCATATATTCTATTCGAATATATGGTTGGCACGATTTTTAATCGTTTAAAATCAAAATGTTACCAAGGGGTGGTGAAGGTCGGTCATACGACAATGGATCTTCTCACCAACAATCTGGTGCGAGTGCAGCTTACTGAAGATACCCGTTCAGAAAGAGACTGTCTGCCGTCACTGCCAACATCCATGGCCTATATTCTGATGCTGATGGGTGCTGGTTATTTTGAGCTGGAACTCTTTGCAGCTATTGATGACCGGGAGGGGTCTTTTATCTGCAAGGCACCTCAGAGTATCAACCCGACGATACTCAGCGCAGTACGGGAGGATGGCAAGAATCTCAATCGCTACAAAGGACAGAAACTGAAGGATGTGCTGTCTGGCTTCCCCAAAGATCAATGCCTCGACCTGGATGTGGAATGGCCGGGATTCAGAGCCTGGCCATTCCGTTTGGTTGTCCGCTGGAATGACAAAAAACAGAAGTGGGTCTTCATTGTGACCAACCTGAACCGGGTGGAGTTCACCTTGAGTGAGGTGGTTCAGGCCTATCGTCTACGGTGGCAGATAGAGCTGATTTTCAAAGAGATCAAATCCTACTCAGGGTGGCATCGTTTTAACACCAAATCAGCGACACTGGTGTTTAGCCTGATTCTGAGGTCCTTCGTGGTTGTGACCTTGAAAAGGTACCTTGCCCATGCTGCACAGGCGAACCTCTGTAAAAGTGGGAGCATTGAGGAAATCTCGACGCACAAGGCAATGAAAAGCGGGACTCACCTGTTTGGTAATGTAATTTCATCGTTGATGAATGCAGGAAAGTCATTGGTCTCATGCATTAAGAAGCTGCTGGACTTCTGGGGAGATAATGCGAAACGAGAACACCCTGCGCGGGATGGTTGTTCAGGGCGTACAAGATTAGGCCTTTGTGCGGTGGGTGGGGCTTAATGTCTACCTTAAGAAGCAAAATTAGCCCAAATGAAAGCGAGAACCACAGAGCCCGAGAAAGCCAAGCCGAAAAAAATACCACACCTGGTGGCACCCTCTCTGATTATCAGTCTAATCAATTGCAATAAACCATTAAAGCCTGCGGTCTGGTCATCTCTTGAACACTATGCCAGCAGCGGCCAGCTAAACGTCCGTTTATGCACGGCACTCAGCCCGGTTATCAAAGATGATAAAGACGGCATTGTTCCAGACCTCGTTAAGAAAGCGGTGGTTGCAAAGTTGGAACAGATTGAGGCAGCAAAAACGCCAGTAGTAACATCAAGCCCTCAGCAAGGACTTCCAGCAAGGGCAAGCATACCAACTCAAGGGAACCAGGTTGCCAACCGTCGCATTCAAGGGCCGCTATCTAACTTTGACGCGGCAATGGAAGCGCTGGATCGTTTTCGCGAATTGGGAAATGCAGAACTTGAACTGCTGGAACCCCACCGAAGCCGAATGACTTCTGTTGAATTAAGCACTGCTATCTGCAAAATGAGCTACGCAGTGGATTCAGAAACACGGAAAGAATGGCATGAAGCCAGCGAGAACAGGAGAAGAGACCCACTTGGGCTTGATGAAATAGTGGCATGGGATTTGGATTCATTGGCGACATTGGATTCATTGGCGACAGAGTCAGAACTGGTCAACAACGATGACTGGATGGAAGACTTCCTACAAGGGCTGTGATATGCATTAAGAATGCAATTCGCCCCTTGACTGTGGGACGCAGCAACTGGCTGTTTGCCGATACCCCTGATGGTGCCCGGGCCAGCGCCATTTATTACAGCCTGATCGAAAGTGCCAAAGACAATGGACTGGAGCCTTTCGAGTACATTTTACGTACTGGAGGAACTGCCGTATGTGGATACGGTTGAGAAGCTGGAAGCACTCCGGCCCTGGAATGTAAAAGTCAGCGGTGCGCTATCCCGTAACACATCTCACAGCCAGACTGCCTGACAAAACAGGTCAGCCTTCCCTGATACCGGCTGCCTGGAACTTTACCGGGCTGACTAGGTCAATAGCTCTATTGTTGTCATCCCCAGAAGATTCTCCAACTGGAAACAGGTAATCCCCGAAGAAACCATGCAGTCACCTTCCTCCTCAGTAACCGCAGACACGGCATCCCCGTTAACAGCCACTGAAGCCGGAAGGCACCGGCCAGCAAACCGCCGAAAACAAGAAAGAAAGCGATCCATGTCAGGTTACCAGGTGGAACAGACAACAACGGACACTGGAACATTGCCACCGCATCAACTGCAATCTGAATCCGGGCCCATCCCACCCATAAAGCGCAGGCGTGTTACTGACAACAGCAGGAGTATTGTGTGTTCTGCAACTTCGCTACCTGCTAATCCGGAGCCAATGGAAACCGAACCGGCCATGCCTGAACCAATGAAGGATGTACCGCTCACTACAGAAATTAACAGTGAAACATCAATTTCAGAATTTTCTGTAAGCCAGCAAAATGAACTGCGAACACATTTCAATAATCAAGAAATTCAAGCAATATTAACGAATGCCGGGACTCTTCTGAAAAACCTCAAAGACAGGAAAATCCAGTTAGCGCGAGACAGGGGAAAGCCGCCCGCACATTCCCTCTTTTCCAAGTTAAAAAACTTCAGCATTGTTAAAGATTCTCAGACTTTCAAAGGCTATTTTGCCAGGGCCAACACGTTCTTTTTAGCTGTAAATCCCCAGCAGATTACCAATACCAGCTGCCTTACCAGCATGCTCAAGTCGAAGACTCAGATAAAAAAGTTTGCAGAAGAAAGCGAGGAAAACATTCAGGCGGTTGCTGCTAACCCATGCTTGAAACAGATTGCCTCCATGTGTCATGGCAAAGGCTTGCCCGACAAAGCGAAGGTGGAAGCGTTCGTGGCGTGGGAGTGCTGGAAGGTGAACGGCGAATTCAGCCTGGAACTGCTGCGGGCCTTTTCCTCCATGATGAGCAGTAGGGGCTTGCCCGACAAAGCGAAAGTGGAAGCGCTCGTGGCGTGGGAGTGCTGGAAGGTGAACGGCGAATTCAGCCTGGAACTGCTGCGGGCCTTTTCCTCCATGATGAGCAGTAGGGGCTTGCCCGACAAAGCGAAGGTGGAAGCGTTCGTGGCGTGGCAGTGCTGGAAGGTGAACGGCGAATTCAGCCTGGAACTGCTGCGGACCTTTTCCTCCATGTGTCATGGCAAAGGCTTGCCCGACAGAGCGAAGGTGGAAGCGCTCAAAGCGTGGGAGTGCTGGAAGGTGAACGGCGAATTCAGCCTGGAACTGCTGCGGGCCTTTTCCCCCATGTGTTAATGGCAAAGGCTTGCCCGACAAAACGAAGGTGGAAGCGCTCAAAGCGTGGGAGTGCTGGAAGGTGAACGGCAAATTCAGCCTGGAACTGCTGCGGGCCTTTTCCTCCATGTGTCATGGCAAAGGCTTGCCCAACAAAGCGAAGGTGGAAGCGCTCAAAGCGTGGGAGTGCTGGAAGGTGAACGGCGAATTCAGCCTGGAACTGCTGCGGGCCTTTTCTTCCATGATGAGCAGTAGGGGCTTGCCCGACCAAGCGAAGGTGGAAGCGCTCAAAGCGTGGGAGTGCTGGAAGGTGAACAGTGAATTCAGCCTGGAACTGCTGCGGGCCTTTTCTTCCATGATGAGCAGTAGGGGCTTGCCCGACCAAGCGAAGGTGGAAGCGCTCAAAGCGTGGGAGTGCTGGAAGGTGAACGGCGAATTCAGCCTGGAACTGCTGCGGACCTTTTCCTCCATGTGTCATGGCAAAGGCTTGCCCGACAGAGCGAAGGTGGAAGCGCTCAAAGCGTGGGAGTGCTGGAAGGTGAACGGTGAATTCAGCCTGGAACTGCTGCGGGCCTTTTCCTCCATGATGAGCAGTAGGGGCTTGCCTGACAAAGCGAAGGTGGAAGCGCTCAAAGCGTGGGAGTGCTGGAAGGTGAACGGCGAATTCAGCCTGGAACTGCTGCGGGCCTTTTCCTCCATGATGAGCAGTAGGGGCTTGCCTGACAAAGCGAAGGTGGAAGCGCTCAAAGCGTGGGAGTGCTGGAAGGTGAACGGCGAATTCAGCCTGGAACTGCTGCGGGCCTTTTCCTCCATGATGAGCAGTAGGGGCTTGCCCGACAAAGCGAAGGTGGAAGCGCTCAAAGCGTGGGAGTGCTGGAAGGTGAACGGCGAATTCAGCCTGGAACTGCTGCGGGCCTTTTCCTCCATGTGTCATGGCAAAGGCTTGCCTGACAAAGCGAAGGTGGAAGCGCTCAAAGCGTGGGAGTGCTGGAAGGTGAACGGCGAATTCAGCCTGGAACTGCTGCGGGCCTTTTCCTCCATGATGAGCAGTAGGGGCTTGCCCGACAAAACGAAGGTGGAAGCGCTCAAAGCGTGGGAGTGCTGGAAGGTGAACGGCGAATTCAGCCTGGAACTGCTGCAGGCCTTTTCCTCCATGTGTCATGGCAAAGGCTTGCCCGACAAAGCGAAGGTGGCAGCGTTCGTTCAATGGCTATCCTCGGATGAAAATAAGAATATTCTGAAACTTTCTTGCCGAATATTTGCAAGTTTTGGTTTGCCCTCAGCAGAAAAACTGACTGAAAATGAGAAAACACTTCGCCAATGTCTTAAACAGCATGGTTGTACCATTGAACATGGAGACGACAATAGTGATGAAGATCTTTTAGAATCGAGTCAAATGAAAGCACTGGCTCTGTTCTTCTCTGGGCCCGCAAAATGGCGCATGAAAATTGCCGAATTCCAACAATATCTGGCTGCCCACAAGAGTCCTCGACATGACAGAGTGGCTGTTCGTGCTGCGCTGAAATCATTGCTACCGATATTGGCTATCCATGGAGGAACTGGTATCCAGTTCTGGATGGAAAAATATCGTGAAAATCCACGCTGCAAAGGAGTACTCACTCAGGCATTAGCCATTCCTGCACCACTGGCTTTAACAAAATTTGCACTAACGCAACTCCCTGAATCTGAGATGCAGGAATACCTTGAACTGTGCAGAAACCTGAAACCAGCCCCAACTCAGGAACAGTGGTATGCATTAAAACCACTTTGCCAACAGCTTGGCCAGCGATTTGACTTCACGCAATCCAAACGCACGATGCTGGAGATTCTCTGGCAACAATCAGAAGATAACCGCTCAAAATACGCGGATAAGATGGATGAGCTATTCAAAACCTTGCCCACCATCTCACAGTGGCGCGGGCTACATCGGGTGCTTGGACCACACAAAATGCAGCAATTCATGGATGCCTGTCTTGACTATCAGGCTACCCCTGAAACCGCTCCTGATGTCACGATTCAGCAACGGTTGCTGGCAGGAATGCTGCTCACCAACCACGCTCTACCTGAACAAGAGAAAATACCGGATCTCTGCTTTTCAAACCGAGTGTCAACAGATGATAAAAGAGGGGTGATGGTCGGTGGTGATCCCGCCATGTCGGGCCAGGAACGCCTGTGGCGCTTTATCACGGCCATGTTAATTGAGCTTGAACAAACAGAATATCAATTCAAGAATCAAAGACTAACCGTTTTGCCAGACGATGGCGATCCGGTTGTACTCCAAAATCCAGAGTTTACCCCGAGAGATACCGGCTTTGTTATAAAGAACTGGACATTGCAACAGTTAACCGCCTTTTTCAAGGCAACCGAGTTCACAGAACAATGGTATAAAAAGCCTCAGGACAAGCGCGATCCCTATGCGATCAGGCTTGAGGCAAAATTAGCCCAAATGCAAGCGAGAACCAAAGAGCCCGAGAAAGCCAAGCCGAAAAAAATACCACACCTGGTGGCACCCTCTCTGATTATTAGACTAATCAATTGCCATAAACCATTAAAGCCTGCGGTCTGGTCATCTCTTGAACACTATGCCAGCAGCGGCCAGCTAAACGCCCGTTTATGCACGGCACTCAGCCCGGTTATCAAAGATGATAAAGACGGCATTGTTCCAGACCTCGTTAAGAAAGCGGTGGTTGCAAAGTTGGAACAGATTGAGGCAGCAAACACGCCAGTAGTAACGTCAATCCCTCAGCAAGGACTTCCAGCAAGGGCAAGCATACCAACTCAAAGGAACCAGGTTGCCAACCGTCGCATTCAAGGGCCGCTATCTAACTTTGACGCGGCAATGGAAGCTCTGGATCGTTTTCGCGAATTGGGAAATGCAGAACTTGAACTGCTGGAACCCCATCGAAGCCGAATGACTTATGTTGAATTAAGCACTGCTATCTGCAAAATGAGCTACGCAGTGGATTCAGAAACACGGAAAGAATGGCATGAAGCCAGCGAGAAAAGGAGAAGAGACCCACTTGGGCTTGATGAAATAGTGGCATGGGATTTGGATTCATTGGCGACATTGGATTCATTGGCGACAGAGTCAGAACGGGTCAACAACGATGACTGGATGGAAGAGTTCCTACAAGGGCTGTGATATGCAAGGCTTGCATCGGTGCATACGACTGCTTCAATATTTATTCGACTGTGCAAATGACGACAAAGCTCGTCTGCACCCTGATTCTCCAGAATGCCATCAACCGTCTGATTATCGCGGTCTCTGGCTACCATGACCGGTATTTGTCGACACTCTGTCTTCTTCTCATTACATTTGTTACGTACTGGAGGAACTGCCGTATGCGGATACGGTTGAGAAGCTGGAAGCACTCCTGCCCTGGAATGTAAAAGCCAGCGGTGCGCTATTCCGTAACACATCTCATAAGACTGCCTGACAAAACAGGTCAGCCTTCCCTGATACCGGCTGCCTGGAACTTTACCGGGCTGACCAGGTCAATAGCTCTATTGTTGTCATCCCCAGAAGATTCTCCAACTGGAAACAGGTAATCCCCAAAGAAACCATGCAGTCACCTTCCTCCTCAGTAACCGCAGACACGGCATCCCCGTTAACATCCACTGAAGCCGGAAGGCACCAGCCAGCAAGCAGCCGAAAACAAAAAAGAAAGCGATCCATGTCAGGTTACCAAGTGGAACAGACAACAACGGGCACTGGAACATTTCCACCGCATCAACTGCAATCTGAATCCGGGCCCATTCCACCCATAAAGCGCAGGCGTGTTACTGACAACAGCAGGCGTATTATGTGTTCTGCAACTTCGCTACCTGCTAATCCGGAGCCAATGGAGACCGAACCGGCCATGCCTGCTGACGCAGCTTCCAGGCTTCCGGGAGTGATCAGTTTCCTATCAAGAAATCTACCAACAGTCAGCGACAACAGGCTATTAACGGGCAATGAACATACCTCAGCGATGGTGCAGGTCATGCCTGAACCAATGAAGGATGTACCGCTCACTACAGAAATTAACAGTGGAACATCAATTTCAGAATTTTCTGTAAGCCAGCAAAATGAACTGCGCACACATTTAAATAATCAAGAAATTCAAGCAATATTAACGAATGCCGGGACTCTTCTGAAAAACCTCAAAGACAGGAAAATCCAGTTAGCGCGAGACAGGGGAAAGCCGCCCGCACATTTCCTCTTTTCCAAGTTAAAAAACTTCAGCATTGTTAAAGATTCTCAGACTTTCAAAGGCTATTTTGCCAAGGCCAACACGTTCTTTTTAGCTGTCAATCCCCAGCAGATTACCAATACCAGCTGCCTTACCAGCATGCTCAAGTCGAAGACTCAGATAAAAAAGTTTGCAGAAGAAAGCGAGGAAAACATTCAGGCGGTTGCTGCTAACCCATGCTTGAAACAGATTGCCTCCCTGTGTCATTGCAAAGGCTTGCCCGACAAAGCGAAGGTGGTAGCGTTCGTGGCGTGGGAGTGCTGGAAGGTGAACGGCGAATTCAGCCTGGAACTGCTGCGGGCCTTTTCCTCCATGTGTAATGGCAAAGGCTTGCCCGACAAAGCGAAGGTGGTAGCGTTCGTGGCGTGGGAGTGCTGGAAGGTGAACGGCGAATTCAGCCTGGAACTGCTGCGGGCCTTTTCCTCCATGTGTCATGGCAAAGGCTTGCCCGACAAAGCGAAGGTGGAAGCGTTCGTGGCGTGGGAGTGCTGGAAGGTGAACGGCGAATTCAGCCTGGAACTGCTGCGGGCCTTTTCCTCCATGATGAGCAGTAGGGGCTTGCCCGACAAAGCGAAGGTGGAAGCGCTCAAAGCGTGGGAGTGCTGGAAGGTGAACGGCGAATTCAGCCTGGAACTGCTGCGGGCCTTTTCCTCCATGTGTCATGGCAAAGGCTTGCCCGACAAAGCCAAGGTGGAAGCGCTCAAAGCGTGGGAGTGCTGGAAGGTGAACGGCGAATTCAGACTGGAACTGCTGCGGGCCTTTTCCTCCATGATGAGCAGTAGGGGCTTGCCCGACAAAGCGAAGGTGGAAGCGCTCAAAGCGTGGGAGTGCTGGAAGGTGAACGGCGAATTCAGCCTGGAACTGCTGCGGGCCTTTTCCTCCATGTGTCATGGCAAAGGCTTGCCCGACAAAGCGAAGGTGGAAGCGCTCAAAGCGTGGGAGTGCTGGAAGGTGAACGGCAAATTCAGCCTGGAACTGCTGCGGGCCTTTTCCTCCATGTGTCAAGGCAAAGGCTTGCCCGACAAAGCGAAGGTGGAAGCGCTCAAAGCGTGGGAGTGCTGGAAGGTGAACGGCGAATTCAGCCTGGAACTGCTGCGGGCCTTTTCCTCCATGTGTCATGGCAAAGGCTTGCCCGACAAAGCGAAGGTGGAAGCGCTCAAAGCGTGGGAGTGCTGGAAGGTGAACGGCGAATTCAGCCTGGAACTGCTGCGGGGCTTTTCCTCCATGTGTCATGACAAAGGCTTGCCCGACAAAGCCAAGGTGGAAGCGTTCGTTCAATGGCTACCCTCGGATGAAAATAAGAATATACTGAAACTTTCTTGCCGAATATTTACAAGTTTTGGTGTGCCCTCAGCAGAAAAACTGACTGAAAATGAGAAAACACTTCGCCAATGTCTTAATCAGCATGTTTGTACCACTGAACATGGAGACGACCATAGTGATGAAGATCTTTTAGAATCGAGTCAAATGAAAGCACTGGCTCTGTTCTTCTCTGGGCCCGCAACATGGCGCATGAAAATTGCCGAATTCCAACAATATCTGGCCGCCCACAAGAGTTCTCGAAATGGCAGAGTGGCTGTTCGTGCTGCGCTGAAATCACTACTACCGATATTGGCTATCCATGGAAGAACTGGTATCCAATTCTGGATGGAAAAATATCGTGAAAATCCACGCTGCAAAGGAGTACTCACTCAGGCATTATCCATTCCTGCACCACTGGCTTTAACAAAATTTGCACTAACGCAACTCCCTGAATCTGAGAGGCAGGAATACCTTGAACTGTGCAGAAACCTGAAGCCAGCCCCAACTCAGGAACAGTGGTATGCATTAAAACCACTTTGCCAACAGCTTGGCCAGCGATTTGACTTCACGCAATCCAAACGCACGATGCTGGAGATTCTCTGGCAACAATCAGAACATAACCGCGCAAAATACGCGGATAAGATGGATGAGCTATTCAAAACCTTGCCCACCATCTCACAGTGGCGCGGGTTACATCGGGTGCTTGGACAACGCAAAATGCAGCAATTCATGGATGCCTGTCTTGACTATCAGGCTACCCCTGAAACCGCTCCTGATGTCACGATTCAGCAACGGTTGCTGGCAGGAATGCTGCTCACCAACCACGCTCTACCTGAACAAGAGAAAATACCGGATCTCTGCTTTTCAAACCGAGTGGCAACAGATGATAAAAGAGGGGTGATGGTCGGTGGTGATCCCGCCATGTCGGGCCAGGAACGCCTGTGGCGCTTTATCACGGCCATGTTAATTGAGCTTGAACAAACAGAATATCAATTCAAGAATCAAAGACTAACCGTTTTGCCAGCCGATGGCGATCCGGTGGTACTCCAAAATCCAGAGTTTACCCCGAGAGATACCGCCTTTGTTATAAAGAACTGGACATTGCAACAGTTAACCGCCTTTTTCAAGGCAACCGAGTTCACAGAACAATGGTATAAAAAGCCTCAGGACAAGCGCGATCCCTATGCGATCAGGCTTGAGGCAAAATTAGCCCAAATGAAAGCGAGAACCAAAGAGCCCAAGAAAGCCAAGCCGAAAAAAATACCACACCTGGTGGCACCCTCTCTGATTATTAGACTAATCAATTGCCATAAACCATTAAAGCCTGCGGTCTGGTCATCTCTTGAACACTATGCCAGCAGCGGCCAGCTAAACGTCCGTTTATGCACGGCACTCAGCCCGGTTATCAAAGATGATAAAGACGGCATTGTTCCAGACCTCGTTAAGAAAGCGGTGGTTGCAAAGTTGGAACAGATTGAGGCAGCAAAAACGCCAGTAGTAACATCAAGCCCTCAGCAAGGACTTCCAGCAAGGGCAAGCATACCAACTCAAGGGAACCAGGTTGCCAACCGTCGCATTCAAGGGCCGCTATCTAACTTTGACGCGGCAATGGAAGCGCTGGATCGTTTTCGCGAATTGGGAAATGCAGAACTTGAACTGCTGGAACCCCACCGAAGCCGAATGACTTCTGTTGAATTAAGCACTGCTATCTGCAAAATGAGCTACGCAGTGGATTCAGAAACACGGAAAGAATGGCATGAAGCCAGCGAGAACAGGAGAAGAGACCCACTTGGGCTTGATGAAATAGTGGAATGGGATTTGGATTCATTGGCGACATTGGATTCATTGGCGACAGAGTCAGAACTGGTCAACAACGATGACTGGATGGAAGAGTTCCTGCAAGGGCTGTGATATGCATGAAGAAGGTCTTGAAAGTGCAACTACGGTCTGCGCAGGGGGGGGTGGGTGACCGCCATTCCTACTGTGACCCAAAAAACCGAATTTTTATCCTCAATTTTCTGCCATCCTCGTTACGGGCGCTATTCTTCTCATTCAGCCTCCCAGGTAATTGTCCCGAAATAAAATCGACATTTATTGTTTCCACTGGTACGACCATGTAATTCCATTTTGGCAGAAACTTAGTTTAGATATTGCAGCAAAATGAACCTCTGCACAGAACAGCTGTCTGCTTTATTATATTTTCGTGAATTAATGAAATATAACTATGCATAGAACCTCTGCTGCTAACGCAAGATCAGGCCATTATTACCACCAACCGGATAACCAGGCCGCTTCTTCAAGGCTTGGGCGATATAGACATGACACGGTAAGACAGAGGGATAATTCCTACCGCACTATCCCGGGGCGTAATGAATTTTACCCTGCTTCTTGCGCATACACTTCTCAAAATCTACAGTGTCGTTCAGTAACCCCTACCCCTGCTCAAGATTTTAATGCCCTTATCAACCCGGAAATAATGCATGATCTGTTGAGTAAATCTGCTCGTTTCGCTCAACGCTATAATGGGAGTAATCATGGTCAATTTGCCAGTACCATTAAAAAATACGCGTCAGCTTCTAAAAGACCGTTAAATCGAGCGGAACAAAGCCAGCTGATGCGTTTTCTGCAAAATTTTACAGTAACACGGAGCTGGAATTGGCGAAGCCTGACGACAACACTTCATTCATTTACTTCAGCAGGTGCTTTTACCCCTCATCACCCCATGGATGAGGGTGTCAGGCATACTCAAGCTGCCTTATTGTCAACGCTACTTGATGCAATAATATTCAAGTGCCACCTACAACCCGGAGCCAGCGATATTGACACCCAGCCAATCGCCAACCTGCTGTGGGCCATGGCAAAACTGGTGGACAACGGGCAGGTGCAGACACCAGGGCTCAACGAGGCCGTGGCCGCGCTGTTGCCCCACGTAAACGCGCAGAAAGCTAACTTTAAACCTCAGGAAATCGCCAACCTGCTGTGGGCCATGGCGAAACTGGTGGACAGTGGGCAGAAGCAAACACCTGAGTTCAAAGAAGCCGTGGCCGCGCTGTTGCCCCAGGTAAACGCACAGAAAGCTAACTTTAAACCACAGGAAATCACCAACCTGCTGTGGGCCATGGCGAAACTGACAGACAACGGCCAGGAGCGGACACCAGAGTTCCAAGAAGCTGTGCCCGTGCTGTTGCTCCACGTAAACGCCCAGAAAGCTAATTTTAAACCACAGGAAATCACCAACCTGCTGTGGGCCATGGCGAAACTGGTGGACAACGGGCAGGAGCAGATACCAGGGCTCAAAGAGGCCTTAGCCGCACTGCTGCCCCGGGTGAACGCACAGAAAGACCAATTTATTCCCCAGGCTGTCGGCAACCTGCTGTGGGCCATGGCGAAACTGGTGGACAACGGGCAGACGCAGTCACCAGAGCTCAACGAGGCCGTGGCCGCGCTGTTGCCCCACGTAAACGCGCAGAAAACTAACTTTAAACCTCAGGAAATCGCCAACCTGCTGTGGGCCATGGCGAAACTGGTGGACAATGGGCAGAAGCAAACACCTGAGTTCAAAGAAGCCGTGGCCGCGCTGTTACCCCAAGTAAACGCCCAGAAAGCTAACTTTAAACCACAGGAAATCACCAACCTGCTGTGGGCCATGGCGAAACTGGTGGACAACGGGCTGGCGCAGACACCATGGCTCAACGCGGCCGTGGCCGCGCTGTTACCCTACGTGAGCGCACAGAAAGACCAATTTATTCCTCAGCATATAGCCAACCTGCTGTGGGCCATGGCAAAACTGGTGGACAACGGGCAGGAGCGGACACCAGGGCTCAAAAATGCCGTGGCCGTGCTGTTGCCCTACGTGAACGTACAGAAAGACCAATTTATTCCTCAGGCTATTGCCAACCTGCTGTGGGCCATAGCGAAACTGGTAGACAACGGGCAGGTGCGGACACCAGGGCTCAAGGAGGCCGTGGCCGTGCTGTTACCCTACGTGAACGCACATAAAGACCAATTTATTCCTCAGCACATAGCCAACCTGCTGTGGGCCATGGCGAAACTGGTGGACAATGGGCAGATGCGGACACCACGGCTCAAAGAGGCCGTGGCCGTGCTGTTACCCTACGTGAACGCCCATAAAGACCAATTTATTCCTCAGCATATAGCCAACCTGCTGTGGGCCATGGCAAAACTGTTGGACAGTGGGCAGGAGCAGACACCAGATATCAACCAGGCTGTGGCCGTGCTGTTGCCCTGCGTGAACGTACAGAAAGACCAATTTATTCCTCAGGCTATCGCCAACCTGCTGTCGTCCATTGCGAAACTGGGTGAATTCGTTGAGCTGAACGTGGTTACCTCTACGTTTGAATCGCTTGTCTGCCAAATCAGTGAAAACCCTCAGCTCTCTCAGCAAGACATATTAATGTCTCTCTGGGGACTAATGGTATGCTGTGCCAGGTTGTCTCTGGTTCCCAATGCCAATAAAAATAACGTGTTTGAAAAGCACCTGGATGACCTGTTTACTCGCATGGAAAATACATTCCCGGACAATGAAGATGAGCAATCCATCATTGCCATGGCCGCAAGTTGGCTTGGGAAACCTTGTCCATTCGTCCCCCATTACCGGACAACCATGTCAAAAACTCAAGCCGACTTCCACGATCAACTCCAATCACGCATTCCCTCTTTGAGGATTAAAAAAGAAAAAAGTCTGAACACATTACCTCCGGTAAACCTGCTACTGCCAGATCACAACATTGTGATTGAAGTTCAGGGACCGTCTCATTACGTGAGTGGTGATTTCAAAACCAGGAATGGCTCGACACTGCTTAAAATCGCACTGCTGCAAAAATCAGGATTTGAGGTCATTGAAATCCCGGTTAACGAGCTTGGGAACCGGGATTCCATGAAACGATGTATTGATCGCATAAAGACCAGGGTAGACACCTCGCTGCCAGGGCTTGCCTCTGTAGGGCTTAAAAGAAGGCGTGCAGATGAGGCACACATGACCACCGATAAAGGAAGGCAACCCTCAGATTACTTTCACTTAACCGACGAAGAACATTCAGAAGAGCACACCGGCAAACCAAAAAGAAAAAAAAAGAAGAGAAACAACAGCAAGTAATCTCCTCCCTTCCATCATGATTGCCACACTTTTTGTTTTCTGTACCCAGGTTGAAATTACCTATCATTGACATCAAAAAATGGTAGCAGATCTAAAAGTTTCTCCCCCGCTGGGTCATTGTCTTTCCAATGCTCTTTCATCATGAGTATATGGAAGAGTTCCAAAACACAGCATTGTCGTTTTTTTCTGAATGAGGCCCCATTTTACCAGCATTTATCACCGATAATGTGTCGCTTAGTGTGCCGAGATAAATCGGCAAGATGTTAAGGGTGAAAGTCCCTGTGGGGTAAGACTGGCGGGTCGCCCCAGCCTCGAGTCATGCGCCGTATATCGTAAGGTATCCGGTGAAGCGTTGACAGGGGAGCCTGTAGGCTAAGTATTGAGCTGCGAAATCCAATAATCCGAGGTGCTGATGTTGTTAAGCGATGCAGAAAGCAATATTGCAGGTTGCACTACACCGCAAGTGACCTGTGGGCCTCGCGCAGTCGGAGACCTTGTGCATGCAGGTACGCATCTTGTGCGGAACTCGGGAGATCCTGCTGGTTTCTCCTGTTTAGCCATAGGAGACGCAGTAGGGAAGGTTAATAGCCATACGCCTATTGTCGTCGGCAGGAAGTCGGACAAGCCCATAGTACCTGAGAAGCGCCGAACAAAGCAGAGAGATCTGTGGCGGAGGTTGTGGAGGAAAGGGGTTTGACCAAGAGGAATATCCAACAGGATGTCCGTGACCCGACTCAGCGCGGGAATAGCACTATGTCCAATCTGTTGGGTATACGTCAGGCTGCGGCAAAGGATCGTCGTTTACAGTTCACGGCCTTGTTTCACCATATTACACCTTATCTGTTGAAAGACTGTTTCTTTCAATTGAAACGGAGGTCGGCAGCGGGGGTAGATGGTGTTACATGGCAAACCTATCAGCGGGATTTGGATAACCGGCTGGCATCCTTGCACGAACGATTACATAAAGGAAGCTATCGCCCCCGAGCGGCCAGAAGGATAATGATTCCGAAGGCTGACGGTGGTGAGCGTCCGATCAGTGTATTCTGTCTGGAAGATAAGATAGTCCAGCAGGCAGTAGTCAAGGTATTGGAGGGGATTTACGAGAATGATTTCCGTGGTTTTTCTTACGGTTACCGACCTTTGAAAAGCCAACATGATGCATTGGATGCTCTGACGGTGGGAATCAAACGTAATCCGGTGAACTGGGTGCTGGATCTGGATATTCGGAAATTCTTCGAACAGGTCGAACATGAGTGGCTGATCATGTTTTTAGAGCATCGGGTGAGGGACAAGCGCATTATCCGCTTGATAAGACAGTGGATACAAGTAGGGCACTACGACGGGGATGGTCGTCGTGTTCGAAGCGTAAGAGGGATGCCACAGGGATCGGTGATATCGCCGCTATTATCAAATATTTATTTGCACTACGTGTTTGACCTTTGGGTTGACCAATGGCGAAAGCGGGAAGCCTCTGGACGAATGATTGTGGTTCGCTTTGCGGATGACAGTGTGCTGGGCTTTCAGCGTGAGCATGATGCAAAGGTCTTCCTGAGTGAGCTTGGTAAAAGACTTGGGCAGTTTGGTTTGTCCTTGCATGAGGATAAAACCCGATTGATACGCTTTGGTCGCTTTGCCAAAGTTGACTTGAAGAAAAGGGAGCAGGGAAAGCCGGAGACGTTTACGTTTCTTGGATTTACTCATATCTGCGGTATTAGTCGAAGCAGTGGAAACTTCAACATTGTCAGACGAACCAGCAAAGAGCGAATGCGAGCGACATTGAGCAAGATCAAAGACTATCTCCTGAAACACAGGCATGACCCCGTGCCGGAGCAGTTGAAGTGGTTGAGACGTGTACTGCAAGGTCACATGAACTACTTTTCGGTGCCTGGCAATGGACTGAGAATCAATGCCTTCAGGACAGCAGTGCAAAAGATTTGGTACAAAGCCTTGAAGCGGCGCAGCCAGAGAAGCAGACTGAACTGGAAGAAGTTTGGTGCCTTCATCAACACTGTGTTGCCCAAAGTAAAAGTTCTTCATCCATGGCCGGAGCAACGGTTTGACGTTAAATACTCGAGGTAGGAGCCGTATGCGCTAGCAGTGCAAGTACGGATCTGCGCAGGGGGTGGCGGGTGACCGCCATTCCTACTGTGACCCCAATCGATAAAGGCTCTTTTCGTATTGCAGACTGCTGATTTCATAAATCAGGCTGCAATCCTCCTGTGGCATGGCTTGGCAATATTTAGCCAGCAGTTTCCTGAAGGCATTGTATATCAAGGCCTTTGGCCAATTTTCATTGCAGAGCAGTCTGTAACCCGAAAAGAGCCACAAATGTAATGAGAAGAAGACAGAGTGTCGACAAATACCGGTCATGGTAGCCAGAGACCGCGATAATCAGACGGTTGATGGCATTCTGGAGAATCAGAGTGCAGACGAGCTTTGTCGTCATTTGAACGGTCGAATAAATATTGAAGCAGTCGTATACACCGATGCAAGCCTTGCATATCACAGCCCTTGTAGGAACTCTTCCATCCAGTCATCGTTGTTGACCAGTTCTGACTCTGTCGCCAATGAATCCAATGTCGCCAACGAATCAAAATCCCATTCCACTATTTCATCAAGCCCAAGTGGGTCTCTTCTCCTTTTCTCGCTGGCTTCATGCCATTCTTTCCGTGTTTCTGAATCCACTGCGTAGCTCATTTTGCAGATAGCAGTGCTTAATTCAACAGAAGTCATTCGGCTTCGGTGGGGTTCCAGCAGTTCAAGTTCTGCATTTCCCAATTCGCGAAAACGATCCAGAGCCTCCATTGCCGCGTCAAAGTCAGATAGCGGCCCTTGAATGCGACGGTTGGAATCCTGGTTCCCATGATTTGGTATGCTTGCCCTTGCTGGAAGTCCTTGCTGAGGGATTGATGTTACTACTGGCGTTTTTGCTGCCTCAATCTGTTCCAACTTTGCAACCACCGCTTTCTTAACGAGGTCTGGAACCATGCCGTCTTTATCATCTTTGATAACCGGGCTGAGTGCCGTGCATAAACGGGCGTTTAGCTGGCCGCTGCTGGCATAGTGTTCAAGAGATGACCAGACCGCAGGCTTTAATGGTTTATTGCAATTGATTAGACTGATAATCAGAGAGGGTGCCACCAGGTGTGGTATTTTTTCAGGCTTGGCTTTCTTGGGCTCTTTGGTTCTCGCTTGCATTTGGGCTAATTTTGCCTCAAGCCTGATCGCATAGGGATCGCGCTTGTCCTGAGGCTTTTTATACCATTGTTCTGTGAACTCGGTTGCCTTGAAAAAGGCGGTTAACTGTTGCAATGTCCAGTTCTTTATAACAAAGCCGGTATTTCTCGGGGTAAACTCTGGATTTTGGAGTACAAGCGGATCGCCATCGGCTGGCAAAACGGTTAGTCTTTGATTCTTGAATTGATATTCTGTTTGTTCAAGCTCAATTAACATGGCCGTGATAAAGCGCCACAGGCGTTGCTGGCCCGACATGGCGGGATCACCACCGACCATCACCCCTCTTTTGTCATCTGTTGCCACTCGGTTTGAAAAGCAGAGATCCGGTATTTTCTCTGGTTCAGGTAGAGAGTGGTTTGTGAGCAGCATTCCTGCCAGCAACCGTTGCTGAATCGTGACATCAGGAGCGGTTTCAGGGGTAGCCTGATAGTCAAGACAGGCATCCATGAACTGCTGCATTTTGTGTTGTCCAAGCACCCGATGTAACCCGCGCCACTGTGAGACGGTGGGCAAGGTTTTGAATAGCTCATCCATCTTATCCGCGTATTTTGAGCGGTTATCTTCTGATTGTTGCCAGAGAATCTCCAGCATCGTGCGTTTAGATTGCGTGAAGTCAAATCGCTGGCCAAGCTGTTGGCAAAGTGGTTTTAATGCATACCACTGTTCCTGAGTTGGGGCTGGCTTCAGGTTTCTGCACAGTTCAAGGTATTCCTGCCTCTCAGATTCAGGGAGTTGCGTTAGTGCAAATTTTGTTAAAGCCAGTGGTGCAGGAATGGATAATGTTTTAGTGAGTACTCCTTTGCCGCGTGGATTTTCACGATATTTTTCCATCCAGAACTGGATACCAGTTCCTCCATGGATAGCCAATATCGGTAGCAATGATTTCAGCGCAGCACGAACAGCCACTCTGTCATGTCGAGGACTTTTGTGGGCAGCCAGATATTGTTGGAATTCGGCAATTTTCATGCGCCATTTTGCGGGCCCGGAGAAGAACAGAGCCAGTGCTTTCATTTGACTCGATTCTAAAAGATCTTCATCACTATTGTCGTCTCCATATTCAGTGGTACAACCATGCTGATTAAGACATTGGCGAAGTGTTTTCTCATTTTCAGTCAGTTTTTCTCTTGAGGGCAAACCAAAACTGGCAAATATTCGGCAAGAAAGTTTCAGAATATTCTTATTATCATCCGAGGGTAGCCATTGAACGAACGCCTCCACCTTTGCTTTGTCGGGCAAGCCTTTGCCATGACACATGGAGGAAAAGGCCCGCAGCAGTTCCAGGCTGAATTCGCCGTTCACCTTCCAGCACTCCCACGCTTTGAGCGCTTCCACCTTCGCTTGGTCGGGCAAGCCTTTGCCATGACACATGGAGGAAAAGGCCCGCAGCAGTTCCAGGCTGAATTCGCCGTTCACCTTCCAGCACTCCCACGCCACGAACGCTTCTACCTTCGCTTTGTCGGGCAAGCCTTTGCCATTACACATGGAGGAAAAGGCCCGCAGCAGTTCCAGGCTGAATTCGCCGTTCACCTTCCAGCACTCCCACGCTTTGAGCGCTTCCACCTTCGCTTTGTCGAGCAAGCCTTTGCCATGACACATGGAGGAAAAGGCCCGCAGCAGTTCCAGGCTGAATTCGCCGTTCACCTTCCAGCACTCCCACGCCATGAACGCTTCCACCTTCGCTTTGTCGGGCAAGCCTTTGCCATTACACATGGAGGAAAAGGCCCGCAGCAGTTCCAGGCTGAATTCGCCGTTCACCTTCCAGCACTCCCACGCTTTGAGCGCTTCCACCTTCGCTTTGTCGGGCAAGCCTTTGCCATTACACATGGAGGAGAAGGCCCGCAGCAGTTCCAGGCTGAATTCGCCGTTCACCTTCCAGCACTCCCACGCCACGAACGCTTCCACCTTCGCTTTGTCGGGCAAGCCGTTGCCATTACACATGGAGGAAAAGGCTCGCAGCAGTTCCAGGCTGAATTCACCGTTCACCTTCCAGCACTCCCACGCTTTGAGCGCTTCCACCTTCACTTTGCCGGGCAAGCCTTTGCCATGACACATGGAGGAAAAGGCCCGCAGCAGTTCCAGGCTGAATTCGCCGTTCACCTTCCAGCACTCCCACGCCACGAACGCTTCCACTTTCGCTTTGTCGGGCAAGCCCCTACTGCTCATCATGGAGGAAAAGGCCCGCAGCAGTTCCAGTCTGAATTCGCCGTTCACCTTCCAGCACTCCCACGCTTTGAGCGCTTCCACCTTCGCTTTGTCCGGCAAGCCCCTACTGCTCATCATGGAGGAAAAGGCCCGCAGCAGCTCCAGTCTGAATTCGCCGTTCACCTTCCAGCACTCCCACGCTTTGAGCGCTTCCACCTTCGCTTTGTCGGGCAAGCCTTTGCCATGACACATGGAGGAAAAGGCCCGCAGCAGTTCCAGGCTGAATTCGCCGTTCACCTTCCAGCACTCCCACGCTTTGAGCGCTTCCACCTTCGCTTTGTCGGGCAAGCCCCTACTGCTCATCATGGAGGAAAAGGCCCGCAGCAGTTCCAGTCTGAATTCGCCGTTCACCTTCCAGCACTCCCACGCTTTGAGCGCTTCCACCTTCGCTTTGTCGGGCAAGCCCCTACTGCTCATCATGGAGGAAAAGGCCCGCAGCAGTTCCAGGCTGAATTCGCCGTTCACCTTCCAGCACTCCCACGCTTTGAGCGCTTCCACCTTCGCTTTGTCGGGCAAGCCCCTACTGCTCATCATGGAGGAAAAGGCCCGCAGCAGTTCCAGTCTGAATTCGCCGTTCACCTTCCAGCACTCCCACGCTTTGAGCGCTTCCACCTTGGCTTTGTCGGGCAAGCCTTTGCCATGACACATGGAGGAAAAGGCCCGCAGCAGTTCCAGGCTGAATTCGCCGTTCACCTTCCAGCACTCCCACGCTTTGAGCGCTTCCACCTTCGCTTTGTCGGGCAAGCCCCTACTGCTCATCATGGAGGAAAAGGCCCGCAGCAGTTCCAGGCTGAATTCGCCGTTCACCTTCCAGCACTCCCACGCCACGAACGCTTCCACCTTCGCTTTGTCGGGCAAGCCTTTGCCATGACACATGGAGGAAAAGGCCCGCAGCAGTTCCAGGCTGAATTCGCCGTTCACCTTCCAGCACTCCCACGCCACGAACGCTACCACCTTCGCTTTGTCGGGCAAGCCTTTGCCATTACACATGGAGGAAAAGGCCCGCAGCAGTTCCAGGCTGAATTCGCCGTTCACCTTCCAGCACTCCCACGCCACGAACGCTTCCACCTTCGCTTTGTCGGGCAAGCCTTTGCAATGACACAGGGAGGCAATCTGTTTCAAGCATGGGTTAGCAGCAACCGCCTGAATGTTTTCCTCGCTTTCTTCTGCAAACTTTTTTATCTGAGTCTTCGTCTTGAGCATGCTGGTAAGGCAGCTGGTATTGGTAATCTGCTGGGGATTGACAGCTAAAAAGAACGTGTTGGCCTTGGCAAAATAGCCTTTGAAAGTCTGAGAATCTTTAACAATGCTGAAGTTTTTTAACTTGGAAAAGAGGAAATGTGCGGGCGGCTTTCCCCTGTCTCGCGCTAACTGGATTTTCCTGTCTTTGAGGTTTTTCAGAAGAGTCCCGGCATTCGTTAATATTGCTTGAATTTCTTGATTATTTAAATGTGTGCGCAGTTCATTTTGCTGGCTTACAGAAAATTCTGAAATTGATGTTCCACTGTTAATTTCTGTAGTGAGCGGTACATCCTTCATTGGTTCAGGCATGACCTGCACCATCGCTGAGGTATGTTCATTGCCCGTTAATAGCCTGTTGTCGCTGACTGTTGGTAGATTTCTTGATAGGAAACTGATCACTCCCGGAAGCCTGGAAGCTGCGTCAGCAGGCATGGCCGGTTCGGTCTCCATTGGCTCCGGATTAGCAGGTAGCGAAGTTGCAGAACACATAATACGCCTGCTGTTGTCAGTAACACGCCTGCGCTTTATGGGTGGAATGGGCCCGGATTCAGATTGCAGTTGATGCGGTGGAAATGTTCCAGTGCCCGTTGTCGTCTGTTTCACCTGGTAACCTGACATGGATCGCGTTCTTTTTTGTTTTCGGCTGTTTGCTGGCCGGTGCCTTCTGGCTTTAGTGGATGTTAACGGGGATGCCGTGTCTGCGGTTACTGAGTAGGAAGGTGACTGCATGGTTTCTTCGGAGATTACCTGTTTCCAGTTGGAGAATCGTCTGGGGATGACAATAATAGAACTGACTTGGTCAGCCCGGTAAAGTTCCAGGCAGCCGGTATCAAACAAGGCTGACCTGTTTTGTCAGGCACTCCGGCTGTGAGATGTGTTTGTACATGAGAAGCTTGCGAGGACCGTTCAACTTTAAAGAACGGGTGTCATCCTCTGGAATACGGGTTATAGAAGGTGTTTTTCACCGGCAACGTGTGAATGCATATCACAGCCCTTGCAGGAACTCTTCCATCCAGTCATCGTTGTTGACCAGTTCTGACTCTGTCGCCAATGAATCCAATGTCGCCAATGAATCCAAATCCCATGCCACTATTTCATCAAGCCCAAGTGGGTCTCTTCTCCTTTTCTCGCTGGCTTCATGCCATTCTTTCCGTGTTTCTGAATCCACTGCGTAGCTCATTTTGCAGATAGCAGTGCTTAATTCAACATAAGTCATTCGGCTTCGGTGGGGTTCCAGCAGTTCAAGTTCTGCATTTCCCAATTCGCGAAAACGACCCAGAGCTTCCATTGCCCCGTCAAAGTTAGATAGCGGCCCTTGCATGCGACGGTTGGCAACCTGGTTCCCTTGAGTCGGTATGCTTGCCCTTGCTGGAAGTCCTTGCTGAGGGCTTGATGTTACTACTGGCGTTTTTGCTGCCTCAATCTGTTCCAACTTTGCAACCACCGCTTTCTTAACGAGGTCTGGAACCATGCCGTCTTGATCATCTTTGATAACCGGGCTGAGTGCCGTGCATAAACGGGCGTTTAGCTGGCCGCTGCTGGCATAGTGCTCAAGAGATGACCAGACCGCAGGCTTTAATGGTTTATTGCAATTGATTAGGCTGATAATCAGAGAGGGTGCCACCAGGTGTGGTATTTTTTTCGGCTCGGCTTTCTTGGGCTCTTTGGTTCTCGCTTTCATTTGGGCTAATTTTGCCTCAAGCCTGATCGCATAGGGATCGCGCTTGTCCTGAGGCTTTTTATACCATTGTTCTGTGAACTCGGTTGCCTTGAAAAAGGCGGTTAACTGTTGCAATGTCCAGTTCTTTATAACAAAGCCGGTATCTCTCGGGGTAAACTCTGGATTTTGGAGTACCACCGGATCGCCATCGTCTGGCAAAACGGTTAGTCTTTGATTCTTGAATTGATATTCTGTTTGTTCAAGCTCAATTAACATGGCCGTGATAAAGCGCCACAGGCGTTCCTGGCCCGACATGGCGGGATCACCACCGACCATCACCCCTCTTTTATCATCTGTTGCCACTCGGTTTGAAAAGCAGAGATCCGGTATTTTCCCTTGTTCAGGTAGAGCGTGGTTGGTGAGCAGCATTCCTTCCAGCAACCGTTGCTGAACCGTGACATCAGGAGCGGTTTCAGGTGTAGCCTGATAGTCAAGACAGGCATCCATGAATTGCTGCATTTTGTGTGGTCCAAGCACCCGATGTAACCCGCGCCACTGTGAGATGGTGGGCAAGGTTTTGAATAGCTCATCCATCTTATCCGCGTATTTTGAGCGGTTATCTTCTGTTTGTTGCCAGAGAATCTCCAGCATCGTGCGTTTGGATTGCGTGAAGTCAAATTGCTGGCCAAGCTGTTGGCAAAGTGGTTTTAATGCATACCACTGTTCCTGAGTCGGGGCTGGCTTCAGGTTTCTGCACAGTTCAAGGTATTCCTGCCTCTCAGATTCAGGGAGTTGCGTTAGTGCAAATTTTGTTAAAGCCAGTGGTGCAGGAATGGCTAATGCCTGAGTGAGTACTCCTTTGCAGCGTGGATTTTCACGATATTTTTCCATCCAGAACTGGATACCAGTTCCGCCATGGATAGCCAATATCGGTAGCAATGATTTCAGCGCAGCACGAACAGCCACTCTGTCATGTCGAGGACTCTTGTGGGCAGCCAGATATTGTTGGAATTCGGCGATTTTCATGTGCCATTTTGCGGGCCCAGAGAAGAACAGAGCCAGTGCTTTCATTTGACTCGACTCTAAAAGATCTTCATCACTATTGTCGTCGCCATGTTCAGTGGTACAACCATGCTGATTAAGACATTGGCGAAGTGTTTTCTCATTTTCAGTCAGTTTTTCTCCTGAGGGCAAACCAAAACTTGTAAATATTCGGCAAGAAAGTTTCAGAATATTCTTATTTTCATCCGAGGGTAGCCATTGAACGAACGCTTCCACCTTCGCTTTGTCGGGCAAGCCCCTACTGCTCATCATGGAGGAAAAGGCCCGCAGCAGTTCCAGGCTGAATTCGCCGTTCACCTTCCAGCACTCCCACGCCACGAACGCTTCCACCTTCGCTTTGTCAGGCAAGCCTTTGCCATGACACATGGAGGAAAAGGCCCGCAGCAGTTCCAGGCTGAACCCGCCGTTCACCTTCCAGCACTCCCACGCTTTGAGCGCTTCCACCTTCGCTTTGTCGGGCAAGCCCCTACTGCTCATCATGGAGGAAAAGGCCCGCAGCAGTTCCAGGCTGAATTCGCCGTTCACCTTCCAGCACTCCCACGCTTTGAGCGCTTCCACCTTCGCTTTGTCGGGCATGCCTTTGCCATTACACATGGAGGAAAAGGCCCGCAGCAGTTCCAGGCTGAATTCGCCGTTCACCTTCCAACACTCCCACGCTTTGAGCGCTTCCACCTTCACTTTGTCAGGCATGCCTTTGCCATGACACATGGAGGAAAAGGCATGCAGCAGTTCCAGGCTGAATTCGCCGTTCACCTTCCAGCACTCCCACGCTTTGAGCGCTTCCACCATCGCTTTGTCGGGCAAGCCCCTACTGCTCATCATGGAGGAAAAGGCCCGCAGCAGTTCCAGGCTGAATTCGCCGTTCACCTTCCAGCACTCCCACGCTTTGAGCGCTTCCACCTTCGCTTTGTCGGGCAAGCCTTTGCCATGACACATGGAGGAAAAGGCCCGCAGCAGTTCCAGGCTGAATTCGCCGTTCACCTTCCAGCACTCCCACGCTTTGAGCGCTTCCACCTTCGCTTTGTCGGGCAAGCCTTTGCCATGACACATGGAGGAAAAGGCCCGCAGCAGTTCCAGACTGAATTCGCCGTTCACCTTCCAGCACTCCCACGCTTTGAGCGCTTCCACCTTCGCTTTCTCGGGCAAGCCTTTGCCATTACACATGGAGGAAAAGGCCCGCAGCAGTTCCAGGCTGAATTGGCCGTTCACCTTCCAGCACTCCCACGCTTTGAGCGCTTCCACCTTCGCTTTGTCGGGCATGCCTTTGCCATTACACATGGAGGAAAAGGCCCGCAGCAGTTCCAGGCTGAATTTGCCGTTCACCTTCCAGCACTCCCACGCTTTGAGCGCTTCCACCTTCGCTTTGTCGGGCAAGCCTTTGCCATGACACATGGAGGAAAAGGCCCGCAGCAGTTCCAGGCTGAATTTGCCGTTCACCTTCCAGCACTCCCACGCTTTGAGCGCTTCCACCTTCGCTTTGTCGGGCATGCCTTTGCCATTACACATGGAGGAAAAGGCCCGCAGCAGTTCCAGGCTGAATTCGCCGTTCACCTTCCAGCACTCCCACGCCATGAACGCTTCCACCTTCGCTTTGTCGGGCAAGCCCCTACTGCTCATCATGGAGGAAAAGGCCCGCAGCAGTTCCAGGCAGAATTCACCGTTCACCTTCCAGCACTCCCACGCTTTGAGCGCTTCCACCTTCGCTTTGTCGGGCATGCCTTTGCCATTACACATGGAGGAAAAGGCCCGCAGCAGTTCCAGGCTGAATTCGCCGTTCACCTTCCAGCACTCCCACGCCATGAACGCTTCCACCTTCGCTTTGTCGGGCAAGCCCCTACTGCTCATCATGGAGGAAAAGGCCCGCAGCAGTTCCAGGCAGAATTCACCGTTCACCTTCCAGCACTCCCACGCTTTGAGCGCTTCCACCTTCGCTTTGTCGGGCAAGCCTTTGCCATTACACATGGAGGCAATCTGTTTCAAGCATGGGTTAGCAGCAACCGCCTGAATGTTTTCCTCGCTTTCTTCTGCAAACTTTTTTATCTGAGTCTTCGATATGAGCATGCTGGTAAGGCAGCTGGTATTGGTAATCTGCTGAGGATTGACAGCTAAAAAGAACGTGTTGGCCTTGGCAAAATAGCCTTTGAAAGTCTGAGAATCTTTAACAATGCTGAAGTTTTTTAACTTGGAAAAGAGGGAATGTGCGGGCGGCTTTCCCCTGTCTCGCGCTAACTGGATTTTCCTGTCTTTGAGGTTTTTCAGAAGAGTCCCGGCATTCGTTAATATTGCTTGAATGTCTTGATTATTTAAATGTGTTCGCAGTTCATTTTGCTGGCTTACAGAAAATTCTGAAATTGATGTTTCACTGTTAATTTCTGTAGTGAGGGGTACATCCTTCATTGGTTCAGGCATGACCTGCACCATCGCTGAGGTATGTTCATTGCCAGTTAATAGGCTGTTGTCGCTGAGGGTTGGTAGATTTCTTGATAGGAAACTGATCACTCCCGGAAGCCTGGAAGCTGGGTCAGCAGGCATGGCCGGTTCGGTCTCCATTGGCTCCGGATTAGCAGGTAGCGAAGTTGCAGAACACACAATACGCCTGCTGTTGTCAGTAACACGCCTGCGCTTTATGGGTGGGATGGGCCCGGATTCAGATTGCAGTTGATGCGGTGGAAATGTTGCAGTGCCCGTTGTCGTCTGTTCCACCTGGTAACCTGACATGGATCGCTTTCTATCTTGTTTTCTGCTGTTTGCTGGCCGGTGCCTTCTGGCTTTAGTGGATGTTAACGGGGATGCCGTGTCTGCGGTTACTGAGGAGGAAGGTGACTGCATGGTTTCTTCGGGGATTACCTGTTTACAGTTGGAGAATCGTCTGGGGATGACAACAATAGAACGTAAACGCTAATTCAACCAGTCTAATAGCCAACCCCGCCGGATCGGCTTATTCTTGAGATGCCTTCACTGCCCAGGGTAGAAGCTGCTTCAGTTTCTCAACCGTTTCAGCATGGGTATTAAGGCTTGGATGTACTATAGTTTGGTTTCCGAAAAACAGGGAACATATGCTCGAGTCGGTCAGTGATACGAAGCTTGTCCTTTTTAACTCGTGAGAAGTTGTCGCGAAAGGTAGGCCTGAGGCGTTTCTCTTGTGCCGGTTTGAACTTTACTCAATTTATCTTGTCTAAACGACCAGATTGTCCGGACTGCTTCCGGGTGTATTCAACAAAATATGGTTATTTACTCCAAGCAGGAGACTTAAAACAATGGCAATGCCTACATCAACGTCGCTTAATGCTGCTCCTTCTTCCGGGCCAGTTTCAGGACCTCCTCCCCACAACACACCCGCAGCGGTACAAGAGGGCCAGATGGCAGGTTACGCAGTAGAACAAACAGTAGAACAAACAACAGTACCTTCATGTCGGGCCTTACCCTCGACTTCAGGGTATGGGCAAGCACTACCGCCTGCCACCGCGCCGGTAATAGAGCGACAGGTTGCCAGCACCAGTGATCCATCCGGGGCGGGCTTTACCGAAAGACCGGCCGAAGCGGAGCCAATGGAAAACCAGTCCCTGAATGACCTGAGCGTGAGAATCAGTAGTGAACGGGCGAGTTATGCCAATGGTTTACGATGCGGAGCCACCATACCTCATGAGCAGGTCCGGGAGGTGATGAACCACCTCCAAAAGATGGACAAACAGGGCAATTTACCTGAATTTGAGGACGCGTTAACCTTCCTGAGGATACCCTGCCTGAGACAGGGCTGGTCAGGTTCCAGCGATGACCAGGCTGTCAAGGACAATCCCATCAACCTGAAAATGTTGGATTTCGTCGCCAAGAGGCATTCAGGCAAAGGCATCATCAACGATGCTGATCAAGTGAAATGCAGTGTTTTGGAACTCTTCAATTTACTTCTGGTGAATGACCATTGGATAGGCAATGACTTGGTGAGGGAAAACCTTTTAGATCTGCTACCATTTTCTGATTTCAATGACATGAAATTTCAACCTGGGTACAGAAATTAAATCCTCTTTGCCCTTGCCAAAAATCCTTCATCGTAGGCAGGGAAAACCCACCGGTTCACTCCGCTGTCATCCTGGCCAGGGAATGACAGCGGAGTAAAGCAACCGGCTTTCTGCAATGCGGAAATTATTCCACGACAATTCTTTGGCTGCACTGGCCCTGTCGGCGTCTTTGCCCAAGGAAAATCAACAACAGCAGAATAAAGGCGGGTATCCAGGTCAGTTGTTTTGGCAGTCGCTCTGCCGGAATTTCCAGACGATGAATCTGCCAGTCAAAATCAATACCGGCCTGCTGGGCCTCGCTGTTGAAGTCAACCATATCAATGACCAGGTCATCCCCATCAATCAGGACTTCAAGCCCCATGTGGCGGAATCGATCATCAGCAGAGGCCCGATCGCCAGCGGGGAGAATAACCATCTGATTAACCGATTTACCTTCCAGGGTTTCTCCTGCTACCCACAGGCGTGCATCAGCCTGGTCCGGCAGTGCTTCAACCTGGGCAACAATGTTACGACCTTCATGGGTTTCATAGGGAGGGTAAATCCTGTCCCACCAGAAGTCAGGCCTGAACAGGGTAAAGGCGATCAGCATCATGCCCAGGGTTTCGTACCAGCGGTTTTTCACTAACCAGTGACCCTGGGTGGCGGTAGCAAACACCAGCATGGCCGCAATGGCACCAAAGACGACAATCGCCAGTTGTGCCAGGCTGTCAACGCCGATCAGCAGCAACTCGGTATTAAAGATAAACATAAACGGCAGAACCGCGGTGCGGATATCGTAGGTGAAGCCCTGAATACCGGTCTTGATCGGGTCCGACTGTGCGATGGCCGAAGCGGCAAAGGCAGCCAGACCTACAGGCGGAGTATCATCCGCCAGAATACCGAAATAGAAGACAAACAGATGGACCGCAATCAGAGGCACGATCAGTCCATGCTGTGCGCCCAGGGTGACGATAACCGGTGCCATCAGGGTGGACACCACAATATAGTTAGCGGTGGTTGGCAGCCCCATGCCCAGCACCAGACAGATAATGGCGGTGAACAGCAGCATAAGAATGATACTGCCAGCAGAAATCCATTCCACGAACTCGGTCATCACCAGGCCAATACCGGTCAGAGTGACCGCGCCCACAACGATACCGGCGGTTGCGGTGGCAACACCGATGCCGATCATATTGCGGGCCCCGGTGGTCATGCCGTCAAACAGATCCAGAAAGCCCTCTTTGACATGCGTGATGGTTTGCTCCTTCCGGAACAGATCAATCAGGGTTTTATGGGTCAGCGTAATAAAAACCATGACCAGGGTTGCCCAGAAGGCAGAGAGGCCGGGGGAGTAGCGTTCAACGGTAAGACACCACAGTAACACTACCAGGGGCAGCAAATAATAGAGACCGCGCTTGATGGTTGGTCCGGGCACCGGAGTACAGCGTATATCCTCTTCAATATTGTTGATGAGATCCGGTTGCCTGGCAGCCACTTTCAGAAGTATCAGATAACTGGCCAGCAATGCCAGCGTGATGATCCAGAGGGCGTGCTCGCCCATATACTGTCTGGTCCAGCCAACACCGTAATAGACGCCAGCGCCCAGCAGGCAGAGTCCGGCAAACGAGCCCGTGAATGACATCAGTGCCTGAGTCTTTGTGCGGGTGACGCTTCTTGGCAATCCCTGCATGCCCGCTTTCAGGGCTTCAAGATGGACAATATAAAACAGGGCAATATAGGAAATCGCGGCGGGTAACAGGGCGTGGCGAATAACATCGATATAAGAGATGCCAACATATTCCACCATCAGGAACGCCGCAGCGCCCATAATAGGCGGCGTCAGTTGTCCATTGGTGGAGGCGGCAACTTCAATGGCTCCGGCCTTGTGAGCAGGAAAGCCGACCCGCTTCATCAGGGGGATGGTGAAGGTTCCGGTGGTGACCACATTAGCGATGGACGAGCCGGACACCACACCGCTCAGGCCGGATGACACCACAGCAGCCTTGGCAGGCCCGCCTTTAAGATGACCAAGCAGAGAGAATGCCACCTGGATGAAGTAATTACCGGCACCGGCCTTTTCCAGCAGTGAACCAAACAGAACAAACAGGAAAACAAAACTGGTGGAGACACCCAGGGCAACACCAAAGACACCTTCAGTGGTGATCCAGAAGTGCGACAGCGCCTTGTTGAGACTGGCACCTTTGTGGGCAATCACATCCGGCATGTAAGGGCCGGCAAAGGCATAGGTGATAAAAACCGCCGCAACCACCATCAGTGGCGGCCCCAGTGCCCGGCGGGTTGCTTCCAGCAGAAGCAGCATACCGGCACCGGCCGTGACCAGATCCAGGATAACGGGAGCCCCGGCACGGGTCGCCAGCACCTGGTGAAAAATATAAAGGTAGGCGGCACAGAAGCTGCCAGTCAGTGCCAATAGCCAGTCAGTCACGGGCACCTGATGGGTAAACGATTTTTTCCTGGCAGGGAAGGCAATAAATGCCAGGAAAATGGCAAAGGCGAGATGGATTGCCCGGGCCTGACCATCGTTAAATATGCCAACATTGAAAATATATGGCAGAGGTGATGCATTCCACAGCTGAAACAGTGACCAGCTCAGGGCTGTGCCCAGTAATACCAGTCTGGATTTGCCAATGGGCTGGCGGCCGCCCTGTTCGGACTGGTTAACCATTTGTTCAGCAGAGCTGGTGCAGCCTGCTGTTGAATTATTCAGCTTGGCGCTGTTTACTGCTTCCATAATATACCTGTTGTTATTGAAGTTATGCGCTCTGGAAATGATGCATTCTTCAGCCAATGGCTCATGGCCTTATAAAAATGGGGGGAAGCGGAATATCCATGAGGTAAAAAAAGACGACACTGCTTCCCCATGCAGCCCTGTGAACCCTGTTGGGTGAGGGCTGTATAGGTCTTCATGCAGAATTCAGGCAGCACTCTGCATGATGACAAACTGCATTTGGGAAGGTGTTGCTACACCTGCCCGGATCAGGGAAAAAAGTTCAGAGAAGACCTGCTTCCTGATAGTAACGCCTGGCACCTTCATGCAGCGGGATGCTGAGGCCATCAGACACCATCTCTTCTTTCTTCAGGGTGCCAAACGCCTGGTGCAGTTTTTTGAAGGTGGACAGATCTTCAAATACGGCCCTGGTCACCTGGTAGACAGCTGCTTCACTGGCCGCCGTGGAGGAGACAAAGGTTGCCGCTACACCGAAGGTCTGAACGTCTTGATCGTTGCCCTTATACATGCCACCGGGGATGGTCGCAGTGCGGTAGTATGGGTTGTCTTTGATCAACTGGTTGACTTTATCGCCTGCGACAGAGACCAGTACGGTATCACAGGAAGTGGTGGCTTCCTTGAAAGATCCGGATGGGTGGCCAACGGTATAGACGAACGCGTCAATCTTGTTGTCACACAGTGCCTTGGCGTGTTCGGCTGCTTTCAGCTCGGAAACCAGAGAGAAGCTGTCGTGTGTCCAGCCATACAGTTTCATCAGCTGTTCTATGGTACCACGCTGACCGGAGCCCGGATTGCCGATGTTGACGCGCTTTCCTTTCAGGTCTTCAAACGTGCTGATGCCGGCATCTGCCCTGGCCAGAATGGTAAAGGCTTCCGGGTGTACCGAGAAAATCGCCCGCAGGTCCTTGTTGGCACCTTGCTGTTCAAAAGCGCTGGTTCCCCGGTAGGCGTGGAACTGCCAGTCCGACTGGACGATACCCATATCGAGCTCACCGGCACGGATGGTGTTCAGGTTGTAAATAGAACCACCGGTACTTTCTACCGAACAGCGGATGCCATGCTCTTTGCGTCCCTTATTCACCAGGCGGCAGATAGCGCCACCGGTTGGGTAGTAAACGCCGGTGACACCGCCGGTACCAATGGTGACAAACTGCTGGCTGGATGGGGCTGCACTGGCAGTGGAGGAGATAGCTGCAAAGCCTGCCCCCAGAATGGCAAGTCCCAGTTTTTTGCAAATGGTCATTGTCAGTCCTCTTGATTTGAGTTTTTTTACCATGGCAACAACAAGAGGTGGGCAGTGAACATCAGCTCTGGCGGGTCCCGGGTCAGTTCCCCGGGCAGACCTGATAGCTTCTGAACCGTACTTCTCGTTCATGGCTGTTATATTCAGTCCGGACAGCATTTCCATGTTGTCCCCTGACTGGTTTGACTCGCTTAACCATGAATGGCAAGCCGAGAATTTGTCTGTCAGGTTATTACGTTTGTCGAAGCAACCTGATGAGGTAGGTGATGCTACCATGTTTACGTATCGATTTCTTTGATTTCTGTCTATTGATTCTCGGTAAGTACTTATGATAGCTCGGAAAAGTTATCGTCTTTATGGTGCGCAGCACTTTTTATACTTCTTGCCACTGCCGCAGGGGCAGGGATCATTTCTGCCAGCGTTTTCTGTTTTGGCCAGTGCCATTTTGGGGTAGACAAAATACCAGTGCCCTTCTTTTTTAATAAAAGAAGAGCGTTCATGGTGAACTTGTTCAGGGCCTGAGAGTGACTCCCTGAACCAGGCCTTGAATTCAACCATGCCCGATTGATCCGCCGCTTGTCCTGCCTCTGTACCGACAATCTCGAGCCTTTGCCACAGCGTACCGTTTGATTGCTGGTAGACTTTCTGCTGTTTGATGGTTTCCTGTTGCCCGGGGTGTGTTGTGGCAACCAGATAGGGAATATTGCTCAGTGTGTAAGCCGTATAACGGGAGCGCATTAATGTTTCAGCTGTTGGGGCTGGCTTCCCTTGAATATAAGGCTTGCAACATTCGATGAATGTTTTTCCACAGCCACAGGGGCAATGTGAGGGGTTAATGGACATGGTAACTACCCGAAAACGGTATATGTAGCTGTTGACGTTTCTTTGCTGAATTTACAGCGAAACGTTAACAGGCTCTGACCTGTTGCCGCAAGAGCTGTAAAGGTAAAGGCTGTTAAGAACTTAATTGTTTGTTTTTCTGTCAGTAATTATTTCTAATCAATCTTATCGAAATCTATGGAGGTGTCTTATGCCAGCTATAGGCAAAATTTCCGGACAGTTTGAATCACCGGCCACAGGCCCCACCCGCAACCGTGCTGTTGGTCAATTTGAGGGAAGGGCGACCACTGAATCCAATGCCACAAGACAGACTGGAAATAACAGATCATTCGATCAAACACCCTCACTTAAAGATCGTTTAATCTATCCATTTTATGCCGCCAAAAATCGAATACTGCACATGGCGGGTATAGGTGCACAGGCTGGCGTTTATACGCCGATGTTCGCTGCAAGTGCTATCTGTGTTGGAGCCGGTGAAATTATTGGCAATACCGTTGGTAGATTAATTAAGAGTTTATTCTTTCCGAACTCTGATATACCACCGGGAGAAGTTGGTGCTTTACTGGGATTGTATACAGGGATTTTGCTATCCATTCCTGCCGCCGTTGTTCTTGGTGTGTTTACTACGACTGCTTTTGCTGTTGTTGGTCTGGCTGGCAGCGTGCTGGCTTCACCGTTTGATATCTATCATGGCATGACAATGGCTAATAAAGCAGACCTGAACCCAAAGCAAGTGCGGGTAATGGATATATGGGATGATATCAGAATGCCTGAACTCAGCCAGTTTGTTAACTGGGAATAGTGGGTGTCCTTTTTTTATGCTTTTCTGTCAGTATTTATAACCCTGTTGTTATGGGATCAGGGGATTAACCTGCTGTAAGATTTGATGCAGTACTTATTTCTCATCAATCTTATTGAAATCCATGGAGGGATCTCATGCAGGCTATAGGTAACATTACCGGGCAGTTTGATTCAACGGTCACAGGACCCATCCCCAACCGTACAGACGGTCAATTTGATGGAAGGACGACCACTGATTTCGATGCCACAAGACAGACTGAAAATAACCGATCATTTGATGAAAAGCCCTCACTTAAAGATCGCTTAATTTATCCATTTTATGCCGCCAAAAATCGGATTCTGAAACTGGGGGGTATAGGTGTACAAGCTGGGCTTTTTGCGCCGATAATCAGTGTCGGTGGTATTTGTGGTATAGCCGGTGACATTATTGGCAGTACCATTGGTCGATTAATTCAATGTTTATTTTTTCCGGACTCTGATGAATCTCCGGGTAAAACGGGTACTCTTATCGGATTTTATGTGGGCTCTTTGCTCGCCGTTCCTGCCAGTGTCGCACTTGGTGCGGTTGCTGCGGCTGCTTTTGCTGTTATTGGGCTGGTTGGCAGCGTGGTCTCTTTACCTGTCGACATCTATCGTGCCGCCACACAGGATAATAAAGCGGACCTGCACCCGGAACCGGTGCGGATAAAGGATATATTGAATGAGATCAAACACACTGAATTCAGTGACTATCTTGATTTTGAACATTCTGGTTTAATGCTTTTGGGAATATTGGGACTAATATTTATACCAGCTTAAAACCCGGGATAGTCAGGATTCTAAATAACGAAAGAAAAAAGACACCCATACATTTCCTGTCCCGGAAAATGGGTGTCTTTTTTACACTCTTTTTTTAAACTCCCGGATCGATCCGGGAACATTGGCTGATGAGCGGCCAGCCCCCCACCTGAAAGAATAAACAGTTTTGCTCCCGGTTGCCGTATCGTTTATTGAATAGAGTTTGTGGTATTCAACGCTGTGCAGTGTGCTGAAACAGGATACAATCAGACTATTTAACTACTCCACCAGAGCGATAGGCGTTGTGCTTGACGAACCCCAGAAGAGAGCCATCCAGAAAGCGTACAGTGCTTTTCTGGAGAGTAAAAAGCTAAAGGCCCGACCGGGGCAGAAGCAGATGATTGCCGAGATTGCCCGAGCGCTTGGAGATATTAACACCGACAGTGAAGGCCGCAGAATTTCCGACCCCTCCATTACCGTGATTGAAGCCGGTACGGGCACCGGAAAAACCGTGGGGTATGTGTTGCCTGCGGTGGTAATGGCTCAGGCTGCGAAAAAACGCCTGGTCATTGCCACGGCCACCGTGACCCTTCAGGAGCAGGTCATCAATAAAGATCTGCCGGACATTATTTTAAAAACCGGACTCAAGTTCTCTTACACCCTGGCCAAGGGGCGTGGGCGTTATGCCTGTCTGAGTAAGCTGGACCGGCTGCTTCAGGAAGAAGAAGCGACTGCCTCGTTAATGGATATGTTCGCCTACGATGATTACACCCTGGAAAACGATCAGTCCTCCCTGGCGCTATACCAGAGCATGCTGGAGGCATTTGCCGCTGCCAAATGGGAAGGTGACCGGGACAGCTGGCCTGATGCCCTGGAAGACCAGCAGTGGCGGACCATCACCACTGACCATGCCCAATGCAGCGGACGTCGCTGTGGTTATTTCCGGCAGTGCCCATTTTATAAAGCCCGGGGTGATCTTGAGCATGCCGATGTTGTGGTTGCCAACCACGACCTTGTGCTGGCGGATCTGGCGCTGGGCGGCGGTGCGATCCTTCCTGAGCCAAAGGATGCCATCTATGTGTTTGATGAAGGCCACCACCTGCCAGACAAAGCCATTGATCATTTTACCTGTCAGTCCAGAGTCAAGGGCACGGCCAGTTGGCTGGAGAAAGCCGGACGACATCTGCAGAAGATTCTGACCCAGCAGACCCTGCCGGGAGAACTGGGTGAATTGCTGGAGCGGATTCAGCCCGAGTTTGATGCCCTGGTCAATGCCCTGGGGCACACCCGGGAGATGCTGCACAGCATTGCCCGGTTTGAACCAAAAACACAATTTACCACCCAGGGGGAGAGTCAGGTCGCTTATTACCGCTTTCCCGAGGGCATTGTGCCTGAACCATTACGACAACAGGCGGAACGGTTGAAAGCCGGTTTCAGCAAGTGCAGCGGTATGCTGGAAAAGATAGCCAAAGCCCTGGACGATGCAATGGACGGCGATGTTCCTGGTATTGATCGCTGGCAGGCGGAACAGCTCTATCCTGAAATCGGTGGCATGCAGTCACGAATGGACAGCCATTTTCAACTCTGGCTGACCTACACCGGCAAAGATCCCGAGGGAGAGCCTCCCAGCGCACGCTGGTTGAAATGGAGCGAAGGTGCTTTTGGCGAAGAGCTGGAGGTTTTCAGCAGTCCGATCATGTCTTCCATGACCTTATGGCAGACGCTTTGGAATCCTGCTCATGCCGCCATTGTCACCTCGGCAACCCTGGCTGCCCTGGGGAGTTTTGGCCGGTTCCGGATGCGCTCCGGAGTGCCTGCTGAGTCTCGCTGTGTGGTAGTGCCCAGTCCATTTCTGCATGGTGAGGCGGCTTCTCTGGTGATACCGGCCATGGCCTCAGACCCACGGAATGCGGAAGATCATACCGCCGAGATTATCGAACTGCTACCAGAATTACTGTCCGGTGATGATCGCCCAAAAGGGATGCTGGTACTGTTCTCTTCCCGCCGACAGATGAAGGATGTGCACTTTGGTCTGGATGCCTGTTGGCAGGAGAAGATCCTGCTGCAGGATGACTATTCACGACAGGAGTTGTTGAAGAAGCACCGCCAGCAGATTGATGATGGCAAGGTCAGCATCCTGTTTGGTCTTGCCAGCCTGGCAGAAGGGATCGATTTACCCGGTCATTATTGTGAACACGTGATTATTGCCAAGATTCCTTTTGCAGTACCGGACGACCCTGTGGAGGCCGCACTCTCTGAGTGGCTGGAAGCCCAGGGGCGGAATCCATTTATGGAAATTACCGTGCCGGATGCGGCGATCCGACTGATACAGGCTTGTGGTCGTCTATTGCGGACGGAGCAGGATCGTGGTCGCATCACGATTATGGATCGACGGCTGGTTACCGCCAGGTATGGCCAGATGATCATGAACTCTCTGCCGCCGTTTAACCGGATTATTGAGCCAGCTGCGGCGGTTATGATGAGATAAAGGGCGATTTTGAAGGAGGCCACTGCTACCTGTCGGCAGCAGCGGCCGGATGAACCGATAAATTATCCTACAATAGAGACAGGATTTTGTTCCCGTTTCCTAACCGATCAGGTTCAATATTTATCGTTCGTAGTAAGCCACAACCCTGTCAGCAAGTGCTGACCGTTCACAGCCGGTTCCATTGGACGCCTCCAGAACAAAATTGTAAGCCTTTGCGACCATGTAGGGACTAAGGTAGGCAGCAACGCTGAATCCTGTGAAATACCCGATAGCGCCACCAACCGCTACACCAATATACTGACCTTCTGTTATCCGACCTCCTGTTAACTGACCTTCTGGTCCTTCTATCATCTCTCCTAACATCGCACCTGCGGCACCCAGAGTGAAACACCCGACGTGAGCGGCAACTTGCGTGATAATCACTGATGCACTGCCCACTGCAATCGCTGACAATGTGGCCAGCACACGCTCTGTTTTTCGGGTTTTCAGTAACGGCCCATCGTATCTGTTGTTTTGTTCCGATATCTGGGACCTTTTATCAGGGTACATATCAATAGAAACATCTTTGCCAGAATGCCTGGCTTTAGTTTCTTCAGGTAAACTGATTACAGTTGACGGATTGTATCGGTTGGCGAAATAAGATCCGGTGGTTTCGTTAGGATTCATATAACAGCTCAATTTAAGTAGATTGATGAATTTGTCTCAGAATAAATCATTTTACTCAGTCCGGGAAAAGGTCGCCATCGACTGCGAGCAAATCAAAAGCGGTTTCAGCTTTTCGGGTAGCACCAGCAGAAATATGGATATTGTTTTGGGACAGTTTCTAAAAGCAATAAGCTATTGAGATAAATTACTTTTCAATAACATGATGGTTAGAATTGATAACGTCCAGCGAATATAATAAGGGATCAGTTTGAACGCAACAGATTTAATTAATAAAAAGAAAATTTAAAAAACAGAGCATAAAAAAACGCTGCGGCGGTGACAGCGATTTTTATTAACAGTTTAGATTGTATTGGGTTTATGCCCTTGATGTTGAAGTTGACCCCTCATAATGGGCCACAACTCTATCGGCAAGATTGGACCTTTCAAAGCCATTGCCATTTGTCGCCTCCAGAACCAGGTTGTAAGTCTTTGCTATAAAATAGGGGATAAAGTAGGCCATCACGGCATATCCTGCGAAAGCCCCAACAGAGAAACCGATCACGCTACCAAGAAACATACCATAAGGCCCTCCTACCACCCCAATCGCGGTACCAATGCCACCCAAAATGCCACCCGCTACGGAAGCGATAGTCGGGGCGATGAATAACACTGATGCAACGCCCATCGCGATCGCTGACAATGTGGCCAGGGTACGCTTGGTTTTTCGGTTATGCAGTGGCCGCCCCTCGTACACGTTGCCTCTTTCAGGTATTTGGGGGCTTTCATAGTAGTGCGTAGCGATAGTTACTCTTTTGCCAGAAAGGTCGGCTTTAGTGGTTCCGGAATTGACTTCAGGTTGCCTGGCAGGTTGGCCTGTTAAATACTGACTGCCTCCAACAGAATTCATATTTCACCTCCATATGTACAGATTGACCAGCGATGTTTCATTAAATGTAAACTGTTACAAGTCATACTCGTACTTGTTGTTATTGATTGTATTAATATTAACAAGCTGTTCAATAACATGATTGTTAGAATTACTATCATCTATCGGGTGCAATGAGGAATCGGGTTGAAACAAGGCTGATAAAATGAATAAGACGTACCAACAAAAAGAAAATAAAAAAAGCGGTGCATAAAAAAATGGCTGCTGTGATTGCAGCCATTTTTATATTGCCAATGCTCAGGTTTACAAAGCCCTGATCGCCTCCAGCTGTTCTTCCAGCTTGGCCCTGGCGGCCTGAGCTTCAGCCAGCTTGGCCTGCTCTTTGGCAACCACGTCGGCGGGTGCCTTGCTGATGAATTTCTCGTTGTTTAACTTGCCTTCAAAGCGGGCCACTTCTTTGGCAAACCGCTCAATCTCCTTATTGAGTCGGGCAGACTCTTTGTCCTTGTCGATCAGGCCAGCCATTGGTACCAGGACTTCCATGGAGCCTACCAGCTGAGTGGTTGCCATGGGGGCTTCTTCACCGGCGGCCAGAACCCTGATGTCTGCCAGTTTGGCCAGGGACTTCAGGAAGGTCTGATTAGCATTCAGGCGGGCAACGTCGTCTGCTGAGGTGTTCCGCAGCAGTACATTCAGCGGCTTGCTGGGGCCAATATTCAATTCGGCACGAATGTTACGGATACCGGTGATAAACGATTTGAGCCACTCAATATCACGCTCAGCCGTTTCATCAATACGGGCCGGGTCCGACACCGGGTAGCTCTGCAGCATCAGGGTGTCACCGGCAGCGCCAGCACTGTGCTTGATGTTCTGCCAGATCGCTTCGGTGATATAAGGCATAAACGGATGGGCCAGGCGCATAATGGCCTCCAGAACCCGAACCAGTGTACGACGGGTGCCGCGCTTGCGTCTTTCCAGCATTTCCGTCGCTCCCGACGTCCTGTCTCCCGCGACACTTGAACCTCCCTGTCCATCGTCCCAGAGAACCGGCTTGGACAGCTCCAGATACCACGCACAATATTCATTCCAGACAAAATCGTAGAGGTTCTGTGACGCATGATCGAGACGGAACTCGGACAGGTTCTTTTCGATCTGGGCTTCAACCCGTTGCAGTCGGGAAACAATCCAGCGATCAGCCAAAGTCAGTTCAACGGGTTCATCACCGATACCACAATCTTGCTCATCAGTGTGCATTTTGACGTAGTTGGCAGCGTTCCAGATCTTGTTGCAGAAATTCCGGTAGCCATCCAGACGGTTCATATCCCAGTTGATATCACGGCCGGTGGAGGCCAGTGAGTACAGGGTGTATCTCAGGGCATCGGTACCGTGGGCAGAAATACCGTCGGGGAAGGTATAGCGGGTACGTTTTTCGATCTTCTCCGCCAGCTGCGGCTGCATCATATTGCCACAGCGTTTCTCAACCAGGGCTTCCAGGTCGATACCGTCAATCATATCCAGAGGGTCAAGGACGTTACCCTTGGACTTGGACATTTTGTCGCCATGCTCATCACGGATCAGGCCCGTCACGTAAACGTACTTGAACGGCACCTGTGGTTTGCCGTCATCATCTTTCATAAAGTGCATGGTCATCATGATCATTCTGGCGACCCAGAAGAAGATAATGTCAAAACCGGTGACCAGCACATCGGTGGGGTGGAAGGTGTTCAGGCGATCGGTCTGCTCTGGCCAGCCCAGGGTGCCAAAAGTCCAGAGTGCCGAAGAGAACCAGGTATCCAGAACATCGTCATCCTGTTTCAGGACAACAGGGGTTGGGATGTTGTGCTTTTCCCGGACTTCGGCTTCATTGCGACCAACATAAACGTTGCCGACATCGTCATACCAGGCAGGAATTCGGTGTCCCCACCAGAGCTGACGGGAGATACACCAGTCCTGAATATCACGCATCCAGGAGAAGTACATATTCTCGTACTGTTTGGGCACGAACTGAATACGACCGTCTTCTACCGCTGCAATAGCCGGTTTGGCCAGCGGTGCAGCGCGGACAAACCACTGGTCAGTCAGCAGCGGCTCAATCACCACGCCGGAACGGTCACCGTAAGGCACCATCAGGGTATGGTCATCGATTTTTTCCAGCAGACCAAGGGCATCCAGGTCAGCAACGATCTGCTTACGGGCAGCAAAGCGCTCCATGCCCTGGTAGGCGTCTGGAATAGTGGTATCAATGGATTGATTGACTGTGCCGTCAATATTGTAGGTTTCACCCTGCTGGCGGATATCGCCGTTCAGGGTCATAACATTGATCATTGGCAGGTTGCAGCGCTTGCCAACTTCATGGTCATTAAAGTCGTGGGCCGGGGTGATTTTTACGCAGCCGGTGCCTTTTTCCATATCGGCGTGTTCATCGGCGACAATCGGGATGCGACGGTTGACCAGGGGCAGAATAACCGCTTTGCCGATCAGGGCCCGGTAACGCTCATCTTCCGGGTTAACCGCCACACCGGTATCCCCCAGCATGGTTTCCGGACGGGTGGTGGCAACCACGATATAGTCTTTGCCCTCTGCGGTTGTCTCACCATCCGCCAGTGGATAGCGCAGGTGCCACATATTGCCTTTGACTTCTTTGTTTTCCACTTCCAGGTCGGAGATAGCGGTGTGTAGTTTTGGGTCCCAGTTCACCAGACGCTTGCCCCGGTAGATCAGGTCGTCTTCGTAAAGGCGGACAAAGACCTCCTGGACAGCTCCGTAGAAGCCCTTGTCCATGGTGAAGCGCTCGGTGTCCCAATCAACAGATGCCCCCAGACGACGAAGCTGACGGGTGATGGTGCCGCCGGACGCTTCCTTCCACTCCCAGATTTTATCGGTAAAGGCTTCACGTCCGTAGTCGTGACGGGTTTTGCCTTCTTCTGCCAGGATCTTGCGTTCAACCACCATCTGGGTTGCGATACCCGCATGGTCGGTACCCACCTGCCAGAGTGTGTTGCAGCCTTTCATCCGGTGATAGCGGATCAGGGCATCCATAATGGAGTCCTGGAAGGCATGCCCCATGTGCAGGCTGCCGGTGACATTGGGAGGGGGGATCATGATGGAGTAGGGCGTGCGGTCACCGCGCTGGTCAGAAGCCGGCGCAAAATAGCCTTTCTCTTCCCAGTTTTGATACAACGTGCGTTCGATGGCTTGGGGGTTGAACGTCTTTTCCATAACTGCTTTTCCAGTAGAGGTTCCAACTGTCCCCGGAACTCCTGAAGAGCAGGGGGGCTCCGAGTTTGGATAAACCGGTGATTATACACTGTGGGGCTGAATCAGGAAGCACCCTTCATTGCCGACCACCGGTTTCTCGGACAGCTTTCTGCATCATTTCAATGAGTTTGGTGTGTACAATCTCCGTTCACCCTGAGCAGAGTCGAAGGGTGATTGGCACAGTCTTTATTCAGGGTATGGTGTGTACGCCCTTCGACTCCGCTCAGGACGAACGGAACCCGGGAGTCATTGATAGGAGGAACCCATCAATTACATTGAAAACATTTACTAGCCTATGAAAAGTACCGAATCAGCTGTTAATTTAAGTATTCATAAAATGTGATTGGTAACCAACCACAAAGGATATTTCACTATGAGCAACATCACGCCTCTGTGGCTTATCAGTATCAGGCAATCGCTTCACGAATATCTACGGTGTTGTTTTCTGCAGGTTCGCTCTCCAGTTTGATCTCCTGCAGGATTTCAGGTTTGCCTTTAAAGGCTTTGGCAAGAATATCCTTGTTTCGTGACAGCAGCAGACCGATCTCTTCCGCCAGTTGTTCATCGATCTTGAAATTGGCTTCCAGCATACCAGTGATGCCATCTGCCAGCTCCAGCATCCGATCGTGTTCTTCTGCGGCTTTCTTATCAGTAAACATGCTTCCGTCCCGGTCAACTCGCCACATGGGGGTAATGGACATGGGCTTCCTCCTGTATTGGGTTTATGAACTGTATATAAATACAGTTGTTTTGTCCAGTAGGCTCTTTGGGAATCGGCTTTTAAATATCAGTTTTTAATAATAAATGATCCTTATTTGTCACTCCCTGGCCGTATAATTTTCTCTCTCGAATATTTGCAAATTTTGTAAAGTTGGATATTTTTTCATCAATCTGAAATGAATAAAAGTCAACTGACGGGTTAATTAAGCAATGCATCTTCCACCTCCAACTCAACCAACTAATCCGGGTTTTCTGCCTGATCAAAGATTCCTTCATGATCCTGATGAAAAAAATCCTGATGAAAAAAATCCTGATGAAAAAAATCCTGATGAAAAAAATCCTGATGAAAAAAATCCTGATGAAAAAAAATTTCCTCATGGTCGTGCTAAACCAACCAGAGTGTTTCACTCACGTCAAGTGGCTAATAATAAAAAGACAGGGAAGACGACGCTTGCACCAGGTAGCCAGGATCAAACCAGCCATTTGGTTCAGTCTGCCAGTTCTTCATTCTCATCCAGGCAGACAAAGTCAATTCATTCAAGCGCCGCTGCTCCAATAGATAGCACCACCTCAATCAACGCCTCGGCCAGCAGTTCAAACACAGCAAAAGCATCGACATCTGCATCGACATCTGAAAGTCCTGCTGGTTCACTAAATAGCGCCACCTCAAAAACAACTTCGGCCAGCAGTTCAATTCCGGCAAAAGCTTCAGCATCATCTGAAAGCGCATCGGGTTCAATAAGTAGCGCAACCTCAATAACCGATTCGGCCAGCAGTTCAAATCCGACAAACCCTTCAACATCTGCCAACGCAGGTAGCATGCACACGGCAACGGCCACTATTTCGGAGTCAATGTCGGAGTCAATGTCGGAAGCAATAAAGGATAGTGTCTCTGATAACGATGCTTCGGCAACGTCCGCTAACAGTCCGTCTGTGAACAGCGAATCAGGCTCGGTACAGGCGTCGGCGTCGGTGTTAACAGCAATCACCAGTGCATACCTGGCAACATCCAGCCTGGCCAGATCCCCAGCAGCTACTCAGGGTAAGTCCAGCAGTGATTACAAGACTGCTGTGAGTTCATCAGACAGTTTATCAGAGTCCATTACCGCTACTGCCCACGATGCAGCAGGCTCTGTCAAAACGACGGACTCCGGTTTTACGGCAACCGGCGCTCATTGGCCAGCCAGCCTGTCCGGCTCAGTGAGCAATCCCCTGGCAGCCAGCGTCTCCAGCCACTCCCATGCTTCTGGCTCAGCAGGGCTTTCCGCCACAAGTGTAAGTATCAATGATATGGGTGAAACCGGTGAATATTCGGCAACGTCCATGGGGTTATCCGGCTCGGGTGCCGCCTCTACCCATGCAACGGGTATCCATTCATTGCCTTCGCTGCACAGTTCGGCAACTGCCATGAATGCCACCACGGCTTTCCCAGCCCGGTCCAGCCTGACCGGTTCCGGCAAGGGCGCTGTTGCTGCCAATGCATCGGCAACGTCAACAACAGACAATCCCGGTTCTGTTTCGGTTGTTGCCAGTCCGATTGGTATGGATACAACGTCGTTTAATTATGCAAGCCCGACACAAACAACACCGTTTAGTTATGCAGACCCGACTGTTCAGGATTCTGCCTCTGCAAGCATCGCCAACAGCCCGATACTACTACCGGCGAGCACTCCCTCACTGGTTAACACCCTGCCACCCTGGACTGACAGTATTATCCCGGCACACTCATTGGGCGGCATCACCGACATCGCGCCCGCCAGGACCACCCAGGCCCTGTCCAGTTCGATGGCCGCTACCAATTTAACACTGGATCAGCAGCTGACCGCCATAGTGGACGATATGGCCAAATCAACCAATCTTGGCATGTTCGAAAATGACCTGGTTTACTTTCAAGAACTGTTTCCGGCCCTTAACTTCACGGAATTAGTCACCTTTGTTAAGGACAGTGCCAGGAATTTTGCCGGATATATGCTGCTCGAGGGCATTGAAGCCTTCGCCCAAATGCTCAATGGCACGTTCACTAATGGCACTTTCCCTAATGCCACTTTCCCTGATGTCGCTCGTCACTATTTCGATATCGTAGCAGCCGGGGTGGATGACATTATCCATGAGTTCAACACCACAATCGCGCCTGACCGGAATACCAGCTCAACGACAGTAGCCCCTCACCATCGTTCCAAAAGAATGATCCTTTCGGAGCCGGATTTCTTAAGCAGAATCAGCCGGCTGATAGAGGTTGAAGAGGCCGTTACCGCAGACGACATGGTCCCGCAACTGATGGAGTTTTTACGGGGTTTTTCTGCAATGCGCAAAGAATTTACCCTTACGGTGCAGCGTGGCGTTGCGGGAGACCCGGATGCAATAGCGCTTACCAATCAACTCCGGCAGCCGCTGGAGATGGCCAATCATTTGCAGCAATATGAGAGCGAGGTCTTTGAATTACTGTGGAGTAATGACTTCGAGGCACTTGGCAGATTAGTGTTTAAAGTTAACGCCCTCTCATACTTTAGCGCTGTTGCTCCGCCACAATTAAGAGACATGATGGAATCGCTCAGGGTCATGGTTCGTAACATGATTCAATATCTCCAACGGATAAATCTGGGGACCACCAATCCGTCAACTTTTACGATGCAAATAGCTGATCTCACAAATTTCTGTTTAATCTGGAACCCTTTGCGATTAATGATGCGTAATCAGCAGTTCGAAGAAGGCGTTTGTTTGGCGGATGTGGTTTCATTAACCGTTGCCAGCCAGTTGGGAATTTCTGTTAGCAGCTCTTTAAATACTCTGGTCAATGCTATTTTCCTGGGTGCCGGATATGCTCGATTACCCGCTCTTGTCAGGACGACCCTACAGGAAATTGCGCTTAAAGATAGTCTAACTTCCCCCGTAAGTTTATGGCGTACCCTGGGCCTGAAAAGTGCCAGCTATTACCTTAGTAAAATACACCAGAAACTTGATGCATTTTCGCTTAGAACGAATGGTTCACAGGTGTTTCTTACAATCCGGTCAATGCTGTCAAAGATGGTTGCAGCGTTCAATGCGAAGGCAAATCAGTTACCGGCAGGAGACGATGTTACTGTTCTGTTTAGCGTCTGCCCCCATACCGAACATGTCATATTTGCAAAAATGCAAAGAGTGAATAATCAACTGTCCCTGACCACTTCTGATATCGCAGGCTATTTGCTTACTGCCAGCGCCGATTCAATGGAACACTTGGTCGCAAGGGCCATGCGCATGCTGAGACCGCTGGCTCAGGAATACGGTCTTGGATTGACTCAGTCAGCGCAGATTGCCGACGGAAGAGGTATCGGGCACCTTTATCAACCCACCGACGCAGAAATAACCGAGTGGGCTGACCTGGCTCCCATTCCTACCTCGGCCTTAACGTTAAAACAGATCCTGACCAAGCCGGTAACGGAACTTGAAGCCCTCGACAAAGCGGCCACGAAGGCCCTGGCCAAAGAATACATTAACAAGGTGACCAGTCCAGCGGGGCTTAATAAACTGAAATTAAGCCAGAAACTGACTGAACAGGACCTGCAACCTCCACCCTCAAGCCTTAAGGTAACCACAGCCGATCCACTGATTATGCAAATGCGGGAAGTGATCAGTGTGCTTGACGATGCTCTGGCCCATAATGTCCCGGTACCGGATGCCGTCAAAATACTGAATGCTCACCTTATGGCCAAAACCAGTCGAAGCCTGCTTGCCCGGGCCAAAGCGAGCCCTGGAGTGCAGCCGGACCCGGTACCCGGTTCTTCCGGGGTGGCCCAGGGCGCGTCTAATCTGGACGACTTTCAATATTCGATGCAGATGATGGTGTTGCGCGATGCCATCAATGCTATTGCCCCGGAGGTTCCCGGAGCGGCGCTGTTGGCTGACCCATCCGCTGTTCCCCAATCGTCCGGTGGCCAGCCCTCCGGTGGCACCGATCAAGGTTTAAGCGCGGGAACCAAGGCCGGAATTGCGGTGGGTAGCGTCGCCGGAACTTTAGGTGTGGTGGCTAGCGGCGCATTTATAAAAAGACTGATCTCGAAAGGGGGCGAAGCGGCGGCGGAAGATGCAGCGGCCAGCATTGAGGATGCATTAGAGGAGTTTATGTCAGAGGCCGATATTCTGAGCTCCCTGGGTGACGGGCTCAAAAGTAGTGTTAAGGATCTGCTGGACAAGGCACCTGCCCCGCCAGACCATGGGCCCGGTGGCAGCGACTGGATCCATGAAAAAGACGGTAGTGGCAAAATAAAACAACCCGCGTGTCGTCGTAAAAGAGCCGGGACTGGCTTGGGCCGTTGTCTCGCCGAAGATGTGTATGAAAAGGCCGTACGAAGGATAATTAAAGGAGGCGTTATTGGATTATCTGCATCCGGCCTGATGGCCGGTTTTGCCCAGGCATTGGGTGCCGGAGTCGGGATCGCAACAGCAGAAGTAGTAATTATGGCCATTGCTGCAGCGGTGGCACTCGGCGTTGCCGGTTGGATAGGTTATGAAGTTTACGAACTGGTAGAGCATGAGAAGAATAAGAATAAGGGAGGCGGGGGTGATAGTGATGATGATTCATCGGACAAAGACAAATCCGGTCATGGTGACTCATCCGGTGGCAGTGGTAACAGGAGAACCACGCCCACCAGTGGATTGTTAACGACCGGCCAGCCGCCCGTCACGGGTCGGCAACCGGCTACGGGCAGGCCAGGCAGCAATCCCGGAGTGGTTGCCGACAACAGTAGCCTGTTGCGATCCCATCGGCAACCGGTGCACAGGCGGTGGTGTCTTCTGATATCCATGCATTGGCCACCATCGCGTCTGACATGCATGCATTGGCCACCATCGCGCCGGAGACCAGCACCCTGCAGCCACCGGCATCGACCAGTGTATCAACCACGGCTGTAACCGTGACAGAACGGGCTGATATTACCCCTGCAATGGCTTCTGCTGCCACAACCAGTGAAGCCGGACTGCTAACGTCCATAGCGGCATCTGAGGGCAGTTCCAGCCATGCAGACGCCTCAGAAGCATTGTTATCGACGGCTTTATGGCCGCATACCTCCGCACCTGTGTTGGCACCCGGGTTGAGTTCGCTGGCCAGTGCACCACGCCAGTCAGAGAGCACCCGTGCTCAGGCATTACCTGCCAATACCACAGCTCCAATTGGGGCAGAGTCAGGTTTGTCGGTTAATACTGTCAAGGCGTCGTTGAGTTCGTCAGAGGCGGCAAGTAGCCAGGCAGTGTCGTCCGGTTTCGCCGCTTTAGCCTCATCCGGGTCCGGTTCGTTCGCTAATGCCACAGAGAGTTCACTTAGCCCGTCCGGAGCAGCAAACACTCAGGCATTGTCATCGATGGCCCGGATCTCACCGGAAATGAGTTCGTCGATCAATACTGCTGAGGCATCACTGAGCCCATCAGGGATGGCAGGTACCCAGACGTTATCATCCAGTGCCACGGCTGCGTTCTTACCGGAACTGAGTTCGTCGATCAATACCACCGATGTGTCACTGACTCCATCAGGGATGGCAGGCACCCAGGCATCATCATCCAGTGCCACGGCTGCGTTCTTACCGGAACTGAGTTCGTCGATGAATACCACCGATGTGTCACTGACTCCATCAAGGATGGCAGGCACCCAGGCGTCATCATCCAGTGCCACGGCTGCGTTCTTACCGGAACCGGGTTCGTCAATAAATACCACCGATGTGTCACTGACTCCGTCAGGCATGGCAGGCACTCAGACACTGTCATCCAACACTACGGCTCCGTTCTCACCCGAGCTGAGTTCGTCGATCAATACCACCGATGTGTCGATGACCCCATCAGGGATGGCAAGCACTCAAACACCGTCATCCAACGCTACGTCTCCGTTCTCACCGGAACTGAGTTCGTCGGTGAATACCACCGATGTGTCGATGACCCCATCAGGGATGGCAAGCACTCAAACACCGTCATCCAACACTACGTCTCCGTTCTCACCGGAACTGAGTTCGTCGATGAATGCCACTGATCTGTCACTGACTCCGTCAGGCATGGCAAGCACTCAGGCAATGTCATCCAACACTACGGCTCCGTTCTCACCGGAACTGAGTTCGTCGGTGAATACCACCGATGTGTCCATCACCCCATCCGGGATGGCAAGTACTCAGGCACTGTCATCTAACACCACGGCTGCGTTCTCACCGGAACTGAGTTCGTCGGTGAATACCACTGATGTGTCGGTGACTCCGTCAGGCATGGCAAGCACACAGGCACTGTCATCCAACACCACGGCTGCGTTATCACCGGAACTGAGTTCGTCGGTGAATACCACCGATGTGTCGGTGACTCCGTCAGGCATGGCAAGCACTCAGGTATTGTCATCTAACACTACGGCTCCGTTCTCACCGGAACTGAGTTCGTCGATCAATACCACCGATGTGTCACTGACGCCATCCGGGATAGCAAGCACTCAGCCATTGTCGCCCAGCACAATGGCCCGGGTCTCACCGGAGATGAGTTCGTCGATAGATGCCACCGGGGCATCAGAAGACTTATCAGAGATTACAAAAGAACCGTCAACATCGTTAAAAACAGCGTCGTCTGTCGTACAAACCACCTCTGACACCACACGTCCATCGTCCTCTGCCCCAGACGATGCTGCAACCGACACCGCCCGGTTGGTTTCCAGTACGCCTGCCGGGCCGGTTGCGACCCCCACCGCCTCCGTCACCAACAGTCGCCCGCCGCAGGTGGGCCCGCAGGGCAAAAAACTGCTGAAACTTTATGCCGACCGGGGCCAGGCGATCCATGAACGCTATATGGGGCAGATAAACGACATCCAGGATAAAAGTGTCAAGGCGCTGGAGGCTATCAATCGCAGAGGTGGAGAGATAACAATCAACGGTCGGATCTATCTGGAATGGCCCGTTGAACGGCTGGTGTGTTGTGCCCACGGCCTGCGGGCCATGGACAAACTGCTCCGGGATAACTTCCTGACCATCAGCAGCCTTGCCCAGCAATGCATCAGCTATGATGCCAGCCGTGGTCTGACCATGAACCCGCAAGCGCCCGGGGAAAGCCCGGCCAGGGAGATCATCGTTGATAACCTGGCCAACCGCTTCCTGACTATGTACTCACGGCTGGCACAGGCGCGGTCCGAGATGATCCTGGCCACCGGGTTTGCCAAGGAAGAGACCTCCGAGGCCGGGCTTTTCCGGGGATTCAATGCCCAGGGCATGGATAACACGGTCAATGCCCAGTTGCGTGATGCCTCCGGGGTGTCCGCACCGTTCCGGGAGGTTCTGGAGGGGGTGGCGGACTATCTGGGCAGGCAGATCACGGAGAAGCGCCTCAACGACGGTAACGTGCTGCGCACCCCCGGGCCCGATGAACAACTGTCGTCGGTGATACACAATACCACCGTCGCCGATCATGAGTTCACCTTGCCCTCGGGCTGGCTGGAACGCGGAGACCTTAATGCGATCAACCGGATCATCCAGGCTGAGTCGGACCGTTTCATTACCAGGATGGGGGTATATAGAAAGTGGGAAGACTTCCCGGTTAATTACCGGGAGATCCTTGAGAACCCCACAGTTTATGATGAAGAGTTACCGAATGACGACACCGCTCCCTGCTATTACAGCGAATCGGGACTGGACGACGACACATCGGCCCTGGCACCGCTGCTTTCCCGCCCTCCGGCACAGTCACCGTTCACCGTGACTGAGCGGAAACTGCTGAAGGGGTATGCCGACCAGGCCACGGCAATCTATGACGGGTATGCCCACCAGAGCGAGGCCATAAAGCATCAGAACCGGGAAATTATGGACGCCATACCCGTCGAGGAGTCAGACTCCATAACCTGGCCACAAAAACGACAGGTGTGCTGCGTCAACCTGCTGGAGACACTGGAGAGGCAGCTCCGGGACAGTTTCCTGAACATGACCAGTACTGCGGGGCAGTACCTTGGCTATGATGACGATCAGGATGACCGCCAACCCGGCGCTACCCCGGGCCAGCGCGCCACCGAAGGGTTGGTCACCAGGAATCTGGCCAACCAGTTCCGGAACCTGTATGCGCTCTACAGCGCTGCCCGTTCTGACATGGTCAGGGCCACCGGGTTCGCAGGTGAGGCGGCAGAGGATGATCGCTTCCACGGTTACCATGCCGGGGCCGTTGCCGGGGCCGTTACCGGGTTGCTGGCGAGATCGGCCCGGATGTCGGCCCCCATCCGGGAGGTGCTGCAAACGCTTAATAGCACTCTGGCCCGTGACCATGAGGGTCACCGCGCCAACGACAGGCGTCTCACGCAGCCGGATACCGCACTGCAGCAGACGCTGGAAAATGTCCGGGTAGCGGATGATGAGTTTGACCTGCCGCCAGCCATGCTGGACGAGCGGGATGTGAACGTGATCAATCAACTCATCCTGGCCGAGCGCAAAGCCTACTTTCAGAACACACGAACACTGAGGGATCTGCGTTTCGAGATGTTCAGCGACGTGTTCGACAATACGACGGATTTGCAAAATCATTTGTATGGCAAGGAACTTCCCTGTCCGACCAGCGAGCAGGGGCTGGCCGACACCTCGGCGCTGAGCGAACTGCTGGCCCGGGCTGCCGACCGGGCACCTGAAATCACGGCCGCCGGGAAACAACTGCTGAAACTGTACGCCAACCGTGCTGCCCGCTCCTACCGTACCTATGGCCAGCGCCTCAGCAAAATCCAAAGTGCCAATACCCGGGCAGTGAAGAACTTCGACCGGTCGCAGGAACGACTGGTCTGCTGTGCCCAGGGCCTGCAGACTATGGACCAGACACTCAGGAACACGTTCCTGTCGGACCTCCGCCTGGCCGATCAGTATATTCGTCATGATGCCTCCCAAAACCTGACCATGGGGCCGGATGCCAGCAGTGAGAACCCCACCCGGAAGGCCATGATCGATGATCTGGTCAACCAGTTCCTGAACCTGTATTCACAGTACGCAGAAGCCCGTTTTAATATGATCAAAGCCACCGGATTCCCCCGGGAGGAGGAAGAGTTACCGCTGTTGCGGGGATTCAGCGCCCGGGGGCTGGAGAACACGGTCAAAGATCTGTTGGGTAGCCCGTCCGGGTTGTCCGCACCGTTGCAGGACGTTCTGCAGGGGGTGGAGGACTATCTGGATAACCTGGCCATCGGTGACGACGATAATGATCTGCGCCCGCCACAGACTGATCGTCACCTGTTGCAGATCATCGGTAATACCACCGTCGCCGGTGATGAGTTCACCTTGCCGCCAGCCACGGTGGTTCGTGGCGACATGGACGCTGTCGACCGGCTCATCCGGGATGAGAAAGTCGGGTACTTGGCCGGGCTGGGTGAACTGGAAGGCCGGGCGGGTTTTCCCGCTGATTTTATCGATATATTCCAGGAGCCCGATACCTTTGCGGAGTCTTTCCTGGAGGGGGAGATCCAGTCGTGCAAGGTTGACTCGCGCAAACGTCGCCAGCTGGACGGCCATCTCTCCGGCAAGCCGACGCCTCCCCCGGATGAGGAAGCGATTGCCAATGACCACCGTGACCCGGCCACTGCCGGCGCCGCCCGCCACGGGGGGCTGTTGTCGGTGCTGCGTCATGGCCTGTCCTGGCTGACCGGCGGCACCCGGGCCACCGCTGAGCAACCGCAGGGAGCAGCGCAGATCACTGCCGGGCAAAGCCATCAACGACAGGAGTCTACTAATACTAATAATGGTGCCGACAACCGGCCGACCAGCAGAGTCAGGCCGGCGACGCACAGCGTCAACAACAGCCTGGCTCTGGCCGGGCTGCTGGTATCCCGGGCCACGGACCGTCCCATCCAACCTGACACACTGGCTCATGGTGAGAGGCCCCAGACTGATACGGCAGCACAGCCCTTTGACTGCTTGCCGGGCATGCGGCTGCTCACCGGCAGCATGCGGGTGGCCCGGCAACTGCACAACGAAGTGTCGGCGTTTCTGCAGCAGCTCAGGCTGCAGCGGATTCAGCCGGATGCTGCCTGGCAAACCGATGACCTGCTGAATATGGCCATCGCCATGGTCACCAATGAGGAGCAACCGGCCCGCTGCACCGAGGAGTTTCTGATGGAAGTATTGTTCTCGCCCAGACTGGGGGTGGAACATGAGCGCGCCGCCAATATTTTCGACAGCAGCGGACGGGTCCGGGGCACCGATGGCGATGCCATCTTCTTTGGCGGGGAGCAAACCCGGCCGTGCCAGTCAGGCCCGGCCAGAGATCTTGGCCAGTGCATGCTGAACGCCATGGCAGACCGTCAACTGGAACAAATGACCGCAGAATCGGCGGACGCCGGCCCGTTACTCAGTGGCGCACTGCGCGATGCCATTGTTGACCGGGCCAGCCAGTTTCAGGAACTGCAAAGAGGGTTTGTGTTTGCCCAGCATTCGAGGGGATTGTTCAGCCAGCTGCCAGACTGGCTGGGCACCAGCAGTGGCAACTACAGCAGCCGCCGCGATAAGCTGTTCCAGCGACTGGAACAACGGCTGACCCCGGTTACCAGTCCGGGGGCCGTTCAGGCGGGTAATACCTGCCTCAGCCAGCTGGAAGCGGGTGATTATGGCTCGGCCCGGGCATCCTTCTTGGCGCTGTCGGACCAGCAGCAGCAACAGGCTATCCAGTCAATGACAAGGATGCCGGACTGTTTTGGACTGGAGCCCCAGTGGGATGATCCGGCTCCGAGAGACAGCCAGAGTGCCTGGCAACGGTTCACCGCCCTGTACGACAGCAAGATGGGGGTGCAGGAAGAGGCGATGAACCGCCTGAAGCTGATGTCGATGGTCACTGCTGGCAAGGTGGCCGGGCAATACGACGAGGCGCAACAACTGGTGGCACACATTATTGACCTGCTGCCAACCCGGGACAATGCCAGCCAGCGATCCTGCCGGGAGGTCGCAGAGTGCGCCCGGCCGCCAGTGTTCCAGCAGCACCAGTACGACCGGGGCACCATAAACGACATGCTCAGTGCTTATAAAACCATCAAGGCAGAAGTCGCCGAGCAGTTGCCGCAGTATTTTATCAACCAGAAGCTGGACAGTGACCTGCAAGAAGAGATCATTGTCCAGGTGGCGCTGGGCAGTTTGGGGGCCGTGCATGGCAAGCCTGCCGGACAACGGCAGGCGGAAATAGCAGCGCGGCTGCAAATCGAAGCGGAGGAGTTTGTCCAGACTCCAGTTTAAGAATAAACCTGAAAATCCTGATAGATACTCAAAGCGAAGCTGCTGTACTATGCGTTTTTTGTAATTTGGTGATACGACGGTTCACCGTCTTGCTCAGCAATCATTGAATGAAAGGTTTTGCATGTACTTTCGACGCTCCCCTGTTTCCATGGCTGTCTTTGCTGCCCTGGTTTCTGTCAGTGGTCTGACCTCCGCCGCTACGATTGACCTCCGGGTTGTTGAAACAACCGACCTTCACGCCAATGTCATGGATTTTGATTATTACAAGGGCAAGCCCACCGAACAGTTTGGACTTGCCCGTGTCGCAACACTGGTCAAACAGGCCCGTGCCGAAGTTGACAACAGTGTTCTGGTGGACAATGGCGATCTGTTGCAGGGCTCGCCAATGGGCGATTACATGGCCGACAAAGGCCTTGAACAGGGGGATATGCACCCGGTCTACAAAGCCATGAACCTGCTCGACTATGACGTAGGCAACATAGGCAACCACGAGTTCAATTACGGTCTGGACTTTCTCAATGAAGCCATTAATGATGCCCGCTTCCCCTATATAAGTGCTAACGTGGTGGATGCCAAAACCGGCAAAAACCTCTACCAGCCTTATCTTATCAAGAGCCAGCAGTTTAAGGATTCCGATGGCAAGCTGCAGACCGTCAAGGTTGGCTACATCGGTTTCGTACCACCACAGATCATGCAGTGGGACCGTAAGCATCTCGAAGGAAAAGTGGTCGCTCACGACATTGTTGAGTCGGCTAAAAAATTCGTGCCACAAATGAAAGCCGAAGGGGCTGATATTATCATTGCCATTCCACACTCCGGCATGAGCAGCGAGCCCTACAAAGCCATGGCGGAAAACTCCACCTACTATCTATCTCTGGTGGAAGGCATCGATGCCCTGATGTTTGGTCACTCCCACGGCGTTTTTCCGGCAGAGGCTTATGCTGAGATCCCCGGCGTCGATGTGGAAAAAGGGACGATCAACGGCGTACCTGCGGTTATGCCGGGTCGCTGGGGCAGCCATCTGGGGCTGGTTGATTTGACACTGGACAACCGCAGTGGCAAATGGGAAGTGGTTGATGCCCGGGCAACCACACGCGCTATTTTTAATACCAGGACCAATAGCTCCAAGGCTAAGTCTTACCGGGACATCGTTAACATCATCAAAGCAGAGCACCAGGGCACCCTGGAATTTGTTAACCAGCCTATCGGCAAGGCTTCTGACCAGATGTACAGCTATCTGGCACTGGTGCAGGACGACCCCACCGTGCAGATCGTGAACAATGCACAGAGAGATTACGTTGAGCGCTTTATCCAGGGCGATCCTGATCTGGAAGGTATTCCTGTTATCTCCGCTGCTGCCCCGTTCAAAGCCGGTGGTCGTAAAAATGATCCGACCGGCTACACCGAAGTGGAAGCAGGCACCCTGACCTTCCGTAATGCTGCCGACCTGTACCTCTATCCCAATACACTGGTTGCCCTGAAAGTCACCGGAAAAGAGGTGAAAAACTGGCTGGAGCGCTCTGCAGGTCAGTTCAATCAGATCAATCCTGACAGTACCGAACCACAACCTCTGCTGAACTGGGATGGTTTCCAGACTTACAACTTTGACGTGATGGATGGGGTTGATTATCAGATTGATGTGACCCAGCCCGCCCGTTTTGATGCCAACGGTATTCAGGTAAACGACTCTCACCGTATCATCAACCTGACTTACCAGGGTAAACCGGTGAAAGAAGATCAGGCATTTATTATCGCTACCAACAACTATCGCGCTTACGGCGGTGGTAACTTTGCCGGAACGGGGGATAAGTTCGTCGCGTTTGCTTCTCCTGATGAAAACCGAACTGTTCTTTCTGCGTATATTACGGCTCAGACCAAAAAGAACGGTCAGGTGATTCCAAGTGCTGACAACAACTGGTGCCTGGCACCCATCAAGTCAGACAAAAAACTGAACATTACCTTTGAAACCGGTAACTCCAAAAGCGCGGAACGTTTCATTGCCAAACGGGCAGCTTATCCCTTGAAAAAGCAGGGACAGGATGAAATAGGTTTTGCCCTGTACCGGATTGATCTGAGCAACTGACACTCCCCGCACTCCCCGCACTCCCGGCCCTGCCGGGCGTGTTTTCGCTCAATAACGTAATAGCAATTCCACCTTCTAAACATAAACTTCGCAGCCATTTTGAGCAGCTGGATCTTTGCCAAGCTTCCTTTTGTACTCATTGTACTCAGCGCTGCGTTTTCTGACGCGCCTGGCGAAATCGGGATCATTCTGGTAGCGCTCTTTTTGGCGCGCCCTTTTGCGCGCCCTTTGGCTTGTCCTTTTGCGCTCGGCGAAATCAGGGTCATTCTGGTAGCGTTTCCTTTGTTGCTCCCTGCTGCGCTTCCTTTCGCGCTCGGCGTAAGCGGGATCTTTGCGAAGCTTTCTCATGCTCTCCCTTTGGTACTCCTTTTGGCGCTCCCTTTTGCTCTCCCTTTGGCGCTCAATTATTGAAGAGTGATCATCAACAATTTCTGTTGCCTGGGTCGTTTGGTTATCACTTGTAGTTTGGTTCAGGTTTAATGGGTTAACTACCGTATATGGTCGTAAATATTGTGGTTTAGAAGGTAAGTCAGGAAGATTAGTTAATGGATAATCTGGATTCGAATGGCTCGCTGGTGTTGGCTCCCTAATCTCAGGCTCACTCCCTGATAAGCATACCTGCTGAATAGGAGGAAATTTCGCTCTTGATGATAGTTCATGGGGTTCATTAGATTTCCAGGGGACATATTCATCAAGAACTGATTGTGGTATTTGAGGAATACCAGTGCAAAAACAGTCTGCTGTCTCTGAAAGTGTTAGAGGTTTAATTCTATATTTAATCAATGAATTAACAGGATCAGCGTTATTTTTGGCTATATCTGAATGGTTATAGTAAACAGGAAAAGAAGTATCCAGCGTCTGTACAGACATTCCTTGATATGTCGAGGATTGTTCGCTGGCATCAAATCGATATATTTGTTCTATTAAATCTAATGAGTCGGAACAAAGTTCGTCAAAAGCAAGATCGGATGAAGTTAAGCTACTAAAGAAATCCATTGAATTATTGAATTATTGAATCATTGAATTGCAGCTTAAGACCGCTCTTTCTTATAAAAGTTCCTCCCTAACACAAACCATTCAATATTTCAGTGAAACCTGTTATCAAAGGCTGAGCAGATATTCAGGAATGTGATTTCATATGGTTAGCTACTTAACTGGCATCCCGTGATTTTTCCGTCAGCCGGCAGACCATTGACCAGTCCAGCGGCTTTTTGAAAAATGGATCCTTGCTGTTTTCCAGAAACGCCCGGCGCAGGCTGTGGTAATCATAGTGGTCGTCATCAAAGACAACCATTTGCTCTGTTTTGTCCAGGCAGAACGGACATTCCCTGATCCGCGCAACAACTCTGTGCTGGAGCTGCTCGAAGGCTGGAACGGACAGGCTGCGCAGGTATTTTTGCCAGGGTTCCCATGTTCTCAGGAAGTCCCCCAGGGCATCTTCAGTACAGTCCTGTTCGATTTCCATGGCGGCCTGGGTAATATGCCACTGGGAAACCCCGCTACAGGCTCTGAACAGCATGTACTGAGTTGCGCCCGGCAGGTTAAAGTGCTTGCGCAAACCAATTTGAAAAGCCAGCTCCACTTCAATCGGATTGACGTAATTTAAGGTGCTTATATGACGTCTGGCAATTACTTTCAACGCATCCAGAATCATCATTTGCCGTCCCAGGGCGCGCAATTCTGTGGGGTCGCTGTCCGGCTGCATAGCCATGGCTTCTGCTGATCTGGACAGCTCCAGTGCTTCCAGGTCATCCAGAGCCAGTATAACCCGGTCGTCACAAGTACTGGTGGCATGGTGTATGCGCATCAGGGCGTTTTCCTGAATCTCTTGATTACTGCTGAGCAGCGACATGACTCCTAACACTCGCTGGGCCAGTATCCGCTGTGTTACGCGGTTCTGGTAATCCGCAGTACCGGTCAGGCGTTGCAGATAATAAGTCAGGCTTTGCATCTGGTCAGGCCGCAGATCCAGAATTGGGATTGGGGAGCGAGATTTTGCAAGTTTCGCCCAAAATGTAAAAGCCTCTTCAAACGTTCTAAATGTGCGCTCCGGTACACCCTGCGGTTCAGCTACATAAAATTGCATGCCTTCTGGTGGTTCATGTTCAAGCTGGGCGAGTATCGCTGCTGGCAGCCCGGTATTTTCCAGATAAACCTTGCGTAAACGCACCTCCTGATTTTCCGTCGTCCAGCCCAGTTCTGTAATCCAGTGAAGCAGGGAGGTCAGGCTAACGCAGCCAGAGAGATCAAGGTCGCCACCGAGCTTGATTGAGGCAGGCAGTTCTCCCAGATTGGTGCAATCTTTCAGGATAAGGTTGCCACCTATTTCCAGTAGAGTATCTGACGCTATTCTCAGTTCAGTGCAACCTTCAAGGGTAAGGTTTCGGCCCACCTTGAGGGTTTGCGGCAGCCACTCCAGATTGGTACAACCCTTAAGGTAGAGATTTTCCGGTATGTTCATACCATTGGGCAGTTCCCGGAGACTGGTGCAGTTAATAAGGCTAAGGGTCGCCAGTACCGAGAGATTTTCCGGCAGTTTTTGCAGATTGTAACAATCGTTAAGAAACAGGCTGCGCCTGACAATCAGGTCATCGGGCAAATATTTAAGTCTGGTGCAACCGTTGAGCAGAAGGTTCTCCCCCACAAAGAAATTTGTCGGTAAAGTCTCCAGGCTATGGCATTCGTTAAGCTCAGCACTCAGTCCTACGGTAAGGTTTTCAGGCAGAGTCCTGAGGCTGGAGCAAGCCTTAAGGAAGAGGGTCCGCCCCACGAAGAAGTTTTGCGGTAACTCCGGCAGTTGGCTGAAACCCTCAAAATCAACACTGAACACCACGTACAGATGTTTGGGAACAGACTGAATCCTGCTGCGCTGGGGCCGGCTGAGAGTGGGAAACAGGTCGCCATTAATTTTATAGCAGAGGTTATCGGAAACATTACCCTGCTTCATCAACAGGATCATTTCGGCCGGGTCGGTCTCCCGGACTTTAATGACTGAGAATTTCGATAAAAGTTTAACGTTATGTGGGAACAGTGCATCAACGGACAATGAATCGCGGCGTATAAGATTTTCTGGCACTGGGCCGTTAGCGTCAGTATCCGGACCTTGCGTTGTTCTACTTACACTCGTACCAATATTGTGTGCAGGGAGATTGCCCGGTGATGTTACGTTCATATCATCATCTTACGGCTGTGAGTAATGTATAAGGATCACAACTGATTGATGAAGTTCACTTTTTCTGGTGGTGACGGCAAAAATGATACGGACAGGCGGTGCCAGGTGGGTATGAGAAGCCAACCGCCAGCCCCCTCATCAAGCGCAGGGAGAGGGCCGGGTGGATGCTGCCATTATGAAGATTTCCCTAGCGGGAACGCTTTTTCGGATGAGGACTGAAACGTTTGGTACTGCCTTTGACTTTCCTGGCCTGCACTTCGTTCTTTTTCAGCCGGTCCTGCGGCTTTTTGTGGAAGGCGGGTGCGGGTGACAGGTCTACCAGTGCGGCAAGCGCGTCGATGTCCTGTTTTTCCAGCTCCTGGAACTGCCCCTGACGCAGGTGATCAGGAATGATCATGCTGCCAAAACGGACCCGTTTCAAACGGCTGACTTTCAGATCCTGGGATTCCCAGAGACGGCGGACTTCACGGTTACGCCCTTCAAGAATACAGACGTGAAACCAATGGTTAATGCCAGTACCGCCGGAGTCCACAATATCGGTAAAACGAGCCATGCCATCTTCCAGCTCGACACCTTCAAACAGGTTTTTCACTTTCTGCTGGGTAATATCACCCATGACCCGCACGGCGTACTCCCGCTCAATGGAATGAGAGGGGTGCATCAGGCGGCTGGCCAGTTCGCCATCATTGGTAAACAGCAGCAGACCGGAGGTATTGAGGTCCAGGCGGCCGATGGAGATCCAGCGCTCGCCCTTCAGTTTAGGGAGTTTATCAAAGACCGTTGGACGGCCTTCTTGGTCAGAACGGCTGCAGATTTCGCCTTCCGGTTTGTTATAAGCGATGACACGGCGAATACCGGAGGCGTAAGCATCCAGCTTAATAACCCGGCCGTCCACGGCAATAACGTCGGCCAGGGCTGCACGGTCGCCAAGGCTGGCTTTGACACCGTTGACACTGATGCGTCCTTCAGTGATCCAGCGCTCCATCTCACGGCGTGAGCCAAGGCCAGCGCCCGCCAGGATCTTTTGCAATTTTTCGCCCTGCGGAGGGAGTGTAGTTTCTGTGGTCATGGGATATCGGCGGGGTCTCCGCCCGAAATTTAACAAGAGGGAACGCAGTATAACGGGAGGTTCGGGTACAAACAATCCGGTTGAGCCGCAGTGAAATAGAGTAAGTAGCCAGAAATATATGATTCCATATGGCCAGCTACTTAAACAGGTGAAATAAAGAAGAGGAATGGAACCTGATAATCATTTTGTGGTCAAACGGCGGTGTTTATAGCCTCAGGCAGGGTTTTATTCTGAAAGCAATAATACCAACCTGCTACCATGCACAGTCTGCTCTCCGGGTTGACCAGAGAGCCGGTTTGCGCGGGATGCCAGAACACCCCGGACATACATTTAACGGTAAAAGGGTCGCAAACTATCAGCCTGATAGAATGGCTGCTGCCCCCCCGGATTACGGCAAGCTTACGGAGGATGACTTCTGGGGGAGAAAAACATTATATGGACATCGTATCACCCCGGCCAGTGTGCTTGCAGCCTACGGACATGATAGATCGTCTCTTAGAAGTGGCTTCTTCCTGCTCAAACTTTGCCTGCAGAACATTCTTTATGACAATAAAAGAGTGACTCCGGAACAGGTGATTCAGGAATTCAACCGGAAACCAGATCAAAAGAATAAGTACCAGATAGCGATAGCGCGCTTTAAGTCGGAATGCTGCCTGAATGGCCTGGCGTTAAATGGCCAGCCGGTCACACCGGATGAGGTAGTTAAGGGTTATCAGGACCTTAATGCAACTCTGGAGCTGGCACGCTTTAAGTCGGAATGCTGCCTGAAGGGACTGCTGTTAAATGGCCAGCCGATCAGACCGGATGCGGTCGTCAGGGGTTTCCCGGATAGCCCGGAAGGCAAAATGGGAATTGCGCGCTTCAAGGAGGAATGTTGCCTGAGAGGGCTGGCGTTGAATGGCCAGCAGGTCTCACCGGATGCGGTGGTGAAGGATTTTCCGGATAATCCGAAAGGTTGGCTGGGGATCGCGCGCTTCAAAGCGGAATGTTGCCTGAAACGCCTGCCATTGAATGGCCGACAGATCACCCCGGAGGCAGTGGTTAAGGGCTATCAGGCACTTGGGGCAAGATTGGAACTGGCGCGCTTCAAAGGGGAATGTTGCCTCAGGGACCTGCCGTTGAGTGGCCTGCGGGTCACACCGGAAGAGGTGGTGGAGGATTACCCGGATAGTCCGGCAGGCAAACGCGGAGTGGCGCACTTCCAAGAGGACTGTTGCCTGAGCGGGCTGCTGTTGAATGGCCAGCAGGTTTCACCGGATACGGTGGTTAACGGTTACCGGGCCACTAAATCAGTACTGGGGCTGGCGCACTTTATGGAACGGTGTTGGCTGAGGGGGTTGGCAGTAAATGGCAAGCAGGTCAGGCCGGATGATGTGTTCAGGAGTTTTCCGGATAATGATACAGGTGGCAAGCTGGGAAGAACGCGCTTTAAGGAACTGTGTTGCCTGAAGGGCATGGCGTTGAATGGCCGACTGGTTACCCCTGATGCAGTGATTGAGGATTATCAGTCAGCCAATGCCATGCTTGAGCTGGCACGTTTCAAAGCGGAATGTTGCCTGAGGGGCCTGTTGGTCAAGGGCCAGCAGGTCACACCGGACACCGTGGCCAGGGATTATAAGGCAGCCAGGGCAACTCTCGAGCTAGGGCGCTTCAAGGCAGAATGTTGCCTGAGGGGGCTGCGATTGAATGGTCAGCAGGTCACACCGGATGCCGTGGTTAAGAATTATGAACAGGGTGGGTGGTTGCTTGAAAGAGCGATTTTTTATTCCCGGTTGGCATTGAATGCCAGAGAATTGAATGGCAGCTATCTGGATAACCTGAAAGTACTGGCAGCGTTTAATGAAGCTCCCGGAAATCATGCCGCAAGTCAGATTGAATACCTGATGCACAGGTTGCAACAACCTCGGCGATACGATGAAAGCAATGATGCTCAGGATCTCATTGAAAAGGCCTGGCAACTTCTGGACAGCATATTGGTCAAAGATAAGCAACAACGGTTGCGATGTATATTGATATTCATGGCTATGCAGAATGGATTGACCATTAATCATCAGCGAGTGTCGGCAGAACAGGTATTGCAATCCATCCAGACACTGAGGCCCTCATTTCAGAATTCGCGCATCTATTTCTTTTTCCTGAAACACTGTTATATCACTGGACAGCCTGTTTATGGGCGAAGAATCGAAAGACATCAGGTGATGGAATGCCTTAAGGGTTTTCCTGAAGGAAGTAAACTGCGCCATGCTTTGGGGTGCGGCCTTGAACAGAGCCACTACCAAACAGGTACAGTGAATAATTTTCTGTTTAATCGGGAAAATGCTGTCGCCTGTGATAGTCGGTACAGATACGCAGCCTCTGCCCGTCAGCATGCGGCTTCTGTCGCCGTTCGTCGAAAGTGCCCGGTAGCTTACAGACCTGAACTGTATAGACCTGAATTGTATAGACAGACCACAGATAACTTCCGGTCTGGCTTTGGTCATGAAAACAGATATTCAGCCAGCTGTGTCCATAACGCCGGATATGGCTATAGAGGTCAACTGCCTGACGTGGTCCCGATTTCAGAATACCCTGGCCGAGAAAAAGCGGTAGAAGTATCCGTGGCCAATCCCCGCAGGGAACATCCATTCCCTTACCAGGCCGGTGAATACTGGTATGAAACAGGGACAGCAGAAAATACGTTCACTCCGGGCAGAGCGGGTCTTCCGGACAATAAGGTGCCGCCGTTAAATGCGCTGACGCTGAAAACACTGGAGATTATTCAGGTAATCAATGATGCTTATCCCGATCCCCCCATCCTGATTACCGGTTCGTATGCCCGTTACTTACAAAACCGCTGCTCATCATTCAACGATATTGACCTTATCTGCACGGCAGAAGAGCCTGCCAGAGCCCTGTTTGACCGGCTGCGGGCATTGAATACTGACAGAGATTCAGAAATCCCCAAAAGTGTCACCATCGGGCCAGTCCCGGGATGTCCGGCGATTAAACTGCCAAAAGCTTTCAATATTCATCTGACAGACGGTGATCTGGGTGCCAGGGTAATGGGGCTGCAGGTCAGCGTGGACGACAGAGTAGCCCATCGAAACGAGGCACGACTGGCCGTTCATGTTCCCGGCGTAAAGAAGTCGGTGTGGTGTTTGTCGTTTGCTGAAGAAACCAGATTGTTGAACGATACGCTGAAATTTCTCACCGATAACCTCGATCCACTGACTGAGCAGTTGCAAAAAGGAGCGGCATTTGCCTTGCCCCGAACCATTCTTTTTAATACCCCCCAAAACACCGGTGAGCGTATTTATGGTTTGCTGATACGCTCTTTGCTTACCCTGAATAAAGCCCGGCAGTTTATAGCGCTGCACTCTCAAGGAGACCCCGGAAAACCTGACGACCGGACAATCCAGGGGCAGGAAGAGCGCCGACGCCTTTATGCATTGACTCAGAATCTTCACATGAAATTGCTCAGCCATCTGTGGCGTAAGGGTTTTGAGCTCAGAGTGAATGGCTGGCTATCGACCTTTCAGCCAGTTAATGATTACCAATGCAAGAAAAAGGAATTTGTCAAAACACTGCTTGCGCTGATCCACCCTGATTGCTCTGGACTCCGACAATATAACTCTGACCTTCCCGTAGCGCATAATGCAGTAGTGAACCTATTGAGAAAGTAAGCTGTCTATGGGGAGTAAATATCTATCGTTAGAAGGTTTATTTATGACTCCACCAAGTGCAAATACCGGATTGGCAAACTCTGTTAACGGACCACTAAGCAACAGCTATGACCAGAATGATTCTGCCTTGCCAGCGAATGCTCAGCATGCGGGCGGTATTTTTCGGAGTCGTGCCACGGAAGATCTTCAGCACAGTCCGGCCGTTGGAGCTCGAACTGTCAGTGCGGTTTTGCCTGTCCAAAATTATATGAATCCAGCATTAGGTGAAACTGATAATCCATCGGTTGTGAGATTTACGGTTGGCTCAGATGATGAACAGTCTGATGACGATGCTTCACCCTTATCCTCCCTCAGTTCAGGTCCTGGTTCAGAACCCGATTGCTTCATTGGGTTGGAGCAAACGTTAGAAAGCCTTCTTCTGGTAAAGGAGGCAGATTCCACTGAAGGTGCTGTAGGGGGCTGCGCTTATTGTGGCGGTGAGCAGATTCTGGAGGAGTCTCTGACATCCAGCTTGAATGAACTGGCGTCAATATCTTCTGCGGGGAAGGGCGCTAGCGATAAGGCCGTTGAAAGTGTCAGGAAAGAACTTGGTGAAACGATCGCGGACTCTTTCACAACAGCCAGACTGGAAGAATTGCATACTATTGCCTGTAGACTCGAGTTGTGGCAGAAAATGAATTGCAGATTACTTGAAAAATGTAAAGTTAACTCCTTCGACACTTACATACCCGATCTCACTACCCGGGGAATGGTTCCAATCAAGTTCGATGATCTAATCAACGGTATTATTAATACAGGTGTTATGTCTGATCTTGGCAAAGGGCTTGATAAAATTGACAGTTATCTGAGAGGGTGTGATGTAACGATGCTACGCCACCGTCATCGTCTTTGCACAGATATGAGCAAAGACGTCCATCAGCCAATACTTTCCTTCTCATTTTATCAGGAAAATATATTAGACTCACAATTTCCAGATGAACTTTTTGATGGGGAAGAATTACCAGATTTCACTTACCTTCTTGATGGCGATAAAAGTACAGACTGGAACCACCTTGCCCGTGAGCTGGATGCTTATTTGCAACCGGTATTTCAGGCGCTGGTTGAGGTTGGTGGGGCTATTCCAGAAGACACTCTGGAAGAATACTTCAAGAGTGTCGTTGATTAATGAAAGGTTTCATCGGGCTCTTCAGACTGGGAAGAAATGGCTTCTTCAGAGGATTGCTCATCAGAAGTCAGGCTTTCTGAAGCTATGGTCAATTCATCTTCAGTGAGTTCAGAGCTCAGTTGTTCTTTCTCTTCTTCCAGTTGCAGGGCCGGTATTTTCTGCTTCTTGATCAAGTCATTAAAGCCAGTGGGCAATTCGGCTTCCATGGCATCCAGTTCATCGAACAGCTCCTGGGCCGAACGCTCTTTGATGACCTCCTGGTCCGCCAGCTCCGGCTGTTCTAACGTACCGCCTGCTGCGGCCAGTGCTTCGGCAATCTCTTCCGGGATTTCCAGGGCCTTGGCGATTTCTTCCAGGTCCCGGATTTCCGACAGCGGCGGCAGTTCATTCAGGTTCTGCAGGTTGAAGTAATCCAGGAATTGCCGGGTGGTGGCAAACATAGCGGGTCTGCCGGGCACATCCCGGTGGCCGACAACGCGAACCCACTCCCGCTCCTGCAGGGTGCGTATGATATTACTGCTGACACTGACGCCACGAATATCTTCAATTTCTCCCCGGGTAATGGGCTGGCGATAGGCGATCAGGGCCAGGGTTTCCAGAAGGGCACGGGTATAGCGCTGAGGTTTTTCGTCCCACAGGCCGCCAATCCAGGGAGCCATGGCCTGACGAACCTGGAAGCGGAAGCCGGACGCTACTTGCTTCAGTTCAAAGGCCCGGCCCTCGCAGGCGTCAGATACTTTGACCAGGGCTTCACGGATTTCATTGCCATCAGGGCGATTGTCTTCCGCAAAGAGGGCCGCCAGTTGTTCAATCGTCAGTGGACGACTGCTGGCCATGATCGCTGCTTCCAGAATCAGTGAGAGATCAGGCTTTTCGCTCATTGATATTTTCCATGTTATTCAACCCGGGCCTTTACATGAATTGGTCCAAAGGGTTCGCTTTGTACCAGCTCGATCAGGGATTCCTTGATCAGTTCCATTATGGCCATAAAGGTGACCACCACGCCCAGTCGGCCTTCGCTGACCCGATAGAGTGCCACAAAGGGGGTGAAGCGTTCAGGGGAGAGCATGGCAAGCACCTCGCTCATCCGCTCTCGAACGGACAGTGCTTCTTCCGCTACATGGTGATGCTCAAACATATCAGCCCGACGCATGACTTCGCTCAGGGCAACCAGAATATCCTGAAGATCAACCTCCGGATGTATCTGAACCCGCTCAAACTCAGGAGGCTGAACTTTGGCTGGCCAGTTATCCCGGCCCATTCTGGGCAGGGCATCCAGGTCTTCGGCCGCTTTCTTAAAGCGCTCATACTCCTGCAGTCGCCTGACCAGCTCAGCACGGGGGTCGTCTTCTTCCTCTTCAGCCTCTGCAGTTCGTGGCAACAGCATTCGGGATTTGATTTCCGCCAGTGTTGCGGCCATCACCAGATATTCTGCAGCCAGCTCAAACTGGGAACTTTCCATCAGCTTGACGTATTCCATGTACTGATGGGTGATCTGGGCCACCTGGATATCGAGGATATCCATGTTGTTCCGTTTGATCAGGTAGAGCAGAAGATCCAACGGGCCTTCAAAGGCTTCCAGAAAGACTTCCAGGGCATCCGGTGGAATGTAGAGATCGTCAGGCAGCTTGGTGAATGGTTGACCCTTAACCAGTGCCAGCGATTTTTCAGCTCTTATATGAGGCGCTTCAGGTGCAACGGATTCTGCTTCCGATGGGGCTGACGTCTGTGCTGGTTGTTCGGCCACGGCTTCCGTCGTGGTCATGGGCAGTTCACCTCTTGCTGGGCCGGTACCTCCTGGGAGGTTAGATGGTTTATTTACTGATCAGTTCCATCATGCCTGCCAGAGGTGGTGTCTGTCTAGAGAGGAGCTATACCAATTCTTAGCGATAGTGCAGTCCCATGGCATCCCGGACTTCCTTCAGGGTGTCCTGGGCTTCATCGCGGGCTTTCTCGCACCCTTCGGTAATAATGCTCTTGACCACATCCTGGTTATGTTCCAGTTCCAGGGCTTCAATCCGTATCGGTTCCAGCTCGGCCTGGATCGCTTCTATGACCGGCTTTTTGCAGTCCAGGCAACCGATGCTGGCACTGGTACAGCCACTGTGTACCCAGTCCTGACGTTGCTGGTCAGAATAGAGCCGGTGAAATTGCCATACCGGGCATTTTATGGGATCACCCGGATCATTCCGGCGAATACGGGCCGGGTCCGTGGGCATTTTCCGGATCTTGGTGTCGACCTCGTCAGCACTCTCTCTGAGGCTGATGGTGTTGTTGCAGGACTTGGACATTTTCTGTCCATCCAGCCCCGGCGTTCTGGCTTGCGGTGTCAGCAATGCCTGTGGCTCTGGCAGAATAACCTTGCCGGTGCCTTCCAGATAACCGAAGAGGCGTTCCTGGTCACCCAGGGTAATATTGTTCTGTTCTTTCAGCAGGGCCCTGGCTGTTTCCAGGGCTTGTTCATCACCTTTTTCCAGATAGGTTTTGCGAAGCTTCCGATATATTTCACCCTGCTTTCTGCCCATTTTCCGGATGGCCATTTCGGCATTTTGTTCAAAACCGGGTTCACGGCCATAGAGATGGTTAAAACGGCGGGCGATTTCCCGGGTAATCTCTACATGAGCTTCCTGATCCGCGCCCACAGGCACACTGCCTGCCCGATAGGCCAGAATGTCAGCGCTTTGCAGGAGGGGGTATCCCAGAAAACCATAGGTTGAAAGGTCTTTCTCTCTGAGTTTTTCCTGCTGGTCTTTGTACGTTGGAACCCGTTCCAGCCATGACAGCGGTGTCATCATGGAAAGCAGCAGGTGAAGTTCGGCATGCTCCGGTACCCGGGACTGAATAAAAATGGTGGAAGAGCCAGGGTTCACACCAACGGCCAGCCAGTCAGTGACCATATCCAGCATGTGTTGCTGAAGGTGCTGGGTATCTTCATAGTGAGTGGTCAATGCATGCCAGTCTGCCACAAAGAAAAAACAGTCGTATTCGTGTTGCAGTGCCAGCCAGTTTTTTAAAACACCGTGATAATGGCCAAGATGCAATCGGCCAGTGGGTCGCATGCCAGATAAAACACGCGACTGAGGGTCTACAGCGCTCAAAGGGCTCTCCCAAATTAGTCCTGAGAGGACAGGGTACGATAGTTTTAATCCAGGGGAAAGAGGGGCAAGACGGTATTGCCTGCCGCGAATTACCGGCTTTAGTGGCCAATAATGTGATGGATCTTTTTGTCAGTATCAAAAGACGGGATGCTCCCCTGAATGAGACATTGATAACACGTTGTTCCGCTTAGAGCCTGCGGTTTTGAAGAGGGTATCGTTCCGGATATTTGATGATGTCAGTGGCGATATCAAGAAATTCTGATTGAATACCCTCATCTTCAAGAATCTTGATGGCAATATGCTGTTCAGAAAAACCGGACTTTAAGAGGTAGTCATAGACCAGTCTGCCGTCACTGGTGATGTCTGCATGAACGTGCATGTTCTGGAATATTCCGGGGTATTCATCAGCCAGCAGTGTGGGTCTGGGGTAGTGGGTTGTGCAGATATTAATGCAGTTGCGGTTGTTGGAAATGATTTTCAGATAGCCATAGGTGCCAGCCTCACCTTCTATCGGATTAGTGCTGCTGAAAATTTCATCCATCAGTGTCAGGCTGAACTGGGACTCTGCCATGTTTTCAATATGGTCCATCAGTTCAATAGCTCTCACCGATTCTGCCTTGAAGGTTGACAGCCCTGCCGCCACCTCTGAGCTGATATCCATGTGAGTATGGATCAGGGAAAACGGGGTTATTTCAATATGGTGCGCTGGTACAATTCCAAAGGTTTGTGCCAGCAGGACGGCAATGGCAATGCCTTCCATATTGGTCGATTTTCCGGCGGCATTGGGGCCTGTAATGATGGTGTTCAACGGCAATTGCGCGCCTATTTCGATACTGTTTGGCACGGCGACTGCTGGTGATAAATGTGGATTCCAGAAGCGGTCGAGTCTCAGGTAGGGTGATGCGTGTTCCGGAATGTATTTTGCAAAGGTAATTGGGTTGCTTTCTCTTTGCTGACCCTGGCTTACCAGTCGGGCAATGGTCAGCCAGGCATCCACTTCACCCACGGCCTTGAGGATGTATAACAGAGAACTTTTGTGCTTCTGCATCAGTTCTAATGCCATGTGGTAGCACCCCATGTGAGAGGTGTAGTAGTGCCAGTTGGAACGGACAGGGCTTTCAGGGGGCTTTTTCAATAGCGCGAGCATTTCCCGGAACTCTTTCGAGTAATCCAGCCTGGCCAGCTCCGGGTAGGATAACAGCACTTCATGAAACGGTGCATGGTCCTCAAGGGTCATCCAGAGTTTTCTGGCTTCAAATAAGGCAAGGCCCGGGCGTCTGCTGCGTTCCATTACGTAGGTGTAATATTTCCTCTCTCTTTTGGCACTTCGTTGTGTCAGATAAAGTGTCAGGCCATAAAGAGTCAAGCCGCTGACCAGATGCAATGGATGTGAAGAATTGTAATACAGGTAGGTAGGCATAAACCCGAGACTCAGCAAATTCAGGCTTTCAATAAAACGACGGGAGGCTTCTTTTTCATTGCTGGTTTTCGGGTTCATACCAAACTGAGTGGTAGCATCCAGGCTCTGGAAAAGTCCTTTATAGACAGTATCGGAGGGGGTCAAGCAGAGATATGATGCCATCCTCATTGGCGGAGAACCGTTGTAAATGATTCTCCAGCCTGGCCATGATTATTGGATTATCGATCAGGTATTGAATGGTGGATTGTCTTTTTTTCAGTACGTTGATATCGGTTGTCGGAGTAATCAGCATATTGGCTAACATGATTTCTCCGGATACGGTAATCGGGGTTCCAAGGCTTTTCAGAATGCTGTGGTCGGGTGACTGCGTTGGTCCATTTAATAAATCCAGGTCTTTAACGGCGTAATGTGTCAGAATTTTGTTTGTGGAACTGGCCTGGTCGACGGTTTGCTGGGTGAGTGATTTTAATACGATTTTTCTTTTTTCTCCGGGTGAAAGAATAATATCAGGAAGTTCACCTTTAACTTCTTTTGATTCAATTTTTTCATTAGAGTCCGGGTAGGCTTGAGAAAAGTGTTGCTGTGATGTTTGATAGGTGTTTTTTATACCAAGTTCAGCCTGAATATCTAAAGGGTGTATAAGAAATCCAAAGATTATTATGAATAATTTATTTTGGTATCTTTTGGTTTCCGGTTTTTTGACTGCAGATATTGGCATGGTTTGATAAATGCTTTGTTGATTGATTTTGGCTATTCACTAATTAATTCTTGATTGATGGATGCAGTGTGGGATTCAGGCTTTTGAATCAGACTACTTATCCTAGACGATTTTTCTGAATAGTAGAAACATAGTTTTTGCTGTTAATTCCACCTCATGGTAAATCATGGATGGTTGTGTGAACTAACAGCCGATACTTGCTTTACCGCAAGAAAAACTAATCAATCATAAAAGGCTCAGGATTACCTTTGCCGACCCTGAGAAGTTCCGGGACATCTTCCATCAGGCTGACCACCGTGGTCGGCTCCATGCCACAGAATCCGCCATCAATAATCAGGTCCAGCTGGGGTTCCAGCGTCATGCGGATATCGTAAGGATCCATCATGGGGAACTCGTCACCAGGCAAGTGGAGTGTTGAACTCATAATGGGGCAGCCCAGCTCGCTGAGCAGTGACTGTACAATGGCACCCTCAGGTACACGTATGCCGATGGTCTTCCTCTTCGGGTGCATCAACCGTCGAGGCACTTCCCTGGACCCTTTCAGAATAAAGGTATAGGGGCCCGGTGTGTGATTTTTCAACATTCGATATTGCGTATTATTCACCTGGGCATAGGTCGCCAGTTCGGAGAGGTCTCTGCAGACCAGGGTAAAATTATGCTTTTCATCCAGCCTGCGAATTTTCCGGATACGCTCAACCGCCTTTTTATCGCCAATGTGACAACCCAGGGCATAGGCAGAGTCGGTAGGGTAGGCGATCACACCACCATCGCGAATAATATCGACAGCCTGACGGATCAGGCGCAGTTGCGGGTTGTCGGGGTGAATCTGAAAGAACTGGCTCATGGCAATCGTCAGCATCAGGGTTATTCACTCTACCTATGGCCCGGGGTGTGGGTGGTGACAAGCAAAAAAGTTTGTCGGCCATAATTCAGAGTGATGAAGGGGTAGAGCCTTCAGCAAAAAAGGGTCTTCAGCTTAAAAGAGCCTTTAGCTAAAAAAATAGCCTTCAGCCGAAAGAGTAATGCTTCAGCGAAAGAGCACGGTGGTGATTGCGCAAAAGCGGTGGCGCATCATAACACTGAGGTCAACAGGAAAGAAGAGCTGGCCAGCGGAAGTCGCCGGGATACAGAAAGCACTCCGGTGGGGCTCACATTTTGTTTGTGATCACTCACGGGTGTTACTGATGAATCAGACAACACGGCGATGATTACAACTTCTTCCCCGGCCACAGCAGGCGCTATGTCCAGATATCCCAAACCGGTTTCAGGTTGGCAGGGAGAGAGGGAGGCAGTCGACCAATATCAACCCATGGGTAGTCCGGGTTATGAAAATCGCTGCCCTGTGATGCCATCAGGTTAAACTCCCGGCAATAGCGTGCCATTTGCTCTACCTGACTGTGTGGGTGGTTAGAGCCCTGAACCTCCATGGCGTGCCCGCCTGCCAGGGTAAAGTCTTTGATCAGTGCCCGGAGTTTGGTGGCGGTCATCCGGTATTTTCCGGGGTGGGCAAGAACGGCCGTTCCTCCCAATGCCCGGATCCAGGCGACGCCCTGGCTCATCTTTGGCCAGAAGGCTTTAAGGTTGCCAATTTTGCTGTTATCGAGGTACTTGCGAAACGCAGCATCCATATCATGGCATCGTGCTTCACTGATCAGCCAGCGGGCAAAGTGTGGTCGCCCAATCTGCACGTCGTCCGGTTTCAGCATAAAGCCATGATGGCTGTTTTGCTGTTGTTCAACTGCAACCTCAAGGACTTTGCGGAAAATCTGATCGGCATTCCATTCTGGCAAACGGCGGGCCAGCCGTTCGGCAATATGATGTGAGCGTTTTCTGCGTGACTCGCCCTGGGCTTTTATGACCAGCTCCAGGTCCTGGTGATCAAGGGAGAAATTCAAACCGACAATATGAATTTCAGCACCCGACCAGGTAGTGGAGAGCTCAATGCCGGTGATTAATCGAATATCCCCCTCAGGCTGGTGGTCTCTCAGGAAGTAGTGGGCAGCAACGGTGTCATGATCGGTAATGGCCAGGGTATGGACCTGTCGTTCCTGAGCCCGGAGGTAGAGTTCAACTGGGTCAAGAGTTCCATCGGAAGCGGTGGTGTGGCTGTGTAAATCAATGGAAATCAAAATTGCCTCTTACCCTGAAATTCAATTAGTTTATTATGTAGTTTGACTGTTATTGCCAGCAGGCTCAAACTCCCTAACCGTTATTCAATAACGGGGTGATAAGTTGGTGCCTCCTATTCTACTCTGATTGGCCAAATATGAAGCAAATAATTGACTTTATTCCTCTGATTCTTTTCTTTGTTGTCTATAAAATGGACCCGAGAACGGTCAGTCTGGGGGCAAATGACTTTGAACTGGGCGGACCGTTCAGCGCAACACTGGTGTTGATGGTTACTTCCGTTCTGGTGTACGGCAGCCTGTATCTGAAAAACCGTGCGCTGGAAAAAAGCCATGTGGTTACTCTCGCGGCGGTTATGCTGTTTGGGGGCATGACACTGACGTTTCACGATGAAGCTTTTTTGAAGTGGAAAACCCCCATCGTCAACTGGATCTTTGCGGTTGCTTTTCTGGGCAGTCAGTTTATTGGTGAAAAGACCCTGCTGGAGCGGATGATGGGACACGCCCTGACACTGCCGGACAATATCTGGCTCAAGATGAACATCAGCTGGGTGATATTTTTCATTCTTCTGGGGGCGGCCAACCTGTTTGTGGCCTTTACCTTCCACGATATCTGGGTGGACTTTAAAGTGTTCGGCAGCCTTATTCTGACATTCCTGTTTGTGATTGGTCAGTTTCTGGTGATTTCAAAACATATTCAGACTGAGGAGAAATAAATGCTCTACGCTATTTTCAGTGAAGATGTCGATAATAGCCTGCCCTTGCGCATGAAGGCGCGCCCCGCACACCTTGAGCGGCTTCAGCAATTAAAGGATAAAGGGCAGCTGGTGCTGGCCGGCCCTTGTCCTGCCATAGACAGCAATGATCCGGGAGAGGCTGGTTTTACCGGGAGTCTGGTGGTTGCCGAATTTGCCAGCTTAACCGAAGCCCGGGCCTGGGCAGATGCAGATCCCTATATTGAGGCTGGCGTTTATCGACAGGTTATCGTTAAGCCATTTAAAAAAGTTCTGCCGTGATTTGAGATGCTGATACCTGTGAAAATGCAAAAACATTGGCTGGCTGTTCTGTTCGGGTTGTTATGGATCGGGCAGGTCTGTGCAGAGACACGATATATCACTGATATTACCTATGTGCCTATGCGCAGCGGACCCGGTAATGAATACCGGATTCTGCACCGTGGACTGAAGACCGGTACTTCGCTGTTACTGCTGGAAGAAAATGCTGGCAAGGGCTTCAGTAAAGTGAAATACGGTGATCAGGAAGGTTATGTACCGACACAATATCTGATGACCAACCCACCGGCTTTTCGCCAGTTACCCTCGGCCCTGGATCGGGCCAGTAAAATGGCGGCGGACAATAAAGCGCTGGAAAAACGCCTGATTGAACGGGATGGTCAGCTGCAAGAGGTAACCTCCGAACTCAGCAAGGCGGATAATAAACTGGATCGCCAGCAGATAGAGCTGAAACGACTTCAGGATATTTCTGCTGAGCCCCTGGCGATAGACCGTCGTAACCAGCAGCTGGTTGAGGAAAACGAACGGCTGAAGAACCAGTTGCAGGTGCTGCAGGCGGAAAACCGTCAGCTGCTCAGAGACACCAGCCTGCGCTGGTATCTCTTTGGTGGTGGTACAATACTGCTGGGTATTCTGCTTGGTTTGTTCCTGCCGATGTTGAAAATCCGCAAGAAAGAGAGCGCCTGGGTTTAGGGTTCATCTTAGAGTTTCCAGAGGTGAGGTTAGAATGAATCTGACCTCCCTCAGCGGTCGTTGTGGCCAAGGTCTCTTTCAGGGGCAATTACGTCCCTGACTTTCTGTTTGATTTCCTTGGGTTGGGGAAAACCGCCATTCTTTTTCCGTTCCCAGATCTCTTCGCCATTGAGCCTGATGATGAAGATGCCCCCTGTTCCCGGCTTTAACCGAACTTCCCCTATATCAGTACTGAAGGTACTTAGCAGCTCCTGTGCCAGCCAGGCAGAACGCAACAGCCATTGGCATTGACTGCAGTACTCTATCTCAATAACGGGCTTTTCTGTCATGGCTCCCTCGCTTAAAATTCGCCGCTGATTTTTTCAACGCCTGATAAGTTGCGGCCTCATCTTCATGGAGAGTGCCCTTTTTATCAAGGTTCTTTTATTAAGGTTCTTTTATCAAGAAAGGTACAGTGCATGGATTGGATGGTTGATCCGGCAATAGAAAACTATTGCCAGACGATGACGTCCGGTGAGTCTCCGCTTCTGGCCGAGCTGGCTCAGGCCACGGTGGACAGAACCCGTTACCCCGTTAACCTCTCCGGTCGGCTGGTAGGGCAGACCCTGAAAATGCTGGTTAAGATCAGCCGCAGTAAAACCGTGCTGGAAATTGGTATGTTTACCGGTTATGCAGCGCTATCCATGGCAGAAGGTTTGCCTGATGATGGCGTGGTGTATGCCTGTGAAACCAACCCACGGTCCATTGCCATTGGCCAGGAGTTTTTTGACCGGTCTCCCCATGGTCATAAAGTCAAAGTGCTCTTTGGCAAGGCACTGGATACTATCCCGGAATTAACAGCGGAAAAACTGGACCTGGTGTTTCTTGATGCCGACAAGAAGAAGTACCACGATTATCTGGAACTGGTACTGCCCATGCTGAACCCTCACGGGCTTGTGGTGATTGATGATGCCCTCTGGAAAGGGAAGGTGCTTGACCCTCAGGAGGAGCGTGATCAGGTGATTGCCGATCTGAATCGTTACATTTATCAGCACCCAAACCTTGAGAGTGTGCTGCTGCCCATCCGGCATGGTTTAAATATTGTGCGCAAAGTCTGACCTTCTGCCTTTCTGCCATTTATCCACTATTATCCATTACTGGCAACTGGGTATTTAAGAAGGGGGGCGTTCATGATTATCTATGAAGTCAATTGTCTGGTGGATAATGAAATTGTGGATGAGTTCAGGGCCTGGCTAAAGCCACATGTTGATGCCGTGCTCAAGGCTGAAGGGTTTCACAGTGCAGAAATGCTGAAGCTGACGGTCGATGATCAGCTGACGGCACGACCTTATTCAACCGGTTTTTCCATTCGCTATCGAGTGTCCGGGCAGGGTGCGCTGGATCACTACCTGGCACATCTTGCCCCTGCACTTCGCCAGGAGGGCATTGATACGTTTGGCCATCAGTTCACAGCATATCGTCGTGTATTAAAGGAAGGTGCCTGATCGTCACAACCGGGGCCGGGCAGAGAAAATCAGGTCAGTTATTTCTGGACTGCTTTTTGGATTACTCGCTCATAGGCTGCCCAGACATCAGAGCAGATGTCCCGGGGGTTGACCAGCTGGAATTCCAGGAGAATGAGCCTGCAACTGTTCAGCCTCGAGAATATTCTCCATATAAAACTTTTGCCATGGACCATCAGGATAGCCGCAATCCTTAAAGTATTTACGCGTCAGGCTATCATTGCTATCCAATTGCTTCTTATAGTCTGACAATGCCAGGACCGGATCAATTTTTCGCCGCTTTGCGTAAACTGCCATCATGGAATTGTCAGCTTCATTCAAGGCAATTCTGCGCCTTTCAAGCAATAAATCCTTAATCAGGTCAACCGGAGTCTTCCCGCTCTCATCCGGCTGATGCAGTGTTGATAGTCCAGTACCCGCAAGCTGCTCTTTCAGCAGAAACTCAAAGACCTCCGGATCTGGCTGCTGTGCAGCGTGATGCAGCAGATTGCTTTGATTGTTTGTGCGGTGCATCAGAAAGCTTTGGGAGTAAAGTTGGCGAAATTCATGACAGAGATAATCACAAAGCTCGGAGACTACATCAAGGTTGCTCCTGGCCGCAGCCAGGCTTAATGTACTATTGCCGGTGTTATTCACCATATCGGCAATTTTTCCGGCGCTGAGAAGTGCGTTAATGAGTCTTATAGCCCCGGCATTCCAGCCATTAGACAGGGCAAAATGCAATGGAGGGTCACCGTTCATGGCAGGCATTTTCTTATCACCCGCAGTAACGGCCAGTTCATTCACATCAATGACAGCGGTGCATTGATCAATCATGTTCCACCATTGAGGGGCTTCAAGCGCGGCTTCCAACAGCTCGTTATTCTTCGCCAGGCAGGCAATATGAAACGGGTTAAGCTGATGGGGCAGGTTCCAGCTATCCACCAGGGAACCATCGGGAGCAAGCAACTCGGACGCAACGGCCCTGGCGTTGCCAATGAACTCGTCTATCTCTGCCGACTTCAGAAACCTGCTCGCTGCCTCAGTGAATTCAGGCACCGCTGTGATCTTATCATGAGGTTGATGAACGGGGTCCGGGTTGACAGTATCACGGGGCAAATGAAAGACACCTCCAACACGATTCATAACAGGCTCCAGGGTTAAATTCTTCTTAAGCATCCGGACAGGCGCTGTCCAATTCCCTGGCATTCAATGCCAGCTGAGTATAAAAAATGGCTTTTTGAAGTAACCAGCCGCCGCATTCACAAACCTTAACCACCGCATCCGGTGTGACCGGCTGGCCATTCAACAGCATGCCCTTCAGGCAACAATGCGCTTTGAAGCGCGCCAGCTCCAGCACAGCCCCGGTTGCCTCATAACCCTTAACTACCGCATCCGGTAAGACCTGCTGACCATTCAAGGTCAGGCCCCTCAGGCAACATCTTCCTTAAAGCGCACCAAGGCTAATTTGCACTTATTGTTTCGATCCGGTTTACGGTTGAATTCTTGAATGACCTGATCCGGGGTAACTTTTCTATTGCCATGGAGAATGCTCTGCAAGCACAGTTTTTGCAGGAAGAAGCCAGGTCGAAGGGACGTTGTATCATTCCCATAGGCGTTGAGCACAACAGCGGAGGTGACTTTACGACCCTGAAATGGTTGTTTTTCCCAAAAGGCATCTTCAACGCATTTACTATCCACATGGAGAGGCGTCGTACTTCTCTGAGACTGATGGTTTGATACTCGTTTACCGTTAAATGCACTTCGGGAGCGGTGAGGAGTCCTGCCTGAACCAGCTCGTTGATTAATCGATCCCGAAGGGTAGAAAGGTGGTGCTGTTGCTCTCAGAATGAAACCTTGCACGCATGGAATGGAAATTTCGGAATTTGACCTCAAAATAATTATTAGGTTCCATTAATGGTATCCTTCTATCAATGAAGTCCAGATTCCGTTCAGGGTGAACGGAAATAGTATTCATCGAACTCATTGGAATGTGATGTGCTGGCCCAATGAAACAGGAAGGCAGGAATACGCCTTCCTTTCGGTTTTCTAACTGATGTTTGTGCCTTGAAGCTCAATCACCAGGCGTCGCTCCTACAGGCTCAAAATAGCGGTAGAATGTCAGTGATCTGCCATCGCGGATAAGGCTGCTCAGATAGCCCGATTTAAAGACGGGGTAAACTGCCGCCTTGCCAGTGATATACCAGACGGGCATTGACGTTTTTGCCGCCAGATACAGCGGCAGCGTTTCACCGGTTGCCTGGAATTCCAAAGAACCTGCCGGTTTATTGATCATCACATCCTCTATGGTTGTCAGTCCGACGGTACTGAGTGCCAGCAGTGGAATACGGTCCTGATCTGTCATCCCTCCGGTAGTTACTGCATCCGCATAGGCCTGGTCACTGAGCTGTCCCAGCTGTTCCAAGGTAATGCTGCCCAGACAGGCCATATTGCTGCCACGTCCCACCGAGACAAAATGACCCACCTGGCAATGATTCAGCATGGCCTGATAGTTTTCCTCCGGGGATGCATTTTGAGTGGTCATGATCAGACGGTTTTTGATGCCTTCTTCAACCTGGTGAACAGAAAATCTGGGAAGCCATTTGCCAAAAGGCTGAATGAGCTTCAGTACAAAAGTGGAAGCGTCCATCCCCCTTTCGCCGTCAGGGCCAATGGTTCCTTCGCCAAAGGCAAAGTAACGGTTCTCATTGTGTTCCGGCGCAACATAGTCTGACGGGTATTTTAACAGGGTATTACTCAGCTGGTTCAGATAGTTCCGGTAACTCAGGGGAAGTGGTACTTGTATCACCTGATTATCCAGTTTCCCCGCAGGATCAACCGATAATTCCACCGGGGACAGTTGGGCAGAATAAAGCCGTAACTCTGATGATTCTATCTGCCGGGATGCCGGAGGTTGATGGTTTCGCGCAGCGAAAAAGTACCTGCCACTCAGGCTGTATACCGGGGTGCCTAAAGGCAACCGCTGGTTCAGGTCCTGACTTCTGACCCGGCTGGTGACGGTCAGTTTCAGTTGGTTATCAGGATCCCGGGATGAAGCGGGAAGTTCACCCGCCAGCGAGTCATCAACAAAGGCGATATGCCTTGCCTTGGTGAACTTGAGGCCAAACTCCGGACGCCACAGTGCAACCCAGCTATCTTCGGCAGACTCCAGACCTGCTGAGTCAATCGTCGTTAACTGACCAAGCACAAAGACCGGGGTATTTCTCAGAATAAGCGTACTGGATGATTTCTGGTTAGCGGCAACATTGGAAGCCTGAGCCAGATTATTGGTAAAAAAGACATCACTGGGGAAAAACTGCGCATCAGCATCGGCGATGGTGATGGCCCGGGCTCTGGGATGAAACCTCTGAAGATATTGAGTCTGCTGAACCCGTTCTAACAGCTGCTGGCGTTCAGCTTCGGTAATCCGGTGGCCAGAGGCATCAAAATTATTGCTGATAGCGCCAATGACCACTCTGGCAGCCGTCTGGGTGATAGAGCCGTACTGCTGTTGGTAAGTGGCAAGGGCTTCGTCCACTTTCTGTTGGTTCCAGGGAGCGAGCAGCCACTCCTGCAGATTATTGTCGCCGATTTCCCATCGGACTGTTGCATCCCGGGGGTTGATTCCCTGCATTTCTGCGATGGTATGGACATCCTGCAGCCCTTTATAAACTGTGCCCTGTTGGTCTGCTTCAGGATAAGCGGCGGCGAGTCCGGTTATCCCGCAAAGGAGAGTGAAAATCAGCCATCTTGTTATTGCCATCGGTACTTCCTCAGTGAATCCAGCGTTTCTTGAAGCCTCAGACAATATAGACAGATAAATGGGGAAAGGGTTGCAAATGGCGCGAAGAAAGTGACTGCTCCACGGAATATGGGGAGCAGTGGACCGGTTAAATCGACCAGCTCAGGTCAATATCCCTGGACCGGCCAGAGTGATAGAGCCTGGTTCGGGCTGGCTCGGTGCTGGCAATCAACTTGCCTCGGCGAATAGAATGAGTGACCGCAGCCTGGCGGCGCACTGCATCAAACACGCTCTCGGAGTCCAGCATAATAAGGTTTGCCGGTTTACCGACCGCAATACCGTACTGGTCGTGAATATTCAGGCAGCGGGCGCTGTTGTGGGTAATCAGGTCTATGCCCCGGTTAATCTGGTCAAAGCCGGTGAGCTGGCAGCCGACCAGACCGGTGAACAGCACCAGCAGCATATTACCGCCCTGCATGGGGAACCACTGATCGACAATGTCGTCCTGACCAAAGCAGGCGTTAACCCCGGCTTCCAGCAACTCAGGGATGCGCGTAATCCCCCGGCGCTTTGGATAGCTGTCCATGCGCCCCTGTAAATTCAGGTTGGTGACCGGGTTGGCAATAAAGTGAATACCGGAGTTTTTCAGCAGGCGCATCAATTTAACCACATAGGCATTGCTGTAAGAGTGCATGGCCGTGGTATGGCTGGCGGTGACCCGCTGCCCCATGGCACGTTCCAGGGCCAGGGTGGCGACGGTTTCGACAAAGCGTGACTGGTCATCATCAATTTCATCACAGTGGATGTCGATCAGGCGATCGTATTTCCCGGCCAGATCAAACACCGTTTTCAGGGACTCAATGCCGTATTCACGGGTGTATTCAAAGTGTGGGATACCGCCAACGGCTTCTGCCCCAAGCTTCAGGGCCTCTTCCAGCAATTCAGCCCCTTTGGGGAAGGAGGGAATGCCTTCCTGGGGGAAGGCGACCAGCTGAATATCAATCAGCTCCCGCATCTCTTCTCTCAGTTCCAGCAGAGCCTGCAAAGCGGTGAGCGATGGGTCAGTGGTATCCACATGGCTGCGAACGTGCTGAACCCCCTGGGCGATATACCACTCCAGGGCTTTTGCGGCCCGGTTTTTAACATCGTCACGGGTCAGCGTTTTTTTCCGTTCCGACCAGTTGTGAATGCCTTCGAACAAAGTGCCGCTGCGGTTCCACACCGTCTCTCCGGCGGTCAGAGCGGTATCCAGGTGCACATGTGGGTCGATAAATGGCGGCAGGACCAGCCGTCCATGACCGTCGATGACCTCCACTCCCTCGTTCCGGGCAGTATTTCGGACCGGGGCAACAGGCGTGATGGCAGTGAACATGCCATTGTCCATGTCAATATCAAACAGGCCCTCTTGCTGGTGCAGGCGGACGTTTTCAAGTCTCATAACGAAGTCTCAGCGTGAGCCATGCGGCCCTGAAAAATGGGCGCTTTCTGGAGCAGGACATGGCTGATAGCCGCCACCACAACACCATTGATGGGGGCAATCCCTGGCAGCAGGCTTGCCGCGGCAATGCCGACAACCCAGGCGATCAGTGCCGACGGGTTGATCGTGGCAAAAGAGGCTTGTTGATAGTCCGGGTAATGGCCTTTTCTTACCAGAAAGTAATCAGCCAGCAGAATGGCACCAACGGGTGGCAGTGCAGAACTCAACAGGCCCAGCCATCCGACAAAGTGGTTGTAGAGCCACAGGGCAAACAAGGTTCCCAGGACACCGTTGATCATCACGATCAGGTTTTTGCTCTTGCCGGTAATACTGGCAAAGCCCAGGCCGGAAACGTACAGGGCATTATCGTTGGTGGTCCAGATATTCAGGCCCAGTGTGATCACGGCTGGCAAAATCAAACCCTGCAAAAACATCACCTCGGTGATATCCGCCTGACCGGTCACCATGGAACCGATGGCACCAAAGGTGAACATCAGGCTGTTGCCAAGGAAGAAGGCAATCAGTGTTGCACTGACCGCAATTTTCGGTGTGCGGGCAAAGCGGGTAAAATCCGCGGTTAAGGAACCACCACTGATAAACGATCCGATACAGATACTGACAGCGCTGGCAAAGGTAATAGTGGCGGCCGGTTCAATGGCCATCAATGCCGACAGGCCACCGGCGCTCTCCACGGCTTCCCTGACCGAAAAACCACCCAGCAGGGCAATGGCGGGCACGGCGATAAAACTGAGAATGGTCAGTGCCTTGAAACCGAAAAAAGCGGTGACGGTCATCAGGAATCCGGAAATTAACACCAGAATCTCCGTGTTAATTCCGGTGGCCTTGTTCACCGGCAGGGCAAACATGGCCACGCCCACACCGAACCAGCCCACCTGGGTAGCGGCCAGCACCAGGGAGGTCAGCTTACCGCCGATTTTACCAAAAGCGTATTCAGAGAGAAGGTGAGTGGAAAGGCCGGTTTTACTGCCCATCCAGGCGAGACCTGACGTGTAGGCACCGAGCAGAAGGTTGCCGATCATCACTGTGATCAGAAAGCTGGAAAAGTCCAGACCTTGTCCCAGGGTGCCGCCGGACCACATGCTGGCTGAGAAGAAGGTAAAACCAACCATGACCACCAAAATGGGGAAGAAGCCTTTACGGGCTGCGGCAGATACGGGAGCGTGAGCGTAATCCTGAGAATATTCCGACATTGGTCCTCCAATAAAGAAACAGGTTGAGGGCCTGATAGCCGGATAATCATGTTAACAGAACGGTCATTCGAAGTCAGTCAATGATAAACCGAAGCTGATTGCGGAAATTACCGTAGGATGGAACCTGTTGTTAATTGCCCGAATTCCCTTTATGGTTGCACGCGCATGCCTGTTAAATGCACACAATAATAGCAAGAAAAAAGGAGTAATTACTGTGGAGCACCTGCTGGAAGACTATCCCGTTATCACTGAAATACCCGTAGCCTGGGGGGATATGGATGCCCTTCAGCATGTCAATAATGTCGTGTATTTCCGTTATTTTGAATCAGCCCGGATCGATTATTTCGGCAAAATGCAGATGATGGAACAAGCGAAAGGCAGTGGTATTGGCCCGGTGATCAGTCATACCCAATGCTTTTACAAGGTTCCGGTTACCTATCCAGACACCTTGCTGGTGGGCTCAAGAGTTCGTGATGTGCAGGAAGACCGTTTTACCATGGAGTATGCGATTTTCAGTAAAAGCCTGAACAAAGTGACCACAACCGGTACCGCAACGGGCGTTATGTTTAACTTTTTGACCAATCGCAAGACCAGCATTCCAGAGGAAGTAAAAGCCCATATTCAGACAATTGAAGCGGGCGGGATAGCAAGTAGCTAACTTCATCGAACTTTTTCACAGTTCACAGGGCAATATCGGGGATATTGGCAATGAACTAATGTGACTGTTCATTGTCCAAACTCTGGCGAGAAAATTTTTTGGTATACAGGCTGGACTGTTGCCCGGTCTGGTCAGTGGACCGGAACAGACAAGTTCCCTATTTAACCCGCATGGTTATTGTATTTGTTTTATCAGAAGATAGGCTGATTGGGTGCAACGCTGGGAGCGACGGTTCAGTTTTTCATCATGTGTGACTTCTTCACATGACAGTTATTTCATACTTATTCGCTTCAGGGATAGCACACACATAGATACTTCAGCAGACATATAGAAGAAGGGGTCAAAATGGATGCGTCAACGGCACTATCAGCATCGAAGTCAGCAGCTCTTGCATGTGAGTTCTGTTCACAATCAAAGGCTAATGATTCCGGGTACTTCTGTCATCGTAAAATAAAACAATACCCTCAATGCCGGGCTGAGAATCTGGTTCCTTCGGGTCGCATGAACAAAGGGCCTTTTCTGAAATATGTTATTGAACGAATGTCTCGTTTTGAAAGCATTACACCGATTATGCGGTTTATTTCCGGATTATCGAATTCAATGCCCGAAAGAGTGACTTTCAGTGATCAGAGGATAAACAAGGCGATTTCGAATAATGCTGTTACGCCTCGGGCCGCTGGTGATGAAGAGACAATCACCGACAGTGAATATCTGCAATTGTTATCTGAAATCAAGCCTGGCCGGGAGTCTGATAGTCATCTGGATAAGCCACTGTCTGACTGGTGTGGCGTGAATGCTGAGAATATGTCAGCTGCTATAAAAAAAGCCTGCCAATCAGATCAACTATCAGAGTCACAGAGAGGGTGTATCAGCGAACAGGGTATTTTTGAACAGCCGTTGCAAGCCAGAGATTTCCAACATAATAAGATACCCGTTTCGGTCAAGGCTGAATTTCACATAAAGGGGATGACGGCAACCCATGGAATGAAAGGGGATGGCGTTGAGCAAACGGTAACCACAAGGTTTCTCGATATACTTGGTGCTTCTGATGAATTCTGCCTGCTGCAAACCAACACCCAGCATGCCCTGGGTGCCGGTGCCAGTGGTATCAATCCTAAAGATGGTCCTTTGGCTAATACCTATCTGGGGAAAAATGGCAGGCCTAAAATTCCCGGTGGTTCCACCTCTGGTGGTGCTGTCGCGGTCAGCAGTGGTCTGGTGCCCATTGCCATCGGCAGTGATGGTGGTGGTTCGGTCCGCATACCTGCGGCAGCAACGGGCGTTGGTGGGGGGAAATGTGGCAAGGGAGAAAGTCGTGCTGAACCGTTTCTTGATCAGACCGGGGGAGCCTATAAAGATAACCCGGAGTCAATGGTAGAGTCAGGAATTATAGGACGTAACGTAGGCGATATGGCACAAGCGTTTCTGGCGTCCAGCAGTGTCAGACCGGATAAACGCTGTTTGGATTATCAGGCGCTGGGTGTGGCCATTGATCTTGATGCCTTGGGCATCGCCAGTCCGTCTGTTACTGAAAAATGCAAAGAGGCCATTGGCTGCTGGCAGAGCGAATATGGCAAGGCCAGAAATGTGCAGGAAGTCCATCTTATGGATCTTGAGAACTCTCCCGGGAATGCCAGGGCACTGGCCCTGTCCCATGTGGTACTTTTTGGCTCTGAAGAACTGCAAGCCTTTAATTCAACTGCGTTATCGGATGATCAACGGAACCAGGCCGATCCGGAACTCAAGCTGAATATGAATTTGGCCAAATCGTTTACTGATCGGATGAAGCGCGTTGCCAGAGAAAACCGTGAGCAATTCAAACAGCACCTTAAATCACTCAAAGATCGAGGTGTTGACGTTATTCTGATGCCCACGATTCCTGAAGTCAGCAGAGACATTATCAGGGGCGAAAAACAATACGGTATGGCTGACTTACGGAGTTCATTGCAGTTGAGTCAGCTCACCAGTCTGGCTAACTTGCTGGATGTGCCCGCAATTACTCTGCCCGTGGGCCATGATAACGTTCATGGTATGCCCGTCGGGCTGACCCTGATGAGTACTTCGGAAGATGACTGCAACCTTTACCATTTTATGCCGTTGGCAAAAGAGTTTGAAAATGTAACCCGGGAACGTAATGAGCTGAGAATGAAAAAACCGGACATCTATTTTGGTGACTATCTGCACCGGGAAAGTTAGCGGTTTATTTCCTTTTCAGCAGAACCAGAACAGAACCGGTGCCACCTTCGGAAGGCGGGGCAGAACAAAATGCCAGAACATCCGGTATCTGTTTTAACCAGTGATTGGTATGGCTCTTTAACGTCGATTGTCGTTCTTTGCTGCGGTGAGACTTACCATGAATGATGCGTACACAGGTCAGCCCACGGTAGCGGGAAACCTGAATGAACTCATGGATAAGATCTCTGGCTTCATCAATCTTATAGCCATGCAGATCCACTTGAAACTGAACCGGGATTGTTCCCTGACGCAGTTGCCTGAGCCTTGTGGTCTGGATTCCGGGCTGAGAGTATTCAATAAACTGTTCAGGATCGACAGGCTCAATCCAGGCGTCAGAGAGTGCAGCACCAGAGGATGGCTTGTCCAGCTCGGCAGCCTTGCGGCGAGCCCTTAGAGTGCTTTGTGGAATATCTGAATTCGTCTTGCGATGGCTGCCAGAATGCGTCTTGTTGCCTTTTTTGCCAACCAATGGTTGTACATCCCTCATGGCTTCCTGAAAGCTTTGCTCGTCATCTCGCTCTGGCATAAAAATGGCTACTTATCGCTGAGTACGGTGGTTAACAGTTAACTGGGAAGGTATTGTACTAATTGTGCAAGTATCATCAAACCATTTGAGAATAGTTTCTGGTTGAGATGTTTTGTTAAAGTGACTCATTGAATTATCGGACTATTGAAGTTAGCACAAATAACAATGAACCTTATCTTGAAACTAAATTTTATTTTTTTGCTTTATTTGATTCTATTATAAAGGTTGCAGCTTGCTTACCAGCGACTTTTGCTTGTTCTACATCACCGAAAATCTTGAAGGCCTTTTGGTAAGCCTTCTGGTAAGCCTTCCCTATTTCGGACTGTGCCCAGGCCCGTTTGGCAGCCTTCCCTTTCTCGGACTGTCCGTAAGCCTTCCCTTTCTCTGACTGTGCCCAAGCTCGTTTGGCAGCCTTCCCTTTCTCGGACTGTGCGTAAGCTCGTCTGGCAGCCTTCCCTTTCTCGGACTGACTGTAAGTTCGTTTGGTAGCCTTCCCTTTCTCGGACAGTCTGTAAGCTTTTTGGGTAGCCTTATACTTCTCGGACTTACGGTAAGCTTTCTGATAAGTCTTCTGGTAAATCCTCTGGTAAGCCTTCCGTTGCTCGGACTGTTCTGAAGCCTTCCCTTTCTTGGACTGATCGTGGGCTGCTGCGGGTGTGGGGTGTAGGGGTTCACCAGAACCGGACAATTCAGGTGCTTTAAACTCAATAATTTTCGTTATGGCTTTCTTTTGTGTGTCTTTATTTAACGGACCAGCAATAGTAATTGGACGTGATGATGGCTGAGAAAAATCAGCTAACGAATTTTCCTGGGGTAATTGCTGAGCTATTTGTTGAGAGTTTGTTGAGGTTAAATCTGTGGATGCAAAATCATTATCAACAGATTCACTGGCTGAGTCACAACCTGAAATTTCATCAAGGTTTTCTGGTGATAATTCAGGAGGCACTAATTTGCTTGCAGTGGGTGGTAAAAGAGAAATTGAAAAATCATTAATCGAACGTGGAGAAGATGGTGTGTTCTGACTTATTACTACCTCATTTAAATATCCGTGACGGTATGGACCCAGTATCTGCGTATAGTAGCCGACCATCCTTGGCTGTAAACTGGTAACACAACAAGGTGGTATAAAAGGTGTCTCTGCAGAACCCTGTAGACAGGAATCAACAGAAACGAACGTTGACGCTAAGTTAAGTCTATTCATTGAAATATTGAAATATTGAAATATTGAAATATTGAACTATTGAATTACAACTTAAGACCACTCTTTTGTATTAAAGTTTCTCCGTTACACCAGTCAGCTCGTCTCGACGTTTATATATTTACCGTCGTATTGATAGATTTCAACGTTAGAAATCTTATAAAAGTTCAACAGCACTTTCATCATAGTGTGGAAAACAGTCGAAAGGATCACTGAAGTCAAGCGGGCATGTGAACTTGATGGTTCCTTCTGTAAGGACTTTTAGAGACTGTTGTAAAAGTTACTGACGATTTACTCAGGATAAAAAACTCAACGTCGTCTATAACTACAGTATCTGATTAGTTGAAGGAGGATAATTATGTATCCATCCGACCTGACCGATGATGAGTGGGCAATCCTCAAGCCTCTATTCCCTGACCCTGGCTATGATATCCCAAAAAATGGGCGACCACGTGACTGGAGTTATCGTCTGATATTGAATGCCATATTCTATCTCACTAAAACAGGCTGACAGTGGCGAATGCTGCCTTCTGACTTTCCACCATGGAGTACTGTCTACACCTATTTCCGAATCTGGAAACAAGGTGGCACATGGAAGAAGGTGCATGATGCTCTTCGTGACCAGGTGCGAATTCAGGCGGGCAAAGAGCCACAACCAACAGCAGCAAGCATTGACTCCCAATCCGTGAAAACCTCGGTAAAAGGGGGGGATCGAGGCTATGATGGCGGGAAGAAAATAAAAGGCAGATAACGTCATATAGCTGTTGATACTCTTGGCCTGATTCTGGTGGCATGGGTACACGCAGCCGCATTTAGTGATAGTTTTGCAGGACAGTTCATACTGGCTCACCTTAAGAAATACTTTAAAAACATCGGGAAAGTCTGGGCTGATTGTGGCTACCGGGGTTACCTTGAAGAGTGGTTTTATCGTTTCAAACCCAAAAGGGAACTTGAAATCACAAAACGTCCACGTGGAAAGTTTGTCGTGCAAGCCAGGCGCTGGGTTGTGGAGAGAACCTTTGGCTGGTTTGAAGGATCCAGACGTTTATCTAAAGACTATGAACAGCTGCCAAGGAGTTCAGAAGCCTTCGTTTATATATGCATGATTCGCATAGTGCTACAAAGGCTTAAGTAGTTTTAAAACAGCCTCTGAGCCGGTTCCAGTGGCAACCAGAGTACTTTTGGTATGACCCTCGCTGCTTAAGTTGGCCCAGGCTTCCTGCTGGTGGATAAAGGGAGAATGTTCGGTTTTAAAGCCTGAAAAGACATCGTTACGACTATTATTGGAGAGGTGACAATTATGGTGAATTAACGGAGGATTTAGCAAAAAATAAACGCTAACTGTTGTGTGATGGTTCTATAGTGAAATGTTTTATAACCATAGCTTTACGGACATGGGAGTCGCAGGTTTAAGCCAGGATATTGAACCAGTGAAATATAGATCCACTCTACGCGTACGAAGAGTGGATAACCTGACAGGCTATGCTCACCGCTTGCTCATAAACCCCATAGCCTCTTCCAGGCTATGCAAATTCCAGCTTGAGGGCACCTCTGGTTTCTCTATATAAATCCCGTAATTTGTTTCAGGCCATGCCAGCTCAAGCTCAGCGATAATTCGGCCGCCAAGATTAGTTATCTCATAGCCAACCTCTGGAGGGGCAAAGCCTTTTTTGCGGGCATAATCCAGAAATCCATGAACTGCCGGATCAGCGCATTCAAAAACCTTATCCCAGTTGCTATCACCACTATTGATCAGCCCCTGTTCCCGGCGGAGATGGTTGATCAACTGGGTATCACTGTGGCGGACAAACATGTGGTCATGGAGATCTTCTTTTCGATGACAGTCAGCACACAGTGGTTGAAGGTTATTAGGCGAGTTATCGCTTTTTACACCGTTTTTATGGTGGACATGAAGCAGGTTCTTATGGCCCGTAAGGTCAACATGACACTTCTGGCAAATATAGCCTGCAGACTGCCTGACTTTAGCAGAGAATTCCTTCCAGTCACTGGTATAGCCTGTGGTTTGAGCACTCGATGTTTTAGGAAGGTATTTAAACAATGAACTGTACGTAGAGAAGAACTCCCCGATATCAAACTCTCGAACAATATCATTTCTATTTGTCGCTGTGCCGCTGGAGGCACCTTTGTAATTCAGGTGGCTCAGACACAATTTGCAGACATTTAAACGTGTTTTATCTTTTTTATGCTGACGATATCGATCATAGCCAAAAATCTCGAACTCACCACTCAGGTTATTGGTTACATGGTAGCGCTCAAATCGATTTCGACGCTTCATCTCATCCAACTTCGAGCAATGAGCAATATGGAACTTATTGCCTTTGCTACCGTCAGCAAGAGCGTCCTCAACTCTGTGATTGTGATCAGGAATAAACAGCAAAACCTGACGCCCCTTGATGCTGAGCAGCCCCTGTTCAGAGACAAGGTCTTTAAGGTCAATCTCAATACCTGTGCTGCTCAGTTCTTTATCAAACTCGATATCAGCATTGTCCCATACAACGCCAAGATCCAGTGACAGGTGCTCAGCCCCCATGCGGTGAACGCTGGCCCATAAGGCGTCCAGATTGATATCAATTTTCATCAGCCTTCTTCCAGAATTCGCTTGATTTGGATATCAGAGTTGGTAATTACACGGAAACTGACCCGACGGGAGCGCACCTTATCTTCAGCACCATTGTCATGGTAAATGAGTCTGGAAGATGAAAGGCCTACAGCCGCGATATGGGATTTTATCCAGTTTTGGAAAGGCTGGCTGCTTTCGAGGTTGTAGACGTAATCCAATACTGAACGGGTACGCCCCTGGGAGAGCTGCATGTTTTTGAAGTATGCCTCCCGATCCGTTGAGTTATGGTTCCAGTCACTGCTGGTGTGGCCTTCTATACGGATTTCATTAATAGAATCCTGAAAAGGCTGAAGCACCAGCAGGTAGCGGGGGAAGAAATCTTTGAGCAGCGCACGATAATTGGTACTTAACTCAATCTCACCGGTGTTAAACAGAACCTCCGGGGATTTGAAAGTAAACGTCAGGGTTTCTTCATCGATATCCGCATCCCACCTCTGTAGATCCTTCACAAACTCCTGGTTCAGCGCTTCATAAATGAAGACCTGATTCTCCTGATAGGCGACGGCAATCTGCTTGATTTTATCCCGCTCCATAAAGGCATTGCGCATCAGGGCAATGGAGATAAACAGAAAAACCATCATCAAACCGGCCATCAGGTCAGAGACCGACAGCCAGTGCGTTTCTTCCTGCTCATCGTGCTTCTGAGTGAGTATATTCAGCATGACTCACTCCACTCAGGCAATATGACGCTGGTTAACGACTTTTGACATTTCCTGGGTCAGGCGGCTGTAATCCCGGGTAAACTGACCACTGATGGAACCCAGTGCATCACCCATGGACTGCATGACCTTGGTGACTTCTGATTCCATGGTTCTGTCAATCATCTGAACCTGTTTTTGCACAGATTCGCCAGTATTATTCAGTGCCTGCTCAATACTTCGCTCCAGTCCAGTAAAAACACGGTCCGCCTGCTGACGATGTTCTTCGGCATGTTGTTTGATAGTACCGGCCAGAGACTGCTGCATATCCTCGATGGAGCTGCCAAATGAACTAACCATTCGACTGGTATTATCACCAACCTCTTTTGTGGCTTCGATGAAGCTGGCGTTAATGGACTGGTTACCTTCACGAAGATCGCGTACCAGCTCACTGTTCAGGCCTTTCAGTTCCTGATTGCTTTGTTTGAATTCAGAAATCAGCAGTTCACCAGCGTTCTGATACGCTTCATTAATGGTCTTACCGCCTTGCTGTAACTGGCTGACAAGCTGCTGGCCCGCAGCTTCAACGCCACTGTTCATGACTTCGGCAGCTTTGTTCAGATCGGCAACCAGCTTGCTGTTGGCTTCTTTATAGCTCTCGTTTAGCTCTTTACCACCGGTCTGCAGCTCGCCTACCAGGTTACGCAGGTTGTTATTGATATCTTCAATGGTGGAGCGGAACTGCTCTTTGATTTCGAGGCTGGAGTTTGCCGTAGTGGTTGCTGCATCATCCAGGGCACCCCGGGTACGGTCTACGGTATCGCGGTAGTTGTCGGCACTTTCCATAACCACGATTTTCAGTTTATCAGCACTGTCGATAACCCCTTTGGCCATGGTTTCATTGGCTTCACGGGCTCCGGCTATGGCCTGATCAATCTGGTTGCGGATTTCCGGTACTGCTTCAACGGCTTTATCCCGAACCTGCTCAAAGGCATTCAGATGGCGGGACAGCTCTTCAATTTGATGCTGGTTCACTTCCATCACTGTCACCAGCGTATCCATGGCCACTGGAATGGACTGCGCTTTTTCACCAATATGGGCAACGGAGGTTTCGGTCTGACTGATGGCCTGAACACCGTGGTCATACTGCAACTTCATTTCAGACAGCTGTTGTTTGTAGTTTTCCTGCCAGGTCACCAGCTCCAGTACAGCGTCATTCAACTGTTTGAAGTTTTCACCAAACTGCTCCGTCAGGTTGTTGTTGAAATCCTGGATAACCGATTTCAGTGCTTCGATCACCTGCTCAGTAGCAGACTTCGACATCATATCGGCAAAATCCTGCAGCTTTAGCCACAAACGCTCTTCAAAGGCCTTGAAGTTGTCCTGCTGATTCTGACCTAAAGAATGTATGCCCGTCAGTGCCTGGGCAGACAGCTCAAGATGTTTCTCCAGCCGACGTTGATTATCATTAATATCAGAACGCATCAGTTTGAACTGGCCCACAAGGCTGGATTCATTATCACCACCAATGGCTTTTTGGAGGTTTTCCAACCCAGTGGTTTGTTGTTTAACCAGGGCCTGAAGTTCTGACAGACTGCCATTGTCTTCCTTGCACAGAAACTGCTCAATCTTTTCCAGAGTTTCAGCCTGATTCGACATTACTGAATAAAGGTCACCGGCACTGACCTCATCAGTGTCTATACCCTGGTCTTCACGCTTTTTGTTGAGCGCGCCGGAAGCTCCCAGCCCTTTATAAACAATTGACAGCAGCATACCCGCCAGACTGGTGATAAAGGCGGTTTTCTGTAACTACCAGAATAAACATTGGCACTTTTCCAGCATATAGTTCCCAATTTTCTCTCTGTTTGATCGTTTTCTATACAGATTTTCCAAGCATATAATTCGCGAAAATTCACAAATTAGGCAAAATGTTCCCGAAAATTCCCAATATAAAGTTACCAAAAATTCCCAGCATAAAGTTTGGCATTTTTGGTGGTCTAAAATTCATTGAAATTCAACATGTTGTATTATTTTTGTATTTGTCGCGAATTATAGCACCTTGCAAGGCAGCATTTTTCCAGTTTGTGCACTGTGTAAATGGTTATTGGTAGCAGGGCTTACGCATCAATGGCAAAAATTCGGTAGGCCTTGGCATCTGTAGCGTACAGGCAAATCAATCACCAATCGCATACCGAAAAAAAACGCATCTATACGGCAATAGGTGTTTAAAATAATGACTGTTTTGATTAATAACCCTGAAAAATAATCATTTTGTAGTCATTTTAACTACAATAACCTAGTTTGATAGTGTTAACTGATGCGTAAGCCCTGTTATTGCTAGGGGCATGGAGAGTTAGAGGGATAGTTTGTTCTCTGAACTGTGAGCGGTAGAAGTTTTTTTCTTCGATTGTATGGCCTCAAATTGGTTGATTGGTCAATTTTACCCTTTTAATCAGTATGTCGATAAGTTCTGGCTGCATGTAAGTGTATATGTCAGCAATGTCTAAGTTGATAACTTTGCACAAGTATTGTTCGCCAGCATATTTTGATATTCTTTCTTCGTGTTCCTTCTCCATTACGTAAACGGTGTCAGCCCACTCCAGTAATTCTATGCTGCATAATCTGCTACCGTACTGTTTACAATACTTTGCACTTAAACCTGCAGACCGATACGAGGTAAGCGCATTCAAAACCCACGCCCTACCACTTTAATCTCCACTGCGAAAGCATAAGCCTCCAGTCTACAAGGAGGCAAACATGTCTACACACTCCCTCAGAGAGAAGTGGCAACAACGCGTTCAATCCTGGCGTGATTCCGGATTAAGCCAGAGCACCTGGTGTAAGCAGCACAACCTCAGACCAAGCCAGTTTTGGTACTGGAGAAAAAAGTTTGATGAAGCTTCTTTGCCCGTTACCACCACAACACATAAAGGGGATAAGCCTTCTGCCTTTGTACAAGTCATTCCTGTCTCCCAGGCTGAAGTCGCAGGCACCGCTCTTTCATCGCTCAGCGTCACACTGCCCAGTGGGTTAACGGTCACAGGCTTTGACCAGACCAATCTGAAGTTAGCACAACAACTCATAGGGCTGCTCCAATGAGTCTGCCGGTTATGCGTCCTCCAGTGACCCTTCCCAGAGTCTACCTGCATCGAGACCCGGTCGATTTCCGGAAATCTTTCAAGGGTCTGGCCGTTCTGATTGAGCAGGAGCTTGGCCATAACCCTTTCAGCGGCGAGCTGTATGTCTTCACAAATCGGCAGCGAAATAAAATCAAATGCTTATTCTGGGAAAATACCGGTTTTGTCCTCTATTACAAAAGTCTCGCTGAAGATAAATTCCACTGGCCAAAGCAAGACGACGAGCTAGTGACGATCACAGGGCAACAAATGAACTGGCTGCTGGATGGATACGACATAAGCCTTATGAAACCCCATAAAAACAGGTATTATGACAGCTGTTTCTGATCCCTTTTTACGGCTCTTTCTATTAAAATAGCGGGCATGAAATTGCTCTCTGATACCCCTGTTTTTAAGGCAAAACCAGGCATTACTGTGCCCGGATTTCAAGCCGAAAATACTGCTGATCTTGAAGCCTTGATAAAGGTCATTGATCAGCAGGCGGATGTCATTGAGAAAAAATCCTGTGTCATCGCTGAGCAAAAAAAGCATATCGCCCTGTTGGAAGAGTATTTACGACTTGAGCGAGCCCGCCTTTATGGTCGTAGCTCTGAAAAGAGCAGCCTGCAGGGGGAAATCTTTGATGAAGCAGAGTTGGTTGATTGTGGTGAAGAAGTCCAGAATGAGGCTTCGGAAACAGAAAAGAAACATAAAAAGTCTCAAGGCCGTAGACCACTGTCGCCTTCCCTGCCTCGCTTCCAGGAAAAAATTAGGCCTTTGCGCGGTGGGTGGGGCTTAATGTCTACCTTAAGAGCCGCCACTGACGCGCCATTACCAAGCAAGATTGGCAGATTTTGTAACTTGCTGAATTGAGCTTTAAAGCACTTAAAATAATTAGTCGCGAGAATCTATAAGATATTTGATCCCTTTAATTGTGGGGTTGTTGAAGAATGATGGAAGGTAAAGTCTCTTGCCTGATTTTTTCTCAATTTGCTTGCTCATAAAGACTGCCTGAAGGGAGCTTCCCCCTAGTTCAAAAAAACTGTCATGATCATTAATGGAATCTTTAGATAAAGATAATATGCTTTGCCAGATTTCCTTAATCTCTTTTGTTTGAATGGGAGTGAGCGCAGTACTTGCTTTGGATGCAGGAGGTTCGTAGACGTATAATGACTTTCGATCAGATTCAGATAAAGATGTATGATCGTCAGTTTCAGGACATTGCAGGCTTTTTCTGGCAGACAGCTGAATATCCGATAGTTTACCGTCTGAGTTATTCACCATCCTATTTAAAATATGGATATAGTTTGTCCAGAGATAATTGATGGTTTCTTCTTTAAAACAAGAGGTTGCGTAGTCTAATTGAGCAATCATACAGGATGGTTTGTCATCAATAACCAACTTCAGGTCAAACCAGGTTGTGTCTCTTTGATAGTGGATGTTTTCAGTGCTGTGAATTTCAGTGTAATCAAAATGTTGTACATTAAACATAACCTGAAACAAAGGGTTTTTCTCAGAGCTTCGGGGATTATTGAGAGCTTCTACTATATGTTGAAAAGGCAGTTCTTTAAGCTGATTAACATATGCAACTTTCTTATGGCAGTCAGATATTAGCTGACTTAATCCTTTGTCCGGTGCGATGTTTGTTCTTATGACTGCAGTGTGTACTAAAAATCCAACCAGTGTTTTAAGTTGTGGATGGTTTCTTGCAGCTACCTGAGTACCAATTGCAATATCATCTGTATCACTGTACCGGCATAACAATAGGCTAAAGGCACTAAGCATAATACTGAAGATGGTAACCGCTTCTTGCTTTGCCAGACTTCGCAATTGATCCGATAGCTCTTCTGACAATACAAAAGATTTAAAGTGTCCACGATAATCAAATTGTGGTGGTCGGGGATAATCGGTTGGCAGATGAAGGGGTTTCAGACCATCAAGTTCATGCCGCCACCAACGTTGTTGCTCCTTAATTAATGAGAGGGGCAGGTTTTCCTGTTCCCAAACCGAAAAATCCAGAGAATCAATATCAGGTTCGGGGAGAGATGCCTCAGTACTATTTTTAGTATGGGGACCGGTGGCTAACAACTGGCTCAGTTCTTTAGAGAGGATCTCGAGGGACCAGGCATCAACTGCAATATGATGAAAGAGTAATAACAAAAAATGGTCTGTCTTGTCAGGTGTCTTACTATCCGCAGACAACCATAGCAGCCGCAGAGGGTATTGGGAGGTCAGATCAAAAGGCGTATTGATTTCCTTGTGAATAATAGAGCTAAGTTCGTTGTTATTGATTTGCCGGTGATCAACGCTCAATGTCTGTTCGTGTACCTGTTGAATCATTTCACCATCCTCAGTGGTCGTGAAGCAGGTACGAAGTGCTTTATGGCGGTGGACAAGTTGTTGCACCGAGGCGATAAATCGCTTGCAGGATTGAGCGTCAGAAAGTTTGAATACCCAGGGGATATGGTATGCAGCAGTCCCCTGCTCATACTGTTCGATAAACCAGAGACGCTGTTGCGCGAAGGACATGGGTGCCTGGCTCAGGTGGCGGGCCGGTATCGGCTCAATATCCCGGGTCAGTTCCGGAGCCAGCCGGGCAATGGTCGGATACTGGAACAACAGGGCGACTGGTACGTCCACCGACAGCGCCTGGGCAATACGCTGGCAAAGTCGTATGGCCAGCAGGGAGTCACCGCCGAGCTGGAAGAAGTTGTCGTGTATGCCGATTTGCTCGATGTTCAGCAGTTCCTGCCAGAGGTCACAGAGTCGTGTTTCGTCGGGGGTAGTGGGTGGAGCATACTGCACATGACTGCTGATCTCTGGTTCAGGCAGAGCCTTGCGATCCAGTTTGCCAGTGCGGGTCATGGGGAATGACTCAACGGCAATAAAAGCCTTTGGGATCATGTATTCTGGCAGTTTCTGACGCAATTGAGCCTGTAGCGAAGCTTCAACCTGTGGCTGTTCGCAGGTATACCAGCAGACGAGGTAGTCATACTGATCCTGCGAATCATTGCTTCGGCTGCGTGGTTGCACAAAGGCCCTGGTGATGCCGGGTATGCTCGTCAGTGTCCGTTCGATTTCAGCCAGCTCTATTCTGTGCCCCCGGATTTTAACCTGCTGATCGATACGGCCTATGTAGAGCAATTCGCCATTGTCGAGCCACTTGACCTTGTCACCTGTTCGATAGACATGGCCATGTATTGGAAGCGAAGGCACATCTATAAAGGCTGCTTTCGTCAACTCAGGTTGATTCAGATAACCACGGGCCAACCCGTGACCACCGATATAGAGTTCGCCTGGAATGCCGACGGGGACTGGCTGCATGTATTGATCCAGCACATAGACCCGTGTATTGGCTAATGGCTTGCCAATGGATAGGTAATCCCTGTTTTGAGCGGGACTCAATCGCACCCGGGCAGTAGTGGCGATAACCGTCGTCTCAGTTGGGCCGTAGGCATTAAATACCAGAGTGTGGTGTGGGCAGCCGGTAATGAACCGGTGAGCAAGGTCGTAATTCAATGTTTCTCCACCGACCAAAACCAGCCTCAGACTCTGAAGAGAATCTGAACTTTTTTGTGAAATGGTTTTGAGAAATCTGTCCAGCTGTGTTGGAACAAATATGATGATGGATACAGAGTGTTGACAGATCATGGACGCCAATGTGTCCGGGTCATAGCGAACATCAAGCGAAGCAATGACTGTATGCCCTTTTAAAGACATACCACATAATATTTCCCATATGGAAACATCAAACCCATGGGGGATCTTCTGGATAAGAACATCGCTGTGATCCGTGGGATAGCGAACCAGGCAGTCCTGAATAAAGTTGACACTGGCCCCGTGTGAAATCATCACCCCTTTTGGCTGTCCGGTGGTGCCGGAGGTGAAGATAATATAAGCGAGTTGATCATGGCTGATCAGTGCGGGCGGGTTGTACAGTGTTTGGTCTGTCCATGATATGTCGTCCAGCATCACGACAGAAACGCTATCCGGTTCATCGTGGTTGTTCCAGAAGGAGGGTTGGTGAGACGTCGTCAACACCATCCGGGATTGTGTGTCATTAAAGATAAAACGAAGACGTTCCACCGGATCGGTATGGTCCACCGGAACATACACGCACCCTGCCTTCAATACCGCCATGGCAGCAATGTTAAATTCAAGACAGGGCTTACAGCAGACCATGACACAGGTTTCCGGTGGGATGACACCGTCGCATTGTGCTTTTATTGTCTCCTGAATCATCATTGCCAGCTGGTTGGCCCGGTTGTTGACCTCCCGGTTGGTTAACTGCTGCTCTTCAAATACAAGACAGAGGTTATCCGGATACTGTTTGGCCTGCTGTTCAAACAACTGGTGCAGCAGGAGACTTTCCTGGCCTTCGGGCAGGGGAGCGTCGGTCTGGTTCCAGTCAACGACGATCTGCTGGTATTCCTCATTACTGAGCAGGGAGATCTCCCGGGTTAAACACTCCGGCCGGGCAACAAACTGCTCAAGTACGCGCTTATAGTGCTGCCACAGGCGTGTTATGGTCTCTTCCCGGAACAGGGCTGTTGCGTATTCGAGATTGGCATGAAGTCTGTCTTCCTGGTCATCCACTATCAGGGTCAGGTCAAACTTTGTAGTCTGTGCCTCCGGTGGCAGGGGAAGCTGTGATATGCCCTGACCTTGAGCCAGGGTAAAGTGCTGCACAGCAAACATCACCTGGAACAGCGGGTGACGGGAAGGGTCCCGTTCTACTTGCAACTGATCAACCAGCTGCTCAAAGGGAATATCCTGATGCTGTTGTACGACGGCGACTGATTGGTGCACCTGGCGAATCAGTTCACGGCAGGTCTGTTCAGGGGCAAGCCGGGTACGGATCACCAGGGTGTTGGCAAAAAAACCGGCAAGGGATTTCAGCTGCGGGTGCTGGCGATTGGCGACCGGGCTACCAACGGCAACATCGTCCTGACTGCAGTAACGGCTGAGCAGTACGGCAAAGGCACTGAGCATGACCGTGTACAGGGTGGTATCTTCACGATTGGCCAGTTGGCGCAACTGCGCAGAGCGTTCCGGTGACAGCGAACATTGGCAATGGCCACCGCGGTAGTCGATTTGCCGTGGTCGAGGATAATCCAGTGGCAGGTTCAGGGGTTCCAGGTCTGCCAGTTCCTGCTGCCACCATCGGGTCTGGGTTGCCAGCAGCTGGTCCTGCCAGGTTTCCTGCTGCCAGAGGGTGAAGTCCAGGTAATCGATGGGCAATTCGGGAAGCACGGTTTCTGGCGTATTCTGGTGGGATGACAGCGCGCCCATCACGCCCATCAATAGTGTCAGCTCTCTGGTAAGAATTTCCAGGGACCAGCCGTCCACGGCAATGTGATGAAAGAGTAACAGGAAAATGTCGTCTTCCTGACGGGTTTCAGACGCAGCGCCCGACGGATTATCACTGACCGTAAACCAGACGACGCGAAGCGGATACTGAGTGCTGAGATTAAACGGTGTGTTAATGGAACGGGACAGAGCCGGGTTTAACTCCGCTTTAGCCAGTGTTTTTCGCTCAACCGGTAATGGGCCTTTCTGAACTTGTTGCAGAGGCTGACCATCATCATCCGTGCTGAAAAAAGTCCTCAGGGTTTTATGACGTTGAACCAGTAGTTGCAAGGCCCCGACCAGCGTTTGTGCCTGCTTTGGCTGATGGAGTTTCAACACCATGGGAATGTGATAGGCGGCAGTCCCCTGCTCATACTGTTCGATAAACCAGAGACGCTGTTGCGCGAAGGACATGGGTGCCTGGCTCAGGTGGCGGGCCGGTATCGGCTCAATATCCCGGGTCAGTTCCGGAGCCAGCCGGGCAATGGTCGGATGCTGGAACAACAGGGCGACTGGTACGTCCACCGACAGCGCCTGGGCAATACGCTGGCAAAGTCGTATGGCCAGCAGGGAGTCACCGCCGAGCTGGAAGAAGTTGTCGTGTATGCCGATCTGCTCGATGTTCAGCAGTTCCTGCCAGAGGTTGCAGAGTCGTGTTTCGTTAGGTGTGCCGGGTGCCGTGTACTGTTTTCTTTCTGGTATGGATTCGACGCTGGAAAACTGTTTTCGATCTATTTTTCCACTGGCTAACCTGGGGAGTGTCTGTAACATATGCACGTGCTGTGGCAGCATCCACTCAGGGAGTTGTTGAGATAGTAATCCTCGAACTTTCTCTGCGTCAAGGCCCAGAACCTGGTTCGATTGCCTGGCCACAAAAAGCCGTAAATCCAAAGCGGCTGCCAGACCGCCTGTGGGGGTTGCACCGCTCTGGGCAACAGAGAACAGACGGTTAAGTCGATCAAGCCACTGATTTTCACTTAACAAGTCATGTTCACGATCGTCCTGATATTCATCACTGCCTACCTGAAGGCCTTTAAATAGATCTGATTGCGGCCAATATGTACACCCTTCAATGAAGAACAAGACTCCCCCGGGGCTTAGCAGGCTGCGAATATCTTCAAGGGCATGATCGATAACGTGAGCAACGTGCAAACTGTTTGAGGCGAATATGAAATCGAAGCTTGCCGGGTTTATACCCTGGAGTGATGGTGCTTTATTCAGATCAAAAAAACGATATTCCATGCATGTATCACCGTACTCTGCTCGTGCTTCCTTAAGAAAGAGGTCGGATACATCCGTAAAGACATAGTTAAATTCATGTTTGGATTCACGCAGGAGAGGTATAATATGCCGTGTCAATGACCCCATGCCTGCCCCAATTTCCAGGCATCGGATCGGGCTATCCTGCTGGATGCCTGAGGTGGTTAACAAGGCTGTGATCAGTTTTTCGATTTGTTGAAAGCAATAAAGGTGAGAATGCTGGTACATAATGTCAGTATTCTCTGTAAGGTAGATTTCTGCTGCATGGCTTCGACCCGTAATGATAGAAATCAGATCAAGGCTATTAACACTCCCGGTCGGTTGGTTGTTTTGTTTGTTATGAGTAGCCAGATATGTTTTTACTGGTATCAGGCACCGATAGGACACGGCATCATTTTCCGGATGCGGATTTTGGCCGGTCAGGATGTTCTCACTGACAAGATGGTTCAGGCAACGTGTTAACCAACGTGTAAAGCGGGGCAGAATAGAACCATGGGCCATGACCTGTTGTGCGGTCAGTGCTTCACCGGGCTTGCTAAAAAGCCCCAGGTTATCGAACATCTCACAGAGCGTCAGGGTGAAAATACGACATTGAATTTTTATGTGCTGGTGAAAATAATGGTTGGCATCAGTGGATGAAAGTTCACGGCCACAGATTGTGCGTTGAAGCGATTTCTCCGCTTCATTATCCGGCTTGCCCAGATGGTGTTGAATGATTGAATTATCAAACTGCAATCCCGGTGGTTGTACAGGGCTGAATAGAACAGCATTGGGACTATCTGGAGTTACCCAGGCAACCAGCTGATTATCCCTGGCAATAACAACAGCATCCTTGAGTCCGGGAAGTTGTTTCAGCGACGCTTCTAACTCACCCAGCTCCACCCGGTGTCCATGGATTTTCACCTGGGTATCTTCCCGCCCTTCAAAGATCAGGAGGCCTTCCCCATCAAGATGCCCCAGGTCACCGGTCCGGTATAAATGACCATAGTCTGGATGCTCAATAAAGGCGGACGCTGTCTTTTGCGGGTCACCCAGGTAACCCTGCGCCAGCCCGGCACCGCCGATGCACAGCTCACCGGTCACCCCCGGTGGGCACAGTAGCCGGCTGTCCGGCTGCAGAATGTAGAACTGCTGGTTGGCCAGCGGCGTGCCGTAGGGAATGGATGACCAGTGTTGCTTACTCTCCGTTACGGTATCCGTCACGGTAAAACAGTTGGACCAGATGGCCGCTTCCGTTGCGCCACCCAGGGCGAGCACCTGAATGCCCGGTGCCGCCTCACGCAGCCTGTCCGGCAGGGTCAGGGGAATCCAGTCACCACTGAGCAGGGCCAGGCGCAGGCTGCCCAGGGCACCCGCCGGCACCGCTTCAATCAGCAGTTCCGCCAGCGCAGGGACGGTATTCCAGACCGTGACCCGGTGCTGTTCCACCTGGTGACGCCAGTGTTGAGGCGATTTCACCAGGCAGCTGTCCGGTAATACCAGGGTGGCCCCGGCACAGAGCGTACCAAAGATATCCCACACCGACAGGTCAAAAGAGAGGGCGGACAAGCCGTATACCCGGTCTTCAGCGTTCAGTGACACACGACGGTTCACATCCCGGAGCGTATTCAGCACCGCCCGGTGGGTCATCATGACGCCTTTGGGTGTGCCGGTGGAACCGGAAGTGAAGATGATGTAGGCCAGGTCGTCCGGTTGGGTATTGGGTAATTCGACCTGATGATTTGCTGGTTCACCGTCGTCAATCAGCAGCGTGGTCACGGCATCCGATGCCAGCGAATGCAGATTACCAGCCCATTCAGCATCGGTCACCACCACCGGCTGATCCAGTTGCGCCAACACCTGCCGGATACGGGCGATGGGCCATTCCGGGTTCAGGGGCACATAGAAGGCACCGGTCAACAGGGTGGCCAGTACCGCTGTCACCTGCCCGATACTTTTCTCTATGTAAATAGCCACCGGGCTACAGGGCTGAACACCCTGATCCATCATGACGCCCGCCAGTGAACGGGCCCTGGCCAGTAATGTCTGGTAATCCAGCGTTTCATCACTGCTGATCAGGGCGGGTTGCCTGCTCCGTTGTTCAGCCTGTTGCAGAATGTCCGTCAGCAGGGTGGCCCGGTCATCATCCACCCATGCATAATCCGTGTCGTTTAATGCTTGCCACAGGACAAGATCCGGTTGAGGGAGGGAAGGGGACACCGGTGCTTTCCAGCACTGTGGCCCGGTCGCCAGGGTCTGCAGCAGGGAGTTCCAGCTGGCAAACAGGCTGTTCAGCACGGCCGGGTCAAACAACTGCTCGGCAGCATCCCAGTTGTAGATCAACGCACCATCGTGCTCCGTCACCTGGTGATCCAGCCAGACCTGCGGGGTCTGGGAGATGGCATAACCGGGCGTGCCGAACAGCTGGTTGTCCATCAATGTGTCCAGTGCCTGGTGGTCCAGCCCCAGGGTGGAGGTAAAGACCACGGGCATCAGGACATCGGTACTGGTTTGCTGGCGCAGGGCACGGAGCACCTCCACGCCACTGAACAACCGGTGTGATAAATCAGACGACAACTGCTGTTGCACACGCTGGGCCTGCGACAGGAAATCCACAGCGGGGTCAGGGTGAATTTCCAGCAGGCTCAGGGCGGTGAAGTCGCCAATGATCCGGTCGACCTCCTCATGCACCGGCAGTCGCTGGAAGGTGGTCAGGTTCAGGGTCATGGCCGGTTCCCGGCACCAGCGGGCCAGCACCAGGGACCAGGCGGTTAACAGGACGGCATTGGCCGTCAGTCCCTGCTGACGGGCCTGGTTCTGCAGTGCCTGCCAGTGTTCAGGCGACAGTGTGCCGGAGCGCCGGACAAAGCGCGGTTGTTCTTCAGGTGCCAGGGCTGTCACCGGTAACTGGGGTGCCGGTGGCAGGGTATCAAGCCGTTCCAGCCAGTAGTCCCGGTCCCGGAGACGGGCCGGATGATCCTCCGGCACTGCCAGCAAATAGTCCCGGAAGGTCAGCTGCAGTGGCGGGTAGACAACCTCCGGATGTTGGTAGCGATCGGCCAGTTCGGCAAAGATCAGGAAGAAACTGCCGGCGTCAGCGACCAGGGCGTCCATACGGAACAGCAAGCGGCCACGCTGGTTGGGTAACCGAATCAACTGACAGTCGAACAGGGGCCATTGTTCAGGATCGCTGACCCGGTGAGACTCGTTCTGTCGTATAGCCAGCAAATGCTGTTCCAGTGCCGCCGGGTCATTCAGGGCGGTCAGGTCGGTGATGGCAAGGGCAAAGTCAGGCACTTCTGCCAGTACCTGTTGCTCACCGGAGGGCAGGATAACGGTACGCAGCATATCGTGGCGATCCACCAGGGTCTGCCATGCCTGCTCCAGGCGGTGAACATCCAGCTGTCCAATGTCGTCCAGATCCCACTCCATGTAAGCTTGCGTAGCCACCTGTCCCAGCTCAAAACCGGACTGCCGTCCGAGCCAGTAGGCCTGTTGAATGGCGTTGAGGGGAAAGGGCTCAAAGCGGTGATCAGGTTCAGGCACCAGGGCGGGCAGCTGCATCTGCGGCAGGGTATCCAGCGATTGAATGTGTTGAGCCAGTGCCGTGACCGTGGGGTGCTGGAACAGCAAGGCAACGGGCACCTCTATCGAAAACACCTGACCAATACGCTGGCAGAGTCGTATGGCCAGCAGGGAGTCACCGCCGAGCTGGAAGAAGTTGTCGTGTATGCCGATCTGCTCGATGTTCAGCAGTTCCTGCCAGAGGTCACAGAGTCGTGTTTCGTCGGGGGTAGTGGGCGGAGCAGACTGCACATGGCTGCTGATCTCTGGTTCAGGCAGAGCCTTGTGATCCAGTTTGCCAGTGCGGGTCATGGGGAATGACTCAACGGCAATAAAAGCCTTTGGGATCATGTATTCTGGCAGTTTCTGACGCAATTGAGCCTGTAGCGAAGCTTCAACCTGTGGCTGTTCGCAGGTATACCAGCAGACGAGGTAGTCATACTGATCCTGCGAATCATTGCTTCGGCTGCGTGGTTGCACAAAGGCCCTGGTGATGCCGGGTATGGTCGTCAGTGTCTGTTCGATTTCAGCCGGCTCTATTCTGTGCCCCCGGATTTTAACCTGCTGATCGATACGGCCTATGCAAAGCAATTCGCCATTGTCGAGCCACTTGACCTTGTCACCTGTTCGATAGACATGGCCATGTATTGGAAGCGAAGGCACATCTATAAAGGCTGCTTTCGTCAACTCAGGTTGATTCAGATAACCACGGGCCAACCCGTGACCACCGATATAGAGTTCGCCTGGAATGCCGACGGGGACTGGCTGCATGTATTGATCCAGCACATAGACCCGTGTATTGGTTAATGGCTTGCCAATGGATAAGTAATCCCTGTTTTGAGCGGGGCTCAATCGCACCTGGGCAGTAGTGGCGACAACCGTCGTCTCAGTTGGGCCGTAGGCATTAAATACCAGAGTGTGGTGTGGGCAGGCGGTAATGAACCGGTGAGCAAGGTCGTAATTCAATGTTTCTCCAATGACAAAAACCAGCCTCAGACACTGAAGAGAATCTGAACTTTTTTGTGAAATGGTTTTGAGAAATCTGTCCAGCTGTGTTGGAACAAATATGATGATGGATACAGAGTGTTGACAGATCATGGACGCCAATGTGTCCGGGTCATAGCGAACATCAAGCGAAGCAATGACTGTATGCCCTTTTAAAGACATACCACATAATATTTCCCATATGGAAACATCAAACCCATGGGGGATCTTCTGGATAAGAACATCGCTGTGATCCGTGGGATAGCGAACCAGGCAGTCCTGAATAAAGTTGACACTGGCCCCGTGTGAAATCATCACCCCTTTTGGCTGTCCGGTGGTGCCGGAGGTGAAGATAATATAAGCGAGTTGATCATGGCTGATCAGTGCGGGCGGGTTGTACAGTGTTTGGTCTGTCCATGATATGTCGTCCAGCATCACGACAGAAACGCTATCCGGTTCATCGTGGTTGTTCCAGAAGGAGGGTTGGTGAGACGTCGTCAACACCATCCGGGATTGTGTGTCATTAAAGATAAAACGAAGACGTTCCACCGGATCGGTATGGTCCACCGGAACATACACGCACCCTGCCTTCAATACCGCCATGGCAGCAATGTTAAATTCAAGACAGGGCTTACAGCAGACCATGACACAGGTTTCCGGTGGGATGACACCGTCGCATTGTGCTTTTATTGTCTCCTGAATCATCATTGTCAGCTGGTTGGCCCGGTTGTTGACCTCCCGGTTGGTTAACTGCTGCTCTTCAAATACAAGACAGAGGTTATCCGGATACTGTTTGGCCTGCTGTTCAAACAACTGGTGCAGCAGGAGACTTTCCTGGCCTTCGGGCAGGGGAGCGTCGGTCTGGTTCCAGTCAACGACGATCTGCTGGTATTCCTCATTACTGAGCAGGGAGATCTCCCGGGTTAAACACTCCGGCCGGGCAACAAACTGCTCAAGTACGCGCTTATAGTGCTGCCACAGGCGTGTTATGGTCTCTTCCCGGAACAGGGCTGTTGCGTATTCGAGATTGGCATGAAGTCTGTCTTCCTGGTCATCCACTATCAGGGTCAGGTCAAACTTTGTAGTCTGTGCCTCCGGTGGCAGGGGAAGCTGTGATATGCCCTGACCTTGAGCCAGGGTAAAGTGCTGCACAGCAAACATCACCTGGAACAGCGGGTGACGGGAAGGGTCCCGTTCTACCTGCAACTGATCAACCAGCTGCTCAAAGGGAATATCCTGATGCTGTTGTACGACGGCGACTGATTGGTGCACCTGGCGAATCAGTTCACGGCAGGTCTGTTCAGGGGCAAGCCGGGTACGGATCACCAGGGTGTTGGCAAAAAAACCGGCAAGGGATTTCAGCTGCGGGTGCTGGCGATTGGCGACCGGGCTACCAACGGCAACATCGTCCTGACTGCAGTAACGGCTGAGCAGTACGGCAAAGGCACTGAGCATGACCGTGTACAGGGTGGTATCTTCACGATTGGCCAGTTGGCGCAACTGCGCAGAGCGTTCCGGTGACAGCGAACATTGGCAATGGCCACCGCGGTAGTCGATTTGCCGTGGTCGAGGATAATCCAGTGGCAGGTTCAGGGGTTCCAGGTCTGCCAGTTCCTGCTGCCACCATCGGGTCTGGGTTGCCAGCAGCTGGTCCTGCCAGGTTTCCTGCTGCCAGAGGGTGAAGTCCAGGTAATCGATGGGCAATTCGGGAAGCACGGTTTCTGGCGTATTCTGGTGGGATGACAGCGCGCCCATCACGCCCATCAATAGTGTCAGCTCTCTGGTAAGAATTTCCAGGGACCAGCCGTCCACGGCAATGTGATGAAAGAGTAACAGGAAAATGTCGTCTTCCTGACGGGTTTCAGACGCAGCGCCCGACGGATTATCACTGACCGTAAACCAGACGACGCGAAGCGGATACTGAGTGCTGAGATTAAACGGTGTGTTAATGGAACGGGACAGAGCCGGGTTTAACTCCGCTTTAGCCAGTGTTTTTCGCTCAACCGGTAATGGGCCTTTCTGAACTTGTTGCAGAGGCTGACCATCATCATCCGTGCTGAAAAAAGTCCTCAGGGTTTTATGACGTTGAACCAGTAGTTGCAAGGCCCCGACCAGCGTTTGTGCCTGCTTTGGCTGATGGAGTTTCAACACCATGGGAATGTGATAGGCGGCAGTCCCCTGCTCATACTGTTCGATAAACCAGAGACGCTGTTGCGCGAAGGACATGGGTGCCTGGCTCAGGTGGCGGGCCGGTATCGGCTCAATATCCCGGGTCAGTTCCGGAGCCAGCCGGGCAATGGTCGGATGCTGGAACAACAGGGCGACTGGTACGTCCACCGACAGCGCCTGGGCAATACGCTGGCAAAGTCGTATGGCCAGCAGGGAGTCACCGCCGAGCTGGAAGAAGTTGTCGTGTATGCCGATCTGCTCGATGTTCAGCAGTTCCTGCCAGAGGTTGCAGAGTCGTGTTTCGTTAGGTGTGCCGGGTGCCGTGTACTGTTTTCTTTCTGGTATGGATTCGACGCTGGAAAACTGTTTTCGATCTATTTTTCCACTGGCTAACCTGGGGAGTGTCTGTAACATATGCACGTGCTGTGGCAGCATCCACTCAGGGAGTTGTTGAGACAGTAATCCTCGAACTTTCTCTGCGTCAAGGCCCAGAACCTGGTTCGATTGCCTGGCCACAAAAAGCCGTAAATCCAAAGCGGCTGCCAGACCGCCTGTGGGGGTTGCACCGCTCTGGGCAACAGAGAACAGACGGTTAAGTCGATCAAGCCACTGATTTTCACTTAACAAGTCATGTTCACGATCGTCCTGATATTCATCACTGCCTACCTGAAGGCCTTTAAATAGATCTGATTGCGGCCAATATGTACACCCTTCAATGAAGAACAAGACTCCCCCGGGGCTTAGCAGGCTGCGAATATCTTCAAGGGCATGATCGATAACGTGAGCAACGTGCAAACTGTTTGAGGCGAATATGAAATCGAAGCTTGCCGGGTTTATACCCTGGAGTGATGGTGCTTTATTCAGATCAAAAAAACGATATTCCATGCATGTATCACCGTACTCTGCTCGTGCTTCCTTGAGAAAGAGGTCGGATACATCCGTAAAGACATAGTTAAATTCATGTTTGGATTCACGCAGGAGAGGTATAATATGCCGTGTCAATGACCCCATGCCTGCCCCAATTTCCAGGCATCGGATCGGGCTATCCTGCTGGATGCCTGAGGTGGTTAACAAGGCTGTGATCAGTTTTTCGATTTGTTGAAAGCAATAAAGGTGAGAATGCTGGTACATAATGTCAGTATTCTCTGTAAGGTAGATTTCTGCTGCATGGCTTCGACCCGTAATGATAGAAATCAGATCAAGGCTATTAACACTCCCGGTCGGTTGGTTGTTTTGTTTGTTATGAGTAGCCAGATATGTTTTTACTGGTATCAGGCACCGATAGGACACGGCATCATTTTCCGGATGCGGATTTTGGCCGGTCAGGATGTTCTCACTGACAAGATGGTTCAGGCAACGTGTTAACCAACGTGTAAAGCGGGGCAGAATAGAACCATGGGCCATGACCTGTTGTGCGGTCAGTGCTTCACCGGGCTTGCTAAAAAGCCCCAGGTTATCGAACATCTCACAGAGCGTCAGGGTGAAAATACGACATTGAATTTTTATGTGCTGGTGAAAATAATGGTTGGCATCAGTGGATGAAAGTTCACGGCCACAGATTGTGCGTTGAAGCGATTTCTCCGCTTCATTATCCGGCTTGCCCAGATGGTGTTGAATGATTGAATTATCAAACTGCAATCCCGGTGGTTGTACAGGGCTGAATAGAACAGCATTGGGACTATCTGGAGTTACCCAGGCAACCAGCTGATTATCCCTGGCAATAACAACAGCATCCTTGAGTCCGGGAAGTTGTTTCAGCGACGCTTCTAACTCACCCAGCTCCACCCGGTGTCCATGGATTTTCACCTGGGTATCTTCCCGCCCTTCAAAGATCAGGAGGCCTTCCCCATCAAGATGCCCCAGGTCACCGGTCCGGTATAAATGACCATAGTCTGGATGCTCAATAAAGGCGGACGCTGTCTTTTGCGGGTCACCCAGGTAACCCTGCGCCAGCCCGGCACCGCCGATGCACAGCTCACCGGTCACCCCCGGTGGGCACAGTAGCCGGCTGTCCGGCTGCAGAATGTAGAACTGCTGGTTGGCCAGCGGCGTGCCGTAGGGAATGGATGACCAGTGTTGCTTACTCTCCGTTACGGTATCCGTCACGGTAAAACAGTTGGACCAGATGGCCGCTTCCGTTGCGCCACCCAGGGCGAGCACCTGAATGCCCGGTGCCGCCTCACGCAGCCTGTCCGGCAGGGTCAGGGGAATCCAGTCACCACTGAGCAGGGCCAGGCGCAGGCTGCCCAGGGCACCCGCCGGCACCGCTTCAATCAGCAGTTCCGCCAGCGCAGGGACGGTATTCCAGACCGTGACCCGGTGCTGTTCCACCTGGTGACGCCAGTGTTGAGGCGATTTCACCAGGCAGCTGTCCGGTAATACCAGGGTGGCCCCGGCACAGAGCGTACCAAAGATATCCCACACCGACAGGTCAAAAGAGAGGGCGGACAAGCCGTATACCCGGTCTTCAGCGTTCAGTGACACACGACGGTTCACATCCCGGAGCGTATTCAGCACCGCCCGGTGGGTCATCATGACGCCTTTGGGTGTGCCGGTGGAACCGGAAGTGAAGATGATGTAGGCCAGGTCGTCCGGTTGGGTATTGGGTAATTCGACCTGATGATTTGCTGGTTCACCGTCGTCAATCAGCAGCGTGGTCACGGCATCCGATGCCAGCGAATGCAGATTACCAGCCCATTCAGCATCGGTCACCACCACCGGCTGATCCAGTTGCGCCAACACCTGCCGGATACGGGCGATGGGCCATTCCGGGTTCAGGGGCACATAGAAGGCGCCGGTCAACAGGGTGGCCAGTACCGCTGTCACCTGCCCGATACTTTTCTCTATGTAAATAGCCACCGGGCTACAGGGCTGAACACCCTGATCCATCATGACGCCCGCCAGTGAACGGGCCCTGGCCAGTAATGTCTGGTAATCCAGCGTTTCATCACTGCTGATCAGGGCGGGTTGCCTGCTCCGTTGTTCAGCCTGTTGCAGAATGTCCGTCAGCAGGGTGGCCCGGTCATCATCCACCCATGCATAATCCGTGTCGTTTAATGCTTGCCACAGGACAAGATCCGGTTGAGGGAGGGAAGGGGACACCGGTGCTTTCCAGCACTGTGGCCCGGTCGCCAGGGTCTGCAGCAGGGAGTTCCAGCTGGCAAACAGGCTGTTCAGCACGGCCGGGTCAAACAACTGCTCGGCAGCATCCCAGTTGTAGATCAACGCACCATCGTGCTCCGTCACCTGGTGATCCAGCCAGACCTGCGGGGTCTGGGAGATGGCATAACCGGGCGTGCCGAACAGCTGGTTGTCCATCAATGTGTCCAGTGCCTGGTGGTCCAGCCCCAGGGTGGAGGTAAAGACCACGGGCATCAGGACATCGGTACTGGTTTGCTGGCGCAGGGCACGGAGCACCTCCACGCCACTGAACAACCGGTGTGATAAATCAGACGACAACTGCTGTTGCACACGCTGGGCCTGCGACAGGAAATCCACAGCGGGGTCAGGGTGAATTTCCAGCAGGCTCAGGGCGGTGAAGTCGCCAATGATCCGGTCGACCTCCTCATGCACCGGCAGTCGCTGGAAGGTGGTCAGGTTCAGGGTCATGGCCGGTTCCCGGCACCAGCGGGCCAGCACCAGGGACCAGGCGGTTAACAGGACGGCATTGGCCGTCAGTCCCTGCTGACGGGCCTGGTTCTGCAGTGCCTGCCAGTGTTCAGGCGACAGTGTGCCGGAGCGCCGGACAAAGCGCGGTTGTTCTTCAGGTGCCAGGGCTGTCACCGGTAACTGGGGTGCCGGTGGCAGGGTATCAAGCCGTTCCAGCCAGTAGTCCCGGTCCCGGAGACGGGCCGGATGATCCTCCGGCACTGCCAGCAAATAGTCCCGGAAGGTCAGCTGCAGTGGCGGGTAGACAACCTCCGGATGTTGGTAGCGATCGGCCAGTTCGGCAAAGATCAGGAAGAAACTGCCGGCGTCAGCGACCAGGGCGTCCATACGGAACAGCAAGCGGCCACGCTGGTTGGGTAACCGAATCAACTGACAGTCGAACAGGGGCCATTGTTCAGGATCGCTGACCCGGTAAGACTCGTTCTGTCGTATAGCCAGCAGATGCTGTTCCAGTGCCGCCGGGTCATTCAGAGCGGTCAGGTCGGTGATGGCAAGGGCAAAGTCAGGCACTTCTGCCAGTACCTGTTGCTCACCGGAGGGCAGGATAACGGTACGCAGCATATCGTGGCGATCCACCAGGGTCTGCCATGCCTGCTCCAGGCGGTGAACATCCAGCTGTCCAATGTCGTCCAGATCCATCTCCATGTAAGCTTGCGTAGCCACCTGTCCCAGCTCAAAACCGGACTGCCGTCCGAGCCAGTAGGCCTGTTGAATGGCGTTGAGGGGAAAGGGCTCAAAGCGGTGATCAGGTTCAGGCACCAGGGCGGGCAGCTGCATCTGCGGCAGGGTATCCAGCGATTGAATGTGTTGAGCCAGTGCCGTGACCGTGGGGTGCTGGAACAGCAAGGCAACGGGCACCTCTATCGAAAACACCTGACCAATACACTGGCAGAGTCGTATGGCCAGCAGGGAGTCACCGCCGAGCTGGAAGAAGTTGTCGTGTATGCCGATCTGCCCGATGTTCAGCAGTTCCTGCCAGAGGTCACAGAGTCGTGTTTCGTCGGGGGTAGTGGGTGGAGCATACTGCACATGGCTGCTGATCTCTGGTTCAGGCAGAGCCTTGCGATCCAGTTTGCCAGTGCTCGTTTTGGGCAGGGCATCCAGTGGCACATACAATGCAGGCAGCATGTAATGTGGCAGGTGCTGTTTCAGGCGCTGACTGAGGACGCGGGCCAGGTCGATGGATTGCTGACCGGGTTGCTGCCAGGCATCAGGCAAGACCCTGCCGCCGATCAGGGCATGCAACACGGTTTCTCCCAGGCAAGATGGCTCTGGCCACTGCCCCAGTGGGCACAGTCCTATCGCCTGATCCATGGCGGTCAGTTGCAGTTGCTGCCCCAGGTGACCCGCTGCCAGTCGGTGGTGACGATCATCCGTACCGGTGATGACCAGGGCAATACTGCTATTGAACCAGAGTGATAACTGCGTTAATACAGGCGTTGCCACAGATTTATCAGGTCGTTCCAGCCATTGCCAGCGGTCTTCCTGGTCAGCGGTTGATCGCCAGAGAATATGCAACCGGAGTCCCTTATTTTTACCCCATTCCATGGGTGAACCCAGCCAGCGCAGCAGTTTATCGCAATCCGGCTCCCAGGTTTCAAAATTTCGGAAGCTGCGACGCTGGCGCAGGGATCTTTCCATAGGGCAATCAGCCGACTCCCGGATGGCCGCCAGTTCGCACTCCAGCAGTACCAGCTGCGAATCGTCCTGAAACGATGGTTCGTCCGTTAGTCGGTTGACCAGCGCCAACCCAAGGGGGAGCGCACAGGCTTCCAGCTGGGCCAGCATATAACCGGCCTCCAGTTCACAGAACGGCAAGGCCAGTTGACCACACATCGGTTCAATGGCAGACCGTCGGGCATTCAGAATGAGCTCAATGCGTTCAGCGCCAATATCATCGTTTCCAAGCCAGAGCAGCTGGTGATCCGGATGATAGTAGTAACGGCCGGCAGGTATCTCGTCAATGGCACCGGAACCGATACGCAGAACCAGTTGCACGGGGTAAAGGCCGCCAGCGGACGGATAACCGTATTTGGGTAGCGGAGTACTGTCGTCGGAGTAACTGCGTAACCCGGCCAACAGTGCACTGAACCTGTCCAGCGACAGCGGTGTAATATCGGATATTACCAGGGGCTCCGAAGCATCAGCAGACCAGGCAGGACAGAAACGGAACCGGTCGTTGGAAGCACTGCTTAACGGAATAATGGTATCGTCCTTACGGATGTGCCGTACACCATGACGAGCCATTTTGAAATCAATACGCTCCGCCTTATCCCGGATCTCTGCCTGTCCCGGCTGCTGGTCAGGCCCGGGTAGCATCTGCTGGTCGACGACCAGGAAACCGACCAGCGTTTCCTGCTGGCAGGTCACGGCAGCCTGATCGATCCACGGCAGTTGTTCCAGTGCGTATTCAATCTCACCCAGCTCCACCCGGTGTCCATGGATTTTCACCTGGGTATCTTCCCGCCCTTCAAAGATCAGGAGGCCTTCCCCATCAAGATGCCCCAGGTCACCGGTCCGGTATAAATGACCATAGTCTGGATGCTCAATAAAGGCGGACGCTGTCTTTTGCGGGTCACCCAGGTAACCCTGCGCCAGCCCGGCACCGCCGATGCACAGCTCACCGGTCACCCCCGGTGGGCACAGTAGCCGGCTGTCCGGCTGCAGAATGTAGAACTGCTGGTTGGCCAGCGGCGTGCCGTAGGGAATGGATGACCAGTGTTGCTTACTCTCCGTTACGGTATCCGTCACGGTAAAACAGTTGGACCAGATGGCCGCTTCCGTTGCGCCACCCAGGGCGAGCACCTGAATGCCCGGTGCCGCCTCACGCAGCCTGTCCGGCAGGGTCAGGGGAATCCAGTCACCACTGAGCAGGGCCAGGCGCAGGCTGCCCAGGGCACCCGCCGGCACCGCTTCAATCAGCAGTTCCGCCAGCGCAGGGACGGTATTCCAGACCGTGACCCGGTGCTGTTCCACCTGGTGACGCCAGTGTTGAGGCGATTTCACCAGGCAGCTGTCCGGTAATACCAGGGTGGCCCCGGCACAGAGCGTACCAAAGATATCCCACACCGACAGGTCAAAAGAGAGGGCGGACAAGCCGTATACCCGGTCTTCAGCGTTCAGTGACACACGACGGTTCACATCCCGGAGCGTATTCAGCACCGCCCGGTGGGTCATCATGACGCCTTTGGGTGTGCCGGTGGAACCGGAAGTGAAGATGATGTAGGCCAGGTCGTCCGGTTGGGTATTGGGTAATTCGACCTGATGATTTGCTGGTTCACCGTCGTCAATCAGCAGCGTGGTCACGGCATCCGATGCCAGCGAATGCAGATTACCAGCCCATTCAGCATCGGTCACCACCACCGGCTGATCCAGTTGCGCCAACACCTGCCGGATACGGGCGATGGGCCATTCCGGGTTCAGGGGCACATAGAAGGTGCCGGTCAACAGGGTGGCCAGTACTGCTGTCACCTGCCCGATACTTTTCTCTATGTAAATAGCCACCGGGCTACAGGGCTGAACACCCTGATCCATCATGACGCCCGCCAGTGAACGGGCCCTGGCCAGTAATGTCTGGTAATCCAGCGTTTCATCACTGCTGATCAGGGCGGGTTGCCTGCTCCGTTGTTCAGCCTGTTGCAGAATGTCCGTCAGCAGGGTGGCCCGGTCATCATCCACCCATGCATAATCCGTGTCGTTTAATGCTTGCCACAGGACAAGATCCGGTTGAGGGAGGGAAGGGGACACCGGTGCTTTCCAGCACTGTGGCCCGGTCGCCAGGGTCTGCAGCAGGGAGTTCCAGCTGGCAAACAGGCTGTTCAGCACGGCCGGGTCAAACAACTGCTCGGCAGCATCCCAGTTGTAGATCAACGCACCATCGTGCTCCATCACCTGGTGATCCAGCCAGACCTGCGGGGTCTGGGAGATGGCATAACCGGGCGTGCCGAACAGCTGGTTGTCCATCAATGTGTCCAGTGCCTGGTGGTCCAGCCCCAGGGTGGAGGTAAAGACCACGGGCATCAGGACATCGGTACTGGTTTGCTGGCGCAGGGCACGTAGCACCTCCACGCCACTGAACAACCGGTGTGATAAATCAGACGACAACTGCTGTTGCACACGCTGGGCCTGCGACAGGAAATCCACAGCGGGGTCAGGGTGAATTTCCAGCAGGCTCAGGGCGGTGAAGTCGCCAATGATCCGGTCGACCTCCTCATGCACCGGCAGTCGCTGGAAGGTGGTCAGGTTCAGGGTCATGGCCGGTTCCCGGCACCAGCGGGCCAGCACCAGGGACCAGGCGGTTAACAGGACGGCATTGGCCGTCAGTCCCTGCTGACGTGCCTGGTTCTGCAGTGCCTGCCAGTGTTCAGGCGACAGTGTGCCGGAGCGCCGGACAAAGCGCGGTTGTTCTTCAGGTGCCAGGGCTGTCACCGGTAACTGGGGTGCCGGTGGCAGGGTATCAAGCCGTTCCAGCCAGTAGTCCCGGTCCCGGAGACGGGCCGGATGATCCTCCGGCACTGCCAGCAAATAGTCCCGGAAGGTCAGCTGCAGTGGCGGGTAGACAACCTCCGGATGTTGGTAGCGATCGGCCAGTTCGGCAAAGATCAGGAAGAAACTGCCGGCGTCAGCGACCAGGGCGTCCATACGGAACAGCAAGCGGCCACGCTGGTTGGGTAACCGAATCAACTGACAGTCGAACAGGGGCCATTGTTCAGGATCGCTGACCCGGTGAGACTCGTTCTGTCGTATAGCCAGCAAATGCTGTTCCAGTGCCGCCGGGTCATTCAGGGCGGTCAGGTCGGTGATGGCAAGGGCAAAGTCAGGCACTTCTGCCAGTACCTGTTGCTCACCGGAGGGCAGGATAACGGTACGCAGCATATCGTGGCGATCCACCAGGGTCTGCCATGCCTGCTCCAGGCGGTGAACATCCAGCTGTCCAATGTCGTCCAGATCCCACTCCATGTAAGCTTGCGTAGCCACCTGTCCCAGCTCAAAACCGGACTGCCGTCCGAGCCAGTAGGCCTGTTGAATGGCGTTGAGGGGAAAGGGCTCAAAGCGGTGATCAGGTTCAGGCACCAGGGCGGGCAGCTGCATCTGCGGCAGGGTATCCAGCGATTGAATGTGTTGAGCCAGTGCCGTGACCGTGGGGTGCTGGAACAGCAAGGCAACGGGCACCTCTATCGAAAACACCTGACCAATACGCTGGCAGAGTCGTATGGCCAGCAGGGAGTCACCGCCGAGCTGGAAGAAGTTGTCGTGTATGCCGATCTGCTCGATGTTCAGCAGTTCCTGCCAGAGGTCACAGAGTCGTGTTTCGTCGGGGGTAGTGGGTGGAGCAGACTGCACATGGCTGCTGATCTCTGGTTCAGGCAGAGCCTTGCGATCCAGTTTGCCATTGCTCGTTTTGGGCAGGGCATCCAGTGGCACATACAATGCAGGCAGCATGTAATGTGGCAGGTGCTGTTCCAGGCGCTGACTGAGGACGCGGGCCAGGTCGATGGATTGCTGACCGGGTTGCTGCCAGGCATCAGGCAAGACCCTGCCGCCGATCAGGGCATGCAACACGGTTTCTCCCAGGCAAGATGGCTCTGGCCACTGCCCCAGTGGGCACAGCCCTATCGCCTGATCCATGGCGGTCAGTTGCAGTTGCTGCCCCAGGTGACCCGCTGCCAGTCGATGGTGACGATCATCCGTACCGGTGATGACCAGGGCAATACCGCTGTTGAACCAGAGTGATAACTGCGTTAATACAGCCGTTGCCACAGATTTATCAGGTCGTTCCAGCCATTGCCAGCGGTCTTCCTGGTCAGCGGTTGATCGCCAGAGAATATGCAACCGGAGTCCCTTATTTTTACCCCATTCCATGGGTGAACCCAGCCAGCGCAGCAGTTTATCGCAATCCGGCTCCCAGGTTTCAAAATTGCGGAAGCTGCGACGCTGGCGCAGGGATCTTTCCATAGGGCAATCAGCCGACTCCCGGATGGCCGCCAGTTCGCACTCCAGCAGTACCAGCTGCGAATCGTCCTGAAACGATGGTTCGTCCGTTAGTCGGTTGACCAGCGCCAACCCAAGAGGGAGCGCACAGGCTTCCAGCTGGGCCAGCATATAACCGGCCTCCAGTTCACAGAACGGCAATGCCAGTTGACCATACATTGGTTCAATGGCAGACCGTCGGGCATTCAGAATAAGCTCAATGCGTTCAGCGCCAATATCATCGTTTCCAAGCCAGAGCAGCTGGTGATCCGGATGATAGTAGTAACGGCCGGCAGGTATCTCGTCAATGGCACCGGAACCGATACGCAGAACCAGTTGCACGGGGTAAAGGCTGCCAGCGGACGGATAACCGTATTTGGGTAGCGGAGTACTGTCGTCGGAGTAACTGCGTAACCCGGCCAGCAGTGCACTGAACCTGTCCAGCGACAGCGGTGTAATATCGGATATTGCCAGGGGCTCCGAAGCATCAGCAGACCAGGCAGGACAGAAACGGAACCGGTCGTTGGAAGCACTGCTTAACGGAATAATGGTATCGTCCTTACGGATGTGCCGTACACCATGACGAGCCATTTTGAAATCAATACGCTCCGCCTTATCCCGGATCTCTGCCTGTCCCGGCTGCTGGTCAGGCCCGGGTAGCATCTGCTGGTCGACGACCAGGAAACCGACCAGCGTTTCCTGCTGGCAGGTCACGGCAGCCTGATCGATCCACGGCAGTTGTTCCAGTGCGTATCCAATCTCACCCAGCTCCACCCGGTGTCCATGGATTTTCACCTGGGTATCTTCCCGCCCTTCAAAGATCAGGAGGCCTTCCCCATCAAGATGCCCCAGGTCACCGGTCCGGTATAAATGACCATAGTCTGGATGCTCAATAAAGGCGGACGCTGTCTTTTGCGGGTCACCCAGGTAACCCTGCGCCAGCCCGGCACCGCCGATGCACAGTTCACCGGTCACCCCCGGTGGGCACAGTAGCCGGCTGTCCGGCTGCAGAATGTAGAACTGCTGGTTGGCCAGCGGCGTGCCGTAGGGAATGGATGACCAGTGTTGCTTACTCTCCGTTACGGTATCCGTCACGGTAAAACAGTTGGACCAGATGGCCGCTTCCGTTGCGCCACCCAGGGCGAGCACCTGAATGCCCGGTGCCGCCCCACGCAGCCTGTCCGGCAGGGTCAGGGGAATCCAGTCACCACTGAGCAGGGCCAGGCGCAGGCTGCCCAGGGCACCCGCCGGCACCGCTTCAATCAGCAGTTCCGCCAGCGCAGGGACGGTATTCCAGACCGTGACCCGGTGCTGTTCCACCTGGTGACGCCAGTGTTGAGGCGATTTCACCAGGCAGCTGTCCGGTAATACCAGGGTGGCCCCGGCACAGAGCGTACCAAAGATATCCCACACCGACAGGTCAAAAGAGAGGGCGGACAAGCCGTACACCCGGTCTTCAGCGTTCAGTGACACACGACGGTTCACATCCCGGAGCGTATTCAGCACCGCCCGGTGGGTCATCATGACGCCTTTGGGTGTGCCGGTGGAACCGGAAGTGAAGATGATGTAGGCCAGGTCGTCCGGTTGGGTATTGGGTAATTCGACCTGATGATTTGCTGGTTCACCGTCGTCAATCAGCAGCGTGGTCACGGCATCCGATGCCAGCGAATGCAGATTACCAGCCCATTCAGCATCGGTCACCACCACCGGCTGATCCAGTTGCGCCAACACCTGCCGGATACGGGCGATGGGCCATTCCGGGTTCAGGGGCACATAGAAGGCGCCGGTCAACAGGGTGGCCAGTACCGCTGTTACCTGCCCGATACTTTTCTCTAGGTAAATAGCCACCGGGCTACAGGGCTGAACACCCTGATCCATCATGACGCCCGCCAGTGAACGGACCCTGGCCAGTAATGTCTGGTAATCCAGCGTTTCATCACTGCTGATCAGGGCGGGTTGCCTGCTCCGTTGTTCAGCCTGTTGCAGAATGTCCGTCAGCAGGGTGGCCCGGTCATCATCCACCCATGCATAATCCGTGTCGTTTAATGCTTGCCACAGGACAAGATCCGGTTGAGGGAGGGAAGGGGACACCGGTGCTTTCCAGCACTGTGGCCCGGTCGCCAGGGTCTGCAGCAGGGAGTTCCAGCTGGCAAACAGGCTGTTCAGCACGGCCGGGTCAAACAACTGCTCGGCAGCATCCCAGTTGTAGATCAACGCACCATCGTACTCCATCACCTGGTGATCCAGCCAGACCTGCGGGGTCTGGGAGATGGCATAACCGGGCGTGCCGAACAGCTGGTTGTCCATCAATGTGTCCAGTGCCTGGTGGTCCAGCCCCAGGGTGGAGGTAAAGACCACGGGCATCAGGACATCGGTACTGGTTTGCTGGCGCAGGGCACGGAGCACCTCCACGCCACTGAACAACCGGTGTGATAAATCAGACGACAACTGCTGTTGCACACGCTGGGCCTGCGACAGGAAATCCACAGCGGGGTCAGGGTGAATTTCCAGCAGGCTCAGGGCGGTGAAGTCGCCAATGATCCGGTCGACCTCCTCATGCACCGGCAGTCGCTGGAAGGTGGTCAGGTTCAGGGTCATGGCCGGTTCCCGGCACCAGCGGGCCAGCACCAGGGACCAGGCGGTTAACAGGACGGCATTGGCCGTCAGTCCCTGCTGACGGGCCTGGTTCTGCAGTGCCTGCCAGTGTTCAGGCGACAGTGTGCCGGAGCGCCGGACAAAGCGCGGTTGTTCTTCAGGTGCCAGGGCTGTCACCGGTAACTGGGGTGCCGGTGGCAGGGTATCAAGCCGTTCCAGCCAGTAGTCCCGGTCCCGGAGACGGGCCGGATGATCCTCCGGCACTGCCAGCAAATAGTCCCGGAAGGTCAGCTGCAGTGGCGGGTAGACAACCTCCGGATGTTGGTAGCGATCGGCCAGTTCGGCAAAGATCAGGAAGAAACTGCCGGCGTCAGCGACCAGGGCGTCCATACGGAACAGCAAGCGGCCACGCTGGTTGGGTAACCGAATCAACTGACAGTCGAACAGGGGCCATTGTTCAGGATCGCTGACCCGGTGAGACTCGTTCTGTCGTATAGCCAGCAAATGCTGTTCCAGTGCCGCCGGGTCATTCAGGGCGGTCAGGTCGGTGATGGCAAGGGCAAAGTCAGGCACTTCTGCCAGTACCTGTTGCTCACCGGAGGGCAGGATAACGGTACGCAGCATATCGTGGCGATCCACCAGGGTCTGCCATGCCTGCTCCAGGCGGTGAACATCCAGCTGTCCAATGTCGTCCAGATCCCACTCCATGTAAGCTTGCGTAGCCACCTGTCCCAGCTCAAAACCGGACTGCCGTCCGAGCCAGTAGGCCTGTTGAATGGCGTTGAGGGGAAAGGATTCAAAGCGGTGATCAGGTTCAGGCACCAGGGCGGGCAGCTGCATCTGCGGCAGGGTATCCAGCGATTGAATGTGTTGAGCCAGTGCCGTGACCGTGGGGTGCTGGAACAGCAAGGCAACGGGCACCTCTATCGAAAACACCTGACCAATACGCTGGCAGAG